>JADJDP010000011.1 GCA_016702645.1 Flavobacteriales bacterium
GTTCCCGGTGGCGAGGAAAGCGAAAGGAGGCTGCTGACGATGGAGTCCATCGGTGCGTCCACCGATGAGGAACCACTGCCCATCGTCGTTGCCCCCATGCGAACGACTGCAACGCGGCATGCCTGGTACCGTGACCTCCTCCAGCACCATGGCAACTGCGCTGGCCGTCGAAGTATTGCGCGGACAGGAAGAAGGGGAGAAATGCAGCGAGGAGAGGATGTGTTTCTATGAAATTCTGGGGACGTGTCGACATCGATCAGCCTTGTGCCCGGCCTCGCAGGATGAAGTTCCAGTGACAACCGGGGAGCACTTCCCGTTTCAACTGGTACATGCTCCAGCGCTCTTTGCTCTGGTCGAACGGAAATGTCTCCTACGGTTGTTGTTGTAGTCGAATTCCGCGAGCACCAGCTTGCCATAACCGCATCAATGGACAGGAGGTATACCTGTTATAGTCAGCTGGCAGAGGCCTGTTGGCCATGGCCGCGAGCATGTTCGCCACCACGGCGGGTGTTTGCTTGCGAATGGCAGCGCCGGTCTTCGAGGTGGGTAACCCGGCCGCGTCGCCGATGCTCCACACGTTCGAATACTTCACGTGGCGCAGGCTGTGCTTGTCCACGTCCACCCAACCGGCGGCGTTGGCCAGTGGGCTCTGTTTGATGAAATCCGGCGCGCTCTGTGGCGGCGTCACATGGAGCATGTCATAGTCCACCCACTTCACCTCGTCCTTGTTCATCTCTCCGGAAGCCAACGAATCGCGCACGCTTGTTCGGCCCATCGATCTCTTCGAGCTTCCAGAAGAAATTGAGCTTGATCCCACCGCGCTCCACCACCTTCAACAAGGTCTTCTCGTAGCGTGGTACCGCGAAAAGCTTGGTTCCGCCGCTCCAGTACTGGATGTCCATGTCCTTCAACACACCTTCCCTGCGCCAATGGTCGGCAGCGAGGTACATGATCTTGTGAGGCGCACCACCACATTTCACGGGTGTGTGCGGGTTGTGGAACACGGGCCTTGCCCTTCTTCGTGCCCTTGATGCACTCCCAGGTGTAGGGCGCATAAGCGAAGCTGTAGTTGGAGCAGACCCCGTTCTTTCCAAGGTTCTCCTGCAAGCCCTTCACCGCGTTCCAGTCCAATTGGATGCCCGGGCACACGAGCAATTGATCGTAGCCGATCGCTTCCCCACTGGCTAGACCACTTCGCTGCGCTCCGGCTGGACGGAGGCCACTTTGTCCCCGATCCACCTCGCTCCTCGGAATGAAGTCCTTCTCGTTGCGTTCGGTGTCCTTGATGTTGAAGGCACCGCCACCGACCAAGGTCCAAGCGGGTTGGTAGTAGTGTTTTCCGAAGGCTCCACGATGCCGACCTTCAACTTGCCGTTCTTGAACAGAAGCAAGGCGGCTGCGGAAAGACCAGCGTTGCCGCCACCGATCACGAGGACTTGAAAGTGCTTTGCCATGGCGAAAGGGTTACCGCGATGCGAACGTATCGCGCCCATTCAGCCCCAAGCGTGACGATCCTCACCGAAGGGCCGCGATACTGACAAGGATCAGCAACGCGCGTTCATCCCAGCTGAGTTTTGTTCCGCCGACGCCAACCATGCGCGGCGATCAACCGCGAGGATCGAGTGATCTATACCGGATGTCTGGCGCACGGCGCCTATTACATCGAGAGCAATGGCGAAGCGGTAGCGACCGATCCGCTGCGCGAAGTGCAACCCTACATCGATCATGCTACGCGCGACGGTGCGAAGATCAAATACGTGCTGGAGACCCACTTCCACGCGAATTTTGTGAGCGGCCACCTCGACCTTGCCAAGAAGACGGGCGCCACGATCGTATACGGACCTACGGCCAAACCGGGCTTCGAGGCGATGGTGGCCACCGACGGGCAGGAACTCACCGTGGGCAAAGTGCTCATCCGGGTGATCCATACGCCAGGGCACACGTTGGAGAGCACCACCTATTTGCTCATCGACGAGACCGGAAAGGAGAAGTGCATCTTCACAGGGGACACGCTTTTCATTGGTGACGTTGGCCGTCCCGACTTGGCGCAGCACGTGATCGCCGATCTCACGGAGGACAAGCTGGCAGGTATGCTCTTCGATTCGCTACGCAGCAAGATCATGCCCCTGAGCGATGATCTGATCGTGTATCCCAACCACGGCGCTGGAAGTGCGTGCGGCAAGATGATGAGCAAGGAAACGCAGGACACGCTGGGCCACCAGAAACGTACGAACTATGCCTTGCGTGCGAACATGACCAAGGAGGAGTTCAAAAAGGAACTGCTCACCGGCCTGATGCCCCTCCGGGCTACTTCCCCAAAACGTGCTGATGAACATCAAAGGCTATGAGTCCCTGGACACGGTACTGGAACGCGCACGTGTGGCACACTCCCCGGAAGCATTTGAAGCAGTGGCAGCCGCGCACGAGGCCCTCATCATCGATGCGCGCATCGCAAGCGACTTCGCGAAGGGCGTCATTCCCGGCAGCATCAACTGCGGTTTGGATGGCAGCTGCGCGATGTGGGTGGGTGAGATGGTGCCCGACCTCAAACAGCAGATCCTGCTGGTCACCGACCACGGAAAAGAAGAAGAGGCCATGATCCGCCTGAGCCGCATCGGGCATGATGGGCTCGTGGGCTACTTGAAGGGCGGTTTCGACGCTTGGAAAGCGGCGGGCAAGCCCGTGGATACCATGGTGCGCATCAGTGCCGAGGAGTTCGCCGCGCGGTATGCGATGAAGCCGCTGGTCTTCGACGTGCGCAAGAAGAGCGAGTTCGAAGCGGAACATGTCGTTGGCGCGTTGAACATCCCACTCAATCAACTGAACAACCACCTTGCGGAGATCCCCAAGGACACACCATTCATCCTGCATTGTGCCGGGGGCTACCGCAGCATGATCGCTGCTTCAATGCTGAAAGCCCGTGGCTGGGAGAGCTCGTTGACGTTGCCGATGGTTTCGCCGGATCCGGAACACCAATGTGCCGCGCACGGCATTCGTGCAGCCCACCACCTTACTGTAGCCCGATGAGCAATGACCTTCACGGACCGCATGGGCGATGGAACGGGTTGCTGCCAGTGATTGATCATCACGGTCGAACAATGGAGTTGACCGGACCTTGTGCTGAAAACAACAAGTTCATGGGGCGGAAATGGACGATCATTGGGGCCGGTGCCATGCTCGGTGCGATCGGCGGGTGGCTGTACTGGAGCAATTTCGGTTGCACCACAGGGTGTGCAATTACCAGCAGCCCCGTTAACAGCACCCTTTATGGTTCGCTCATGGAGGTCTCGTGCTGAGCCTCTTCGAGCCGAAAGGTCACCGCCCTGATGGGACGCAAGATCCGACCGGAACACTATGATGGAGCGAGCAATGACGAACTGGGATGCGACCCGCTGGCTCCGGCTGGTGCTCGCGATCATCTTCCTCATCGCAGGATCGGGCCAACAAGAACCTGTGGCCTATGTCGCTGCCGCGTTCTTCGGGGTTCAAGCACTGTTCAATCTGGGTTGCTGCGGTGCTTCCTGCGCATCACCGCGCACGGGCGATCCCCGAACGACCAACGTGGAAACAAAAGAGGTCATCTACGAAGAGGTCCACTGAACATGGGAACGAAACCAACTTCCTTCAATGCACTGATCAACGGTGAAAAGCCCGTGGTGGTGGACTTCTATGCCGAATGGTGCGGACCGTGCAAAATGATGAAGCCCATCCTCGATGAGTTCAAAGGCATGGTGGGTGATCGCGCCACGGTTATCAAAGTGGATGTGGACAAGAACCCGGCAGCCGCCCAGGCCTATGGCGTGCGCGGTGTGCCCACACTGGCCATCTTCAAGAAAGGGGAGATCGTCTGGCGGAGATCCGGCGTGATCAGTGCCGCCCAACTACAGGGCGTCCTTCAGCCCTTTCTCTGAAGCGGGCTTCCAGTCGGCCGACACGTGTACTTCGATGGAGCCACGTGACACGGTTACGCGACCCACGTGCTGGAGTTGATGCAACAACCGGCGATCACCTCGCGCGGTGAGTTGAGTTCCTGCGCGATGTCCTGGTGTGTGACCTTCAAGATGTGGTTGCCGGTGGCCTGCACGCGCTTCACCAGGTAGTTCCAAAGCTGTTCATCCAGCTTGTGGAACGCCACCACTTCGATCGTCTCGAGCAATTCACCGAAGCGCTGTGCTTGGGTATCGTTCACGAAGCGCCGCCATTCCGGATATACCATCCACTCTTCCATGTACCGCGCGGGTATCATGAGCAGTTCGGCATCCTCTTCCACCACCGCCATCACGCTGCTGGTCCGTTTCGATCCGCAGCAGGTCAGTGACATGGCACACGATTCCCCGGGCATGATGTGATAGAGGAAACGCTCCCGGCCTTCGGGGTCCTGTGCCAGGATGCGGAGGCTGCCCTTGCGCACGATCGGGATGTGAGCGATCGGATCACCAGTGCGCATCGTTCGGTGCCCGCAGGAGCGAGCGATGCACCACCACGCTCTCGAACTCGCGCTGCAACTTGGGGTCGGTGAACATGTTGGCAAGGTAGAACGGGATGCTACCGGTACAAGGTTCACCCCTGCTCGCTGGCTCCTGGGTATCAACGCAACAAGGTTCGCATCCTGCGACTGCTGGCGGCGAGAACCATCACCAGCGACAACACCTTTGTGCATATACCATTCACCATGCGCAAACTGAAGATCTCCGCCTTGGCCTTCGCCATGGGCATCACCGCTACGCTGCAAACCGGTTGCTACGGCGAGTTCGCCCTCACGAACATCGTGTACGATTGGAACGGCACCGTAAGCCCCAACAAGTTCGTGAAGAGCCTCGTTTTCTTCGGGCTTTGCATCATCCCGGTATACGGTGTTGCGGTCTTCATCGACGCCATCATCCTCAACCTGATCGAGTTCTGGACAGGCACCAACCCGGTGAGCATGAACGAGGGCGACTACGAGATGCAGCTCGTCACCGTGAAGGGCGACCGGTTCAAGATGGAGGCGACCAAGGACACCTTCACCACCACTCAGCTCACAGGCAAGAAAGCCGGTGAAGTGCGCATCATGAAGTTCGATCGCGCAGCGCTGACGTGGAAGTACACCGATAGCAAGGTGTGCGACCAACCGGTGATGACCTTCCTCGATGCCGAGGGCGATCAAGTGCGGCTGTACACGACCACTGGCACCGTGGACCTCGCGATGAGCGACTTGAACAACGAGGAGTTGCTACTTGCCAAGTTCGGCGCTCAGCGGAACGAGGCCATGGCCTGCTCGGACTGATCAGCGTTGATGACAACGAAGAAGCCCCGACATCGTCGGGGCTTCTTCGTTCGTGGGCGTCGAGATCACCCCTCGCTCACCATCTTGCTCGGATCGCACCAGAGATCGAACTGCTCGCTGGTGACGTGGCCCAGTGCCAGCGCGGCAGCCTTCAGCGTGGTTCCTTCCTTGTGCGCCTTCTTCGCGATCTCCGCGGCCTTGTAGTAGCCGATGTGCGGATTGAGGCTGGTCACGAGCATCAAGGAGTTGTTCAGGTGCTGCTTGATCACCGTTTCGTTCGGCTCGATGCCCTCAGCGCACCGATCGTTGAAACTGACGCAGGCATCGCCTAGGAGGCGCCCGCTCAGCAGCACGTTCGCAGCGATCAATGGTTTGAACACGTTCAGTTCGAAGTGGCCCTGCATGCCGCCGATGCTCACCGCCACATCGTTGCCGATCACTTGAGCACACACCATCGTGAGCGCTTCGGGCTGCGTTGGGTTCACCTTGCCCGGCATGATGGACGAGCCGGGCTCGTTGTCTGGGATCACCAGTTCACCGATCCCGCTGCGCGGGCCGCTGCTGAGGATGCGGATGTCGTTCGCGATCTTCATCAACGACACGGCCAGGCGCTTGAACGCACCGCTCAGTTCCACCATGGCATCATGCGCGGCGAGCGATTCGAACTTGTTCGGCGCTGTAACGAAAGGAAGTCCCGTCAGCTCCGCGATCTTCTTCGCAACGACCACGCTGTAGCCCTTCGGTGCATTGAGGCCCGTGCCTACCGCCGTTCCGCCAAGCGCCAACTCACGGATCATCTCCAGCGCGTTGTTGATCGCGCGCATGCCGTTGTCGAGCTGCTGCACGTAACCACTGAACTCTTGTCCGAGCGTGAGCGGCGTTGCGTCCATGAAGTGCGTACGGCCGGTCTTTACAATACCCGCGAAGGTCTTCGCCTTCTTGTCCAACGTTTCGCGCAGCTTCTTCACGCCGGGCAAGGTCACCTCCACGGTCAGCTTGTAGGCCGCGATGTGCATGGCCGTCGGGTAGGTGTCGTTGCTGCTCTGGCTCTTGTTGACGTCGTCGTTCGGGTTGAGGACCTTCTGCTCATCGGTGAGCTTGCCCCCGCTAAGCACATGGCCACGGTAGGCGATCACCTCGTTCACGTTCATGTTGCTCTGCGTGCCACTGCCCGTTTGCCAGATCACCAAGGGGAACTGGTCATCGAGGGCACCTGTAAGGATCTCGTCGCAGACCTTGCCAATGAGATCGCTCTTCTCCTTCGGCAACTTGCCCAGTTCCACGTTCGTGAGCGCAGCGGCCTTCTTCAAGTAGGCGAAGGCATGCACGATCTCGCGCGGCATGCTGCCCGGCGGGCCGATCTTGAAATTGTTGCGGCTGCGCTCGGTCTGTGCGCCCCAATACTTGTCGGCGGGGACCTTCACCTCGCCCATCGTGTCCTTCTCGATCCGGTATTCCATGATCCTCGTTGTTCTGGTCGACCCGGTGGGTCGACGTTACAAATGGCTCGACCCAAAGGTCGCTTGGCTTGCTCTGCGTCTTTGCGCCTTTGCGGCCATCATCACACCTTCTGGCTTTGCCCCTGTTGCATCAGGAACGCTTTCAAGAATTCATCGATCCCGCCGTTGAGGACATCGTCCGTGTTGCTCGTCTCGTACCCCGTACGAACGTCCTTCACCAGCTTGTACGGTTGTAGCACGTAGTTGCGGATCTGGCTCCCCCACTCGATCTTCTTCTTGCCCGCCTCGATCTCGTTTCGCTTACTGCGGCGCTTCTCCAGTTCAGCTTCGTAGAGCTGGCTCTTCAACAACTGCAATGCCTTGGTCTTGTTGTCCAGCTGGCTGCGCGTTTCGGTGTTCTCGATCACAATGCCGCTGGGTCCGTGGCGCAGGCGCACACCGGTCTCCACTTTGTTCACGTTCTGGCCACCGGCACCACCACTGCGGAACGTGTCCCACGTGATGTCCGCCGGGTTGATGTCGATCTCGATGGTCTCGTCCACCAATGGGTACACGTAGACGCTCACGAAGCTCGTGTGCCTGCGCGCGTTGCTGTCGAACGGACTGATACGCACCAAGCGATGCACGCCGTTCTCGCTCTTCAGCATGCCGTAGGCGAAATCCCCGTTCACTTCCATGGTGGCCTGCTTGATGCCCGCGCCCTCACCGTCCTGGTAGTCGAGCACCTTCACCTCGTAGTCGTTCTTGCTGGCCCACATACGGTACATGCGCAGGAGCATCAGCGCCCAATCGCAGCTTTCGGTACCACCGGCGCCGCTGCTGATCTGCACCACGGCGCTCAGCGGATCCTCCTCGGCGCTGAGCATGTTCTTGAACTCGAGCTCCTCCAACGCCGCAGCGGACTTCTTGAACTGCGCGTCCATCTCCTCCTCGCTCACCTCTTTCGCCTTGAAGAAATCGAAGGTCACCTCGGCATCGTCCACTTCGCGCTTCACGCCTTCGTACAGACCCACCCAGCGCTTCAGCTCGCGGATCTTCTTCATCACGAGCTGCGCCTTCTTCTGGTCGGTCCAGAAATCGGGGTCGTGCGTGTACTTCTCCTCCTCCAGGATCTGCCCGCGCTTTTCCTCCACGTCCAGGTAGCCCTTCAGCGCTTCGAGGCGTTCTTTGAGGTCCGTGATCTTGTCGATCGTGATCATTGGGCGGCAAAAGTAGCCGCCCGTCCGTCCGCCGTAGGCGTATTTCCAGAACGCGGGCGCTGCGGAGCAGCGGGCCCGCGTATCCGGAATCTCCAAAGCCATCAAAGTCATTGGTGAGACAGCCCGGAGACCCTCCTATCGTCGGGTTCAGCGTGACGCACGGTCAACGGTCGATACTTGCATTGGAGAGCGCCTTCTCCACCTGCTCCACCGCGTACCCTCTCCCGATGAAGTACCGCAGCACCTTCTGCCGCTTGATGAACGCGTCGTCCTCCTTCACCCTTTCCCAGCGCTTGACCACAGCCCTGGCCAGCGCCTTCTTGTACTCGTCGTCCTCGATGGACTTCAGCCCCAGCGCGATGCACGGTTCGGAGACCTGCTTCAACCTCAGCGCCTGCTCGATCTTCCGCCGACCCCAACCCTTCTGCCGAAACTTGCTCACCGCAAAGTGCTCAGCGAAGCGCGCTTCGTTGAGGAAGCCCTCGCCGATGAGTTGGGCGATGATCGCTTCCACCTGCGTCCTGTGCTCACCCCATCCGTAGAGCTTGTCGCGGACTTCCTGCTGGGCACGTTCCTGGCGGGCGCAATAGGCGCGGGCCTTGACGACGGCTGGAGAGGATGACGGTTTCTTCGGCATGGAGGAGAATGCCAACGTAAGGAACACTCCCGCCTCTTTGGCAAGGGCCGTGAAGACAAGTGGTGGTGAGCATGACTATATTCGACAAACGCGCTGGCAGCGGCCGGAACAGATTCCACGTCCATCATAGCTATCATGACTCCGGATCTTCCAACATGGCCTGCTCGTCGTTCTTCTCCTTTCGTCGCCCCATTCATTCTCCCAAAGCACCTTCCAACAGCTATTCCCTGGTTTGCAGAATTCGATGGGCAACAATGCACACCGCTCACATAACGGGGGTGTAACGTTCGCCACGTGGGCCTATGACCAGTTCGGGATGTCTGGCAGGGATATGGTGCTGATCTCCTTGAGTGATCAGGGTGATACGCTTTGGACCAGGACGTACGGGCGGCCCCATAACGACCAGAGCTTCTCGATGCTGGGAACCGCTGATGGCGGGTATTTGATTGTCGGCGGTACCGACACCTCCGACATAATCAATCCAGGGCAACAATTGTATCTAATCAGAACTGATGCATTTGGCGATACGCTTTGGACCAGAGCCTACTGGCGGTCGAGTTATGACTATGGACTTGCTGCCACGGAGTGCTTCGATGGAGGATTCACAATTGTCGGAACGTCCAGCCCCGGTGGTTTGTACTTGGTAAGAATTGGTGCGCAAGGGAACCTGATCTGGTCCCGTGTTTTTGATAAGCGGGACCCGCCATTCTTTGACAGCCAAGTACCAACAGCTTGGGGCGTAGCTCAGCTTGTGGATGGTAGTTTCATTGTTTGCGGAAACCACCAGAGCGGAGCGGCGTTAGTATCCAATATCAATAGCGTCGGTGACCTTCTTTGGACTCGAAGAACTGACATCGGCAACGTAGTTGCGCTCCGCCAAATAGTGGCAACTCAGAATGGAGGCTGCCTTATGGTCGGTCCGATCCAAATTGACGGTGACTAGGATTGCCTATTTGTCAAAGCCGATTCTCTCGGGACTATCGCTTGGTCAAGGGCTTATGACTGTGGCGGAGATGAGTCTCTATTCTCTATTATTCAAACTACAGATAGCGGATTCGCTGTTGCTGGCTATACCACGGAAGCAATCCCCGCTCCCCATGATATGTACTTCTTGAAGACTGATAGCGTCGGCTTGGTGCAATTCTCGATATCGTTCGGAGGTTCTTCCGTGGACATCGGACAAGACGTTGTTGAAGCGGATGACGGAGGCTACTTCATAGTTGGCTACACAAAGAGCTTCGGATACGACACCTCCATGTATGCCATGAAGATCAACTTGACCGATGATGGGGCTTGCTATCAGAACAACATATCGACCATTGTTACCG
>JADJDP010000012.1 GCA_016702645.1 Flavobacteriales bacterium
GACCAAGACCCATGGCCCACATCCTCATCATCGACGACGAAAAGCGATCCGCGCCGCGTTGCGCGACATCCTGGAGCACGAGAAGCACAAGGTGGATGAGGCCGGAGGACGGCGTTGCTGGCTCGAGAAGGCCATCAAGGGCAAGTACGACCTTGTGCCTGCGACATCAAGATGCCCAAGATGGACGGGCTGAAGTGCTAACGAAACCGCAAGCGCACAACGAGGAACTGCCCGTGGTGACTTATCAGCGGACACGGTACCATCGACACCGCCGTGGATGCATTGAAGAAAGGGCCTTCGACTTCATCGAGAAGCCGCCGAACATCAGTTTGATCCCGGTGAGCGCAACGCATTGACCGCGGCAACTTGCAGGAAACGAAGGTGCTGCGACAAAAGTGGGCAAGGCCAAGGTGGAGTCCAAACGCATCGGCGAAAGCAAGGCGCTGGCGATCCGCGAGATTGATCGAGAAGGTGGCCCCGAGCGATGCACGCGTGTCGATAACGGGTGGCAACGGGGCCGGCAAGGAAGGTGTGGCCCGATTGATCCACGAAAAAAGCCAGCGTTCGCAGGGGCCCTACATCGAAGTGAACTGCGCGGCGATCCCCTCCGAACTGATCGAGAGCGAACTCTTCGGCCACATGAAGGCAGTTTCACCAGCGCCATCAAGGACCGCAAAGGCAAGTTCGAACTGGCCGATGGGGGGACCCTTTTCCTGGACGCATCGGCGACATGGCGCTGGCGGCACAAGCCAAAGTGTTGCGTGCCTTACAGGAAGGACGAATCACCCGGTGGGCGGTGACAAGGACATCGTCGTGAACGTGCGCGATCGCTGCCACCAACAAGGACCTGAAAAGGGATCGCCGCCGGGCACTTCCGCGAGGACCTCTTTCACCGACTGAGCGTGATCCCGATCCACGTGCCCAGCTTGAGCGAGCGGCTCGAGGACATTCCGCTGCTTACCGACCATTTCATCAACCTGGTGTGCACGGAACAGGGCATTGCACCCAAGAAGATCGCGGACAAAGCCGTGAAGGAGCTCCAAAAGCTGCCTTGGACCGGAAATGTGCGCGAGTTGAGGAATGTCGTGGAGCGCCTGAGCATCCTGAGCGGTAAGGAGATAACCGATGGGGATGTGAAGGCGTACGCCACGCCACGGGGCTGAGTTCGGCAGGAAAAAGGCCCCGGCTCGTCCGAGGATCGGCGACCTGCTACCGTTCGTAGGGCCGTTCCGGCCCTTGGCCGAACACACATACCAAAGGGGACAAAACGGCGTGTTTGCTAGGCAACCGAGGTCTTTCCCCACCGTCTCTTTGCATGGAACCACCTGCTTTCGCGGCTGCGGCCGCACCACCAAATCTGCACGCCATGGACTATTTAATGGGCATCCACGACTACTTCTACAAGACGTTGGGCATGGGGAACGCCTTCTACTATGCCATCGGCTTCGTTACCATCATAGCGCTGCTGGCCCAGTGGCGCTTGTACGAAAGTGCCGCCTTCCCGGACTCGCCGCCTTCGTTCCCATCTGGAACATCGTGGTCTTCCTGCGATCGTCGGTCGTCCGGCCTGGCAGGGTTGGTTGTTCCTGGTCCCGGTCTATGGCCAGCTCTACTTCCTGCCCAAGGTCGGATCGAAGTGGTGCAGTGCTTCGGCAAGCGTAGCATGCTGGATTACATCCTCGTGATCGCGCTCAATGGCCTTTACGTGATGAACCTGGCCTTCGGTGAGAATGAGCAGTACCTCGGCCCGAAGTTCAACGCGGTCCATCTCCCGCCCCAACGAAGCTCAGCAAGGGCGGCGCCCGCCCTCAGTTGGCGTGAAGTAACACAAGGTGCTTCACGTCGCACCGAGGCCCTTCCCCGATGCGTCGCGGAGGGGCTTCGTTGTGTTCGGGCCGGTTCAGGACAGCATCTCTTCCGCTTTCTTGAGCGCACTGGCCATACCACCGGGCTCTTTGCCTCCGGCGGTGGCATAATCCGGTTGGCCACCACCACCACCCTTGATCTCCGGGCTTATCTGCTTGATGATGTCCACGGCCTTCAAGCCCGTGGCATCGGCGAAAGCCTTGCCCAAGGACACGGCCAGCAGCGGCTTGCCATCGATCACGGAACCGACCACGAACGCCAGGTCCGAGTGCTGCTCACGCAAGGCGTACCCGAGGTCCTTCAGGCTCTGCGCGTCCAGGTCGATCTGTTGTACCAAAAACTTCAGGCCCTTCCCATTGGCCTTCGCCTTGGCGGGAAGCGAGGAGGCATAGCCACGTACTCGCTCCTTGCCCGCCTTTTCCATTTCCTTGCCCAGCGCCGCGTTCTGCTCCAGGAGCTTCTCCACTGCGTGGACGATGTCGGCCGGGTGCTTCAGCAGTGCATTGATCGCGTCCAGTTTCGCGAGCTTCTCGTTGATCATGCGCTCTGCCTCCACGCTGGTGATGGCTTCGATCCGGCGGATACCGGCCGCCAGGGCGCTCTCGCTCACGATGCGGAAGGGGCCGATGACACCCGTGCGTGGCACATGGGTTCCGCCACAGAGTTCCACGCTCGGTCCGAACTTCACCACACGCACAGTGTCGCCGTACTTCTCACCGAACAGCGCCATGGCTCCCATTGCTTTGGCTTCGGTGATGGGAACATTACGTCGATCATCGAACACGATGTCCTCGGTGATCATCGCGTTCACTTCCCGCTCGATCACCGCGAGCTCCTCGGGCGTGACCTTGGCGAAGTGGCTGATATCGAAGCGCAGGCGGTCCGGGGCGACCAATGAACCCTTTTGTTCCACATGCGTGCCCAATTGCTTACGAAGGACGTGATGGAGCAAATGCGTGGCGGTGTGATTGCGTGCGGTGAGGTTGCGGCGCGATGCGTCCACCTGCGCCCTGAAGGACGCATTCACATCCTTCGGCAGCGCCTTCGTGAAGTGAACGATGAGCTGGTTCTCGCGCTTGGTGTCGATCACCTCCACTTTGTCGTCACCGTTGATCAACCAACCCTGGTCACCGACCTGTCCTCCACCTTCTGCATAGAACGGCGTGCGGTCCAGGACGATCTGGTATTGGTCCCCTCCCTTGCCGCTCACTTTCCGGTAGCGGAGAATTCGTGCTGGGCTGCTCAGCTCGTCGTAGCCAACGAATGTCGTTTCGCCTTTCGCCAGATCCACCCAGTCTCCGGTGGTAACGGTCGTGGCTGCACGTGAGCGCTCCTTCTGCTTCTGCAGCTCGGCTTCGAAACCCTTCATGTCCACATCGCGACCTTGCTCACGCGCCATCAGCTGCGTGAGATCGATGGGGAAACCGAACGTGTCAAAGAGTTCGAAGGCCTTGTCCCCGGGTATCGTTCCCTTGCTTTCGGAGAGCGCCTGCTCAAGCCGTTTGGTGCCCTGCTCCAGCGTGCGCAAGAAGGCCTTCTCCTCCTCCAACATCACGTTCTCGATGATGCCTTGCTGCTTCTTCAGTTCCGGGAACTGATCGCCCATCTGCGACACCAGTGTTGCCACCAAGCCGTGCATGAACGGTTCGTTGAAGCCCAAGAAGCTGTAACCGTAGCGCACGGCACGGCGCAGGATCCGGCGGATCACATAACCCGCACCCGTATTGCTCGGCAGCTGCCCATCGGCGATGGCGAAGGCGATCGCGCGCAAGTGATCGGCGATCACACGCATTGCTATGTCGGCTTTCACCCCGGAATTGTCAACGTGAACCTGGTCCAGGGTCTCACCGTACTTCTTCCCACACTGCTTTGAGATCGTCTGGATCAGCGGCTGGAACACATCCGTGTCGTAGTTGCTGCGCTTGCCTTGCAGCACCATGCACAGCCGCTCGAAGCCCATGCCAGTATCCACATGCTGAGCGGGCAGGGTGTGCAAGGAACCATCGGCCTTGCGCTCGAACTGCATGAACACGTTGTTCCAGATCTCGATCACCTGCGGGTGGTCGTTGTTCACAAGGTCACGACCGGGCTTGGCCTTCTTCTCTTCCGCGGTCCGCACATCCACATGGATCTCGGTGCACGGTCCGCAGGGGCCGGTGTCCCCCATTTCCCAGAAGTTGTCCTTTCGACTGAATGGAAGGATACGCTCCGCGGGCAGGTACTGCAGCCAAAGCTGCCTCGTCTCCTCATCCGCCTCCAGCTTGTCCGCAGCGTCGCCACCGAAGTAGGTGACGTAGATGTTCTCCTTATCGATCTTGTACTCATCCGCTAGCAATTCCCACGCCCACTGGATCGCTTCCTTCTTGAAGTAGTCACCGAAGCTCCAGTTGCCGAGCATCTCGAACATCGTGTGGTGGTAGGTGTCGATCCCCACCTCCTCCAAGTCGTTGTGCTTGCCCGAAACACGCAGGCACTTTTGCGTGTCGGCGATGCGCTTGTCCTTGGCGGGCCGGTTGCCGAGGAAGAGGTCCTTGAACTGGTTCATCCCCGCGTTGGTGAACATCAACGTGGGGTCGTCCTTTACGACCATGGGTGCGCTGGGCACGATGGTGTGGCCGCGCTTGGCGAAGTGATCGAGGAAGGCTTGGCGGATCTCGCGGGAGGTCATGCGTGCTGAAAAGAGGCGCCGAAGGTACCGAGCGCACATCTGTCGCGGAGGCGCAAGCAACGCCCGGTCGATCCACATTCTTTAACAGCCGCCCGTCGAACGGCACCGGACGATCCACAGTGCCCCGGCTATCTTCGGAGCCCGCCATGGCCGAGCAGAAATACCGCTTCAATCCGAAGACGCTCAACTTCGAGCGGATCCGGCTGAGCGCGTGGCAGAAGACCAAGCGCACAGCACTGATGCTGCTGCCCGGACTGGCCGTGGGGTTGTTGGGCATCTTCCTAACCTACCAGTTCATCGATTCGCCCAAGGAGAGTGAACTGCGCCGGGAGAACAAGCAACTGCTCGTGCAATACGAGCTTCTTGACAAGCAACTGGCCGAACTGGAGGGTGTGATGCGCGATGTGCGCCGCAGGGATGACAACATCTACCGCGTGATCTTCGAAGCCGATCCGCTGCCCGAGAGCATGCGACAGGCGGGCGTGGGCGGCATCAACCGCTACCGCGATCTGGCCGGTTACGCGAGCAGCGACCTGGTGATAGAGACACGCAAGCGACTGGACATGCTCACCCGGCAAGTGGTGGTGCAATCGAAGTCGCTGGATGAAGTGGCCTCTCTGGTGCTGCGCAAGCAGGAGATGCTGGCGAGCATACCGGCCATCCAGCCGATACCGAACGAGGACCTCACCCAGACGGCCGGCGGCTTCGGCTGGCGGATACACCCCATCCACAAGATCCAGAAGTTCCATGCGGGCATGGACTTCACCTGCAAGCAAGGCACACCCATCCACAGCACAGGTGACGGCCGTGTGGTGTATTCCGAATACGGAACCAACGGCTACGGGATGCACGTGATCGTGGACCACGGCTTCGGATACCAAACCCTTTACGCGCACTTGAGCAAGTTGGAGGTCCGCAACGGCCAACGCGTGAAGCGCGGTGATGTGCTAGGCTCGTGGGCAACACGGGGCTGAGCGTGGGACCGCACCTGCACTACGAAGTGCATCGCAACAACGAGGCGGTGGACCCGGCCAACTATTACTTCAACGACCTGAGCCCGGCGGAATACGTGCGGATGCTGGAGCTTTCACGCAACGCGGGGCAGGCGCTGGATCGAACGGTAAAGCACATTTGGCACACGATGCCGCTGAAACCGAAGACCATCGAAAAGATCTACTGGACCATCGGTGAGGTGGCGGATGAGATCGGTGTGAACACCTCGAGCATCCGTTTCTGGGAGAAGGAATTCGGCACGATCAGTCCCAAACGCACCAATCGCGGCGACCGCTTGTACACGCGCAAGGAGATCGATCAATTGCGCACGATCCAGCACTTGGTGAAGGAGAAAGGCTACACCCTCAGCGGTGCCAAGACGCAGCTGCGCAGGCCCGATCCAGCGGAAACACCCGCGCTGGACGTGGAGCAATTGCGCGACCGCTTGTTGAAGATGCGAAGCATGGCAATGGCGTTGCGTGAGAAGTTGGTGCATCAAGACTGATGGCGCACGGCAGATATTGCGATGCGCTCACGTGGTTCTTCCTACGAGCGCTCAAGCGCACGGGCCTGTTGTCGTATTTCAATTTCAGTGTACGCGCGAACATCGGTGGTCATCGCCTCCGGGTGCCCATCCGCCAGGGGGTTGGGACCGACCTGCTGGTGCAGGATGAACCTTGGATGCACCCCCTTCTCCGAGGGCTGCTAGCGCAGTTCCCGGGCACCTTCGTTGATGTCGGGGTGAACGTGGGCCAGACCCTGTGCAAGCTGAAGTCCATCGAACCGCAGCGCACCTACGTTGGTTTTGAGCCGAACCCGGTGTGTATCCACTATGCTCAGGAGCTGGTGCTCCGTCAGCGCTATGCGGACGCCCGCATCGTACCAACGGGGCTCGCCGACCGCGATGGGCTGGTACACATGGAGCTCCACAGCAGTTCCATCGTCGACTCCGCCGCTACGATCGTGAGCGATTTTCGTCCGGGCTTCACGGTCTTCCGCAAGTTCATCATCCCCGTTCTTCGATTCGACACCGCAGCGCACGATCTCGGCAGCCTCTCATTGGGCATTGTCAAGATCGACGTTGAAGGAGGTGAACGCGATGTGCTGCTCGGTATGGAATCGAGCATCGTTCGGGACCGACCGGCGGTGGTGCTTGAGATCCTTCCCGTGGGGAAACAAACTCCGCGCCTGCCCAGACAGGAAGAGGTGGAAGCGCTCTTCGCACGCTCCAACTATCGCTTGCACCGCATCGGCATGCGGGATGGTACTCTTCGGCTTGAAGCGATGACCGCATCCATCGGCGTACACGACGATCAGCGACTCTCCAACTATCTGGCGCTTCCTGCAGAGCGCACCGAAACCGTTCTAGCCTCCCTGCAGGGCGCTCCGGTTCACATGTAGTGGGCGGGAACGAGATAGTTCTTCACGTAATCGCCCACCCCTTCCTCGAGCGTGCTGAAGGGCTTCTCGTAACCGATCCCACGCAGCTTCTCCATGCGCGCTTCCGTGAAGTACTGGTACTTCTCCCGGATGTCCGCTGGGGTATCGATGAAGGTGATGTTCTCCTCCTTCCCCATCGCAGCGAAGGTGGCGCGGGCCAGAGCGAGGAAAGTGCGAGCCGTTCCGCTACCGAGGTTGTACAACCCGCTATGCTTGCGATGCTCCATGAGGAAGATGCACACGTTGCACAGGTCCTTCACGTACACGAAGTCGCGCAGTTGCTCCCCGTCCTTGAAGTCGGGTCGGTGGCTGCGGAAGAGCTTCATGCCTCCTGTTGCATTGATCTGGTTGAACGCATGGAAGACCACGCTCGCCATGCGGCCTTTGTGGTATTCGTTCGGTCCGTACACGTTGAAGAACTTCAAACCGGCCCAGAAGTAGGGTTTGCGCTTCCCGTCTTCGGCGGGACCTGCGGCTTGCGCGAGCGCCCACTGGTCGAAGGCGTTCTTGCTCTCACCGTAAGGATTCAGCGGCTTCAGGCGCGAAGGGAGCGTATCGTCGGCGTCATCATAACCGAGCTCGCCATCGCCATAGGTGGCTGCGGATGAAGCGTACACGAGCGGGATGCCGAAACGAACGCACCGCTCCCACACCTCCTGGCTGAAACGCACGTTCAGTTCATCGAAGATGGCCTTGTCGAACTCGGTGGTGTCCGTACGTGCACCCAGGTGGAAGATGAACTGCACCAACTTCTCATTGGTATCGAGCCACGTGAAGAAGTCCCGACGCTCCACGCGAGCGGTCAATTTCTTGCCTTCGAGGTTCGGTGCCTTCCCAAGTTTGCTGAAGTCATCAACGGCAACGATGTCCTGCCAGCCCTGCCGGAGCAGTTCGCCCACAAGGGCACTGCCGATGAACCCCGCTGCGCCGGTGACGATGATCATGGCGCGAAGATGCGACGGCCCGAAGACCGTCAGCGCTAGCGCTTGATGGCGAGGTAGTTCGCCGTATGGAAAATTTCCGGTCGGGCGCGTATGCGGGCAGCGGCCAGATACCCTCCGGCAGAATGCGGTGGACGAGGTAGCGCGGCGAAAGGAAGGTGAAGAGGTCGCGGAAGAACACGCGCGAATCCAAATGGCATTCGCCGAACTCGAACTGGATGAAGTCCACCTTGCCTTGCTCGATCATTTCATGCGCACCCTTCAGCACAGAAAGTTCATGCCCTTCCGTATCCACCTTCAGGTAATGGATGCGCTCAATGCCCTGCTCCTGACAAAATCCATCCACGGTCCGCAGCTCGATACGGTCCACCACCAAGGCACGCCCTTGCATCTCAAAGGTGGTCGCATGCAAGGTGGCGATGCTCGATCCGCTGGTGGGCGCATGCAACATCGCCACACCCGTTTCATCACTGAACCCGAAAGCGATGGAGTTTCACCACGACTGGATCCGCCCCACCCGTTTCGAGAAAATGTCCGCGCGCCGTGGGCGAAGGTTCGAAGGCATGCACCAGGCACCGCTCGCGGAAAAGCGACCAGTGCCGCTTGGGTGAAATCTCCGTAGTTCGCCCCAACATCGAAGACCACCGGATGCTGGACATCGTGCAGCTTGGCGGCCGCATGGTTCAACGCCCAGCGCTCGCCGCTCCCCGGCCACCTCGGCACCGCCCCAGTAGTTCATGCCCACCTTGGCTGCGCGATGCAGCCTGATGTGCAGCGGCTGCAGGGCTTTCTTGCGCGCCAAGCGCACCAACCACGACGGAAGCATGGCTGCCAAGGTAGGGGCGTGCGCACAGGGGTACGCGAGGCTCGAAGGCCGTGGTGACACGCGCCCCTACCTTTGGCCTCCCTTACCAGGACAATGCCCTCGTACACATCACCCGCCGCGAACGCTTCAGCGCAGCCCACAAACTGGCCCGGCCGGAATGGAGCGTGGAGCAGAACCTGGCCACCTTCGGCAAGTGCAGCAACCCGAACTGGCACGGCCACAATTACGAACTGTGGGTAACCGTGAAAGGGGAACCAAGCCCCGAAACGGGTTTCGTGGTGGACCTCTCCATGGTGAGCCGCATCATCAACGAGCGCGTCATACACAAGCTCGACCATAAGAACATCGACCTCGACGTGGATTTCATGAAAGGCCGTCTCAGTAGTACCGAGAACCTGGCCATCGCCATTTGGGAACAGCTCACGGAACCGATCGCTGCTCTCGGGTGTTCACTGCACTGTATCAAAGTGCAGGAGACCGAGAACAACAGCGTGGAATATCATGGCGAACGGTAAAGTGAAGAACAAGAGCTACAAGCGCAAGGATGTGAGCGAAGGCTACGAACGTATCGATACGTTCGACGCCAAGGGCATCGCGCGCATCGGCGGGCATTATACCGACATCCTGAAGGCCATTGGCGAAGATCCGAACCGCGAGGGCCTCAAGCGTACCCCGGAGCGCGTGGCCAAGGCGATGCAGTTCCTGACCCATGGCTACGACCTGGATCCCGCCGCCATCCTCAAGAGCGCCATGTTCAAGGAGGATTACAGCCAGATGGTCCTGGTGAAGGACATCGAGGTCTACAGCATGTGCGAGCACCACATGCTGCCGTTCTTCGGCAAAGCGCATATCGCGTACATCCCGAACGGGTGCATCACAGGCCTGAGCAAGATCCCCCGCGTGGTGGACGCGTTCGCCCGCCGCCTGCAAGTGCAGGAGCGCCTCACGAACGAGATACGCGATTGCCTGCATGACACCTTGAAACCGCTGGGTGTGGCCGTGGTGATGGAATGTGCCCACCTGTGCATGCAAATGCGCGGCATCCAGAAGCAGAACTCTGTCACAACGACATCCGCCTTCACTGGTATCTTTCTTGATGACCTCGCACACGCGAAGAGTTCATCAAGCTCATCAGCGCCAAACTGCACTAGAGACATGGAACCCAACACGCTCCAACAACAACCCACCACCATCTACGGACCGGAAAGTGGGTCCAGCACGCGCACCTTCCTGGCAAGCGTGTTTAGCTACATGGCCACGGCACTGGTGATCAGTGGTGTGATGGCATGGTAGTTCGGTAACGACGCGGGTATGCAAGCCTGGATCCGCCACATGGAAGGCCCGAACGTGGGTGGCCTCACGGGGCTCGGTTACGTGGTGATGTTCGCGCCGCTGTTGCTCGTGGTCGTCATGAGCGGTTTGGTGCAACGCCGGAACAGCACCCTGCTCCTCGGGATCTTCCTGCTTTATTCCGCGCTCACAGGAATGAGCCTCTCGGTGATCTTCCTTATCTACCCGATAGCTGCGATCGGTAATGTGTTCTTCATCTCGGCCGGCATCTTCGGTGTGATGGCCTTCGCTGGCTATACCACCAAGACCGACCTAACGAAGCTGGGCAGCATCCTCATGATCGGACTCATCGGCATCGTCATCGCTTCGCTGGTGAACATGTTCATCGGAAGCAGCACGATGGACTATATCGTGAGCATCATCGGGGTCGTGATCTTCACCGGCCTCACCGCGTACGATATGCAGAAGCTGAAGCGCATGGGTGAGCAAGTGGCAACCGGTACCGAGACCGCCCAGAAGATGGCGCTCATGGGGGCTCTAAGCCTCTACTTGGACTTCATCAACCTGTTCCTGATGTTGCTACGGTTGTTCGGGGGAAGAAGGGACTAAGATTCAGAAGTGGAAAGGTGGAAGAGTGGAATGGTTAGCCACTCTTCCACCTTTCCACTTTTCCACCCTGTGACCGACTCGCCTATTTTCACCCCTCCAACGAGCCTCCCCGCATGACCGCTTACGTATTCCCCGGACAAGGCAGCCAGTTCCCCGGCATGGGCAAGGACCTGTACGATGCCGATAGCAACGCGCGCATCTGGTTCGAGCATGCCAATGACCTGCTGGGCTTCAACCTCACGAACGTGATGTTCAATGGCAGCGAAGCCGACCTGAAGCAGACCAACGTGACGCAACCGGCCATCTTCCTGCACAGCGTGGTGAAGGCCAAGGTGCTGGGCGATGCCTTCCAACCGAACATGGTGGCCGGGCATTCGCTGGGCGAGTTCAGCGCGTTGGTGGCCGCCGGTGCGATGGAGTTCGGTGATGGAATGAAACTGGTGTCCGCGCGTGCGAACGCGATGCAGAAGGCCTGCGAACTCCAACCCAGCACCATGGCCGCCATCCTCGGCATGGAGGACGCCAAAGTGGAGGAGATCTGCAAGACGATCCCCGGTGTTGTGGTTCCCGCCAACTACAATTGCCCCGGCCAGCTCGTGATCAGCGGTACGGTGGAAGCGGTGAACGCCGCCTGCGAAGCATTGAAAGCAGCCGGTGCGAAACGCGCGCTCGTGCTACCAGTCGGTGGCGCGTTCCACAGCCCGCTTATGGAACCGGCTCGTGCCGAACTTGCCACCGCGATCCAGTTCACCCCCATCGTGAACCCGCGTTGCCCTATCTACCAGAACGTGGATGCCCGCCCGCACAAGGAACCGGCACGCATCAAGGCGAACCTGATCGCGCAGCTCACAGCCCCCGTGCGTTGGACGCAGACCATGCAGAACATGCTCGTCGATGGCGCGACAAAGGTGGTGGAGGTTGGCCCAGGCAACGTGCTACAAGGTCTTTTCAAGAAGGTGAGCAAGGAGGTGGAGACGGTGGCGGCGTAGAGCGTATCCGGTCGTTCTCGCCCAAGGATCGGACATCACTGGGTCGACCTGTCAGGTACATTCGTTCTGTACAAACCTGCAAGGTGAAGGTCCTCTCCTCATTGGTGGTCATCGTTGCCCCGTTCCTCGCGCATGGGCAACAACCCTTTCCCACTTACGCTGATGAGGGATTATGGAGTGTCTATCGCGCGATCATGGGCGTACCCTATGGAACGGAGGTAATCCAGTTTTCAGGCACAACCGAAATGTGTGGACATACCTATGCCATCATGCCTTCGACATTCGCTGGTGGGTGGGGCTACTTCCGCAACGAAGGGCAGCGAACCCTTTTCAGGCGTACGCCGGATTGTATGGACCGGGAATACCTGGCCTATGACTACTCCTTGGCTGTAGGTGACACCGCCTACGTTGGGATAGTTCCGACGTGTTCGCCGTTCGATACGGCCATGGTCATCGTAAGCACCATTTCATCAGATGTGTACTCGGGCGTGGAGCGTCGCAAGTTCAACCTGATCCTGGATTGGTGCTACTCGGGTGAGCCCGAACACTTCTTCCATCCGATAGAATGGATCGAAGGGGTTGGATGCACCCTACACCCTTTCTATTCTCTTCAGTGCATCGTGGACAACTGTGAGCAGTTCACGAACCTGAGCTGTTATGACAGCTCCGGGGTTGCGCTGTATCGAGTTGTACCAAACGCTACATGCCACCAGAACATTGGCTTGGATGAGGTTGCTAACGAAAACCAAGCACCGTTCACCGTCAACTCAACGAACGACCTAGTCCAAGCTCATTACCCTGCCAACTTCACCCATGGAGTTTTTCGCGTCTTTGATGTGACCGGTCGGGAGTATGTCTCCATCCGCGTGACTTCTTCGCAAACGACGATACGAAGCATCGCCCTTCCCTCTGCGGTCTTGCTTGCCGTACTCACCGACGACCAAGAAAGACGATGGACAACCCGCTGGCTGAATACGCCCTAGCTGATCACAACCCCACGTTCAACAACTTCCCGCTCGCGATAAGCTTGTGTAGATATGGCCGCGTGAGTGTGTGTTTCATCGCCTCCACATGGCCCATGCTGTGGCAGTCGCTGCCGATCAGCTCATAGGCACCCACATCGATCAGCTTCTCGGAGATCTGCTTCGCCTGCGGGCCGTAAGCACCGGCTAGCGCGATCATGTTCAGTTGGAAGAGCACGCCGCGTTCCTTCAAACGCTCGTACTTGGAAAAGTCGTTGTACCAGAAGCTGTAACGCTCCGGGTGCGCAAGCACGGGCTTGTAGCCCGCCGTCTGCATCAGGAAGATCACGCTCAGGAGCACTTGTGGCTCACTGAGGAAAGGCAATTCGAACAGCAGCAGGTTGTCTCCGAAGGTGAGCACTTCCTTCTCCGTCACCTTCCGTTCCAGCTCGTGATCAAGGTAGTACTCCGCAGCGGCATCCACTTCGATGTCAAGGCCAATACGTGCCACCTCCGCACGCACTTTTGCCAGGCCACCGAGGATGATGTCCGGCGTGTTCTTGTAGCCGTCGGCCATGCTGTGCGGTGTGGTCACCACCTTGCGATAGCCGAGCTCGCGCATGGCGGTGAGCATTTCCATGCTCTGCTCCAGCGTTTGCGCCCCATCGTCAATGCCGGGGATGAAATGCGAGTGCACATCGCAGCGCAGCACACTGAGGTCGGCCGGTGGCATAGCCTCCTCCTTCTTGCCGAACAAGCTGCGGAAGAGGCTCATCAGCGGTGCGTGTATTGGCCTTCGTAGTAGCTGCGATAGGCGCCACTGGTCACGTGCTCCAGCCATTCGGTATTGGCCAGATACCAATCCACGGTGCGCTCCAGGCCCACCTCGAAGGTGATGCTGGGCTTCCACCCGAGCTCGCGCTCGATCTTGCCTGCGTCGATGGCGTAGCGCAGATCATGGCCCGCACGGTCGGTGACGTAGGTGATCAGTTTGGCGCTCTCCCCTTCCGCACGACCAAGCTTCTTGTCCATGATGCGGCAGAGCAGCATCACGAGGTCGATGTTCTTCCACTCGTTGTGCCCGCCGATGTTGTAGGTCTCCCCATCCACGCCTTTGTGGAACACCGTGTCGATAGCGATGGCGTGATCCTCCACCCACAGCCAATCACGCACGTTCTCGCCCTTGCCATAGACCGGCAGCGGCTTGTTGTTGCGGATGTTGTTGATCATGAGCGGGATCAGCTTCTCGGGGAAGTGATGACTGCCGTAATTGTTGCTGCAATTGCTCAGCACGAAGGGCAGCTTGTAGGTATTGCCATAGGGCGCACGAAGTGATCGCTCGACGCCTTGCTCGCGCTGTAGGGGCTCTGTGGATCGTAGGCCGTGGTCTCCAGAAAGAGGCTGTCGTCGTGGAGGGAGCCGTACACCTCATCGGTGCTAACATGGTAGAACCGCTTGCCCTCCATCGCGCCCTTCCACGATTCGCGCGCGACGTTCAATAGCGTGACGGTACCGATGACGTTCGTCTTGACGAAGGCCATGGGATCGCTGATGCTGCGGTCCACATGGCTTTCTGCGGCGAGGTGGATGATACCGTCGATGGCATGCTCCTTCATCGCTGCCGCAACGGCATCCGCATCGCAGATATCAGCTTTGACGAAAGTGTAGTTCGAAGCGTGCTCCACATCGCGCAAGTTCTCCAAGTTGCCGGCGTAGGTGAGCACGTCCAGGTTGATGATGCGGTACTGCGGGTACTTCGTCACAAAACGCCGCACGACGTGGCTGCCAATGAAACCCGCGCCGCCGGTGATGAGGATGTTGCGTTGCATGGATGTGTCCAATCAAGCCGCAAAGGCGCAGAGGCGCAGAGAACCCAGAGCCCAGCGGGCATGAGCAAGACGGACAACGTCGACCTGCACCCCTCTGCGTCTTTGCGTCTTTGCGGCCAACTTCATCACAGGCTCCAATACGTAAGGTCCTTGATCTTCTTGCGGAAGACGCCCTTGAGGTCGACCAGGACGCCTTTGGGCTTGAGCATGCTCTTGAACCAGGCTTCGTCCTTGTTGGCGTACTCGGTGTGGTTCACGGCAACGATGATGGCGTCGTAGGGTCCCTTCATCTCCGGCGCGAGCTTGTAGCCGTACTCGTGCTCCACCTCGGCGGCATCGGCGTGCGGATCGGTCACGTCCACGGTGCAACTGAAGCTCTTCAGCTCGTTCACCACGTCGGCCACCTTGCTGTTGCGGATATCGGTGACGTTCTCCTTGAAGGTTGCACCCATAACCAGCACGCGCGCATCAGCAGGGTTGGTCCCAGAAGCGATGATCTTCTTCACGGTCTGCTTGGCCGCGTAGCCGCCCATGCTGTCGTTCACGAAACGGCCAGCGTCGATGATCTGCGCATGGTATCCGAGTTCCTTCGCCTTGTAAACGAGGTAGTAAGGATCCACACCAATGCAGTGGCCGCCAACAAGTCCCGGTTGGAACTTGAGGAAGTTCCCATTTGGTACCCGCTGCTTCCAACACATCGTAGGTGTTGATGCCCATGCGGTTGAAGATGATCGAGAGTTCGTTGATCAGGGCGATGTTCACGTCACGTTGCGTGTTCTCGATGATCTTGGCCGCCTCCGCCACCTTGATGCTCGCTGCGCGGTGTACACCGGCCTTCACCACCAGTTCGTACACCTTGGCGATGATCTCCGCACTCTCGGCATCGCACCCGCTGCTCACCTTCACGATACTCTCAAGCGTGTGCTCCTTATCGCCCGGATTGATGCGTTCCGGTGAGTAGCCCACCTTGAAATCATCCACGAACTTCAAATTGCTCAAGCGCTCCAGCAACGGCACGCAATCCTCTTCGGTGCAGCCGGGATACACGGTGCTCTCATATACCACGTAGTCGTTCTTCTTAAGCACCTGACCGACCGTGCGGGTGGCACCAAGCAGTGGTCCGAGGTCGGGAATGTTCTGGCTGTCGATAGGCGTGGGCACGGCCACGATGAAGAACTCCACGCTCTTCAGGTCTGTGAGGTCGGCGGTGAAGTGGATATCGCAACCCTCGAAGTCCTTTGCTTCAAGCTCATTGCTTGGATCTTCGCCACGGCGCATCATGTCCACGCGCTTCTGGTTGATGTCGAAGCCGACCACCTTGATCTTGCGGGCGAATGCGAGTGCAATGGGCAGTCCTACGTAGCCCAAGCCGATCACAGCGAGTTTCGCCTCCTTCTTCAGCAGACGGTCATACAGGTTGCTCATCCCTCTTCTGGTAAATGCGTTCAATGATCTCCACCACCTTCAGGCCTTCCAGGGCATTGGTGGTAAGTGTTGTTCGTCCCTTCAATGTGTCCACCACGTTGTCGATGATGTAACCGTGGTTGTTCGCGCTGCCTTTGTAGGCACCGTAGTCGTTCGCTGGATTGGTGGGGTCCAGCTTGGGCATCGTGTAGCCCTCGATGTGACAATGCTCCACTTGGTCCATGTACTGTCCGCCGATCTTCACGCTGCCTTTGCTACCGATGACGGTGAGGCTGCTCTCCAAATTCTTGTCCCATACGGCAGTGCTGTAATTGATGCACCCCATACCGCCATTGCGGAAGCGGAAGTTTACGATGCCGCTATCCTCGAAAGCCGTGAGGTCCTTGTGGGCGAAATCGGCGAACTTCCCTTGGATGTCCGTGATGTCGCCGAAGAGCCAATAGAGGATATCGATGAAGTGGCTGAACTGCGTGAAGAGCGTGCCGCCATCCAGGTCGGCCGTGCCTTTCCAAGAGCCCGGCTTATAGTATCGGTGGTCGCGGTTCCAGTAGCAGTTAACCTGCACCATGAAGACCTCGCCCAAGAGCCCTTGGTCCACCACGCCCTTTATCCACTGGCTGGGTGGTGAATAGCGGTTCTGCATCACACCGAAGACGGTGCGGTGTACCTGCAACGCTTTGTAGAGCACCGCCTCACAACTGGCCTTGGTGAGTGCCATCGGTTTCTCGCAGACCACATGCTTGCGGGCTTCGAGGGCCTTCAAGCTGATGGGGGCGTGCAAGCCGTTCGGTGTGCAGATGTTCACCACTTCGATCGCCGGCACTTCGGCGAGCATGGCGTCGACATCGTTGTAGAAGGGCACACCGAAGGCATCACCGCCGGTCTCCTTCGCCGAGCGGATGTCGCACACGGCGAGCAACTCGGTATCCGCATGACGCTGGATCATCTCCGCGTGCCGCTTGCCGATGTGGCCGCAGCCCACAACCGCGAATTTGATCTTGCCGCTCATGAGGGGAGGGAATGGCCGCAAAGGCGCAGAGGCGTAAAGCAGTTCAATTGGAACGCCCTGGCAGCGGCATTTTCTTGGCGTCTTTGCGTCTTTGCGGCCATCTATTGATCCAGCTTGGCCACTCGGCCGTTCTTCAACTCATAGCGCTGGCCGCTCTCGGGGCATGTCGCCTCGCCCTGTTCGTTGAACTTCAGTTTATGACCGTACTCGCTCATCCATCCGGTCTGGCGGGCCGGATTGCCTACGACGAGCGCGTAGTCCGGTACTTCCTTCGTCACAACCGCGCCTGCGCCGATGAAGGCATAGCGACCAATGTCGTGCCCGCAAACGATGGTGGCATTGGCCCCGATGGAAGCACCCTTTTTCACGAGCGTCCGAAGGTATTGGTCCCTCCGGGCCACGGCGCTGCGCGGGTTGATCACATTGGTGAACACCATGCTCGGCCCCAGGAAGACATCGTCCTCGCACTCAACGCCGGTGTAAATGCTCACGTTGTTCTGCACCTTCGTTGTTGCCCAGGACCACTTTCGGGCTCACCACCACGTTCTGGCCGATGTTGCAGTTCTCCCCGATCGTGCAGCCCGGCATGATGTGCGAAAAGTGCCAGATGCGCGTGCCCTCCCCAATGGTGCAGCCTTCGTCGACGACGGCGGTTGGGTGGGCGGTGTAGGGCATGAACAGGGCCTGTGAAAGGGGTGGCGAAGGTACAGGAGCAATAGCGATGGAAATGGGGCCACCCGAGGGCGGTACAGGGCTTCAAGCCACCAATACGAGGCGGGCGGCAAACTCGTCGGCTTCCTCCTTAGAGAGCATGCCCACAATGAGCAAGGTCTCCACCACCCGCGCTAAGCCATCAGCATCCACCTTCCCGTCCGTGTTCCACTTCACACTTGCGAACCACTCACGCGCATCCTCAAGGCTCATCTTGTAACGCTGTGCGACCATCTCGGGCGCGGTCTTCTTCTGCATTAGACCGGACACTTGGTCGCGGATGACTTTCAGCAGGCGTTGCACCTCCTTTGGGTGCTCGGTCAGCACGGCCTCGGTGGCCACGATCACGAACGAAGGCCAATGCGAGCGGTATTCATCCACGCGACGGAAGGTGCCCGCATCCACCAGGTGCTTCGTCGTGTATTTCTCCCAGAGGAAGGCGATCGGCTCACTCCCCTTCAGTCGCTCTTCGGCACCCTTCAGGTCATTCACCACAACGAGTTCGTTTTCCTTCAGTGTCCAACCATGTGCCTGGGCATAGGCCATGGCTGCGAGATGACTACCGGAGTTCAAGCGACTGATGGCGAAGGGCACACCCTGTAGTTCACTCGCCGATACGATCGTGGAGTTCGTTCCCACGTGCACCCCCCACGTTAAGGGTGTGTCGACATAGCTGCCAACTATGCGACCCGGGTTGCCGCGCAGGATGTCTCGCACGGCGCCTTCGGTAATGAGCACGGCCAGGTCCACTTCTCCGTTGCGGAGCATGGCGCACATACGACCGGTTCCTTCGGGTACCGTGTTCCACTTCAATTCGATGTTCGCACGAACGAACGCGCGACGCTCAAGGCCAACAACCATGGCAAATTGAAATGCTCCGGTACGCCCGCGATGCGGAGGGTGATCGGTTCGCTAACGGGTTCCTTGATCACTTCCGCGCGTATCCTTCGAAGGAGAAGTGGTCCTTCTCGTTGAGCTCTTCCGCAGTGAGGCCCTTGAAGTAATCGTAAGTGATCTTCAAGCCTTCGGCGCGGGCCACTTTCGGTTCCCAACTGAGCAGCTTGCGCGCAAGGGTAATATCCGGCTGGCGCTGCATGGGATCATCGGTAGGCAACGGCTTGTAGATCACCTTCTGCTTAGTACCGGTGAGTTTGATCACTTCTTCGGCGAACTGCGAGATGGTGATCTCGCTGGGGTTGCCCACGTTCACCGGACCCGCGTAGTCGCTGAGGAGCAAGCGGTAGATGCCTTCCACCAAGTCGTCCACGTAACAGAAGCTGCGTGTCTGGCGACCATCGCCGAAGACGGTGAGGTCCTCACCGCGCAGCGCTTGACCGATGAAGGCGGGCAGCACGCGACCGTCGTTCAGTCGCATGCGCGGACCGTAGGTGTTGAAGATGCGCACCATGCGGGTCTCCACGCCGTGGTAGGTGTGGTAGGCCATGGTGATGGCCTCTTGAAACGCTTTCTGGCTTCATCGTACACCACCGCGCGGGCCGATGGGATCACATGGCCCCAGTAGTCCTCGGTCTGCGGATGAACTTGCGGATCGCCGTACACCTCACTGGTGCTTGCAACAAGGATGCGCGCACCTTTCGCTTTGGCCAGGCCCAGCAGATTGTGCGTGCCCAGCGAGCTCACCTTCAGCGTTTGGATCGGGATCTTCAAATAGTCGATCGGCGAGGCAGGGCTTGCAAAGTGCAGGATGTACTTCAGCGGCCCCGGCACATGCACGAACTTGCTCACGTCGTGGTTGTAGAACTCGAAGTCCTCCCGCTTGAAGAGGTGCTCGATGTTCTTCAGCCGACCGGTGATCAGGTTGTCCATCCGATCACGTGGTAACCTTCCTTCAAGAAGCGGTCGCACAGGTGCGATCCGAGGAAACCGGCGGCACCGGTGATGAGGACACGCTCCTTGGTTTGCGGCATGTGATCAGACTTTGGCAGGAACAGGGGCGTTCACCGGCTGGCGACCGACGCTCATGTAGAAGAAACCGAGTTCCTTCATCTCGTCGAGGTCATAGAGGTTCCGGCCATCGAAGATGGTCTTCTCCTTCAGGATCTCGCCAACGCGCTTGAAGTCCGGCGTGCGGAAGAGTGCCCACTCGGTGGCGATGATCAGCGCGTCAGCACCTT
>JADJDP010000013.1 GCA_016702645.1 Flavobacteriales bacterium
CGCCGATGCGACTTGGACGCGCTCGCGGGTAGCCCATCGTTACTGGTGACGTGGTACTGTTGGATAAATCCATTTACCATCGAACCTGGCGTTGTCGTCCGGGTTGATGCGAACAAGACCATCGAGTTTGCGCAATAGCCGGTTGATAGAGATCGGCACGGCCGCACAGCCTGTCATTTTTGAGAAAGCGGGTTCCGGCAAATGGGGTGGATTCATCGCTGTCGGTACGACCGATCCCCTCTTCACCGGTCATCAGGTCCAGATGGAGTACTGTATAGGCAGGGATGCGACCACCTTCATGGACCTTGACATCGCCTATCACACCCCGTACAACTTCATCAATTGCGAGTTTTCGGACAACACAGTGGGTTTTGATGAAGGGCCGGTGTCTTTCGTCATGAACCAGTACTTGTTCGATCAATGTGACTTCCACGACAACGGCACTGCCTTGGGAGGAGGCTATTTCTATACGATAACGAACTGCACCTTCGAGAACAATATCGAAGCCTCTTATCATGGCTATTGGGTCACGGGATGCACGTTCATCAACAACGAATTGGCCCAGTCCTTCGGCAACCATGTGGATGGGAACACCTTCATCGGCAACACTGTGGCTGTGGAAGGGAATTGGGCTGGCTCAATGTCATTCACGAACAATGTTGTCGTGAACAATGGCACGGGCATACGTATGGGCACGTACTTCAATGGGAACAACACGTTCACAGGCAACATCATTTGTGGGAACAGTTTGTTCAATATCGAGCGCTGGTCCAAGGGATCCAACAACATGGCCAACCTCAGCGGCAACTGTTTCTGTACCGATGTTCCTGCCGAGATCGAGGAAACGATCTATCATGCAGTGGATGATATCTCGGTCGGCCTGATCGTGTTCAGTCCGTTCGATACGGACCCGGGCTGCCTCAATTACAGCGTTGGTACTCCTGACTTCTCACCACCCGAATTGACCTTCTATCCAAACCCGACGGCCGATTTCCTCACGGTCACTCTACCCTCGAGTACGTGGGGCCCTGCGGTCTTGACACTTTTCGATGCGACCGGTCGGGCCGTGGTAAATGCGGCAGTGATGGGTCCCACCTTGCAATTGGACGTTGGCGATCTTTCGAATGGATCCTTTCAGGCAGTCCTACGAACCGACGGGTACGTCACCACCCGCCGCTTGATCATCATGCACTAGAAGGTCCTGCGCAATCTGGCATTAGCATCCGTATCGGTGTCGCATGCCCCGCGCCATCGGGTACAGGAACGAGCGAGCGGGACACCTGCCTTCCTAGGGCAGGCTGGCCTGCTGTGGATCTGTGGTAGGCTCCTCTCCTTTTTGCGCGTAGCCACAGGATTCGGGCAGATGCGGGCTGTTTTGTTACGGACCTGTTAAGCACGGAGCGCCGTCAGCCGAACCATCTACACTTGGATAAGCAGGATCCGGTAACCATCCACCCCTTCGTGCGACTTACCACCCAATGGAGATTATGCGCCACGCCCCGATGAGCAACCAAACCCTTGGCTCCTTCCTATTCCTCTTCCTGCTCAGCTCCTGCCAGGCGCAGCCGCCGGAGGAAGCGAACAAGTACGAGAAGTATCTCTCTGAAGCGCACGCCCGCGGGCAGTTCAACGGCACCGCGCTGGTCTTCGATGATGGCAAGCTGGTTTACCAAGGAGCCTTCGGTATCCGCAGCATCGATCCCATCGACTCGCTGGACCTCAACTCGCAGTTCCGCCTGGCGTCGGTGAGCAAGCAGTTCACCGCCATGGCCATCATGATCCTGAAGGAGCAGGGCAAGTTGCGCTACGACCAGGACGTGCGCGACTTCATTCCCGAACTGCCTTATGAGGGGATCACCATCCGGCACCTGCTGCACCATACCTCGGGCTTGCCGGAGTATGAGCGGTTGATGGACGAGAACTGGAAGACGGAATTGAAGTACGATGACCCAGCCCGCTACACCAACGGCAATGCCGATGTGGTGAAGCTGCTCGCGGAGTTGAAGGCGCCGCTGTTCTTCAAGCCGGGAGAGAAATGGCAGTATAGCAACGCGGGCTACAACCTGCTGGGCACCATAGTGGCCAAGGCATCCGGGATGTCCTTCGCGGACTACACCAAGAAGTACATTTTCGATCCGGTCGGGATGACGCGCACGGTGATGTACGATTTCGTCATCGGCGCCGACCCGAAGATGCCGGACCGCGCCTATGGTTTCCAGGTGGCGTGGGATGGAACGACCTTAAGCCCTTCGGATTCGCATTACCTGAACCATGGGCAGGGAGAAGATGGCGTCTATTCCACGGTGGGCGACCTGCTGAAGTGGGACCGGATCCTCTACACGGAGGAGCTCGTCACGAAGGCGACGCTCGATGAGGCCTTCACTCCTGCGGTGCTCAACAACGGCGACACCACGGACTATGGTTTCGGCTGGTTCATCCAACGCTCACCAACCGGAAAGCGCATGGTGCAGCATTCGGGCGGCTGGCTCAGTTTCACCACCTATATGTTCCGGGGCATCGAAGAGGACAAGTGCTTCGTGATCCTGAAGAATAGTTCCGGGATCGGTGGCTGGGGCGTGATCGAGGGCATTACGAATTTGCTCTACGATGAGCCCGCTGCGCTACCACCGCTGTCCATTCGCGTGGAGTTGGGAAAGGAGGTGGCGCGTGGAGGGGTGGAGCACGCCATCGCCCAGTACAGGAAATGGAAGGCCGAAGCATCGCCCGATCTCATCATCAATGAGGGCGAGCTGAACATGCTGGGGTACGAACTGCTCTGGGCCGGTCGCGTGGATGATGCCGTGGCGATGCTCCGGCTTGTCATGGAAGAGTATCCAGCATCTGCCAACGTGTATGACAGCTATGGCGATGCCTTGCTTGCTAAAGGAGATACCGCGGGCGCACTGGAGAACTTCAAGAAGTGCTACGCGATGGATGGAACGCTCACCGCGACAAAGAAGAAGATCGATGACATCGAAGCTGCGGGTCAATAGTCGCGCTGAACCATTCGCCCCGTGACCGGACGTGTATATTCAAGCACGAGATCCGCAACCGAGTTCGGTCCGTTTGCAAGTAGGTTCGTGGCGTCAATACTTCAACCATGAAGCGACGCATATCCATCACCCTGTTCTTCGGTCTTGCAGTGCTGTGCGGATCGCTCCGCGCGCAGAGCCCTTCACCTGGGAACGATCTTGTGTTCCGTTTTGATCCACGCTCGTGCGGCCCTGTTGTGAGCGAGCCCACCGGCACGGATGCGAAGGCATCTCCCTTCCGCATGCCGGCGACGCCCAAGAAGACCACGGCGCCTTGTAAGTAGGGAGCTTGTTCGATCGAAAATGATCGCCCCCCGAACCCGCGCACTTTGGGTGCCGGGGTCGTAACCGTATTGGACATGAAACGAAGCTTGATCTCCCTTCTGTTCCTCTCGGTCACCACCTTGTGGCGAACCGCAGATGCGCAGACCACCATGGAGGTGTTGGTGAACAGCCGGGGTACGAACGCGGTGTTCCGCTACGACCTCGGGGGCAACTATCTGGGCGAGTTCATCGCAGCGGGTGCGGGCGGCTTGATCGGTCCCGAAGACATTTTGTTCCATCCGGATGGCACCGTGCTGGTTACCGGTTTCGGGAATGCGGCGATCAAGCGGTACAATGGAAGCACGGGTGCTTTCATCGGCGATTTCTCCAGCGGCTACGCGCTCGCTACTCCATCCAAGATGTCCATCGGCCCGGACGACCTAATCTACGTGACGCAATGGGGCACCACACAGAACAAGGTGGTGCGCTTCGGACTTGATGGCGTCTTCGTGGACGAGTTCACGAGCATTGGCACACCCAACGGGCTCGGGCATTTCTGGGATGATCAGGGCCGCTTCTACATCTCGGTGTACGGCAATGGTGCCAACGGAACCGTGCAACGCTTTGCTGCGGACGGGACATTCTTGGACATCTTCATCGACAGTTCCATCCTGCAAGGCCCCACTGGCTTGTTGCAACTGACCAATGGTGATGTGCTCGTGCAGGACTGGACGACCGGCACGGTGCAGCGCTTCGATGAGAACGGCGTCCATGTGGGTGCGTTCATCAGCGGCCTTACGAATCCGGAGGGCATTGCCTTCCTGCCGACCGGCGAAATGCTCATGGGCGACTGGGGCGTGGATGCGGTACACATCATCGACTTCATGGGGAACAACCTTGGCTACTTCTGCAGCTGCAATGGGCTCACCGATCCGAATTGCGTGCGTGTGCGCGAAGTGGCTGCGATAGGCCTGGAGGAAGTATCTGCGGAACCAGCTGGTTTGCGGATCGTACCGAACACCGGTCCCGGTCCGTTCGAGTTGCGGGTCACGCGCGAGCTTGACCCTTCAGCGATGGTCACGGTGATCGATGCCACTGGCCGTGTGGTGGATGAGTTCCCATGGCCCGCGGGTGCAAGGGCGGTTCCTTTCCGCATGCCCACGAAGCCGAAGAAGCCCGTGACATCCGGACGATATGTGGTAGTGGTGCGCAGCCAGCAGATGCTGATGCGTGCGACCTTGACGATAACGGAGTAGAACTAGTCGTGATCGTCGTCCATCATGGCCGCACGTTGCGTGAGCTCATGATAGCAGATCACATCTTCGGCGAAGCAATGGATGACCATGCTCTTGCGGCTCGCATTGGGCATGGTCATTTTCTTGCCACCGTGCAGCAGGTTGGCATGCCACAGTAGCACATCGCCCGCTTGCGCGTGGAACTCCTTCGCGGGGGAAGTCCCCATCGGCAATGGCCTTCGCGATCGCTTCTTCGTAGCGCCCGTACGCTTCATCGCCAATGACGAACTGGTTGCCGCCGTGATCGTAGCTGTTGTTGAGCAGGTAGGGCAGCTTGTGGCTGCCGGTGTGGTAGATCAAGGGACCATTGTCCGGTGTGGTGGGTTCCAATGCGATCCACGCGGCGATCATGTAGCCGAGCGGATAGGTGGTCATGTGGATGCTGTCGCTGTGTGCGTGCTGCTCGCTGCCGGTGAGGAAGTTGATGCTCTGGAACACGCGCACCTTACGGCCAAGGAGGAAGTCCATCGCATCGAGGATACGGCGGTCATGCACGTACTTGCGCAGCAGGTCGCTGTGGTGGAAGGCGAACATGATCTTCCTTCCGGTGAAGTTGAAGTCCACCACCTTGTCGCGGATCAAGCGGTCCACTTCGGCGTTCATCGCAGCGACTTCTTCCGCGTTGAAGAGTCCGCGCAGGATCACGTAGCCGTCCTCCGGCCAATGCGAAAGTGCCTCCCGCGTGGTGGCATCGAATTGTTGCAAGGCCGGTGATGCGGCGAGTTTGGCGGCTGCATCGGGGCCATCGAGCCAGGGGCTTTCGGTGGTGGTGTTCGGCAGGTCGGCGCTGCTTATGGGTAGGAGCACGCTGCGCTTCACGCCGTACTTGCGGTACATGCGGCGGGCGTGGGCGAGCTTCTTCAGGTTGAAGAGGTTCAGCAGCACGTAGTTCGCCTTCACCTTCCGCAGGCGCCCGTAATAGCGATCGAGCCATTTGCGCATGTGGCGAAGGTAGAAGCCTGCCGCAGCCTGGGGGCCCCGGGAGCGAATCGATAGCTTGGCAGAATGAACAAACGAGATACCCGTAAGTTCTTGGTCGAGCAGTGTTTTCGAATCAGCGGCTGGGACAAGGAACAAGGTTTGTGTGGGAGGTATGGTTCCGTCGACCTGCCAGGTATTGCAGCCTGGCTTAACGATAGTCAGTAGCCCCATCTTGCCAACTGCCGGGTGCCCAAGCTATCCCGACTATGAACATCGCGCACGGGATGTATTCGCCCTCGCGCTCTTCTCGCAATGCGCTCCGCGCATGGTAGCGCAAGTTCCAACGACCACCATATACGTCGTGCGGCATGCGGAGATCCTCGACCCGCCGAAGGGCGATTCCACTATCCCCAGTTCTTCCGCATCTTTCGGGTGAAACACCGCGACCATGCGTCATACCCTTTGGATGTTCACTGCGTGCTTATCCCTGTTCGTTCAATGTGCACCGCGTGCGGTCGCACAAGAAACCGTGACCACGGTTTACGTGGTGCGACACGCTGAGAAGCTGGCCCCTCGGACCCGGATTCGCCGCTATCGCCCGAAGGGCAGGTGCGCACGCGAGTTGGCGAAGACCCTGGCCCGCGCAGGCATGCAGCGGATCTATGCTACGACCAAACTACGTACGCAGCAGACGGTGGCCCCCCTAGCGGAACAGCGCGATCTGGAGTTGGTGCTCCTGGAGCCCGGTGCGGTGGATGAACTGGTGCAGCGCATCACCACCGATGATGCAGGCATGGTGGTGGTGGTGGCCACAGCAACACGGTGCCCAACATCGTGAAAGGCCTGAGCACGGTGGAGTTGGCCGGGATACCGGAGGAACGGTACGACCGGCTTTTCAAGGTGGTGATCTCCGCAGATGGGAAAGCCAAGGTGGAGGAATTGCGCTTCGGTGTGCCGACGCCGTGAGGAATGCGAATGCTATCCGCAGATGGTCGATGGAAGTCAGATGAATGCGCTTCGGAGCCCGCGGATGCGGCGCTGCGGATCCACGAGCACGAAGTTCTCGGTGTGTACGAAGTCGTCCGGACCACCATCTCCTTCCTCCAGGCAGGCGAAATAGCTGCGGCGTGCAAGTGCATAGATCTGCTTGCGGGGGCCGGTGAGGAAGTGCCAGCGTTCGGGATCGGCTTGGTGCAAGGCGGCGTAATCGGCGAGTACGGGCACGCTGTCCATCTCGGGCGTAACGGAGTGGGAGAGGAGCACGATGCGGTCATCGGCCTTGTACGCCTCCTGCACACGTTCCATCTGCGTGGTCATCTTGGGGCAGATCGTCGCGCAGGTGGTGAAGAAGAAGTCGGCGACGATGATGCGATCACCGAGGTCGTTCAGTGTGATGGTACGACCCGAGTTGGTCCACCAGGGCGAAGTCCATGATCGGTGCTCGCCCTCCTTGTTGCGGACCGCGGGGTCCACCAGACGCGCATCGAGGTCCTTCGGATGGAAGATGCGCAGCTCATCGCTGGGCTTGAGCATGTAGTAGCCGACCAGTATGGCCGCGGTGGTGATGACGAAGAACGCCGCCACCCGCACGATCACCGTCTGTTGCCGTTTCGCGCTCATGTCAGAGATCGCGCAGGTTGAGCGAGTACGTGAAGGACCAGATCCAACGGCGTGTTGGCCAGGCGATGTCACGCTCGCGATCGTGGATCAGGCTGAGCCCAAGGCTATGTGCCTTGTTCAGAGAGTATTCGGTACCCAGCGACCAACGTGTGCCGAAGTGGGACCACCCTTTGTTGCTGGCCCAGGTGAAGAACTCCACGCCCAGTTGCGGATCGAACTTCCAGTCCTTGATGTTGTAGCCGATCTGGAAACGATTGCGGAAAACCTCGCGCTGGCCGCCCCATTCGATGTAGCTGTGCTGGTAAATGAAGCGGTAGTCCGCATCGATGCGATCGAAGCTCTTGGTGAACTGGGTTTGCAGAATACTGCGGTGCCGGATGCCGTCGGCTGAACTGCGCGTTGCGAAACGGTGCTCATAGGCCACGCTCAACAGGTCGCTGATCTTGTAGCGCACGTTCACATCCAAGTAGGTCTGCTTGCCTGCGAAAAAGACATCAGCACTGCGATAACCCAGTTCGCCGCGCACGCGGATGAGCCGCCAACTATGCCCGAGCGCATCCTTCAGGAACTCGGGCAGTCGGCCGTGTACCGCACCGGACACCCAGTACTCCTGCCTCACCGCCGGACGCAGCACATCCTGTGCATACCCACCAAGGCATGAGAACAAGCCCAGCGCAACGAGGAACCGGCGCAGGTGCATCAGTAGTTGCGGACGAAAAGCGTGTCCATCTCAACGATGTCCTTGCGGTCATTGATGGAGACATCGGCAAAAACACCTTCCGTGCATCCGACGTAGTCGTTGCACTCGGTGATGACGTAGATGCGGTAGTCGCCTTTGCGCAACCACGGGAAACGGAACTTCCCGTCAGGACCTGTCCGGGTGTCATCGTCGGCATAGTCCCCATCACCGTAGATGATGGCCACGCGGCAGTCCGTCAAGGGATACTTGGGGCCGAAGGGGAGGTTCGTGTTGTTGTTGTACTGCTGCTCGTACACGATCCCCTGTATCTCCGCGCGCCCGCCCTCGCCCGGCTCCTTCTTGCAACCGATCAACAGGATGGAAAGCGCCAATAGCGCGGCCAGCATCGCTCTCATGGTAAAGCCTTTGTTAAGGAGGCGTAAATGTAGAGGCACCGAAGGGAGTTGTCAGTTCTCAGTGGTGGGGGTTCGACAGGCTCACCCAGACAACGGAGAACTGACAACTGAATGCTATCTATTCCGAATAGATCCCCTCCACGAGCGCCGCGTACTTCACCATGATGGGTTTTCGCTTCAACTTCAACGAAGGCGTCAGATCACCGGCATCGATGGTAAGCTCGGCAGGAAGCAGGGCGATCTTCTTCACCTGCTCCCATTGTCCGATCTCGGCGTTGGCTTCCTTCACCTCCCGGAAGATGCGGTCGCGCACGCGCTGGTCCTTGATCACCTGTTCCCGGCTTTCGAAGGGGATGTTCTTCAACGCGCAGTAATCCTTCAAGAAGGCGAAGTCGGGAACGATGAGGGCTGCGGGGAACTTGCGGTTCTCGCCGATGACCATGGCCTGCTCGATGAAGCGCGATGCCTTCAACCGGTTCTCCAGTACCTGCGGTGCCACGTACTTGCCGCCGCTGGTCTTGAAGATCTCCTTCTTGCGATCGGTGATGCGCAGGAAGCCTTCACTGTTGATCTCACCGATGTCCCCCGTGTGCAACCAGCCGTCAGCATCGATGGTTTCGCGCGTCAACTCCGGCTCCATGTAATAGCCCTGCATGATGTTGGGCCCTTTCGCCAGGATCTCACCGTCCTCCGCTATGCGCACCTGCACGCCGGGGATCGGTCTTCCCACGGTTCCGAAGCGGAGCCCATCGTTGCGCAGGTCGTTCACGCTGATCACCGGGCTGCTTTCGGTGAGTCCGTAACCTTCCATGACGGGGACACCGGCAGCGTTGAACACCCGTGCCAGGCGCTCTTGAAGCGCCGCACTTCCGCTGGCGATCACCCGCACCCGCCCGCCCAAGGCCTCGATCCATTTGCTGAAGATGAGCTTGCGCGCAATGGACAGTTGAACGTTGTACCACCAGCTCTTTCCGCGAACGTCATAGCGGAAGCCAAGGTCCAAGGCCCAGAAGAAGAGCCAGCGTTTGATGCCCGTGAGCGCTTCGCCCTTGGCGATGATCTTGTCATAGATCTTCTCCAACAAACGTGGTACAGCGGTGAAGACATCGGGCCGCACTTCCCGGATGCGATCACCGAGGTCCTCCAACGATTCCTGGAAGTAGATGCTGACGCCCGTGCGCATGTACATGTACATGAGCATGCGCTCGTAGATGTGCGAGAGCGGTAGGAAACTGATCGCTTTCGCCTTGCTGTCAACCGGAAAGCGGCTGATGCTCGCCTCCAGGTTGCTGATGATGTTGTTGTGCGTGAGCATCACACCCTTGGGCTTGCCCGTGGTGCCGCTCGTATAGATGATCGTGGCGAGGTCATCGTTCTTCACCTGCTGCTCGTACTTCCGAAGGGTCGCCAGTTCGTTCTGCGAACCAAGATCCAATACATCCGTCCAATGCCGCACCCCTGCGATGCGTTCGAAGGTGAACAGGTGCTGCGGTCCACCTTCTTGGGCGGCCTTGGCGTGGATCTCTCCATTGCTGGTGAAGCAGACGTTCACACCAGCGTGCTTCAGGATGTAGGCATAATCCTCCTTGCCGCTGGTAGGGTAGATGGGCACCGTGACCGCACCGATCCGAAGTACCGCTTGGTCCACCAACGCCCACTCACTGCGATTGCCGCTGCAGATGGCCACCTTATGCCCGGGGCCACGCCCAGGGCCATCAACCCGAGGGCAAGACGTTCGGTCACGTCCAGCAATTCCTGCGTGGAGTAGGCGCGCCACGAACTGCCTTCCTTGGTGGCAATGGCGTCCGACTTCGGATAGTGCGCGAGCTGGTAGGGGAGTATGTCGAATAGGCGGGAGACCTGCATCTGTTTCATCCCGACCATGCGGGACGACCAAGATAGGAGAGACGGAAAGACGAACGGCCCCGGATACCGGAGCCGTTCAAGCTGGAAGGGAGGTCGGTCGGCCTAGTCCAACCTACCGTCGAACTCCACGGTGATCACGCGCACGTTGATGCCTTTCTTGATCGTGAACTTCTCGCTGATGTGCGTTTTGCGCTCCTGCTCGCCGTAGAAGACCTTCTGGATCGTGCGCCGGTCGTCCTCGCCATCCACCTTGAGGCGGATCTCGAAGGTCGCGTACACGGCGCTTTCCTTGACGCTGCTGCGGTTGCTGTCGTGGGTACGGATGCGCACCTGGGCCTTCACCCGCAATCCGTCCTGGTCGAACATCACCAAACGGTCGTCCCCTTCGGAGCCCTTCACTTCGGCGGAAACATCGGTTCCCTTGCGGGTTTCACCCTTTTCCGTGATGGTCACGTTGGACACATGGAACATGGTCTGGGCCTTGGCCATCGTGAGCGAGAACGCAACGATGGAGAGTAGGAGCTGGCGCTTCATGGTTTGGTCTTTTCTTTGCCTTTGGGTCCGCCAAAAGTAAACGGACCTTTTCACAACCACTTCCAAATCCCGCACCGTCATGAAATTGGATATTCGTTCATTGCTTTTCGGTAGCGCCCTCGCTGTGGCCCTGTTCGCTGGATACAGCTTTCGCCCCAACCCGGTGGCTCCCGCCTACACCTACCTCCAGTTCAGCACCATCGAAAGCGTGGTGCCCGGCGGTCTCGGCCGTTCACGTGTGATCATCAGCGATCAGGGCGATCAGGAAGTGGGCAAGGACCTTCTTAACTTCTTCAGCATGGTCGGCATCAACTTCAAGAACATCGCGAGCAATGACCGCTTGATCGTGGAGACCGTGAACGAGTATGTGAGCAAGGGTTGGGAACTGTACACGGTCACCACCGGTGTTCAGAGCAATGACAAGACCGGACTCTTCATCACGCGCTACCTGTTCCGCAAGCCGGTATAAGCGCACCGTCCTTATCAGCGATCGCCCTGTGCCACGTCGGCCAGGGCGTTCGTGTATTTGGTGATGTAGGCTTCCATCCGCTTCGCTTTGTATTGCATGATGTAGCGCGGATGCTCCAGTGCGATGATCCGATCGAAGAGCCCGAGCCGTGCGTTCAGCTTTTCGAAGTACGCCGCGTTCTTGCCGGTTCCAATGCAGAAGACGACATCGGTGCGCATTCCGCAAGCGATCAGGGTGCGAAGCCAGTTGCCAACGAAGGGTGTTACGGCCTCCTCCAGTGCTTTCTCGTCGTAGTAGTTCAAGTTGATGTCCTTCCCGTTCGGACCTTCCTTCACGAAACCCAGGGGGCAGATCGCATGCACATAGACCTGCTCGTAGAACGCGTCCGGGCCGCCCCCCGCGCGGATCATCCGGTAGAAGAAGTCGCTGCTCGGTTCGTGCGTACGAAGCCCGTTCACAGGAATGCCGAGGTCGCTTTCACAGCGTTTGGTGTCCGTGAAGGACAAGCCCGTGCTTCCCGCTCCCAACCTGCCGGGGTTGATACCCAACATGAGCACACGGCGACGATCATCGCTGAAGTATTTCTTGTGGAAGAGCGTGACGATGCGTCGAATTTCATCCGCGTGTTCTCCATTGAACGGGTCCAATACGCCAACCCCGTTGGGAAGATGGACTTCCTTCAACGAGAAGGAGAGAACGTGCTTGAGCAAGCGGTCGGCGAGCATGCGGCAAGGTAGTAGCCGCGTTCGGTCAGGTGTGCAGTACCATCACGGCAGGCCGATCCACAATTGGGTCGTTCGCGGGTCGAAGCGCATCATTTCGACGTGACCCATCCACGACCGATCCGTAGTGATCGCATGCAGATGGATGTTACTATCATGGTGCGTGAAGACCGCTTTGTGCTGCGTGGAGAAGAAACCGAGCGCCTCCACTTCGCGGTCCACCAGTGAATAGTGCTTGTTGTGCGCATGGGCGTCGTCCGGCCCGTTCACTGCGGTCCCCCTCGGTACGTTCACAAGGTGGACATCCACCTTTTCCACCGTACCAACCAATTTGAACGCGAAGGCTGTTTTTCTTTCCGCGTAGCTCGCGGTGAGGAAGTCATCCAAACTGCGGAGGTCGATGATGCTGTCCGGTAACGCAACGGAGGCCCACTTCGCCACATGTTGTTGCACGAAGAACGGTGCACCCACATCCGTTCGCTCCACCACCTGCATCGCGCTGTCACTGGTGTCGGTGGAGACGTAGCAGTGCCCATCGAGCAGCATCAGTTCGCCTTGAAGATGCTCCAGCGGCCCAATACCGTAGGTGCCTGGCACAGCGGTACTGTCCATTGAGATCAGGGCCGATAGCTGACCGTTGAACATGGTGTTGCGCATGGCACCGGTGGGTCGTACTGCCATGTTCTGCGCGGAAGCGTTGAACCCGATGGAACAAACGAGGAGCGTTAGCGCTGTTCTCATCTTCATGCATTGGAGATCAACTCCATCCCAGCGTTCCCCCGCACAACCACCAGGTTCTCCCGAAGCCCAGATCGCGCAGCAACTGCGCGGCTTGTGCGGAGCGGCCACCCGCCTTTGGCGCACACGGTCACGATGCGTTGTCGCCTTGGCCGGGAGCGCCTGTTCCAACAGGCGGTCCACCGGAATGTTGATCGCCTCGGCCAGGTGACCGCTCGCGAACTCTTCCGGCGAGCGCACGTCCACCACGCGGATATCGCGCCTTCCCAACCATTTCTTCAGGTCAATGGCTTCCAGACAACGGCGCTCAGCAGGCATGCGGAGCCACACCACTGCACCGGAAAGCACCGTTACAACACCGATGGCAAGGATGGAGGCCGTGATCCCGAACCGGTCCGCGATCAAGCCGGTGAGCAGTGCGCCAATGGCATAGCCCAGGTCCCGCCATAGACGGAAGATGCCCAGGCTTTCGGCGCGCTGTCGTGGATGCGTGTGTGCGGCGATGGTCGCAAGGAAGGTCGGATAGACCAGCGCGGTTCCAAGACCGAGCGTCGCGCTCAGCGCTATGTACGCGTGCTGTTGTTCCACGAACGGTAGCAATAGAATGGCGAAGCCTTGCAGGAACATGCCCAGCACCAACAGCACCTTGCGGTCCACGTGGTCGGCGAGCTTGCCGGTGGCCAATTGCCCCAAGCCCCAGACCGCAGGATACACCGCTGCTATCGCACCGACGCTCGACGTGCCGAAACCTCTCGTAGCAAGCAGTACGGGCAGCAGGCCCCATAACATACCGTCGTTCAGGTTGTTCACCAGTCCTGCTTGCGTAACGCTGCCCAGCACCCGGTGGCGCAATGAGGTATCGAGGAAGGGTCTTTCCAACAACGACACAACGCTGTTCGCAGCTTCGGCGCTCACGTGCTTGCCGGTATCCTTCACCCACAACACCGAAAGCAGCAAGCCGATGAAGGCGATCCCGATACCCACTTGGAAGGGCAAGGGGCGCGGGCCGTACTCCGCAGCGAGCAGCCCGGTGAGGAAAGCCATGGCCGCCACGGCGAGGTAGCCGGCGAACTCGTTCAAGCCCATCGCGAGGCCACGATCTTTTCGCCCACGAGGTCCATCTTCATCACCACGGTGCTGCTCCACGCGAAACCCTGGTGGATGCCAAGGAGGATGTTCGCCGCCACGATCCAGGCCCATGCATCGGCGTATATGAGCATGAAGGGAACGGGCAACGCCAGCAGCCAGCCGGTCACCAACAACGCCTTGCGCCCGAAGCGACCCGCCAGCTTCCTGTGAAATAGTTCGCCAGCGCCTTGCTCACGCCGAAGGCCATGATGAAGCTGAGCGCTGCGGCATGCGAGGCGATGCCGAATTCCAGCTCCGCCAGCATCGGTAGCACCGTGCGCTCGATGCCAACCATGCCGCCAACGAACGCGTTCACGATCACCAGCAAGGTGAACTGCTTCCAGTTGGCGCGGAGGCCGAGTGTCGGTACGGTCGGCATCTATCAAGGGGATCCGTACTTCATGACCATCGCCAGTTGACCGGCATGGTAGGCCGTGTGCGTAATAATGCGGCCCAGCGCTTCAGCCTTCGTTTTCCGGCCGAACTCCTTGGTCTCCACCAAGGAGTCCCAATTGGCATCGCCGGTTGCTTCGATGGCGCGCTGCAGGGTGGCAGCACTTTGCGCCACGTATGCTTTGAGGTCGGCCAGATCCGTCCACTCACCGGTGTCGCGCTTGGCGATCACGGTCTTTGCATGCACCTGCACCTCCTTCAAGCCGAACACGTTCTTGGAGAACAGCATCTCCACATCGCCGATATGGCGAACAATGAAGCCGGCGCTGTTGGGGCCGGGTGTCAGTTTCTTAGGCAGGTCCTCCGCGGTGAGCTTGTCCAAGAGCAGTGTGAAGCGGGTGCGGCCCTCGGTGAAGAGCGCAAGGAGGGAACTGGTGCGGGGGTTCATCAAGCACTCGGTTGGAAGCGCACCATGCGCTTCAGCGCGAAGTTCACCAAACTGATCAGCACCGGCACTTCGATCAGCGGCCCTACCACGGCAGCGAAGGCCTGCCCGGAGTTGAGCCCGAACACCGCGATGGCCACGGCAATGCCCAGCTCGAAGTTATTGCTGCCGGCGGTGAAGGCGAGCGTGGTGGTCTCCTTGTAGGTGCCCCCGAAGCGCTTCACCAGGAAGAAGGTCCCGAAGAACATCAGCAGGAAGAAGAGCGTGAGCGGGACCGCAATGCGCAAGACGTCAAGGGGTATCTCCACGAGCACCTGGCCTTTCAGTGCGAACATCACCACGATGGTGAACAGCAGCGCGATCAGCGTGATCGGCGCAATGGCCGGGATGAAACGCTGCATGTACCACTCCTCACCCTTCCTCCGGGCCAGAATGAAGCGCAACAAGAAACCTGTGGCGAAGGGAATGCCCAGGTAGATGAGCACCGTGCGCGTGATCTCGCCGATGGTGACATCCACCGCGTAGCCTTCCACCCCGAAGAGCGGCGGCAGCACGGTGACGTACAGCCAGGCATAGCTGCTGTAGAAGAGGATCTGCAGGATGCTGTTCAGTGCGACAAGCCCTGCGGCGAGTTCGCGGTCTCCTTGTGCCAGGTCGTTCCACACCAGCACCATGGCGATGCAGGGCGCGAGGGCGATCAGCATGACACCGGAGAAGTACTCGGGAAACGCACTCAGGAAGATCAGGCCGAGCACGAACATCAGCGCGGGCCCCACGACCCAGCTCATGAACAGGCCGGTGCCCAACACACGCCGATGCTTGAACACGCTGGGAAGCTTGGCGTAGTCCACCTTGGCCAGTGGCGGTATCATCATGAGGATGAGGCCGATGGCGAGCGGGATGTTCGTAGTGCCGCTCGATGCCGCGTTGATCGACCCGGCCACCACCGGCAGGAAATGTCCGACGGCCACCCCGACCGCCATGGCCAGGAAGATCCAGAGCGTGAGGAAACGATCGAGGAAGGAGAGCCGCTTCTTCATAGGGCCAACACGTGCCGTTCAACGAAATCGATGCAATAGTGCTTGATCTCCTTGCGAACGCTGCGGAACGCGGTCATGATCTCCTCCTCGGTTCCTGTCACCTTTGCGGGGTCCGGAAAGTCGTGATGGTGCTTCACCGCATCGCTCGGGAACCATGGACACCGCTCGCGTGCATTGTCGCACACGGTGATCACGTGATCGAAGGCGATGTCGCCGTACTCGACCACATTATTGCTGGTGTGATCGCTGATGTCGATCCCATCCTCCTTCATCACGGCGATGGCGCGGGGGTTCACACCGTGCGTCTCCACGCCCGCGCTGTACACCTCCGCCTGCCGTCCGGCGAAGCGTTGCAGGTAACCATGGGCCATCTGGCTGCGGCAGCTGTTGCCGGTGCATAGTACGAGGATCTTCATGGCTCAACAGCAGGTACTATCGATCCCACAACCGCATGTCTCGCCTGTGGCGAGCTTCACCTTCTCGGTGCCATCCGCGTTCGGTGCACAGCATGGCGCTGCCTCCTTTTCGGAGCCATGCCGTTCGGTCACCCCGAACTTGTTTCGGGATCCGTGTTGTTCCGGCATCTGCCTTTCGCTGGGCACGCCGCTCTTGTGGGCCGACACGGTAATGCTGAATGTTCCGGCACCACTGGCTTTGTAGGCCGCTATCTCATCGGGGCTGATGTACTTCGAGAGTATGTCATCGGGGAGGATGATCGCCTTGCGCTTCTGCACGGTGACGTTCTCGAATCCGAGGTCGTGGATGATACCCAGGTACTCGCTCTCCGGCAACGCGCCGGCCACGCACCCCGCGTACATCTCGGCGCTCTCCTTCAACTTTGTCGGGATCTCGCCGCGCAGCACCACATCGCTGATGCTGAAGTGCCCGCCGGGCTTGAGCACGCGGAGCACTTCACTGAAGGCCTTCCGTTTGTCGGGTACGAGGTTGAGCACGCAATTGCTCACCACCACATCCATGATGTTGCTGGTGAGCGGGAGGGCTTCGATATCGCCCTGGCGGAACTCCACGTTCTGGTAGCCAAGCTTGGCGGCGTTCGCTTTCGCCTTCGCGATCATCTCCGGCGTGAAGTCCACACCGATCACACGGCCGTCCTCACCGGTCTCGTGTCGGGCCACGAAACAGTCGTTTCCTGCACCGGAGCCGAGGTCCAGCACGGTGTCGCCAGGCTTGATCCCCGCGAACTGCGTCGGGAGACCACAGCCCAAGCCGAGGTCGGCGTCGGCGTTGTAGCCCTTCAGTTCGGAGTAATCATCGGTCATGATGTTGTACACCTCGGTGCTGCATCCGCCCGCACCGCAACAGCTCGCTGGCGTTGGTGTCCTTGTCCTGTAAGGCGATCTCCGCGTACTTGGCGCGGACCATGTCCTTGGTTTCTTGTGTGTTCGTGTTCATGGTTGTATGTGTTGGGGCGCATGCTTCGACTCCGCTCAGCACGACGCGCGTAAGTGTGGTTAGCAGCAGTTGTCGCTCACGGTGGTCAGCAGCTTGTTCATGTCCTTCGAAAGGGCTTTCCAGCCTTTGGGGTCGATGCAATAGCAGATGCTCGTGCCTTCGATGGTGCCTTGGATCAGCCCGGCGTTCTTCAGCTCCCACAGATGCTGGCTGATGGTGGCCTGGGCAAGGCCCAATTCCTCAACGAGCAGGCCGTTGACGCAGCTGCCCTGCTTGATCAGGTACTGCAGGATCGCGATGCGCGCCGGATGGCCCAGCACCTTGGCCATGGCGGCCACGCGGTTCTGGTCAGCGGTGAAGAGGTCGGCTTTGACGAGTCCCATGGCGGTTAAATAGATCACAATATTACGATGGATATGGATCATCGCAATATTACGATGGAAGGATGGTGACGGAACGTTGGACCTATTTGGGAGCCTTCCGGTAGATCCACACACCGATCAATCCGAAGAAGACGTTCGGAGCCCATACCGCCAGGAATGGATCGAGCCCGGCATTGGTGGCACCCACGGTGGTGATCTTCATGGCAAAGACGTAGAGCAGTACCAGCGCCACACCAGCGGCCAGATGGAGCCCCGTACCGCCGCGCACCTTTCGGCTCGCGATGCCCACTCCAATGAGCGTGAACACGTACACGGCGAAGGGATAGGACGTGCGTTGGTGTTTCTCGACCAGGTAGGATGTCACCGATCCATCGCCTTGGGCCTGTTTTGCCGCTATGTAATCGTTGAGTTCGCCGGTACCCATGGCCATGGCGGTTTCCCAGCGCTGGCCCATGTCCGATGGTTTGAGCGGGATCACCGTGTCCAACTCGTGCCCACGTCTGATCTCCTCTCGGTCATCCTTGATCACGCGCAGGGTCCAATCCGTAACGTGCCATGATCCGTTCACACTGTCGTAGGTTGCTCGGTCCGCGTGCAGCTTCTGCTCCAATACGTTGCCGTTCCACTTTTCCAACCCGAAGGTGTAGAGCGTTTTCTCCTTCGCACCGTAGTGATCGCAGAAGGCGATCACGCCCGGTGAGATCTCGCGGTGGATATTGTGGTCCTCGACGAAGAAGATGGCGCGGATGTACCGTTCCTCGAAGGCGAGCCGCACTTTGTTGGCCGCGGGAAGCACCTTGTGGTTGATCACCAACGAAAGTCCTGCAAGGATCGTGGCGGCCACGAAGTAGGGCCACAGGATGCGTGGGAAGCTCACGCCGCTACTGAGCATGGCGATCACTTCGGTGCGATGCGCCAGCCGACTGGTGAAGAGCAGCACGGCGATGAAAATGAAGAGCCCGCTGAAGAGGTTCGCGTAGTAGATGATGAAGTTGAGGTAGTAGTCACGAACGATCTCGCCCGTGGTGGCGGTCATCGTCGCGAAGTCCTCGGTCTTCTCGCTGATATCGAACACCACCGCCACCATCATGATCAGTACGATCATGAAGAAGAAGGTCCCGAGGAACTTCCGGATGATGTATCGGTCGAGGGTCTTCAGCACGGCGGGAGTTCTCGATCGTCGGTTCTCAGGGTTTGGGTTGTCAGGGTGAGCTTGTCGAACCCCTGACAATCGGGAACTGACAACTACAGTCTGGTCTTCAATTTCGGAAGCAATGCGTTCTTCCAGTTCGTGAAAGTACCTGCGATGATCTCCGCACGCGCTTCCTTCATCAGTGCCAGGTAGAAACCCAGATTGTGCAGGCTGGCGATCTGCTGCCCCAGCATCTCGCCGCTTTGGAACAGGTGTCGAACGAATGCACGGCTGTATGTGGTGTCAACCCAGCTATGGCCGCCGGGATCCAGCGGCGAGTGTTCGTCCGCCCATTGCTTGTTCTTGATGTTGAGGATCCCTTCACGGGTGAAGAGCATGCCGTTGCGTCCGTTCCGCGTTGGCATCACACAATCGAACATGTCGATACCGCGCGCCATGTTCTCCAGCAGATTCCACGGTGTGCCCACGCCCATGAGATAGCGCGGTTTGTCCTTCGGCAGGATATCGCAACACAGTTCGGCCATGGCGTACATCTCCTCCTCGGGTTCACCAACGCTCAGGCCCCCGATGGCATTGCCCACGGCTCCCTTCAAAGCGATGTACTCGCTGCTCCGCTTGCGAAGTTCAGGGAAGGTGCTGCCCTGCACGATGGGGAAGAGCGCCTGCTCGTGGCCGTACTTCGGTTCGGTGGTATCGAAGCGTGCGATGCACCGGTCCAACCAGCGGTGGGTCATGTGCATGCTTTTCTCCGCGTAGGCCAGCTCGCAAGGCCAGGGCGTACATTCATCGAAGGCCATGCAGATGTCAGCACCGATGCTGCGCTGCAGGTCCATCACGCTCTCGGGCGTGAACAGGTGCCGACTACCATCGATGTGACTTTGGAACTTCACGCCTTCCTCGGTGATCTTGCGGATATCGCTGAGGGAGTGGACCTGGAAGCCACCGCTATCGGTGAGGATCGGCCGGTCCCAACCGTTGAACTTGTGCAGACCACCGGCGTGCTCCAACACCCCTGTACCCGGACGCAGGTAGAGGTGGTAGGTGTTGCTGAGCATGATCGGCGCGTCCAAGTCCTGCTTCAATTCGCGTGGGTGCACGGCCTTTACCGCGCCCAGCGTACCCACCGGCATGAAGATCGGTGTGGGGATATCCCCGTGGGCCGTATGCAGGACACCAGCGCGTGCGTTGGATCCCGGGTCGTTCGCTGAAAGTTCGAAGCGCATGTGAAGAGCGCGCGAATGTAGGTCCGGCGCGGGTTTGGGCTTCCCCGTCCGCGCTGTTCATAACTGCTTCGGCCCCGCGCACGGCCACCATGGTGCCCCGGTAGCTTCGCCCATGCACCGGCAGCCGCTGTCGGGGCCTGTACATCCGCGTATGTGGTCCATTGAATTCCAGGTGATGGTGGGAGCGCTCGTCGTTCTCGTGCTGTACCATGTGGTGATGTTCACCCGGCTCGCCTTCCGCAAAGCCACGGTGGAAGTGGACCGTTCGTTGCCCGTGAGCGTGGTGATCTGTGCCCGCAATGAAGCCCGCACCCTGGAAGAGGTGATCCCGGTGCTCATGCGCCAGGATCACCAGGAGTTCGAAGTGGTAGTGGTGAACGATCGCAGCGAGGATGATACGTGGGAGATCCTGCAATGGATGAAGCCGCAGTACCCGCGTTTGCGGCCGGTGAACATACAGGCGGATGAGAAATTCAACTACGGGAAGAAGATCGCGCTGGGTGTTGGCGTGCGCGCTGCCAAACATCCACACGTGCTCCTCACCGATGCCGATTGCACACCCGAAGGACCTGACTGGATCAGTACCATGGCAGCGGGCTTCCGCAATGGGAGGAAGGTGGTGTTGGGCTATAGCCCCTATGCGGTCCGCAGCGGACCGGGCAGTTTGCTGGAGCGCTATGACGGGGCCATCAAGGCCATGCAATACATGGGCTTTGCGCAAGCGGGTTTCCCGTACATGGGTGTTGGTCGCAACCTGGGCTACGCGAGCGAGGTCTTCTTCGGTGCCGGTGGGCCCCGTCGGCACAACCACCTCATGAGCGGGGATGATGACCTGTTCATCAACGAGGTGGCGCGTAAGACCAACACGACCGTGATCGCCGATCCGCGTTCGTTCATGACCACGCGGGCCACCCCCGACCTCGCGACATGGATCCGCCGCAAACGCAGGCACTACACCACGGCAGTGCACTATCGTTTCGGTCACCAAGTGCTGCTCATGTTGCTGCCGCTGGCGCGCATGGCCTTCTGGACCTGTTTGGTGCTGCTCCTGATGAAGTCTCGTTGGCGCGAGGTCGCCATCGGTGCCGGAGTGGAATTCGGACTGCTGCTGCCCGTGACCATGGCCGCATTGCGAAGATTACAAGCGGGTGCCATCACCTGGCTTGCCCTGCCACTGGAATGGCTGTTCCTACTTTTGGATCCGCTGCTGTACGCCAGTACGATCCTTGTAAAGCCCAAGCGATGGAAGTGAACGAGAACCTAAGCGAGAAAGCCCGGTACGACTACATACTCGTACGCAAGGCCGTGGACAAAGGCGATCAGAAGGCCTACGCCGAGCTGATGAGCCGCTACCGCGATTCCATCTACTTCATGTTGTTGAAGATGATCAACAACAAGGACGACGCCGAGGATCTCACGATCGAAGCCTTCGGCAAGGCCTTCAACCGGTTGAAGCAGTACACGCCCAACTACGCGTTCAGCACCTGGCTCTTCAAGATCGCGTCGAACAATTGCATCGACTGGATCCGCAAACAGAAGAAGAAGACCTTCTCCATCGACAATCCCATCGGAACCGAGGATGGCGATGAGATGCACATCGAGTTGAAGGGTCATGGATTGGATCCTGCCGAGGTCACCATGCGCGAGCAGAAGAACGCGATCATGCGTGAGGTGGTGGACAAGCTGAAGCCGCGCTACAAGACCCTGGTTGAGCTGCGCTACTACAAGGAGTACAGCTACGAGGAGATCGCCGAGGAACTGGATCTGCCACTGGGTACGGTGAAAGCACAGCTCTTCCGCGCACGGGAGTTCCTGCTGAACCTGATGCAGAACAGCAAAGACGCTATCTGAACATCATGTGACAGTGGCAGGCACCATGGGCACATGACCACATGACCACATGGGCACATGTCCGGCTTGGATCTCCTTCTGAAGTACTTCCCACAACTTACCGCGGAGCAGCGCGACCGTTTCGCACGCCTTGGCGAACTCTACGCGTACTGGAACGAGCGGGTGAACCTGATCTCGCGCAAGGATTTCGAACACCTCTACGAGCGCCACATTCTGCACTCGCTGGGAATTGCTCGTGTCGTGCAGTTCAAGAAAGGAACGCGCATCGTTGACGTGGGCACCGGTGGAGGCTTTCCCTTGGTTCCCTTGGCGATCTTGTTCCCGCAGTGCTCATTCCATGGCATCGATGGCATCGGCAAGAAGATCATGGCCGTGAAAGGAGTGATCGAAGGACTCGGACTTCCCAATTGCACCGCCGAGCAAGTGCGTAGCGAGGATCACAAGGACCGTTACGATGTCATCGTGAGTCGTGCAGTTACCACCTTGCCGGAATTCCTTCGAATGACGAAGCACTTGGTGCCGAAAGGCGAAGGACACCTCTACTACTTGAAGGGCGGCGAACTCGCCGATGAACTGCTACCGGTGAAGCAGCGCTACCGGGTCTTCGAACTATCCAAGGAGTTCGAGGAGGAGTTCTTCGCGACGAAGAAGGTGGTGCGGGTTGAACTGTAGCGCGGCGCCCTCGGGCCCCCCCGGGGGCGCCCTTCCGGGGTGGTCGGGCGGGGGCCCCCCACCCCCACCTCCCCTCGGGGCTCGGGTGGGGGGGGGGGGTGGGGGGGGACCGCCGGGGCCCACCCGGGGGGTGCGGGCCGTTCGGGGGGGCGGGGGGGGGGGGGCGGGGCCGGCCCGCCACGGGGGGGCAACCGGGGGGAAGCCCCCCAGCCACCCCCCCCCCCCCCGGGGGGCGGGGGGGGGGGGGGCCGGGTTTCCCCCTCCCCGCCCCCCCCTCCCCGGGGCCCCCGGGGGGGGGGGGGGGGGGGGCGGGGGGGGGGGGGGGGGGGGGGGGAGGGGGGGGGGGGCCCCCGCCGGGCCCGGCCCGGGGCGCGGGGGGGGGGGGGGGGGGCGCCCCCGCCGGCCCCCCCCCCCCCCCCCGGGGGCCGGGGGGGGGCCGCCGGGGGGGGGGGGGGGGGGGTGGGGGGGGGGGGGCGTGGGGGGGGCGGGGGGGGGCGGGGGCCGGGGGGGGGGCGGCGCGGGCCCCGGGCGGGGGGGGCCGGGCGGGGGGGGGGGGGGGGCGCCCGGGGGGGGGGCCGCCCCCCCCCCGGACCGCCCCCCCCCCCCCCCGGGGGGGGGGGGGGGGGGGGGCGGGCCCCCCGCGGGGGCCGGGGGGGGGGGGGCGCCCGGGGGGGGGGGGGGGGGGGGGGGGGAGCCGGGGGGGGGGGGGCGGGGGGGGGGGGGGGGGGGGGGGGGGGGGGGGGGGGGGGGGGGGGGGGGGGGGGAGGGGGGACCAGGGCCCCCCACGGGGCGGGGGGGGGGGGGGCCAAAGCGGGGGGGGGGGGGCACCCGGGGGCCGGGGGGGGGGGGGCGGGGCCGGGGGGGGGGGGGGGGGGGGGGGGGGGGGGGGGGGGGAAATGGGGCTTACGCCGTAGCCGCCTCGAACTGGAGTTTGCTCAGGCTGTAGTACAGCCCGCCCGTATCCGCGATCAGTTCGTCGTGCGTGCCGCTTTCCACCACGGTGCCTTTGTCGAGCACCAGGATCTTGTCCGCGTTGCGGATGGTGCTTAGCCGGTGGGCGATCACGATGCTCGTGCGGCCCACCATCAACTGGTCCAGCGCTTCCTGCACGAGTCGTTCGCTCTCGCTGTCCAGTGCGCTCGTCGCTTCGTCCAGGATGAGGATAGCGGGATCCTTGAGCACGGCGCGCGCGATCGCTATGCGCTGGCGTTGGCCTCCGCTCAATTGCACGCCCCGTTCACCCACCACCGTCCCGTAACCGTCGGGGAAACCGGTGACGAAGTCGTGCGCATTGGCTTTCCGTGCAGCGGCCCGATCTCCGCATCGTTCGCGCCCGGCTTGCCATAGGCGATGTTCTCGCGGATGGTTCCACCGAAGAGCAACACCTCCTGTGGCACAATGGCCATGCGATCGCGCAAAGCAGTGAGCGGATAGTCTCGCGCCTCCTTGCCATCGACGAGCATGCTGCCGGAAACAGGATCATAGAAGCGTAGTACGAGCGAGGCCACTGTGCTCTTGCCAGCACCGCTTGGCCCGACGAGCGCGATCCGTTGACCGGGTTCGGCGATGAAGCTCACGTCGCGTAGTACGGGTACATCCGCCCGGGAAGCATAGTGGAAACTCACATTGCGGAACTCGATGCGGCCTTGCAATTCGAGGCGCTGCTTGGCTTCCACCACATCGAGCGCTTCGGCCGTTTCGTCCTGGAGGTCCATGAGCCGCTCGGTGGCGCCCACTGCTTTGAGCAATGAGGTGATCTGCTCCGGTATGCCCGCTATGCTCGCACCGATCATGATGCTGAAGGCGACGAAGGCGGTGATATCGCCCACGCTCATCAGCCCGGCCTCCTTCATCACTGCCGCGCGGTACACCACGAAGACCACCACGCCGAACATGCAGAAAATGATGAAGCTCACGAATCCGCCGCGCCAGCGTAGGCTCCTCAACGCGAGTTGTCGTGCGCTCATCACGCTCATCCCATAACGCTGGGTCTCGAACCGTTCGTTGCTGAAGGCTTTCACGTTCTGGACCCCTTGCAGGGTCTCGTCCACGATCACGTTGCTCTCGGCGATTTTGTCCTGTACCTCCTTGCTCAGCTTCTGGATGTAGCGGCCGAAGAAGACGGCGATCAACATGACCACCGGCAGTGTGGCCAGCATGGTGAGCATGAGGTCGGTGTTGAGGTAGGTGAGCACCGCGATGCTGGAACCGATGACCACGAACTGGCGCAGGAACTCGGCCAGCACCGTCGTGAACGCCTCTTGGAGCAAGGCAACGTCCGCGCTGATGCGGCTGTTGAGCTCGCCCACACGCCGCTGCGCGAAGAAGGCCATGGGCAGCTTGAGCAGGTGGGAGTAGGTGTCCTTTCTCAAGCGGGTGAGCGCGTTCTCCGTCACCGATCCGAAGAACCAGATGCGCCAGAAGCCGAAGAAGGCCTGCGCTGCGAACACGAGCACAAGCAGCTTCAGGATGGAATGCACATTGCTGAAATCGTCCAGCGGTGCAGCCCAGAAGGTCGTCGGTGTACGCGCATCGATCAAGCGACCGAGTAGCCAAGGGAAGGCAACACTGAGCAAGCTGGTGACCAGCAGGCAAAGCATGCCCAGTGCGAAGATCCCACGCTGTTCGCGCATATAGCGGAACACGCGGAAGAACTTCCCCAGCGCCGCTTTGGTCAGCTTCGCCGGCTTGGCGTCGTCATCGCGCGATCGACCCCTGCTGCCTGCCATTGATCGACGTGTGGTGCATTTCATGGGCACATGTCCACATGAGCACATGCCCACATGGTCTCATCCATGTATCGCCTTCATCCTATCGGCGATGTGATCGAAGAGGTTCTGCAGCGGCTTCTCCACCATCATCTTGATGAAGGGGTTGAGGTCCGCGTTGAACTCCTGCCAGATCGTGGTCGTGCCATTGCTCTCCTTCATGTGCACATCCAGCGTGAAGGGGAAGGGGCTGCGTTCGGTGGCTTTCAACTTCAACAGTTCCGGTGGGGTGCCACCATCCAACTGAAGCCCTATCGTGGCTGCACCCTGCACTTTGAAGGAGCAGGAGGTCCCGTCGCTCTTCCATTCGCTGATACGACCTTCCGGCAGGAGTTGCTGGAAGTTGTTCATGTCCTGTACGAAGTCGTACAAGGTTTGCGCGGGCTTCGCGATCTCAACGTGCTTGCTTTCCAGTCTGGTCATTGCTTCCGTATCCGTACTTCGGTTCCAAGCTACCTCACACCTTCACCGCGCCCCATGTCGCCGGGTCTTTTCGCCACTCGTTCAACGGCAGCAGGTCCTTTTCGGTGATGTATTCGTCGTTCAATGCCTGATCGACCAGAACGCTGTAGTTCGTGAGCGAGTGCAGTTGGACCTTGGCTTTGGCGAAGGCCTTGGTGGCTTCATCGAAACCGTAGGTGAAGATGCTCACCATGCCTTTCACATCACAACCCTCGGCGCGCAGGGCTTCCACGGCGTTGAGGCTGCTCTGGCCGGTGCTGACCAGGTCTTCCACCACCACCACGCTACGACCCACGGTGAGGTCACCCTCCACCTGGTTCTTCATACCGTGGTCCTTCGCACCACTGCGCACGTAGATGAACGGGAGCCCGAGATCATGCGCCACCAGCGCACCGTGCGCGATACCGCCCGTGGCCACACCGGCGATCATGTCCGGGCGACCGAACTCGTGGTTGATCACATGCACGAACTGCTGGCGGATGTAGGTGCGCACAGCAGGGTAGGAGAGCGTCTTGCGGTTGTCGCAATAGATCGGGCTCTTCCACCCGCTGGCCCACGTGAAGGGTTTCTTCGGGCTAAGTTTGACGGCCTTGATCTGGAGGAGGAACTCGGCTACTTTGAGCGCCGGATCGAGCGGGGATGCCATGCAGCGAAAGTATATCGTTTGGATCGAGGGGAAGGCGCACACGATCAATGAAGGCGCCGATTGGGATGCGTTCCGTGCCGACTACGAGTTCGTGCTCGCCGCTGGTGGCGTGGTGAACGATGAACAAGGTCGATTGCTCGTGATACGTCGCTTGGGGAAATGGGACCTGCCCAAGGGCAAGGTGGATGAAGGCGAGGGCATTGAAGCCGCAGCGATCCGCGAAGTGCAGGAAGAATGTGGACTGGATCGCTTGACCATGATCAAGCCGATGCCCTCGACCTGGCACACCTACGAGCGAAAGGGAAAGCAACACCTTAAACGTACGGACTGGTTCCTCATGCGAGGCTCTTCGGCCGAAAGGCTGGTGCCCCAGCACGAGGAGGACATCGAAGAGGTGAAATGGGTAACCGCCGACGAAATATCTATGATCAAAGGTGAAACGTACCCGTCATTGATGCCCGTTCTGGAGGCTTGGGCAGCCATGGGCACATGAACACATGCTCACATGTTCACATGTCTCAGTCGTCCCACACCTTGATCTTCGAACCCTTCTCCGCCTCGGCTTTCGCTTGCTGAAAGAGCGCACCCAGACCATTGCTTGGAAGAGGTGCTGGTGAGCGCGCAAGCACGCCATCGTTGAGCAAGTAGAACGCAGGCAGGCTCTTCAGACGCAGGTCATCACGCAGCCGCTGTTCGGCGCTCGCCCGCAGCCAGCGGAAGTCCATTCCAGGGTGCGCCTTCACGTAGTTCTTGAGCGCTTCCACATCCGTGTCGAGGCTGATGACGACGATGGGCACCACGTCCTTGAAGTCGCGGTGGAGCTGTTCCACGCCCTGCATTTCCAGGTCGCAGTAGCTGCACCAACTGGCGGTGATGGCGATGCACACCGGTCCTTCGAGCAAACTGTCCAACGATACTTCGTTCCCACGCAGGTCTTCGAGCCGCATGGCTGGCAACCGGCTCCACACGCATGCTCGTGAGGTCCCATAGCATGTTCGCGGCGATGCGTCGATGTTCCGCATGGACCGAGGAGGTCGCCACATCCGCGAGGATCTTCTCCGCTCCGTCACGCTTCACGGTCTTGGTGTGGTACTGTTGGTAGAGCAGGTCGATCATCACCAGTTCGCAGAGCCGGTCTTCCTTGAGGAATTCGTTCGCGGTCAGCAAGGCTTTCAAACTGTCGGCCTCGCCAACATCAAAGGCATGATGCAGGCCCGCTTCATTGAAACGATGCACGAGGAACAGGTGCTCTGAGTAGAAGCTGCGGAGGAATCGCACGTACTCTGGGTCGTCATAGTGCACGGGCTGGCCTTGGAGATATTTCGCGTGCAGTTCCACCTCGTTCACACGCGGACCGTGACGCATACCCGCGATGCTGTACGTGAGGTAATGGTCGAACCAGGGATCCTTGACGGCTTCGTAGAAGTGCCGCACTTTCGTCTCGAAGCTGTCCACGCGCGCTTGGGACAAGGTTGGTGTTACGAAGAGCGTGCCCGGTCGTTGTACACTGTCCGTCGGTTGGACATCGTTCTTCCGCTTGATCTCAAGCACCTGCATGCCAGCGACCTGGTCGGTGGCGAGGTCTTCGCTGATGAAGGCATCCACACGCTCGTTCAGGTCGGTGGTGAGCGCGTTCACATCCAACTGATCGAGATCATGGAAGAAGAGCGAGGTGCGAGCAGTGCCGCTCACGGTCCGCGCAACGCGTGCATCCGGCTTGATGAAGGTGACCTGATAGCGCTTGCCCGCCCGTGCGAAGAGGTCGGCTGTGACCTCACCAATACGCAAGCGCAACTTGGCGGTGCCTTCCACCGGTGCGGTCAGCGTCGCTTTGCCCATGTCGCCGATGAGCGATTCCGTGGCACGCACTGCCCGCAACGTGAAGAGATCATCATATCGGTAGAGCAATACCACCTGCCCGGTGTAGTCAGCCGCCTGCACGTCGATGACCACATCCTGCGCCTGGGCCGCAAGCGACGCGGCGAAGAGGAGCGGAAGTAGGGCCTGTTTCATGGAAGCGCGGTACGAAGGTCCATGGGTATCAACGCGGATACGTCGGCCTTGTTGGCGATGAGTTCACGCACGATGGTGCTGCTGATGTGCGCGTGTCCCGGTTCCGCAGGAAGGAACACCGTTTCCACATCGGCCAAATGTCGGTTCATGAGGGCGATGCTGCGTTCGTAGTCGTGGTCGGTTCCATTCCGCAGTCCACGCAATATGAAGCGTGCACCCACCCGCTTGCACAGGTCCACGGTAAGGCCTTCGAAGGCGACCACCTCCACCTTCGGCTCGTTCGCGAATGCAGCCTTGATCCACGCGATGCGCTGTGCCTCGGTGAACATGGTCTTCTTCGTGGTGTTCACACCCATGCCCACGACCAACCTGCTGAACAAGGGCAGTGCCCGCCGAACGATGGACACGTGGCCGATGGTGATCGGATCGAAGGTGCCGGGGAAGACGGCGATGGCGTTGCTCATGGTGCGGGTGTAGGGCCGAATAAACTGAACTGCACTAGTCCGTAGGATCGTTGTTGCTTGAACCCGGGTAGCGTATCGAGCTTCAACTTCTCGGTGTGTTCCACGATCAAGAGTCCATCCTTGTCGAGCAGTCCGGCTTCCATCACCAAGGTAGGTATCCGTTCGATGCCCTCCATGCCGAATGGCGGATCGGCGAAGACGATGTCGTAGGTGCCACGGTGGCTTCGCAGGAAGGTGAAGACATCGCTCTTCACCATGCGCCAGCGCGTTTCGCCCAAGTCACGCGCCATGCGTTGCATGTGGTCGTAGAGCTTGCGGTCGTTGTCCACGCTGATCACTTCATCGGCACCACGCGAGAGGAATTCCAACGAGATGGCACCCGTCCCGGCGAAGAGGTCCAGCACCCGAATGCCTTCGAGCGGCACGCTGTGGTGCAGCACGTTGAACAGGCCTTCTTTGGCGAAGTCGGTCGTTGGCCGCGCATCGATCTCCTTGGGCGGATGGAGCCTTCGGTTGTGGTATTTGCCGCCTATGACACGCATGCGAACTGCTCCATCAAGGCCAGCCAGCGATGCATTTCCATCGGGTCGTTCGCACCTTGTTCGTTCAGGGTGCGAACTGCGGTCCGTTCGTTCGTGAAGTACCGGTGCAGGAGATCTCGCTCATGGCTGGTGAGGTGCGTGCCACTATGGTGCAGTTGCACTTCGGTGGGCTTCAGGCCGCTGCCCTCCACCGCGAGGAGGGTGAAGTAGAGCAGGTCCTGTGAGGTGCGCGCAGGGAACGTATTGCTCAAGAGAACTCTCCCCCCGGAAGCGATCGCCACTTCCAAGCTCTGGTGGCTGCGGTGCAGAAGAACAGTGGGGCCTTCATTGCAACGGGCCAGGACAGCGCGTACCATCAGCCCCTGCATGGGAACGGGTCGTGCGTTGGGGAAGCGATCGAGCACATTGCGCTCGGCCTCATCGTCATGTACGTAGATGCACGTGGCCCCCAAACTCGCGACGAGTTCATCGCGCAATGCACCGGTGGGCAAACCACCGTGAACAAGGCTCAAGTGCCGGGCTTCGCTACCGGGTTCCAAGGCACCTTCTGGAACCAAGGCGCTCCACTCGGGAAGCGTTACGAAGGACACTGTTCCGGGGTGCGCAGGCAGTTCAGCCACATCCAGTGCGCTGCTATCGTTGCTCCAACCGAGTGCAACAGGCTCCCCGCTCTCCATCGCGTGCGCCACCCAGGCTTGCACTTCCGGACCCACCAGGATGGAAAGATGCCATGCTCGTTCGCGACCTGCATCATAGTGCGCTGAGCACCAAACGCCCTTTTCCCGCGTACCGTTCGTTGTTGTCGCCATCGAGCTTCCCTCCCAACGTCGAGAGCGGAGGGATCTTGTGAAGGCCCCGAAAGTAGCGGTATTTTCACCCCGCATCCGGCTGCTCTTCCGCGTCGCCCATGCGCTTCCACAGCCTTCGATGTCCGCACATGCATCTGCCGTCAACGGCTTTCCCGATCGACTGCGTGCTGCCTTGGGGCACGCACCCACGAGCGGCCAGGAAAGGGCAATTGATGCCTTCGGTCGGTTGCTCGCGACCGATCGACCTCACGCTACGTTGATCCTTCGCGGATATGCCGGTACAGGCAAGACCACCCTCGTGGGCGCTTTGGTGAAGGTCCTTCGTAGTGCGCGCGAACCCGTTGTGTTGTTGGCACCCACAGGTCGTGCGGCGAAAGTGCTGGGTGCGCATGCGCAAGTACCTGCGAGCACCATTCACCGGCGTATCTATCGCGTTGCTGGAGAGGAGGATGGATGGTCGGGCGCGGAGATCGCCATGAACAAGGACATGGGTGCGCTCTTCATTGTTGATGAAGCGAGCATGATCGGAAGCGACGCTAGCGGGAGTGGCTTTGGAGAACGTGATCTGCTGCGTGATCTTCTGGAACATGTCTTCTCCGCACAGGGATGCAAGCTTTTGTTGATCGGCGACCCGGCGCAGTTGCCGCCCGTGGGTAGTGACCATAGTCCCGCGTTGGATGTGAAGGACCTGCGTGCCTTGGGTCTTACGGCGGGTGTGATCGAACTCACCGAGGTCGTGCGTCAGGCGGAAGCATCCGGGATCTTGAAGAACGCGACGGATCTGCGAGGTCTTCTAACGGATGTCAGCCTGAGCCTGTCGAAGGGTGACCCTGTGCATGCTCCTGCGTTTCCCATTCCGCGCTTCATTCCTTATCCGGATGTACAGCGGATCGACGGGCATGTGGGGACGACGAAGTGTGCCTGATATGCCGCAGCAACAAGCGCGCATACCAATACAATCAGCAGGTGCGTGTGCGTATCCACGGCTATGAAGAGGAACTCAGTCCCGGCGATCGCCTCATGGTGGTGAAGAACAACTACCTGTGGGCGGGCCGCAATGGTAAACCGGAACTCCTTGCCAACGGCGAACAGATGTTCGTTAAGCGCGTGCTCGGGATCGAAGAGCGTTATGGGCTTCGCTTCGCGGACATCACCACGGGATGGTGGAACGGTACCGAGGAGCGTGAGCTCGATGTGAAAGTGATGCTCGATACACTGGCATCCGAAGGACCCGCACTACCCGGACCGCAGATGAAACTTCTCACACAGCAGGTCTTGGCTTCCATAGTGGCCCCGACCAAAGGAGCGCGCTTCCGCCTGCTGAAAGAGGATCCTTACGCGAACGCATTGCAGATCAAGTACGCGTATGCCGTTACCGGTCACAAAGCACAGGGCGGTCAGTGGCACACGGTCTTCGTGGACCAGGGCTACGTGACCGATGAGATGATCGACAAGGAGTATGTGCGTTGGTTGTACACCGCCATAACGCGTGCTACCGACCAACTCTACCTCCTCAACTTCCACCCTCGCTTTTGGGGTGAGGAGTAGTCCTCACGAACACACCGGTCTGAAGTTGATGACGGTGGCATCCGTTGGTGATGCCAAGCTCACGATATGCTGCTCGTTGAGGTGCCATGTGCGCACATGGTATTCTTCAGCCGCCATCTTCACGAAGGCCTCGTGTTCGATCGTCATCACGTTGTGCTCACCGTCCACGCGCAACACCCGCAGATCGTCCATGATACCAACGCCGCTTGCCTTGAGCACGGATTCCTTGCGTGTCCAGAACTGGAGGAAGCGTCGTTTCGCATGGGGTCCCGCTGCCTGTATGACAGCGATCTCCGGTGCGGTGAAGTAGTGTTCGCTCACGGCAGCATGGTCCACGTCCCGCGCCATGGTCTCTATGTCCACGCCGATCTCCACCCCCGTCGTGAAGCCGACCAGGATGGCATCCTTCGTATCGCTGAAATTGAAGCAAAGTCTTTTTCGATCGAGGTAGGGCTTGCCAAAGGCGCCGCGTGAGAAGCGTATCAACGAGCCATCCCGCTTCAGGTACCGGCCCAATAGTTCGCGCAGCACACCATGGCCCAGGATGAAGCGTTCACGATCCTGCTTGAAGCGGAATCGTTGCGCACGTTCGGTCTCGACGGGGTCGAGCAGGTCGCGATAGAAGGCCGTTCGTGGCCGCAGTTGTTCCAGCGTGGCGAACCAGAGGTGCACCATCCCCTCGGCAGGTGGTTCCACCGGCGCGGCATCGTTCCATGTCACATCTTGCGGACCGCTGCAATGCACGGTCAAAGTGCGTCCTTCCACGGAGCTAAGGAACAGGATCCGCGTTGATCAATGAATGTCGATGGAAGCGGACGACCTCAAGACACTGCTATCGTGCCGCGTTGTTCCCAGCCAGCGATCCTCACCACCAGTTGTTCGGTCAATTGAGCAACGTTCGGTTCCTTGATCAGGCTGTAGTGGTCGCCGGGTATCACCTGTACATCCATTCCCCCTTGTGCGAGCGCGCTCCAGCCCATCTCTTTCGGTCCCCAGGATGTGGCCGCCTTGAAGACGGTGAGACGCCCTTTGTAGGGCTTGGGTTTATAGGCCAACACCGCTTGGTCATAGGTGTCGATGATGTGGAAGTTTCGGAAGCGTGTAGGCACAACGCCGTCGTTCTTCAGCGCGCGCTTCACGATACCGCGTAATACGGCCTTCTTCAACGGCTCGTAGAACTTCACGTCGCTCTCTATGGCTTGTTTGTGCAGACCGGGTGCATACGTGTCGAGCAACACGAGCAAGGGAACTTCTTCACCGATCGCCATGAGCTGTTGCGCCATTTCGTACGCTACCACTCCACCGAACGAATAGCCCGTGAGCAGGTAGGGGCCTTGCGGTTTCGCCTGCTTCATTTCCTTGATGAAGTGTGCTGCGATCGTTTCCACGCTCGTGTACTTGATCGCTTTGCCATCCTCGCCTTGGTGGAAGAAGGCGTAGAAGGGACGCGTCGGTCCCATGTGCTTCGGTATGAAGTGGCTGGCCTCATCACCATGAACACAAAAGAGCGGCGCACCTTCGCCATCTGGTTGCACAAGGGAGAGGTTATCCCAGTTCGCTGTCGCGCCTTCGGTTCGGAGCAGATCCGCGAATTGCGCGATCGTCGGTGCCTCGAACAAGGATTTCAGCGAAAGCGTGCGACTGAACTGCTGCTCCACTTGACCGAGCAATTGGATGCCGATCAGTGAGTGCCCACCGAGATCGAAGAAATCGTCGTGTACGCCGATCTGTTCGTTGTTGAGCAACTTGCCCCAGATAGCGGTAAGCGTGCGCTCCATGTTGTCACGAGGACCGACATGCTGAGCCTTGAGAACAGAACTCTCGACCATTGGCGCCGGTAGCGCTTTGCGATCCACCTTGCCGTTGGGCGTGAGCGGGAACGAAGGCAATACCATGAAAGCCGTGGGCACCATGTAGCCCGGCAGGCGTTCGCGCAGCTGCTCGCGGACCGTGTTCAGCAGAGCCTCGCGCGCGGCGGGATCTTCGTGGTCTTTGGCATTCTTCGGCACCACGTAGCAGGCGAGTTGCTTTTCGCCGGGACCGTCCTGACGCACGGTGACAACGCGATCCTTCAGTGCGGCGATGTCGTTCAGTGCGTTCTCGATCTCGCCTAGTTCCACACGGAAGCCACGGATCTTCACCTGGCCATCGGCGCGGCCGATGAACTCAACGCTGCCATCGGGCAGCCAGCGTGCGATATCCCCGGTGCGGTAGAGCTTCGGTTTGTCACCCTGAGCCTGTCGAAGGGTGAATGGATCATCGACGAACTTCTCGGCTGTCAGGTCATCGCGCTTCCAATAACCCAGGGCGACACCAGCACCGCCGGTGTACAATTCGCCCTTACGACCGATGGGCACCGGCTTGCGGTCTTCATCCAGGATGTGGACGGTCGTGTTGTTCAGCGGGAAGCCGATCGGCACGCTGCCCTTGATGGAAGCCTCGTTGTTGATCGGGAAGCAGCAGGTGAACGTGGTGTTCTCCGTTGGTCCGTAACCGTTGATGAGCACGTTCGGGCCGAGCACCTTCAGCGCCTTCTTCACATGCGGAACGCTCAATACGTCGCCACCGGTGAGGATGTGCTTCAAGCCGCGCAAACGATCCACGTGTTCGTCCACCAGCAGGTTGAAAAGACCGACTGTGAACCACACGCTCGTGACCTTGTGCTGTTGGATCGTTTCGGTGATCTCGATCGCGTGGGCTTCTGCTGCGCTTGCAACACGAGGCGTCCGCCGTTCAGCAGCGCGCCCCAGATCTCGAGGGTGCTTGCATCGAAGGAGATGTTCGAGAGCTGTAGGAAGGCCACGGGAGCATCGATTCCGATAGCTGGCATCGGTCGATCAGCGCCTTGCTTCACTTCATCAAGGAAGACCACACGCGCCTTGTGCGCGGGCAAGCTGTTCACAAGGTGCCGCTGCGTCAGCATCACCTTCACATCGGTGTCGCCGAACATGAAACTGAGGCGATCGGCAGGGTAGGCAGGGTCGAACGGCACGAAGCATCCGCCCGCTCGCAACGTGGCAAGCATGGCCACGATCATGTCGAAGCTCCGGTCCATGCACAGGCCAACAGGTTCGCCTGGTTTCACACCGAGCTCGATCAAGCTGCTGCTGAGGGAATTCACCCGCTGTTGCAGTTCGCGATAGCTCATCTTCCCATCCAGCAGTTCCACAGCGGTATTGTCAGCATAGCGGGTGGCCACTTCATCGAACAGGCTACCGATGTCCTTCTTTGGGAAGTCGGTCACTTTGCCGATCCAAGCAGATGGCGGCATCTCCTGGTCACCGGCCAGCGCGCCTTCGCTCAAGAGGTCCGCGATCGTCGCGCTCGGTGCAGTTGCGATGCGTTGCGCCAGAGTGGTGAGCATGTCCATCCAGCCACGGATGGTGGCCTCATCGAAGAGGTCGGTATTGTAGCTCCATTCAAGCACCAAGTGCTTGTCGTTGCCCGTCGCGTTCAAGAACAATTCGAAGTTCTCGAAGGCGCGTGCGTTGCTGATGAAACGATGACGCAGACCCTCGAAGGCGACGCCGTCGTCCATGTTCATGTCGATGTTGAACACCACCGGGCACAGTGGGATGCGGCCCGGTTCGCGCGGCACGTTCAGCTTCCGAAGCAGTGTTCCGAAGGTGTACTTCTGGTTGTCGAATGCATCGAGCACGGCTGTGCGGCGTTCCTTCAAATGCTCAATGAACGGCCGGTCCTCATCGATGCGGCTGCGCAAGGCGAGCAGATTGACGCAGTGACCAACGAGATGCTTCATGCCCAGATCGCTCTGGCCCGCCGCTGGCAAGCCAACGACCATATCGCTATCACCAGTGAGCTTGTGCAACACCAGTTCGAACGCAGTGAGCAATGTGGTCACGAAACTGGCGCCGCTGCGTGTGGCCGTTTCCTTCAGGCCGCGCACCAGTTCGGGTGGCATCACCAGATCGAGACGGTTGCCCTTGTAGGTCTTCGTGCGTGGACGTGGCCGATCGGTAGGAAGATCAATGCGTGGCACGGCTCCTTTGAAGAGATTGAGCCAGTATTGCTCCACCTTGGTGTGCTCCTCGCTCTTGGCGAAGTCGATCGTGGCAAGACTGTACTCACTGAATGGGACAGCGTCCGGGACCTTGGGTGCTGAGTTTGTCTTCACTCCGTTGTATAGGGCGCTGATCTCGGCCATCATGATACCCAGGCTCCACCCATCGCACACGGCATGATGACCGCTGAGGCGCAGCAAATGCACGCTCGCATCCACACGGATCAATTGTGCACGGAAAAGAGGGCCGTTGCGCAGGTCGAAGGGCGTGATCATGTCCTGCTTCGCGATCGTGCGCAATTGCTCCTCGCGCTCGGAAGTGATCGCACTGCTCAGGTCCGTGTATGCGAGATTGAACCGGATCTCATCGGTCACGATCATCCGCGTGCCGCTCGCGCTCAAGGTGCTGCGCAACGATTCATGGCGCTTCACCAGATGCTGCATCGCCGCATCAAGCGCTGCGCGGTCCAGGTCGCCGCTCAGTTCCAGCGATACGCTCTCATTGTAGGCACATGAGGCGTCCACGCCCATTTCACTGGCGGTGAGCACCTCGCGCTGCGCTTCCGTGGTAGGGATAATGCGTTCGATCGCCGACCCTGCGAACGGATCGAAGTCAACGGGAACGAATCGTGTTTCGGTGATGAACTTCTCCATTGTCGTTCGCTCAGTTCTCGTCGGTTTCGATCATCATGTACTTGCCTTGCCGCGCCGGATCCGGAATGAACCACGCGGGTTCGCCTTTCGGTGTGCGGCCGATGCGCGCTCCAGCCACCGGTGGTTCCATCGCGCTGATCACGCGTTCGCTCAGTTTGCGCACATGTCCGTTCAACACGCTGTTCACTATTTGGATGGGGTAGGTGCGTTCCGGCATGAAGCTGCTTTCGCGCAGTTCCACGCACACCTTCTCCACCGTGGTGATGATGAACTCGATATCGTCCTCGGTATGCGCCGTGGTGATGAAGTGCGGGAAGTCCAGCACGTGTACTCCGTGGTAGCGCATCAGCATGAAGAAGAGCTCCGTGTAGTTGACGCTCTCATCGTACTTCGTCTTGAACGCGCTGCCGAAGTTGACCCAGCGATAGGGGAGCTGGTACTTGTCGAACAGACCGTTCACGCGCGCGACCATGTCCTCGGTCATGGTGTTGAGCCGCTCCTGCAACGCAGGCCCTTGCTCTTTCATGAAGACCAGAGAGGCCTTCATGGCAGCCATCGTGAGCGGGTGGCGCACGAAGGTGCCCGCGAAGTAGGTCACTCCCGCCGGTGGAACACTGTCGTCACCGAACTGCCAGTGTCCGCCGTCCAACGCGTCCATCCATTCGCTCTTGCCGATCATGGCGCCAACGGGCATGCCGCCGCCGATGACTTTGCCGTAGGTGCCGATGTCCGCTGTGATGCCGAACAGGCCTTGTGTTCCGTTCTGGTGCGTGCGGAAGCCGGTGATCACCTCGTCGAAGATCAACGCGGCGCCATTCTCTTGCGTGATGCGACGCACTTCGCGCAGGAAATCCACAGGACGGAATTCCATACGGCGGCTTTGTACTGGCTCGACCAGCACGGCCGCTGCTTCGTGGCAACGCTGTTTGATGATCTCGAGACTTTCCGGTGTGCCGTAGTCGAGCACGAGCATGTTCTCCACCGCCTGTGGCATGATCCCCGGCGCGCCGGGATAGCTCTTCTTGCTCTTGCTGCCGCGGATGATCACCTCATCGTTGATGCCGTGGTAGCTTCCGCTGAAGGAGATGATGAGGCTGCGACCGGTCACGGTGCGGGCCATGCGCATAGCGCCGAGCACTGCTTCGGATCCCGTATTGCAGACGGCAGCGCGCTCAGCACCCGTCAGTTCACACAATAGCTTGGAGACTTCGGCGGCGAGCGGATGCATCGGGCCGATCTCCACGCTGGTATCGATCTGTTTGTGGCAGGCTTCCTTGATGAAGTCCGGCATATAGCCGAACATCGAGGAACCGAAACCGCTGAGGATATCCACATATTCGTTGCCGTCGATGTCCCAGAGGTGGCAGCCGGTGCTCTTGTCCACCACCACTTGGTAGATGAGCTCCTTGGTTTGTGGCTTGAAGCCGGTGACCACACGCGGGTCGGCCATCGGCTTACGGTTCTCCTGTGTGAAGGCCTTGCTCTTCGCGGTCTTCGCAACGTAGCGCTTCACAAACGCATCGAACCATGTGCGCTGCTGCGGCGTCATGTCGTCCACCTTCTCTTTGCTGATGCGAGCCTGCGCACCGAAGACCTTCTTCAGTTCAGGCGCATCCTCCAGCGCGTTGACAGCGGGTTGAACGCTGTTCGCTGCTGATTGTCCGGTCGGTGTGGCCGCGGGACCGCCAACCGAGTAGCCCTTGGCCAATAGATAGTCCGCGAGCTTGTCCAGGTTCGGGACTTCCTCGTTCAATTGTCGGAACGAGATCTTGACGCCGAACTTCTTCGAGAGCGAGGTTGCTACTTGGGTGAGGAAGAGCGAGTCGAGTCCCATTTCGAGGAAGGTCTCCTCGGCACTTGCCTCAGCGAGTTCAAGTCCGGAGCTTTCTTCCAACAGGCTCTTGATCTGCTGGATGAGCGCCTCCTTCGGTGTGAGGTTGGCGTCTCCGCTGTTCGGTACCGGCGCTTCTATGGAAGTTGAGGCGATCGCATGACCACCGGCGACGACCATTGACACGGGATCCACCCAGTGACGAACGCGCTCGAAAGCATAGGTCGGGAGCGAGATGCGATGACGCTTTTCGCGCTCGTAGAATTTGCTCCAGTCGATGAGCACGCCGCTTTCCCACAAGCCACCAACGGCCTTGAGCAGTTGCGTGAGTTCATTGCCGTTGCCTGCGGAATCGGCAAGTGAAGAAACGGCGGCTTGCTTCTTCGGATCGCTGCTTTGTTGGCGTGCGAGTGTCGTTGCGGTCGTGCGTGGTCCGACTTCCAACATCACACGGTCGGCATCCGTCCATGCGAACTTCACGGCTTGCGCGAAACGCACGGTCGCCCGCAGGTGATCGCTCCAATATTTCGAAGAGATCGCTTCCTCGTCCTTCAGCCATTCGGCGGTGACCGTGCTGATGATCGGGATGCGTGGCTCGTTCAGCTTCACACTTTCGACCACGTTCTTGTATGGCGCAACGATGGCGTCCATCATCGGGCTGTGGAAGGCGTGGCTGGTCACGAGCAACTTGCAGGTGATGCCGTCCTTCTCCAATTCGGCTTGCAGCTGTGCGATGGCCTCGTGCGGCCCGCTGGCCACGCACAATTGCGGACCGTTGTTCGCTGCGATACTGCAACCTGCGGGCAGTTTCATGGCGACATCTTCTTCCGCACCGCGCACACTTAGCATGCTGCCTCCGGGCAGGTCCTGCATCATGCGGCCGCGATTGGCGACGAGTGTTACGGCATCTTCCAAGGAGAATACACCAGCGAGACAACCCGCAGCGAATTCACCGATGCTATGGCCCATCATGGCGTCCGGGGTGATCCCCCAATGCATCCACAGCTTCGCGAGGCTGTAATGCATGGTGAACAAGGAAGCCTGTGTGTAGACGGTCTGCTTCAGTTGTTCCGCGGCCTTCTCTTCTTCGCCGACTTTCGGGAAAATGATGGCCTTGAGATCGACGCCGAGTTCCTTGCTGAACAGCGTGCAGCAGTGATCGAAGTTCTCCGCGAAGACCGGCTCGCTGACATGCAGGTCGCGGCCCATGTTCACGTACTGCGAACCCTGGCCGGGGAACATGAAGACCACGCCGGGCGCGGCTTCGTGCAGTTCGCGTGTGCCGATCAGGTTGGTGTCCTTGTTGGCGATCGCTTCGATCACTTCACCGGGACTTCCGCCAACGATCAGGCGACGATGCTTGAAATGACGACGACCCACCTGAAGCGTGAAGGCCGCATCAGCGAGCGATGCGTTCGGGTGTGCTTCGAGCCACGCGCGGAGGTTCTCCGTCATGGCATCGAGCGAGGTCTTGCTCTTCGCGCTGAACAGGAACAGTTGCTTGCTACGCGATGCACTCGACGCGGACATCACTGGTGGCTCAGCGAGGATCACGTGGGCGTTCGTTCCACCCACACCGAAGGAGGAAACACCTGCGATGCGAGGCGTACCACTACGCGGCCAAGCGATGTTCTCGTTCGCAACTCGGAAGGGTGAATTGGCAAAGTCGATCGCGGGGTTCGGCGTCTCGAAGCCGATGTTGGAAGGGATCACCTCCTCCTTCAGTGCCCACGCTGTCTTTATCACACCTGCTGCACCTGCGGCCGGCGTCAGGTGACCGATATTGCTCTTGATCGAGCCGATGACGCAATGATGGCCGTTGGTCTTGCCGCCGAATGCGAGCGTCAATGCTTCCACCTCGATCGGATCACCGAGCGGCGTGGCTGTACCGTGCGCCTCTACATACGTGATCTGATCGGGCGTAACGCCTGCATCGGCTTGCGCCATGGCGATCACTTCGGCCTGGCCGCGCACGCTGGGTGCGGTGAAGCTGGCCTTGTCGCTACCGTCGTTGTTGAGGGCCGCGCCTTTGATCGTGGCGTAGATGTGATCGTTGTCGCGGATGGCATCGTCGAGGCGCTTCAGCACGATGATGCCGACACCATCGCTGAAGCTGGTGCCTTTGCCTTGCGCGTCGAAGGTGCGTGTGCTGCCGTCGGGGCTGTACATGCCCGCCTTCGTTGTACACGATGCCGCTGTTGATCGGTGCCGTGATCGCGATGCCACCGGCCAGGGCCATGTCGCATTCACCATCGCGCAGCGCCTTGAACGCTTGTGCGATCGCAACGAGCGATGTGCTGCACGCCGTATGGATGCTCAACGCCGGACCGCGCAGATCGAACTCGAACGCGAGACGTGTGGCGATGTAGTCCTTCTCGTTCGCGGTCATCACCGCGAAGTCGCCGACCTGCTCGATGAGCTCCGGATGGCCGATGACGTTGCGCGTGAAGTAGGTGTTGTTGCCCATGCCGGCATACACGCCGATGAGGCCAGCGAACTGTGCGGGATCGTACGCGGCATCTTCCAAAGCGGCCCAGGCCGTTTCCAGGAAGACGCGTTGCTGCGGATCCATCAGCGCGGCCACTTTCGGGTTCACGCCGAAGAAGCCCGCGTCGAATTTGTCGGCATCGGTGATCACGCCGCGCGCCTTCACGTAGTCGCTGTCGTTGCGCAGCTCGGCGGGAACGCTTGGGTCGATCTCGTCAGCGGTCCACGTGCTGATGCTGTTCTTCTTGGCGAGCAGGTTCTTCCAAAGCTCTTCCACGCTGGCAGCGCCGGGGAAGCGGCCGCTCATGCCGATGATGGCGACGTCGCCCTTCTTCGCTCCACCAGCCGCCGCCTTACGTGCCTTGGCCATTTCGGACGGAGCGATCGCGCTTGCATCACCTTCCAGGTAGGCGGCGCACGCCTTGACCGTAGGGTGCTGGTATAGCTTCACGATCGGCAGCTTCAGGCCGTGGCCTTCGAGTTGAGCTACCGCATTGGATGCTCAGCAACGAGTTGCCGCCGAGATCGAAGAAGTTGTCGTCGATCCCAACACGGTCGATGCCGAGGAGATCGGCCCACACGTTCGCGAGCGCCTTCTGCACACCGGTCTGCGGCGCTGCGAAAGCGACATCCAGTTCGGGGCGTTTCACATCGGGTGCGGGCAGTGCCTTGCGATCGATCTTGCCGCTCGGAGTGCGTGGCAACTCTTTCACCGCCACGAATGCGGAAGGCACCATGTAATCGGGAAGGAGGGAGGCGAGGTGCTTGCGCAGGTCGTTCACGCTCGCATCATGCTTCGCGACGTAATAGCCGATGAGACGCTTCAGGCCGGGACGGTCCTCGCGCACGTTGGCAACGGCTTGTTCAATGGAAGCGTGCTTTTCCAACGCCACTTCCACTTCACCGAGTTCGATGCGATAGCCGCGCACCTTCACCTGGCCATCGATGCGGCCTTTGTAGTCGATCTCGCCGTTCGATAATTCAGCGGCGCGATCACCGGTCTTGTAAAGTCGTCCGCCTTTCTCGAATGGATCGGCGAGGAAGCGCTCGGCCGTGAGGTCGTCGCGACCGATGTAGCCTTTTGCCACGCACGCACCGCCGAGATAGAGCTCGCCTTCATCGCCCTTCTTCACGGGCTTCATCTGCTCATCGAGCACCAGCAACTTCACATTGTCGATGGCCTTGCCGATGTTCGGCAGCGCAGGCCAGCTCGAAGGATCGCCCTTCAGTTCCAGTTCGCTCACCACATGTCCTTCGGTCGGTCCGTACTGGTTGCAGAAGCGGCAGCCGGGCAACTGCTTGAAGAAGTTCGCGACGGCTGGTGTGATCTTCAACTGCTCGCCGCTGGTGAAGACCTCTTTCAATGAAGAAGGCACTTCACCCGTGCGTTCCACGGCTTCAGCCAGATATTGCAGCGCTACGAAGGGCACGATGATCCGGTTGATCTTCTCCGCGATGATCTTGCGCAGGAGTTGTGTACTGTTCAGTCGATCCTCGTCGGTGATCAGCACGAGCGTGCCGCCTTGAGCAAACGTGGTGAAGAGTTCTTGGAAACTCACGTCGAAGCTGATGGGGGCGAACTGCAACGTGCGATCGCCTTCCTTCAACACCGATGTGCGCAGTTGCCACTGGATCAGGTTCAGCAAGGGCGCGTGGTGCATGGCCACGCCTTTCGGTCGGCCGGTGCTTCCGCTGGTGAAGAGCACGTAGGCCAAATTCTCCGGCTTGGCTGGGCACTCGCCTTCGAAGCGTGGACCGTTCTCCAGATCGACCTCATCGATCAACAGGACCTTCGTCTTGCTGCCTTTGAAAAGGTGTTGGTGCGCCCGGTCGGTGATCACCACCGGCGGTTGGGCGTCCTCCAACATCAGGGCAATGCGATCGGCGGGGTAGGCGGGGTCGATGGGTACATAGGCAGCGCCCGCTTTCACGATGCCGAGCACACTGATGACCAGTCCGGGGGAACGTTCCAGGCAAAGGCCGGTGGTGCTCCCTGCAATTACCCCGTTCTTGGCGAGGTGGGCGGCCATGCGGTCCATGCGCTGCCCTAGCTGGTCAAAGGTCAGTTCCCCATTGTCCGCAACAAGGGCGGTGCGTCCTGCCTGTGCGGCGAACGCTGGTTGAAGGAGTTGGATCAGGTTGAATGGATGGGATGTCTTACCGGGCATGGAACTGGTCATTGGAATACGTAGCCGCTCCACGACCCTTCTTGACCTGGATCACCGTTACGGTGATCAGGAGAAGCTTGGTCGTGGACATGGGTTTTGCGGAGCCTTGCAACGAAGCCAGTGGGGGTTAGGTTGCCGGTCGTTTTTGCACGGGGCCGAAGGTAACCATGGGTCAGAGGCCTTCTGAGGGATTCCGGGGCTTGGTCTTCATGATATCGACCTTCGTCGAGTTGAAGTGTGTTCTGGTCGAAGGCTGGTCACTCTTATCCACTAGAACCCTTGTGCCTCAGCTTCTTGCGACTCGAACGGGGCCATGCTCCCGTCTATCTTTGGCGACCTTTTTCAGGCCCATGTCCACTTCGATCCGCTCCCTGCTGCTGGCCTTTGCCCTCGCAGCGGTGCAGCTAACATCGGTGGCACAAACACTGGGGCAGAACAAGTCCGTACGCATGTGGGCCGTAGCGCAGAGTTCGCCACCTCGCATCACGCTCAACTGGCTCACTCACACGAACACGACGGGCTATACGGTCTATCGCAAGTTGAAGGGGGGCACCTCGTGGGGCACTGCGATCACTACCCTGGGTGCTTCGGCCACGCAATACGCGGACAACACTGTGGCCGTGAACACCAACTACGAGTACAAGGTGGTGCGCACCACCTCTAACCTCGGTTCAGGGTACGGCTATGTGAATGCCGGGATCGAGTTGGCCATGGTGGAGAACAGGGGAAAAGTGGTCTTGCTCGTGGACAACACTTTCACTACTTCTCTCACGACCCAGCTTGCTCAACTGCAACAAGACTTGGAGGGTGATGGCTGGAAGGTGCTGCGCCATGATGTGAGCCGAACGGCCCCAGTTACCTCGGTCAAAGCGCTTGTGCTTGCGGCCTACAATGCCGATCCGGCCAATGTGAAGGCGGTGCTCAACATTGGGCACGTGCCGGTCCCGATGAGCGGCAATTTGGCACCCGACGGCCACGGTGAGCACTACGGTGCATGGGCTGCTGATGTTTACTACGGTGAGGTGAATGGATCCTGGACGGACAACAGCGTGAACAGCACTTCTGCCAGTTGGGCTCGCAATCACAATGTGCCAGGCGACGGCAAATTCGACCAGACAGTGATCCCTACGGCCGTGGAACTTGCTGTGGGCCGGGTGGATTTCTATGATCTGCCTTCTTTCTCACAGAGCGAGACCACCTTGCTCGGGAACTACCTGACCAAACTGCATCAGTGGAAGGTGAAGCAGTTCACCGCGCAGGACCGTGCGGTGGTGGATGACAATTTCACTGGGTTCAGCGATGCCTTCTCGCAGAACGCATGGCGTGGATTCGGTCCACTGGTGCACCCGAACAATACCATCGCCGGTGACTACTTCACCGAGTTGGTGGCACAAACACACTTGTGGAGCTACGGTTGCGGAGGTGGTTGGTGGACCAATGCCAATGGGGTAGGTACCACCGCGCAGTTCGCGTCCAGCACCCCACAAGGGATCTTCACCGTACTGTTCGGTAGCTACTTCGGGGATTGGGATTATCAGGACAACTTCCTCCGTGCAGCGCTCGCTTCCGGAAAGACGCTGACCAATTTCTGGGCGGGGTACCCCAACTGGTACTTCCATCACATGGGCATGGGCGAAACGATCGGTTACGCCACCACGCTCACGCAGAACAACGGCAACGGTCATTACGAGCCGGGTAATCCGAGTCCCGGTCGTGTGCACATCGCGCTCTTGGGCGACCCCACCCTACGCATGCACGTTGTGGCCCCGCCCACGAACGTGCTGGCTTCTTCTTCCAACGGCAGCAGTACCACGGTTACTTGGACCGCGTCCCCAGAACCGGGTTTGGTGGGCTATCATGTGTATAGGCTGAACACCGCCACGCAAACGTGGGAACGTCGGACCACCTCTGCGGTCACAGGTCTCTCGTTCGTGGACAACACGACCGGCTTGAGCGGAACGGTGCGCTACATGGTGCGCGCGCTCAAGTTGCAAGTCTCTTATAGTGGTAGCTACTACAACCTCAGCCTAGGGGCTTTCGGACAAGTTACCCTGAACACTGTTGTTACGGATTGCCTTGGTGTGGCGGGGGGGAGTGCATTGCCCGGCACTCCGTGCAACGACAACAACGCGTGCACCACGGGTGATACCTGGGGTGCAAGCTGTCAATGCATTGGGACCGCCTCTGCGGATAGTGATGGTGATGGCGTGTGCAACGCACAGGACGGGTGTCCGAACGATGCGAACAAGATCGCCCCCGGCCAATGCGGTTGTGGGAATTTGGAGCCGGGGAGTCCTTGCAACGATGGCAACGGGAGCACCATCAACGATGTGGTCACCGCTAGTTGTACCTGTGTCGGACAAACGGTCGATTGTCTTGGTGTTCCCGGCGGAAGCGCCTTGCCGGGGAGTGCGTGCAACGACAACAATGCTGTTACCGGCAATGATACTTGGAGCCCTGCCTGCCAATGCGTGGGTCAGTTGATCGATTGCTTGGGCGTAGTTGGCGGGTTGGCGCTTCCGGGTGCGGGGTGCAACGATGGCAATTCGCTCACCACGAACGATGTATGGTCCCCGAACTGCACATGCGCGGGAACGCCGGTGGACTGCCTGGGAGTTCCGGGCGGAAGTGCATTGCCTGGAAGCCCTTGCAACGACAACAACGCCTCCACGGGCAATGACATATGGAGTGCAAGTTGCCAATGCATGGGTCAAGTGATCGACTGCAACGGTGTGCCGGGCGGCGGTGCGGTCGTGGACCTGTGCGGTGTGTGCGGAGGAAACAACGGGTGTGTGGATGTGAACGTGTGCTATACGCTCCAAGGCCCCACGAACCCGGATGGCGAGGAAGCGGAGAACGGAAACATCTACAACAACACCGGCGCCCTGGACCTTGTGCACGACAGTGAAACGAATCCCTGGCGTGGCGACCAGATCGCGGCACTGCACTACATGGATTTGGATATCCCAGTGGGGGCCACCATCGTGAGCGCCTACATGCAATTCACCTCACGTGGCACCTCGGGTACCAACCCATGCGCATTGCAGGTGTCGCTGCAAGCATCCGATGACGCACCTTCCCTCGGGTGGACCGCTTTCAACTACGGCGTGCGACCACGGACCTCATCGGTGGCTTGGTCGCCCGCGTTGTGGCCCACCGCCAACCAGGCAACCGCAGCGCAACGCACACCCAACTTGGCCGCCATCCTCCAAGAGGTGATCGATCGACCGGGTTGGGCGGAGGGGAACAATGTCGCGGTATTCCTTGAAGGTACGGGGCGCCGTTCATCCTGGAGTTGGGACCAGGACCCCGCGCGGGCTGCACAGCTCTGCGTGTCATACGCGCTGCCAGCTTTGGATTGCGTGGGTGTGCCCGGCGGAGCGGCCCAACCGGGAACTCCCTGCGATGATGGCAATGCCAGTACCGGTGGTGATGTGTGGAGCAACGGGTGTGAGTGCATCGGTCTGCCGTTGGATTGTGCTGGTGTCCCGGGCGGAAGCGCATTGCCTGGATCCGCATGCGACGATGGTGATCTCACCACCGGGAACGATGTGCTGGGAGGTGACTGCATTTGCGCTGGCGAGCTGCTCGATTGTTCCGGCGTTCCAGGAGGACCAGGGCTGCCTGGGGCACCATGCGACGACGAGAACTTGAACACGGTGAACGATACGTGGTCACCATTGTGTTCCTGCGAAGGTATACCGATCGACTGCAATGGCGTGGTGGGAGGTCCGGATCTGCCCGGCGCACCATGCGATGATGACGATCCGCTCACGACCGAGGATACGTGGAGCGCACAATGCGCATGTGTCGGTCTCACGGCTGATTGTTTGGGTGTTCCAGGCGGCAGCGCTTTGCCGGGCTCGTCATGCGATGATGGTGATCCAGCGACAGGGAGTGATACATGGAGCATCGACTGCACCTGTGTGGGTCTGCTGATCGACTGCAACGGTGTACCAGGTGGCACGGTCCTTCCCGGAACAGCCTGTGACGATGGTTTCGCGCTCACCGAGAACGATACGCTGGGCAGCGATTGCCTGTGTGCAGGAGTGCCAACTGGTATTGATTGTGAAGGAACAACGAGCGGTTCGGCGTTGCCCGGTACACCGTGCGATGATGGGGATGAGAGCACCGGAGACGATACATGGACGAACGCTTGCAACTGCGCCGGACTGCCACTGGATTGCACCGGTATTCCCGGAGGTAGCATCCAGCCCGGTACACCGTGCGACGATGATGATGCGGGAACGGGCGATGACGTTTACGGCAACGACTGCGTGTGTGCGGGTCAGTTGATCGATTGTGAAGGGGTCATTGGTGGTAGTGCATTGCCGGGTTCGGGCTGCGATGATGGAGAGGCGACCACTGGTGATGACAGGTGGGGAGTGGATTGCGTTTGTGCCGGTCCTCCGCTCGATTGCCTCGGCGTGCCGGGAGGAAGTGCATTGAGCGGAAGTGCGTGTGATGATCAGGATGAGGCCACCGGTAACGATGTATGGACGGCAGATTGCACCTGTGCTGGCGAACTGATCGATTGCGAGGGTGTGTCCGGCGGCGGAGCCCTGCCGGGAGCGCCTTGTGATGATGGAGATCCCGCGACCGGCGATGATGCGTGGACCAGCGACTGCACCTGTGTTGGGTTGCTGATCGATTGTGCGGGCATCGCTGGAGGTGGAGGGCTTCCCGGTGTTCCTTGTGATGATGGCAACGCACAGACCGGCGATGACCGATGGGGGATGGACTGCGTGTGTGCAGGTCTGTTGCTCGATTGTGAAGGCATCCCCGGTGGAACCTCCCTTGTTGGCTTGTCATGCGACGATGGAAATGCAGCTACCGGCGATGATGTGTGGACGGTGGACTGCGAGTGTGCGGGCTTGCTGATCGACTGCATGGGAGTTCCCGGCGGGAGTGCGACGATCAATACCCCTTGCGACGATGGTGACGTTTTCACCGGGGATGATCGTTGGAACAGTGCGTGCGAATGTGCAGGCTTGCTCATTGATTGTGAGGGAACACCGGGGGCGGTGCGGTCGAGGGAACACCGTGCGACGACGGTGATCCGAACACCGTGGAGGATACGTGGACGAACGGATGTGATTGCTTGGGTCTGGTCCCGGATTGTGCCGGTATTCCGGGCGGAGATCAACTACCGGGAACCCCTTGCAATGACTTGGATCCGCTCACGGGAGACGATCAATGGAACACCAGCTGCGAATGTGCAGGACTGCTGATCGATTGTCTCGGTCTGCCGGGGGGAAGCGCTCTCCCCGGTTCACCCTGTGACGATGAGGATCCAGGCACGGGCAACGATAGTTGGAGCGCCGCATGCATTTGCTCCGGTGAAGCATTCGACTGTTTGAACGACCCAGGCGGTCCTGCGCTACCAGGTACTTCATGCGATGATGGCAATACGAACACCGCGGAGGATGCATGGGATGCCAATTGCCAGTGCATTGGTCAGCCGTTGGATTGTGCGGGTGTGATCAACGGGACGGCGGTCATCGATGGTTGCGGTACCTGTGCGGGGGGTACCACGGGTATCGATCCCGATCCCGATGATGACGGCGATAGCGTGTTGGATTGCGACGACAATTGTCTTGGACTTTCAAATTCAGACCAAGCCGACTTCGATACGGACGGCATCGGGAACCTTTGCGATAATTGTCCATGGATCCCGAACGTGGATCAAGCCGACGACGACAGTGACGGCGTAGGCAATGTCTGCGAAGGGATCGGGATCGAGGAGTTGGGCGGCTTGACAGAGCTTGCTGTTCATCCCAACCCCACCATGGGCTTGCTCCGCTTTGGTGGGAACATCCCTGGTGCGCGTGAAGTGTTGTTGTTCGACCCGCTAGGGGCTTTGGTGCATCGTCTGCCCTTCAAGCTGGTGATCGACCTCCAGGCCATTTCCCAAGGCACCTATACCCTGGTGATCCTGGATGCCGATCAGCGGCCACTTGGCCGAGTGCGCGTAGTGCGCTTTTGACCCTTTTCGCGATCCGCTGTTCGCGGTGTTGGTCGCTGTGGAGCACCCGCTCGTGCTCACTTCCGTCGGAAGCGGTCGATGGCCGTGTAACCCGCGCACTCGGCTTTGCGCTACAAGGCCCGGTCCAACCAACGGATCCTCCGTGGACAGTGTGACTGCCTCACACTGATCCTGCCGCAATGCAACGGGGGCCCTGAGGGACGATCGTTCCAACATGCTGTTCCCATGTACAAACACCTTGTAGTAGTTGTGGCGTTTCTGCTCGCCTTCACCGGCGCGGCACAAACCAGTTCCCAAAGAGCCTCCGTGCAATTGAGCGCGACGGTCCTGGCTTCGCCACCCTCCATCACGCTCAACTGGACCACGCTCGCCAGCACCACCAGCATCACTATTTATCGCAAGCTGCGTACGGCCACAAGTTGGGGTTCTTCCATCGCAACTCCCTCTGCCACCGCGCTCACCTACGTGGACAACACCGCCTCTGTGGGCACTGCGTACGAGTACAAAGTGGTGCGTGTGGCCAATGGTGTTACGGGTACGGGCTACATCGCTTCCGGCATCGAAGTGCCGGCACCGGACTATCGCGGTAAGCTCATCCTCCTCGTTGACAACACGATCGCCTCTTCCCTGACCGCTGAATTGAACCAGCTGCAGTACGATCTCCGTGCTGATGGTTGGGCCGTTGTACGAAGTGATGTGAGTCCTACAGCGACGGTGCCCAGTGTGCGTAGCACGGTCATCAACCTGTACAATGCCGATCCAACGAACGTGAAAGCCGTGTACATCGTCGGGCATGTACCGGTGCCTTATTCGGGCAATTTGAACCCGGATGGCCACACTGAGCATTTGGGTGCATGGCCTACGGATGGTTACTACGGTGAGCTCAATGGGACATGGACGGACAACAGCGTGAACAACAACGCTTCGGCGCGCGCCGCGAACCGGAACATTCCGGGTGATGGAAAATTCGACCAGAGCAATTTCCCGAATGAAGTTGAACTGCAAGTAGGGCGTCTGGATCTCTCGGACATGCCGGCCTTTTCGCTGTCCGCCACCGAACTAACGCGCGCCTATCTGAACAAGGCCCACAACTACAAGCTGAAGGCTTGGTCGCCGACCGTACGGGGTCTCATGTTCGATAACCTTCAATGGGTGAGCAACCCGATGGCCGCCAGTGGATGGCGGAGCATGGCACCGCTCGTGGGTCCTGCCAACATCACCAATGCCAACCAGAACGGCACGGACTTCCATTTGCTGATCAATGGGCAGAGCTACCTGTGGACCTATTCCAGTGGCGGCGGGCTCCAGGCCACGGATGGCGGAGTGCTCACGTACAACGGTGCCGACGGCGTTGGTACCACACAGGCCTTCGCATCGACATCCCCCGGGGGGGTCTTCAACATGTCCTTCGGTAGCTACTTCGGCGATTGGGACAATCGCAACAACTACCTGCGCGCACCCCTCGCGAGTGGGAATACGCTCACGAATTGCTGGGCCGCTATTCCCGCTTGGTACTTCCATCACATGGGCTTGGGGGACAACATCGGCTACAGCACATGGATCAGCATGAACAACTCGGCCCTGTACACGCCGCTCACCGATGGTTGGCAGGGTAGCATAGGTCGTTCGCACCTCGGTCTCATGGGTGATCCATCCCTGCGGATGAAGATGCTAGCTCCCCCGAGCAACCTCAGCGTCACCAACAGTTCTGGTATCGCTTCGTTCGCATGGACGGCCTCTTCGGAAAGCGGCTTGGCGGGCTACCATATCTATCAGTTCGATGCGACCACCGGTTCTATCTCACGGCTCACCACAACCCCGGTGGCTGGCACCAGCTATCTCAACGCTGCCATACCCTTCATTGCCGGGCGCGACTACATGGTCCGCGCGGTGAAGCTCGAGGCCAACACCAGCGGCAGCTACTACAATCTATCGCTGGGAGCCATCGCCACATCGACCGGCTCGGTCACGAACGACTGCATGGGCGTTCCCGGCGGAAGCGCGTTGCCGGGTACCCCCTGCAATGACAACAACCCCTGTACGACCGCGGATGTCTGGAACGCCAGCTGTCAATGCGTGGGCACTGCCAGCGGCGATACCGATGGCGATGGAGTGTGCAACGCACAGGACAACTGCCCCAACCTCGCTGGCCAGATCGGTAGCTCGTGCAACGACGGCAATGCCTGCACCACGGGCGATGCGATCAACGCGAGTTGCCAGTGCGCAGGAACTCCCGAGTACAACCGATAGCGATGGTGACGGTGTCCCCAACTGCTCTGATAACTGCCCGAACCTTGCAGGCCAGATCGGTAGCTCGTGCAACGACGGAAACGCCTGCACCACCGGCGATGCGATCAACGCGAGTTGCCAGTGCGCAGGAACTCCGAACACGACCGACAGCGATGGTGACGGTGTCCCCAACTGCTCGGACAATTGCCCCACCCTCAGGCCAGATCGGTAGTTCATGCAACGATGGCAATGCCTGCACCACGGGCGATGCGATCAACGCGAGTTGCCAGTGCGCAGGAACTCCTAGCACCACCGACAGCGATGGTGACGGTGTCCCCAACTGCTCGGACAACTGCCCCAACCTCGCAGGCCAGATCGGTAGTTCATGCAACGATGGCAATGCCTGCACCACGGGCGATGCGATCAACGCGAGTTGCCAGTGCGCAGGAACTCCGAGCACGACCGATAGCGATGGTGACGGTGTCCCCAACTGCTCGGACAACTGCCCCAACCTCGCAGGCCAGATCGGTTCGGCCTGCGATGATGGAAGTGCAAGTACGATCGATGACGTTATCAATGCGAACTGTGCTTGCGCCGGAACACCCGTCACCTTCGATTGCCTTGGCGTAGCGAACGGCACGGCTCTTCCGGGAACCGCGTGCAACGATGGCAATGCTTCCACCGGCAACGACACGTGGAACGCGAGCTGTCAGTGTATTGGTCAGGCACTCGATTGTTTGGGTACTCCCGGTGGCACGGCGCTACCCGGTTCTGCTTGCAATGACAACAATGCGAACACCACCAACGATGTATGGAGCGCGAACTGCTCCTGCGCCGGAACACCCGTCACCTTCGATTGCCTCGGCGTAGCGAACGGCACGGCCCTTCCGGGAACTGCGTGCAACGATGGCAACGCTTCCACCGGCAACGACACGTGGAACGCAAGCTGCCAGTGCGTTGGACAAACGCTGGATTGCATGGGTACGCCCGGTGGTACGGCGCTGCCCGGTTCTGCCTGTAACGACAACAACGCGAACACCACCAACGATGTGTGGAGCGCGAACTGCTCCTGCGCCGGAACACCCGTCACCTTCGATTGTCTTGGCGTAGCGAACGGCACGGCACTTCCGGGAACCGCGTGCAACGATGGCAATGCTTCCACCGGCAGCGACACGTGGAACGCGAACTGTCAGTGCGTTGGACAAACGCTGGATTGTTTGGGTACTCCCGGTGGCACGGCGCTGCCCGGTTCCGCTTGCAATGACAACAATGCGAACACCACCAACGATGAGTGGAGCGCGAACTGCACTTGCGCCGGAACACCCGTCATCTTCGATTGCCTTGGCGTCGCGGACGGCACGGCCCTTCCGGGAACTGCGTGCAACGATGGCAACGCTTTCACCGGTAACGACACGTGGAACGCGAACTGTCAGTGCGTTGGACAAACGCTGGATTGCCTAGGTACGCCCGGTGGCACGGCGCTACCCGGTTCTGCTTGCAATGACAACAATGCGAACACCACCAACGATGTGTGGAGCGCGAACTGTGCTTGCGCGGGAACACCCGTCATCTTCGATTGCCTTGGCGTCGCGAACGGCACGGCTCTTCCGGGAACTGCGTGCAACGATGGCAATGCTTCCACCGGCAACGACACGTGGAACGCGAACTGTCAGTGCGTTGGTCAGGCACTCGATTGCCTGGGTACTCCCGGTGGCACGGCGCTACCCGGTTCTGCTTGCAATGACAACAATGCGAACACCACCAACGATGTGTGGAGTGCGAACTGTGCTTGCGCGGGAACACCCATCACCTTCGATTGCCTTGGCGTAGCGAACGGCACGGCTCTTCCGGGGACCGTGTGCAACGATGGCATTGCTTCCACCGGCAACGACACGTGGAACGCGAGCTGCCAGTGCGTTGGTCAATTGATCGACTGTGCAGGGGTGATCGGAGGTGGCGCATACTTCGATAATTGCGCCACTTGCGTTGGCGGGACCACCGGCCTTTTCGCGTGCGTCCAGGATTGTGAGGGAAGCTGGGGTGGCACGGCCATACCGGGTTCAGCGTGCGATGACGGTAATGAGGTTACCATCAACGATTCATGGAACGGCAGCTGTCAGTGTGCTGGTGTCCCCGCGAACTTCGACTGTCTGGGTGTGGCCAACGGATCCGCCCTTCCAGGCACGCCTTGCAACGATGCCGATCCGTTCACTTCGAACGATGCGTGGGATGCCAACTGCAACTGCGTGGGTGCCCTCGACATCGCTGACTGTGCTGGCGTACCAGGCGGTATGGCACAGATCGATCAATGCGGTGTGTGCGCGGGGGGAACCACGGGGGTGGAGCCGAACGCAGATGTGGACAACGATGGCCTCATGGATTGCCAGGACAACTGCAGTGTTGCCTTCAACCCCGGACAAGCAGACTATGACGGCGACGGTGTGGGCGATGCCTGCGACAATTGTGTGTGGCTCTATAATCCTGACCAGACCGATGTGAACGGTAATGGGCAGGGCGATGCGTGCGACATCTCAACGGGATTTGAGGAAGTCGATGACAACCTTGAGTTCTTCGTCCTCCCCAATCCCGCGATCGGGCCAGTGACCGTGGTTTGCACGAACCCCGCAGTGCAGGAACTGCATTTCCACAATTCACTCGGAGAATTGGTCCACCGGACCACGTTCCGGAAACAGATGGATCTCGATGCCCTCGCGATGGGCGTCTATATCGTGCTTGCGCTGGATGCGGAAGGCAGACCGCTGGCGCAGACCAGGCTTGTCAAACAATGATGAGCCCATGTTGGAAGAAGGGGCCTCGACGTATGTCGGGGCCTTTTCATTTCACAAGGGTGACGGTACCGATGAGCTCCTGCTTTTCCGGGGTGAACTGGTCCTTGGCCTTCAAGGTCCACACGTACACGTCATCGGGCAGCGTCTCGCCAGCGTTGTCCATCCCTCCGTTCCAGGCCTCACTTGGATCGGTGGTGCGGAACACCAGCAAGCCCCAACGGTCGAAGACCATGAACTCGTACCAGTCGGCCTGAACACCGATGATGCTGGGTTTGAACGTGTCGTTGTCATCATCACCGTTCGGCGTGAAGGCATTGGCAACGAAGATGGTCAGGTCGTCGTCCACCAGGACGTTGATGCAGAAAACGTTCTCGCAACCCAGCGTGTCGGTGGCGGTCAGGCAGATCGGGTGTTCCCCGATCGTAGCAGGATCGAAGGTCCACGCGAATACACCGCTCGTATCGACCGTGGTGGTGTCGATGGACCATGAGTAGTCGATTCCTTCATCCAGGATGTGCGTTACCTGGGTCGTTGGGGAATTGACGCTAACGCGCAGCGGCAAAGCATAAAAGGCCGCATCCGGTCCGGCGGAGACCGTCACAGCATCGGTGATCGTGAATGTTCCCGTGCAGCCATTGGCATCGGTGATCTCCAGCGTCACATCGTAGCTTCCAGGAGCGTCATAGCTGTGCCAAGCATCCGCAATGCCACTGTCCATCGCCCCATCGCCAAAGCTCCATACAGCGATCTGTGCGGCAGCAGGGTCGCTGTTCACGAACTGCACCTGAAGCGGCACACATCCGATGGAAACATCCAAGCTGAAGGCAGGTAGGGGTAGGTCGAACACGCTCACTTCCACGGTTGCCATGTCTTGTTCGTTCGCGCAAGCACCTATCCCGTCCACGCTGTATGTGTAGATGCCGGGTATGTTCACGGCGGGTTGGAACATGTTCGTTGCAGCACCCGCTGGTCCCGTCCATGATCCACCGGACTGCGCTCCACCGAGCAGGAGGAACAGGTTCGTCGCGTTCGCATCCGCGCACAGGTCGATCGAGTTGTCGGCTCCTGCGTTGGGCAACCCATCGATGGTGATGTCCAACGTCGCTTGGTCGTTCGGGCAAGGTGCACTGCCGTTCACCGTGTAGGTGTAGATGCCGGATGCTGCGGTTGCCGGGTCTATGTTCGCAATGACCCCACCACCGGGTGCCGACCAGGAGCCCCCGGGGTCGGGCGAGCCGGACAGCCAAGTGAACGGATCAACGGGCGCATTGTTTTCGCAGAGTGCAAAGCTTCCACCGCTGCCGGCATTGGCTTCTTGTACCACGCTCATCGTTACGGTGCTGGACGCCGCGATGCATGGTGGCGGTGCATTCACGGTGTAGGTGTAGATCCCTTGCGGGTCTGTCAACACGTTGAAGCTGCCACTGTGCTGTGATCCATCGGGTGCGGTCCATGTTCCGTTCACGGCCGGCGACCCGCCGATCGCGTTGATGAGTGCGTACGGTGCGGCAGTATTGCTGCACAATTGAGCCAGACCGTAAGTGCCCGCATCAGGTTCGGTCGAAATGGTCACGTTCACGACGGTGCTCGCAGCAGGGCACGGGGCATTGGCGGCGATCGTGTACGTGTAGTTCCCGGAGGCTGCGGTGGACGGGTCGATGGTTCCGGTCGATCCGCCACCGCTGGGGGTGGTCCATGTGCCACCAGGATCGGGGGTGCCGCTGAGTGACGCGTTGAGGTCCGTCAGTGGTCCCGTTTCACACAAGTTCAGGGGTAACCCGTTGCCGGGGTCGGCGGCTACGGTGGTGGAAACATCAACCGTGGCGCTCGCACCAATGCATGGCACCACTGCTGCGATCGTGTATGTGTAGATGCCATCCGGAGAGACTCCCGGTGTGAACGTGCCACTGTTCGCGGCACCATTGGGGTCGGTCCACGTGCCGCCGGGTTGTGCGGTGGGGCCCAATTCAGGGTAGAGCGATGCCGCCGCATCGCTGCTGCATAGTGCGAGTGCAGCATCCACACCAGCGGAGGGTTGAGCACTGACATTAACGGTGACAGTGGCGCTGGAAACAACGCAAGGGGCCAGCGACTGCACCGTGTAGATGTAATCGCCCGGTGAACTGATACCCGGCGTGAACGTGGTGTTCCCAACAGGGCCGCTGGGGCCGTTCCACGTGCCGAGGGGACTGGGAGATCCGCCCAAAGATGTGAAGAGGTCGATCGGGGCCGAAGCCGTACACAGGTTGACCGTAGCGTTCGATCCAGCGCTTTCCTGTACGTTCAACGTCAGCGCCACTTCGGCTGATGCGCTCGGGCATGGTGCCGCACCGATCACCGTGTAGGTATAGCTTCCGCTCGCTGGCAAGGATGCCGGGTCGAGGGTGGCACCAATGGCAGCGCCGCTTGGATCGGTCCATGTGCCGCCCGGATCCGGTGTACCGCCCAACAGGCTCACGAGCAATGAGGCGGGGGCAGTGTTGCAAAGTGCAACGTTCGAATTGACACCCGCATCCGGCAACTGGTTCTCCGTCACCGTCACGGTCGCTGTACTGTTTGGGCAGGGTGCAACGCCAGCAACCGTGTAGGTGAACACATCTGGTGCATCGACCGCCGGATCGTACGTGCCGCTGGTCGCCAGGCCACTCGAATTGGTCCATGTGCCTCCAACACTCGGTGCACCCGTGAGCTGGTCGTAAAGGGGGACCGAGTTCCCGTTGGAGCAAACCGTGAGCGAGCCATTTCCACCTGCGTTGGGTGAGGCGTTCACGACGACTGTCACGGTCGCATTGGCATTCACACACGGTGCTACCGCAGCTACGGTGTAGGTGTACACGCCCGCCACGTCCACCGCAGGATCAAAGGTGCCCGACGAGGCGCCAGCGGGTCCGGTCCATGATCCTCCTGCGTCGGGTGTTCCACCGAGTGAACCGATCAGCGCGGTCGGAGCGTCCGAAGCGCAAAGTGTGACACTACCGTCAAGCCCAGCATCCGGCTGTTGTGCAATGCTCACCACGACAACCGAGGATGATGAACAAGGTGGGACGATCGTGCCCACCGTATAAGTGTAGTTACCGCTCACATCCACGTACGGGTCCACGATACCGCTATGTGGAGCACCACTTGGGTTCGTCCAAGTGCCGCCCGGATCGGGTGTGCCGGTCAACGTGGCGAAGAGGTCCGCCGGTGGCGATGTGCTGCACAATGCGAGCGGCCCACCCGTACCTGCGTCGGCTGCACACGATTGGATCACCGCCGGAGTGGATGGAACTATCACATCACCGGTGCAAGCACTGCTTCCCCAGGACCCGGTTTCACTGTCACCGAAGGTGTTGAACGAAACACCCAGTCCGAGCCCATTGATGCACGCGGGTCCGCTGAGGACGCTGATCGTCCAGCAGAAGGTCCAAGGACCCGTACAGAAATCGCCGAAATTGTTGCCAGCGTTACCGTCGTTGTTGAGGTCGTAGAAGAAACCGGGGCCTCGTGGGCCACCAGCTGTTCCGGCTGTTCCTTGCACACTATTGTACCAGCCCCATGTGCCTCCACCCGTGCCACAGGGCGCTGGTGCCGCACCTGGTGTGAGCGAGGCGAGGTCCCAACCCGGCCCGAACGTGGCCACAACACCGTGGAACCAGTTCGCGTTGGTGGTGTTCCAGGAACTGATGGTGAGGCAAAAGGTCACCGTCTCTCCGCAAGCGTAGGTTCCGTTGGTCGGAGGTGTGCTGGCGACCAGGTTGTATCCCACCAAGCACGGTTGTGCCGAAGCAAACAGTGCGAGCGAGAACGCAAGGAGTAGGAGGAGCCTGCGGATGAGCGACATCGAACGGTGGCGGAGCGGCGTTCAAGATAGAGGACCGGATCGTTCGCACGACGGTTGCCCCAGCTTCAGTGAAAAAGCAAAGCGCCGATGGCAGCATGTGCCATCGGCGCCTTAGGATCGGCTGGACTACTGGGCGATAACGGTACCCAACATCCGGCGGGTACCGGTAGTGGGGTCCATGAGCAACACCCGATAGCTACCTGAAGGCAGGGTGCCGCGCTCAAATTGAACTGGAGCCGCAGGAAGTTCGTTCCGCTGCGCGACTTCCCGTCCACTGGCATCGATGAGCACAAGCGAACCACCGCTTTTCACGCTGGAAAGGTCCACGGTGAAGACATCCACGAACAGGGTGGGGTAGGGCTTGGGTAGCTCTGCGGTTGCCAAGTCGTCGGCTACCCCGAGCGTGGTACCGGTGTGGCTGTAGAGTTTGGTCAAGGTTCCCATGTACAAGGTGGAGCCCCCAGCATGGAACTTGTACTGGGCAATGACATCGGCACCAACTAGTCCTGTGTTGTAGGCGCTATAGGTGGCACCGTTGTCCGTTGAGCGCAACACCGAACTGGGGGAGCTCCCCGTGATCGCCCAATACTTCCCATCGAAAAGGATCAACTCACCGCCGGTTGGATTGGACGGACCGCCGGTAGCAGTGGACCACGTCCCCCACGCGCCACCTGTGTAGTTTCGGTAACGGTAGCCGAACGTGGAAATGACCACCATGCGCGTAGCGGTCCCTTGTATCGCGAAGCAGCTGAAATTGGACACCGCATCATTCGTCCAGTTGACACCGGAATTGACACTGTATGCCAAGCCAACGTTGGTTGCGACCCAGAGAGCGCTACCGAACTGGGCCATCTGGTAAACGGTCATGTTCGAACTGAGTCCGGCGTTTCCGGAGAACCAGCTCAAGCCATCATCGGTGGTGCGCCAAACACCACCAACGCCAGCGCCGATGGTGCCGCTGAAGACAGCGAACGTCGTAGTGCCGAACTTGAAGAACTTGGCGACGTAATTGGTGCTCGAGCTCGCGGGCAGATTCGTATTGGCCAAGGTCCAACTAGCACCCGCATCCGTGGAACGATAAACCCCGTTGTCCGTTCCTGCGAACAGGATGGTGCCGTTGTAGAACACGGATTGCACATTGCTCGCCGCAAGGAAACCCGTGTTGGCGGGGTTCCAGACCGTTCCACCATCCGTGCTTTTGATCACTCCGTTCGGATAGCTCACCATATAAATGGCGCTTGGTCCCGTGCATGAGCTGAAGATGGAAGTGTATCCGGGGTGGTTGTAGGGGACCCATTGGCCGATGGCCGGAATGGTGGCCAAGCCGGTGATCAGTGCAAGGGTGCGTAGGATTGTGGTCATGTCGCTGCGAATAGGTCGCGAAAGTAGGTGGCGGAGGCGAACGGAATGACGGCGACAGCGACATCACTGCGCCTACATTTGATCCATGATCGGAAAGATGGGCGTCCGGGGTTGCGCATGGCTTGTTGCCATGGCATTCGCCGCGTTGCTCTTGGAGCGAGGTGTGCATCACCATGCTTCCATCTCCGACCATCATCATGAAGTGCCCCATGGCGGTGCCGCCGTCTCGGTGAACTGCGCCCTTTGCGATATGGCCCTGCCGGTATTTGAGCCGTTCGCGTTCGTGCCAACGCCCAGCGTGCCCAGTTCACCGCCGGAGATCATACTTGGGCCATATGGGGCGAAGCAGGGGCTGATCCGGGACCTTTCCGTTCGGGGGCCGCCGAAGACCTGAACCGTCCGACCACCAGATCTTGATCTGGTGCAGGGATGCTCTGTTCGAGCATCTTCCGTTCCGTGGTTCACTTCGTTTTCATGCTCCATGTCCCCTTCGGTTTTCGGCTGTTCACTGTTGTTGATCTTCGGCGCACCTGCTGCTCACTTGCGTGCGCAGGTGACGTGCTCCTTCGTTATCGAGGGTCGCGTGATCGATGAGCATGACCGCACCCCGCTTGCCTATGCCGAACTGCGATTGTTGGAGACCGGTATCGCTGCGAGTGCTGATGGGTCAGGTCGCTTCCGTATGGAGGGGGTCTGTGCAGGAAATTGGACCATCCGTGTGGTGCATGCCGGCTGTGAACCCATGACCCAACAAGTGGTGGTGCAGGGCGATACCCGGATCAACCTGTACTTGGAGCATCACTTGGAACAACTGCGGGAACTGGAGGTCGTTCGAGCCCGTCCGGATGAGAATGTGGGGCAGGCGCATGACGAATTGGAGAAGCATGACGTGGAGCGGAACTCGGGAAGGACATTGGCGGAGATGCTTGCCACGATCCCCGGGGTGAACACGCTCAGCAGTGGCCCCACGATCGGTAAGCCGGTGATCCATGGGCTGAGCGGCAATCGAGTGCTCACCTTGAACCAAGGCATCCGCCAGGAGGATCAACAATGGGGTACGGAGCACGCGCCCAATCTGGATTCCTTCAGTAGCGACAGGATCACCGTGGTAAAGGGAGCGGCAAGTGTGCAGTACGGTAGTGATGCGCTCGGCGGGGTGGTGATCACCGAGCCGGTGGAGTTGCCGCGTGAAGGAGGGGTCAGCGGGGAGGTGCGTGGCTTCGGCCTTTTGAACGGAAGGGGCGGTGGCGGGAACGCAGCGCTGCAAGGGGGGGTGAAGGGCTTGCGCGGCATGGGTTGGCGGATACAAGGCAGCGGGCGCTACGCTGGCGACATCGCAGCCCCGGACTATGTCCTGAGCAACACCGGTATGCGCGAAACGGGTGCTTCGGCGTCGATGGGTTACCGCGACCATCGTTGGAACGCGAGTGTTTTCTACAGCTACTTCGGTCGTGAACTCGGTATCCTGCGCGCCTCGCACATTGGCAACCTCACCGACCTGAACAACGCTATCGAAAGCGGTAAGCCGTGGTATGTGGAGGATTTCACCTATGATATTGATGTGCCCCGACAGGAGGTGCAACATCACTTGGTGAAAGCGGAAGCGGGCTATGCCGTGAACGATCGTGACCGCATCGTGGTCACCTACGGCTACCAAGCCGATGAACGGCAGGAGTACGACATCCGACGTGGTGGGCGCAGCGATACGCCGGCGATCGATCTCTTCCTCTCAACGCATACCGCTGATGCGGTGCTGAAGCATTGGATCGGCGAGCATGTCCATGGAAAGGTCGGGGTGAACGGTGCGTACCAGGAGAACATCAATCTGCCAGGTACGGGTATTCGGCCGCTCATACCCAACTACCGCAAACGCACAGGCGGTGTTTTCCTGCTGGAGCACTTCCCATTGTCATCCAAGGTGGAGATGGAGGCAGGGGCCCGCTTGGAAGGCACCAGGCTCGAGGTGGCCAAGTACACGTTCGATGATGTCCTCATCACTCCACGGCACGACTTCACCAACAGCGCCTTCACCGTGGGTGCGAACTGGACCGTGAAGGACAGTGTCCGCCTCCGGTTCAACTTCGGCACGGCTTATCGCCCGCCCCATGTGAGCGAACTCTACAGCGAGGGTTTGCACCACGGAGCTGCTGCCATTGAACGTGGTGATGACCAGCTCACCAGTGAACGATCGGTTAAAGGGACCATCGATCTCGAAGCCATGTGGTTCGGTGGACGGTTGCGCGCCGATATCACCATATACGCGGATCGGATCGGCAACTACATGTACCTGCGGCCTGATGGCGTTGAACTCACCATCCGTGGGGCTTTCCCGGTGTTCCAATATGTGGCCACGGATGCGTTGCTCCATGGTTTGGACGCCACGCTACAGGGGAGGCTTACCAAGGGCATCAGTCTGCGCAACCGCACCAGCCTTGTTCGGGGCCGGGACCTGTCGCAGGACAATTGGCTCTTCCAGATGCCGAGCGATCGGACCGAGAACGCGTTGGTCTTCGAACTCCCGCAAGCAGGAGCATGGCGCGGCATCGAGATCAGCGTGGCGAGCCAGTTCGTCTTCACGCAGACGCGTGTTCCTGCGGACCTCGATTTCACGGACCCGCCAGGCACCTACCACCTGCTTGGCTTCTCTGCTTCTGCTGCGCGAACCATGGGGAAAAGCGAACTGCGCATCGGACTGCAGGCGAGCAACCTGTTGAACACCACTTACCGCGACTACATGGACCGCTTTCGCTACTACGTGGATGCGCGCGGCCTCGATATCAACTTATGGATCCGCTGGTCGTTCGGTAAGGGTTCTTCGTGAGCGACCCAACAGCGGTACAACAACATCAACAGCATGAAGATCGATCAGAAGTACATGACCATCGTCCTGATCGCGGGGTTGGCGATCACCGGTTGCAAGAAGGATGAAGAGGACCCGATCACACCTCCACCACCGGCCAACGAGGAGGAACTGATCACCACGGTCCGGCTCCATTTCCATTCAGCGAACGACGTGGAGCACTTCCACTTCGCATTCACCGATCTGGACGGGGACGGTGGGAACGCACCCGTGATCGAAGCCGACACCTTGTCGGCGGACAGCATCTACACGGTGGAGATCGAAGTGCTGGACGAAAGCGGTGCGGTGGCGGAGGACATCGGCGCGGAGATCCTTGCCGAGGATGAGGATCACCAGTTCTTTTATCAAGTGAACGGCGCGAATGCTACTGTCGCATACAGCGACCTTGATGGCAACGGCAAACCGATCGGGCTCACTACCACATGGGTCATTGGCGCGGCCAGCAACGGTTCCATCGTTGTCACCCTTATCCATGAACCGGACAAAGGCGCGGCGGGCGTGGCCAACGGGGATATCACCAACGCTGGTGGTGAAACGGATATCGAGGTGACCTTTCCCCTGGTGATCGAGTAGGCGTTACGAAAGGGTCGGGGCTGCATTCGCGTTGTAACAACCGCGCGCATGCGCCCACATCCGATCGTTCTCCTTGCGGTTTTGTTCGTTCCGTTGCTTGTGCGTTGTCAAGGCGCGGAGCCGAACGGGTCAGAGGTCGCGAACGGGCCGATACCGACGATCAAGGCTTCCGTACCCCTTGCCAAGCTGATCGATTCGCTCCGGATCGATGTGCGCTCCATCCGGTTCCATGTGGACAAGAGCGAGCGACGCTTCGATGTGTTCGATGGCGATCATTTGCTGAAGAGCTATCCCTGTGTGCTTGGTGAGAAGCCCGTTGGCGACAAGTTCCACCAAGGTGATCGCAAGACACCGGAAGGGACGTTCACCTTCCGAAGCAAGCGAGTGCATCACCAATGGCACAAGTTCGTTTGGGTGGACTACCCGAACACCGAGAGTTGGAGGCGTTACAATGAGCGGAGGTCGGAGGGCTTGATCCCAGCTGGAAAGGACATTGGTGGCGAGATAGGTATCCACGGGGTGCCCGACGGTATGGACCATTGGATCGACGCGGGCGAGGACTGGACTTGGGGCTGCATCGCGCTGAAGAACGCCGATGTGGACGAGATCTACCCCTACATCATCGCGCAGCGCACCGAGATCACCGTGGAGCCATGACCCGGATCAGGGCGCGATCGGTTCCGGTACGAGTTCTTCGTACCCGGTGATAGCATCCGGCTTTCGCAGCATGCGCACACCACCGATCTCATGGATCACCAATTCGAGCGTGGTGCGCACGATGGTGCCGTTCAGAAGGTGACCGCCGGTCATGGCGCCCTCCGCATCGGCAACCGCGATGTGCAGGTGCATGCCATGGCGTGAGAGGGTGCCGGAGAGGCTGCACACTTCCAGATCGCCGTGCAGCAGGGTTCCTTCCGACCGACCTCCGAAACGGATCATGGCGATGCTCACACTACCAGCGGCGCTCACGATGGCGGCTGCTTCGATGGATCGCTCCACGCACCAGTTTGCAAGCACTCCGCGCACATCCTCTCCGGGCAACATGCGTACGATGTGCAACTGATAAGGTCTGCCGATGGCAGTTGTCATTGGTCGAACTTGTTCGGAAAGTGCTGCTTGAGCGCAGCGATGCCTTCACGCACCTTCTCTTCCTGCTCTCCTTTGAAAGCGGCCAGCCTATCGGACAATTTCGTATCGTGGATGGCCAGGATCTGCACGGCGAGCAGACCGGCATTTCGTGCGCCGTTCACCGCCACGGTGGCTACCGGAACGCCTGCCGGCATCTGCACGATGGAGAGCAGCGAGTCCCAACCATCGATGGAATTGCGGCTCTTGATGGGAACGCCGATGACGGGTAGTGTGGTGAGCGATGCGACCATGCCCGGCAGGTGCGCGGCCCCACCGGCCCCCGCGATGATCACCTTCACACCGCGATCGGCCGCGCCCTTCGCATAGGCCACCATGCGATCGGGTGTTCGGTGCGCGCTCACCACGGTGAGTTCGTGCTCCACGCCGAATTCCTTCATCGTGTCCAAAGCTTCGCGCATGATCTCCAGATCGCTGCGGCTGCCCATGATGATGCCTACCATGATCGTTGCTCCTTATTGGTTGTCCGTTGCCGCGCGCTCAAGCGCAGGTACCACCTTGCAATGCACTTTGGTCACGGCGGTGGCTTGGTCGAGTTCCGCATCGGTGGCCGCCACTACTGTCACATGACCCATTTTTCGGCCCGTGCGTGTTTCTCTCTTCCCATAAAGGTGAAGGAAGGTTCCCGGAACATGCAGGACGTCATCGAGTCCTTTCACGGCCATGGGTCCTGTGCCACCTTCGCCAACGAGGTTGATCATGGCCGCTTTGCTGTGCAACGATGCATCACCGAGCGGCCAGCCCATGTAGAGCCGCAGCAGTTGGTCGAACTGGCTGCTCGCACAGGCCTCGATGGTATGGTGTCCGCTGTTGTGCGCACGCGGTGCGGTCTCGTTCACCCAGAGTTCACCTTGCTTGGTAAGGAACATCTCCACAGCGTAAAGGCCGGGTGCGTTGAACGCGTCGGCCACACGCCTGGCCAAGATCTGCGCATCACGAGCCGTGTTCGGCGGGATGCGCGCTGGCGCTCGCAGGTGGTCCACCAGATTGAAGCGTGGATCGAAGACCATTTCCACCGGATCATACACCACTGTTGTACCGATAGCGGAACGGACGACCAGTACCGCCAACTCAAGCGCAATGTCGGCCTTCCTTTCGATCACGCACGGACCATCGAACGCCGCATCGGCATCGGAAAGATCGTTCAAGGCCATCACGCCCTTGCCATCGTATCCACCGGTGCGTGATTTCAGGTAAGCGGGCAGGAGGGATGCATGCGCTGCGATCTCCGACTTGTCCGTGATCAGCGCGAAATCGGCCGTGGGAATACCGTGTTCACGGTAGAACTGCTTCTGCAAGCCTTTGTCCTTTATCGTGCGGAGCACATCAGGATCGGGGATCACGGTCTTGCCCTGCGCTTTCAGTTCCGCCAGGGCTTCCACGGAAACATGTTCGATCTCGATGCCTACCACATCCGCGTCTTTCGCGAAGCGGAGCACGGTGTCGCGGTCATCGAAAGAGCCTTGAACGAAACGGGAAGCCAGATGTGCGCATGAGCAATCGGGGTCGGGATCCAGAAGATGTACGCCGACATCGTAGCGCAGCGCGTTCTCCAGGAACATCCGGCCCAATTGTCCACCTCCGAGCAACGCGATCACTGGTTTCTTCGGCATTCCGGACACTCCCGACATGGGTGCCCCAAAGATAGCCGGGCGCCTCAGCGACGGCGCTTCGTGAATTTGGGTGCCCGCAGCCGAGCGAATCGGTAGCCGGCGGTGAGCATGTAGGCCCGGTTGTGCGGGAAGAGCACGTCGTCATCGGCAAGTACGGACCGCATGCCGCCGTAGTAGCGAAGACCAAGGTCCAACCCGGAAATGAGGTCCGCGCCAACGCCCAGTACGATACCATGGTCCCAGGTGTTGTAGCTGTCGGTCACATCGTCCTTCCCATCCGGTGTGCTTTGCTGGGCCAGCATCAAGCGACCCACGAGGAACCCTGCTTGCACGTTGAACGCGTTGCCGATGTACACCTTGGCAGAAACCGGTAGCTGAACGTAGAGGGTTCGCACGCTTGAGCGGTCCCCATCGGGCAAGGTGTATCCTGCGCCAAGGGAGGTCACCAATAGTTCGGGTTGCACCTCCAGTCGTTCTCCGGCGCGGAGCGGGAAGTAGAAACCGGCAGTGGCGCCGGGTATCACGTTGGTGGTCACCTTGGCGCTGCGCGTATCGCTCATCAGTACACCGCCTTTGATGCCGATCCCTGATCGCTGCCCGAAAGAAACAAATGGGAGCAGAAGAGCGAGGAGCGAGGCACTGATGGTGAGCGGACGCGGCGACATGGCGGGGAGTCTGTGTCTTGCTGTACGCGCGGGCAGCAGCCAACGTTCCAACCGCAAAGCGACTATTCGCCAAGGGCGCGCCAGCTTGGGATGAACGCGTGTAACCGACCGATGTATGGCGCGGGATCGTTCGCTAACGCTACAGGATCCGGAAAGATCCTCGTCCCGTTGTCCTCAGGGGGTGGACAGGTCCACGATCGCGCTGGCGGGGTCGCCAGCACCGAATACACTGTTGCCTGCTACCAGCACATCAGCTCCTGCGGCCAGCAGTTGTTTCGCGTTCCCGCTACCCACACCCCCGTCTATCTCGATCAATGCTTGGGAACCGGTCCTCACGCGCAGCGTTTTCAGTGCCGCCACCTTTTCGTATGTGCGCTCGATGAAGGCCTGTCCACCGAAGCCGGGGTTCACGCTCATCACGCACACCAGGTCGATGTCGGCGAGCACATCTTCCAACAAATGAACGGAGGTGTGCGGATTGATGGCCACGCCTGCTTTCATGCCTGCCGCCTTGATCGCTTGTATGCTGCGGTGCAAGTGAGTGCATGCCTCGTAGTGTACCGTGAGGACATTGGCACCTGCATCACGGAACGCGCCGATGAATTGATCCGGCCGCACGATCATCAGGTGTATATCAAAAACCTTCTTCGTGAGCGGACGGATGGCCTTGATCACCGGCAGGCCGAAACTGATGTTGGGGACGAAGACACCGTCCATGACGTCCAAGTGCAGCCACGGAGCAGGACTCTCGTCCACCAAACGCACGGCGCTCTTCAGATCGGCGAAATCGGCGGAAAGGAGGGAGGGGGCGATGATGTGGGCCATCGGCGGCGAAGGTAACCGAACGATGAAGGGCCGCTTTAGGCGGCCCTTCGGTGGCTTTTGAGACTGTTCCCCCGAGGGAGATGGAGGAGTTGAACTTGCTATCCCAAGTACGCCTGCAGTACGACACTGCGACTGGTGTGCTTCATACGGCGGATCGCTTTCTCCTTGATCTGGCGAACACGCTCACGCGTGAGGTCGAATTTCTGGCCGATCTCTTCCAAGGTGTGTGGTTGGTTGCCAGCGAGGCCGAAGTAGAGCCGGATCACATCCGCTTCGCGCCCGGCCAAGGCGTTCAACGAGCGTTCGATCTCCGTGCGCAAGCTGTCCGTCATCAGGCTTTCCAATGGGCTCGGCAGATCGTCGTTGCGCATCACGTCCATCATGGTGCCGCTGTCATCCCCTTCGCGCAAAGGCGCGTCCATGCTCACATGCCGCCCGGTATTGCTCAAGCTGGTCTTCACCTCTTCCAAGGTCATCTCCAGCATCTCGGCGAGTTCCGCCGCCGTCGGTGGGCGCTCGTGCTCTTGTTCCAGTTTGGCGAAGGCCTTGTTGATCTTGTTGATCGAACCGATCTTGTTCAACGGCAAACGCACGATACGCGCTTGCTCGGCCAGGCTCTGCAGGATCTGCTGGCGGATCCACCACACCGCGTAGCTGATGAACTTGAAACCACGCGTTTCATCGAAGCGGCTGGCTGCCTTGATCAAGCCCAGGTTGCCTTCACTGATCAGGTCGGGCAAGCTGAGACCTTGTCCTTGGTACTGTTTGGCCACGGAAACCACGAAGCGCAGATTGGCCTTGGCCAGGTTTTCCAGAGCGAGCGTGTCGCCTTGTTTGATGCGGCGCGCCAACTCCACCTCCTCAGCGGCAGTGATCAACTTCACCTTACCGATCTCCTGCAGGTATTTGTCCAAGGACGGGGTGTCCCGGTTGGTCACCTGCTTGGTGATCTTCAACTGCCTCATTCGTGCCATGCGCGTTCTGTTTGAATTGAGGGGTCTTGAACGGTCGGGTGATGGCCAAGGTTACCGGTGGCCGCAACAAGGGGTTGCCTTTCGGGACCATGTCCCGGAGGACCTACCATCCGTCGTGATGTCTTGGATCGAACTACCCGGAAAAGAAGAAGGCCACCGAAAGGTGGCCTTCTGCACTCAGTCGGTAGGAGCTCAGTTATTGCTCGGTCCGCGGTCTTCGCGTGGGCGGTCGTCACGGCGGGGTCGGTCATCACGACGGGGGCGATCACCACGGTAGGGGCGATCTCCACCACGTCCGCCTTCCATGGCTGGTTCGCGGTCCACGTAGCCTTCCGGCTTGGGCAATAATGCACGACGGCTAAGCTTCAGCTTGCCGCTACGAGGGTCCTTGCCGGTCACCTGGAATTCGATCACATCGCCTTCCTTCAGCACATCCTCCACGCGCTCGATGCGCTTCCAGTCCAGTTCGCTCACGTGCAACAGGCCGTCCACGCCGGGCATCACTTCCACGAAGGCGCCGTAAGGCATGATGGTCTTCACGCGGCCCTTGTAGTTGGCACCCACTTCGGCTTGTGGCGGGTTGGCGATCGCGTTCACACGAGCAAGGGCAGCATCGATGCTCGCCTTGTTCTCGCTCATGATCTCCACGTGGCCCATGCCGTCCACCTCGTCGATGCTGATGTGCGCACCGGTCTCGGCCTGGATCTCCTGGATCACACGGCCACCGGGTCCGATCACGGCACCGATGCTCTCTTTCGGGATGGTGATGGTGATGATGCGTGGTGCATGCTCCTTGTAATCGGCGCGTGGTGCATCGAGGGTCTTCATCATTTCACCGAGGATGTGCAGGCGACCTTGACGGGCCTGCTCCAAGGCTTGTGCGAGCACTTCGTAGGGAAGGCCGTCGACCTTCATGTCCATCTGCGTGGCGGTGATGCCCTTGGCGGTACCGCAGATCTTGAAGTCCATGTCGCCGAGGAAGTCCTCGTCGCCCAGGATGTCGCTGAGGATCGCGTGGCGGTTGCCGTCGCTGATCATGCCCATGGCGATACCGCTCACAGGTGCTTTGATCTTCACACCGGCGTCCATCAGGGCAAGCGTGCCGCTGCAAACCGTGGCCATACTGCTCGAACCGTTGCTCTCGAGGATGTCGCAGTTCAGGCGGATGGTGTACGGGTTCGTCTCGATGCCGGGGATGACCGGCTTCAGGGCGCGGAGCGCGAGGTTACCATGGCCCACTTCGCGACGGCCGGGGCCGCGGATCGGCTTCACCTCACCGGTGCTGAAGCTGGGGAAGTTGTAGTGGAGCATGAAACGCTCGCTGGTCTTGGCGGTAGCGCGGTCGATGGTCTGCTCGTCCATGCTGCTGCCCAAGGTGAGCAGGTTGATGGCTTGCGTTTCGCCACGGGTGAAGATGGCGCTGCCGTGCGTGCCGGGAAGCACATCCACTTCGGCCCAGATGGGGCGGATCTCATCGGTCTTTCGACCGTCGAGGCGCTTGCCGTGATCGAGGCACACATTGCGGACGGCTTTCTTCTGGGTCTTCTTGAAGAAGCGGGCCAGCATGGCCTTGTCGGTCTTCTCTTCATCGGCCAGCGTGGCGAGGCAGGCCTCCTTGATGGCGGCGAACTTCTCCATTCGCTCTTCCTTGCCGCTGGGGGCCATGGCCAGGTCGTAGTACTTCTGGTAGCAGAAGTCGTGGATCTTCTGGCCGATCTCCGCGATGTTGTTCTCGTGGTTGTAGGTCCGCTTCGTCTGGCTCTTGGGCACCATGGCGCTCAATTCCTCCATGGCCACGCATTGTTTCTGGATGGCCTGGTGCGCCAGCTTGATCGCTTCGATCATGTCGGCTTCCTGCACCTCTTGCATCTCACCTTCCACCATGAGGATGTCGGCCTTGGTGCCGGCGACGATCAGGTCGAGGTCGTTGCCCAAGGTCTCTTCCAGCGTGGGGTTCAGAATGTACTTGCCGTTGATCCGGGCTACACGCACTTCGCTCACGGGACCGCCGAAGGGGATATTGCTCACGGCCAATGCTGCGGATGCAGCGAGGCAGGCGATAGCATCGGCTTGGTTCTTCTTGTCCGAGCTCATCAGGGTGACCACCACCTGGGTGTCGCCGTGGAAATCATCGGGGAAGAGGGGACGCAGCGCGCGGTCGATCAAGCGGCTGGTGAGCACTTCGTGATCGCTGGGGCGTGCTTCGCGTTTGAAGAAACCGCCGGGGAAACGACCGGCTGCGCTGAATTTCTCACGGTATTCCACCTGGAGGGGCAGGAAGTCGATGCCCTCGCGGGCCTCCTTGGTGGCCACAACGGTGGCGAGCAGGATGGTATCTCCGAGGCGGACGGTCACTGCGCCGTCGGCCTGTTTGGCCAGCACGCCTGTCTCCAGGGTGATGATCTTGCCATCGCCCATGTCGATGGTCTTGGTTATTGCTTGTGGCTTCATGTTCTTGGGCGCGCCTTTCGCGCCATGTTTTTGGTTGGTTGTCTTTTCGTCGGGGCCGATCTTGATCGGCCCGATCATCTTGTTCTGAACGAAAAGGGGCGACCGCTCTTCGCGATCGCCCCCTTCGATCAGGAATTCCTTTCCGGTGCCGCTTGCGCGGAATGGTACCGGATCACTTGCGCAGACCGAGCTTGCCGATGATGGCCCGGTAGCGTTCGATATCGTACATCTTCAGGTAGTTCAAGAGCTGCTTGCGCTTGCCTACCATGTCCGTCAGCGCCTTTTCGGTGCCGTGGTCCTTCTTGTTGGTCTTGAGGTGACCGGTCAGGTGGTTGATGCGCTCGGTGAAGAGTGCGATCTGGCTTTCGGCCCCACCGGTGTTCTTCTCAGAACCTCCGTGCTGTGTGAAAATGGCCTTCTTGGCCTCGTTGGTCAGGTACATGGTCTTTCGAAACAGGCGGCAAATATAGGTGCCCAACCCATACGCCGGAACCCGTGCATCAAGGTCCGCCTCAGCCCTTGAAGAGGGCGAACAGCCGGGCCAGGGTGGCCTTCAGGTCCTTGCGCTCCACGATCTTGTCCAAAAAGCCATGTTCCAACACGAACTCACTGGTCTGGAAGCCTTCGGGAAGGTCACGACCAATGGTTTCACGCACCACCCGGGGGCCTGCAAAAGCCACAAGTGCCTTGGGCTCAGCTATGTTGAGGTCGCCTAGCATGGCGAAGCTGGCGGTAACTCCCCCGGTCGTAGGGTCGGTTATGATGCTGATATACGGCAGCTTCTTCTTGGCCAATTGGGTGAGTTTGGCGCTGGTCTTGGCCATCTGCATCAGGCTGAAACCGGCTTCCATCATGCGGGCGCCACCGCTCTTGCTGATGATGATGAAGGGGCACTTCCGCTTGAGCGCGACATCTGCCGCCAATGCGATCTTTTCACCCACCACACTGCCCATGCTGCCGCCGATGAAGCGGAAGTCCATGCAGGTGATCACCACATGGTGCTTGTCCAATTTTCCTTCCGCAGCGCGTAAGGCATCGTTCAAGCCGGTGTCCTTGCGGGTCTTGGCTAGGCGGTCCGTGTATTTCTTGGTGTCCTCGAAGACCAGCGGATCGCCGGCGATGAGGTCCGGGGCGATCTCGGTGAACTTGTGGTCGTCGAACAGGATGGCGAAGTACTCCTCGCTACCGATCTTATCGTGGTACTGGCACTTGGAGCACACCCACAGGTTGTCCTCGTGATCTTCCGAGGTCATGATCTCCGAGCACTCCGGGCACTTGTACCAGAGGCCCTCGGGAGTTTCCTTCTTCTCCTCCGTACTGGTGGTGATGCCTTCCTTGACCCGTGTGAACCAACCCATGAATGCAAAGATGAAATATGAAAGCTGAAAGCTGAAAGGGAATGCCGTCCGCCTTTCAGCTTTCAGCCTTCATATTTCCGCTATCCTCAAGCAACGGTGATGCCCTTGTCCAGATAAACGTCCTGTATCGCGTTGAGCAGGCCGATCCCCTCGCCCACGGGACGCTGGAACGCCTTGCGACCACTGATGAGGCCCTGGCCGCCTGCTCGCTTGTTGATCACTGCCGTCTTCACCGCTTCGGCCATATCGCTGGCACCACTGCTGGCACCGCCACTGTTGATGAGGCCTATGCGACCCATGTAACAGTTGGCAACTTGGTAGCGGCACAGATCGATCGGGTGGTCGCTGCTGAGATCGCTGTACACCTTCTTGTGCGTCTTGCCGTAGCCGCTGATCGCGTTGTACCCACCGTTGGTCTCGGGAAGTTTCTGCTTGATGATGTCCGCCTGTATGGTGACACCCAGATGGTTCGCCTGACCCGTGAGGTCAGCTGCCGTGTGGTAGTCCTTGCCATCCACCTTGAAGCCGGGGCTGCGCAAGTAGCACCAAAGGATGGTGGCCATGCCCAACTCGTGCGCGTGCTGGAACGCATTGGCGATCTCCGTGATCTGCCGCGTGCTCTCCTCACTTCCGAAATAGATGGTGGCACCCACGGCCACAGCACCCATGTCCCATGCGCTCTCCACGGTTCCGAACAGGACCTGGTCGAACTTGTTGGGGTTCGTCATCAATTCGTTGTGATTGATCTTGACGATGTACGGGATCTTGTGCGCGTACTTCCGCGCAGTGGAACCAAGCACACCATAGGTCGAGGCAACCGCGTTGCACCCGCCCTCCAAAGCGAGCTTCACGATGTTCTCGGGATCGAAGTAGGCCGGGTTGGGGCGAAGCTGGCACCACCGCTGTGTTCGATCCCCTGGTCAACCGGAAGGATGCTCACGTAACCGGTGTTCGCCAAGCGGCCGGTGCCATAAAGCGCCTGCATGCTGCGCATCACCTGCGGACTGCGGTTGCTCTGGGCAAAGCTTCGGTCCACGAAGTCGGGGCCGGGCAGGTGCAACTGGCTTTTGTCGATGGTCTTGCTGGTATGCTGGAGCAGGCTCGCTGCGTCAGCACCGAGGAGCTCTTCGATCTTCCCGAGGGTGAGAGTAGGCATGTGGTTCTCGCTGATTGAGAGGGCCGCAAATGTAGGGCAGGGGTCAAAGAAGGCAGGAGCGGCCGGCAGGAGCAGGGGCAAGTATGCTATCGAGCGGACAACGGTTCTCCTCCTGCCTTCATGCCTGAGGCGTCAGGTATCGAAGACCAAGTGCTTGCTTCTGCCAACTGCCCCTTGAGTCCAGCCTAGAACGGATACCCGATACCCAAGTTGAAGTTGAGTTGGGGCTTGTATGGCGCGGGTACGCCCAGTTCGGTGAGCTGCGCCTCCTATCCGTCCTTGGGCTGGAAGAGCCAGCGCTCTCCTTCTGGCAGGGACGGGTCTTTGGTCTGCAATCCTAGATCGAAGCGGACAATGAAAAAATCGAAGTTCAATCGGGCACCCACACCGGTGCCCACCGCCAGCTCGCTCAGGAACTTCCCGCTTATGGCGGCCCCTGGTTTTCGCACATCCTCCTTGAAGTTCCAGATGTTGCCCACATCCAGGAAAAAGGCACCTTCCAAGAAGCCGATCAACTTGAAACGGTACTCCGCATTCCCTTCCAGACGGATCTCTCCGATGCGATCGAACGCGACCAACGGGGCATTGTAGGACCCAGGACCTATGGAACGCGCACGCCATGCGCGCAGCCCGTTGGCACCGCCCACGAAGAAGCTCGTTTCGAAGGGCAGCACGCCAAGATTGCCGAAGGGTAGGCCGGCACCGGCCGCTGCGCGGAAGGCCAGGCTGCTCTTGTCATGCAGGTTGTGTCGCCAGCGTAGGTCCACATCCAGCTTGGTGAATTCAGCATAGCGCACGTCGAACAGGGTGAAGAAGGAATTCCCGACGGTGTCGGTGGTCACTGGGGCATCGAACAGTTCATTGATGCCGCGCAACAAGGTCCCGGCGGATTCGAGCACGGCGCGACCGAAGAACGAATTGACCTTGTCCTCGCCTTCCGGAGTGGAGTACGTGAACGCCAACCGGGAACTGCCGATCAAGTGGTCCGTGTAGCTGTCCCGCAGCACAGGGTCGTTCGCCAGTTGCAGGTATTCCTGGAAGGCATCGGAGCGTTGCGGGATCTTGATCGCGTTCAGTTCGATCGGGAAAATGCCCACCGTCATCGAACGTGATTCCTGCCATTGGACCCCCAGCGAGATCTTCGCCAAGGAACGTGTGTAGTCAGGCCTTCGCTGATAATTGTAGAGACCGTTGATCAGCAACCGCGACCCGCTCGATTTGCTGAACAGTTCCTTACCGAAGACCTTCTCGAACAATCCCGAGAACGGACGCGGGAACCCCAGCGTTATCTCCGGGCCGATGCTCACCGTGTTGAAGACGGAACCCGTGCCCAAACCACCGGTCGTCTCCGTGTCGGTATTGCTGTCGCCGCCGGTGATGCGCTGTTGTGCTTCCAGGCCGACACTGATCTGCGCCCGCAATGAACCCAACGTGGCGAAGAGGTTCCGGTGCTTGAAGCCGAGGCTCACCGAGGTGCCCAACGCGCCGCCACGGTTGGTGCCGAAGCCTTCCAACGACATGCTCTGTTCTTTGCCCGGCAGAAGGGAGATCCGTGCGTTCGCCATGCCCGACGTGCGTGTCCCGGTGGTGTCATAGCTGATTTCCACGCGGTCGAAAACGTTGAGGCCGGTCAGGCGGCGATAGGTCTTGTCCGCATTGCTCTGCCGGAAGCGGTCCTCGGGATGCAGGAACACGGGATGCAGAAGCGCTTTTGGCCTGTATTCAAGTCGGTCGCGATAGAGGAACCGATAGCCGAGCGAATCCACGGTGTCCACGCGCAGTTGGGCACTGCCCCGCTGTTGCCTGTAAGCTGCGATCGTGACGTCCTGTATGCTGTACACCGTTCCTTCAGGTGTCCCCTTCAAGCCACGCTTGGTGCGAGCCACAGGGCGCTCGAAGCGGAGCACAAGATCCACTTGGTGGCCTTCCACCGTGGTATCCGCATCGTATTGGATCAGGTCCCGGTTGAAGTAGAGGTAGCCATCGTCACGCAGCATGGTGGTGATGCGTGTGCGCTCCTCGTCCAGCACATCATCATCGAACCGTTCGCCTATCTTGAGCAAGGATGCCTCCCACGTTCGCGTCACCAATTGCAGGATCCTGGGGTCGTCCACTTCAAAGCTGATGTTGCGCAGGCGGTACATCGGACCCGGGTCCACACGATAGGTGACCACGGCTTTCGGTTGGCGCGTGCGCCCGCCGTACCAACGTCGGTCCTTCAACACCACCGTGTCGTTCACGGTGGCCTTGAACCAACCTTCCTTCGCCAGATAGAGGCGGATCTGTTCAGCTGACTTCTTCGTTAGCGTGCTATCCACGATCACGGGTGCTTCGCCCACGGTCGCGCGCAGCCACTCCGCCCGGGTGCGTTTGTAGGGCTTGGGTTCCTTTCCCTTCGCCGTGCGCCGCTCGTTCTTCCTGTCGATCCGTGCGTCCTTCTTCGCCTGCCACTGGGGGATCTTCTCCGGGTTGGGCAGGTTGTAGGTATGCAGGTAGAAGGGCACCCAGAGGATCCGCTTGTTGGGCTTCTGCTTCATGATGGGCTCCAACTCCGCTGGATCCACCGCGTTGTCCACCACGTCCACTTTGTTGCGCTTCAGCAGGTAGCTGCCTTGGGGCACGCGACGGGTGGGGTCGCAGCCCGCGAGGAGGATCGATCCCGCGAGGACTGCTGCGATATGCCGGTGCTTGATCAGCAAGTGGAACATCCCGATCGCTCGGGAGTGGGGCGCGGCGGAACTAATTTGCACGCCGCTTGCGCATTTGCGCCAGCGGGCAGTGCCAAATATATCCGTGAGGTGAGCAACAAGAGCGAGTTGAAGCGGGTGCGGGCACTCCACCAAAAGAAGTACCGCGAAGAGGAAGGCGTGTTCCTGGTGCAGGGCGTCAAGCTCGTGATCGAGTTGCTTGCGAGCGGCTGGCCGGTGGAGGCGATCCATGCCACGGTAACGGCCGCTCCACATGTTCGGCATCCGCAGTTGCAGATCTGGCCGGACTATGACGTGGAACGCATGGGCACATTGGAGCACGGCAACGAGGTGGTGGCCGTGGTGAAGCGCCCGGATCGATCCCAATTCGCTCCCTTGGGTATCGATGAGTTGGTGCTTGCCCTTGATGGCATCGCCGATCCAGGCAACATGGGCACCCTTCTGCGCATCGCCGATTGGTTCGGGGTGAAGCGGGTCCTGTGCAGCGTGGACTGCGTGGAGGAGTTCAACCCCAAGTGCGTGCAGGCGAGCATGGGGTCCATTTTCAGGGTGGAATTGCACCGTGTGCATCTGCCGCGTATGCTGGACGAACTGCGCTCAGCAGGTGTTTCGCTCTACATGGCCACCATGGAAGGCGAGCCGGTCTTCGAACTGGAATTGAAGCGCTCGGGTGTTCTCATCCTCGGCAGCGAATCGCATGGTCCGTCGGACGAGGTGCGCGCCTTGAAGGCTCAGGCGATCAGCATCCCACGAGTTGGTGGGGCGGAATCGCTCAACGTGGCTGCCGCCGCGAGCGCCCTATGCATGGAGTTCTTGCGTCAACGCTTGGCCCCATAGCGCAGACCGATATGATCGGCCACGCGCTGGCCATCCATGGCTGCGCTCACGATCCCGCCCGCATAGCCCGCTCCTTCCCCGCAAGGGTAAAGTCCTTTCACTTCCACATGTTCGAGAGAGGTCGGATCACGCGGAATGCGTACCGGCGAGCTCGTCCTTGATTCCACTGCGACCACCACGGCCTCGTTGGTGCGGTAGCCGCGCATCTTCCTGCCGAACTCCTTCAGGCCTTCGCGCAAGCGCGATGCGATCACGATCGGCAGGAGCTCATCCACGCGGTAGGAGACGATCCCCGGCGGGTAGCTGCACTCGGGAAGATCGGTGGAAAGCCGGCCTTGGATGAAGTCGTCCAAGCGCTGGGCCGGAGCCGTTTGCCTTTCGCCGCCCGCCTTCCACGCGGCATGCTCCACGTTGTGCTGGTAGAACATGCCGCTGAGCGGATCATCGTTGTGCATGGCTGCGGGCGCTTGCACAACGATCCCGGAATTGGCGAACGGATTGTTGCGCTTGCTCGGGCTCCAGCCATTGGTCACCACTTCATCCTGTGCCGTTGCGCAGGGGGCAATGATCCCGCCGGGGCACATACAGAAGGAATATACACCCAAACCTTCCACCTGCTGCACGAGGCTGTAGCTCGCTGGCGGAAGCAAGGGATCTCGCACAGCGCAGTGGTATTGAGCTGCATCAATGATCGACTGCGGATGTTCCACGCGCACACCGAGGGCGAAGTCCTTGCGCTCGATGCGCACGCCTTTGTCCGCAAGGAGCCGGAAGATGTCGCGGGCGGAATGGCCCGTTGCAAGCACGACCGCATCGGATCGCAACGCGGAACCATCGGCGAGCACCACGCCGCGGGTTGTCCCGTTCTCGATCATCAGGTCGGTCACGCGGCTGTTGAAGCGCACCTCACCACCACAAGCAAGGATCGCCATGCGCATGGCGGTGATGATGCCCGGCAACTTGTTCGTGCCAATGTGCGGATGCGCGTCCACGAGGATATCAGGCGAAGCACCGAAGGCCACCAGCGTTCGCAGCACACCTTCCACGTCGCCGCGCTTGTGACTGCGGGTGTACAGCTTGCCATCGCTGTAGGTGCCGGCACCGCCTTCCCCGAAACAATAGTTGCTGTCCGGGTCCACGATGTGTTCGCGGTTGATCACCGCCAGATCACGCCGACGCGCACGCACGTCCTTGCCGCGTTCCAAGACGATCGGTCGCAGTCCTTGCTCCGCGCAGCGCAGGGCACAGAACAAACCAGCCGGACCAGCGCCCACGATGATGATTCGGGTGCCTTGCCCACATCGGGCAACGTGGGCGGCTCGATCACCAGCTCTTCCAGCACCTCCTTGCTCACGAGCACGCGCAAACGGATGCGTGGAGATCGGCTTCGTGCATCGATGGATCTTTTGAGGATGCGCGAAGTGGAGGCTGTTCCCTTCTTCAGCCCAGCGGCTTCCTCGGCGGCCTCGCGAACGATCACGGGATCCGCCGCTTCCACGGGGGACAATGCGATGTCCACCGTGTGGCCCATGGTCAACCCTCGAAGGTGAAGGTGAGGACCCAGGCCTTGGAGCGCAAGCTCTCGATGGGGGTGCTGAAGCGCGTATCGTCGTCGATGAGCAAATTCGGGGATCCCCCAGCTCGCTTTGAGCTCCACCCCGAACTTGAAATAGGGGAGGAACATGTCCACGCCGCCTCCTGCCTCCACGCCGTAGTCATACTTGGCCAGCTTGATCACCACTTCATCGTCCAGCGCATTGTTCACGTCCTTCTGGCTGGCCATGTCGATGGCGAACTTGCCACCGCCGAGCACGTACACCGCGAAGTTGTTGATACGGTCGCTCCTGAACTTGGCCAGCAGTGGGAACTCGAGGTAAGTGCTTTCCACCGGCTTCGCGAAATAGACGGATACCCCATCGCTCTTCCGGAACTGGTATTGAAGAATGCGCTCCTGGAAAGAGAGCGTGGGCAGGAAGCGCAAGCTCAAGTTGCGGTTCACGTTCAGCGAAGCCACGATGCCGAGGTTGAACCCCGGTTGCTTCTGGTGGTCCAGTACCAGCAGCGAATCGATGAAGCGCGACTCGGGTTTCAACTTCACGTTCAGGTCGCTGGTATTGTAGCTGAGAAGGAAACCGAAGTGGAAGCGCCGTAGATCGAAGTTGGGCAGGTTCTCCGTGACGATGCGCTGCTGTGCGAACAACGAAGCGGTAACAAGCAGCAAGCAGCCAAGGACGAGGGAGCGCGCGCGAAGGATCATGGATGTGGCAACGAAAGTAGGGATCGATCCTTGTGTGTTCAATGAGAACGCGGGTCACTTCCTCGCGGTATACAAGGTCGCGATACCGCCCGTAAGCGCCTCCGCCTTCGCTTCTCGCAAGCCACACTTTTCCAGGATATGCACGAAGGCTTCTCCATCCGGGAAAGCATCCACGCTCTTGGGCAGGTAGGTGTAGGCGGCGTTGTCCTTGCTGACCAGCTTGCCAACGAAGGGCATCACGCGGTGGAAGTAGAAGCGGAAGAGGCCGCCGAGCAGGTTGTTGCGCGGCTTGCTGAACTCCAGCACGAAGAGGCGGCCGTTGGGCTTGAGCACGCGGGCCATGTCCGCGATGCCGCGTTCGAGGTCCTCGAAGTTGCGCACGCCGAAGGCGACGGTGATCGCATCGAAGCTGGCATCGGGAAAGGGTAGCGCGGCGCTATCGGCGCGTTGCAGGGTGATGCGGTCTTCGAGCTTGCGTGCCTTCACCTTCGTGCGGCCGTGGGCGAGCATGCCTTCGCTGATGTCCACGCCGGTGACGTGCTTCACCTTTTTGGCGGCGAGGATAGCGAGGTCGGCGGTGCCGGTGGCGACATCGAGCAGCGTCTCCACGGGTTCGCTGGCTAAGAGTCGGATCACCTTGCGACGCCATCCTTGGTCCACGCCCATGGAGAAGACACGGTTGAGCAGGTCGTACTTCGGCGAGATGGTGTCGAACATGTGTTCGACCTGCTGGCGCTTGGAGCCGTCCTCGGTATAGGGCTTCACCGTCATGCGGGCAGCCCAAGTCGTTCGCACTCGCTGCGGAAGCGCTCTTTGTTGATGGGCACCACGCCCACTTCTTCGCACACAAGGCCACCGGCAAGGTTGGCGAGTTGTGCTAGTTGTTCGGCAGGCAGTCCTTGTGCAAGTGCGAGCGATGCCACGGCGATCACCGTATCGCCCGCACCGCTCACGTCGAGGATCTTGCGCGGGTGCGCAGCGATCGTTGAAGCGGCTCCTCCTTCATGCACGAATGCACCGTTTTCGCTCAACGTGATGAGCGAGATACGATCGCCAAGCTTGTTTTCCAGTTGGGTCACTGCTTGCTTCACGCTCTCACTGTCCAAGGGGTCCACATCCACTTTCAGGCCTTCGCGCAATTCCTTCAGGTTCGGCTTGAACAGGTCAACACCGCGATAGGCGAAGAAGTTCTTCTTCTTGGGATCCACTGCAGTTGGTATTCCTGCCGCTTTCGCTGCTGCGATCGTACCGGCGATCACCGCTTCGGAAAGCACACCCTTGTTGTAATCCTCGAAGATGAGCACCCCGGGTTTGGAGGAGCGGATCAATGCCGTAACAGTATCCACTACACGTCCTGCGTCGGCTGCTGAAAGGTCGTCATCCTGTTCCTCGTCCACGCGCACCACGTGTTGTTGCGCGCTGATCACGCGCGTCTTCACGGTGGTGCGTCGTGCGGTGGATCGCATGATGCCACGAGTATCCAGTCCCTGTTCCGCGAACAGTTTCAAGAGCAATGCTGCGTTGTCATCGTCGCCCACCACGCTCACCACGACGGGCGTTGCTCCGAGCGCCTTCAGGTTGAGCGCCACATTGGCTGCACCACCCAAACGCGCACTGCGCTCGGTGACCTGCACAACCGGCACAGGTGCTTCCGGCGAAATGCGATCGATCCTTCCCCAGAGATAGGCATCCACCATCACATCGCCCACCACGATCACCGTGGTCTTCTCCGCCTTCTGCAGGAAGGAAGCGATCGTGCTCATGCACTGCCGAGTTGCGCCACGGCCTTGGCCACGCGATCCATGGCTTCCACCAGCTTGGCATCGCTGGTGGCGTAGCTGATCCGTAAGGTTCCTTCGGCACCGAAGGAGCGGCCTTCCACGAGGCTGACACCAACGCTGTCCAAGAGATGGAGGCTGAGGTCCACGGATCCCTTGATCGTTTTTCCGTCGATGGAAGAGCGCACATCCGGTAGGAGATAGAAGGCACCTTGCGGCACATTGCAGCGCCAACCGGGGATCTTGCTCAACGCCGCAAGTGTGAGGTCCCGGCGACGTAGGAAATCAGCGCGCATGCCCTTGACGAACGCAGGGTCCGCTTCCACACATGCTTTTGCAACGCGTTGTCCGATGCTGTTGGCACCCGAGGTGAATTGTCCCTGAACCTTTGTGCATGCCTGCGCGATCCATAACGGTGCGCCGATGTATCCTACGCGCCAGCCGGTGAGCGCGAAGGCTTTGCTCAATCCGTTCACGGTGATGGTGCGCTCGGCCATGCCGGGCAGCGACGCGAAACTCACATGCTCACCCTCGAACACGATGTGCTCGTAGATCTCATCGGCGATCACGTACAGTTCTTCGTGTTTCGCTACCACTTCCGCCAGCGATTCCAACTCCTTGCGTGAAAGGACCGATCCACTCGGGTTGCACGGCGAACTGAACATGAGCAAGCGCGTCCGCGGCGTGATGGCTGCGGCGATACGCTCCACCGGCGGTTTCCAATCCTCTTCCAACGTGCTTGATACGATCACCGGTTTGGCACCGGCCAAACGCACCTGCTCGGAATAGCTCACCCAATAGGGCGCGGGGATCACCACCTCGTCACCGGGTCCGCACAAGCTCATCACCACGTTCATGATGCTGTGCTTGGCACCGGTGCTCACCACCACCTGGTCGGCGGTGTACTCCAATCCGTTGTCCCGCTTGAACTTGTTCGCGATGGCCTGGCGCACATCGGCGTAGCCGTTCACCGGCGTGTACTTGTGCCAGGGGCCGCGCAGGGCTTCTTGGGCCGCTTCCAGTGCAAAAGCGGGTGGGTCGTGGTCGGGTTCTCCCAAGCTCAGATCGATGATGTCCCGGCCTTGTGCGCGCAATTCGCGACAACGGCGGGCCATCAGCAAGGTGGCGGGTTCTACAATGGCTTTGACGACGGGCGATAGGTGCATGATGAACGGGGGCGAAGCTAAACAAGGCCGTTCCGGCGCTTGCCGGTCAGGTTCCCGATATTCGTCCACCGCTTTATCCACGATGAACGATCCAATTGTACAGGTCCTGGTAGCCGTGCTCCCCTCGTTGGTGGTCTTTCTCACCGCCTTCTATCTCATCAAGCAGTTCATGGGTGCGCGCACGAGCGAGCGGATGCTGGAACTGAAGAAGGACGACCACAAGCACGTGCTTCCGCTGCGCTTGCAGGCATATGAACGCATCACACTGCTCCTGGAGCGGATCCAGCCGGGGCCGCTGGTGTTGCGTGTGCATACGAGCCGTATGGATGCAGGTGACCTGCATGCCGCGCTCGTCTCGACCATACGCGAGGAGTACGAGCACAACGTGACGCAACAGATCTACATGAGCGACCGTGCCTGGGCCAAGGTGAAGCAGGCCAAGGAAGAGACGATCCGGCTGGTGAACTTCAGCTACCAGCAGATCGGTACCTCATCATCGGCCACTGAACTGAGCCGCGGGATCTTCGAGAGCACCGCGCGACTTTCGCACACACCATCCCAAGAAGCGTTGGTGGTGATCAAGGACGAGGTGCGCCGTCTGTTCTGAAGAGAGCCAGTATTTCGTCCGCAGCGGCGAAGGGGCTCTTCGCACCGGCAAGCACTTCCGCGTGCAACGCGGGTATCAACTTCGTCAAGCGTGGATCGTGCTTCAACAGGTCGCGCAAGCCGTGGAGCACCGCTTGGTCCATCCAGTGCAGGTTTTGCGCACGTCGATGCTCCTCTTGGTAACCGGAGGCATGGTCAGCGGCCCGCAACAGTTCGATGCGATCGCCCAATTCCGCGATCCCTTCGCCACTGATGGCGCTGGTGAGCAGCAGTTCCGCGGAACGACCACTTGGCCTCAACGGGAGCAGGGAAATCGCGCTGCGCAGATCGCGGCGAGCAGCTTCAGCGCGCATGCGCGCATCACCTTCTGCTTTGGTGAAGGCGATCACGTCCGCAACTTCCATGATGCCCCGTTTGATCCCCTGCAGCTCATCGCCGGCTCCCGCGATCAACAGGAGCAGGTTCAGGTCGGTGAGATGGTCCACATCCAGTTCGCTCTGGCCCGTTCCCACGGTTTCAACGATGATGCGATCGTAGCCGGCTGCTTCACAGAGAGCGATGGATTCACGCGTGCGGCGTGCAACTCCGCCGAGATTGCCAGCTGCCGGGGTGGGACGAATGAAGGCAGCATCCTTCACTGCCAAACGTTCCATGCGCGTTTTGTCACCGAGTATGCTCCCGCCCGTGCGTGCGCTGCTGGGGTCTATGGCGAGCACAGCCACCCGATGCCTCTTATCGATCATCCACGTTCCCAGCGCGTCGATCAACGTGCTCTTGCCAACTCCGGGTATTCCCGTGATGCCGAGGCGCAATGATCTTCCACCATGAGGAAGGCAGCGCTCCACCAGGACACGTGCGCGCAGGAGATCGCTTTCTCGTTCGCTTTCGATCAGCGTGATCCCACGTCCCAGCGCTGAACGATCGCCTTCGCGCAATGCATGGAAGAGCGACAGGTCCGGGTCCATCCTGATCAATACCCCTTACGGTAGTTGTCCACCCATTCTTCGTCCCCCATGTCGCGGAGAAGGCGGAACAGATCTTCGCCCTTGACCATGCTGTGCATGTACAACATGCCGTAGTCGGCGAGCAGGAGCATTTGTCGTGGGCTCGGAGCATTCGGGGTTTCCGCCCAGCCGTTACCGGGGTGAACACCCTCGGCCTGTCGGAACGGATATTCCCAGAAGCGTAGTTTCCAGAGGTCGTCGAACACGCCGCAATCGGTCATCACGATGCGGCCGTTGCCCATTTCCGCCGGTGGCAGACAGCTGTTCACACCATACTTGCGGAAGAGGTTCGCACCATCGGGGTTTGCGTTGCTGGGAACACCGCCTTGGGCTTGCAGGACGAACTGGCCGCGCGTCACGGGCTCGTTCGCGAGAACGCGGCCTTCGAACTCCTTGACCACAAAGAGCGTGAAGAGTTCGTTGTTCATGCCTGTGGTAAGGGTGAGTCCGAAAGTGTAGGTGGCGAACACCGGTCGTAGCGCCCCGTTGCCGCTGACAGTGGCCAGCAGACAGGCGCAAAGCACCATCGCGGCCTTTGCCATGCTCATTCGCTCGGAACGATCCATCACACGGTCACGTTTCGCCCACATCGTGGATCGCCCACGAACGCTGTGACGAGTGGTCACTGTTTCACGAACCGTGCGTTGCCGCGCGATCCTCCATCCACGTCCTTCAACTCGAAGAAGTAGCTACCAGCTTCCAGATCGCGAACGGGTATCGCCAGCTGCCCGGAATCATCGAGTGCCGCCGCGTTGCCGCCGCTCACCATCCGCCCGCTTGCGTCGAGGATGCGCCACTGCAGCGCATGACCGGCTATGGAACTGCTGCTGACCATGAGCACATCGTTCGCAGGGTTCGGGTAGAGTTGGATCGGTAGTTCACCCGAGCGGAAGTTGACGGCCACGGTGTTGGACGGAAGCGAACTTCCATCCAGGTCCGTGATCTTCAGTCGATAGTAGTTGACACCCGCGGACGGTGAACGGTCGACAAAATCGTACGCAGTGAAGGTGTTGGAGGAGCCCTGCGCTTCCACCCGGCCGATCGGCTGGAAATTGGTGCCGTCCTTCGAGCGTTCCACGATGAAGTGGGAGCTGTTCGATTCGCTTCCAGTGGACCATTCCAATGCCACGGCAGACCCTGACCGCTCTCCATTGAGACCGAGGAATTCCACCGGCAAGGTGCAACTGATGGAGGCACAAGGAGGGAAGCCTGGCGTGCCACAGTTGGGTTGGTACTGGAAGGTGAGGTCGAAGGCGAATCCTGTCATGTACCAATTGTCAACGTAGAGGATGTAGACATCTCCGACCGCAGCCGTGATGTACTGGTTCCAACTATCCCCGAAAACCCCTTCGGTCACATCCGTCGCCACCCAATTCAAGCCGGTCAAAGAGGGACCGTCGGCCCATGAACAGCGGAGTGGAAGCGTATTCGGTGGACAGGTGATCGATGGGTAAGGGTCCCCAGAGGCCGAAATCATAATCCGAAACACCGTATGGGAATGGGTTGATCGTGAATCCGATCTGTCCTGGGGCGGAGACTTGGAAGGCATACCATACACCGCGGCGCTCATCGGTGATCAGGCAGCCCCGATTGCCTGTGTTCAGGTCCGCAACCGCACCTGTGTTCTGTGGGTTGGCGGATTGCGCCGTATTCTCGCAAATGAACACAGCCCCGACACAATCCTCATGCGGGGCCGGAGGGAGATTGCACGGAGCGTTCACCGTGAGAGCGAAGATGAAAGGACCTACGACGGGCGGTGAACCACTGCTGAAGAGAATACCACCATTGGCAGCCGTGAGTTGGTAGGAGATCTGGTTCTGGAAACCGCCCGCAGCGGTGTAGCCGATGGTCATGACGTCCCCGAGCACTGCACCAAAGCTGATGGACCCGGTGGAACCGATGATCGAATAATTGGTGCAGACCGCGTTCACGCATACCGTCACGAAACTTCCACCCCAGCCATCGCCAGCAGTATCATTCATTCGAAGAATGAAGTTGCAACAGGTTCGAACGGATCGTTACGCTGGGCGCACAGCTGGAAGGTGCCATCGGTACCTGACTGACGCCAAACACGCACGTAGAGCGTTTCGCCCGGAACCAGGGAAGCCGCAGCAAGGCTCACTTGCGGCATCGGGTTTCCGGCCGGAACCGGTCCTACCAGTTGGCAACTGAGTTGTGTAAGAGCCAAGCGTGCCTGGGCAGGAACCCGAGGCGATGCGATAAACGGCCATGCCTCCATCGGTGAGCGAAAAAGTCATCGGTGTCAATGATCAGGCTGGCCGGCGCAACGAAGGGGTTGGGAACCTGGACCGTGAACCACACATCGTTGGTGGCAACGCCACAACTAGGGGGGCGGGCACGGTTGCGGTGGTGGTTGCGTTGGTGTTCGTGAAATTATCGAAGATGCAACCATGCTGCACCGGCACCGCGATCGCACCACACGGATCGTTGTTGGCGGGCGGGAAGGTGGGCGTTGCGCAGATCGTGAAATTGGCGAACAACGCGTTCTTGTTCCACACGCGGACGTACAGCACGGTGCCCGCCACGATGGTCGTACCGTTCTGATTGACCTGCATGGCTGGCATCCCTACAGCGGGATCATTGCACGCAACCAGGGCATAACCCGCCGCGCAGGAACTCGCGGTGTAAACCGCCATTGCTGCATTGTTCAGCGTTGGGCTCGCGGTATTGATGATCACGCCGGAACCGACCGGAACGGCTGGTACCGTTACCGTGAACCATACATCATTGTAGGGCGCTGCACCACCACAGCCGGGTGCGGGTATGCCAGCTGTTGCCGTTGCGTTCTGGTTCGTACTCGTTACGGTGCTACATCCGGCATCCACAAGCACCGGAAGTGCGCCACAGGGATTGTCATTGGGCGGTGGCGTCGGGTTGTAGGCGCATATCTCGAAGGTGCCACCGTTCACGGCTCCGCTCTCCGGCCATACCCGGATGTAGATCGTTTGGCCCGCGAACGCTGGCGGTATGAGCAAGTAGGGCTGGTTGGCCGTACCGGTGAGCAAATTGTCGTTACAGCTTATCAGGCTCAAGGAGAGTGTGGATGGGCAAGCGCCAGTTGCGGAGTAGGCGGCCATGGCAAGATTGGTCGCACCCACATGGCTGGTTTGGATGGCTAGGCCATTTGCCGAACAACGGAAGTGAACCACATCACCCCCAATAGGAACCACACGCAGGTCCGCGGGCGGACCCGGTGGCCGTAGCCCATGAAGTGGTGGCACCGGAGAAGGACGAAGAACCGCTTCCGGTGGCACCTGAAGCGGGATCGCCCCACATGGATTATCGTTCAGAGGAGGGGAGGAGCAGGCGAGCAGGTAATGGAAATGGTGCCACAGGCCGTGTGGTCTATGAGGCAGGAATTACCGCTGCCATTGTTCCGCAACAGGCGAATGGAATAGATGGCGCCCGCGCCTGCCTGGTGAATACACCACCGAGGCGTGGCCGGAAGGAGTTCCGCAGCCATCATCATCGAAGGTGTCAAAGCCGCCGGCGGCGGTGAAGCCAGTGGCCGGGTTCGTTATGCTCAACGTGCTGTTCCAGGTCACCCCGGTTGCGCACATCCTGATCGTGTACACTCGCCCGGGCACATGTAGTAGTTCACGTATTCATCCGCACAAAGAGTGCCGGTGAAAAGGGCGGGGCATACCGAACAATTCTGTGCAAGCGGGGCCTGACGGTCCCCGCAACATCCGGTGGATAGTTGTTCGGCCAGGCTGGGTAGCGTGAAATTGGTCATCGATGAAGGTGCCGGTTGCCAGGCTGGCTGGCTCAACGTATCGTTGCGCAGCGACGACCAGGAGGATCGTAGTGCCCGGAGCAACATTGAGACCAGTGATGGCGTGCCGGGGTGACCAATGCCGCCCCAGTGCATGCCGCATGGTGGTCGTGGAGACCCCGTGTGGTCGTGACGTTCTTGCGGACCATGGTGTTCGCAGGAACCGTGGCTGCGGCCCATCCGGCCTGGGGACGGGGGTGTAGTTCGAGATGGCCAGTCCCGCAATGAGCCGGTCGCGGCCGCGCTCATCGTGAGCGTACCCGCACCAACTCCGGTAATGGTCGTGCCGGCTCTGGGATAGGCCGTTTCCCACCACCGCCATGCCGATCACCCAGCCAGCCGTGGAAGCAACCGCAGTAAGCGTGGGCTCAACTTGGTCGTTGTCGCCGTAGTGGACACATAGCCGTTGGTCCGGTCACCGGTGTTCCATTGCATTGAGCATGCACATCAGGATGGGATGCGAACAACATCGCCGCTGCCAAGGCCAACTTTCCGAGGAACTGTTTCATGGCCGTAGATATTGACCGCTCTTTTGGGGTACGTTATTGCTTGAACACGGTGGACGCATAAGAGTTCGTGCTTTCAATGCAATAGCCCCATTGGGGCAAATGGTGGTCTAAAGTAAGGCGAGATCCTTCCATGCCGTCGCCCACGTACCCCATAGGTTTTCCAAAAGAAAATAACCCGAAAACGGACCGCTGGGTTACCTGTGGTTGGAGCCCTTACTGGCGCACGAACCGGGCGGTTCCGAGCGGCGTGCCTTCAGCACCCGTCAGTTCCACCACATAGCTGCCCTGGTCCACCCCCCCAGATCGATCTCCACCTGGTTCATGCCAACGCCCACGGAGCTGCGTCCGGCACGCACGATGCGCCCGCTAGCGTCCAGAACCTTCCATGTCGCGGCCCCTTCAGCCGGCATTTCCATGGCCAGCCACAGGTTTCCGTTGGTCGGATTGGGGTACACATCCAAATGGATCCGTCCCCACTGGTACACCGCCGTTACCACATTGGAGTGAGTTCTTTCGCCCGAAACATCGACCTGCTCCAAGCGATAGTAGTTCACCCCTTGATGGGCGCATCGTCCACATAGGTGTATTCCACCAAGGTCTGTGAGAAGCCTGCGGCAGGAACGGTCCCCAACAGATCGAAATGACGACCGTCCGCAGAACGCTCCACGTCGAAGAAGGCCGTGTTCGATTCGAAGGAGGTTGCCCACTTGAGTTCCACTTGTTGTGCTTTGGGCACCGCCTCGAAAGAGATCAATTCCAAGGGAAGGGAGCAGTTCAGGATGTTCGTGGGTTGGTTCTGCCAATCCATCACGAACGCGATCCCGTTACGCTACCAATTGTCCACGTAGAGCAGGTAGGTCTGGTTGGCCAGGGTGGGAATGAAGCGGACCCACTTATCCCCGTACGGGTCCTCCGACACATCCAAGGCGGTGTAATTGAGGCCCGTGTTCCCATATACGCCCGATGCCGAACAGCGCAAAGGTGGACCTACAGGAGGACACGCGGGGGTGAGCGTACTGTAGGGACCCCAAACCGCGAAGTCGTAGTCGGTGGTGTTGGGCACTTGGATCGTGAAGGCGATGTTCCCAGCCATGGCTGCGGTGAACCTGAACCAGACGCCCTGTTGCTCGCCGTACAAACAACCGTCGTTGGCAGGTGTCAGGTCGAAGACATTGCCCGTGTTCGTGGGGTTCTGGCTGATCGCTTGATCGTTGCACACGGTGAAAGCCCCAAGCAGTCCGACGGAGGGGATGGAGGTACGTTGCAGGATGGGTTGACCGTAAGACCATAATTCGGCGCTCCAGTGTCCACCAAGGGATTTGGGCTCCCATACAGAAGCAGCCCGTTGCTAGCCAGGAGTTGGAAGGCGATCTGGTTCGTGAACGTCGCTCCGTTCTGAACGTACTGGAGGGTGACCAACTGACCGATGGTGGCAGTGAAGGTGATGGTCGCCAACGAGCCGAAGACCTGGTAGTTGGTGCAGGAACCACCAACACACAATTGGACGTAGGCTCCGTTCCAGCCGTCCCCACCGCTATCGGCCATGTTCAAGGTGAAATAGCAACCTGTTGGCGTGACCGGATCGCGAGCGCAGATCTGGAACGTACCTGCATTGCCCGTGTAGTGCCAGATCCGAATGAACACCGTGGTGAAGGGGCCAACGCAATGTTCGATAGGGGCATCAATGCCCCGTTACCACTTCCGGCTGATTGGCAGCTTCCCCGCAACGAGGGTCAGTGAACCACAGGTGCCGGTGTAAACCGCGATCGTGGCATCAGTCAGCACGCCGTTGTCCGTGTCGATCTGCAGTTGGCCACTGGCGGGAACCACGGCGGTGAACCACACGTCATCCACTGGAGCAGCACCAACACAACCCGGTAGTCCGGGCACCAAGGTTTGTGTTGCGTTCTCGGTAGTGAACGGAGGTGGGAACACACATCCCGTGCTCACGGGCAAGGCGATGGCCCCACAAGGTTCGTTGTTCGGCGGTGGGAAGTTCTCGTAGGCGCAAATGCTGAAGGTGCCGAAGACGGACACCTGGCTCCAAATCCGGACCAGGTAAACATTGCCGTTCGTACCGACACCTGCCACGAGTATGCGTGGCATGAGGCTGGCACCATTGCCAATGGCACATCCCACCGGGGTCAAGGTCGGCGCACAGGCAGTACCCGTGAACGAGTACACCTCCATCGCCATGTCGGTCAATGAACCCGCTGCGGTACTGATGGTCATGGATTCCGAAGGAGGCATCGTGACCTGGAACCAGATATCCTCCCTGCACTGGCGTTCCACATCCTGGAACGGGTGCGGTGAAGCCGACCGCATTGGGTGTTGCGTTCTCCGTGGTAGCTCCTTGTGGCGAACAAGCCGCAGCTACTGGCAACACGATCGCTCCACAAGGTTGATCGTTCGGTGGCGGAACGGGTTCGTATGCGCAGATGCGGAAGGTTCCCATATTGGCGAGGCCGGAATTGGACCACACCCGGATGTAGACCGTGCTTCCAGCGACCAAGCCACTGAGCGTGATGTAGGGGTTCAGCACGCCGGGACTGGAGTCATCGTTGCAGTAACATGCAGCGATCGGGGTCAATGCTCCCGGTGTACCGGAATAAACGGAAACCGAGATATTGGGCGACGTGACCAACTGGGTTTGAACGCTGAGAGTTCCAGCGGCGCTTACGACCGTGCTGAACCAGACATCGAGCCCAGCATAGGAACCCGTGCCGGCGGAGCAACCAGCGCCGCACAGATCGGGTGGTGCCACCCCGCTCGTGCTTGTGGCGAACGCATTCGTGGCGTTGATGAAATTGCAAGCCGTGGATGGAGGGATCGCGATCGCGTTCACCGGTTCGTCATTGGGCGGTGGCGGTGGATTGGGTGCGCACTGCACGTTCAGGGTGCCGCACAGCAGAGCGTTCACCACGCACGGGTTGTTGTAGATGCGCACGTAGTAAGTTCCAGTGGCGGCGGGTATGAACGAAAGGATGGCATGGCCACCGGTGGTTCCACATCCATCCTCATTGAATTGCGGAAATCCGTTCGCGAGGATCGTGCCTGGTGTGGCACCCGTGTTGGTGGTTAACGTGATGTTGGAGTTCCAAGCAGCAGAACCGCACAAGGAAAAGGTGTAGGTCTGCCCGAAGCACATGTAGTAAGGGAAATACTGCCCCGCAGATGATCGTCGCTTGGAAGGTTGCGGGACAAACGGAGCAGTTCTGGTTGCCGCCGGCAAGCCCGGTTTGGCCTGCATCGAGTGGTGGGTAAGCATAGCCCCATTGCGGGAGCGTGAACGTGTGGGGGGCAAACGTGACGCCATCCCCCGCAGTGGCAGGTAGGCTCAGTGTTCCCGGGCAGGGGGCAGTGCTCAACACCGTGCCTGGCGCCACATACGGACCGGACACCACTGGGTTCAGCCCCAAGAACGCACCACTACAAGGATTAACGTTCACCGGGGTGGTGGACCCGGAGGCAACGGTGAGGTTCCTTACAACGGTGGTGGTCGGGGGCACTGTTGCCGCGCCCCAAGCTCCGGCTGCCACCTGGGTTGTGCCTGTGAAGGCAAGATTGCAAGGTTGGGCGTAAAGCCAATGACCACCGAATACGCAGGATAACGCGAGCAGAACCTTCAGGACGGAAGATCGGGCCATGTTCGCATTAGGAGTACCATGCGGTTCCCAGCACTTGCGCCACCGACGCACTGTTCCGGATGGATCCCTATTGTCGGACAAAACGCGCGGTACCGAGCGGTGTGCCTTCAGAGCCGATCAGTTCCACCACGTAGCTGCCTTGGTCCACTCCCGCCAGATCGATCTCCACCTGGTTCATGCCCTCGCCCACGGAACTGCGTCCGGTGCGCACGATACGCCCACTGGCATCCATGACCTTCCACGTCGCGGCACCTTCAGTTGGCATTTCCATGGCCATCCACAATTTCCGTTGGTTGGATTGGGATAGACGTTCAACTGGATACGGCCTCCCTTGTACACAGCGGTCACTACTTCGGAGAGAGCCATTTCGCCGGTGATGTCCACTTGTTCCAGACGGTAGTAGTTCACACCTGAGTTCGTGCGATCGGTCGCGAGCAATCAAGCAGGTTGGGCGGTTGGTTGTTCCATACCAGGTTGAATATCGTGGAGTTGTTCGTCCAGTTGTCCACGTAAAGCAGGAACTGGTCGCCAAGGGCCACCGGAATATCACTGACCCAGGCATCGCCACCGGCACCTTCGGTGGCATCCAGTGCCGTGTAGTTGAGCCCGGTGCTCGTCGGCAACGCCGACCAGGAACAACGAATAGGAGGACCGGGAGGACCGAGAGGAATGCATGTAGGAGCAGTGCTGTATGGACCCCACACGGCAAAGTCGTAATCTGTTCCGCCGGTCACGTTGATCGAGAAAGCCAAGTTACCTGCAACGCTCGCCCGGAACCTGAACCAAGCTCCTTGTGTTTCCCCGCCCAAAAGACAACCACGGTTCACGGCCGTCAGGTCATCCACGTTACCACCACTGGAAGGGGCCAGGTTGATGTTCTGGTTCGAACAGACCTCGAACGCACCCAAACAATCGGAAATGGGCGAAGGAGGGACGTTGCACGTGGTATTGACGGTGAAACCGTAGTTGACACCTGTCAAGGGCGGTGAAGCGCTCGCGAACAACGAGAATCCATTGTTCGCCAACACGTTGAAGGAAACCTGGTTCTGGAAGCCGCCAGCCGGCGTGTACGAGAACGTCACGACCTGTCCGGTAGTAGCCGGGAAGGTGATGAACGCCGTGGAGCCCGTTACGGTGTAATTGGTCTGTACGCCCCCGACATCCAACGTTAAGAAGCCGCCGTTCCAGCCATCACCGGCAGCGTCCGCCATGTTCAGCGTGAAATAACAACCCGTTGGGTTCAGCGGGTTTCGCGCACAGAGCAGGAATGTACCTGCGTTGCCAGCCTCGCGCCATACACGGATGTAGACCGTGGTTCCAGCAGGCAAAGCCACCGTCTGTTGAGGCATGCCCGTACCGCCTGTTTGGCAACTACCGGCCACCAAACTCAGCGAACCGCAGGCCCCGGTGTACAAGGCCATGGCAGCATTGGTGATCCCGAAGTCGTCCGTGCTGAGCTGCAGCTGGCCACTGGCAGGAACCACGGCCGTGAACCACACATCGTCGTTGGGGGTTCCGCCACAACCGGGAAGACCAGGGCTGCCAGTGAGGGTTGCATACTCGGTGGTGAAGGGTGACGGGTAGATGCAACCCGTGTTCACAGTAAGGGCAATGGCACCGCAGGGATTGTCGTTGGGAGGTGGGTTGTTCTGGAACGCACAAATACTGAAGGTCCCGGTAGTGGTTGTCGGGCTCCAAAGCCGCACCAAGTAAACCGTACCGTTGGTACCGGTCACGATCATGCGGGGCATCTGGCTCGCGCCATTTGCTGGTTGCGCATCCCACGCTGGTCAAGGGTAGGGGCGCAGGCCGTACCGGTGAAGGTGAACACCTCCATGCTCATATCGGTCACCGCCCCCGCAGTGGTGCTGATGGTCATGGAGCCGGTCGGCGGCATGGTCACTTGGAACCAGACGTCGCCTCCAGCAACAGGGCCTCCGCAGGGTGGGCCGGGTTCAATCCGGCCAAAAATGGTGGCATTCTCCGTGCTGGCACCGGTTGGCGAGCAAGCCGCCGGAACAGGAAGCACAATGGCACCACACGGGTCGTCATTGGGAGGGGCACGGGCTCGTAGGCACAAATTTTGAAGGTCCCCATGTTTTGCAAACCAGAAAGTAGGCCAGACCCGGATGTAATAGAGCCCAGGGGGCAATCCGCTTAGGCTCACGAATGGGTTCAAGATACCCGTGCTGGAATCATCATTGCATGAGCAGCCGCGCCCGCCCCGGACGCAACTTGGGTCAGCGACCCCGGAGTGCCAGAGTAAACTGCCACGGCAATGTTGGGGAACTCGCCAACTGAGTTTGAATGCTCAGCGTTCCTGCGGCACCAACCGGAAAGGTGAACCACACATCGAGACCCGCGTAAGAACCAGAGGCCGACGCCACGGCACCGCAGCGCAATTGGCCGGATTGGGCCGGCCGGATGTGGTCGCATAGACATTGGAGCCATTCGCGAAATTGCACGATTGCGAAAAGGGTAGCGCGGTAGCGTTGGTTGGCGTATCGTTTAGCGGTGGTGTAGGGTTTGGTGCGCACTGCACGAACATCGATCCGCACAAACCAGAATTGGTGGCACAAGGGTCCGCAAAAACACGGATGTTATATGTGTTGGATGCCTGCGGCGAAAACGAAATGATCGCATGTTGTGACGGTGCTCCACAACTATTGTCATCAAATGCCGGACTGGGATATCCTGTGGCAAGAGCGGTCCATCCATTGGTGATGGAGATGTTGGAGTTCCACGCAGCAAGAGACCCGCAAAGCGAGAAAGTGTAAGTCTGACCCGCGCACATGTAGTAAGGGAAGTACTCTCCTGCGCAGATAGGAGCTTGAAGGTGGCTGGGCAAACCGAACAATGGGCTGTTGCACCCAGAAATTCCTGTTCCGTTGCGGCATCGAAGGGTGCGGTGGTAACGTGAACGTGCTCAATAGCAAACCACTTGCAGAAGCGGGTTGACCAGTACGACGTAGTTCACGCACGTCAAAGCCGCCTGCGCTCGCCAGGGCTGCCCGTGCGTGGCCCCAGGCCAGGGCCACTAATAGCAGAATCGTATGCCAGGGGAAACCGGGCCATGTGACGGTTTGCCCGACCGTAAGACCCGGGTGTTAACCACGTTTGGAACCGAACTCCCAGGCCGGTAATATGCAGTTGGCCGCAACCACAGTCGTACCGTACAGGTTCACATTGCCCACCGGCGAGAAGATGTTGCCTAAGGCAACGACGGGCCAAGGTACCAGCCGTTGTGGTCACGTTCTTGCCAAGTGTTGTTGGGGTGGCACTGTCGCACTTCCCATGGATTGCCATCGGGGCAAAAGTGTCGCTGTCAAACAACCTCGCGCAAAGCGTCGGAGGCCGACAACAGTGCGAACGTGAGCAGGACTTGGAGCGAGGAAAGTCTGATCATGGGTTGCGTTTACTGTCCGTTGCGCAAATGAATGGCGGTACCAATGGGCTGATCCGGGTGCGCAATGTTCCACTGCGCAACCGCAGCTTCGTAGCGTGCCTTGTCCGCAGCTGGGTCGCCGGTCAACACAAAGACGGGAGGCCCGTTTGGGTTCACATTGTTCAACCCGAGTTCCTCGGCGGTGCGTGTTCCGGGGAGCAACTGAACGCCCGTGGTTTCAATGGCACTGCGATAGAACGCTTCCCCCATGTTGCTCGTGGAGCGGACCTGGAGGATGGTCATGTCATCGGAGTGGAACACCTCTGCTGTGGGGTCCACGTTCTTCACGGCCTCGATGATGTGCTTGGAGGAGGACCGATCGACCGGTGTCACGGACCCGAAGAAAATGAAGCTGGGCGCTTGTGAACGAACCAAGAGGGTCACCATCGCAAAGGCGATGAAGGCTGGGTAACGCAGGTTCATGATCACGTAGGATATGGGTTAGGCTCGAAATATAATGGTACAATACAACGCTTGCAGGCCTGAAGTTGTTCCAGCTATTGCTCCTGACCCCTTCAGCAGCACGCAAGAACCACCTTCCGTCACTTAGACGAAGGGTTGTCCCAAGGTTGCCGATCAGTTCAGAACTTCACCAAGCGGGTCTGGGTGCAAACCCCGCCTGTGGTGCTGATGCGCACCAGATAGGAGCCCGCATCCACAGCGGCCAGCGAGAGACCGAAGCGGTTGGTTCCCTTGGTCGCGGAGACCGTCCATTCCTTCACCACCTGTCCCCGGTTGTCAACCAGTTCGACCCTTGTAAGCCCATCGCTGCCGGATTGGAACACCACGGTGCTCAGGTCGCCAGCCGGGTTCGGGACCAGGACGGGTTCCAGCCCAACCTTGGCGTGCTGAGCACTAACCACTTGGGTGGGGACCTGTGAGCCGCTGTTGTCCACTTGCTGCAGCCGGTAGTAGTTGGTCCCGTACATGGGGGCGCTATCCAGGAAGGAGTAGCTCGTGGTCGTTGCTGAATTGCCTTGGGCTTCCAATCGTGCAAGGTGGAAGAAGTCCGTTCCGTTCACGGAACGCTCCAGCAGGAAGTGGCTGCTATTGTGCTCGCTGTGGGAGGTCCAATCCACGACAATGCCCTGTTCCACCGAGGTGGCCCCCATGTTGGTAAGGTCCACGGCCAGCACGGTACAATCGAGCGTGGCCCCATTGGCCAGGGCCCAGTCCATGGAGAATTCCAAACCGCTCTCATCAAAGTTGCTGATGTACATCAAGTACACTTGATCGGCGATCACGTTGATCCCCTGAACCCAGCCATCTCCCGTCGGATCCTCCGAATCGGCTGGTGTCGGATTGGCGTACACCGCGCTCAAGCCTGTGTCGTAGTCACCCGTAGCGGCGAACGTACTGGGGCCACTGGCAAAGGAGCAGCGTATCGGAGCGGCGCTCGGCGGGCAGATCGTTGATGGCACCGTACCGTTAGGATATGGCCCCCAGATGGCGAAGTCGTAATCGTCGGGTCCAACAGGATCGATGGCGAAACCGATGGATCCGCTGGTGGCTGGCGAGAAGATGTACCAAGTGCCCTGACGCTCCGCACTCATGAGACAACCATAGTTGGCCGCACTTAAATCCGCGATATTGCCCGTGTTCGACGTGTTGTTATTGAAGCTCTGATCGTTGCAGATCGTGATGGCACCGATACAATCTTCGGGTGGGGAGGGGGGGGGCTGACAGGTTACCACCGCACCGTACACAAATCCACCAGTGGGGTTTGGTCCAGCACTGAACAACGCGCTTCCACCCAACGTCAAATTGTACGAATTCTCACCTTGGAAGGTGCCACTGTTATTATAGGATAGGACGACCGTTTGGCCGATGTTCACGCCGATGGGAACAGAGAAGGTCGAACCGGTGACAGAGTAATAGGTAAAGGTCACGCCGCCGTCCGTGCTGATGCCGACGTTCGAACTACCCCAGCCATCCCCCCAGCTATCGTAAAGGTTCAGGACGTACACACAATCACCGGTCGGCGGAGTACCTGGGGTGCAAGAGATGGTAAGACCAGCGCAAGTCGTGTTGGAGGCGCACGGAACGAACAAGGTCCACTGGTCCACCAGCACTCGCAGCTGGCCGGTGAAGGTCGCGGTCCACGTGATCGTGCTTTGAAGGCCACAACCATCATCGTTGTAACCGAGCGATGCACCGCCGGTGTTGTTGAACAGAGTGATCTGCGTGTCCCAGGTCGCTCCGCACGTACTGAACGTGTAGGTGTTACCGGCCACCACGTTCACCAACACGTACTCTCCACCCCAGACACAGCCTACCGTGGTGCTCCCCGGACAACCTGGCGTTGCGGCCACATTGTATAGCGTGTTGTCATTCCCGCATTGCGTCCTTCCCTCGATCGATCCTATAAGGAACGCCAGCAGCAGGAACTTTCGGCCGAGGGCAGCGCTCGTTCCCATGGTTCAGTGCTGTTTTTGCGGTTGCGCGGTGGGAGACAGGGATGGTGCGATCATCTGCTCGTACGCATCAGGATGGGCGACTATCCAAGCGGCTTTCGCCGCGGCATAACGTGCGTCATCACCGGCTGGATCACCCGTATCCATGCGGACGGGCATCGTACCGCCCACTCCCATGCGCACCGGAAGGGGTCCCAGTTGGTAAACCCCGGTGTTCGTACTGTTCAGGGCCGTAAGAAGATCCTGGTCGCTCAGTGCGGCTTTCGTACGCACCTTCAACCTGCTGCCATCAAAGGACAATCCCGCACTCGGGGTCGAGAGCAAGGATCGCCACATAGGCCATTTTTTGTCCGTGGCCATCAATGTCGGCGGCTGTGTAGAACGTACGCACCACCGGCTCCTGCGCCGCAAGGCCCAAGGAGAGCAACGCAACGGCTAGAAAACCGAGGATCCTTTTCATTGCGATCAACTTATTGTTCCCATCCGGGCCGAACTTGGGCACGTTCCGCGAGGACAAGGCGTGACCAAGTTAACATTCCAAGCGTCAAACCAAAAAGTGCATACCAAGTCCTTGGGGTAGGGACGTACTGGCGCACAATAGGTTGTCTCCCCAGGACGGCAATGTTCAAAATTCCTGTGCAGCGAACACCTCCCACATTTCGCAGAACATCGAAGCCGGGTTTCTGCCGGCTTCGATGTTCTGCGACTTCAGTATCCGCTATTGGACCATGAATCGTCCCGTATGGAGCACTTCCCCATCGTCGAACGTCATGAGCAGTTCATACCATCCAGAGTCCAACCCGGCCACGGAACTTTGGTAGCGCTGCTCGCCGGCCGCGAATCGCATCCGTTCCGTACGCACGGTTCGACCGCTCGCATCCATCGTTGTGATCAGAACGTCCCGATCGGCTCCAACGACCATGTCGAGATTGATACGGTCCATGGTAGGATTGGGGTAAGGAGCACCTGTGCTCACCAGCCTGCGGAAGACAACAGCTTCCACTTCGGAGATCTTGGTGTTGCCATCCGTATCCACTTGCTCCAAGCGGTAGTAGTTCACACCGATGGCTGGTTGTGGGTCCACGAATCCATAATGCGAGACGGTGCCCGTGTTGCCTTGGGCAGCGACCATACCGATGGGGGTGAATGAAATTCCATCGATTGATCGTTCCACATTGAAATGGGAGCTGTTCAGTTCGCTACCAGTGGTCCAGTTGAGCAGCACGTCCTTGTCACGCGGCTGGCCGTCGAATGCGGTAAGCTCGACCGGGAGCAAGGTGCAATCGAGGCTGGCACCATTGGTGAGTTGCCACGACAAGGTGAATGACAAACCACTGCGCGAGAAGTTGCTGATGTAGAGCACGTAGATCTGACCCGTGGTCACGGTCATCTCGTTGGACCACACCGAACCACCTGCACCCTCGGAGTCATTGCTGGCGGCGGTGGACAAGCCCGTGTTGCCCGGGGTGCCGCTGTAGTTGCAGCGGTAAGGCGCGCTTGAGGGCGGACAAACAGCGGAAGCGTAGGGACCCCAAACAGCGAAGTCATAATCGTTGGCCGGGTCGGCCGGCGCAATGGTGAACTCGATGGTGCCGCTCGCTGAAGGAGAGAACACGTACCAAGTGCCTTGCCGTTCTTCTGCGCCGAGGCAACCCCGATTGTCACCGGTGAGATCGGTCTTGACCCCCGTATTGTGGCTGGGAGTGTCGTTGATCTGTTGGGAGCTGCAGATCGATGCCCCGCCCCAACAATCGCTGTCCGGAGGTGATGGCGGAGTGCATGTGGCGAAGTTCGCATAGCGCAAGCCGGTTCCTGGCGTTGGACCGTCTTCATACAACAGTCCCGCTCCAAGGTGAAAGAAGTAGGATATCTCCCCTTGTGCTCCGCCAGCAGCGGTGTAGCTTACCTGCACAAGTTGTCCGGAGGGAACGTTGAAGTAGGCCACGTCCTGATCACCCGTGCTCAAGGTATAGTTGGTAACAGGTCCCGGCTCCGATCTGCACGCTCACCGTGGATCCTCCCCAACCATCACCTTGGGAGTCGTTCATGCGCAGGGTGTACAAGCACTCGCCGACACCCGCTGTAGGTGACGTGTTCGCGCACAGGTTGAAGGTGCCCGTACCGCCGCCGGACTCCCAAACACGCAGGTAATAGGTTTGGCCGACGACCAGATCGACACTGCTGAACGAGAGGAAAGGCATGTTGCCGGGACCGTTGTTCGCATCGCACTGTACCAGCGTGAACGTACCGTTGCACGCCGTGGCGGAATACAAGGCCATGGACAGGTTGGTGATACTGCCTGCCGTAGTCCGGATCGCCACTGCTCCCGATGCTGGCGCAACGAAACTGAACCATACATCCTCGCCGAAGTAACTGCCGCAACCAGGAGCGGGAATACCGCTGGTGCCAGTGGCGCCGACGTTGCTGTAGCTGGTGAAAGTGCAACTGGAGCCAAGTGTCAACGCTGTCGCCCCGCAGGGATCATCGTTCGCTGGCGGCGGAGGCACGGACCAGATGCACAAGCGTCCGTCCATGGATGAATTGGTTCCACTGCGCTGGACCCGCACCAAGTAGTTCGTTCCGATCGTGGTTGCGTACGTGATCGTTTCGTTGCCACCGTTTCCGTTGGCATCGGCGCATGCAAGGTTGCTGAGCGAACCGCAAGCCCCGCTGAACAGGTGGATGATGGCGTTATGGCTATCGTCCGGGTTGTAGGTAATGGTCGTTGAAGTACCCGTGGCCGTGAACCAGCCGAACGCATCGTCGTTGTTGCTCCCGCTACAGCCGGATGGGTTCATATCCGCGCCAAAGGACCCCGGCTTGTCGAAGGTTTGGTAAGAACAGCTCGTGTTCACCGTGTACTGGCTGGCACCGGCGTAACTGCACGCGTCCGATGCTGTTTGCGCCATGATCGGATCTTGGATCATCAAAGTGAACAGTGCCGGAACAAGGCACAGGATCACATTGGGCTTGCGTATCGTGGAGTGCATTGGGTATTGGGTTGTCATGGGATCCATGGGCTCAGTCTTGGATCATGTAGGTACCGTCATGTTCCGTGATCACGCGTCGTGGAACCAGCGTCACGCCGAACTGTGATGCAAGCGATACGATCGCCTGCGGATCCACCGGTACGTAGGTGAGCACCTTCATGTAGTGCTCGCTGCGATCGATGGCCACCTTCATGTTCGTGTCGAAGCCCAGCATGGACTCCAGGAACAGTTTCTCCGTGTATTCGCTCAGATCGCTGTTCAATGCGAAGCGGTAGCGGTGCTCAGCGAGGACCGGTGCAACCGCACCGTCCTGTGCCATGGCCGGGTCGCTTTGCAGCCCGAGCATGGTGCCTAGGGCAAGACTGAGGATGAGCTTGGATCGCATGGTATTCCGGTTCAAGTGCCTGGGTATGGGTACCCAAGCAGCCCGCTTCAACGCGGATCGACGGAACGTGGTTACGCTGCGACGAACAGCGTCGACCTATCGGCGGCGTTCATTCCTATCGGAAAGGCCTCCACGAGGAGGTGTGGAAGACGGACCTACGAGGTGGCCTTGGCTGCAACAGCAACCGCTTCGGTGGTTCCGGGGTAGGTGGCCAGCGCTGCCCGCAAACAGGCGATCGCGAGCTTCAACTGGTCCTGCTCAAGCACATAAGCGAGGCGCACTTGCTTGCGGCCGGTCGCAGGATCCGCATAGAAGCCGGTGGCCGGGGCCATCATCACGGTATGCCCTTCATGCTCGAAGGACTCGAGCAACCATTGGCAGAACCTGTCCGAATCGTCTATGGGAAGTTCGGCAACGCAGTAGAACGCCCCTTTTGGTTTCGGGCACGTTACACCGGGGATGGTGTTAAGGCCTTCGACCAGGATGTCCCTTCGCTGCTTGTATTCCGTGATCACCTCGTCGAAGTAGCGTTGCGGGGTGCGCAGCGCTGCTTCCGAAGCGATCTGTCCGAAGGTGGGGGGGCTCAGCCGGGCTTGGGCGAACTTCATCACCGCATTGTACAATTCCTTGTTGCGCGTGATGAAGGCTCCCACGCGGGCTCCGCACATGCTGTAGCGTTTGCTCACGCTGTCCACCAGCACCACATGCTGCTCCAAGCCGGGAAGGGTCATCGCACTTTCGTGCGTAGCGCCGTCGTAACAGAACTCGCGGTACACCTCATCGGCGAAGAGGTAGAGATCGTGCTTGAGCACGATCGTCCGCAGCGTTTCCAACTCAGCCCTGCTGTACAGGTAGCCGGTCGGATTACCGGGATTACAGATGAGGATCCCCTTCGTGCGCGGGGTGATCAACGCCTCGAACGCACCGATCGGTGGCAGCGCGAATCCTTCCTGGATGCTGCTGCGCACGGGCACCACCTTGGCACCCGCCGCGATGGCGAAGCTGTTGTAGTTGGCATAGTAGGGTTCCGGAATGATGATCTCATCACCCGGTTCAAAGCAGGCCATCATCCCGAAGAGCAAGGCTTCGCTTCCGCCATTGGTCACGATGATCTCTTCGTGCGAAATGTGGATGCCGTGCTGTGCATAGTATCCTGCCAGTCCTTTTCGGTAGCTCTCGAAACCGGCCGAGTGGCTGTATTCGATCACCTTGCGATCGAGCGAGCGCATCGCTTCCAAGGCAACGTCCGGTGTGGCGATGTCCGGCTGCCCGATGTTGAGGTGGATCACCTGTGTGCCGCGCTTTTTCGCCGCCTCGGCGAACGGAACGAGTTTGCGGATGGGTGAGGCGGGCATTTGAAGGCCCTTGGTGGAGATGGAAGGCATGGCGTTGTGCGGTCGAGCGTACGAAGATCGCGCATCCCCCGAAAGCAGGAAGCCCCTCCGTTGGGAAGGGCTTCTTGCGGGATGAACAAATACTACTGCGGGGTCGTTCCTGCAGGGCTCGGCGTTCCGCCCCGGCGATCACCGTGCCTTTGATGCGCACGGTCTTCTCCGGTTCGTTGGTCGCGTTGCTGCTGATCGTAACGCTCTTGTTGATCGCACCGATGCGCGTGGTGTCGTAACGAACGGTCACCACCGTCTTGCCGCCCGGCTTCACCGGTTCGGTATCGCACTTGGGCACCGTGCATCCGCACGAGCCTTTGCAATTGGTGAGGATCAATGGAGCATCGCCGATGTTGGTCACCGTGAAGGTGCATTCGCCGTTGCCACCTTGGGAGATGGTGCCGTAGTCATGCACGTCCTTGTCCACCTGGATCATGGGGCCGCTGCCACCAACGGGCTTCGCGGTTTCCTGGGCCGAGACACCGATGGCGAAAAGGCCGAGGCAGGCCGTGATGAGGGTCTTCTTCATGTTGGTTCGTGGGTGACCAGCTTGTTCTCAGATCGCGTGTCGTTGAGCTTAGTGCTTCTCAACAGGAGCCATCGGGCTGGCTTCCTTCACGGGCGAGGTGGGCGTGGAGGCCGATGCCTCCACCGTGCCCTTGATGGTAACGATCTTTGCTTGGGGAGTTGGTCGCGTTGCTGGTGATGGTCACGCTCTTGTTGATGGGGCCTACGCGGTTGGTATCGTACTTCACCGTGATGGTGCTCTTCTCTCCGGGCTTGATGGGAGCGGTATCGCACTTGGGGACCGTGCAACCGCAGCTACCCTGGCACTGGGTGATGATCAATGGAGCGTCGCCCGTGTTGGTCACAACGAACTCGCAGGTACCGTTCGCACCCTGTGGGATGGTTCCGTAGTCATGCGAGTCCTTGTCAACGGACATCATGGGGCCGCTGCCGCCAACGGGTTTCGCGGTGGTTTGTGCGGTGGCACCGAGCATGGCGACACCAAGGCCGAGGGAGAGAAGCAGTTTTTTCATAGCGTGTTGAGGTGTTGTTCTCGTGTTTGGTACGCCGAAAGTAGAGGGGGCATTTCAGCCCTGAATGACCTTAACAGGACATTAACAGCGGACCGCTCCGGTCGATACGAACATACGTGTGAATGCAGGATCACGCACGGTCTTAAGGGCACCGGTACTTTCGCGGCTCATTCTAGGAAATGGAACTGGCCAAGCACTACGATCACCTCGCTGCGGAGAACAAGTGGTATCCCTGGTGGATGCAGCAAGGGTATTTCCGCTCCGTACCCGACGGCCGCGAGCCGTTCACGGTGGTGATCCCACCGCCGAACGTCACTGGCGTGCTCCACATGGGGCACATGCTCAACAACACCATCCAGGATGTGCTGGTGCGCCGTGCACGTATGCAAGGCAAGAACGCTTGCTGGGTGCCCGGCACGGACCACGCCAGCATCGCCACGGAAGCGAAAGTGGTGCGCCTGCTCGCGGAACAAGGGATCAAGAAGAGCGCGATCGGCCGTGAGAAGTTCCTGGAGCACGCGCACGCCTGGAAGGACAAGTACGGCGGTGTGATCCTGGAGCAATTGAAGAAGCTCGGCGCCAGTTGCGATTGGGACCGCACGCGCTTCACCATGGAGCCGAAGTTGAGCGAGGCCGTGCTGGATGTCTTCATCGATCTGCACAAGAAGGGCTTGGTCTATCGCGGACAGCGCATGGTGAACTGGGATCCGGTCGCCCTCACCGCTGTGAGCGATGAAGAAGTGGTCCACAAGGAGGTGAACTCGCGCCTCTTCCATGTGCGCTATGCGGTTGAAGGGGAGAAGGACGCATGGGTGACGATCGCCACAACGCGTCCGGAGACGATCCTGGGCGATAGCGCCATCGCGGTGCATCCCGAGGATGAGCGCTACGCTCATTTGAAGGGTAAGCGTGCGCTCGTTCCGTTGATCGGGCGCAGCGTCCCCATCATCTTCGATGAGTATGTGGAGCGTGAGTTCGGCACCGGTGCATTGAAGGTGACGCCTGCGCACGATGTGAACGACTACGAGCTCGGCAAGAAGCACAAGCTGGAGACCATCGACATCCTGGAAGCGAACGGCACCTTGAGCGCAGCAGCGCAACTCTATGTGGGGGAGGACCGCTTCGCTGCGCGCAAGAAGATCGTGAAGGAGCTGGAGGAGAAGGGCCACTTGGTCAAGATCGAGGACATCAAGAACAAGGTGGGCTACAGCGAGCGCACCGATGCGGTGATCGAGCCGCGCCTCTCGCTCCAGTGGTTCGTGAAGATGAGCGAACTCGCCAAGCCCGCGCTCGAAGTCGTGCTTGATGGCCGCGTTAAATTGCATCCGCAGAAGTTCACGAACACCTACAAGTACTGGATGGAGAACGTCCGCGACTGGTGCATCAGCCGCCAGTTGTGGTGGGGGCAGCAGATACCGGCGTGGTACAACGATGCGGGCGATGCGGCGGTTTGCAGGACCGAGTCGGAAGCCATCGCGCAGTTCAAGGCCGCGGGGCAAAGCACAACAGGCATCAAGCAGGACGAGGATGTGGTGGACACCTGGTTCAGCAGTTGGCTCTGGCCCATCAGCGTGTTCGATGGTTTCGAGAACCCGGACAACGCGGACATCAAGTACTACTACCCAACGAACGACCTGGTCACTGCACCGGAGATCCTCTTCTTCTGGGTGGCGCGCATGATCATGGCGGGTCTGGAGTACCGCGATGAAGTGCCGTTCAAGAACGTGTATCTCACCGGCATCGTGCGCGACAAGCAGGGCCGGAAGATGAGCAAGAGCCTCGGCAACAGCCCGGATCCACTGGAGCTGATCGAGAAGTTCGGCGCGGATGGCGTGCGTGTGGGCATGCTCCTCACCTCACCTGCCGGCAACGACCTGCCCTACGACGATTCGCTCTGCGAGCAGGGCCGCAACTTCAGCAACAAGATCTGGAACGCCTTCCGCTTGGTGAAGGGATGGAGCGTCGCTGACAAAGCACAACCTGCTTCGTCGGAAGCAGCAGTCGCCTGGATGCGTTCACGCATAGCACGCAGTACTGCGGAGATCGATGGGCTCTTCGATCAGTTCCGGATCAGCGAGGCGCTCATGGCGACCTACAAGTTGATCTGGGACGATCTGTGCAGCTGGTACCTGGAAAGTATCAAGCCAGCTTTCGTAGGCGGAGTGGGCGAACCCATTGATAAGACCACGTACGAAGCGACCATCGCGCTCTTCGAGGATGTGCTGAAGCTCTTGCATCCATTCATGCCTTTCCTCAGTGAGGAGGTGTGGCACTTGCTGCGCGATCGCAAGGATCGGGAGGACATTATCATAACGGCATGGCCGAAGGGCGGCGAAGGCGACGCAAAGCTGGACGCAGAAATGCAGCATGCCTTCGACCTGGTGACGAGCGTGCGCAACATGCGCAATGAGAAGGGCATGAGCCCGAAGGAGGCCATCGATGTGCAGGCCAAAGGCCGCGCGCCGATGCGGGCGGCAGTTTCGGCGTTGGTGAGCAAGCTGGCGAACGTGGGCACCATCGCCGAAGTGGAGACCGTGGCTCAAGGCGCGATCACCTTCCTTGTCGGCACCACCGAATATGCCGTGGACCTTGGCGGCGAACTCGATACCGAGGCCGAGGTGAAGAAAGCCGAAGCAGAATTAGCGCACTTGCGCGGATTCCTTTCCAGCGTGGAAAAGAAGCTCGGCAATGAGCGTTTTGTGAGCGGTGCTCCACCAGCCGTTTTGGAGAACGAGCGCAAGAAGAAGGCCGACGCGGAAGCGAAGATCAAGGCGCTCGAAGAGCGGCTTGCGGTGTTGAAGTAGGCTACTGCTTCACGAAGCGGGCGGTGCCTGCGTCCGTCTTGATAAAGTAGAGCCCGGCAGGAAGGGCGCGCACATCCAGTTGGAAGCCATCCAGCGCGGGTGTGCCTGGCACTTGTATGCTACGCCCATCCATGGTAAGCACCTGGATCGATAATGTCCAGGAGGTCACGAACGCGTTCAACACATCGTTCGCGGGATTCGGGAGCAGTCGCATGTGCTCCTGTTCCTGCACCTGCGCCTGACCTGTACTAAAGTCAACGACGTGCGTCACCGTATTTGTGATGATCGGCGGGTTGAAGTCGAAGTAGATGCCAGCTGTGTTCTCCAGTTCATCGCCCACGATGATGTCGTTTTTCGGCTTCAGACGGAAGCTGATGAAACCCTGGCTGCCGAGGAGGTCAGTGGTGCTGTCTGGCAGGTTGATGTCCGCGAACGTGAAGACCAGCTCGCGCCCTTCGCCGAAGGACGGCGTGAACGCATGCGAGGCACCGAGGAACTCGAGCGAAGTGATATCGAAGTCGGTGTCGACCTCATCCCGCACGACCACGGTGAACGCCGTGTCCGTGCCAGTGTTCTGGAAACGCACGGTGTAGTCGATCCGATCGTCCTGTGCGAGGAAGTATTGCGTTGGGCTCAAACCACTGCTCGTTATGCCTTGCTTATCGTTGGGGTCGTAGCTGCCCGTGATCGTCATGTCATCCGCAGCCGTGTTGTTGCCCGTGTTCGCCTCGCTAGCGGTATTCGATGCCGTGACGGTGTAGCTCAGCACAGTGCCCAGTAGATCGATGTCTGCGGGAACAAGCGCTTGGAAGGTCCGCGTCTCCCACCCGAACGGAGGAATGACCCCGACGTTCCATTGCCCGCTCGCTGGCGATGGGTTCAGCAGCAGCGGATCGAAGCTAAGGTCGATCGTGACGTCGCCGCTGGGGAAGGGACTGCCATTGATCACGGTCACCCACACTTGCGTGGGGAAGCCTGGCCGTGCCGCGCTGCTGCCGACGCTCACACCAAGGTCATGGGGCATGTTGCTCACATTGGCGAAGTCGACAATGGCTTGCGGCGCGCCAGCGATGAGAGTGAACGCTGCGGGGTTCGCGGGCGGGCATACCTGCGTTTCGTTGTTCAGCGTTTGCCCGATCGTGAAATTCCCAAACGCCAGACCGCGCTGGTAGTTACCGTCCCATGCGCTGATCGCATAGCTCGGACCGGGCATGATCTCCATCACCTTGTTAGGTATTGGTAGGTCGAAGCCGCCGAAGTTGCAGTCTTGATCAGCATCATGGAACACGAGTCCACTGATCGTGCCGCAGGGTGCTGGAAGCTCCGGCACCGAACCAGTGAAATCAAGGAAGCAGAACGTGCCGAAGGGTCCTCCTTGAATGCTCGAATGGATCTGGTAGTCGCCTGCTGGAAGACCGTTCACCACATACGGTACCATCAGCGCTGGGTAATGTGTCTGGCTGTATTGTCCGCCTGAATGTGTCACAGCAACCTCGCCAGCTGCGCCCGATGTGATCAGCAAGGTCATTGTGCCGTTGCTCTGACCTTCACAGGCTGGGGTGCTGCTCTGAACGGTCACAACCGGAGGTGTTACAGCCGCCACCGTGCCGGGGACCAAGATGATGCTTCCCGGACACCCGCCCACATCAATAACGTCGATCGTGGTGTATACATCAGGGCACACGCCCATTATGTTCAGTTGTCCTGCTCCCGCATCGAACACATTGGGCGGGTAGCTATAGGGCTGTATGCCGCCATATGGAGGGGACGCTAGTGCGATGCCCGTACACATCCCCATGCAATCGGGCTGGATCTGGATAGGCATCCCTGGATCACCCATTTGGAAGAGGGCCGCAACGGTTGCGGTCGCCTCGGCGGTGTTGCTTAGTCCATCGGTCACGGTCACCGTGTAATCACCAGGAGCGAGATCTGTGATCGATGGGGTTGTGGCGCCGTTGCTCCAAGAGAAGCTGTACGGCGGAAGCCCACCCGTCACCGAAGCGTATACCGAGCCGTTGTTGAGGCCGCAGCGCGCGGGCTCGGGGAACACGACCACTTCCACGGCTAGCCCATTGAGCGTGAAGCAAAGGAGGAGGATCGCTGCAATCGTGTTTCTCATGTGGATCGGGTCTGGTGCAAAGACTTGCGCAAGCGAGAGCGGTTGCCCGAAGGTCGCGTTTGGAAGGATCGCCACCCATCATGGATCCAGGTGCACGTTGTGCCTGTGGCTATCTACTTTCGCTCCATCGCCCGCGATCTCACATACGCCGCCATCGACATCGGTTCCAACGCCGTGCGTTTGCTGGTGGCGGAAGTGATCGAGCGCGATGACCACCCGGTGATCAAGAAGCAGACGCTGGTGCGCGTGCCGATCCGCTTGGGCGAGGACGTGTTCGATCAGGGCGCCATCACGGTGGCGAAGCAGGACTACTTGATCAAGTCGCTCAAGGCCTTCCGGTTGCTCACCGAGGTGTACAACGTGGGCTACCTGCGCTGCTGCGCCACCAGCGCCATGCGCGAGGCCACCAACAAGGACCAGGTACTGGCCCGTGTGGAGATGGAGAGCGGCGTCCACATCGAGACCATCAGCGGGAAGGTGGAAGCGGACCTCATCACCAACACCTTCTGGACACAGGACCTGCTGAAGGACCGTCCTTATCTGTACATCGATGTGGGTGGTGGTAGCACCGAGCTCACGTGGCTGGAGAATGGCAAGCGCACAAAAAGCGCGAGCTTCAAGATCGGAACGGTGCGGACGCTGAAGAACAAGGTGCCGCTGAGCGCGTGGGTGGATATGCAGGCCTTCCTCGAAGAACTGCGCGCGCAGCACGGTCAGCTCATGGCCATTGGCACCGGCGGCAACATCAACCGCATCTTCAAGGAGAACGGCAACCTGTTCGGCGAGCCGCTTTCACGCAGTGATATCCAAGCGCAGCGCGATCGCATCGATGCCTATTCCTTCGAGGATCGTGTGAAGCTCCTGCGCCTGCGACCCGATCGCGCGGACGTGATCATCCCTGCGGCCGACATCTTCTTGCGCGTGATGGACTTCGCCGATGTGGACGAGGTCTTCGTTCCCAAGGTGGGTCTCGCCGATGGTATCATCTACGACCTGTACATGAAGCAGTACGGTCGCGTTCGCTATCCGCAGAACGATCCGGTGATCGCGTAGTCGGTGCACACCATGTGGCAGTTCGAAAGAGCGATGGTTACAACGATCGCAGTCGCGCTCGTTCAGGTACTCGTATCGGCTCAGCAACCTTGTTCCATTGGTGCGCGCGCCCACTACGGTTTCCTCTGGCCCCACCGCCCGAGTAGTTGGATACTCGTTGAGGGACACGCACCGGCGATCGAACTGTTCGCCGAGCGCAAGGTGAGCGGTGCGCAACACTGGCACCACGACTACGCGATCCCGTCGTACGGTTTGGGTGTATTGTACACCGGCATGGCGAATCCCGATCGCATCGGCGCGGCCGTTCGTGTGGTGCCCTACCTCTTCCTTCCTTTCGTCCAGGATGATCGACATGCCTTCGGGCTTCGTGTGGGTTGGGGTGTGGGCTATATCGCCAAGCCCTTCGAGCGTGCGGAGAACACGAAGCAGATCGCGATCGGTTCGCGGATCAATACGGCGATCCAACTCATGCCCGAGTATCGCTACAGACACCATCGCGTCACATTGCATGCGGGCATCGGTATCGATCACTGGAGCAATGGGTCCGTCCAATTGCCCAATCTCGGATTGAACTATTTGAGCGTGAACGCGGGGATGAGCTATGCGCTGGAACCGCCCGTTGAAGGCTCAACCCTCCGCCCACGCTCCGATGAACGCGAACCGCATTTGCGCGAATGGAACATCGTGGGCGCCTTCGCGGTGAACGAAACCGCACGGCCGCTGAGCGGACAATACGGGGTGGTATCGCTGAGCGGCCAGCGACAATGGCAGGTGTCTTCCAAGTCACATCTCATGGCAGGCGTGGACCTCTTCAACAAGGGCACGCTCGCGACCGTTCACCCGGAGATGAAGGAGCGTGACAGGATCGAGTACACGCAATTGGGTGTGCACGGTGGTTATGCGCTCGGCTTCGGTAACGGAGAGCTCTTCATGCACATGGGCGCTTACGTGTACACCCCCGTGGAGGATGAGGCACCCTTCTTCCACCGCGTGGGGGTGCGCTACAGAACGGGCAAGCATTTGATCTGGAACCTCTCCCTCAAGAGCCACTATGCGGTGGCCGATCATTGGGAGTTCGGCGTGGGCTATCGATGGAACTGAAGCACACCATACTGCTCAGTGCGTTGTTGCTCATCGGCTGTGAGCAGGAGCAATGGGATGATTGCATCACCAGCGCGGGTCCCATGCGCAGCGAGGAACGCATCGTCGGCGACTTCCACACCATCGACCTCGATGATCGTGTGGACCTCGTGATCGAAGAACGCGCGAACGGTTCGGTCTCCGTGGAGGCTGGTGTGAACCTGTTGGGCCAGATCACGACAGAAGTGAGCGATGGCACCCTGAGGGTGCGCAACGGGATGCGCTGCAATTGGGTGCGGAGTTTCAAGCCCCGTGTTACCGTTCATGTGCCGGTGGATCAGCTCGCCAAGCTGGTTGTCCGCGGCACCGGCAATATCACCTGTGCGGACACCATCATCCGCGATCGCTTCGAACTGGAGCAATGGAGCGCCCAGGGAAGCACATCGTTGCTTTTGAACGTGACCTCGTGTTCCATCGCGCTGCACACGGGTGCCGGTGATGTCTCATTGATAGGTCGCTGCGTGCAAACCGCGGATCTTTTCAGCGGGATCATGGGGACCCATCGACGCATCCGGAATGCGCGCACGGCTGGTGAACGTGAACAACAGCGGCATTGCCGACATCCGCTGTTGGGCGGATATCGGTCTCGATGTGCAGATCCGTGACGTGGGGGATGTCTATTACCGCGGAGACCCGGTGACCCTGTACACCGACATCACTGGCAGCGGATCGCTCATCCAGGACTAGCACTACTCGCGCACCCAAGTGCCCTGCGCCAATGATGCGCCCGAAGGTGCGATCACCCGGAACGCATAGACACCGCGCACCAGCGAGCTCGAATCGAAGGTTGCTCGTTCGCTGTCCAGGATCATCCGCTGCACCACGCGACCCGTGGCATCGAGCAGCATCAACGTGGATCCCGCCTCCAGGGATGGAAGCAACACATCCACCAAACCCGATCCAGGATTCGGGACCAAGCTCACTCCTGCACCGGGATCCCAAAAGCGCACCGTTCGCACCGCGGATTGTTCGAACGTACCGTCAAGATCCACCTGCTGCAGGCGGTAGTAGTTGAGGCCGGGATACGGTGATCGATCCACGTGCGCGTACTGGTTCATTTCTGCGCTGTTGCCCGCTGCGGTCACCATGCCGATGGGCTCGAAGATCGCTCCGTCCTTCGAGCGTTCGATCATGAAACGATCACTGTTCGTCTCGCTCGCCGTGCTCCATTGCAGTTCCACCTTGTCGCCAACGGGGAAGGCTTGGAAGTCGATGAGCTCGATCGGGAGGATGGTGCAATCCAGCGAAGCACCGTTCTGCAAGTTCCAGTTCAGACTGAAGCCTGTGCTGCTTTGGGACCAGTTGCTGATGTACATTAGGTACACCTGTCCCACGGTCACCTGCATACCCGGCACCCATCCACAGCGTTGGGGCGCTACCAATGGGCAGGCATCGAACGTCGCTGGGATGCCGTAGCTCGTTGCCGTAGGTGCGAACTGCGGTGGTGAGAAGGTCGCATGACCCATGCCCGTGGCGTAACTGCCGGTGGAGGCGAACGTTGCCGGACCGCTCGATGCCGCGCAGCGGATGGGTGGGCCAAGGGGTGGGCACATCGTGTTCAACGTGGTGCCCGGTGGGTAAGGTCCCCAGACACCCCAGTCGTAATCATCGGGTCCCAGCGGTGCGATGGTGAAGCCGAGGTTGCCTCCCACGCTCGGCGAAAAGATGTACCACGTGCCTTGATATTCCACGAAGTCCAGGCATCCTGAATTCGCAGCACTGATGTCCGCGACGCTACCGGTGTTGGTGGTGTTGTTGCCGAACGCAACGTTGCTGCAAATGGTGACCGCCCCGATGCAGTCCTCCGGCGGGGGTGGAGGGGGTACACAGGTAACCGATGCACCGTAGACCGTACCTGCCTGCGGTGGTGAGCCGGAGTTGAACAAAGTGGAGCCTCCGAGTGTGAGGATGTACGAGTTGTCCGTTTGCCAGGTGCCCGAAGCATTGTAGTTGAGCACGACCACAGCACCGATGTTCACACCGAACTGGATGGACAGGGAAGGTTGGCCGTTCGGTAGCGTATAGTTCTGGAAGGGGCCACCGGCAATGCTGATGCCTACGAAGGAAGTGCCCCATCCGTCGCTGAAAGCATCGAAAAGCGTGAGTGTGTAAACGCAATCCCCAACGGGTGGAGCAGTGCACGTAATGGCCAGCGGAGCGCAAACCGCGTTGGTGGCACAGTTGTACAGGTCCACCAGCACGCGCAACTGGCCGGTGTAGTTGGCCGTCCAGTTCACGGTGGACTGCAGACCGCAGGCATCGTCATTGTATCCGAGCGATCCGCCTCCGGTATTGTTGAACAGGGTGATCTGCGTATCGAACGAAGCGCCGCACGTGCTGAAGGTGTACGTGTTGCCGCTGACGACGTTGATCAACGCGTACTGACCGCCCTGAACGCACGGGATGTTCGTCGTGCCCGGACAAGTGGGGGTCACAGCCGCACCGGTGAGGGTGTTGTTGTTCGTGCACTGGCCGTAAGACAACGCTGTCGCACCTGCAGCAAACAGGAAAAGGAGGTGTCGTGCTCTTGCCATGGCTTTTCGCAGTGGTGAATGTAGGGGAATTGGATGCCCATGGTCCATTGAGGCTCAGGCGTTTTTCCACAAGTTGTGTGGCACCCAGGCTGTTGTGGACGGCTACTGCTTCAACCAGGCACTTCTGCGGAACGTCCCGTTCGCCCCGACGACCACCGCAGTATGGACACCGGTCGCTAGGTTGGATGCATCGACGATCGTTCGGCTGGATCCGCTCGTGCGCAATACCGCGCGGCCGGTCGCATCGTAGAGCGTGATCACATGCGTTCCATGGTCCAGGTCCAACGCGAACCGGTCGCTACCGGGGTTGGGGTAGAGGAGGAGCGGTTGCGCATCGCCCAATTCGTTCATGCCGATCGCGAAGCAATCCTGCCCCCATGAAGGCGGTGCGTAGTTGATCGTATTGTCCGTGTAGCAGCGCATACCCATCAGGCCTTCCACGATCAAGCAACTCGGCGTGATCTCCAGGTTCCAGGACCAGCCTGCCCGCTCCATGATGCGGCCGCGCCCATCCGCGAGATCGAGCCAGCGCAACGTAACGCCATCCACCACTTCCGTTCCGACCGCTTCCACCGTGATCCGCTCCGCATCGCCGCATTCACCCTGGTAGTGTGGTGGTTGCCAGAACTCGCCCACCTGCGCACCGAACCAGAACAGCGTGTCCCAGGTTTCGCTCAGTTGATCCCACGACATCACCACATCGTTCGCATAGCTGGTGATCGCCACGTTCTCATAGTTGCTCACCACAGGCGTAGGGTCGGGGGAGAAGACCAACACCTCTTCCAGTCCAATGCGGTATCCGGTCGTGTCGTGCAACAGCGTATCGCCATCATAATGGAATCGGGAATAGCCTTGAATGCCCGGTACATCCAACCCGTACACCCATTGTGCGCCTGGCGGACACCAGCTTTGGCTGAACGCGGTGAGGGAGAGGACGGCAGAAGCGGCGGGGAGAAGCAGGTCGATCGATCGCATGGTAGGGCCGGTACATCGCAGGTGACGGCAACGCGAAGGAAAGGTTCGAAGGTGATACTCCTAGCGATGGGAGGAACCACTGGTGGTTGCGCCTGTCCCGTTATCAAATGAGGACCATGTCCCAATAGAACAGATAACCCCCAAGACCAACGATGGTTGCAGCATGCAGGCTAAGGATCCAGCGGGTAGAGCCGGATGAGGTGCGGAAGTACCATGCACGGTACGTGAGGACCACCGAAAGGATCGCCAATGCGCACAGCACCATTGGCAGGTACTTCAGCGCAGCATGGATCGGGTCCGTCGCATCGCCCAAGCCGAAATAGAACACGCCTCGGTTCAGCAACAGCATTGGGACGAGGAAGAGCACGATGCCGCTGGTGATCGCACCAGTGATCAGCGGAAGCAAAGGCCGCTTGCTCGTCCGGCTGCGCAGACGTACGATCACACGGATCACCAGCACGATACCCGCGTACATGCCGAAGAGCAACGCGAACACCCCCGCGAAGATCACGAAGCCCAACAAGCCCTTGCTGTTGAACGGCGTGCGGTATGCGACCAGTCGCGCGAACTCCGCGTTCGGTGGAAAGAGCGCGATCATGTCCAAGCTGTGATCGCCCTTGTCCAGTTCGTCCTTCAGGTTGAAGGTGCGCAAGTGCGTATAGTCGTGGTAGAAGTAGAGGTGCACCAGCCCGCGCTGCGGATCGAGGATGTTGGAGTAGAGCGTGCCTTCGCCGAGTTTCTTCCTGCACGCGTGCATGCCCTTCACAACGGACGAGCAGAAGGCCAATGAGGTATCCGCACCGGCGGCGAGCATGGCACGGCCGCGCTGGTAGCGCTCGCTCGGCACGGAGTCGAGATCCGTGCAGGTCGAGACACAGAAGTTGGTCACCGCGTAGGTGGCGTTGTTACCGGTGAAGAGCGTATCGGCCTCCACCACCAAGTATTCGCCACTGCGGTCCACGAGGATCAGGTACGCGCCGTTGAGCTGGCTGAAGTCGAAGGTGCGGATCAGCGCTTCTGCTTCGTGCACGTTGGCACAGGAACGCAGTACACGGCGTACGAGGTCATCAAAACGGATCGGTGGCTTGCCTGCCAACCCCATGAACGACTTCACAGGCGACTTCAGCCCATCGAACATCAGCCCGGCTTCGTTCATGCCGCCTTGCGGCGTGCTGTTGTTCTGGCCGAGATACACAGCTCCGTATTCGCCGGGCTCACCCTTCTCGAACCAGATGCGTGGGTCGATGCTCCACGCGTCCTCGTTGTTGCCCACCATGGTGTAGCCACCAACAGTGACCTTGAAGAAGGTGCAAGCACGCGCCGTCACTGGGAGCGCGAGCAGCAACAGCGCTGTGAGCAGGACGGGAAGGGAATGGCGCATGTGGTGGATCCGTCCGCTGAATGCACGAAGGTGCAAAGGGTAACCAGTATCGTGCGGGTACCTTCGGCCCATGGGTAAGAAGATCATCCTCACGGGAGCCACCGGCTACGTGGGCGAAGGTGTGTTGTTGGAGTGCCTGGCGCATCCGCAGATCGACGAAGTCCTCGTCGTTGGACGGAAGTCGTGCGGGGTGGAACATCCCAAGGTGAAGGAGCTGCTCGTGAAGGATTTCTTCTCACTGGATACGGTGAAGGACCAGCTACGCGGCTACGATGCCTGCTGCTTTTGCGCGGGTATCAGTTCGGTCGGCATGAACGAAGCGGACTACACGCGCATCACCTATGATGCGACGATCGCTTTCGCGAAAGCCGTGCTCGCCGCCTCACCGGGCATCCAGTTCAACTATGTTTCCGGCGCGGCCACGGACGGCAGCGAGCAAGGCCGCATCATGTGGGCGCGGGTGAAGGGCCGCACCGAGAATGAGATCGGTCGGTTGGGCTTCAAGCAGAGCTACAACTTCCGGCCGGGCCTCATTAAGCCAAGTCCCGGGCAGCGCAACCCGAAGACCTGGCAGCGTATCCTCGTTCCGATCTTCGCTGTGCTCATGCCGCGCTCCACCTGCCGGATGCAGGAGATGGGACTCGCGATGATAAACAGCGTGCTGAAGAGCTATTCCAAGCGCACCCTCGAGGTCAAGGACATCAAGATCCTGGCGCGGGGCTGAACCCTTCACTTCATCCACGGTCGTAGCACCTCGTTCACGCAGCTGCTCCGGCTCGTTCGCATACAGCGCGTCGCGACCTTTCGGTAGGGCTGAACGCTGCAGCCGCCATCGGAGAAGCAGCGTGTTCCGATGCGACGGGAGCGCGCGCTGCATACGTTGATGATCAGCGCCAACGATTAGCTTCATCCTCCCAAACACCAAGGCCATGCGCACCACCCGTATCGCCCTTTGCTTCGCGGTCCTCACTTCCGCCGCATGCAACACCAACGAGCAACCTCTTGATGACCGCACGCCTGCGATCACGCAAGGTTGTGGTCCCACGCTCCTTCACGACCAGGACTGGTATGCCAGCGGCAAGACACAGCCGATGTTGCCGGGCTTGGGTGTGCTGAGCTATCCGATCACCATCGATCCAGCACTGCCCGCCGCACGGCGCGACAGCATCCAGCGCTATTTCGATCAGGGCCTCGTGCTCGCATACGGGTTCAACCACGCGGAGGCCGCCCGCAGCTTCTGGCAGGGCACGCGGCTCGATAGCACGAACGCCATGTGCTGGTGGGGCTTCGCGTACGTGCTTGGTCCCAACTACAATGCGGGCATGGAGCCGGACAACTACCAGCGTGCCTACGCCGCTGTTGTGCGCGCGAAGGAGTTGATGATGTCCTGCACGCCCAAGGAGCGCGGGCTCATCGGCGCCATGGCACTGCGCTACACGCCGGAACCGCCGGAAGACCGCAGCGCATTGGACAAGGCCTACAGCGATGCCTTGCGCAAGGTGGCAACGGACTTCCCGCAGGATGCGGACATCGCCACCTTGTTCGCCGAATCGCTCATGGACCAGCATCCTTGGGACCTGTGGGAGAAGGATGGCACCGAGAAACCGTGGACACCGGAGATCATCGCAGCGCTTGAACGCGGCATGCGCGATTTCCCGAAGCATCCTGGTGCGCATCACCTGTACGTGCATGCCGTGGAAGCTTCGCGCACACCGGAGCGTGCGCTACCCAGTGCGGCCTTCCTCGCCGATGCCGTGCCCGGCTCCGGCCACCTCGTGCACATGCCCTCGCACATCTACATACGCACCGGTCGCTACCACGACGGTGTTCTCGCCAACCTGCGCTCCGTTTCCGTGGACAGCGCATACACCGCGAGTTGCCATGCGCAAGGCGTCTATCCCATCGCGTACTTCCCCCACAACATCCACTTCCTCAGTGCGTGCGCCACGCTGGCGGGGGAGAAGGAGCTTGCGTGGAGCAGTGCGCTCGATCTGCGCGCGCATCTCGCCAAGGACCTCATGCACATCCCCGACTTCGCAACGCTTCAACACTTCCATGCGTTTCCCGTGGATGGTGGCGGTGAAGCTTGAACTGTGGGACAAGCTCGCCACGGAGGAAGCACCTGCCGACAGTTTGCGCTATG
>JADJDP010000014.1 GCA_016702645.1 Flavobacteriales bacterium
GTCGAACCAGGAGTCGATCTTCATCGAGATCACGAGCAACGGCACCAACAGTTGCGCAGATGGTGGCCAGAGCGCCCTTGGGTGTCCGATGTGGAGTGTCTGGCGGGCTGCATCGAGCCCAACGGAACGGTGAACACGAGCACCAATTGCGGGGCTGGGGACCTTCACGCTTTCCGTGGACGTGACCACCACCGGCGATGTTGCGACCACGACGCTGTGGTACAGCGAGAACGGCGGTACCCCGACGACCATACCCGGCCTTACGGATTTGAGCCCCGATCAGGTGCTGGGGCCCTTCCCCATCGGCAGTTCGGTGCATGTGGAGTTGCTGCACGAAAGCGATATCGTTTGCGACAAGAACTTGGGAACCTTCACGCACAACACACCGTGCCCCCCCGCGAATGATCTGTGCGCCAATGCGACCACCCTTACCGTGAACCTTCCGGCCCAATGCCCGGCACAGTCCACTGCTGGGCGCACGATCGATGCCGGAATTGAAAGCGCCCTACCGGGTTGCAATGGCATAGGTACCATCCAGGATGTGTGGTACGTGTTCAACACCGGCTACAGCCAATCGCCCATCAACATCGCCATAGCCGCAGGCAGCATCGGCCACTACGGCGTGGAGATCTACGCTGCGTGCGGTGGAACTGCGATCTCCTGTACCCCCAATAGCCCGGCGTTGGTGAGCGCCGGCGGTCTCTCCTCCTTCACCGACTACCGCATCCGGGTGTTCACGAACACCTCGTTGGGGGCAGCAGGGACCTTTACCATTTGCGTTTACGCCAACACGCAGCCCAGTGCATGCGGCAATACGGTCTATGATCCGGGTGGAACGGGGAACTACGGCAACAACCAGAACGTGACGACCACCTACTGCTCCAGCACGCCCGGTGAAGTGGTCACGCTCACGTTCTCGCAGTTCAATCTGGAGGATGATTTTGACTTCCTGTACGTCCACAACGGGCCTACGACCGCTTCCCCCGTGCTGGGAACCTTCACGGGAACAACGATCCCCGCTGGCGGTGACCAGCACCCACGCATCCGGCTGCCTCACGCTGCGGTTCACCTCGATGGTTCCCAAGTCCGCGCCGGGTACACTGCGAACGTCAGCTGCTGTGCAACGCCCCTACCCAACGGTAACGCCTACGAGCAATACCCCGTTTGCACCGGCAGCACACTTCAACTCAATGCGGGCAACAACATCGGGACGCTGTTCTCTTGGACCGGCCCGAACGGCTTCACGAGCCTCGCCCAGAACCCGACCATACCGAACGTTACAACGGCCGCACAAGGAACCTACACGGTGACCGTGCGCAATGGCGCGAACGGATGCCCGACCGTCGCTACGACGGCAGTGGTGGTCCGCTTGACCCGAACGCGGTCTCCATTGCACCTCCTCGCCACGATCTGTTCCTGGATCTTCCGCAGGGCTGGTGGCATCCAGCGCCGTCATGCAACGGACCTACACACGAGCCAGCGGCATCACGATCAATGATGGTACCACCGCTACACCATATCCCTCTGTCATCAACGTGAGTGGACTACCTACCTCGGGAGTGATCTTGAGACGGGTGCGGATCAATGGCTTCTCACACACCTTCCCCGATGATGTGGACATTCTGCTCCGCAGCAACAGCACCAATGCCGTGCTCATGTCCGACGCAGGCGGCGGTGGCGACATCAACGCACCCGGGAACAACTACATCTTCCAGGATGGATCGGCGGCAATGCCGGATGGCGGCCCCATACCCTCCGGCACGTATGCGCCGACCAATTTTGAAACCACTGATACGTGGACCTCTCCTGGGCCGGGTTCTGTGACCCAAGCCACCCCCCTGCTTTCCGCGATCACCGGCAACCTGAACGGCGATTGGGAACTTTATGTCGTGGACGATGCTGGGATCGACGCGGGAGCGATCACGAGCTGGAGCATCGAATTCGAGTACAGCCCGAGCTATTCGTGGGCACCACCCGGTGGATTGAACACCACTACCGGAGCATCGGTAACTGCATCTCCGGGCACCACTGCGACCTACACGGCAACGGCGACCGTGCAAACCTGCACGAGCGCTGCGCAGGTGACCGTGACGGTGAACCCCGCTGCCACCGCAGCGGCCGGAGGACCCTACACGACTTGCGCGAACGTGGCCGTAGCGATCAACGCAACGGCGAACGGAGCAGGCACGTGGAGCGGGGGCGCGGGTACGTTCGCGGATGCCACCAACACGAGCACCACCTATACCCCAACCTTGGCGGAGGGTGGAACGAACGTGACCCTGACGTGGACGACCAATGACCCGGATGGCGCTGGTCCGTGCGGCGCTGTTGGCAGCAACGCCAGCCTCACCGTGAACCCGGTGCCCGTGGTATCGTGCGGCGGCCCCTATGGCCCCTTGTGCGACAACGGAGCAGCCATTGCACTGAACGGAACGCCCGGTGGCGGCAATTGGAGCGGCAGTGCCGGGATCGCAGGGAACACGTTCGATCCTGCCTTGGCCGGTGCTGGTACGCACAACATCACCTATTCCTTCACCAATGGCTTCGGCTGCACCAACTCGTGCGGGACTACGATCGATGTTGACGTGGCAACAATGTGGTATGCCGATACGGACAATGATGGCTTCGGCAGCGGCGCACCCGTTCTGGCATGCGTTGCGCCCCCCGCACACGTTGCCAACAACACGGACAATTGCCCGAGCGCAGCGAATCCCGGACAAGAAGACTCGGACAACGACAGCGTGGGTGATGCTTGCGACAACTGCGTGAGCACACCCAATACGGACCAAGCCGATGCCGATGGCGACGGTGATGGGGATGTGTGCGACAACTGCGTGACCACACCGAACGCGGACCAAGCTGATGGTGATGGCGACGGTGATGGCGATGTGTGCGACAATTGCGTGACCACACCCAACGCCGACCAGGCCAACGCCGATGGTGACATCCACGGTGACGTGTGCGACAACTGCGCCAGCGTTGCGAACAATGACCAGGCCGATGACGATGGCGATCTGGTGGGCAACGCTTGCGACAACTGCCCGAACGACGCCAACCCCACACAGGCGGATGCGGACAACGATTCCTTGGGTGATGCATGCGATGCCTGCCCCAATGATGCCAACAACGACTCGGACGGCGACTTGATCTGCGGTGACGTGGATACCTGCCCCACCTACCCCGGTCAAGTAGGTGACTTCTGCGATGCCGATCCAGGACCCGGATACTCTTTGGGCCAGATCGGTCCTATTGGCGTGCCTCCTTACTGTGGTTGCCAGCCCGTGGCATGCAACATCAGCGTGCGTCTGGTGCTCGCCACCGATGGTGCGGCCTCCATTGGTTGGTCCATCTACCAGCAGGGTAGCAACGTGTTGGTGCACCAAAGTGCTCCGTTCCAGTACCCAGCCACCCCTGGTGGCAGCTTCGGCAACGTTTGCCTGCCCGATGGGGACTTCTACCTAGTGGTGACCAGCACCGGCAACGGGATGGGTCCCCAAGGTGGCTACCGGTTGGAACGACCGCCGGGGTGCGCTTCGATCGACAACTCGGGCAACTTCACCACCGGTACCATCAGCCAGATAGCTGGCGGCCAGGGCTTCACCCTGCCGGTGGGTACGGACCGCTCGATCCACGTGAGTTGCGACAAGATGGACTGGCGCAGCAACGAGTACATCGTGGCCAATCCGAACACGGCCGTTAGTGATGTTTGGGACGACTACGGTGCTGGCTCCTGGGGCGCGCGACCTCGGGTTACGAGATGTGGTTCTACAACCCCAACGGTGGCTACAGCTTCCGCCGCTTCCACAGCCATGCGATGAGCGATGGGTTCGCCCCGGCCAACGCGCAACGTGCCTGCCACATCCGTGTGAACGGCTGGGGCGGTGCGAATACCATTCCGGCGCAGAGCGATCTGCTGAACGTGAAGGTGCGCGGACGCGTCATTGGCCAAAATTTGCCCTGGGGACCTGCCTGCCGCTTCAAGATGGATGCGAACCGTGCGGCATGCCCGCTCACCCATTTGATGGATGTGCCCGGCAACAACTACTTGAGTTGCGGTGCCACGCGTGCCATAGGCACCGGTGGTGCCAACTTGGTCCACGCCCGACCGGTGAACCGCTACCTGAACGGTGTGAGCGCGGCGGCCAACCGATACCAGTTCAGGTTCATGGCAGAGGATACAACGTACAAGACCAGCGCTACTGGACAGTATTGGGTGAACACCGCAGGCTTGGATCCCTGCCAGCCCTATGAGGTGGAAGTGCGCGCCAGCTTCGACAACGGGGTCACCTGGTGCGATACCTACGCTCCGGCACAGCCCAATCCGTACGCGCCACGCTGGGGCCGCATGTGCATCCTCAACACCGCTTGCGCCGTGGGTGGTGGAAACCAGAACATGACCGCTGATGGTTCAACAGGTCAAGGTTCGACAGGCTCACCAGGACACCTGGTGTTGTACCCCAACCCCAACAATGGCGAGCAGCTCTTCCTGAGCATCGACTTTGTGAAGGAAGGTGTGTCGAAGATGAGCGTCGATATCTACGACGGCTTCGGCAAACGTGTGAACGCAAGCACCATCGCTGTCAATGAAGGCTTCGTGAACACCACCCTGGACCTGAACGGCAGCCTAGCCGCCGGCATGTACATCGTGAACATCACTGTAGGTGAGGACACCTACACCGAGCGACTGGTGATCCAGCCGTAGGGATCAACGACCTCAACGCGAAACCCCCGTCCTGTAAAGGGCGGGGGTTTCTGCTTTCAAGGCACGAAGTCGTCGTAGAGCAAATACTTCTGTCGCACTTTCATGAACGCCTGGAGACCGGGTTGCCAGGATGCCCGAATGGTATCCTCATCCTCGCCACGCACGATCCGCTCGCGCAGGTCCGACCCACCGACCAGCTTATCGAAGAACGAATTGAAAAAGGAGGGCTTGTCCGCAGCCTCGCGGTAAAAGCCGATGAGCCAGTGCAAACGAATACGTTTCTCCATGCGGCTCTGGAATCCGCCATAGGCCTGTAGGTCGATGCCAACGCACTCCTTGCCCTTGTACGGCGGGTTCGTTGCTCCTGGCGAACTCTCCGGTGTGAAATGGTATTGCCCCACGCTGTTCCCCGGGTAGCCGATGCATTGGAACGGACGATCGGTCCCTCGCCCAACGCTCACGACCGTGCCCTCGAACAACCCGAGCGAAGGATACAGATACACCGAAGAGGTGTTCGGCAAGTTGGGTGAAGGCTTGACCGGCAATTGGTAGAAATGCCGGTGATCGTAGTTCGTGCATTCGATCACCGTGAGATCGCATTTCCTTGCGCTCTTCAGCCATCCTTCGCCGTTGATCATGCGCGCATACTCCCCGATCGTCATCCCATGCACCAACGGAACCGGGTGCATGCCCACGAACGAAGCATATGCCTTGTCAAGCACGGGGCCATCCACATAGAATCCGTTGGGGTTCGGGCGGTCGAGCACGATCACCTTCTTTCCGCCTTCTTGCGCAGCTTCCATCACATAGTGCAGCGTACTGATGTACGTGTAGAACCGCACGCCAACATCCTGGATGTCGAAGAGCAGCACATCCACATCAGCAAGCTGGGCGGTTGTTGGCTTCTTGTTCTTTCCATAGAGCGAGATGATCGGCAGCCCGGTCCGCAGATCGCGCTGGTCCTTCACATGCGCTCCGGCATCCGCATCGCCGCGAAAGCCATGCTCCGGCGCGAAGACCTTGGTCACCTTCACCTTCAGGGCCACGAGCGAATCAACAAGATGTGTGCTGCCGATCATGCCGGTCTGGTTCGTCACCACGGCAACACGTTGACCATGGAGCAAGGGCAGGTAAACGGCGGTCCTCTCCGCGCCCACCACCACCGGTACCGAAGGGGTTTGCGTGATCAACACAGGCCCTTGGGCCAAGCCATCGCCAGCGAGGGAAAGGCCCATCACGAGCGCACCTATCTTCGTCCGCGTCGCGTTCAGCGGCACACCGCACACCGTGGGTTTCGCACACTTCATCGCCCAACGCATCGTGCGCGGAACGGACACCCACAGTGCGGGGTTCTCGCGGCCCATCGTCATCATTGCAGTGCTTGGCATCGTAGTGGGTATGGCGGTGATGTTGCTCACCTTGGGCATCACACAAGGCTTCCAGCGCGAGGTGCGGGCGAAGGTAACCGGGGCCGGAGCGCACCTGCAGATCGCGGCCATTGGCCAAAGCGACCCGAAGGAGACCATCCGTATACCCATCGATCAGTCGTTCTATCCTTCATTGGACACCGTGCCCGGGGTGGCGCATATCCAAGTGTATGCCACCCGCCCCGGTATCATCGAGACGGAGAATGATATCGAAGGAGTTGTCCTGAAAGGGATCGGCAAGGACCACGATGCGGAATTCCTGCGCTCGCATCTGGTGGAGGGAGACTTGCCAGCGATAGGTGATAGCACGCGCCCGATCGATCTATTGCTCTCCAGCTACCACGGCGAACGCTTGCATATCGGAGTGGACGATACCATCACGACCTATCTCGTCCGTGGCCGCGATGAGATACGCCCGCGCAAGTTCCGGGTCTGCGGCATCTATATGACCGGTTTGGAACAGATCGATCATCACTTGGTGTACGTGGACATCGATCACCTTCAGCGCTTCGCACAATGGGGATTGAAGGCGGAGATCGATGTCGGCCAAGTGGAAGATGGCCGGTTCGTTGAACTGAAAGGGCTCGCATTCGGGGCGACCGTATCTACACCTATGAATGGCCAGGGACGGAATTGAAAGGTCCGGGCCCCACCGTCTACAACTCTGGGACTGGCACAACCCGAATTGGCAGCCAACCGAATTCGGTCGAGCTCCGAAGGATACCACCTTCACGCTGGTCGTGCGCGATGCGGACAATACGATCCCCGATACGGCTTGGTGCACATCGTTCCGGATGTCGTTACCCCCATTCCCCACAGCCTTGGCAGCGATTTCGTCGTCCAGCGCATCCGTGTGGAGCGTGGTGGCAGCGGTGGCAGCTACGATAAGTATTGCGGCGGCTTCGAGGTCACGTTGGACCGCTTTGATGACCTGATGGCGATGGATGATCTGGTGTACACGAAATACCTCCCTACGGGCCTGCGCTCATTGAGCGTTCGTGATCGGTTCCCGGAGATCTTCGCATGGCTGGAACTGCTGGACAAGAACGTGATCGTGATCATCGTGCTCATGATCGTCGTGGCGATCATCAACATGACCTCCGCACTCCTGATCATCATCCTGGAACGCACCAACATGATCGGCACCCTGAAGGCGCTTGGTGCTTCGAACGGGGCGATACGACGCATCTTCCTCATCGATGCCGCCTACATCCTCGGCATCGGCATTCTGCTCGGCGATGCACTGGGCATAGCACTCGCACTCGTGCAGGAGCACTTCGGCATCGTGAAGCTGCCGGTGGAGACCTACTACGTGGACGTGGTGGCGATCGACATCGACCCGCTGTCCGTCCTCTGGCTGAACCTGGGGACGCTTGCGGTTTGTGTTCTTGCGCTGCTTCTGCCCAGCTTGCTCGTTTCGCGCATCGCACCGGCGAAGGCGATCAGGTTCAATTGACCCGAACGTTGTCGTGGTGAGCCTGTCGAACCACCCTTCGACAGGCTCAGGGTGACAGGCTGGCTACCTTAGCACACGCAATGAAGATCCACGACAACATACTCAGCACCATCGGCAATACGCCAATGGTTCGACTGAACCGAATTACGAAGGACGTGGCCGCCACCGTGCTTGCCAAGGTCGAAACATTCAACCCCGGCAATAGCATCAAGGACCGCATGGCGATCAAGATGATCGAGGATGCGGAGAAGGACGGCCGCTTGAAGCCGGGCGGCACCATCATCGAAGGCACCAGCGGAAACACGGGCATGGGCCTGGCCATCGGTGCCATCATCAAGGGCTATAAGTGCATCTTCACCACCACCGACAAGCAGAGCCGCGAGAAGGTGGACATCCTCCGTGCGTTCGGTGCGGAAGTGATCGTGTGCCCTACCAACGTGGATCCGGAAGACCCCCGCTCCTACTACTCCGTTTCCTCGCGCTTGGTGAACGAAACGCCGAACAGTTGGAAGGCGAACCAGTACGACAACCCCAGCAACGCACAGGCCCACTACGAGAGCACCGGTCCGGAGATCTGGGAGCAGACCGGCGGCAAAGTGGACCACCTGGTCGTAGGCGTAGGTACTGGCGGAACCATTTCAGGTACCGCGAAATTCCTGAAGGAGAAGAACCCCAAATTGAAAGTCTGGGGCATCGACACCTACGGTTCGGTCTTCAAGAAGTTGAAGGAGACGGGCATCTTCGACAAGAACGAGATCTACCCGTACATCACCGAAGGTATCGGCGAGGACTTCGTACCGCAGAACGTGGACATGGACCTTATCGATCACTTCGAGAAGGTCACCGACCGCGACGCCGCCATCTTCACCCGGAAGATCGTTCGTGACGAGGGCATCTTCGTGGGCAACAGCGCGGGCAGCGCCATGGCCGGCCTGCTGCAACTGAAGGACAACTTCAAGAAGGGCGAAGTGGTGGTGGTGATCTTCCACGACCACGGCACGCGTTACGTGGGCAAGATGTTCAACGACGACTGGATGCGTGAGCGCGGCTTCCTCGTGGAAGAGAAGCCCACCGCAGGCGACCTGCTCAAAGGCAAGGACTTATCCCTGGTGAGCGTGGAAGCTGACGAGCCCGTTCTGCTCGCCATCGATCGCATGCGCAAGCACAACATCGATCAGCTACCGGTCATGGAAAGTGGCAAGCCCGTGGGTACCATCACCGATGCGCGTCTCTTCGATGCGATCCTGGAAGATGCAGAAGTGCGCCACCAGAAAGTACGCGTCGTCATGGGTCCTGCATTGCCCGTGATGGACCCGGAAGCAACGCTCGCTGAGATCGCCAAGAAGCTGGGCAATGGAAGTCAAGCCGTGCTGGTGAAGATGAAGGAGGGCTTTGGGATCATCACGAAGCAGGATATCATCGGGAAGTTGAAGTAGTAAGGTGGCTTGATGAGCGACCTCGGCGATGCGTTCCAGGGAGTTTGGAACCTGCGGATATGCTCGGAGTTTGGTGCGGAAGTCCGGGGGGGGGGGGGGGGGTTTAGTGAGGTGGATGCCACTTCTCACCGACCAAATGCACCGCACCGTCCAGTGCCGTCGCATCCGCAACGCATCATCTCCCTCGTTCCTTCCCAGACCGAACTGCTCTACGACCTCGGCCTGGGCGAACGCGTGGTCGGCATCACCAAGTTCTGCGTGCATCCGGAGACCTGGTTCAATTCCAAGCACCGCGTGGGCGGCACCAAGAAGGTGGATATGGAGAAGGTCCGAGCGCTGAAACCGGATCTGATCATCGGCAACAAGGAAGAGAATGAGCGGAAGGATATCCAAGCCCTGGAGCAGGAGTTTCCGGTATGGATGAGCGATGTGCGCAGCCTGCACCATGCAGCGCACATGATCCTGCATGTTGGCGCGATCACGGGAACGGACAAGAAGGCCGAGAAGATCGTTCGCGGTATCGAGCAAGCGTTCGGCGAATTGAAGCCGCTGGAAGAACCTCGCACGGTGGCATACCTCATCTGGCGGGAGCCTTACATGGTGGCCGGGCATGCAACCTTCGTGAACGACATGCTTCTGCGCCTGGGGTTGATCAGTGTATTCGACGAGGGGGACGCCCGGTATCCGGAGATCACCGCCAAGGAACTGGAAGATGCCAGCCCGGAAGTCGATCCTGCTCTCCTCCGAGCCCTACCCCTTTCATGCAGAAGCATATTGAAGAGTTCAAGGATATCTGCCCCAATGCGCGCGTGGAACTTGGTGGATGGCGAGTTCTTCAGTTGGTACGGCAGCCGGTTGCTGAAGGCCCCGGCCTACTTCGCCGGTCTATCCCTCGGTTGAGCGGCAGGAAGGGCCGGGATGGCGGCCCTACTTTTGTCAGCCACCAACCCATGCAGCGCCTCTTCATTGCCCTTGCCCTTGTCCTTACCGGCGTGGGCGCACAAGGCCAGAGCGTGGGCTTGGTGCTCAGCGGGGGCGGTGCCACGGGCATGGCGCACATCGGGGTGATGCAAGCGCTCGAGGAGAACGGCATCCCCATCGATTGCATCGCTGGCAGCAGCATGGGGGCGCTCATCGGTGCCCTGTACGCTTCGGGATGGTCGCCGTGGGAGATCGATTCGCTCTTCCGCACGGAACTGTTCCGCACCATGGCAGAGGGCGGTATCGAACCCAAGTACAACTACTACTTCAAGCAGGACCACCCGGACGCCTCTCTCATCAGTCTGCGCTTCGATCTGGACACCATCCTGCAGTATTCCCTGCCGACCAATTTGCGCAGTCCGGTGCTCCTCGACTACGAACAGATGCTTGGTTTCGGCCCGGCTTCCGCAGCGTCGGGCTACAACATGGACAGCCTCTTCGTGCCCTTTCGGTGCGTGGCCAGCGACCTCACCGCTCAGAAGTCCGCGGTCTTCCGAACAGGCGACCTGGCCCAGGCCGTGCGCGCCAGCATGAGCTATCCGTTCTACTTCAAACCCATCCGCGTGGATGGCCACTTGATGATGGACGGCGGGCTCTACAACAACTTCCCCAGCGACGTCATGTACGAGGATTTCTTCCCGGACGTGATCGTGGGCAGCAACGTGAGCGGCAATTCACCACCACCGAACGAGGATGATCTGCTGAGCCAGCTCCGCGCCATGATGCAGGAACCCACCACCTTCAGCGTGATCTGCGAGAACGGTGTGATCATCGAGCCACGCACGAATGTATCGCTCTTTGACTTCAGCGATCCCGGGCGCGCGATAGAAGACGGCTATCGCACCGCTATGGCGCGCATGCCCGAACTCCTGGCACAGGTGCAAGAGCGTGTGCCGCGCCCCGTGGTCGATCAGCGCCGCCGCGCCTTCCGTGCCAAGTTCCCGCCCATCACCTTCGGTAGCGTCACCGTGGAAGGCTTGCGACGCTCCGCTACGCGGTACGTGGAGCGCACGATCGAGCAAGCCGGCATACCGCTCACCCCCGAGCACCTCAAGAGCACCTACTTCCGGCTCTTCGCGGACCACAACATCGCGCACCTGTACCCAAGTGCCAGCTACCGGCCGGAGCGCCGTGATTATCACCTGAACCTGATGGTGAAGACGGAGAAGGATCTGGAGGTGCGCTTCGGTGGCATGTTCTCATCGCGGCCCATCAATACCGGCATGGCCGCGTTGCGTTACAAGCTCTTCGGGATCGCATCCGCGCATCTGGAAGCCCTCACCTACTTCGGCAAGTTCTACACCGCCGGGCAGGTGAAGATCCGTGCCGACCTGAGCACGCGGGCGCCGATCTACCTGGAACCCGTGTTCGGCATCCATCGCTGGGACCATTTCAGTGGCTTCAGCAGTTTCTTCGATGAAGTGAAGCCCGGGTTCGTGGTGATGCGCGAAACATGGGGCGGCCTGAACGCTGGCATGGGCATGGGCAACAAGGGCCTCCTCCGCTTCGATGCCAAGGTGGCCGAGACCAAGGACAGCTACTACCAGACCGATGACTTCACCGGACTGGATACGAGCGATGTCACCTACTTCCGCCAGATCACCAGGGGCCTCTTGCTGGTTCGCAACTCGCTCAACCGCAAGCAGCACCCCAACGCCGGTGAAGCGTTGAGCGTGAGCCTACGGGTGGTGGGTGGTGATGAAAAGACCGTTCCGGGCTCCACGCAAACAGGGATCGAAGGCCCCTACTACAAAGAGCCTCATGAGTGGTTCGAGGCCAGGGTGAAACTGGACCAGTATGTGCTGCCGCGTGGCATTTTCAAGTTCGGTGTGCTGGCAGAAGGGGTGTACAGCACCATGCCCATGTTCCAGAACTACACGGCGAGCATCATTCGCTCGCCGGCCTTCCAGCCCACGCCGGAGAGCCGCACCTACTTCATGGAACAGTTCCGCGCACCGAAATACCTGGCCGGTGGCCTGCGCACGATCATCGCCGTGGCGCGCAACAAGTTCGACCTGCGCCTGGAAGCCTACGTCTTTCAACCCTACGAGCCCATTGTGCGCGGCGAAGGCAATAGCGGCACAACGGCACCGGCCTTCACGGAGCGCTACTACATCGGCTCCGGTTCGCTCATCTACCAAAGCCCCATCGGACCGGTTTGGTTCAATATGAGCTACTTCGATCAGGAACCCGAACCATGGGCGTGGAGCCTCAACTTCGGCTACATCCTCTTCAACCAGAAGGCTCAGGAATGATCGATCACTTGTTCCTCGATACGTACGAGTCCGTGCAAGGCGAATACGAGAAACTGCCTTGGGGAAACCGCGTGGATGAAACGCTCTGGGAAACGGTGGACGGCCTGTTGCTGGACCTCCACTTGATCAAGCACGGCTATGCCAGCGATGGCTACGAGAAGCACATCGAGAAGAGGCTGAAGGAAGTGTGCAAGGATGAGAGCGTGGTGGAACGGGTGAGGGCGATGCGGTTGTGAAGAACAACGAGCCCAGACCCTGAAACAACCCCGGATGCAACTCCGGGGCAGGGTGACTACCGCAAACGAGAACGCCACCTTTTTAGGTGGCGCTCTTTTCAACTAGAGTTGTGCTACGCTTGCGCCGCCGGCCCCCCGAAGTTCATCGGGATCTCGGGCATTTCCGTTTCGCGGATGGAACCGTGGACCTGCTCGAACTTGGTGATGTTGTCGGCCAATGCGCGCATGAGGCGCTTGGCATGTTGCGGCGTGAGGAGGATGCGTGAGCGCACCTTCGCCTTGGGTACGCCGGGCATCACGCGCACGAAGTCCAGTACGAACTCCGAGTTGCTGTGGGTGATGATGGCGAGGTTGCTATAAATGCCATCGGCCACTTCCTCGCTGATCTCGATGTTCAGCTGGTTGGGGCGGGCTTGGTCCTTGGGGTCTGCCATGGTTGTTCGTTGTTGGATCGGGCGGAAGCAATAGCGGCCCCGATGGGATCGGGGCCGCTCTGCTGTTCGTTACCGATCGTGATTGATCATTCTTCCACTTCCGTCGCTTGCATACGCTCGGCCATCATACGCTGGTATTCGTCCTTGTTGGCCACGATGGTGTTGCGATAAGCACGGGCACCCGTCCCTGCCGGGATGAGGTGACCCACGATCACGTTCTCCTTCAAGCCATTGAGGTTGTCCTCCTTCGCGTTCACAGCGGCCTCGTTCAGCACCTTGGTCGTCTCCTGGAAGGAGGCGGCGCTGATGAAGCTCTCCGTTTGCAGCGAAGCGCGGGTGATCCCCTGCAGCATGATACGCGCGGTGGCAGGCTTGGCAGGACGACCTTCCACGAGGGCGGCGTCCTTGCGCTTCAATGCACTGTTCTCATCGCGCAGTTTGCGGGCGCTCACCATCTGGCCCTCCTTCATCGTGGTGCTATCGCCAGCGTTGGTCACGACCACCTTCTCGAAGATGCCGTCGTTCTCCTCCATGAACTCGATCTTGTTCACGCTCTGGCGCTCCAGGAAGCGGGTATCGCCCGGATCCTCGATCTCCACCTTGCGCATCATCTGGCGCACTATCACCTCGAAGTGCTTGTCGTTGATCTTCACGCCCTGCATGCGGTACACCTCCTGTACTTCGTCCACGAGGTACTCCTGCACCTTGGTCGGACCCTGGATATCCAGGATATCACCCGGCGCGATGGAACCATCGCTGAGGGGCTGGCCGGCCTTGATGAAGTCGTTCTCCTGCACCAGGATGTGCTTGCTCAGCGGCACGAGGTAGTACTTGTGCTCGCCGGTGCGGCTTTCCACGATGATCTCGCGGTTACCACGCTTGATCTTGCCGTAGCTCACGATACCGTCGATCTCGCTCACCACAGCAGGGTTGCTGGGGTTACGGGCTTCGAACAGTTCGGTCACACGGGGCAGACCACCGGTGATGTCACCACCCTTGCCGGAGCTGCGGGGGATCTTCACCAGGATGTCGCCGGCCTCGATCTTCTGGCCTTCTTTCACGATGATGTGCGCACCCACCGGCAGGCTGTAGCTCTTGAGCTCCTCCTTGCCCTTGGGGTCCATGATCTTGATCGTCGGGTTCTTCCGCTTGTCGCGGCTCTCGATGATCACCTTCTCGGCGAAGCCTGTTTGCTCGTCGATCTCTTCACGGAAGGTCGCGTTCTCTTCGATGCTCTCGAAGGCAAGCGTCCCGGACAGTTCGGAAATGATCACCGCGTTGTACGGGTCCCAAGTGCAGATGAGGTCGTTCTTCTTGATCGCCTTGCCAGCCTTGGTGTAGAGGAACGCGCCGTAGGGGATGTTGCTCGTGGTGAGCACGATGCCCGTGTTCTTGTCCACGATGCGCATCTCGGTGCTGCGGCTGATGACCACTTCGGCCTCTTCGCCCTTCTTGTCCTTCTTCTTCGTGGTGCGCAGTTCGTCGATCTCCAGGATACCGTCGTACTTCGCCCGGATCTCGCTCTGTTCGGTGATCTTACCTGCAACACCACCCACGTGGAAGGTACGCAGGGTGAGCTGGGTACCTGGTTCGCCGATGGACTGTGCAGCGATCACACCGACAGCTTCGCCCATCTGCACCATGCGGCCCGTGGCCAGGTTACGGCCGTAGCACTTGCCACAAACGCCTTGGCGCTGCTCGCAGGTCAACACGCTGCGGATCTCCACCTCCTCGATCGGGCTGGCGTTGATGATCGCAGCGATGTCCTCATTGATGTTCTCGCCGCCAGCGATGATCAGATCACCGGTTTGGGGATGGAACACATCGTGCACCGCCGTACGACCGAGCACGCGATCGTAGAGGGTCTCCACCACTTCCTCGTTCTTCTTCAACGCCGTGGCGATGAGACCGCGAAGCGTACCGCAATCCTCGGTGGTGATCACCACGTCCTGTGCAACGTCCACCAGACGACGTGTGAGGTAACCGGCGTCAGCGGTCTTCAGCGCCGTATCGGCAAGACCCTTACGGGCACCGTGGGTGGAGATGAAGTACTCAAGGATGGACAATCCTTCCTTGAAGTTCGAGAGGATCGGGTTCTCGATGATGTCCTGACCACCGCCGCCGCCGCTCTTCTGGGGCTTGGCCATCAGTCCACGCATACCGCTGAGCTGACGGATCTGCTCCTTGGAACCACGAGCGCCGGAGTCCATCATCATGTAGATGGAGTTGAAGCCCTGCTTGTCGCTCTTGATGCGCTCCATCAGCGAGAAGGTCAGCTTGCTGTTGGTGTGTGTCCAGATGTCGATGGTCTGGTTGTAACGCTCGTTGTTGGTGATGAGGCCCATGTTGTAGTTGCCTGTCACCTCGTCCACCTCGGCTTGTGCAGCCTTCACGAGCTTCTCCTTGGCATCGGGGACCACCACGTCATCCAGGTTGAAGCTCAAGCCGCCACGGAAGGCGCTCATGAAGCCCAGGTCCTTGATATCGTCCAGGAATTGCGCCGTGCGGGCCGTACCGCTGGTCTTCATCACCATACCGATGATGTCACGCAAGGCCTTCTTGGTGAGCACATCGTTGATGAAGCCGCACTCCTTTGGCACCACTTCGTTGAAGAGGGTGCGGCCGCAGGTGGTCTCAATGATGCTGGTCTTGCCGTTCACATCGGCCCAACGCAGTTTGATGTGCGTGTGCAGATCGAGCTTGCCCTCGTTGAAGGCGATGATCACCTCTTCGGGGCTGTAGAACGTGTGTCCTTCGCCCTTCATGGCGCGCTCCGCATCGGTCTTGCGCCCTTTGGTGATGTAGTAAAGGCCAAGCACCATGTCCTGGCTCGGCACCGCGATCGGCGCACCGTTGGCAGGGTTCAGGATGTTGTGGCTCGCCAGCATCAACAATTGCGCTTCCAGGATGGCAGCATTGCCCAAGGGCACGTGCACGGCCATCTGGTCACCGTCGAAGTCAGCGTTGAACGCGGTACATACCAACGGGTGCAACTGGATCGCCTTGCCTTCGATCAGCTTGGGCTGGAAAGCTTGGATACCGAGACGGTGAAGCGTGGGTGCACGGTTCAAGAGCACGGGGTGGCCGCGGAGAACGTTCTCCAGGATGTCCCACACCACGGGCTCCTTCTTGTCCACGATCTTCTTGGCGCTCTTCACCGTCTTCACGATGCCGCGCTCGATGAGCTTGCGGATGATGAACGGCTTGAAAAGCTCGGCGGCCATGTCCTTCGGCAGACCGCACTCGTGCAATTTCAATTCTGGTCCTACAACGATCACGGAACGTGCGCTGTAGTCCACGCGCTTACCGAGCAGGTTCTGGCGGAAGCGGCCCTGCTTGCCCTTGAGCGAATCGCTCAGGGACTTCAGCGGACGGTTGCTCTCGCTCTTCACGGCGCTGCTCTTGCGGCTGTTGTCGAAGAGGCTGTCAACAGCCTCTTGCAGCATGCGCTTCTCGTTGCGCAGGATCACCTCCGGCGCCTTGATCTCCATCAACCGCTTCAAGCGGTTGTTGCGGATGATCACACGACGGTAGAGGTCGTTCAGATCGCTGGTGGCGAAACGGCCACCGTCCAATGGAACGAGCGGGCGCAGTTCGGGTGGGATCACCGGCACCACCTTCACGATCATCCACTCGGGGTGGTTGGGTCGGCGGCTGTTGGCATCGCGGAAGGCTTCCACCACGTTCAGTCGCTTGAGCGCTTCGTTCTTGCGCTGCTGGCTCGTCTCGGTGTTGGCCTTGTGACGCAGGTCGTAGCTGAGCGTGTCCAGGTCCAGTCGCTTCAGGAGGTCGTGCAGGCTGTCCGCACCCATCTTGGCGATGAACTTGTTGGGATCCGAGTCGTCCAGGTACTGGTTGTCCTTGCCGAGAACATCGAGGATGTCGAGGTACTCTTCTTCCGTGAGGAAATCGAGGTACTGCACGGCGACACCTTCCTTGTTCACGGCCTTACCGGCCTGGATCACCACGTAACGTTCGTAGTAGATGATCTGATCGAGCTTCTTGGTGGGCAGGCCCAGGAGGTAACCGATCTTGTTCGGCAGGCTGCGGAAATACCAGATGTGGGCCACGGGCACCACCAACTGGATGTGGCCCATGCGCTCACGACGCACCTTCTTCTCGGTCACCTCCACACCGCAACGGTCGCACACGATCCCTTTGTAGCGGATGCGCTTGTACTTGCCGCAATGGCATTCGAAATCCTTCACTGGACCGAAAATGCGCTCGCAGAACAGGCCATCACGCTCCGGCTTGTAGGTACGGTAGTTGATCGTTTCCGGCTTGATCACTTCGCCGTGGCTGCGCTCGAGGATCTGCTCGGGGCTGGCCAGGCTGACGACGATCTTGTTGAAGTTGCTGTTCAGCTTTACTTCTTTCTTCATGTTCTCGCGTTGCTTGCTTCCGTTCGACGTTCAGTTGCTCACCGAGTGGATCACTCGAGGGAAACGTTCAGGGCCAGACCACGCAATTCGTGGAGCAGCACGTTGAACGATTCGGGGATGCCCGGCTGTGGCATGGGTTCCCCTTTCACGATGGCCTCGTACGCCTTTGCACGGCCCTGCACATCATCGCTCTTCACGGTGAGGATCTCCTGCAGGATGTTGGCGGCACCGAAGGCCTCCAACGCCCACACTTCCATTTCACCGAAGCGCTGACCGCCGAACTGCGCCTTACCACCCAACGGCTGCTGGGTAATGAGGCTGTATGGCCCGATGGAGCGTGCGTGCATCTTGTCATCGACCATGTGTGCGAGCTTGATCATGTAGATCACGCCCACGGTGGCCGGTTGATCGAACGGAACACCCGTACCGCCATCGGTGAGATAGGTCTTGCCGTTGCGCGGGATACCAGCCTCGTCCGTCTCGGCATTGATCTGGTCCCTGGTGGCACCATCGAAGATCGGCGTTGCGTACTTGCGGCCCAGTTTCATGCCGGCCCAGCCCAGAACGGTCTCGTAGATCTGGCCCAGGTTCATCCGGCTCGGTACGCCCAGCGGGTTCAGCACGATGTCCACCGGAGTGCCATCGTCCATGTACGGCATGTCGGCATCGCGTACGATCTTGGCGACGATACCCTTGTTACCGTGGCGGCCGGCCATCTTGTCGCCCACGGTGAGCTTGCGCTTCGCGGCCACATAGACCTTGGCCAGTTTCACGATACCAGCGGGTAGTTCATCGCCGATGCTCACCTGGAATTTCTTCCGCTTGTATGCACCGCTGATGTCACTGTAGCGGATGTTGTAGTTGTGGATGAGCTGGCGCACCAGTTCGTTCACCTTCTTCTCAGCGGTCCAATCGGTGGGGTCCACGGTGATGAAGTCGATGGCCTGGAGCACTTTGGGGCTGAACTTGGTGCCCTTCTTGACCTGCTCTTCCTTGTACTTGTTGAAGACACCGTTGGAGGACTGGCCGCCAACGAGGGTCATGAGCTTCTCGACCAGTTCGTTCTTCAAAGTGCCCAGTTCCTTGTCCTGGTCCTTGTCGATCTGTTCGAGCACACCCTTCTCGTTGCCTTTGCTCTTCTTGTCCTTCACGGCACGGCTGAAGAGCTTCTTGTCGATGACCACACCCTTGGTGCTGGGCGGAGCCTTCATCGAAGCGTCCTTCACATCGCCGGCCTTGTCGCCGAAGATGGCACGGAGGAGTTTCTCCTCGGGCGAAGGATCGGTCTCTCCCTTCGGTGTGATCTTACCGATGAGGATGTCGCCCTCCTTGATCTCCGCACCGATGCGGATCAAGCCGTTCTCGTCGAGGTCCTTGGTCGCTTCTTCCGAAACGTTCGGGATGTCGCTCGTGAGTTCTTCGAGGCCGCGCTTGGTATCGCGCACCTCCATGATGTACTCATCGATGTGGATGGAGGTGAAGATGTCCTCGCGAGGCGACGCGCTCGCTGATCACGATGGCATCCTCGAAGTTGTAGCCCTTCCAAGGCATGAAGGCCACTTGGAGATTGCGGCCGATGGCGAGTTCGCCATCCTGGGTACCGTAACCTTCGCACAGTGTATGACCCTTGGTCACCTTGTCTCCCCGGCGCACGGTCGGGCGCAGGTTCATGCAGGTGCTCTGGTTGGTCTTCAGGAACTTGGTGAGCTTGTATTCCTTCTCATCGCCCTCGAAGCTCACGATGCGCTCATCCTCGCTACGCTTGTAGTCGATGATGATGCGATCGCTGTCAACGTACTTCACCACGCCTTCTCCTTCGGCCACCAGCAGCACACGGCTGTCGCGGGCAACAAGTTCTTCCAGGCCGGTGCCCACGATGGGGGCTTCGGGCCGCAGAAGCGGCACGGCCTGACGCATCATGTTCGAGCCCATCAGCGCACGGTTGGCGTCGTTGTGCTCCAGGAAGGGGATCAACGAAGCCGCGATCGAAGCGATCTGGTTCGGTGCCACGTCCATCAAGTGCAGCTCCTTCGGCTCCACCACCGGGAAGTCGCCCATCAAACGTGCTTTCACACGCGTGGTGGTGAACTCGCCCTTGTCGTTGATGATGGCGTTCGCCTGTGCGATCATGAGGTTGTCCTCCTCCTCGGCGCTCAGGTAGGTCACGTCGCCCTTCATGTCCACCTTGCCTTCCTTCACGGAGCGGTAAGGGGTTTCGATGAAGCCCAGCGTGTTGATCTTGCTGTACACACAAAGCGAGCTGATCAGACCGATGTTCGGTCCTTCAGGTGTTTCGATGGTGCACAGACGACCGTAGTGCGTGTAGTGAACGTCGCGTACCTCGAAACCAGCGCGCTCACGGCTCAGACCACCGGGTCCAAGCGCCGACATGCGGCGCTTGTGGGTTATTTCGCTGAGGGGGTTGGTTTGGTCCATGAACTGGCTCAACTGGTTCGTTCCGAAGAACGAGTTGATCACCGAGCTCAGGGTCTTTGCATTGATCAGGTCGGTAGGCGTGAACACCTCGTTGTCGCGAACGTTCATACGCTCGCGGATGGTGCGGGCCATACGGGCCAGGCCCACGCCGAACTGGGCGTGCAACTGCTCGCCCACGGTACGCACACGACGGTTGCTCAAGTGATCGATGTCATCGACATCGGCCTTGGAGTTCACCAGTTCGATCAGGTACTTGATGATGAAGATGATGTCCTCCTTGGTGAGCACACGCACGCTGAGCTCGCTTTGCAGGCCCAGCTTCTTGTTGATGCGGTAGCGACCCACTTCGCCGAGGTCATAACGCTGCTCGCTGAAGAACAGCTTGTCGATGACACCACGAGCCGTTTCCAGATCGGGTGGTTCTGCGTTCCGCAACTGGCGGTAGATCACCTCCACGGCCTCCTTCTCGGAGTTGGAGGTGTCCTTCTGGAGCGTGTTGTAGATGAGCGCGTAGTCGGCGGCGTTGATGCCTGCCTTGTGCAGGATGATCGTCTTCGCACCGCTGTCCACGATCTGATCGACGTGCTGCTCCTCGATCACGGTCTCGCGGTCGATGAGCACTTCGTTCCGCTCGATGCTCACCACCTCGCCGGTGTCCTCGTCCACGAAATCCTCCACCCAGCTCTTCAGCACACGGGCGGCGAGCTTGCGACCCACGGCCTCCTTCATGTTGGCCTTGGTCACCTTCACCTCGTCGGCCAAGCCGAAGATCTCGAGGATCTGCTTGTCGCTCTCGAAACCGATGGCACGCAGCAGCGTGGTCACCGGCAGCTTCTTCTTACGATCGATGTACGCGTACATGACCCCGTTGATGTCCGTGGCGAACTCGATCCACGAACCCTTGAACGGAATGACACGGGCGCTATAAAGTTTGGTGCCGTTGGCGTGGCGGCTCTGGCCGAAGAACACGCCCGGGCTGCGGTGCAATTGGGACACGACCACGCGCTCGGCACCGTTCACGACGAACGAGCCCTTGGGGGTCATGTAGGGGATCTGTCCCAGGTAAACGTCCTGCACGATGGTCTCGAAGTCCTCGTGCTCGGGATCGGTGCAGTACAACTTCAACTTCGCCTTCAGCGGAACGCTGTAGGTGAGGCCCCGCTCAATGCACTCATCGATGCTGTAGCGGGGCGGATCGATGAAATAATCCAGGAACTCCAGGACGAACTGGTTGCGGGTGTCCGTGATGGGGAAGTTCTCACTGAACACCTTGAAGAGCCCTTCGCTGTTGCGCTCCTCGGGGAGCGTGTCGATCTGGAAGAACTCTTCGAAGCTCTTGAGTTGGATATCGAGGAAATCAGGGTAGTCGGTGCCGATCTTACTGGAACCGAAATCGATACGCTTGCTTTTCTTGGTGGTCTTCGCCTGGGCCATGGGTGCGGGTCGGGAGATGGAAGACGTGAGGGACGTGTGATCCGATCTTGTCAGGTCACCGGCTGCGTTGGATCGCTTCGCAGTGGTGTTGCGGCACATGGTGCCGTATAAAAGCCGCGATCACAGCGCGGCCGGGAAGGCCCCGTTGGGGGCCTTCCCGTGCTGCTGTGATGCAAGCGCGATGAGGATCCTACTTGACCTCAACTTCGGCTCCGGCTTCCGTCAGTTGCTGCTTCAGGCTCTCTGCGTCCTCTTTGGACACGCCTTCCTTCACAGCCTTCGGAGCACCGTCAACGAGGTCCTTCGCCTCCTTCAGTCCGAGACCGGTGAGCTCCTTCACGAGCTTCACCACGGCCAGCTTGTTCTGGCCACCGTGCTTCAGGATAACGTCGAAGCTGGTTTGTGCAGCGGCGGCATCACCACCGGCGGCAGCGCCACCAGCAGCAACGGCCACAGCAGCTGCTGCCGGCTCGATCTTGTATTCGTCTTTCAAGTATTTGGCGAGTTCGCTCACCTCTTTCACGGTGAGGCTCACGAGCTGGTCGCCTAGGGATTTGATGTCTGCCATCTTACGGGGTTGTTACAAATTGGGAATTGGGAAGCGGACTGTGCGTAACGCGTTTGGTCTTGTTATCAGGCTTGGGCACGCTCTTCGAGCGTCTTGAGCAGGCCGGCGATCTTCTGGCCACCGCTGCCTTGCAAGCCACCGATCACGTTCTTGATCGGGCTTTGCAGCAGGGCGATGATATCGCCGATGAGTTCTTCCTTGCCTTTCAGGTTGGCGAGGACGGCCACTTGGTCATCACCGATGAACACGGCCTCATCGATCCATGCGCTCTTCAAGGCGGGCTTGGTGCCCTTCTTGCGGAAATCCTGGATCATCTTGGCCGGGGCGTTCCCCTTCTCTGCCATCATGATCGCGGTCTGTCCGGTGAGCGTGGGGAACAAGGCACTGTAGTCCTTGTCCTCGATGCGCTCCATCGCCTTGCGCAGCAGCGTGTTCTTCACCACGCGCATGCGGATGCCGCTGGTGTTGCAAGCACGGCGCAGGTTGCTCGTGGCCTCGGCGTCCATTGAACTGGCGTCGGCCAGGTACAATACGTTGGTGCCTTTGATATCGCCGATCAACTCAGCGATCATCTCGTCCTTTTGTGTGCGGGTTGCCATGATCTCAGGTGTTTATCAAGCCACTTGAACGGTGCGGGTATCCACCTTCACGCCGGGGCTCATGGTGCTGCTAACGGTGATGCTCTTGATGTAGGCTCCCTTGGCGGTGCTGGGTTTCAGCTTCACCAGGGTCTGCAGAAGTTCGTGGGCGTTCTCGCTCAACTTCGCTGCATCGAAGCTGGCCTTGCCGATCACCGCGTGGATGATACCGGCCTTGTCCACCTTGAAGTCGATCTTACCGGCCTTCACCTCGTTCACGGCCTTTGCCACGTCCATGGTAACGGTACCGGTCTTGGGGTTGGGCATGAGGCCACGGGGACCGAGCACACGGCCCAGCGCACCCACCTTGGCCATCACGGCAGGTGTGCAGATGATGACATCCACACTGGTCCAGCCACCCTTGATCTTCTCGATGTATTCGTCCAAGCCGGCCATGTCCGCACCGGCTGCCAACGCCTCCTCGCACTTGGCGGGGTCGGCCAGTACCAGTACGCTCACCGTACGGCCCGTGCCGTGCGGCAGACTGACCGTGCCACGCACCATTTCGGTGCTCTTCTTGGGGTCCACGCCCAAACGAACGGCGATATCCACCGTAGCGTCGAACTTGGTAGTGCTCACCTGCTTCACGATCTGTGCAGCCTCATTGAGGCTGTAGATCTTCGCGGTGTCGAATTTCGACAATGCCGCCTTGCGCTTCTTGGTCTCGTTGCTCATGGCGGTGGGTTAGAAGGGTTTGTTGCCGGTAACGGTAACGCCCATGCTGCGAGCGGTACCCGCGACCATGCTCATGGCGCTTTCGATGGTGAAGCAGTTCAGGTCTGGCATTTTGTCCTGTGCGATGGCGCGGACCTGTTCCCAATCGATGCTGCCCACCTTCTTGGTGTGCGGCTCGCCACTACCACCCTTGATCTTGGCGGCGTCGATGATCTGCACTGCAGCTGGAGGGGTCTTGATAACGAAGTCGAACGACTTGTCGCCGTAAACGGTGATCACCACGGGCAGCACCTTGCCGGCCTTGTCCTGCGTGCGAGCATTGAACTGCTTGCAGAACTCCATGATGTTCACGCCTTTGGCACCGAGTGCCGGGCCGATGGGGGGCGACGGGTTGGCCGCTCCGCCCTTCACTTGCAGCTTGATGAGAGCTGCTACTTCCTTTGCCATTGTTCTTGGTTTGTGTCCTGTTGGCGCCTTCCTCGCGGTCGGCTCGGACTGGTTTGCTTACTGGATCAGACTTCTTTTTCCACTTGCATGAAGCTCAGTTCGAGCGGGGTCTTCCGTCCGAAGATCTTCACCATCACTTTCAATTTCTTCTTGTCCTCGTTGATCTCTTCGATCACGCCGTTGAAACCGTTGAAGGGACCATCGATCACCTTCACGCCTTCACCCACGTGGTATGGGTTGTGGTTCGCCTCGCCGCTTTCGGCCAACTCGTCCACGGTACCCAATATGCGGTTCACCTCGCTTTGACGCAAGGGAACGGGGTCTCCCCCCTTTTCGGCACCAAGGAACCCGATGACGTTGGGCATGTTCTTGATGCTGTGCGCGATCTCGCCGGTCAGGTCCGCTTCCATGAGCACATAGCCAGGGAAGAAGTTGCGCTCCTTGCTCACTTTCTTGCCCTCCCGGATCTGGTAGAACTTCTCCATGGGGATGAGGACCTGTGCAATGCGGTCCTTCATGCTGCTGCGCGATACCTCCAGGTCGATCATCTCCTTCACCTTCTTCTCCTTACCGGAGATGGCGCGGACCACATACCACTTCTTGGTCGTCGTGGTGGCCATGATCAGGAGCCCATGAATTTGTAGATGAAGCCCAACATGCCCTTCCAGAAGCCCGTATCGGACGGACCCATGTTCTGCACACCAAAGACGAAGTCCATGATGAAGATGATCACGGAAAGAAGGAGCGCGGAGACGAGCACGACGATGGCGCTGCCTTGGAGTTCTTTCCAAGTAGGCCAGCTCACCTTGTTCATGAGCTCGTTGTAGCTCTCGGCGAGGTATGTCTTGAAGCTTGCCATTGGTTCAGTTCGGGGTGGGCTCTTGGCACGGGTGGCAGGAATCGAACCCGCAGCCTAAGGTTTTGGAGACCTTCGCTCTACCAATTGAGCTACACCCGTGTGTGGTTCTTCGTGGTCCTGTTTTCGGCGGCGAAGGCCGTCCCGCTTGCGCGGGACGGCCCTGCCTCCGTTGTTGCTATGTCCTTACTTGATGATCTCGGTCACCTGACCGGCACCCACGGTACGACCACCCTCGCGGATGGCGAAACGCAGACCCTTGTCCATGGCGATCGGAACGATCAACTTCACCGTGATGCTCACGTTGTCGCCAGGCATGATCATCTCGCGACCGGCCTCCATCGTGATCTCACCCGTTACGTCCGTGGTGCGGAAGTAGAACTGGGGGCGATACTTGTTGTGGAACGGGGTGTGACGGCCACCTTCCTCTTTCTTCAACACGTAGATCTCAGCTTTGAACTCGGTGTGCGGGGTGATGCTGCCCGGCTTCGCGATGACCATACCGCGACGGATCTGGTCTTTCTCGATGCCACGGAGCAGGATGCCGCAGTTGTCACCAGCCTCACCGCGCTCGAGCAGTTTGCGGAACATCTCCACACCAGTGCAGGTGCTGTTCAACTTTTCCTCCTGCATACCGATGATCTCCACGTTGTCGCCGGTCTTGATCACACCGGTTTCGATACGACCCGTAGCCACGGTACCGCGGCCGGTGATGGAGAACACGTCCTCCACGCTCATCAGGAAAGGCTTCTCGATCTCGCGGGGGGGAACAGGGATCCAGGTGTCAACGGCGTCCATGAGGGCCATGATGGTGTCCACCCACTTCGGCTCGTTGTTCAAACCACCCAGAGCGCTACCACGGATGATGGGCGTATTGTCGCCATCGTACTCGTAGAAGCTGAGGAGTTCGCGGATCTCCATTTCGACCAGGTCGAGGAGTTCGGCGTCATCCACCATGTCCACTTTGTTCATGAACACCACGATCTTGGGCACACCCACCTGGCGACCGAGCAGGATGTGCTCGCGCGTCTGGGGCATGGGGCCGTCGGTGGCAGCCACCACCAGGATGGCACCGTCCATTTGAGCAGCACCCGTTACCATGTTCTTCACATAGTCGGCGTGGCCCGGGCAATCAACGTGAGCGTAGTGACGGTTGGCCGTCGAATACTCCACGTGCGCGGTGTTGATGGTGATACCACGCTCCTTTTCCTCGGGAGCATTGTCGATGGAGTCGAAGCTGCGTACCTCGCTCAAGCCTTTGGAGGCCAGAACGGTGGTGATCGCTGCGGTGAGCGTGGTTTTGCCGTGGTCAACGTGGCCGATGGTGCCGATGTTAACGTGCGGCTTGTCCCTTTTGAAGGTCTCCTTTGCCATGATCGATGGGGTCTTGTTTGTTCTGTTCAGTTCGTTCGTGGTGCTCTCTCCTGCTGTACCGGCCGTGTTGCTTTCGCTGCTCTACTTCTTCTTGATCCTGGAGCCTTTGCCGGGAATTGAACCCGGGACCTCTTCCTTACCAAGGAAGTGCTCTACCCCTGAGCTACAAAGGCTTGTGCATTCCTTGTGGTGGAGCGGGAGACGAGATTCGAACCCGCGACATTCAGCTTGGAAGGCTGATGCTCTACCAACTGAGCTACTCCCGCATATGCGCTACTTCGGTCGGGTGTATCCAACGTACCTGGAAGCGGTACGGGTGGCTCCGTGTGAAGTGGTGGGGAGAACAGGATTCGAACCTGTGAAGCTGTGAAGCAGCAGATTTACAGTCTGCCCCCGTTGGCCACTTGGGTATCTCCCCTGTCCCGTTCACGGAGCCAACGGGCGGATTCGAACCCCCGACCTGCTGATTACAAATCAGCTGCTCTACCAGCTGAGCTACATTGGCCTGTACAACAATGGAAAGAACGGTCCTTTCTCCCTCTTCCAAACCCTAGGGGTCCGAATTGGGCCTGCAAATGTAGAAAAGAACCGCTCGTTACCAAACGCTCGAAGCGTTTCTGGCACCATCCGTGATGGCGCCGCGAAATACCGCCGTTCCAGACCCCTCGGTTCGGCCCCCTAGGAGGCGTTACGAAGGCGCTCTTTGGTGCGCTCCACCTGGCTGCGGAGCGCCTCGACCGTATTGATCGTGGCCTCCTCGAAGGTCTTGCTCTGGCGTTTGGCGAACAGGTCGCCACCCGGGACGATCAGGCGGATCTCGACCACCTTGTTCTCCCTGTTCTCCCCATCGTGCTCCAAACGAAGGATCACTTCCGCCGAGCGGATGCCATCGTGGAAGAGGGTGAGTTTCTCGACTTTCTCCTGAATGAAGGACTCCAATTTTCCATCCGCATCGAAGTGGATGCTCTGCACAGTGATCTTCATGGACTTCGGTTTGATCGTTCGGTAAGCTGGTCAGGCACGGCGGGCACCACGTGGGTGGGCCTGCGCGTGAACTCGTTTCAATTTCTCAACGGTATTGTGGGTGTACACCTGCGTTGCGGCAAGGCTGGCATGGCCCAGCAGTTCCTTCACCGCGTTCAGGTCGGCACCATGCTCCAGCATGTGGGTGGCGAAGGTGTGCCGCAAGACGTGCGGGCTCCGTTTCCGTTGCGATGTCACTCCACCAAGGTAATGCGCCACGAGGCGTTGTACGCTCCTTCGCGAGAGTGGTTCACCGCTTTTTCCTACAAGTAGTGGGGCATCGATGCTGGGCGCCCCGAACTGCGCGGTACGGGCGGTTTGGTAGTGCCGCAGGGTGTCCAGGAGTGCATCCCCCAAGGGGCAGTATGCGCTCCTTGTTCCGTTTGCCCACTACCCGGATGGTCCTGGTATGGTCGTCCAAGTCGCCCACCTTCAAGCCTACCAACTCGGCTAGACGCATACCCGTGCCGTAGAACAGTTCCAGCACCGCTTGGTGCGATGCGCCAGTGAAGCCTTCCGGCCACTCCAGATCGAAAAGCCGCTCCATGCGTTGTTCCTCCACGAACTCCGGCAAGCGCTTCGGGGTCTTCGGGGCTTCCAAGAGCGCCGTAGGGTCGCTGGATACCGTGCCCGTGACCCGCGCGAAGCGGAAGAAGCCGCGCACCGCGCTCAGGCGGCGGTTCACTGTGCGGGGGCTTTCACCCACTTCCATCAGGGTCATCATCCACAAACGCACCAGTTGGTCATCGGCTTCCTCGATACGCTGGACGCCTTGTTGCTTCAAGTAGGTGGCGAAACGCTCCAGATCGCGCCGGTAGGCTGCCACCGTGTGGGCACTACTGCGCTTCTCGTAGGTGAGGTGGTCCAAAAAGCGTTCGAGAAGCATGCCTGAGCGAAGAGCCGGAGAAAGGTAAAAACGAAGAAGGCGCAAGATCCGGGTGGACCTTGCGCCTTCTGAACGATCGGATGCGGGAACTTATTCCGCTTCGGTCTGGATCTGGAGCTTGTACGCAGCGCGGATCATCTCCTTACGACGCGATACCGATGGCTTCGTAAAGCTCTGACGCTTGCGCAGTTGGCGCATGGTGCCAGTACGCTCGAACTTCTTCTTGAACTTCTTGAGCGCCTTATCGATGCTCTCGCCTTCTTTGACCGGAATGATCAGCATGGTCCTACGTTTCGCTTTAGCGGGGCGCAAATATAATGGGGGAGTTGGAAGTTCCAAGTGGCTCACCCCACGGACAACATGAGGTTCATCCCTTCAGCACGTTCCTGCTGATCACCAGCTTTCTGCACCTCACTGGTCCCCTCGCCGATCGTACAGAGCTTGCTGTCGCGATAGAACTTCTCAACCGGGAAGTCCTTGGTGTAGCCGTAGCCTCCGTGGATCTGCACGGCCTCGTTGCTGGCCCACACCGCCACCTCGCTGGCGAAGTACTTCGCCATGGCGCTCTCGGTGGTCATCTTCTTGCCGCGGTTCTTGAGGTCCGAGGCTTGCTGGATGAGGAGTTCGGAGGCTTCGATCCGCGTGGCCATATCGGCGAGCTTGAAGGCGATGGCTTGGAAGTTCGCGATGGGCTGGCCGAACTGCTGGCGCTCCTTGGCGTACTTCACGCTGGCATCGAAGGCGCCCCTGGCAATGCCCAAGCTGAGCGCGGCGATGCTGATGCGGCCACCGTCGAGCACTTTCATGGCTTGCTGGAAGCCCTCTCCCACCTGGCCAAGGATGTTCTCCTCCGGAATGCGGCAATCCTCGAAGATCACCTCAGCGGTTTCGCTTGCGCGCATGCCGAGCTTGTTCTCCTTCTTGCCGGCCTTCATACCCGGTGTGCCACGTTCAACAACGAAAGTGGTCATGCCCTTGCTGTCCAGGAGTTCGCCGGTACGGGCGACGACGACAACCACATCGCTGCTCTTGCCGTGGGTGATCCAGCATTTCGTTCCATTGAGGACCCACTCCTTCCCTTCCTTGCGCGCGGTGCATTTCATGCGCATGGCGTCGCTACCCGTGTTGGGTTCGGTGAGTGCCCAGGCGCCCAGCCATTGGCCGGTGGCGAGTTTGGTGAGCCACTTCGTCTTTTGCTCGTGGTTCCCGAAGTAGTTGATGTGACCGGTGCAGAGCGAATTGTGCGCGGCCACGCTGAGGCCGATACTTCCGCAGATGCGCGACACTTCGACGATGGTGTCCACGTACTCGAAGTAACCCAGACCAGCACCGCCGTATTCCTCGGGCACGAAAACGCCCAACATGCCAGCCGGACCGAAATGATCCGTGAAAAGTTCCTTGGGGAAAATGCTGGCTCTCGTCCCATTCCATGACGTGTGGGCGCAGCTCGCGTTCACAGAGATCGCGCACGGCTTGTGCGATCATGGTGCGGTTCTCGGTCGTGGTGAATTCCATGGTGTTCAGTAAGTGATCAGGTTCACCACATGGGCGTTGTGACCCTTCAAGCGATCAACGCCGTTGAGGAAAGAGAGTTCGATGAGAAAGCTGAAAGCGGTCACGTTGCCGCCCTGCATGCGCACCAGTTCAGCGGCGGCCACTGCGGTTCCGCCCGTGGCCAGGAGATCATCATGCACCATCACGTTCATGCCCGGCCTCACGCTGCCCACGTGCATCTCGACCTCGGCACTGCCATATTCCAGGTCGTACTTGTGGCTCACCGTCTTCCACGGGAGCTTTCCCTTCTTGCGCACCGTCAGGAAGGGAACGCCAAGTGCGATGGCGAGCGGCATCCCGAAGAGGAACCCGCGGCTTTCGATCCCAGCGATGGCGTCCACTTGTGTTCCCTTCAGCGCTTCACGGAAACCCTCGGTGATATCCCGGCAGAGGATCGGATCCTCCAGCACGGGGGTGATATCGCGGAACAGGATGCCTGGTTTCGGAAAGTCTGGAACGGCGCGGATCGCGGCTTCCAGTCGGCTTCGCAAGTCGGTCACTCCACGCTCAGATAAGGCGCAAGTTTACGGAAGACCTCCGCGTCGATGAGCGCGCAACCCTTGATGTCTTCCACTTGCTTGAAAGGCCCGTGCTGTGCACGGTAGGCGATGAGCGGCTTGGCGATCTTCCAGCGCGCATACGGATGTGCCGCGAGCTCTTCGACCGTGCAGGTGTTGATGGGGATCCGACGCACCATCAGCGTGTCGATCAACAGCAGTTCCTTCAATTTCACCACGGCGTCGGGCTTGTCCTTGAGCACGTAAACTTCCGCGAGCTGATCCAGCGAGTGATAACCGCCCAGCATCTCGCGGTACTTCACGATGCCCCGGGCGAAGGCGGGCCCAATGCCCGGTAGCGCAACGAGCGCAACCGTATCCGCTGTGTTGACCTCCACCTTGCGGATGACCGGGCGTTCATAGGTGGAGCTGCGCCGCTCCTCCGTCGGCTCCTCCCTGTTGTTCTCGAAGGACCGCTGTCCGTAGGCTCCCTCGCTCCTGGTCTTCTGCGCCACCGAGTCCGGAAGTTGAATGAAGGACTTCAACCGCTCGAACTGCTCCGGCTTGATGCTGTACATGCGGCCCAGGTCCTTCTTGGTGCGGAAGCGCCCACCCTTGCTCATATAGCGTTCGATCCCGTCCACTTGTTTATCCGAAAGACCGAGCGCCCGCCATCCTTCACGATCGATCGTGTTCGGATCGAACGGGAACGGTTCCGCCAACGCGACAAGGTCATCGTTGCCCTCGGCAGTATCCCTTGTAGCCAGCCACGCTTCGAGTTCCGCCCGAAGCGGCTCCATGTTCTCGATGCCTTTGTCCGGGAACCACTGGTTGGAGATGGCCCAGAGGCCGAGAACCGAAAGGACCAGGATCAACACGATGCTTCCCCGTCGTTCGCCGACATGCATGGAGAGCAGGTCCTTGATCTGCTCCTTCACAGGCTTGGGGATGCGCTTCATGCCTTGCACCACACCTTGGTGCATTGGAAAGATAGGAGACCGTATGAATACAGGTCATCCTTCGACAAGATCAGGATGACAGGGAGGGCAGCGATCGTCCGGAAAACACCTCGATCACCGCGCTCGGGCGAGTTGCTCCCGAAGCACGGCCAACCCTTCTTCGAAGCTGTGGGGCGCATAGCCCAGTTCCCGGCGCGCTTTGTCCAAGATGAAGCCGGTCCGCGGTGGGCGTTTCGCAGGCTGGCCGAGCGTGTCGCTCTTCACCGGTGTTATCACTGAAGTGTCCAGCTTGAAGAAGGCACCAACACGTTCCACCAGTTCCAGTATGCTCATGCCATCCGGACCGCTCAGGTTGAACACGCCCGTAGCCCCGCACTTGGCAATACGGATGCAACCATCGGCCAGGTCCTCGGCCAGCGTGGGCATGCGCCATTGATCGTCCACCACCTTGATCGGTTGCCCTTTCTCCAATGCGCTCTTCGCCCAAAGCACCACGTTGGTGCGGCTCAAGCCCTCCGCAATACCATACACGATAATGGTGCGCACGATGGCCCACTTCGCCAAGCCGCTATTCATGACGAGGTGCTCCGCCTCCAACTTGCTGTGACCGTAGACGCTCAACGGTGCCGGGGTATCCTCTTCACGGTACGGACCATGCTCACCGTCGAAGATGAAATCCGTGCTCAGATGGATGAAGTGGCTGTTGTGCCGCTTCGCGGCATTGACCAAGTTCGCGGTAGCCCTGACGTTTTGGAGCTTGCACGCGATCGGGTCGAGTTCGCAGGCATCCACGTTGGTCATGGCCGCAGTGTGGATCACCACCTCGGGTTTCGTGACATCGAAGACGGAGTAGACCTCAGCGGGCACGGCGATGTCCAGTGAACGGAAGTCATTGCCCAAAGGCCGGGGTGTGCGGTCACCGCCCCGGGAGGTGGCGATCAACTGCACCTCTGCGTCAATGCGAAGGGCAGCCACCAACTTCTGACCGAGCAGTCCGTTGCTGCCGGTGATGAGGATCCTCATGTGCTTCATCCCACCTGAACGCGGGTAGGCGAAGATCGTACGCGTTCGACCGATCGGTTCCGGTGATCGATGCACCTTGGCGGAACGATCGTTGCCGCGATTTGCACCGATCCCCTTCGGCGGCGTTAATTCGGCCTGCCAAGCGACCATCACGGTCCCTCTCCACGAACAGCCAACTTCCATTTCCATGCGCGCTGTTCCTTCCGGTGCCCCTTGCCCGCTTTCACGATGAACAGACAGATCGTTCACCCGCTCACCGCAGCGGGCATGCTCGTTACCCTGGGCATCGTATTCGGTGACATCGGCACCAGCCCTCTTTATGTTTTCAAGGCCATTGTTCACGGCCACGGGATCGAGGAACGCCTGGTCTACGGTGCCGTCAGCTGCATCTTTTGGACGCTCACGCTGCAGACCACCTTCAAGTACATCTACCTGACCCTGCAAGCCGACAACCGTGGTGAGGGCGGTGTGTTCTCGCTGTACGCACTGGTGAGACGATATGGCAAATGGGTGTACATCCCAGCGATCATAGGTGCCACCACGTTGCTCGCGGACGGTGTGATCCAACCCCCGATCTCCATCAGCAGTGCCGTGGAAGGATTGGGCGGCGTGCGAGCGTTCTCCGGGATCATCACACCGGGCAGTAACATCACCGTGTTCGTGGTGATGGTGATCATCGCGCTCCTGTTCTTCTTCCAGCGCTTCGGCACCAAGGTGGTGGGCTTCGCGTTCGGCCCCATCATGCTCATCTGGTTCAGCATGCTCTTCATTCTCGGGGCCATGCAGATCGCCGAGCACCCCGGGGTGATCAAGTGCATCAACCCGTGGTACGCCTACGACCTGCTCGTGCACTATCCCGGCGGCTTCTGGTTGCTGGGCGCGGTGTTCTTGTGTACCACGGGGGCCGAAGCACTTTACAACGACATGGGCCATTGCGGCCTCAAGAACATCCGCTGGACCTGGGGCTTCGTGAAGGTGGCCCTGGTCACCAACTACATGGGCCAGGGCGCTTGGCTGCTGAGCAGCGCGGGGCCCGACCTCGGCGAACGAAACCCGTTCTATGCGATCATGCCCCAGTGGTTCCTCTTGGTGGGTGTAGGCATTGCCACATGCGCGGCAGTGGTAGCCTGCCAAGCGGTGATCAGCGGATCCTTCACGCTCATCAACGAGGCGATCACCCTGAACTTCTGGCCACGTGTGCGGGTGAAGTTCCCCACGGAGATCCGTGGCCAGATCTACATCCCCAGCGTGAACTGGATGCTCTTCCTGGGTTGCTTCGCCGTGATGCTCTACTTCAAGAAGAGCAGCGCAATGGAAGCGGTGTACGGCTTCTTCATCGTAGTGGCCATGCTCATGACCACCACCCTGATGTACGGCTACCTCCGCTATGTGAAGCGATGGAAACTACTGCTCGTCTCGGTGGTCATGTTCATGTTCTTCAGCATGGAAGTGGCGAACCTCATCGCCAACGCCGTGAAGATCCTGAACCAACCCTTCCTGCTCTTCTTCGTGTTCGCCTTGCTGGCCGTGATGTTCATCTGGTACCGGGCACGCAAGGTCACCAACCGCTTCTTGGAGTTCGTTGAACTCCCTGACCATGCCCAAGCGTTGCGCGACCTCAGTGACGACAAGGAAATACCCAAGTATGCCACGCACCTGGTCTATCTCACCAAGGCCGATCGTCCCACCAATGTGGAAAAGCATGTGATCGAGAGCATCATGGCCAAGAAGGTGAAGCGTGCCGACATCTATTGGTTCGTTCACGTGAACTATACCGATGAACCCTACACGATGGAGTACCGTGTGAAGGAACTCATCGACGACAAGGTCATCCGCGTGGACTTCGATCTTGGTTTCCGTGTGCAGGCCCGGATCAACAAGCTCTTCAAGCGCGTGCTGGAAGAGATGGAGAGCGACCACGAGCTGGAGTTCCGCAGCAAGTACGAGAGCATCAAGAAGGGCGATTTCCACACGGACATCTGCTACATACTCACCGACCGGATCATGAGCGTGGAGAACGAATTCACACTGCGTGATGATCTGCTGCTGGATGCCTACTTCGCCTTGAAGCGACTTGGCCTCAGCGATCGCGAAGCGTTCGGATTGGACCCGAACTTGACGGTGGTGGAGCAGGTACCACTGGTGATCCAGCAACGCAGCGAACTACCGCTCAAGCGTGTAGGAAAAATGGATGGGTCCCCGTCGGATCCGCCGACTGCACCCTGACCGATCGGAACGGTCTGCTCAGCCGCGCTTCGGCTCCTGGCCGGGTCGTGGCGACGGGCTCTCCCGTGGCCCACGCAAGTGGATGATCAAGCCGTTCAGGAAATTCCGAAGCACTTGATCGCCTGCGGGCTTGTAGTTCGGGTGGTCCTCGTTCCGGAACAAGGCGCTGAGTTCCGTCTCCGTCATCTTGAAGTCCGCCAGTGCGAGGATCTTCACGATGTCCGTATCGCGCAGCTTCAAGGCCACGCGGAGCTTTTTCAGGATGTCGTTGTTGGTCATGCTGGGTCACAACTCCCAAACCGTGCTCCGCTTCGCGAACGGCCGCTTGATGCGCTCCTTGTGCTGGAGCACGAAGGCCATGACGAGATAGACCACCAAGTGCACCCCGGCCGTGATGAAGCTCAGGTATATGAAGCTGAGCCGCACCTGCTCGATCTTGATGTTGAGCTTCTGCGCCCACCACTCGCATACGCCGAAGGCTTGCTTCTCGAACCAAGTTTTTGTGGCGGCGATCATGGGGATGAGAAATTAGCCGCAAAGGCGCAGAGGCGCAAAGAAATGCCATCAAGGGCAGCGCATCTCATGCTTGGCGTATTTGCGCCTTTGCGGCTGACTTGCATTGCGACTACTTGACGGTGCACTTGAGCAATTGGTTGCCGATGCCGCAAGATAGGCAGCGGCGTTGAGCACAGTATGCGTTCTTGAGCTCGATCAGTGCTTGTCCGCGGGCCGCGGTATCGGCTCGCAGGCCCAGCGCGGACCAACCGGCCAGTAGTTGATTGCGTTCCGAGGGTAGTTGCTCAAGGAGATGGAGGGCGCGGTCCGTGTATGCGTCCCTCCCTTGCAAGCGACCCAAAGCGAAGAGCGCGGGTACAATGGCATTGATGAGGATGTGCTCCACCCCTGCCCTGCCCAATCGTTTGACGCGCGGAACGCTTGGTGCATCGAACCGGTAGTGGTCGTTCCAGTAGGCGCTGGCCTCGACGTCCAGGAGGTTGAAGAGTTCGTTCACATTGTCCGTATCGAGGAGTGCGGAGAGACCACCATCGCAACGCATGAGCAATTGGGCGAGTTGTGCGATTCGGACGGTCGGGAAGTTCACGGGCCGCATGCGAGCGAACTTCCACGCGGCCACCGGGGCGGGGCGCAGACCGTGGAAGTGCGCGAGCAAGGCATGCTCCCGCTGCAATTGGCGTGGGTACTCATCCACGAAGTCCACTTGCAGCAGTCCGGCTTGGCCGAAGAGAAGTGCTTCGGTGCGGAGGGCGTCATCGCGATACTTCAACACGGTCTTCAGCGGCAGCGAATGGGCAAGCATGCTGAAGGGCTCCGCGTTCACCTTCAGCCCGAAAGCCCGTGCGAGCATGTGGTAAAAGGTCTCCGAAGCATCGTTGCCCAATTGCCGGTAAAGCGCTTCCACCTCCATGGTCTTTCGTTCCAGTCGTTCTATGAGCACGCGCTCCAACCAAGGACCGATGCGATCTTGATCCACTTGTGCGATCCTATCAGCGCACGGAACAAAGCCCTTGCTACGCATGAGACCCTGATAGAGCGCGATGCTCTGCGTGGAAATACGCGGGAAGAGCTCCACAGTTGGAAGGACATGGCCGCGCAACGTGCGCACTTCCGCATCGTGCTCGTACACCACATGCAGCACCACGTTCTCGTATGCAGCGTCGCGCGCGTGACCGTGCGCGTTCCATTCGCTGCTCCGCAAGTGGACCTCCACCATGCCCGCCCAGAGCTGGCCGCCGATGCGCACTTGTGCATCCACCAGGTCGGGGCCGCTATCGTACTGTATGCGACCGGCTTTCACCACTTCCACTTCGCGTCCATCGGTCGTGCGCAGCGCATGCTGCTCAAAGAGGCGCTGTTCCCATATGAACTGCAGGAGTTCCTCTCCGTACGGAAAGGTTGGATCCAGGAGCAAGGCCGGGGCGGGTGAAGGCTGCACGCAAGTGAAGATAAATGCACGGTCTCGTGGAAGCGCGGAGAACGCACAGGTCCCCCCTCTCCTTCGGGGAGAGTTCCGTGGTCAGGCGCACTCTCTCCGTTCTCCGCGCCTATGCGTGAAATGAACTCTTCATATCACTCCTCGCTCCAACATCTTGCTTGCCATCGCCTGTTGCAACTGCTGCGCAGCCCGGCGCGCCATGGGTATTGCCTGCTCACCACTTCCAGCGAAAAGCACACCCCGGCTGCTATTGATGAGCAGGCCGCCATCCGTGGTCATTCCAGCATCGAGCACAGCATTGAGATCACCGCCCTGGGCACCCACACCGGGGACGAGAAGGAAATGATCGGGCGCAAGTGCGCGTGCTTGGGCAAGGATCTCGGGTCGGGTGGCACCGGTCACGAACATGAGTTCATCCTGTCCGCCCCATTGCGCGGTTCGTTCGATCACGGTTTCGAACAGGCGCTTACCGTTCCCGGTTGGCAGGAATTGGAAATCCTCGGCGCCAGGATTGCTGGTGATACCGAGCACGATGGCCCACTTGCCGGGCTGCTTCAGGAAAGGCTCAATGCTGTCGCGTCCCATGTAGGGTGAAAGCGTCACAGCATCCACGCCTAGTTTGTCGAAGAAAGCTTCAGCGTACTTGCGGGCGGTGTTACCGATGTCCCCACGCTTGGCATCGGCGATGATGAAACAGTCGCCCTTGCTGCGGATGTAGGCGATGGTGGCCTCCAGGTCCAGCCAGCCTTGATCGCCCAGCGCTTCATAGAAGGCGAGGTTCAGTTTATAGGCAACCGCGAGATCGTGCGTCACTTCCACGATCGCCTCGTTGAAGGCGCGCACCGGGTGGCTCTCCGCCCTGAAATGCTCCGGAACAAGGTGCTCTTCTGTATCCAGGCCCACACAAAGCAGGCTTCTCTTCCGGCGGATAAGCGAGATCAGTTCGGTACGGGTCATTGGGTGCGAAGGTCAGGAAATGAAAGGCGCCGCTAAGCACGCAAAGAGACCCTGAAAGAACCTTCGCGGTCTTTGCGCCCTTTGCGGCTAGATCCCGGCTTCTGCCTTCAACTTTTCCGTTCGCTCGGCGAGCTGCAGCGCATCAATTACATCTTGAAGATCGCCGTTCAACACTTCGGGCAGGTTGTGTACCGTGAGTTCGATCCGGTGGTCCGTGACGCGGCTCTGCGGGAAGTTGTAGGTGCGGATCTTGGCGCTTCGATCACCGCTGCTCACCTGGCTCTTGCGTTGGGCGGCCACGGCGGCCTCCACCTGGCGCACCTTTTCCTCGTAGAGCTTGGTGCGAAGCATCGTCATCGCCTTCATGCGGTTGCCGAGCTGGCTGCGCTCGGTCTGGCACATGACCACAACGCCTGTCGGGATGTGCGTGAGCCGGACCTTGGTCTCCACCTTGTTCACGTTCTGGCCACCGGCACCACCGCTTCGTGCGGTCTCCATCTTCACATCGCTCTCCTTGATCTCCACGTCGGTTTCCTCGGCTTCGGGAAGCACGTTCACCGTTGCGGCGCTGGTGTGTATGCGCCCGCTGGCTTCAGTGGTTGGTACGCGCTGCACGCGATGGACGCCCGCTTCGAACTTCAACACACCATAGGCACCATCGCCGATCACGTTGAAGACGACCTCCTTGTAACCACCAACGGTGCCTTCGCTCACGTCAGCGACTTCGATCTTCCAACCCCGACCCTCACAGTACCGTGAGTACATCCGGTAGAGATCACCAGCAAAAAGGCTCGCTTCATCGCCACCGGTCCCCGCGCGGACCTCGACGGTACAATTACGCGCATCGTTCGGGTCCTTCGGCACCAGCATCATCCGAACCTCTTCCTCCATGGCTTCGATGGAGGCTCGCAATTCGTCCCGCTCGGTGCGTGCCATGTCCACCATCTCGCTGTCCTTCTCCGTGCGAAGCATCGCCTCGGCACCGGCCAGGTCATCGTGCATCTGCTTGAAGCGTGCGAAGGCCTGATCGATCGGCTCCAATTCGCGGTAGCTCTTGTTCAGTTCCACGAACCGCTTCTGGTCGGCGATCACACTGGGATCGGCGAGTTGTTTGCCGATCTCCTCACGACGATCGTGCAAGGAGGAGAGTTTGGATAAAAGGTCGCTCATGGTTTATGGCCGCAAAGACGCTGAGGCGCAGAGGAATTCCGATCAGTTATAGGTGAAGACCCCGTGCGGGCTGGTGAGGACGACCTCTTTCGAAGGAGTTGCTTCAACGCGGCCAATGATCCTGGCATCGATGCCGAAGGAATTGGAGATGGCGATGATCTCCGAAGCACATGCCGGTGGAACATAGAACTCCAACCGGTGGCCCATGTTGAAGACCTTGTACATCTCCTTCCAGCCGGTGTTCGACATGCGCTGGATGGCGGCGAAGAGCGGTGGCGTTGGGAAGAGATCGTCCTTGATGATCCGGAGACCTTCCACAAAGTGCAGCACTTTGGTCTGGGCACCTCCGCTGCAGTGCACCATGCCGTGGACTTCGCTGCGCATCGCCTTAAGCACCTGCTGAACAACGGGAGCGTATGTGCGGGTGGGTGAAAGCACGGCCTTGCCGAAGTCGAGCGGTGTTCCTTCGAGTGGATCGGTCAGGTGCGCTTGCCCACTGTAGACCAGCGCTTCCGGCGTTCCGGGGTCGTAGGTCTCCGGGAACATCGTCGCCAATTGCTTGGCGAAAACATCATGACGCGCACTGGTGAGACCATTGCTGCCCATGCCCGCGTTGTAACTGTCTTCGTAGGTGGCTTGCCCGAAACTAGCGAGACCAACGATCACGTTCCCTGCGTGGATCCGTGCATTGTCGATCACCTCGTTGCGCTTCATTCTGCACACCACCGTGCTATCCACGATCACGGTGCGCACGAGATCACCGACGTCCGCGGTCTCCCCGCCCGTGCTGCGGATCCCGACGCCAAGGCCACGCATCTTCTCCAGGAACTGCTCCGTGCCTTCGATGATCGCGCTGATCACTTCTCCTGGTATCAGTCGCTTGTTGCGGCCGATAGTACTACTGAGCAGGATGCCGTCAGTAGCCCCCACGCATAGCAGATCGTCCAAATTCATCACGATCGCGTCCTGCGCGATGCCATGCCAGACGCTCAGGTCACCGGTCGCTTTCCAATAGGCGTAAGCAAGGCTGCTCTTCGTGCCAGCACCATCAGCGTGCATCACGATGCAATGATCCGGACTGCCCGTTAGGTCGTCCGCCACCACTTTGCAAAAGGCCTTCGGGAAGAGCCCTTTGTCCAAGGCGGCGATCGCCTTGTGGACATCCTCCTTGCTCGAGGACACACCGCGTTGCTCGTATCGGCTGTCAGCCATGGCTCAAATGAAGAAGAGCATCCACCATGCGGCGAATGCTCTTCCATTGGGGGTGCATCTAATTGTTCGGTACCGGAGCCTGAGGCGTGCTGCCCGTGCCAGGCACGAAGTCAGCACGGATCACTTTGAAGTCCGTCCGACGATTGGTCTGGTGTGCAGCTTCCTTCTCCTCCTTCGTGGCCATTGCCTTGATCTGCTCCATGGTGATCAGTGGCTCATCAGGACCGCGACCCACCGGCACCATGCGCGCTGCATCAATGCCCTTCTCGATCAGATAGTTCACACAACTCTGGGCACGCAGTTGGGAGAGTTCCAAGTTGCCTCCTTTGTACTTGCGCGTCGGGCGCGCATCGGTGTGGGAACGCAGCTCGATCACGATGTTCGGATTGTCAACGAGCGTGGTGTATAGTACCTCCAAGCTGTCTTTGGATTCGGGCCGCAGGAAGAACTGGTCCACATCGTACAGGATCTGTGGCAGCTTGATGGCGGTCTTCTCGAATGGCTGCAGGAAGTACTCCTTCACGAAGGTGGTGCTCTCCGTAAGGCCTACAGTGGTGATCTGGTCCTTCACCACGAGGTAACCTTCCTTCTCGGCGATGATACTGTAGCTCACTCCCTCCTTGATATAGCGGTCCTTTCCGTTCTCGACGAAAGCGAAGCCACCATTGTCATCCGTAAGCGCGCTGAAGTTGGAACCATTGGTACCCACCACGCTCACTTTCGCACCGGTGATCGGCTGGCCGGTGATCTTGTCGTACACGTTGCCTTGGAGCGCGAAGACCATGTCCGGCATGTAGAAGCGCCAGATGTCATCCTGGCCCTTGCCCCCGGGGCGATTGCTGGTGAAGAACCCGCGATCGAACTCACCATCGAACATGATCGCGAAATCATCGGCCGCACTGTTCAGGGGCGACTTCATGTTCTCGGTGTGGCCCCAGGCTCCATCACCTGTCTTCTCAGCGCGGTACATGTCCATGCCACCCATGCCACTGTGGCCGGTGCTGCTGAAGTAGAGGCTGCCGTCGAAGCGCAGGAACGGGAACATCTCGTCCTTCGGAGTATTGATCTCGGCGCCAAGGTTCTGGGGCGTTCCGGTAGGCTTGCCATCACGGTCCAGACGGATCATGTACAGGTCCTTTCCGCCCTGGCGACCGGGGAAAGGTGCATCGCTCACGAACACCATCATGGTCTCATCGTCCGAGAGGGTCGGATGACCACAAACGAGGGTGTCCTCTTTGCCAGCACTTGGCTTCAGCGCCAACATAGCAGGCGCAGCGAAATTGTTGCCCACCTTCTTGCTCACCCAGATATCGCAACCAAAGACCTTCTTCTTCTCCGCTGGGCAGCGGGTGAAGAACATCAAGGTGCGCTTGCTGTTGAAGATGGGGGCACCTTCGTTGCCTTCGGTGTTGATCTCCAAGGGCAGCTTCACCGGCTCGCTCCACTTGCCCAAACGGTCACGCGTGCTGGTGAAGAGATCGCTGAACGCTTCGCCGATGATCTGATCGGTGTTGGCACCTGTGCTTGCCGGACGGGTGCTCGTGAACACCACCGTTTCGTTCTTCTTGTCGGCGAAGGCCGGTGTGAAATCGTACTGGGCCGTGTTCAGCAACACCTCGGGATCCACGGTATAGCGCGTGGGGCTGTCCTTCCACTTCTGCGCCGTCTGGCACATGGCGATACTGGCATCGGCGCGAGGGTCGTTGCTCTTCTTCTCCTTGTACTTGTTGTAGCTGGCGATCGCCTCGGCGTACATGCCCTGCTGCTTCTGCATCTCCCCGATCCAGAAATACGTCACCGGGTCGGTGTATTGGGCCTTGTTGGCCTTCTCATACCACACCTGCGCCTGTTGCACGTCGCCCAAGGTGCGGTAGCTCTCCGCTACCTTGAAGATGAGTTCCGCCTTCACAGCAGCCTTCTTCTCCACGGTATAGGCCTTCTTGTAGAGTTCGATGGCGTTGAAGTAGAAACCCTTCTGGAACGCGTCATCCGCCTCTTCGGCCAAGCGCCCTTGTGCAACAGCCATGTTGGTGAACAACAGGCACAACGTGAGGCAGGCCAGGATCTTCCTTGTGATCATCGGTGCGTGGTGGTTGGGACCGCAACAGGTCGCGGCGAAGATATACAGATCCCCATACGGGTCGAGGGGCCGGTCCCAACCATTGGAACAAGCCCCTCAAGGACATAAAAAGCGACCAACATCGCGCCCGGTCAGCGGGTGAAGAGCAACTCCCGCATTTTCGGCAGGGGCCAAAGCTCATCGTCCACGAGAAGCTCCAACTTATCAGCGTGATAGCGGATCTGGTCCAAAAAGGGCCTTACCTGGTCACAATAGGCGATCGCCTTTTCCCGGTGGTCCTCGATGGTGTTGGCCTTCTTTCGAGCCTCGATCATGGCATCGGTGAGCGTTTTGAGCTTGCCGATGTGTTCGCTGGTTTCCTCGATCAGCTCCACTTGCGTGGCCGCTGCCTTCTTCGCTTTCTCGGCCCCAAGCACCTCGCGCAATCCACGGACGTTCTCCAACAACCGGTTCTGGTAGTTGATCGCCGCCGGGATGATGTGGTTCACAGCGAGATCGCCACAAACGCGGCTTTCGATCTGGATCTTGAGCACGTAGCTGTGCAGTTCGATCTCATGGCGGGCATCAAGTTCCACCTCGCTCAGCACGCCCATGTCCGCGAAGAGCTTCTTGGTCTCCTTCCGGCTCCAAACATCCAGTGCGCGGGGTGTGTCCTGGATGTTGCTGAGCCCGCGTTTGGCGGCCTCCTTCTTCCACTCATCACCGTAGCCGTTGCCCTCGAAGCGGATGGCCTTGCTCTCCACGATCAAGTCACGGATCACACGCAGAACGGCCTCGTCCTTCTTGGTCCCCTTCTTGATCAGCGCGTCCACCGTCTTCTTGAACTCACGGAGCTGGTTGGCAACGATCGTGTTCAGCACGGTCATGGAAGCGGCACAGTTGGCGCTGCTGCCCACCGCGCGGAACTCGAACTTGTTGCCCGTGAAGGCGAAGGGGCTGGTGCGGTTGCGATCCGTATTGTCCAGCATGACCTGGGGTATCCGGCCGATGTCCAGTTTAAGTTCCGTCTTGGTCGTGGGGCTCATCGCGCCCTTGATGTTCTTCTCCAAGCCGTCGAGCAAGCGCGTGAGGTAATCTCCGATGAACACGCTGATGATGGCGGGAGGCGCTTCGTTGGCCCCGAGACGGTGATCGTTGTTCGCACTCGCAATGCTGGCACGCAGTACATCGGCGTGGCTGTGGATGGCCTTGATCGTGTTCACGAAGAAGGCGAGGAACTGGATGTTCTCCTTGGGCGTTTTCGCCGGCCGCAACAGGTTCTTTCCGGTGCTGGTGGCCAAACTCCAGTTGTTGTGCTTTCCACTGCCGTTCACACCGGCGTAGGGCTTCTCATGGAAGAGCACACGGAACTCATGCTTGCGCGCGGTCTTTTCCATCACGTCCATCAGGAGCATGTTGTGGTCCACTGCAAGGTTGAGTTCCTCGAACACCGGTGCGCACTCGAACTGGTTCGGGGCCACCTCATTGTGACGCGTCTTCACGGGGATGCCCAACTTGAGCGCTTCCGTTTCGAAATCGCGCATGAAGGCTTGGGCGCGCTCAGGGATGCTACCGAAGTAGTGGTCCTCCAATTGCTGGCCTTTGGCGGGGCTGTGGCCGAAGAGCGCTCTCCCCGCCATCATGATGTCCGGGCGCGCCATGTACAGCGCTTCGTCGATGAGGAAGTACTCCTGCTCCCAGCCGAGGGTGCAACTAACCTTGGTCACCTCCTTGTCGAAGTATTGGCACACCGCAGTGGCGGCTTCATCCACGGCCTTGATGGCGCGCAACAGCGGCATTTTGTAGTCCAGCGCCTCGCCCGTGTAGCTGATGAAGATGGTTGGAATGCAGAGCGTGCGACCCATGATGAAGGCCGGGCTGCTGGGGTCCCAAGCACTATAGCCGCGCGCCTCGAACGTGTTTCGGATACCACCACTGGGAAAGCTGCTGGCATCGGGTTCCTGTTGCACCAGCATGCCCCCGTCGAAGCGTTCGATGCTGCGGCCACCGCTGATCGGCTCGAAGAAGGCGTCGTGCTTCTCGGCACTTGTACCCGTCAGAGGCTGGAACCAGTGGGTGTAGTGCGTTGCGCCTTTGCTGGCAGACCACTCCTTCATGCCGCTGGCCACCTGATCAGCGAGCTTGCGATCGATTCGGCTACCTTGGTGAATAGCCTGACGTACAGCGAAATAGGCGTCCTCGGTGAGGAACATGCGCATGGCCTCCTCATTGAACACACTGCTGCCGAAGAACTCACTGATGCGGGCGTGTCCATCGATCATGCATATTCTTTACGAACAGGGTGTCAAAAAGAGGGGTGTCCACCAGAAAAACGAATAAACGAAAAATAGCCCCCCTTGGAGGCAGCCCTTACCTGCTTCAACAAAGCCTTACTGCTGGCTCGGCTCCTCCGGCTTGCTCGCCTCCGCATGAGGAGGTGGCGCCTCTTCCAAGGCCGTTCGGAACTGACGCTGCTGCTCTTCAGTGGCCCGACGAACCTCGTTCGCTCCTTTCTGGATCTCGCGCTGCACCTCGCCACTCGCATCGCGCACCTGCCGCATGAAACGTCCCATGGTGCGGGCCATGTCCGGAATGCCCTTGGCGCCGAAGAACAGCAGCACAAAGAGCAAAATGATCATCAACTCACCGCCACTGACGTCGAAAAGGGCGCGATCCGCATGCGCCGCGAAAGTACCGCTATCGACCTGCGGCTGAGGGCAGCCCGGTTCGGCAACAGGAAAGCAACACCGCAGCCCTACCGGCGCGCACCACCAGCAGATCCACGTCTTTGTAGTGCCGGAGGTAATAGTGCCCGGCAACCGTAGGCTCAAAAGCCACAAGGTCACCGGTGCTTTGGATCAGCTTGGGCTTCACCAAACCGGCGGCCAACAACTCCTGCCAGTCCATGGCATTCGCTTGCATGAAATCGTCCAGGTCCACATGGCCCTGGGCAAGCAGCGCTAGCAACTTGCGCTCGCGTGCTTCGAAGAATTCGGGGCCAAGGCTCATGGGGATTCTTGCAATGCCCGGCACACGGCCAGGCTTCACTCGGCTTCTCGCCGACGCCTTCTCCGTTACCCGGGCATCGGTACGAAACTAACAGGTTCTACGCATCTTCACCGCATGTCCGCCAGCCCCGAACGCATCCAAGCCTACAATACAAAACGGGAGTTGTGCGGCGGCGCCGAGCGCGCCGCCGAAGAAGCGAAAGGCCAGGTGCGCTGGCTGCGGCCGGAATACCAACAGAAGAGTTTGACGAAGGGCAGGCAGGCGGTACTGGAGGTGGATGGTGAAAGTGCCACGCCAGCCGCCGCTGCCACTTCGTTGCGCGCATGGCCTGCGGAACTGCCCGCGCAAGCGGCGGCATTGAGCGCGGTGCTCGGCGGCCTAACAGCCCCGGCCGATGTGGCCACGATAGCGGGCTGCTTCGAGGGGAAGAGGACGAAGAAGAAATTGGAGGAGATCACAAGGTTGCTGGAGACCTTGGGGGCGTTGGGGAGGGCGGTGGAAAGAGAGGGGGTTTGGGTGAGTTCGGGGTAGACTTGCACATTGGGTCATGCAAGCCACCAAGCTCTTCCAGGATCTCTTTGCAAGCGAACGCACCGGGGGCATGCTGTTGATCGTATGCAGCGCGCTCTCACTGGCCATCACCAACTTGGGTGGCCACGGCTATGCCGAAGTGTGGCACGCGGACATCGCTGGCCGACCGTTGGAGTTCTGGGTCGGACAATCTTGTGGAAGACGTGGAACTGAACACTGTGGCACCAGCGGTGTAATGATGCACGCCACTACGGACTTGCGCCGTCGCTCATACCCCCACCAGCGATGACCACAGCACCCTGGCTGTCCGCCGTCGAGGCCGTGCGCTTGGTACGCTCGCACCAGCGCGTATTCGTGCAGGGCAGCGCGGCCACGCCGCTCACCTTGTTGCGCGCGTTGTTCGCACGGGCGGGCGAAGTGGAAGATGTGGAAGTGGTCAGCATCAGCACGCTGGGGGAGATAGGGTTGCCAGCGCCGGGTGCGGGCAGGAGCTTCTTCATCAACTCGCTCTTCGTTTCGGAGAACATGCGCGAGGTGGTGAATGGCCCGGATGGAGACTACATCCCCGTTTTCCTCAGCGAGATCCCGCGCCTGTTCGAGCAGGGCATACTGCCGCTGGATGTCGCTCTTGTGCAAGTATCGCCACCGGATCATCATGGCTTCTGCTCGCTCGGTGTCTCGGTGGACGTCGCGCGCGCGGCAGTTCGATGCGCGGGCCTGGTAATCGCGCAGGTGAACCCGAACATGCCGCGCACGCACGGTGAAGGCCATGTGCATGTCAGCCGCTTCGCTGCGCTTGTGGCCGTGGAGGATCCACTGCCCGAAGTGGATTACAGCAGCGGTATCGGTGAGCGCGAGCGGCGCATCGCGGCGCAGTGCGCCGCCCTGGTGGAGGATGGTTCCACGCTCCAGTTGGGCATCGGTGCCATTCCCGATGCGATCCTGGGCGCGCTCACCGATCACACCGACCTCGGCGTACACACCGAGATGTGTTCCAACGGCATCATCAGCCTGTTGGAGAATGGCGTGATCACGAACCGCTTCAAGAAGAAGCACCCCGGCTGCATCGTCACCAGTTTCGCCATCGGCACGCGGCGCTTGTACGACCTGGTGCATGATAACGCGCAGTTCGCCTTCCTCGAAGCGCAGTACGTGAACGACGGCAAGGTGATCCGCGAGAACCCCAAGGTGGTGGCGATCACCAGCGCCATTGAGATCGACCTTACCGGCCAGGTGTGCGCCGACAGCATCGGCACCTATCAGTATTCCGGCACGGGCGGGCAACTGGATTTCCTGCGCGGCGCGGCGCTTTCCAAAGGCGGCAAACCGATCATCGCCATGGCATCCACCACGGGCAAGGGCTTAAGCAAGATCGTGCCCTTCCTGAAGCAGGGCGCAGGCGTAGTGACCACGCGCGCCCATGTTCACTACGTGGTCACCGAACATGGCGTAGCCTATTTGTACGGCAGGAACCTGCGCCAACGCGCCGAGGCATTGATCGCGATCGCGCACCCCGATCATCGCGAAGCGCTGGAGCGGGCGGCCTTCGAGCGGTTCGGGGCGAAGGTGCGGTGAGGCGAGTGCTGCGCGGCTTCGCATTGCAGTGCTGGATCTCGTTGACGTGCTTGTACCATTGCGATGGGCCATCATCAAGGATCCCCGCCGATCCGTGGATCACGTTCTCATCCCCCGCCTGTAGATCGTGTAATACACCAGCGCCACGAACACACTCCCGCCAACGAGGTTACCGCCGATCACCGGCACCAGGTTGGTTATCATGCTTTCCCATGTGATGGCATGCATGCCCGGCACTTCCGGCACGTCCGCCTTCAGCATCAGACCCATGGGGATGAAGTACATGTTGGCGATGCTGTGCTCGAAGCCTGCGGCCACAAAGGCGGAGATGGGGAAGACGATCGCTACGGCCTTGTCCACTACACTACGGCCTGCAAAGGCCATCCACACCGCCAGACACACGAGGATGTTGCACAGCACACCGCTGACAAAGGCCGTCCACCAGGGAAGTGTGCATTTGGCGGCGGCGATCTTCACGTACTGCTCTGCCACGGCAGCATGGTTCATGTCCATGTGACCGGAGAGGTACACCATCACAGCGATCCCGGTGGCACCGACGAAATTGGCAGCGCACACCACCACCCAATTGCGCAGCACCTCGTACGTGGAGACCTTGCCATCGGCCCAGGCCATGGCCAGCAGGTTGTTTCCGGTGAAGAGTTCCGCGCCAGCCACCACCACCAGCAGCAGGCCGAGCGAGAAGACCAGGCCGCCCAGCACGCGGCCCGTCGCGAATCCCAGCGTGGGGTCCGATGTCACCAACGTGAAGTACATGGCACCGAGGCCGATGAACGCTCCGGCCAGTATGCCCAGCATGATGAGCGACAGCAAAGGCAACCGCGCCTTGGCAACGCCCACGCGCTCAACGCGCTCCGCGATCTGCTGGGGCGAGAAGGCGTCCGATCCGAATAGTTCAGGCATGATGGTGGTTCATGGTGATAAGGCGCCGCTCACCCGCGAAAGTCGCCGACGCTTCATGAGCTTCTCCGCTTCCACCGCCCAGAAGATGAGGGTGGAGATCGCCAGGCAGAGGAGCAGCTCGAACGAGGTGAGCGGTTCCGTGCTGAATACCGTGTTGAGCGCGGGCACGTACACAATGGCCAGTTGCAGGATGATCGTGAGCGCCACCGCACCGACCAGCGCTGGATTGCCGAAGAAGCGCATGGAGAAGAATGAGCGGCTCTCGCTGCGGATGGCCATCACATGCGCCATCTGGCTGAAGGCGAGCACGGTGAAGACCATGGTCTGCCAGTGCTCCAGACCCGCGTGCAGGGACCATGCTTGCGTGCCCAGGCAAACGCCGCCTATCAGCAGGCCCACCCACAGGATATGGATCCCGAGGCCATGTGCGAACACGCTTTCCCTTGGAGGTCGCGGCGGGCGTTGCATCACATCCCCTTCGGCAGGCTCACCGGCAAGTGCCAGTGCTGGCAGTCCATCGGTTACCAGGTTGATCCACAGGATATGGATGGGCAGGAGCGGTATGGGCATGCCCGCGAGCGATGCCAGGAAGATGACCCACAGCTCGCCGCTGTTCCCGGTCATGATGAACTTGAGGAACTTGCGGATGTTGTCGAAGATGTGCCGCCCTTCGCGCACCGCGCGGATGATGGTTGCGAAGTTGTCGTCCAGCAGGATCATGTGCGCCGCCTCCTTGCTCACATCGGTACCGGTGATGCCCATGGCCACGCCGATGTTGGCGTTCTTCAGCGCCGGTGCATCGTTCACGCCATCACCGGTCATGGCTACATAGTGTCCTTGCTTCTGCAGCGCCTTCACGATGTTCAACTTCTGTTCGGGTGATACACGGGCATAGACGCGGATGCGCTCCACCTCCTGCTCGAACTCCTCAGCGGTCATCGCCGCCAGCTCTTTGCCGGTGACCACCCGGTGGTGCGCGGCGCGCAGGATGCCGATGGTGGTGGCGATGCTGCGTGCGGTATGCGGGTGGTCGCCCGTGATCATCACCGGTACGATCCCCGCCGTATGGCAATCGGCGATGGCCTGATGCACTTCTTCGCGCGGCGGATCCATCAGGCCTGCCAATCCGAGAAAGGTGAGTTGATCCTCGATCCCTTCGGAACGCAGCTCGGTGGGCAGGTGATCGATCACGCGGTACGCGAAGCCGAGGACCCGCATGCCCCCAACGGCCATGGCCTCGTTCTGCGCGTCGATCGTGATGGCATCGGGTAAGTCGCAACGCTCAAGCAAGCTTTCCACCGCGCCTTTGGTGAACACGATGAAGCGCTCACCGAAGGAATGCACAGTGCTCATCATCTTGCGGTCGGCATCGAAGGGCAATTCGCCAACGCGTGGGAAGTCATCAAGCTGCAAATCGTTCGCTGTGGGGGCCTTCCGTGTGAACTCGACCAAGGCCACTTCGGTAGGGTCGCCGGTGAGCACACCTTGTGCATCTTCACGCACATCCTGGTCCAGCGCCATCACCAGGTGCAGCAGTTCCGTGTTCGGAATGCCCACCAAAGCGCTTGGCTCTTCGGCGCTGAGATGGGTTTCCACCACCGTCATCCTGTTCTGCGTGAGGGTGCCGGTCTTGTCCGTGCAGATATAGGTGACCGAGCCGAGCGTCTCCACCGCGGGCAACTTGCGGATGAGCGCACGCCCACGCACCAAGCGCCGCGCACCCAATGCCAGCGCCACGGTCACCACAGCGGGCAGCGCTTCGGGGATCGCGGCCACGGCCACACTGATCGCCAGCAGCAACATGTGCAAGGGCGCTTCGCCGCGCAACAGGCCGATCACGTACAGTACCACGGCCACCATGAGCACGATGTAAGAGAGCCGCTTGCCGAACTGCGCCAAGCGCTGTTGTAAGGGTGTGGCCGGTTCGTCCTGCTGGATCAATTGCGCGATTCGGCCCAGCTCGGTCTCCTCGCCAGTGGCCACTACCACAGCGGTACCGCGACCGTGACTTACCAAGGTGCCCTTGAACACCATGTTCAACCGATCGCCCAGCGAAGCGCTCGCATCGGCAAGGGCATGCACATGTTTCTGCACACCGAGCGATTCACCTGTGAGCGAGGCTTCCTGCACACGCAGGGTATGGGCTTCGAGCAGGCGCATGTCCGCCGTGATCATGTTGCCTGCTTCGAGCAACACCACATCGCCGGGTACCAGCATCGATGCAGGCATTTGCACCGGCTTGTCATCGCGCAGCACCGTTGCCGCGTGCGCGGCCATCTGCTTCAGGGCTTGAAGCGCCTTCTCCGCGCGGTACTCCTGAACGAAGCCCACCACCGCGTTCAGCAGGACAATGATGAGGATCACCACCGCGTCCTTCAGGTCACCGATCACGCCGGATATCACGGCGGCGACGATCAGGATCTGGATCATCACGTCCTTGAACTGCCGCAGGAACATGAGCCACGGCGGTATGCGGCGCCTCTCGGGCAGTTCGTTGGGGCCGTATTTCTTCAGCAAGTGCCCGGCCTTCGCCGAGCTCAATCCCTTGACGGCGCTCCCAAGGTGCTGCAGCGTTTCCTCGCTGCTCAGGGTATGCCAGGTCATGCTGGTGGATCAATGCGCCGCGCGGTACAAATTGAACATCAACGCGATATAGAACAATACAATGACCAGCGTGTCCACACTGAAGACCCACCACACCTTGCGTTGCGGCTTGATCATCATGCCCAGCCCGGCCACGGCGGTCATGGCCACGGTGGCGAACACGCTCATAAGGTGCTGCGGTTCGATGGCCGCAAAGAGCGAACCTTCCACATAGAAGAGATCGTCCACGGCGAGTATCAGGATGTTGAAGATGTTGCTGCCGAACAAGTTGCCCACGGCCATGTCGTATGATCCCAGGCGGATGGCGGCGAAGGAGACCACCAGCTCCGGCAGCGAGGTGGCGGCAGCAAGGAAGGTGGTGCCAAAGAACGATGAACCCATGCCCGAAGCCTGAGCCAGCTGCTCACCGAAGTGAGGCAGGAAGAGCGCCGCACCGATGACCACCAGCGCGTGCAAGCCATAGGCACTGAACGCCGAACGCAAGGCCGACCTGTCGCGCTTGGGCACCGCGCCCGGTTCCACAGGCTGCTGCTGTTCGTACCGGAAGATGCCGTGGATCGCCAGCAGGTAGATGCCGATGATCACCGGTGTTAAAATGCTGAACCAGCCGATCACCGGCAGCCAATGGCCCGCCACCAAGGCCGCCCCCGCAGCGGTGAGCAGGATGATGCCGAACAGCGCCGCCACCACATGCCCACTGCGCACGAGCGATGAAAGCGGCCGCTTCAGGCGCACATCCAACAGCGAAAGCAACAGCAGATTGAACACGCAACTGCCGAACACATCTCCCGCAGCAAGATCCGGTGCCTTCACCACCGTAACCGCGCTGATGCCGGTCAAGAGTTCGGGGAGCGAAGTAACGGCGGCCATCAGGATCAAGCCCAGCCACGCACGGCCCCAACCGGTGAGTTCCGCAATGCGGTCGCCGTAGTAGGAGAGACGGCTGCCTGAAAAGACGATCAGGGCCGCACACGATAAAAAGCCTACGATGGTCCAAGTCATTCCCTGAACAACAATTCATGTTTCACAAGCTGGTGGCATGGTCGAACCGGTACCGGCGCCACCATGGCCAAGGTAGGGTGGCCAGTCGTGAAAGCTGACCGTGGTCAGCATGTCCCGCTTCCAAGCGATTACTTTGCAGTGCACGGTAAGCAGCACGCGTCGTACATGCACATCCTCATCCCCACCGATCTCAGCTCGAATGCGCTGAACGCTGCCCTGTTCGCACTGGAACTCTATGGTGCGGAGGGCAACACCTTCACCCTTCTGCACTGCTACGCGATGCCGCGCCACGGCGAGAGCATCCTGTGGAACATCGATGACCTCATGCGGAAGAATTCGGAGGAGGATCTATCCGAATTCGTGACCTCCCTGCGTGCGAAGCTGCCAGGCATGCGTCACCGATTGGAGATGAAAAGCGAGCGCGGCTACCTGCCCGAGGTGATCAGCGTATACAAGAACCGGCCGAATGCGCCGGATTTGGTGGTAATGGGCACACAGGGTGCGACCGGTATCGAGCATGTGCTGATGGGGACCAACACCGCCGATGTGATCAAGCGCGGAGGCATGCCCGTGCTGGCCGTGCCTGCGCAAGCGGTATTCAAGCTGCCCAAGCACATCATCCTCACCGACGATAGTGACCCCGTGGATCCAGCCACCACCCGCGTGCTTCTGGACATTGTCAAGAGCACCGGTGCCATGGTCATCGTGCTGCGCATGATTAACGAGGATGTGCATGTAGGTCCGGAGGAACCGTCGGTCTGCTCCTTTGAAGCGGTGCTAAGTGCCGTGGCCCACGCACATGTGTACATGGATGGCGAGGACCTTGCCGGTGTGCTGGACGATCAAATACGCCGGAGCGATGCGGAAATGCTTGCGGTGGTACACCGCGAACGCGGATGGGTGGAAGGGCTGTTCCACCGGAGTGCGGCCGCAAGGCTTGCGATGCACACACACGTGCCGATGCTGGTGTTGCAGCAACCGGTACTGCAGTAAGGAACGATCACCTCTTGCCCTGCAAGGTCTGTGATCGCCACGATGGCCCACTTCCTCACCACCACCGATAATAGATGACGACCCTCGCTGGGCTAGCGGTGCTGCTTGTGGGACTTTGGCTGATCGGTTTTGCAGCTTGGGTGTTGCTGGCGCCTGCTCGCGCAAAGGAGTTTCTCAGCCGCTTCGCCGGCTCGTTCCGGGCACACACTATTGAAATGGTCCTGCGCATTGTTGCTGGTTGGGGCTTCATTCAATACGCCCCTGCCATGCGCTTCCCCGCGGTCGCGGAGATCTTCGGCTGGGTGCTGGTTGCATCGAGCGTGGTGCTACTGTTGCTACCCTGGCGCTTGCACAACCGTTTCGCTGCGCGTGTAATGCCATCCGTGTACCGGCACATCGCCATCTACGCGGTCTTGTCCTGTGCCCTTGGCATGTTGGTGTTGTATGCAGCGTACTAACGCCACCGCTTCAGGTTGCGCCCGCTGGTCGCTCATAGCGCGCGCCGAATTGGACGAACGACGAGCCGCCAGCTATTAACGCAGCAGCACGGGGAACAAGCCTGCCACCTACATCTGGTACCGCGTGAATTGTTTTTGGGTGCTGCGGGCTACGTGAGCCCGTACAGCGATCCCGCCAAGGGATTTGCCGCACCCAACCCGTAAGCGCGATGCCCGCATAAGAGAACGCCCCGGCCATAGGCCGGGGCGTTCTTCATCGCTGGCACGTGGGATCGAAGCTGTGTTGGACGACCTTTGAGCATGAACGATGCAGCACTCATCATGATGCTCAGCACCTTCGCCATTGCGGGCGGGATGTGCAGTTACTTCTTCTACCGGGTGCTCACCGCCAAGCCCAAGCGGGAGCCAGACTCCTACGCTGACGATGACGACCAACAGTAGCGTTCATGGTGTGGATTCCGCGGATGTAGGCGGTACTCCATAGATGGAATGGCCGTTCAGGTATTTCGATACCAGGAACGAGAGTGCTGAAGCGATCATGAGCGGCACGAAGAGCGCGTAGCCACCAGTGATCTCGGCGATGAGGAAGATGGCCGTGAGCGGCACATGGATCGTGCCGCTGAGCACCGCGGCCATGCCCACCACCGTGAAGTTGACCTCATTGAGTTGGGCAATGCCCATGAGATTCACCGCGCGTGCGAAACTGAAGCCGAACATGGCCCCGACGAAAAGCGCCGGTCCGAACATGCCGCCGTTGCCGCCCGCGTTTATGGTGAGGCTCGCAGCCACGACCTTGAAGAGAAGCAGCCCTATGGCCAGAAGCACGATGCTCCATGCGCCCAGGTCCAGTTGCACCGGTGCCAGATAGGCCAGTGCTCCCGCATCACGGGCCAGCAGCAGGCGCACACTATCATAGCCCTCGCCGAACAAAGGAGGAAAGAAGAAGATCATTACGCCGAGCAAGAGCGAACCGAGCACCGCCTTCGACCATGGGTTGGTAACGCGTACCATCCGCGCCGCTATCAGCTTGGCGGCACGTATGGTGTACACGGCTACGACCGCACCGAGCAAAGCAAGCAGGACATAGTAGGGAAGAGAGGCCGCGCTCCACGAATCGGTTATCAATACGAACGGCTGCCCGAAGTTGATGAGCGAGGACAATAGGGTGGCCGACGCGGAGGCAATGAGCACCGGCACCACCAACGTCATGGCGTTGTTGACCAGGAGGATCTCCAACGCGAACACGGTGCCTGCGATCGTAGCGTTGAAAATGGCCGAAACGCCAGCTGCCGCGCCACTGGCCAGCAGGAGCATGCGTTCAGCGGTGCCGAACCGGAACCACCGGGCAGTATTGCTTCCAATGGCAGCACCCGTAATGGCCAATGGCGCCTCCAAACCGGCCGAGCCGCCCATGCCCATGGTAACAATGCTGGTAACCACTTGCGACCACACCTTGTGCCGGGGCACCACACCAGCATTCAGGTTCACGTCCTTGAGGAGATTGGGCAAACCTCGCTCAAGGTCTCCCTTGAGGAAGAACCGCGTGATCCACACCGAGGCCAGAATGCCGATGCACGGAATGAACAGCACAAGCCAGGAGTGGTCGCCGCTGAAGAGGATCCGGTTCGCCAGGCCGGTGGTGAGATGCACGCCCTTCTTCAACGCCACCGCGCACAAGGAGGAAAGGAGACCAATGAGCACGCTGATGATGACGAGCGAGGTGCGGTCGCCCAGATAGCGGCGTCGCCAGATCCGCATCCGGGCAGGGCTACGGCGCAGGATGGGGAACATGCTGGGCAAGGTAGCCCCATCTCCGAACCAAGTGGCCCGCCGGTCATGGGTTGAGGACGAAAGACCAAAGGGATCGCGGACGTCAATATCCGCCAGCAGCATCGTCGCCGCGCGGATCAGCCCCGCCCTCCAATCGTCCATCCGGCAGCACACATATCGCATCCACCTGGCCAATGGACTCGCGAACCACCAACCGATGGCCAATTCGCGCGAGCACTGCACTGTCCGAATGGGCAATGGCGCCTGCTTCCTGCTGGATCGCATCTGGCAGCCATTGATGGTGGAAGCGCGGTGCGCTCACGGCTGACTGCATGTTCATGTCGTGGTCGACAACATTCAACAGCACCTGGAAAACCGAGGTGGGGATGGTGGAGCCTCCGGGTGTGCCCAGCACCATGAACAAGGCCCCATCCCGTGTCACAATCGTGGGCGTCATGGAAGACAGCATGCGCTTGCCCGGTGCTATGGCGTTGGCCTCCCCGCCCACCAGTCCGTAGGCGTTGGGCGCGCCAGGCGCTAGGCTGAAGTCGTCCATCTCATTGTTCAGCAGGAATCCTGCGCCTCCCACCACCACATGCGAACCATAACGACCATTGAGGGTGGTGGTGCACGACACCGCGTTGCCCATGGCATCGACGATGGAGAAATGGGTGGTCTCCTCGTGCTCCACAGGCACACCAGCTTCGACCATCGCGCTGGGCGTTGCGCGCCGTGGATCGAAGTCGCTCATGCGCCGGTGCACGTAGGCCGAATCCACGAGTGCCGCAACGGGCACACAAACCCTGTCGGGGTCGCCCATATAGCTAGCGCGGTCGGCGTAGGCCCGTCGCTCCGCCTCCACCATGCGATGCACCGTTGCCACCTGCTGCCAACCTGCGCCCTGCACATCCATCGGTTCCATGGCGGCAAGCAGTTGCGCGAGCAGCACACCACCGCTGCTGGGCGGACCCACGCCGTGGATATCAAGTCCACGGTAACGACTGTGCACGGGTGCTCGCCACACGGGACGGTATGCGACCAGGTCGGATTTGGTGATCAACCCGGCGCCACGCTGCATCTCCGCTACGATCAGATCGGCGGTGGTCAACGCGTAGAACTCATCAGGCCCGTTATCGCGGATGCGTGCGAGCGTGGCGGCCAGTTCAGGCAGCTGTATCGTGTCGCCGACGCTCCAATGTGCCCGCTCGTCGTAGGTGCTGTTCTGCGTACTGTATGAACGCAATGCAGGCAGAGCCCCGTTCAACCACGAAGCCTCCAAGGCGGTGAGGGAGAAACCCTGTGCGGCGAGGTCGATGGCGGGTTGGATCAACCGCTGCATGGGCAACGTGCCCAAGCTGTCGTGCGCCGCATGCAGTCCGGCGACCGCGCCCGGCACTCCGGCTGCCCTATGTCCGTGCTGGCTCATGGCCGTGTCCACGGCACCAGCATCGTTCACATACATGTCCCGCGATGCCGCCAGTGGCGCTGTCTCGCGGAAATCCAATGTCCGCACAGTGCCATCGGATGAACGCATGACCATGAAGCCACCACCGCCGATGTTGCCAGCCCAGGGCAGCACCACGGCCAGCGCATAATGCACGGCGACCGCTGCATCCACAGCGTTCCCACCATCGCGGAGGACAGCCACACCCACCTCTGTGGCCAATGGATGCGCGGATACCACCATGGCATGCTCGGTGACGAGCCCGGGCACTTGTTCGCGCACCCCGCGCCCGGGGCCGCATGCCGGAAAACACACGAGCAGGAACATCCCGGCTTGCAGGAGCGATCGCTTGGGCACATCCATGGCGCCCAAAAGATCGGCACGGCTCGGCGCATTTCCACAGTAGGCGAAGCCGGGATCGCACGGTATCTTGTCCACATGAGCCAAGAGGAACCGTTGCATTTCGCTGGCAATGCGAAGGCTTTCACGTTGGGCGTGGAAATGGAACTGCAAGTGCTGGACGCGGCGACACTTCGTTTGACCCCAAGAGCACCACAACTACTGGCTCGCGTGAACGACCCGCATCTGGTGAAGGAGATCTACCAGAGCATGATCGAACTGGTCACCGGCGTTTGCGATGATGCGCTGGCGGCCTGCCGCGATCTGGAGCTCTTATTGGCAAGGATGGGTCCGCATGCCGCTGAATTGGGGCTTTCTTTCGCGGGTACGGGAACGAACCCTGTTGCGGACTACAATGAGCGGGTGATGACCCCGGGCCAACGTTACCACCGGCTCTTGGACAAGAACCAGTGGATGCTGCGCCGCATGTCCGTCTTCGGGCTGCACATGCACATCGGCATGAGCTCAGGTGATGCGTGCATCCGCTTCCTGAACCAATTCCTGCACGTCGTGCCGCATTTCATCGCCCTTTCGGCGAGTTCGCCGTTCTGGCGCGGGGTTGATACCGGCATGGCCGCGAGCCGGCCCACGGTGTATGAGGCCCACCCCACCGCAGGTATCCCGCCACCAGTCCATGATTGGTACCAGTTCCAGAAGCTGTATTCGTCCATGATGCAGACCGGGTCCATTGAGAGTATGAAAGACCTGTGGTGGGACATCCGCCCTAGTCCTGGCTTCGGCACTCTGGAGCTGCGCATGTGCGATGGACCTGCGAGCTTATTGGAGCTGGGCGCCATCGTCGCCTTTGCACATGGTCTTGCGCATGTTTTCCAAGAGGAGCAGGATCGCTTCCACGGCACCTCAGCCCGACCACCGGAGCGATGGATAGCGCGTGAGAACAAATGGAGGGCTCTGCGTTACGGGCTCAACGCATTGCTCATCGACCACCGAACACTGGAGCAGAAGCCCCTGCGTGATGACATCCTGGAACGGCTGGAACGGATGACCCCGTTCTTCGGCGTCCACGGCTACGATGCGCAACTGGATTGCCTGCGCACCATCTGCGCGCGCGGCAACAGCAGTGACCGGCAGCGTACTGTCTTCGAGCAGCGTGGCGACATGCAGGATGTGCTGGTCCACAATGTGCGCGAGTGCGCCGCGCGCGAGCCGCAATGGGGCTAACGGGCTATCCGTTGAGCAACCAGTAGGTGATCATTCCACCAACGTAGCCCACGAGGGCCGGCAGGAACATGCGGCGCACGTACCACATGAACTCAATGCCCAGCACGCCCATGACCGCCACACCTGCTGCAGAGCCGATGATGAGCATGCTGCCACCCGTTCCAGCGCATAGGGCAAGCAATTCCCAGAAAACGTGATCCGTCGGATAGGTGCTAAGCGGGTACATGCCTTGTGCGGCGGCAACGAGCGGGACGTTGTCCACAACAGCGGATAGGGCGCCGAGTATGCCGTTCACCGCATAAACGTTCGGCACATGGGCATCAAGCCACCCGGCAAGCAGCGATAGGTGCCCGGCGGTGGAAAGGCCCGCAACCGCCACGAGGATACCCAGGAAAAAGAGGATGCTGCTGTGATCCACGCGTTGCAGGATGGCGGTGACCTGGAACTGTCCACGCGCCTCCATTCGGCCGGCATGGATGAACTCCGTATAGACCCAGAGGATGCCCAAACCGAACATGATGCCCATGAAAGGAGGGAGGTGCGTTGCCGTCTTGAACAAAGGCACACCCAACAATGTGGCCACGCCGAGAATGAAGACGGTCATTTGCTGGGCCTTGGTGATGCCCTTGTGCCCATTCGCAGAGGCCGTCTTTGGGCGTTCCACCGCACCACGCAAAGTGAAGCTTAGCCAGAGCAAGGGCAGCGCCAGACAGACCAAGCTCGGCACGAGCAGTTGCTTCACCACGCCCCATGTGCTCACCTGCCCGCCGATCCAGAGCATAATGGTGGTGACATCGCCAATTGGGCTCCACGCCCCTCCGGCGTTGGCAGCGATGACCACCACTCCACCGAAGGTCCATACGTCATCTCGCTTGGTCATGAGCTTGCGCAGCAAGGCTGCCATAACAATGGACGTTGTGAGGTTGTCCAATGCGGCGGAGAGGAAGAAGGTGATGGTACCGATCACCCACAGGAGCTTGCGGCGGTCCGTGGAGCGGATGCGGTCCGTGACCACCTCGAATCCACCGTGCGCGTCCATCAGTTCCACCACCGTCATGGCACCGAGCAAGAAGAAGAGTATGCTGGCGATCTCGCCCAAATGGTGGAACAACTCATCGAGCAAGTGTTCAACCCCACCGCTGAGCCCCATGCTCTCATGACCTAGCATGAGCAGGCTCCACACCAGCATACCGGTGAGGAGCGCAGGCGCCGCTTTGTTCACGCGCAAGGGATGCTCGAGCGCGATGGCCGCGTAGCCGAGCAGGAAGATGACAAGGATGAGGATGGTCATCCGCAATACCCGTGTGGTCGAAAATAGGAAGTCCCGCCTCAGCGGGACTTCCAGTTCATTCGCTATCGAGGATCCTTCACTCGCCGCGGTTCGGATCGTTTTTCTTGAGCAGGTCCACAGCCACCGTGGATGCCACGAAAATGGACGAGTACGTCCCCACCAAGGTCCCGAAGAACAGGCCGAACACGAAGCCCTTGATGGAAAGACCACCAAAGAAGAAGATGATCACGAGCACCAGCAACGTGCACACACCGGTGTTCAGCGTACGGCTCAGGGTGCTGTTGATGGCCTTGTTGAAGACGGTGATGGTCGATTCCCGTTTGTGCTCACGCACGTACTCACGGATACGGTCGAAGACCACCACGGTGTCGTTGATGGAGTAACCCACCACCGTGAGGATCACCGCAATGAAGGCTTCATCGATCTCCAAAGAGAACCCGACGACGCCCCACAACAACGAATAGAGGCCGAGCACGAAGAGCACATCATGCACGAGCGAAACCACGGCCCCCAGGCCGAACTGCCAGTTGCGGAAGCGGATGCCGATGTAGATGAACATGAAGATCAGCGCCAACCCGACCGAGGTCATCGCGGAATACTTGATGTCATCGCTGATGGTCGGATCCACCTTGCGTGACTCACCAGAGAATTCAAACGCCCCCACACTACCCAAACTTTGGGCTACCCGCGCTTCGACTATGGAATCCGTGGCGACGCCGGGCACATCGATCATGTAGTTGGTGGTCACCTTCACCCGATCCGCACCGCCATAGGTTTTCACGGACATGGAGTACTCGCGACCAGCCTCTCCCTTTTGCATGGGTGCCAGCGAAGTACGCACAGCATCCAGGTCGACCGGTTGCTCGAACTCCGCCACGTACGTGCGACCACCGGTGAAATCAACCCCCCAGTTGAACCCGCGCGTCACCATGGAGGCAACACCCGCGCCGATGACGATGGTAGAAATGATGTAGAAGAGCTTGCGCTTTCCCATGAAATCGATCTTCGCACCGTCGAACAGGTTCTTGTTCCATCCACGCCAGAAGCTAACGGTCTTGCCAGCTTCCAAACGACGCGTCATGACCAAGCGCGAAATGAAGATGGCCGTGAAGAGCGAAGTGAGGATACCAAGTCCCAAGGTGGTCGCAAAGCCCTTGATGGGACCCGAACCGAAGAAGTAGAGGATGACCGCCGTGACGAAAGTGGTCACGTTGGAGTCGATGATGGCGGACAACGCACCGGAATTACTGTAGGCGGTTTCCACCGCACTTTTCAGCATGCGCCCATGCTTCAGCTCGTCCCGTACACGCTCGTTGATGAGCACGTTCGCATCCACGGCCATACCGATGGTGAGCACGATACCGGCGATACCGGGCAGGGTAAGGGTTGCCTGCATCGATGCCATGGTACCGATCAGGAAGAACACGTTTGCGAGCAACGCGATATCAGCGATCCAACCGGCGCGGGCGTAGTAGAGGATCATCACCAACAACACCAACACCAGCGCGACAGCGAACGACATGAGGCCGCTCTGGATGTTCTGCTCGCCCAACGAAGGACCTACAACGGTCTCATCGATGATGCGGGCAGGCGCTGGCAGCGCACCCGCTTTGAGGATGTTGGCCAGGTCTTCCGCTTCACGGATCTGGGCGTTCAGGTCGCCCGTGCCCATGGAGATGCTGGAGCTTCCACCGGGGATCTCCCCTTGCACCACGGGAGCGCTCTGTACCAAGTCGTCCAGCACGATGGCGATGCACTTCCCCACGTTCTCACCGGTCATCAAGCGCCAGGTCTGGGAGCCCTCAGCGTTCATACGCATCCGCACTTCCACATCACCTTTCATGTCGAAGTCCTGCATGGCGCTCGTGATCGAGCTTCCGTCCAACTTCGGCTTGCCATCGCGTGGGATCTTCAAGGCATAGAGGTCCAAGAATTGCGCGGTACCACCGGCGGTCAATTCCAAGGATTGGGGCTTTGAAGCCCATGCCAACTTCGCATCGACCGGTAAAGCACTCCTGACGATCTCCGTTTCCAGCAACCGGTTCACAGCTGCCGTGTCGTTCACGTTGGCCCGGCCAACGCTGGGTCCGCGCATCCAGCCACGCTGATCCACCATCAACATCAGCTTGGACGCAAGTGGTGCACGCTTTTCCGCTTCGGCACGAGCTGCGATCGAATCGATCGGCTCGTCCGTTGTGTCGGTGAGGTCGACGCTGTCGGCCGCAGCCGCGAGCGTGTCGACGTTCGTGGCAGCAGTATCAGGCGCGGCAGCAGCAAGGCTATCGGTCGCCAGGCTGTCGGTCGCTGTGGTATCGGTGGTGGCCAGATCCGGGTAGAGCAATGCGCTCAGGGGCAGGTTCACCTTGTCGAGAATTGGGCCGATGTCCGTGTTCTCGTGGGTCTCATAGAACTCCAGGTTCGCTGTGCTCTGGAGCACACGGCGCACACGGGACTTGTCCTTCACACCCGGCAGTTCAATGTTGATCCGGCCGGTGAACTGTTGCTTCTGGATGCTGGGCTGGGCAACGCCGAATTTGTCGATACGGGTCCGCAGGATGCGCTCGGTGTTGTTCAGCGCGCTTTCCGCCTCGCGGCGCAAGGCAGCGAGGTAGTCAGCATCGGTGCCTTCACGCTCGAACATGGCCTGGCGGTCGGGTGAGTAGAAAATGGCGCTCAAGGGCGGACGGTTCGGGATCTTGGCGAACTCTTCCCCGAAGAGGGTGATGAAATCGGCGTTGCTGCTCCGCTGGCGGGCACGAGCATTGGTCATGGCCGCCGTGAAAGCTGGATCCGCGCTGTTCTCGCTGAGGTTCTCCACCAGTTCGGGGATGCTCACCTCGAGCGTTACGGCCATACCGCCCTTGAGGTCAAGACCCAAGTTGATCTCGCTCTCCTTGCACTCCCGGTAGGTCTTGCCGATGACCGGATAGATCACATCCTCAGCATGGGTGCGGAGGTATTCGTTCTCGTACTCAATAACGAGTTCGCCACGGTCAAGCACGGTCCCCGGACTGGCTTCCATGGTGGAATCAGCCCTGGCCTCGGCCTCGATCCGGGCCTTTTTCTCCACCCTCGAAGTGAAGAACGAGAAGGACATCTGGTACGCGCACGCAAGCGCCAAAAGGATGGTGAAGATCCAAAGCGCGCCTCTATTCTGCATGGATGGTTTTCTTGAAGGGGCGGCAAATATAGCGTTGTATGCCAACGGCGAAAGGGTATCCCTTCATCCTCATTTCCAAGGGTCTTCGAGCCAACAGGATGGCATGGACAACCGCGATCCTTGCTGGGCGGAACGGTGGCAACGAGCACCATCTTTGGCACGTCCTACCATCGGCTCAACCCGCCCCGCGCTCATGCACCGCATTTTTTCGCTTCTCCTCGTTGCTTCCTTATCCGTTCCCACCCACGCGCAGTTGGAACTGCATTACGATCCCACCATCCCGGTGGAACGGCTGAACACGAACCTGGACCTGGCATGGGCGGGCGGGCTCAACTTCGTTCAACTGAGCGATATAGACCTGAACGGGGACGGTCTGAAGGACCTGTTCCTCTTCGATCGGATCGGCAACCTCGGCAACAAGGTGGTCACCCTGCTGAACACCGGCGCCCCGGGTGTGCTCGGCTACCAGCCAACCCGAGCCTACGACCATGTGTACCCATTGGACCAATTGCACGATTGGGCGATCCTTCGGGACTATAACTGCGATGGAAAAGAGGACATCTTCTCCTACTCGCAGGCGGGATTTGCCGTTTACAAGAACACAAGTGCGGGCGAGGATCTTTCCTTCGAACAGGTCACGTTCCGGGTGAATTCGAACTACATCTCCCCTTCCGGTGCCGGCTCCTACGCCAACCTGTTCGTTTCGCAAGTGGACCTGCCCGGTATCGAGGACGTGGATGGCGATGGCGACCTCGACATACTCACGTTCAGCTTGCTGGGTTCCTATTTGGAATACCACAAGAACCTGAGCATGGAGACCTACGGCACCTGCGACAGCTTGAATTTCGAACTGCGCAACAAATGCTGGGGGTACTTCGCCGAAAATTTCGGCGACAACTCGGTCACCTTGAATGTGCCGTGCAACTTCAACGTACCAGCGCCGGAGATCGGCACGAACCCCGAACTCGACGGGGACGATGAGCGTGCGCACGCGGGCAGTAGCGTTTGTCCGATCGACCTTGACGGGGATGGTGACAAGGACCTGCTGCTCGGCGATATTTCGTACAACAACGTTGTTGCGCTCACCAATGGTGGCACGGTGATGAGCGCGATCATGGTCGCTGAGGACACGCTCTTCCCATCCTACGATGTGTCGGTGGACCTGCCCCTCTTTCCGGGGAACTACTACGAGGACGTGGACAAGGACGGAAAGCGCGACCTGGTTTGCAGCCCCAATGCCATTTCCCTGGCGCACAACTTCCGCAGCATGTGGTACTACCGCAATACCGGTACCGATGCTGCTCCCATCTTCGATCTGCAGCAAGAGGACCTGTTCCAAGACAGGATGATCGAACTGGGCGATGGAGCTTACCCGATCACCTTTGATGAGAACGGTGACGGACTCATGGACCTGCTCGTCACCAACTACGGGTACTATGCTCCGAGCGGCAGTTATGTTGGCAAGGTGGCGCTGCTGCGCAACATCGGATCCAACACGGCCCCGGAGTTCGAAATCGTCACGGATGATTATGCCAGCCTGAGCACAAGCGGCATTGGCAGAGGGATGTACCCCGCACTGGGCGACATCGATGGTGATGGTGACCTGGACATGTACATCGGGGATGAGCAGGGCCGCCTGCATTTCTTCCGCAACATCACATCGGGCCAGGTGGCTCAATTCCAATTGGAAACAGCGAACATTCCCGATGCGGGTGGCACCCAGATCGATGTTGGCCAATTCGCAACGCCCATTTTCAACGACCTCGATGACGACGGTTTGTTGGACCTGGTGATCGGCGAGCGCAACGGCAACCTGAACCACTACCGCAATATTGGGAGCGCCAGCAATGCACAATGGCTGCTGATGAGCGAAACACTGGGGGGGGCCAGTTCAGTGGAATACTGGAACGTCACGGGCCACTCCGTACCCTTCATTTTCCGCAACGAGCAGAACCTCCGTGAAATGATCCTGGGGTCCGAAAGTGGCTGGCTGTACCACTATGGCAACCTCGAAGGCAACATTGCCGGGGTTTGGACCCTTCTGGACAGCACCTTCATGGACCTGCGCGATGGTTCCCGCACCGGCGTTTGCCTGTACGACTTCACCGGGGACGGTGACCTGGACATGGTGGTGGGCAACTTCCGTGGTGGCCTCTCCTTTTGGCGGAGCGACATGATCAGCACCGTGGTCTCCCTTAACGAACCGCAGCCATCGTTCGTGATGTACCCGAACCCGCCAATGACGGGGTGGAACTTGTAGCCGATCCTTTCCCGGCAAAGGGAAGTTCCTGGGTGCTGCGCAATGCACTTGGGCAGCAGGTGCTTCGCGAAACCGTTCGCGGGCAGCGTACTTGGATCGATCTGTCGGCATTGAACGAAGGTGTTTACCTGGTGCAGCTTGAGGGTACTTCCTCATCACAAACCCAACGTCTGATGGTGGTGCGCTGAAGGCGAGCCTTGAATACGAAAGCGAAAAGCCCCGCTGCGCAGCGGGGCTTTTGCGTTAAGAAGAGAGAGCGAGCTAGGCAGTGACGTTGCTGTTCATCTTGTCCAGCACATCCATGACCTCTTTCACAGCTTTGCCACTGGCCTTCACCAGTTCCATTTCCTCGGCGTTCAGCTTCAGTTCAATGATGCGCTCGACGCCGTTACGACCCAGGATCACGGGCGCACCCATGTATATGTCCTTCAATCCGTATTCACCCTGCAGCCAGACGCAGCACGGGAAAACCCGCTTCTGGTCCCGCACGATGGATTCAACCATTTGTGCCGCCGCGGTGCCCGGGGCGTACCACGCCGATGTACCCAGCAGGTTCACGATCTCTCCGCCACCCTTCTTGGTGCGGTCCACGATCGCATCGAGTTTTTCCTTCGAGATCAGCTCCGTGACCGGGATACCTCCCACCGTGGTGTAACGTGGAAGCGGAACCATGGTGTCCCCATGACCACCCATGAGGACCGCTTGGATGTCCTTTGGGCTAACGTTCAACTCGGTAGCGAGAAAGGCCCGGTAGCGGGCGGTATCGAGGATACCAGCCATACCGAACACCTTCTGGCTGGGCAATTTGCTGGTGATGTAGGCGCAATAGGTCATCACATCGAGCGGGTTGCTCACAATGATCATGATCGCGTCCGGAGAGTGCTTCACCACGCTCTCCGTCACACTCTTGACGATCGCCGCATTGGTGGCGATAAGGTCATCGCGGCTCATGCCGGGTTTGCGGGGCAAGCCGCTGGTGATCACTACCACATCGCTACCTGCGGTCTTGGTGTAATCGTTGGTGGATCCGGTAACGCGCGAATCAAAGAGGTTGATCGGTGCAGTTTGCCAGATGTCCAAGGCTTTGCCCTCCGCAAAACCTTCCTTGATATCGAGCAGCACCACTTCATTGGCGAGCTCCCAACGGGCTACGGCATCGGCGCAGGTTGCGCCCACATTGCCAGCCCCAACCACGGTAACTTTCATCCTGAACAGGGGATTTTGGGTGTGAAACAACCGGGACGTTCCCGGCCGGGCGGCGAAAGTAAGTGGGCTGCGCAAGGCGTCCCCAAGGGCGTTATCAACAGGGCCGTTCAGCCCGGACCAAAAGTCAGAGGCATCCTTCTCCCGGGACTGGCGTCTAGTGGGTACGCATGTCTATCTTACCGGCATCAACCGCTAGCCCGGTGTCCCATCCCACCATGGACAGGTCCGCTCCACGTCTTACCCTCACTTGGGTGAACACGGACGCGCCGCAGCCCGCCTACAACGAGCTGATCGACGGTTGTCTGCGGGGCGAGCGTCGTCCCCAGCAGCGTGTGTACGAGCTCTTCTACGGGAAGATGATGGCCGTTTGCATGCGGTACACAAAGAACACCGACCAAGCGAAGGATATCCTGCAGGACGGCTTCATCAAGGTGTTCCGGAGCATGGAGAAGTTCAACCGGGTGGGGTCCTTCGAGGGCTGGATCCGCCGGATCATCGTGAACACGGCCATTGACCACTTCCGTAGAAGCAAGAACGCATACCTACTGTTGGGGGAAGAACGGAGCATCGAGGACTTCGGGGATAGTGACGAGGAGGACCGGATAGCCGAAGAGAACGAGGAGGAGGTATGGGACCTGAAGCCTGCCGACGTGATCAACGCCATGCAAAAGCTCACCCCGGCCTATCGGACGGTGTTCAACCTGTACGTGTTCGAGGAACTCACACACAAGGAGATCGCGGATATGCTGGGGATCAATATTGGGACCAGCAAAAGCAATTTGGCGAAGGCCAAGCATAATCTGAAGAAGCTGCTCCGCTTGGAGCACAAGATCCATTAACGAGATAGATGATGAAGAACGGATCAGACACCTTCGAGCGTGCCCTGAAGGATTCCCTGGAATCCTATGAGGTTCCTTACAACTCGGCCGATTGGGCCCAGTTGGAGAAGGAACTCAACAAAGGCACATCGAAATGGAAGGCATCGGCAGGGCTGTTGGCGTTGCTCCTTGGGGGCACATTGACCATGGCCACGGTTGTGTACTTCGCGATCTCCCAAGGGCATGGTACCGAGGATCCTCTTGCTGCCGCTGCCTTGTCCACCAACCAAACCGACCCCAACGGCGCTGGTGACGAGAGCATGGCGTTGACAGCGATGGAGGAGTCCTCCACCACACCCATGGTCGACGGAACCAACGGTGCACAGAACACGGCGACATTGGGTTCGACAACCGTCGTCGACAAGCCATCCGCTGGTTCAGCACGGCCCAATGTTGATCCTGCCACCACAGCACCGGTTGTCCCTGCTGCTGCTGCTGCTGCTGTGAACACTTCTGACATTGCGATCCGGCCTAGCATGCTGACCGGATGTCCTGGCGCGTCGGTGGAATTCACAGTGGACAACCTTCCCAGCGATGGCACTTTCCTTTGGAACTTCGGTGATGGTAGTTTCTCGCGCGATGCAAAGCCCAAGCACACGTTCTCGAAAGCAGGCCGGTTCGAGGTAATGTTGTCACACTCCTCCGTCGGTGGTGGTACGATCCACAACAAACCCGTCTCCGATGTGATCGTCATCCATGAGATCCCGGAAGCCTCTTTCAACATGCTGAAGCAGGAATATGAGAACAGCATACCGTCCGTCCACTTTGAGAACCGGAGCATCGGCAGCCAGAGCTATGCGTGGGACTTCGGTGATGGTGCCACATCCACAGTTTCGCATCCGAGCCACGTTTACAAGAAAGCCGGGACCTACACCGTCAGCTTGGTGGTGACCAACGGTGCTGGATGCACCGACCGGATGGAGAAGACCCTTCGCATCGAGGAGGATTACAACCTGCTCGCGGCAAAAACCTTCTCCCCCAATGCCGATGGCATGGAAGACACCTTTGTTCCCGAGGCCCTCAAAACCCTTGGTGTGAAGTTCCATATGACTGTACACAAAGGGGAAACAGGCCAGTTGGTGTTCGAAACAAGCGATGCGCAGCGACCTTGGAACGGTCGTATCGGTGGCCGCGGCGAGAATTGTGCACCCGGGGATTACATCTGGATGGTGGAAATGAAGGATGGGGATAAGCTAGGCGGGACCTATAACGGGACGGTGAGCCTGCTGCGCTGAGGTTGAAAACTCGACGGACCAAGGACCCGGCTCGCAAGCCGGGTCCTTAGTTTTGGGACCGGGCAACCTAGGCCACCGCTTCTGCATCATACTCCCGGACCACAACGGTGCATTTTCCACCTCAGGACCCACCCCTTAAGCAAGCAGAAAAAGCTACGTACGATGATCCTACGCTCATCCCTTCGCGCTGCCTCGATCTCGACCCTCTTGGGCTTGGTCGGCATCCATGCGCACGGTCAAGAGTTCAACATCAGCGGTGGTTCAGCCACGAGTTGCCAAGGGGTCATCCAGGACTCCGGCGGCCCCAGCGGAGACTACTCGGACAATGAGAATTTCACCTTCACGATCTGCCCCGATCAACCGGGCAATGTCATCTATCTCACGTGGTTCGTGTTCAACCTGAGCACAGCGGGCAACAACGATGACAACCTCACGATCTACGACGGCGACAACACGAGCGCTTTGTCGCTTGGCTCGTACACGGGGAACGGCCTGCAGAACCTGATCGTCAGCGGCACGGTGTTCAACACCACCGGATGCCTCACCTTGGTTTTCCAATCCAACGGCACTGGCGTCGGTAATTTCTCGGCTGGCTTCCAATGCACGGTTCCCTGCCAGAACCCAACTGCGGTGGCGACCATGCCCGAAGCGGTACCTGCCTTGATCTGCCAGAACGAGCCGGTGACCTTCGATGGTTCAGGTTCCACCTCCCCTGCGGGTAACATCGTCCAGTACTTGTGGGACTTCGACGACGGTACGATGGACAGTACCAGTGGCCCGAACGTCACACATGCGTTCGCGGATGCCGGTGAGCACATCGTGCAACTCTACGTCACCGACGACAACGATTGCGGGAACCTCAATCTCGTGGACCTTCAAATACTCGTGAGCACAACGCCGAGTTTCCTGGGCACAATGGAAAGCGTGGAGACCTGCCTTGGAGCTACCGTGGACCTGACGGCCGTAGTGAACCCGGTCACGTGGACGGGCATTCCGGATGCGAACTTCGGCGATGGTGTGTTCCTGCCGGACGACGTAGGGCAACCGTTCTCATCGAGCCTCACGTTCACCCAGTTCAACCCGGGCCAGACGATCACCAATACCAGCAACATTCTGTCCATCTGCGTGGATATGGAGCACACGTTCATGGGTGATCTGGTGCTACAGGTGATCTGCCCGAACGGACAAACCATGATCTTCCACCAACAAGGTGGTGGCGGTACGTACATCGGATCCCCGAACGATTTCGATTCGAACCAAGCTCCCGTCTTCGGTGAGTGTTGGCACTATTGCTGGAGCCCTACTGCGACCAATGGCACCTGGGTGGATAATACCGGCAATACGACCACGGCCGGAACTCCTCCGAACGGCTCCATCAATCCCGGCACCTACGAACCCGTGCAACCGTTCGATAACCTGATCGGATGCCCACTGAACGGCGAATGGACCTACCAGAGCACCGATCTGTGGGGTGCGGACAACGGCTTCATCTGCGCTTGGGAGATCAATTTCGATCCAAGCATCGTCCCCGACGTGACCACGTTCACACCGATACTCGGAACGACCACGCCAGACTCCGCTTGGTGGGCCGGCCCGGATGTGGTGCTCGACCCAGGAAACCCACTTATCGCGCAAGCCACACCGACAGGACCCGGCAACTACGCCTACCAGTTCTTCGTAACGGACAACTTCGGTTGCCAATACGACACCACGGTCTACGTCGACATCGCTCCACAGACCGAGATCGATGCTGGTCCGGATATCATTCTGTGCAACGATCCCGAACCAATGGCCGGTGTGATCACCGCGAATGGCCCCCCGACCAACTGCGTATGGAACCTCGTGCTGGAAGAAACTTTTGGTGACAGTTGGAACGGTGGAGCCTCCTTGGCGGTAACCATCGATGGAGTGACAACGAACTACTCGGTTCCAGCTGGACAGAACCAGGTGATCATTGCGCTGAACGTGACGACAGGTTCCTCTCTAAGCCTGAACTATACCGCAGGCTCGATCTGGAACAATGAGAACTCCTTCTACCTGAACAATGACTTGGGTATCACCGTGTACCAATCCCCGCAAGGACCGCCGAGCGGCGTGGCTTGGCAGAATGTGGTGGTGTGCGGTGGTGGTACCTCACCCATTGCCTGGGAATGGTCGCCTACAACCGGTCTTGACGATCCAACCGATCCACTGACCAACGTTTATACGACCTCCCCCACATGGTACTACCTCAGCGCCTACCCGGTCGGCTCGCCCGAGTGTGCCGTCACAGACAGCGTGCTCGTATCACCGGATCCTTCGATCGATGCCGGATTGGACTATGTGATGGTCATTTGCGCGAGCGACCCTCCCTTCCTCATGACCGACTCGTTGGGTGGAACCCCGGATGCCGGTGGTGTTTGGACAGGAACGAATGCGAACGTGGTGGCCAATGCCTTCGATCCAATCAGCGGGGTATCCGATGTTTACACCTACACGGTAACCAGTGCTGCCGGATGTGTGGCCACTGCGCAATTGGACATCACGATCATACCAGCCGATGACCCTACGTGCTGTGGAATAGCGGATGCTGGTCAGCCGGCGATCTCGTGCGATCTGACGAACACCTTGAGCGCAACACCCGGCAATACAGGCGTTGGTCAATGGTCGGGACCCGCAGGCTCGGTGTTCGGCAATGCCAACGATCCCCTGACGACCGTGACAGTGCAGCCGGGCATGGGCGGTACGCACATGTTCTATTGGATCGAGGACGACGGTGCGTTCTGCTACTTGATCGATAGCGTGCAAATGACCTTCACCGATACGATACTTGTTTCATTCACCAGCACCGATGCCATCTGCTACACGTATTGCGATGGCACGGCGCAGGCAACCCTTACCGGCGGGAACGCTGCGAACGGCTTCGACTTCGATTGGTCGAACGGAACTCATGGTGTCGGCATCAACCAGATACAAGCGCTTTGTGCAGGCACCTACTCGGTAACAGTGACCGATGATAACGGCTGTATCGGCACGAACGAAGTGGTCATCTCCGAACCCGTGTTGTTGGAGATCGATTCCCTCGCGACGCAACCCGTCACCTGTTCCGGTGATTGTGATGGACAGGTTGAGATCTACGACCTGCAAGCGGTGGACTACAGCTATGACGACGGTGCGACATGGAGCGTTTCGAATCTTCTTCCTGACGCCTGTGAAGCCATCTATCCGGTGCGGATCCACGATGCGGCCGGTTGTATCGGTACGGGCTCGATCGAAGTCACGGGACCACCACCTGTTGTCGCCGATTTCACATGGAACCCTATCCCCGCGAACGTGAACGATCCGCGCATCTGGTTCGCGAACACTACCACCGGTGCGCAGACCTACTGGTGGGACATCGCGGGACTCACCACGAGCACCGAAATGAACCCGTATTTCCGCTTCAGTGAGAAGGAACCCGGTGAATACGAGGTGTGCCTGGCAGCCTTCAACTTCAACAACTGCGCCGACACCATCTGCAAGACGGTGATCATCGACGATGTCCTCTTCACGTACGTTCCCAATTCGTTCACCCCGGATGGTGATGACCTCAACGAACTGTGGGGCATGAGCACCAACATCGATGCGATCACCTCCTTCGAGATGCGCGTCTTCGACCGGTGGGGACAGGTGATCTTCGAATCCGAGGACCCCTACGAGTTCTGGAACGGCGCGGCCAACAATAGCGGCGACATCCTCAAGAGCGATGTCTACGTCTACCGGATCGCCTTTGAGATACGAGAGACAGAGGTGCGCAAGGAATTGATGGGGCATGTGACGCTGATCAAGTAGATCATCCCCAGCTGTTCGAGGGCGGCGGTGCACATGCATCGCCGCCCTCGCTTTTTGTGGCGAACGTATCAGCAGTCCAAGGCAACGGGGTTTGCGACGAGGGCGTCATGGCGTTGGATCCACGACCTTCGCCGCCCTTGATCTGCACGTTCGCCCGACCATGATCGGTATCGCCCGGTTCCTTCAAGACATCGCCCGCGCCATTTGGTTTTCCTGCGCGCTGCTCGCCCTCCCGGTCGCCGCCCAGGTGTTCACGATCGCCGACGGGAACATCACCACTTGCACAGGAGCGATCCTCGATAGCGGTGGACAAGGCGGTGCAGGGTACAGCAACAATGAGAGCTTCACCGCTACCATCTGTTCGGATCTTCCCGGACAATCCATCAGTCTTTCTTTCGTGACCTTCAACTTGAGCGCAGCAGGGACTGCACCGGCGGACAACCTGATGATCTACGACGGGACATCCACCGCGGACCCCTTGCTGGGCGTTTTCGTGGGTACGCAATTGCAGGGACAGGTGGTCTCCGCATCACCGTTCAATGCCAGCGGGTGCCTCACGCTGGTGTTCACTTCGAACGACAATGGCACCGGCGTTTGGGCCGGAGCGATCACGTGCTACACACCGTGCCTACCTCCCACCGCCATCGCGGACATGGGGGAACCGGCACCCGCGCTGGTTTGCGTTGGCGAGACGGTAACCTTCGATTGTTCCGCATCCTTCGCAGCACCGGGGTACACCATTGTCCAACAAGAGTGGGATTTCTTCGACGGCTCAACGGCCACGGGAGCCGTGGTGAACCACGCCTTTGCTGAACCCGGACAGTACGTGGTACAACTCACGATAACGGACGACAATGGTTGCACGAACACGAACCTCGTGGACCTGCAGGTGTTCGTTGGCACCACACCGCTCTTCACCGGCACCACACCGGACCTTTCCGTTTGCCAGGGTGGAACGATCGACCTGATCGGTGTTGTGGCACCTGTCACTTGGAGCGCCCTTCCGACGATCGACTTCGGTGCCGGTGTGTACTTACCCGACAATGTGGGACAGACCTTTTCGAGCCAACTCACTTACGACTTCTTCCCCCCGGATCAACCCTCACCAATGTGAACGACCTGCTGGGGATCTGCGTGGACATGGAGCATTCCTTCATGGGTGACCTGGTGATCTCCATTTCTTGCCCGAACGGCCAAAGTGTGGTGCTCCATCAACAAGGTGGCGGTGGAACCTATATTGGCGGAGCCATTTGGAACGATGACGCCAACCCGCAACCCGGCACCTGCTGGAACTACTGCTGGAGCCCGAACGCCAGCTTGGGAACGTTCGCTGCATCATCTGTAGCAGGCGTTACGATGATCGGTGGCACCCCCCCTGGTGACGCGCTGATCCCCGGTGCATACAGCAGTGTCAACCCGCTGAACGCATTGGTGGGATGCCCGCTGAACGGAACATGGACCTTTTCGGTCACCGATCTTTGGGGCTTTGACAATGGTTTCCTGTGCTCCTGGAACATCAACTTCGACCCATCGCTCTTTCCCGATCTGGTGCAGTTCACTCCGGTGATCGGCAACACACAGGACTCAATGTCCTGGAGCGGGCCGAACGTGGTGCTCGACCCGAACGATCCGGCTGTGGCCCAAGTGACACCGACGGTTCCCGGCTCCTATGACTATACGTTTTCCGTAACGGACAACTTTGGCTGTACCCACGATACGACCATCACACTTACCGTTACGAACGCACCGGTCGTGGAGGCCACTTCAATTCTCGGTGCGGGCTGTAGCGACCCCACGGAACTGCATGCGGAGATCACCGCGTTCGCACCGCCGCCACCGAGTTGCACCTGGACGCTTGAACTGCATGATTCCTTCGGGGATGGCTGGAACGGTGGAGCGAACATCGTGTTCACCATCAATGGCGTGTCCACCACTTATGTCATGCCCACAGGAGGTAACAACAGCACCATCACCTTGTCCATACCCGTGGGTGCCAGCCTGCAATTGAGCTACACCGCTGGCGCCGTTTGGAACAACGAGAACTCCTTCGAACTGGTGAACTACGCCGGCATGATCGTTTACGATTCCCCGCAAGGCCCTGCCACGGGCAATCTCTGGCAAGGTGCAAGCGACTGCGGACCCGGGATCGGCCCAGTGACCTGGCAGTGGGCGCCTGCCGTCGGCGTGGACCTTCCCAATGCTCCTGATGCGACCACGCAGATCACACAGCCCACAGAGTTCGTCGTGACGGTCCATCCCTTCGGGCAACCGTGGTGCAATACCACGGACACAATCCTAGTGACGCCGCCTTCTTTCCTGGAGAATGACAGCGTGGTGGTGGATGTGCTCTGCAACGGCAGTGATGGATCCATCACACTGATCACCACCGGACCCGGGGGCCCATGGAACTATGCTTGGTTGGATGGTGCCGGTGCGACCGTTCAAAGCACGCAAACATCGAACGGCGATGTGCTGATCGCTCCAGCTGGTACGTACACGGCCTATGTCAGTGAAGGGCCCATGGGCAACGGTTGCTTGGACACGCTCACAGCCACCATCACGGAACCCGCCGCGCTGGAATGGGTTACCACACCCGTCGATACGCTGATCTGTCTTACCGGAATTGCTGATCTTTCTGCATCCGCTCAAGGCGGCACTGGCGCGATCACGTTGCAATGGAACCAAGGTCTCGCAGGGAATGGGCCACATGCCGTGAGCCCGCTTGACACCACCCAGTACAGCGTGCAAGCGATCGATGCGAACGGTTGCACAACGCCGGCTGTGAACGCCACGGTCTTCGTTAATCCGCCGCTCATGTTCACGCCGCTTGCGGCAGATACGGAGTGCGTGGGTCTCCCGGTCGTCTACACCGTGGTCGATGCCACCGGTGGTGATGGCCAATACACCTACGATTGGGGGGAGGGATCGAACATCGACAACAACCACACCTTCTTACTCCCGAGTTCGGGAACGGTTTGCGTCACGGTGCGCGATGGTTGTGAAACACCTGCGGTCACCTCCTGCAATTGGTTGGAGATACTGCAAACACCTCCGTTGGTGATCACTGCTGATACAACGTTCGGTTGCGCACCTTTCGCCGTGCAACTCACGTTGTTGGACACCACCCTTGAAGCACTGGTGGAATGGTCCTATGGCGATGGTGTGGTGGCGAACGAGACCGATAGCGTGGTGCATACGTATGCGAACGCTGGGAACTACAGCGTGAGCGCGGTGGTGACCTGGCCGAACGGGTGCATTACGGACACCACGCTCACCGATCTCGTTCAGGTGCTCACTGTTCCGATCGCGGATATGACTTGGACACCGCATCCACCAACCATCAATGATCCGACCGTACAGTTCCAAGACCTGTCCGTACCGAACGCAACGACCTGGTGGTGGGATTTCGGCGAGGACCTGGGCACGAGCGAAGAGCAGGACCCGGTGATCCGGTTCCCCGATGTAGTCGGAGGCAGCTATCCCGTCACCTTCGTGGTCGCCAACATCCTCGGCTGCACCGATACGCTGCGCACCGTGGTTGATGTCGGTGATGAATTCCTCGTATGGATCCCGAACGCCTTCACGCCGAACTCCGAAGGTGAGAACGAAACGTTCTTCGTGAGCGGCAATGACATCAGCAGCGAGGAATACCTGTTGCGCATTTTCGACCGTTGGGGCCAGGAGGTCTTCAGCACCGCTGATCCAACCGCACACTGGGACGGCACCAGCGGGGGTGGTGTGCTGCCGCAAGGCGTTTATGTCTACAGCCTCAAGGTGCGTTCGCTCAGCTCGCGGCAGAAGCGCACCCTCCTGGGCCATGTGAGCTTGCTCCGCTGAGATCGATCGGATCCGAATTCGTGGGTGATAGCAGCACATCCATGTTCCCCGAAACGCTGTTCGTCAAATACGCTTCACGGGCCAGTTAAGGGATAGGCCAAACGTCTATTTTTCAAGCGCTTGGTGGTGCCCACCACATCACCGGCCACATTGCATGATGCATCGTTACGCCGGGCTGCCCTGTCCCGTTCGTCGATCGCTTTTCCACCTGCGTTGGCAGCTCATGGCGCTGCTCGCATCACTGCTGCCCGCGCGTGCGGTTGCGCAAGCGTTCCCGATGTTCAACGGTACCGTGAACACGTGTGTAGGAGCCTTCCTTGATAGCGGTGGACAAGGAGCGGGTGGCTACTCGAACAACGAGGACATCACCTACACGATCTGCCCCGACACACCCGGTGGCGCGATCTCGGTGAACTGGATCACCTTCAACCTGTCGACCACCGGGGCCAACCCGGACAACATGACGGTGTACGACGGGAACAGTACGTCGGCACCCCTGCTCGGCACTTGGACAGGCAACGGACTGCAAGGTGTGGTAGTGAGCGCGAGCGGCGGTAACCCAACGGGTTGCCTCACGTTCGTGTTCGAGTCGAACGCCAACGGAACCGGTGTTTTCGCAGGAAGCATCACCTGTTATCAGCCATGTGCGCGCCCGACGGCTGTGGCCACCCACGGTGCCAACCCGCAGTTGATATGCCCCGGCGAGGCCGTCACCTTCAACAGCGCCGCCTCCTTTGCAGCCCCGGGGTTCACCATCGCATCACGCCGCTGGGATTTCGGGGATGGATCGATCCTGAACAACGCCCCGGCGAGCGTTGCACACACCTATGCACAACCTGGCGCGTACACCGCGCAATTGTACTTGGTGGACAACAACGGGTGTGCGAGCACCAATTTGGTGGACCTCGTGACCATGGTGGGTACGCATCCGACCTTTCCTGGGACGAGCGGAACACTCAGCGGATGTGCCGGTGAAACACTTTGCCTGAATGGATCGGTCACCGGCACCACATGGAACGAACTACCGGAGGCGAACCTCGGCGGTGGGGTGTTCCTCCCGGACAATGTGGGTGATTGTTTCACCTCGGAGATCGTCTTCACGCAGTTCGCTCCAGGACAGACCCTGACCAATGCGAACCAACTCGGAACCATTTGCCTGGACATCGAGCACTCCTTCATCGGTGACTCTGATCATCAGCATCATCGCCCCCACTGGTGAATCGGTGATCATGCATCAACAAGGCGGTGGTGCCACCTTCCTAGGGATACCAGTGGACAATGACCTCACACCGAACCAGCAGGGCACCTGTTTCACGTATTGCTGGGATCCTGGAGCCACGAACGGCACATGGGTGGACAATGCGGGAGGGACGCTTCCGAGCGGCACCTATGAGAGCCTCAACCCGCTCAGCGGATTGGTCGGTGCACAGCTCAATGGCACCTGGACCATTCAAGTGTGCGATATGTGGGCCTCGGACAACGGCTTCATCTGCAACTGGGGGATCGACTTCGACCCTTCGCTGTACGACGACCTGATCACCTTCACACCCATTTATGGTGCCGGTTGCGACAGCACGTATTGGAGCGGTCCTAACATCACCAGCACGAATGCGAACTGCGAGCAGATCTGTGTGACCCCACCGGCAGCGGGGAACTCCAACTACGTGTACCACGTCACGGACAACTTCGGTTGTACCTACGACACCACGCTCACGGTGAACATCATCCCCGGTCCACAAGTCACAGCGGGGCCCGATGCCAGCACGTGCAATACTCCGGTGCAGTTGGGCGCTTCCATTACCAGCGGTGGTTACCCCACCAATTGCAATTACGTGCTCTCGCTGTACGATGACTTCGGCGATGGTTGGACAGGGCTCTTCGGGATCGGCTCCAATGGGTCGAGCGTAACAGTTACTGTGAACGGTGTACCACAATCGTGGACCCTACCCAACGGATCGCAGGGCAACGTGAACATTCCGGTAACATCGGGAAGCACGATCACAGTAAGCTACACCACAGGGAACCTGTACAACGATGAACAGTCCTTCACGCTGTTCAACAGTACCGGTGGTGTAGTGTACGCATCGCCCCTTGACCCCAATGGTGGCCTTGCGTGGAGCGGTGTGGCGAACTGCCCGGGCGGGAACTTCGTGTACAGTTGGGCACCTGCTGCCGGGTTGAACAACCCGAACATCCCGAACCCGATCGCCACCGTGGCTGGCACGACGCAGTACTGCGTTACGGTTTACCAGCAAGGCCATCCCGCGTGCACCACTACGGACTGCGTGACGATCACCATCGATCAATCGGTGAGCGCTGGAACCAATGGTGCGATCGCATTATGCAGCAATGCTGCGGCAGTGGACCTCTTCGCTCAGTTGGGCGGATCACCCACTGCGGGTGGTAGCTGGACGGCTCCGGGCGGCGGCGCGCATTCGAACACCTTCATACCCGGAACGGATCCCACCGGGATCTACACCTACACAGTGGGCGGAGCGGGTGCCTGCGGAAATCCCGTTAGTTCCACGGTGAACGTGACTGTGTATCCTTGCCGAACGCAGGCATCAGTTCGAGCGTGGCGATGTGCAGCACAGATGCAGCGCAGGCACTTTTACCACTGCTTGGTGCGACAGCCATGGCCGGAGGTTCATGGACCGCTCCGGGTGGTGGCGCTTTCGGAGGAACGTTCAACCCAGCAGTGAACACACCAGGGGTGTATACCTATACGGTCATAGGAACCGCACCGTGCCCGAATGCATCCGCCACCGTCGACGTATCGGTAAGTACTCCATCGGATGCCGGAATTGACAACAGCATCACGCTGTGCGCAACGGATGCTCCAGTTGTACTGGTAACGCAACTCGGTGGCACGCCAGATGGTACTGGGCATGGACCGCTCCCGGTGGCAGCGCTTCCGGTGGCGGTTTCGACCCAGCATTGGACCCGCCAGGTGTTTACACCTACACGGTCACCGGAACGGCTCCCTGTCCTGATGACTTGGCTACTTCACCATCTCCGTGAGCCAGCACCGGATCCAGGAACGTTGATGGCGCGATCACGTTTGCTCCACCGATGCTCCTGCTTCGCTGTTTGGGTTACTCGGCGGAACTCCGGATGCCGGCGGCGCATGGAGCGGTCCAAGTCCGTTGTCGGTGGAATGATCGATCCCGCGACCATGAGCGCAGGTGTTCTACACCTACACCGTTACGGCACCGGCACCCTGCCCCAACGAGCAGGCCACCGTCACCGTCACCATCAACCTGCCGCCCGGACCCAGGTGTGGATGGCGCGATACGCTCTGCTCCACGGATGCTCCTTCGCTCTTCGCATTGCTCGGCGGAACTCCTGACGCCGGCGGTGCATGGAGCGGACCAAGTCCCGTCGTCGGTGGCATGATCGATCCCGCGACGATGAGCGCGCGGAGTGTACACCTACACCGTTACTGGCACCGCACCATGCCCGGATGAGACAGCCACGGTGACGGTGACGATCAACACCCCACCGGATCCCGGCGTTGATGGTGCCATCACGCTCTGTTCCACCGATGCTCCTGCCTCGCTCTTTGCATTGCTCGGCGGAACACCGGATGCTGGCGGCACTTGGAGCGGACCAAGTCCCGTTGTCGGAGGAATGATCGATCCTGCGACGATGAGCGCGGGTGCGTATGTCTATACCGTTACGGGAGCGGCACCGTGCCCGGATGAGACAGCGACCGTTACCGTCACCATCAACACACCGCCCGATCCAGGAATACCGGGCGCCATCACGCTCTGCAGCACGGATGCTCCTGCTTCGCTCTTCGCGCAACTCGGCGGAACCCCCGATGCCGGTGGTGCTTGGAGCGGACCGAGCCCTGTTGCTGGTGGCATGATAGATCCCGCAACGATGAGCGCGGGTGTGTACACCTACACCGTTACCGGCACCGCACCCTGCCCCAACGAGCAAGCGACGGTGACCGTCACGATCAACTGCCACCTGATCCGGAGCGGATGGTGCCATCACGCTCTGCACCACCGATGCTCCTGCTTCGCTCTTCGCTCAACTTGGCGGAACACCCGACGCTGGCGGTGCATGGACCGGACCGAGGCCTGTCGGTGGCATGATCGACCCCGCGACCATGAACGCGGTGCGTACACCTATACGGTCGCCGGAACGGCACCGTGTCCCGACGGGACAGCGACGGTCACCGTCACGATCAACCCGCCCCCATCCAGGTACGATGGGGCGGTCACGTCTGCTCCACGGACGCTCCTTCGCTCTTCGCATTGCTCGGCGGAACCCGGATGCGCGGCACATGGGCCGGACCAAGTCCTGTGGTTGGTGGAACGATCCCGCGACGATGAGCGCGGGTGTACACCTACCGTTACCGGCACCCCATGCCCCGATGAGCAGGCCACGATCACCGTCACCATCAACACGCCTCCGGATCCAGGTGTGGATGGGGCGATCACGCTCTGCTCCACCGATGCTCCTGCTTCGCTCTTCGCACAACTCGGTGGAACGCCCGACGCTGGCGGCACATGGAGCGGACCAAGTCCAGTTGTCGGTGGCATGATCGATCCCACTTCGATGAGCGCCGGTGTATACACCTACACCGTTACCGGTACCGCCCCATGCCCGGATGAGCAGGCCACCGTCACCGTCACGATCAACACGCCTCCGGATCCAGGTGTCGATGGTGCGATCACGCTCTGCTCCACGGACGCTCCTGCTTCGCTCTTTGCATTGCTCGGCGGAACTCCGGATGGTGGCGGAACATGGGCCGGACCAAGTCCAGTTGTCGGTGGCATGATCGATCCTGCGACGATGAGCGCCGGTGTTTACACCTACACCGTTACCGGTACCGCCCCATGCCCGGATGAGCAGGCCACCATCACTGTCACGATCAACACGCCTCCGGATCCAGGTGTGGATGGTGCCATCACGCTCTGCACTACGGATACTCCTGCTTCGCTCTTCGCTCAACTTGGAGGAACGCCCGACGCTGGCGGCACATGGAGCGGACCAAGTCCCGTTGTCGGTGGCATGATCGATCCCGCGACGATGAACGCGGGTGCGACCTACACCGTTCCCGGAACCGCACCATGCCCGGATGAGACAGCGACGGTTACCGTCACGATCAACACGCCTCCGGATCCAGGTGTGGATGGTGCCATCACGCTTTGCTCCACCGACGCTCCTTCTTCGCTCTTTGCATTGCTCGGCGGAACTCCGGATGGTGGCGGAACATGGGCCGGACCAAGTCCAGTTGTCGGTGGCATGATCGATCCCACATCGATGAGTGCCGGTGTATACACCTACACCGTTACCGGTACCGCCCATGCCCGGATGAGCAGGCCACCATCACCGTAGATCAACACGCCTCCGGATCCAGGTGTGGATGGGGCGATCACGCTGTGCTCCACCGATGCTCCTGCTTCGCTCTTCACGCAACTCGGTGGAACACCTGACGCTGGCGGAACATGGAGCGGACCAAGTCCTGTTGTTGGTGGGATGATCGATCCTGCGACGATGAACGCGGGTGTGTACATCCATACCGTTCTCCGGAACGGCACCGTGTCCCGATGAGACAGCCACGGTTACCGTCACGATCAACCTGCCTCCGGATCCAGGTGTGGATGGTGCCATCACGCTCTGCACTACGGATACTCCTGCTTCGCTCTTCGCTCAACTTGGTGGAACGCCCGACGCTGGCGGCACATGGACCGGACCAAGTCCTGTTGTTGGTGGCATGATCGATCCCGCGACGATGAGCGCGGGTGCGTATGTCTATACGGTCACCGGAACGGCCCCATGCCCGGATGAGACAGCGACGGTTACCGTCACGATCAACCTGCCTCCGGATCCAGGTGTCGATGGCGCGATCACGCTCTGCTCCACCGATGCTCCTGCTTCGCTTTTCGCGCAACTCGGTGGAACGCCGGATGCTGGTGGCACATGGAGCGGACCCAGCCCTGTTGTTGGTGGGATGATCGATCCTGCGACGATGAGCGCGGGTGTGTACACCTACACCGTTACTGGCACCGCACCATGCCCGGATGAGACAGCCACGGTGACGGTGACGATCAACACCCCACCGGATCCCGGCGTTGATGGTGCTATCACGCTCTGCTCCACCGATGCTCCTGCTTCGCTCTTTGCATTGCTCGGCGGAACTCCGGATGCTGGCGGAACATGGACCGGACCAAGTCCTGTTGTCGGTGGCATGATCGATCCCGCGACGATGAACGCGGGTGCGTATGTCTATACGGTCACAGGAACGGCACCGTGCCCGGATGAGACAGCGACGGTTACCGTCACGATCAACACGCCTCCGGATCCAGGTGGATGGTGCCTCACGCTCTGCACTACGGATACCCTGCCTCGCTCTTCGCTCAACTGGTGGAACCCGACGCTGGCGGCATGGACCGGACCAAGTCCCGTTGTTGGTGGCATGATCGATCCGCATCGATGAGGCCGGTGTATACACCTACACCGTTACGGTACCGCCCATGCCCGGATGAGCGCCACCGTCACTTCACGATCAACACGCCTCCGATCCAGGTGTCGAGGTGCTATCACGCTCTGCTCCACGGACGCTCCTGCTTCGCTCTTTGCATTGCTCGGCGGAACTCCGGATGGTGGCGGAACATGGGCCGGACCAAGTCCAGTTGTCGGAGGAATGATCGATCCCACATCGATGAGCGCCGGTGTTTACACCTACACCGTTACTGGAACTGCACCATGCCCGGATGAAACAGCGACGGTTACCGTTACGATCAACGCCATGCCCGATGCCGGTATCGATGGTGGCCTCACGTTGTGCTCTTCGAGCCCGCCAACTGCGTTGATGACCGGATTGAACGGCACACCCGATGCTGGCGGCACATGGACCGGCCCTGGAGGTTCCGCATCGAACGGGACCTTTACCCCCGGTGTGAGCCCGGTTGGCGTCTATACATACACGGTGAATGGCACGGCTCCGTGCCCTGCGGTTTCAGCGCAAGTGGATGTGAGCGTTGTGACGAACCCCGATGCCGGCACACCTGGAGCCATCACGCTTTGCGCCAGCGATGCTCCGACCTTGCTCTTCGACGCGCTGGGAGGGACGCCAGATGGCGGTGGCACTTGGAGCGGTCCCAGTGCGGTCGTTGGTGGGCAGTACGACCCCACGACCATGACCGCCGGTGTGTACACCTACACAATCAACGTTCCACTGCCATGCGTTGACGCCAGCAGCACCATCACCGTTGCGGAAATCGCACCACCGAACGCAGGCACCGATGGTGCGATCACACTTTGCATCAGCAGCCCGGCGACATCGCTCTTTGCCGCGCTCGGCGGTGCGCAAGCTGGTGGCGCGTGGAGCGGTCCTTCTCCAGTTGTCGGTGGCATGTTCAACCCGGCCACGATGAACGACGGTGTTTACACCTACATGGTGAATGGAACTGCCCCGTGCCCGAACGATGATGCGATCGTGACGGTGACCGTTGTGAGCGCACCCGATGCTGGTACGCCGGGGAGCGCAACGCTTTGCGCAACGGACGCTACGATCGATCTCTTTGCTGAACTCGGTGGCACTCCGGATCTCGGCGGTGCATGGAGTGGTCCGAGCGCCGTGGTAGGCGGGCAGTACGATCCAGCAACGATGAACGCAGGTGTTTACACCTACACCATCGTTGTGCCTCCGCCCTGTGTGAATGCGAGCAGTACGGTCAGCATCATTGAAATAGCTCCACCGAACGCAGGCACCGACGGTGCGATCACGCTCTGCATCAGCAGTCCGTCGACATCGCTCTTCGCGGCATTGGGCGGCGCGCAAGCCGGTGGAGCGTGGAGCGGACCAAGTCCCGTTGCCGGTGGCATGTTCAACCCAGCGACCATGAGCGCCGGCGTGTACACCTACACCGTGAACGGAACGGCACCTTGCCCGAACGATGATGCGATCGTGACGGTGACCGTTGTGAGCGCACCGGACGCTGGTACGCCGGGTAACGCAACGCTTTGCGCATCGGGCGCTGCGATCGATCTCTTCGCTGAACTCGGTGGTACCCCGGATCTCGGCGGTGCATGGAGTGGACCGAACTTGGTCGTTGGTGGGCAGTATGATCCCGCAACAATGAATGCTGGGATCTACACCTACACCATTGTGGTGCCACCTCCTTGCGTGAATGCGAGCAGCACCGTTACGATAACCGAAATAGCCCCACCGAACGCAGGCACCGATGGTGCGATCACGCTGTGCATCAGCAGTCCACCCACATCGCTCTTCGCTGCCTTGGGTGGCGCCCAGGCCGGTGGTGGGTGGAGCGGTCCTTCTCCGGTTGTCGGTGGCATGTTCAACCCGGCAACCATGAACGCGGGTGTTTACACCTACACGGTGAACGGAACGGCACCTTGCCCGAACGATGATGCGATCGTGACGGTGACCGTTGTGAGCGCACCGGATGCCGGCTTACCAGGAAGCGCAACGCTTTGTACTACAGATGCCTCGATCGATCTTTTCAGCGAACTGGGTGGAACACCCGATGCAGGAGGGAATTGGAGCGGACCAAGCCCGGTCGCTGGTGGGCAATACGACCCGGCTACGATGAACGCCGGTGTGTACACCTACACCATCGTTGTTCCGCCGCCGTGCGTGAACGCCAGTTCAACGGTCACCATCGTGGAAGTGGCCCCTCCGAACGCTGGAACCGATGGCGCCATCACGCTATGTGTAAGCAGCCCGGCTACATCGCTCTTCGCAGCACTTGGTGGCGCGGAAGCAGGTGGTGCATGGAGCGGTCCGAGTCCTGTGGTCGGGGGCATGTTCGATCCGGCTACGATGAACGCTGGTGTGTACACCTACACACTGAACGGAACGGCACCATGTCCGAACGACGCAGCAACTGTGACCGTGACGGTAGTGAGCGAACCCGATCCAGGTATCGATGGCACGATCACTCTGTGCGCAAGCGATGCTTCGGTGGCGCTCTTCGCGCAATTGGGTGGCACACCTGATGTGGGTGGATCATGGAGCGGCCCGAGCCCGATCGTCGGGGATCAGTTCGATCCCGCTACGATGAGCGCTGGGGTATACACGTACACCATCACGGTTCCGCCGCCGTGCGCGAGCGTGAGTTCCACCGTGACGGTGACCGTTGTGCAACCTCCGGATGCTGGCATCGACGGCGCGCTCACCCTGTGCATCACGAGCCCTGCGACCGCCGTGTTCCCGTCACTAGGCGGCACGCCGCAAGCGGGAGGGAACTGGAGCGGACCGAGCGCGGTAGTTGGCGGACTCTTCGATCCGAACACGATGACAGCCGGGGTCTACACCTACACGGTGAACGGAACTGCTCCCTGTCCGAACGATGCTGCCACTGTGACCGTGACGGTGGTTTCCGAACCCGATCCCGGTGGTCCGGGCTTCCTTACGCTTTGCGCAAGCGATGCACCCGCTGATCTCTTCAGCAGTATCGAAGGCTCGCCGGATCAAGGCGGTGGTTGGACCGTACCGGGTGGGAGCGCGTTCGATGGACAGTTCGATCCGGCCACGATGCCCGGTGGCGTTTACACCTACACGATCACCGTCCCGCCACCGTGCAGCAGCGTAAGCAGCACCGTCACAGTTGATGTGATCCAGCCACCGAACGCAGGTACCGATGGTGCCATCACCCTTTGCTTCAGCAACGCGCCCACGGCATTGTTCGGCAGTCTTGGTGGCGCACCCGATGTCGGCGGAACCTGGACCACCAGCAGCGGTGCTCCCTTCAGTGGAACGTTCGATCCCGCGTCCGATGTACCTGGTGTGTTCACTTACACCGCCCCTGGTCTGGCACCCTGTCCGGCGGATGTCGCCACAGTAACCGTTGCTGTGACGCAATTGCCCAACCCTGGTAACGACGACATCCTGAACCTGTGCATCGTTGGCGATCCAGTGACGCTCTTCCCGCTTCTTGGCGGAGCTGATCCAGGAGGTAGCTGGAGCGGCCCCGGCGGAGTTGTTTCCAGCGGCACCTTCACGCCGGGTACCAGCACACCAGGCGACTATACCTATACCGTCACCGGGATCGCGCCCTGCCCTTCCGGCTCGGCGGTGATCACTGTGAACATCCTCAGCAATGCGGATGCTGGTATCGATGGTGCCGCCACGCTCTGCGGAAGTGCGGACCCGATCGACCTCTTCAGCGAGTTGGGTGGAACTCCCGATGCTGGTGGTTCGTGGTTCGCGCCGGATGGAAGTGCGACCAGCGACACCTTCGATCCAGCCACCCAATCAGCGGGCACCTACACCTACATCCTCTACGTGCCTGCTCCTTGCACGAACGATACCGCCGATGTCGATTTGATCGTCATCGACCCCGTGGACGCCGGCACAGATGGCAACGCTACTCTTTGCTCCGATGACGCACCGCTCGTGCTCTTCAACGTGCTCGGCGGATCACCCGATCCCGGTGGCGCGTGGAATGGTCCCAGCGGTATCTCCGAAGGCGTGTTCGATCCAGGTGTTGATGCGCCGGGCGGCTACACCTACACCGTGCAGGCTACTGCTCCTTGCCCCAACATGAGCGCGACCGTGGACGTGGCCGTGAACACATTGCCGGACGCGGGAACGAACGGATCGATCACGCTGTGCCCTGAATCGGCACCGATCCAACTCTTCGACCTGTTGGGTGGAACACCCATGTCCGGTGGCACATGGACCGGGCCCGGTGGCGTGGCAAGCAACGGCATCTTCGATCCCGCCAGCAGCCCGCAAGGTGTGTACACGTACACCGTGTTCGGCCTCCTGCCCTGCCCGAACGCCACAGCCAGTTCAACAGCTACGGTCTTCCTCATTGCCCCACCGAACGCCGGTCCTGATGCGGTGACCTGCACCCTCGACTTCACGCTCAACGCGACCGGCAATTGGGCAAGCGGAACATGGAGCGTTCCAACCGGCATCACCTTGACCGACCCAACAGCAGCGAACAGCAGCGTTACGGCCAGCGCGGGTGGTTCCTACACGTTCACCTGGAGCATTCTCTCGAACGATGGCTGTGCCACGGAGGACCAGGTGACGATCACGTTCACTGGAGCCATCATTCCGGTGGTGGCCATTACCGATGCCATCTGCAACAATGCATGCGACGGTACGGCCGAGGTGGCAACCACGGGCGGCAATACCATCGGCGGCCTGTACAGCTACCAATGGTCCAACGGCATCGCGGGCAACACCCCGAGCGCCACGGGCATTTGCGCAGGCAGCTACACGGTGACGGTGTTCGACATGAACAACTGCAATGCGGCAGCACCCTTCATCATCGATGAGCCGGAACCCCTCGTGATCGATGCGATCGCGGCCATTGACGAGACTTGTCCGGGCAGTTGTGATGGAAGCATCGCCATTGCCGATCCAGAAGGTGCGCAGTACAGCATCAACGGTGGCAACACGTACCAGTCCGCAGCGATCTTCACGGGCCTCTGCCCGGGTGATTTCGTGATCGTGATGCAGGACGCGAACGGTTGTGTGGCGAACGGCACCGCGACGGTGGATCCCGCTGCGCCCGTGATCGCCGGCTTCACCTACACCCCGGAAACGTTGCTGGTGAACAACCCCTTGGCGCAGTTCACCAACACCAGTTCCCCGAACGGGATCAACTTCAGTTGGGACTTCGGTGGTCTGGGAACGAGCACTGCGGAAAACCCGTCGTTCACCTTCCCCGGCGGCCTGGGCGACACCTACATGGTCTGCCTGACGGTTACCGATGCGAACGATTGCCCGGACGAGTACTGTGCCCCGGTGGAGGTGTTCGATGTTCTGCTGGTCTGGGTGCCGAACGTCTTCACGCCGAACACGGATGGTTTCAATGAAGGCTTCAAGCCCGTCTTCAACCTGCCCTGGGCTGTGCGCGACTACGAGTTCATGATCTTCGACCGTTGGGGTGAATTGCTCTATGAGACGAACGTCGTTGACGAAACCTGGGATGGCTGGTACCGCAGCGAAGTGGTGAAAGAGGAAGTGTACGTGTGGAAGCTGAAGTGCTACGACAAGCTCACGAACGAGTTGATCGAGCGGATCGGGCACGTGACGGTGCTGAAGTAGGATCGTATCCGCCAGAACGCACGAAAGCCCCGGAAACCGGGGCTTTCGCATGAGATGGTCAGGTCGATCAGACGTCCAACTTCGCGTACACGGCGTTCTTCTCGATGAATTCTCGGCGCGGCGGTACTTCATCGCCCATGAGCATGCTGAAGACGCGATCGGCTTCGGCACCGTTCTCGATGGTGATCTGGCGCAAGGTGCGGCGGCTAGGGTCCATGGTGGTTTCCCAAAGCTGCTCGGCGTTCATCTCACCGAGGCCCTTGTAGCGCTGCACGCCCACGTTCACCTCCTTGTTCCCCTTGCGCATGTGTTCGATCACCAGATCGCGCTCCGCCTCGTTCCAACAGTAGACCTGTTCCTTGCCTTTCTTCACCATGTACAACGGTGGCGTGGCGATGTAGAGGTAGCCGCTCTCGATCAGTGGCTGCATGTGACGGAAGAAGAAGGTCATGATCAAGGTCTGGATATGGCTGCCGTCAACGTCGGCATCGCACATGATCACGATCTTGTGATAGCGCAGCTTGTCCATGTTCAGCGCCTTGGTATCCTCCGTGGTACCAATGCTCACACCCAGCGCGGTGTAGATGTTCCGGATCTCCTCGTTGTCGAGGATCTTGTGCTGCATGGCCTTCTCTACGTTCAGGATCTTGCCTCGTAGCGGCAGGATGGCCTGGAACTCGCGATTACGGCCTTGCTTGGCCGTGCCGCCCGCGCTGTCGCCCTCCACCAGGAACAACTCGCTCTGGCTGGCATCCTTGCTCTGGCAGTCGGCCAGCTTGCCGGGTAGCCCACCACCGGTGAAGGCGCCCTTGCGTTGTACCAATTCGCGAGCCTTGCGGGCGGCATGGCGCGCCGTGGCGGCCAGGATCACTTTCTCCACGATCTGCTTGGCATCGCGCGGGTGCTCTTCGAGGTAGTTGTCGAGCATCTCGCTCACGGCCATGTTCACCGCACCGGCCACTTCGCTGTTACCCAGCTTGGTCTTGGTCTGGCCTTCGAACTGGGGCTCCTGCACCTTCACGCTGATCACAGCGGTAAGGCCCTCGCGGAAGTCATCACCGGCGATCTCGAACTTCAGGTTCTTGGTGGCGCCACTGTTGTCCGCGTACTTCTTCAGCGTCCGGGGGTACCGCCCTCGTGGGTGTTGATGTTGTTGACGTACGAGTGCAGGTTCTCGTTGAACGAATCGTTGTACACCATGGCGATCTCCACAGGAATCCCCGATTTCTCCCCCTCCATATAGATCACGTCTTCGATCAGGGACTGGCGGTTGCCATCCAGGAATTGAACGAACTCGATCAGGCCCTTGTCGCTGTAGAACACATCGTTGGCGAAGCTGCCGTCATCGTTGGTGCGGCGCTCATCGGTGAGGGTGAGGCGAATACCCTTGTTGAGGAAGGACAATTCGCGCAAGCGGGCCGCGAGGGTATCGTAGTTGAACTCGCTCACCTGGAAGATCGAGGCGTCCGGGTGGAAGGTGACGACGGTGCCACGCAGATCGGTGGTACCCACCTCCTTCACGGGGTACTTCGGTTTGCCCTCGCTGTACTCCTGCTGGTAGATCTTGCCATCGCGGTGCACCTCGGCAAGCAACATGTCGCTCAATGCGTTCACGCAGCTCACGCCCACGCCGTGCAGACCGCCGGAAACCTTGTAGCTGTCCTTGTCGAACTTGCCGCCGGCGTGCAGCACGGTCATGACCACCTCGAGCGCGCTTCGACCTTCCTTGGCGTGCATGTCCACCGGAATGCCCCGGCCATTGTCCTTCACACGGATACTATTGTCCGGCAGGATGTGCACGTTGATCGTATCGCAGTGGCCCGCCAGTGCCTCATCGATGGAGTTGTCCACCACTTCGTAAACGAGGTGGTGCAAACCCTTCACGCAGATGTCACCGATGTACATGGCCGGGCGCTTTCGTACCGCCTCCAGCCCCTCCAATACTTGGATACTGTCGGCTGAATAGCTCGCCGCCGCTTTCTTCTTCTCGCTCATTTCAACTACGGTCTCAGACATGGTTCGGGTGGTTCAAAAAAGCCCTCTTTTCGAGGGTTCCCAAAGGTACCCTTCAACACCCCGCCGGACCGGTGTTTTTCCCAACACGGACGCGGGCTTTGTTGATAATTAACAGGCCCTTGGATTTGCCTGTTACACGTGGATCTCTATTTACCTTCTCTACGTCCCTTTGCGGTCAAAACATGGACCGGAAAGCCGTTCAAGCCAAGGCTCGAACGGCATCCGGACCACCGACCCTGCGAGGGCTGCTAGAAAGCGTAAGTGGCGCCGCCAATAAAGAGACCGCGTTGCACGGGATATTGGTACCAGCGTTCGTATTTGCTCGCGCTCAGGTTGCTCATATCCACGAACAGGCTTAGGCGCTTGGTATAGCGGTACTCCACCCCAACGTAGAGGTCCAGGAAGCCATCGAGGTCGTGCGTGGTAGGTGCAACCGCATCTACGTTCTGCTGTCCTTCGGTGTACGGATAACGCAGTCCCTTCCGCGGCCCCATGAACAGGAACTCGGTCTTGAGGATGAGCTTTTGGCGCAGGTCGTACGTGGCACCCAACGCAACCTTGTAGGGAGGCAGGTTCCATGGTTCGTCCTGCACGCGCACGTCGTACGTGTAGACATCAACGCGACCGTTCAAGCGCAGGGAACCAGGCAGGCTATAAGTGAGTTCACCACTGAGGTCGAGGATATCAACCTTGTCGTAGATCACGCCCATGCGATCGCCGAACGGGCTGCGCCCCACGTTGACGAAAAGGGGCATGTCCTTCAATCGGCTCTTGCTCACCCGCAGGTCGAAGCCCAGGTTGTTGCTGAAGCTGCCACGCATACCGCCGTAGATGTCGTAGAGCTTGCTCGTATTGCTGAGCGAAGGCGCACCGGTGAGAAAAGGATTCTCCGTGGTGAGGCTGCGGAAGCTGTTCCGTTGGCGGGCACCATCGATACCAGCGTAGGGAACGAGGATGTTCCCAAAGAGGCTGTAGCTGAGGTAAGCCTGCGGGAAGAAGTGGAAGGTGGATTCGCCGAGCGCATCCAAGTACATGCCCACCCCCACTTTGATGAGGTAGTCCTTGTCGCGCAAGCTCACATGGGGCATCAATCCCAGTAGCGTCCCGTTCTGCCGGAAATCACCGAGATCGCCATCGAGCATGCCACGGTACGCGTTGTTGTCGATGAGGATCGTACCGCCATAGATCTCACGGCCATCCTGCATGCCAAGATCCGCAGTGACACGCATGTTGGTCTCGCGACTTTCCGAATAGTTGCTGTACGAGTGGACCTCGATGCCGACATCATGCGCGATCTTGGTGCTATCGGCGAAGAGACTGCGGATGCGCCCTTGGAAACCGATATCGTTGTAGAACTGCTTCAATGCATCATCCGGAGGTGCCACGGCGTTGTCGATGACATCATCGATGCTATCGTTGCTGGCATAGCCGTAGTAGTTCACCCGTCGGCGGTCGTACATGATCCGGCCGCCCACTTCGTGGTTCGGCAGGAAGTGCTTGTAGAAGCCATGGATGCTGTTGATGCTGTAGTCGCTGGGTCCAACATCATCCAGTCCACCGTTGCTGCTCATGTGCTTCACATGCAAACCGAAACCGTTCTCCCGGGAGCGTGCTTGGTCGTAGTAGAGTTCGCCCAACGGTGTGGTGTACAAACCGAAGCCTGCCTTCACATAGCCCTTGTACAGTTTCTGTTGAGGCGATAGCACGGTGAGCTTGGCAGCCGCGATGCTATCCACCTTGGCCGGGGTCTCGGCCTTGGCGGGCAGTACATCGTAGCGCACAGGTATCTCCGGGAGGATGGTATCGATGGCCTGCGGGCGCAGATCGATCTTCTGGGCATCTGCAAGCGTCGGGTTCCAAATGCCCTGGATCACGTAATTGGCTTTGGGGTCTGTTTCTTGTGCCACCGCTGCCATGCCCAGCAGGATGGACAAGGACAGCGCGATCAGCTTCCCGCTCGTATGGCATGGGGACATCTTCATGGCGTTCATCGTCCGTTGGTATTGCCCGGCAGTGGGATGGTGAGGTCTTCTTCCGGGGTGGGCGCGGTCGGCTGCACCTCACTTGCATTGATATCGTCCAATCGCTCACGCGCTTCCGCTACAAGGTCCGGTTCGGGACAATTGTCGATAACGCCTTGCAGAGCGGCCTTCGCCTGGAAGCGATCATCGAGCTGCACATACACGTCGCTCAGGAGGATGAGCGCACGGGCCTTCCAATGTCCGTGGCTGGCATACTTCTGAAGGAGATCGAAGACCTCCGTTTCCGCCTTGCGGTATTGCTGCTGCAGATGGCGGACGTAGGCCATGTGGTACTTCGCCTCGGCGCCGGACCCGCCGGTGTTCCCGGTGCTCACCGCCTTGAACTTGGTGTAGGCGGCATCCAGCTCATCGCGTGCGAGCAACTTCTTGGCCACCATCAGTCCGGCTTCCGCCTTCAATTCACCGGTGGCATTGCTGTTCGCGGCCACCTTCTCCGCCGCCAGCGCCGCCTCGTCGGCCCGACCCAGTTTGCTCAAGCAACGCATCTGGCCAACTTGGGCGGCGAGCGTGTTCTGGGGAAAGCTCGCGATGGGTTCCAGCTTCACGAAATGGTCCAAGGCACCTTCCCAACGTTCGTCCTTGAAGAGGATGTCCGCAGCACCGTACAATGCACTCTCCATGAACTGCGTGCCGTTGCGGCGCACCACTTCCTCCAGGTCGGGCAGCGCTTGATCGAAGTTGCCTGCGCGGTAGTGGCAATCGCCCCGATAGAAATGCGCGTTCAGTGCGAAGGCTCCGTTCGGGTACTTGTTCAGGTAATCGCCGAAAGCACCCACCGCTTGGTCGCACTTCTCTTCCATGTAGAGCTTCTCGGCGCTCTCGTAGTACTTCTCATCGAGATCGAGCGTTGCTGGATCCACGAAGTTCAGGGTGCGCACATAGGCCTCATACTCCGCAACGCGCCCTTGCTCCACATGGATGATCTCCAAACCGGCCAAGGCATCCCGGGTTTCATCCACCGTGGGGTACTTCGCGATGATCGCCTTGTACTGCGCGATCGCCGGTTCGAAACGGCCCTGGCGTTTGTGGATGAGCGCGGTCTGCAACATCGACTGGCGTACGAGCGGACTGTTCGGGTGCTGCTCGATCACCTGCGTGTGGTACTTCATCGCCTCGGCATCGTTCTCCAGGAATATGTATGTCTCGCCCAACTGGAACTTGGCATCCGCGGCATACCGCGAGTTCGGTGTTTCGGGGAGGAGCCCCTTCAGCGTGGAGATCTTCTCGGTGTTCTTGCCAAGCAGCCCCTGGCACACGCCCTTCTGGTATTGGGCATAGTCACGGTCCGGTGATCCGCTACGCATGGCATCATCATACCATTTCACGGCCTGTGCATTGTCCTTGGTCACGAAATAGCAATCACCGGCGCGCAGCATCGCATCGGCACGTTGGCGGGATTCTCCCTTGCTACTGGCCACATAGCGACGGAACGCCACCACTGCCTCATCGTACTGCTTCAACTTGAAGAACACGTAGCCCATGCCGTAGCCGGCCTGCTCGTACAACTCCGTTGAATAGGCCCCCGGCGAGTTGCGCAGGTCGTCGTACTTGCGGAGCGCCGCAGGCATGTCGCCCTGGCCGTAGTAGCTCTCGGCCATCCAGTAGTGCGAGCGGGCGTTCACGCTCTGGTTGGCAGGATACTTCAAGGCACGTTCGAAGAAGAGCGCGGCATCGGCGTACTTGCGGCCCTCGTAAAGCTCCACACCGCGATTGTAGGCGAGCATCTGGTAGGCCTCCTTCAACCGCAAGTCCTTGTTCTGGATCTCGTCCAGCGATGCGAGCGCATCCTCGTAGTTCTTCGATTTCAGGTACACGTTCAGCAGGAACTCATAGGCCTCATCGCGTCGCGGTGTGTTCGGGTACGCCTTGAGGAAGTTGCGCAGTGCATTGATCGCCTCGTTGTACGGATCGAAGCTGAGCTCGTAGCTGAGCTTGGCGTACTGGAAGAGCGCGTCCTCCATGACCTTGGGGTCCTTGCCGATCTCGTACGCGCGCTTGAACGCATTGCGCGCATAGTTCTTCTCGTTCAGCTTCAGGTAACAGTCCGCCATGTGGTACACAGCGAGTTGGGCCAGGCTGTCCTCCGCGTTCACCACGAGGTTGAATTCCGCCAAGGCCTTCTGGCAATCGCCCGTGCGGTAGTATGCGTAGCCAAGGATGTAGCGGTCGTTGCGGTCCACGCCCACACGCTGCACGCTCTTCTGCAAGTACGGTAGTGCTGCGGCGTAGTCTCCCACACGATAGTTCGCTTCGCCCGCCAACCGATTGATCTCGTTCACCCGTTTGGTCCCCTCCGGGTTCTCCAAAAGCGGCTTCACGTAGGTGTTCAGCTCATCGTACTTGCCTTGGAGGAAGAGGATCTCGGCGATGTAGAAGGGCACCACCTTGCTGAAGTTCTCATCCTTTTCCAGCTTGCGGAAGCCCGTGAGCGCCGTTTCGTAGTTGCCCTTCTCGTACTGGATGTGCGAAGCGTAGTACATCGATGGCGTCCCATAGACACCTTCCGTGGTGGTCACCTGGGCGAACTCACCCAATGCCTTTTCCTTGTCGCCCTCCTGGAAGTAGGAGTAACCGCGCTTGAAACGGTACTCTTCGGTCTCTTCCGGTGAAAGAGCAAGGCGATCCACCTGATCGCTCCATGCGATCGCGTCCTCCCACTTCTTCTGCGCGAACATGTGCTTGAACAGTTCGAAGCGTATCGCGGGGACATGAAGGTCCTCGGGGTGCTCGTCCATGAAGGTGAGCAGACGATAACCCGCATCATCGTTGAACAGGCGAACGGCGCAGAGGGCGCTGTAGAACTCGGCTTCCACACGTGTGCCGCTGTGGCGATCGCTCACCCGCTCGATCACCTGCTGGAACTCGTACTGCGCCGCGCCGTACTTCGCCTTGCTGAACAGGTCCAAGGCGTTCACCAGGTCGGCGTCCCGATGGTCGTAGTGCGCGGGCCGCTGGGCGTGGGTCGGCAACGCGAGCAACAGAGTGACGGCCAGCAACAAGCGGCGGAACTCCATGGGCAAGAGGGTCTTCATCAAGCGATCAAAGTTCTTGGGGGCATCCTGCACGACCGGCTTACGGGGGGCCTACTTATCCACGCGCGCGTGTTCACGTGGTGGCAAGCTCCGGGCCAACATGGAACGGAACACATCCCCCTCGAATTATCACCTTTGGCCACGGCCACCAACATTGCATGAGCGACGCTCCCAACATCCTGCTGAACGCCGCGCGGATCTTCCAGCGCGAGAACCTGATCCTGAACAACGTGGACTTCACGGTGTACAAGGGCGAGTTCCTCTACCTCATCGGCCGCACCGGTAGCGGAAAGAGCAGCTTGATGCGCACACTTTACGGCGACCTTCCGCTCACCGAAGGCGAAGGTTTCTGCTGTGGCTTCGACCTGCGCAAGCTGAAGCGTTCGGAGGTACCGTACCTGCGGAGGAAGATCGGTATCGTGTTCCAGGACTTCCAGCTCCTGACGGATCGCACGGTGAACGACAACCTGCTCTTCGTTCTGAAGGCCACCGGTTGGGCGGACAAGAAGAAGATGGACCAGCGTGTGCAGGAAGTGCTGGAGAAGGTTGGTCTATCGAACAAGGGTTACAAGATGCCGCACGAACTGAGCGGCGGAGAACAACAACGCGTGAGCATAGCGCGTGCGCTCTTGAACGAGCCTGAATTGATCCTGGCGGACGAGCCCACGGGCAACCTGGACCCCGAGACCACCGGCGAGATCCTGGACCTCTTGTTCGCGATCAGCCAGAGCGGGTGCAGCGTGATCATGGCCACGCACGACTACACCCACATGAAGAAGTTCAATACGCGGGTGGTGCGCTGCGAAGGAGGGAAACTGCTGGAGTTGAGCGCTGCAGCCGCGCATTGAGCCCTAACCCAGGATCTTCACGATACGCGCGGCATTGCGCCGGTTGCTGAAGCGTTCTTCCAGCACGCTCGCGCGTACTTCCAGCGCCTGACCGTTCGCGGGCTTGCCCATGCACGCGAGGATGCTCGTGCGCATGCCCTCGACATCGTCGTGAACGTTGCAGAGTTCCGCCAGCCCCGTGCCCTCCACCATGGGCGTATTGCAAACCACATGACGACCGGTGAAGAGGCAGAGCAGCAGTTTCAATTTGATACCCGTAGCCTGGAAGGTCGGTAGCACGTTCACCTGTGCGGTGCGCACGAGGCGGTGGATCTCTTCCGTGTCTATGTTCTCCCGCAACTCCACGTTCGGCGCTTTGGCGACCATGCGTTTCAGGTCATTGCTCGCATCGCTACCAGCGATCACAAGTTTCACCGGCAGGTCCTTGAACACGTTCCGCACGAGGTATTGCGCCGCCTGATCGTTCTCGGCCACGCCCAACGCACCGTGGTAGAAGGCGAAGTCACCGAGGCCATCGGGCACATCCACCTTCTCGCTCGCGTGGAAGGCGGGAACATGCGTGACGTTGTGGAAGTGCGAACCGAAGTAGGCATCGTCCTTGGGTGAAATGGCAAGCACACGGTCGGCTTCGGCCAGCACGGTCTCGAAGCGTTGCAGCTTGTGCGCCTCGTTGATGAAATAGGTGCGCCGGAACGTGCTGGTGGCTGCCTTCGCCAGTGCGCCGTAATAATCGTGCTCCACATTGTGGGCGCGCACCAGGCGCTTGCGACCGTGCAAGCGCGGATCGCCCAGGTGATAACAGCAGTGGAGTCCTTCGAAGAGGATCGGATGCTCGTCCTTCAGCAACCGTTCCATCAGCGCCTCGCTGCGACGGCTCACCACCACGTACGGCAGCGCGTTGAGCAATTGCAACTTGCCCGTGCGACGCGGATAGTAGTCCACGGAGGCACAGAAGCGCTCCAGTTCCTTCGCCCTTGCCCTACCGTACTGAAAGCAATGCAGATGCACCTTCACTCCAAGTTCGGCCAGCGCCTTCACCTTGTAGTACACATCGATCACGCCACCGTAGCTCGGCGGCGCGGGAACATCGAAACTGACGATATGCAGGTGGTGATCACTCAAGGCCTTGGAACAGCGCTTTCAGCGCCTCCTTTTCGCGCTCCCCGTCCAGCGAAGAGGCGGCGAAAATAGCCTTTTGACGAAGGGTGTCACGACGCGCGGGGTCGGCCATCAAGGCACGCACTTCCGCCGCGATCAGCGCAGGGTCGGGCCGCGCGAGAACAGCGCCCGCTCCATGGTTGCGAACGATGCCCGCCACCTCCGGAAGATCCGTGACCAGCGCCGGAATGTGCGCCCGGAAATAGTCGAAGAGCTTGTTCGGCAGGCTGTAGCGATAGTTGAGGTTCGTGTCCTTGTCCAATGAGAGGCCGAGGTCGGCGTTACGCGTGTATTGCATCATGCGCTCGTAGGGCATGCGCGGCAACAGGCGCACGCGGTCCTGCAAGCCGTGTTCCTTCACCATACGTTCCAGCGCGGGCCAGGCGTCTCCCCCACCCACCAGCAACAAGAGGGCATCGGGTAGTTCCTTCATCGCCAGCACCGCCTCTTCCGCCCCGCGTTGAACGTTGATGCCGCTTCCCTGCATGATGAGGATGAAGCGATCCGGCGGCAGATCCAGGTCCTTGCGCGAAGGCAATGGACCGAGATCCCGGTGCATGGGGATGTTGCGGATGACGACAATGTCACGGTGAGCCACCCTGAGCGGAGTCGAAGGGCGAACCGTACGCTGTGGATAACGCTCCCGGTATTCCCGCGCAAGGCTGTCGTTCACCGTGATCACATGCTCCAACTTCGGGAAGATCCACCGCTCAATGGCGAGCCACACGCGTCGTGCGAAGCGGCCTTGCAACTCCGGCACTTCGGTGAAGTACTCATGGCTGTCGTACACCAACTTCCTTCCGCGCATGCGGGCAACAAGGTGATTGGCTAGCAACGTGTCAAGATCATTGGCGACAAGCAGATCCGCCCGTTGGAACAGCAGAAAAAGAAGAGCCGCAGGTTGTACTCCGCATAGAACATCGCGCCCTTGCGGAAGAGCAACTCCAACCGTTTGGTGGCATACGGCCGTTGGATGGGCTGGCTTGCCGGTAACACGCGACCAACTAGCAATACCTCGTAGCCCAACTCACGCAACACAGTACACGTGCGGTGTACACGGTTATCGGTGCTCAGGTCGTTGGTGACACTGACGATGGCGCGAGGCGGCATGGACTATTCCCCTGGAACTGTGGACAAGCACAAGGCGAGGCGGTCAAAGTAACGCGGCACCGCCGGTAAACTTGCCCACGCTCCCATGCAACTCCTTCGCAACGCCGACCTCAAGTCCTACAACACCTTCGGCATCGCCGCCAAGGCGGAGCTGTTGGCACGCTTCGGTTCCGTTGCGGACCTACGCAGCTTGCTCACCGTTCCCGAACTGGCCGATCGACCGCGGCTCGTGCTAGGAGGGGGCAGCAACGTGCTCTTCACCCACGATTTCCAGGGTGTGGTCCTGCTGAACGAGATCCCCGGGATCGATGTGATCAATGAAGATGAACGCACTGTCCTCGTGAAAGCCGGAGCGGGTGTGGTCTGGCACGAGCTGGTGTTGTATTGTGTTCAGCATGGCTTCGGAGGAATAGAAAACCTCTCGCTCATTCCCGGCAAAGTGGGCGCGGCACCCATGCAGAACATCGGCGCATACGGGGTGGAGATCAAGGACACCTTCCATTCGCTCGAAGCCCTGCGAACAAGCGATGGCGAAGTGATCACCTTCGACAAGGCCGCATGCAACTTCGGTTACCGTGAGAGCTTTTTCAAACGGGAAGGGCGCGATCGGTTCGTGATCCTCAGCGTCACCTTCCAACTGAACAAAGCACCGCATGCGCTCAACACCAGCTATGGCAATATCATCGACGAACTGGAGCGCACGGGGATCACGCAACCGACGATCACGGACGTGAGCAATGCGGTGATCGCGATCCGCCGGAGCAAACTCCCGGACCCCACTTTACTTGGGAATGCTGGAAGCTTCTTCAAGAACCCCGTGGTGCCGAAAGCACTCGCCGAGAAGATCAAGGCCAGCTATCCCGATGCGGTCGCCTACCCCGCCGGTGATGGCCTGATGAAACTCGCAGCTGGCTGGCTGATCGAGAAGGCCGGTTGGAAAGGTCATCGCGCCGGAGCGTGCGGTGTGCATGACCGACAAGCCTTGGTGATCGTGAACCATGGCGGTGCGACCGGGCAGGCGGTGTACGACCTGAGCGAGCAGGTATTGCAAAGCGTGAAGGACCGCTTCGGTGTGGAACTGGAACGCGAGGTGAACATCCTCTAAGGCTCAACGCGGGAACTCACTTCGTCGCACCTTCGCTGCATGCGGCTGTTGGTTGCGTCCATCTTCTTGCCTTTGCATCGTCGCATGCACTTCCGTGAAGCGCGGCGATGCGTTGAACAAACCCACGCCGCTTGTTCTCGATCTTCCTTCCTGGGCGCTCACCGACACCGCCCTGAAACTGGAATTCCCGTACGACAATCCGCTCACCGTGGAAGGTGCGGCCCTTGGCCGCAGGCTCTTCCACGAGAAAGCATTATCCGCAGATGGCTCATTATCGTGCGCCTCCTGCCATGTGCAACGCTTCGCCTTCAGCGATCCACGCACACGGTCCATGGGCATGGGCGGCACCATGGGCGAGCGCAACGCACCGGCGATCCAGAACGTGGCGTGGGACCATTTCTTCTTCTGGGACGCGCGCGCATTGAGCATCGAACTACAAGCCTTCGCACCGGTGACCGGCCACGCGGAGATGGGCAGCAATTGGAACAAGGTGGCGGAGCGGCTGCGTCGCATACCTGCATACCCTCCGCTTTTCGCTGCGGCCTTCGGCGACGGGGCTATCGATAGCATGCGCGTGGCCTTCGCACTTGCCCAATTCGAACGTACGATGATCTCATTATCGTCGCGCTTCGATCGCTACTTCCACGAAGGAGATAGCACAGCGCTCGCGCTATCTGAGAAACGCGGAAAAGATCTCTTCTTCACCCGTGCGAACTGCGCCGATTGCCATTCGCCCCCGCTTTTCAAGGGACATGAAGTGCAGAACATCGGATTGGACTCCATCCCAGTTGACCTTGGAATGGGAGGCCGCACGCACATCGCCTGGCACATGGGCCGGTTCAAGACGCCCAGCTTGCGCAACATCGCGGCCACGGCCCCCTACATGCACGATGGACGCTTCGCCACATTGGAGCAAGTCGTGGATTTCTATGCGGATGACGTGAACACGAATTCACCAACACTGGATGTGCACATGCAACCTTGGGTGAACGGTGAGGTTCGATTGAGCATACAGGACCGGGCGGATCTCGTGGCATTCTTGAAAACCCTCACCGACGAAGATTCCTCACCGACCCGCGTTATGGACCGCCGGAGTGAGCCGCATGACGATCTTTGACAAGGACCATGAAGAACCGCATCGCCCTCTTCCTTTTCGCGATCGTTGCGCTGGCTGCCTGCCGCAAGGATCCGCCTATGGGCGATGATGCATCCTATGCAGGTCCTACGCCGTTGAGCCTTTCGATACCGCAGTACGTCACCGACAGCGGTGACTACCTCGTGTACGTTGCCAACAACCCGCTCACGGTGGAAGGGGTGGCACTCGGTCGCAAGCTCTTTTACGAGAAGGCGCTCTCGGACAACTACACCTTGTCCTGCGGGAGTTGTCATTTACAGGAACATGCCTTCAGCGACCCCCGCCGGTTCTCCATAGGTACCAACGGTGCGGTTGGTCATCGGCAGGCCATGGCAGTGGTGAACCTCGCCTTCGATCACTTCATGTTCTGGGACGCACGGGTGGAAACCTTGGAAGAGCAAGCAGCACGACCCGTGATCGACCTTGCGGAAATGCGCACTACCTGGCCGGTCGTTGTGCAGCGACTACAAGCGATGCCGGAGTACCCGCTGCTTTTCGAGAAAGCCTTCGGTTCACCGGGTGTGGACAGTGTACGTGCGGGAAAAGCGATCGCGCAATTCGAGCGTACGCTGATCTCCTTCAACACACGTGCTGATCGTTTCCTGTATTACGCGGATAGCAGTGCGCTCACCCCTCAGGAGCAGCATGGACTGGACCTCTTCTTCCGCAGCGGCCATTGCGTGGACTGCCATCGCGATCCGCTCTTCGCCGACCACGCCATCCGCAACAACGGACTGGATCTCGTCCCTGCGGATCCTGGTTATGCCGGGGTCTCCGGAAACCCCGACCACCTCGGCAAGTTCAAGGTGCCCACCTTGCGCAACATCGCGGTCACAGCGCCCTATATGCACGATGGCCGTTTCGCCACGCTGGAAGAAGTGCTGGATTTCTATGCAGAGGATGTTCAACTCGGCACACCCAACTTGGACAACCACATGGGTCCATGGCTGGCAGGCCAGGTGAACCTGAGCGCCCAGGATCGCGCGGACCTGATCACCTTCCTGCAAGCCCTTACGGACGAGGCCTTCCTCACGAACCCAACGTTCAGCGACCCGAACTGACGCGGCCTCGCTCGCGTTCTCCATCTTCGCGATCCAACCCCTCGCCATGCTCCCACGTAAGCTGGTCCTTACCTCCATTGCCGTCGCGCTCATCGCTTCCGCGACTGCGCAGCAACAACTCACCCTGCGCGATGCCGTGCTGAAAGCCGGTACCGATCTGGCACCCGAACGCCTGCGCGGTTTGCAGTGGATCGAAGGGACCGGGACCTACAGCTATGTGAAAGGTGAACAATTGATGAAAGGCACCTTGGGCAAAAGCGTGGACCAGCCCATTGCGGAACTCAGCGCACTCAACGCTCAACTGCCCGGACACCGCCCATGTGAAAGCCTGGCCGATGGTGGAATGGATGGACGCCACACACTTCCGCCTGGTGCACAATGAGCGGGTGTACAGCTATGACACCGGCAAGGGCGAACTGCAGATGATCACGCGCATCGGCCCCGGTGCTGCGAACGAGGACGTTCACGCCAAGACCAACTGCGTGGCCTTCACGGTGGACAACGACCTCTATCTCGCACGGCCCGGTGGTGGGAAGAACAAGCCCACGCGCATCACCAGTGATGGTGCTGACGGCATTGTGAACGGGCAGAGCGTACACCGCCAGGAATACGGCATCGTCAAAGGCACGTTCTGGAGCCCGGAAGGGAACAGGCTGGCTTTCTACCGCATGGATGAAACGATGGTGACGCAGTACATGCTCGAGGACATCGGGACCAAGCCCAGCACCTTCGACAAGATCCGCTACCCGATGGCCGGACAAGCAAGTCACCATGTGACCATCGGCATTCACGACCTGACCAGTGGCACCACCATGTTCCTGAAGACCGGCGAACCTGCGGACCAATACCTCACGAACATCAGTTGGGAGGCGGACGAGAAACACCTCATCGTTGTTCACTTGGATCGCAAGACGGAGAACCTACGCGCTGTGCGCTACGATGCGATCACCGGCGAGGCGGTGGCCACGCTATTCACCGAGGAGGACAAGCGCTATCTGGAACCCATGCACGCTGCACGCTTCCTGAAGACCCGCCCAACCCAGTTCATCTGGCAGAGCCCGCGTGACGGATGGAACCACCTGTACCTGTATGATGTGAAGAAAGGCCTCGTGCGCCAACTCACCAGTGGTGCATGGGTGGTGAAGGACGTCGTGAGCATTGACCCAAAGGAGCGGTTCGCGATCGTGGAGGGCACAGCGACCATCGACCCCAAGCAACCAACGGGTGCACTGGAAACACACTTGTACCGCGTGGATCTGGCGACCGGTGCCACCGTGAAGCTCACGAGCGAAGCAGGAACGCACTACGGCATGTTGAACAGCGACGGTGCGCAGTTGATCGATACCTATAGCAGCACCACCGTCCCGAACAAGAGCGTTGTCCGCGATACGCGGACAGGCAAGGTGATGAAGGTCCTGGTGGAGGCAAAGGACCCCTATGGCAGCTATGCGGTGGGTAAGATCGAACTGCACACCTTGGTGGGTGAGAACGGCGATGTGCTGAACGCGCGCTTGATCAAACCGAGCACTTTCGATGCGAAGAAGAACTACCCGGTGCTGATCTATGTGTACAACGGCCCGCATGTGCAATTGGTGAGCAACTCCTTCCTCGCTGGTGCCTCGCCCTGGATGCTGCATGCCGCCGAGCGCGGCTACCTCGTATGGACCCTGGACGGCCATGGAACACCGGATCGAGGGCGTGAATTCGAGCAGATGATCCATCGTCAGTTGGGCATCGTGGAAGTGAAGGACCAGATCCACGGTGTGGAATGGCTGAAAAAGCAACCGTGGGTGGACGCCACCCGCATCGCCGTTCACGGCTGGAGCTACGGAGGGCACATGACCACCGCGATGCTCACGCGCAACCCCGGCGTGTTCAAAGCGGGTGTCGCCGGCGGGCCGGTGATGGATTGGGCCATGTACGAAGTGATGTACGGCGAACGCTACATGGACACCCCCGCGGAGAACCCGGACGGATACAGTGCCACCGCGCTCGCAAATGCTGCCAAGGACCTGAAGGACGATCTGCTCATCATCACCGGTGGAAAGGATGATACCGTGGTGCCCGAACACAGCTACACCTTCCTCAAGGCGTGCATTGCTGCCGGTGTGCAGGTCGATTTCTTCAATTATCCCGGACATGGGCACAACGTGCGTGGCAAGGATCGCCTGCACCTCATGGAAAAAGTCCTGGGCTATATCGACGAACGAGTGCTTCCAAGCGCCCGATAGGTCGGATCCCAACAATGGCGATCCGTAAACCGGACCGCAAATGATCTCCCGGGTAACTTTCGGCCTTCGAACCCATTCCATGAAGAAGATCCTTACCCTCGTTGCACTACTTCCTTTGGCGGCCTTCGGGCAGCAGATCTGGCAGGTGAACATGGCCGGCAGCACCCAAGGTGGTCCGCTCCCCAGCTACAGCCCGCAGCACCTGACCATCAACATGAACGACATCGTGCGTTTCAGCAACACGAGCGGTTCCCACAGCGCCGATGGGAGCCTGCAACTCTTTCCCAGCAACCCCGCCGGTTTCAGCACGGGTGAACCCGAAAGCGGTTCGTGGTCCGAAGAGATGCCATTTCCGATCCCCGGCTTGTACAACTACACCTGCACCCAGGATGGGCACTCCGCCACCCAGTCCGGAACGATCACCGTGCTGAGCACAATGGGCGTTGCCGAAGTGGAAGGCTCTGCGGACGTGAAGGTCTATCCAAGCCCCACCATCGACCTGCTCTTCATTGAGATGGCAACCAACACTGCACGTAGCGCAACGGTTGTGGACCTCGATGGGTCCACCGTGTTGAGCGCCAACTTGAATGCGACCGGCCGCAGCGAACTGAACGTGGCAACCCTTGCTCCCGGCAAATACTTCGTCCTCGTCACCGATGTCGATGGCCGGATGACCGCCAAGCCCTTTACCAAGAACTAGAGGCTCCCCCAAAAGGCCCCCGGGGGGGGGGGGGGGGCGTTCGGCCGCCCCCAAAGGGCGGGAGGGGGGCCCTAGGGAAGGCGAACAAGGCGAACGCTCAAAGGCTCCATGCCTTCGGCCACCGCCCGCACCACATAGCCGCCCGGCGCTCCATCGGCCAGCGGAACAACGAAGGCGCTCTTCCCACCGGGGATGGCGCCTTCGTGCATGACGGCCACTTCCTTGCCAAGTGCGTCGAAGAGTGACACCCGCACGCGGCGCCCAGCAGGCAGCTCCAGCCATACAGTGGCGTTCTCGGTCGTGGGATTGGGATAGGCGTACATGCGTTCCGCATGCAGTTCCTGTCCGGCATCGATGCCCATGCCACTGTTCACGGGCTCGGCAAGCGTGGCGAGCGTGGCCAAACTGAGTTTCGCAAGCTTCTCGTAGTAAGGCACATCGAAATACTGCACCCGATCGTCCGGTGTGTGGTAATACGGGTTGCCATCCGCGCTGAACTCTTCGATCACCAGCACCGCACCGTAGCCCTCGGTCCAGAAGGAGGCATGATCGCTGTAGGTGGCACCGGGGTTGGTGAGGATCAGGTCCAGGTCGATGTTGTAATGGTCGCGCATGGCGAAGACACTGTCCGATAGCTCGATGGAGTTGGCCACTGGGCGGGTGTGGATGCGTGCCTTGGTGTCCCCGTCCCCATCATACGCGATGGCGTCCATGTTGATGACCCCACGGATGAGCGCGTCATTGGCGGCCATGGCACCCGCATAGAACAAGGCTGCCGATCTTGCCTTGCTCCTCTTCGTCCCACAACGCGAAGACGATGGGATGCACGAAGTCCACATCGGCCAGGATGCGTGCTGCTTCCAGCACCGCGCACACGCCACTGCCATCATCATCGGCCGCCGGTGCATTGAGGATGCCACCCGGCATTGCATCGTAGTGGGCACAGATGATCACCGCTTCGTTGGTGGAACCATCGCCGGGTTTGGTCACAAGCACGTTCTTGCCCGTGGTGCTGAAGCTCTGCTCCACCGGCACATAGCCGAACTGCGCGAGCTTCTGCATGAGATAGGTCTGCGACAGCGCATTGCCCGCGTTGTTCTTGTGGCGGCTCGCAATGGTCTGCATGGAGCCGTCGATCATCGTGGGCACCTCCCCGCTCAGCTCCCCCACCCACTTCATCATGCTATCAATGCGCATGTCGTCCAGGATGGTTTGCACCACGGGGTTCTGGGCGTTGGCCGAAAAGAATAGGGAAAGGCCGACGAAGACGAAGGGAAGGCGGAGGCTCATGTTCCAAATGTAGGATCAGCGAGCACGCGGAGCGAGCCTAGAAACCCACCACCCGCTGCGCGAACCGCTGGCCCCTTGCGTGCATGACGACGAGGTACGTGGCCCCACTCTCCGGAAGCAAGGTGCTCCATTGCCGCTCCCCACGAGGACGATGAGCAGAAACCAAGGCACCACGCAGATCGAAGACCTCGATCACCTCAACAGCTTCACTCAAGCCATCGATGCGCAGAATACCATCCCGCACCGGATTGGGGAACACGCGCACGCCGAGTTCCGCCAGGTCATCGATCCCAATACCCTGATCGATCAGCACCTGCTCCTTCACCAGCACCGGTGTTCCATCGGCTGCATCGTACATCGTTCGGAAGGCATCGATCTCCGGCGTGCTGTGATCGAACATCTCCTCCATCCAACGCGGTGGAGCAGCCTGGTACCACACGCGTGCTTCAATGCGCAGTTGGCCCGTGTAGCCGTTCATGGGCACATGGTAGTGCGTGATATCGGTGCCACTACCCTCCGTTCCGAGCGCGTCGCGATTGAAGTCGATGTCTGTCGCGGGTACGCCTACGATGAGCGTGGTGTCGTACGCGTAATGCGCGGTGGTGAAGCCGAGCGGGGCAAGACGGTTGTCCTTCAAGGGTTCCTTGGCACGCATGAGCACGGTGGTCTTGTCGCCGTTCACATCGCCCATCACCATCTCGTAGATCTGGGCCTGGCCCGGTGTGGTGATCACGTTGTGGTGCGGCTCGTAGTCTGCATCATGGCCCACCAACTCATAGGCACCATCCCAGCGACCGCTTTGGAAGAGCGTGTCGCCATCCGCATCCAGGGCAATGAGTTCGATGAAGGCACGGCGCGATGGATAGCCGCTCGGGAATTTGTGCCCTGCGAGGTTGATCAGCTCCACATCGATGAAGGCGCTGTCGGCATCGCGCTCCGCCACCGTGGTTTGCAGGAGCAAGGTCTGCTGTTGCAGCATGCGGTTGGTGCGCGCGATGGTGGTATCGAAGTGCGCGCTGCTCGCCGTGAGACCCAATGGACCCAGGTTCTCCTTGAGCAGTTGCAGCATGAACACATTGCCACCGGCCAGTTGGTGTTCGCCATACGGCGTGCGTGGCGTGAGCCAGTCGTACAAGCCCGCGATGATGATGCCATCCGTAAGACGCGGCATGTGACAGCCCTGGCAGGTGGTTGCGTTCGAACTACCGCTGTTGCCGTATTCGGAATTGACCCACTCGTGATAGGTGGCCTGCTCCACGAACCGATCACCAGTGGGGTTCCCAGCCAGATCCTCCGTGGCGCTGATGAGCGTGTGGCATCCAGCGCACAAGGTGCTCTTAGCGATGTGCTCGCCAAACTGCGGAGTAAGGCCAATGAAGGATTCCATGGCACCCGTGAAGACCTCGTCGTACGGCCCATAGACCGCAAGGGCGGTATCGTAGCGTTGTTGTCCATTGAAGAAGAAACCATTGCTATCCGGATCCTGGCGGTGGCAGGCGAAGCAGGAAACGCCATCCTGTGCCACCAGGTCGAACTGCAATTCGGCCATGCTGTAATAGCCCCCCACCGTCATGTGCTTATCGTGCTGGCCCATGGGCGCATGGCAGCCGGCGCACTTGTCCTCCAGGACCTGCTGGTTGGCGGGGTTCACCGCCACTTCGTGTTCGACCTTCGCCTTGAAGAAGGGATCGCGCGCGCTATTGGCCATCATGGTGCTGCGCCAGGCATCGGCCATGTTCACATCGCGGCCTTGCGCATCGTGATTGGCCCACACGGTGCCCATGGTGTCGATGCCATGGCAACCGTAGCAATTGCCGCTGGCCATGAAGTAGGTGTTGTTCCCGCTCACCAATCCGATGCCGCCGCCACGCTCCCCCCCTTCGTGCGAGCCATGGTAGCGCGCATGTGCAGGTGGAGCTACTTCATCCCAACCTGCCAGGAGCAACACGATGCACAAGGCACCGAAGAGCACCAGCGAACGCACGGCGATCTTCCGCTTGCGACGCAACGGAACCTCGTGTTCATATCCGGTCCGCTGTTCCATCCTAGCGCCCAGCGCCGGTTCAGTATGCCACCACGCGCTGCGTAAGGCGACGACCACCCACGTTCACCACCACCAAGTAGGTGCCGGAGTTCTTGGGCAGTTCCACCTGCCAGGCACGCTGGCCGTTCGGCGTGTAGCGTGAAAGCAAGGAGCCCCGCAGGTCGAACACCTCGATGCCTTCGATCCGTTCCTTTATGCCCTCGATGCGCAGCAGACCGTCGCGCACCGGATTGGGGAAGATGCGCAAGCCGCTCTCGCGAATGTCGTCCACAGCCAAGCTCACATCCACGATGCTCTGCTCCTTCACCAGCACCGGCGTACCGTCGGCCGCTTCGTACATCGTGCGGAAGGTGTCGATCTCAGCGGTGTTGTATGCGAACATTTCTTCCATCCAACGCGGCGGTGCGCTTTGGTACCACACTTTGGCCGTGATGGTGACCGCGCCGGTGTATCCACCCATGGGGACTTGGTAGTGCGTGATGTCCGAACCGCTACCTTCACTTCCACCCTCGTATTTGTTGAAGTCGATGTCCTCGGGCGGCACACCGGCGATCACGCAGGTATCGTACACCTCGCTGGTGGTGAAGAAGCTCAGGGGTGTCAGTCGGTTGTCCTTGAGCGGTGTGGCTGCGCGCTCCAGGACCGTGGTCTTGTCGCCGTTCACATCGCCCATCACCATCTCATAGATCTGCGCCTGGTCTTCGCTGATGATCACATCGTGGTGCGGCTCGTAGTCCGCGTCATGACCATGCACTTCATAGTCGGGTTCCCAATTGCCACTGCGGAAGATGGTGTTGCCCTCATCGTCCTGCACATGGAGTTCGATGAACGCCCGGCGCGAAGGATAACCGCTGGGGAACTTGTGGCCCGCCAGGTTGATCAGCTTCACGTCGATGTCCGCTTGCGTTGGGGTCCGGTCCATGACGGTGGTTTCCAGCAGGAGCGTTTGGTCCTGCAGCAGGCGGGTGGTGCGTGCGATGGTACTGTCGAAGCGCACCGAACTGGAAGTGAGCATGAGCGCATCGATGTTGTCCTTCAGCAGTTCGAGCATGAACACGTTGCCGCCCACGAAATGGTGCTGGCCATAGGGGCTGCGTGGGGTGAGGAAATCGTAGAGCGCGGAGATCACGATGCCTTCCTGCAAACGCGGCATGTGGCACCCCTGACAGGTGACGCCTCCTTCGGGATCGAGGTCCGTATTGAACGCGGAGTTGAGCCACTCGTGGTAGGTGGCCTGTTCCACGAACTCCCCGCCGGTGGGGTTGCCGGAAAGATCGGCCGTCTCGGTGATGAGCGTGTGGCAACCGGCGCAAAGTCCGGCATCGTTGATGTGCTCGCCATGTTGCGGGTCGTAGCCAACGAAATTGGCCATGGGCGCACCGAAGACCTCCGTGTAAGGACCGAACTCCACATCGTTCGTATCGAAGCGCAGTTCACCGGAGAACAGCAGACCAATGCTATCGGGGCTCTGCATGTGGCACGACATGCAACTGACGCCGTCCAGCGCGATGGGGTCGTTGGTGAGCTCCGCGATGCTGTAGTGCCCTCCCTCCCACATGAACTTGTCATGGCGTCCCATCGGTGCATGGCAACTCGTGCATTTGTCCTCCAATGCCACTTGGTGGGCAGGGTTCACGGCTACTTCATGGCTCACCTTGGCGCGCCAGAAGGGATCGCGCGCGCTATTGCCCATCATGGTGCTGCGCCAGTTGTCACCCGGGTTCACGTCCACACCCGCAGCAGTAGCATTGGCGAACACGGGGCCGTTCGTATCCGGTCCGTGGCACCCATGGCAATCACCGCTCGCGCGGAAGTAGTGGTTCGCACCACTGGCCAGACCGATGCCTCCACCGCGTAGCTCATCCAACTCCTCCGGACTGTGGTAGGCATGGGCCTTGGGAAGGGCACTTTCATCCCATGCCACCAGCAGGGCAATGGCCCCAACGGTACCAGCGAGCACCAGCGTCTTCAGCGGAAGGGAGCAGCGTTTCTTCATGGAAGGTTCCTTGCGGTCGGCAAAATACGGTGTGTGCGACTGCCGTAGCTACCCACACATACGCGATGCTTGTCTTCGAACAACGATCCCGGTCGCCGGGTTCACAGGCGATCCAACTCTTCGCTCACGAACGCCGCGAGTTCGGCGATGTGCTCCCTCGAAAAGTCGAATCGCACCCCGGCAGCCGCGTAGATCTCCGGCAGGGTGCGGGTATATCCGAGCTTCAGCGCATGCATGTACGCTTCCACCGCCGCCTGCGGGTCTTGTTTGTAGTTCCTCCAGAGCCCGATGGCTCCCAGTTGGGCAATGGCATACTCGATGTAGTAGAAGGGAAGCTCGAAGATGTGGAGTTGCTTGTGCCAAAGCGAAGCGCGTTGGGTCTCCAGACCACTCCAATCCACCACGTTACCGGAGAACCGTGAATGCGTTTCCACCCAAGCCGCGGAACGCTGGGCCATCGTCCATTCCGGGTGTGTGTACACCGCATGTTGGAACGCATCCACGGTTGCCACCCACGGGAGAATGGTCAGTACGCGCTCCAGTTGGTCACGCTTGGCGCGTCGCAGGTCGTCCGCATCGGGATAGACCAAGTGCCAATGGTCCATGGTGAGCAATTCCATGCCCATGCTCGCCAACTCAGCCACTTCGCTGGGGAAGCTCTTGAAACCCGTGATCGGTAGCGGGTGTGTGAGGAAGGAATGCACCGCATGTCCACCTTCATGGAACATGGTGATCACGTCATCCGTGGTGCCAACCGCGTTCATGAAGATGAAGGGCGCGCCTGTTTCGTACAGCGGATAATTGTAACCGCCCGGGGCCTTTCCCGCCCGCGACCCCAGGTCCAACCGGCCCATGCCGCGCATGGTTCGAATGCACTCGCTGAAATACGGGTGCAACTTGCCGAATACCGTTTCCGCCAAGCCGATCAGTTCCGCATCGGAACTGAAGGGACGCAGTGGCGGCTCTCCGGAAGGATCCACTTGCAGGTCCCATGGGCGCAGGTTGTCCACACCAAGGCTCTGCATCCGCTCTCGTTCAAGTCGCTCCACGATCGGTACGACCTCATGCTCCACGCTCGCATGGAAGGCGATCGCATCCGCAGGGGTGTGGTCGAATCGACCCAAGGCATTGTAGCTGTGGTCCCGGAAATTCGGCGCACCAGCGTTCAGGGCAATGGTATGCCTGCGTGCCACCATGTCGTGGAACAGCGCGTCCAGCTTGTCCGCATCTTCCAGCCTTCGGTTGGCCATAAGGCGGTGGATCGCCTCCCGATCGATGCGATCGGTGCTTTCCAGGACGGCAGCGGCTTTGGGCAGGGTGATGGTCTCCCCCTTCCATTCCACCGACATCGCCCCGATGGTCGTGCTGTAGGTCTGCGCCAGATTGCGCAACTCGGTCTGCAACGGCACGTTCGCCTCGCGGAAGATGCGCAGTTGCTCCCGGATGCCCCGGAAGTAGACAGGGTAGCCGTCGCCTTGGAGGTCCTCCAAGAACGGCAGGGCCATGAGCTTGCGGTGCAGTTTATCCGTGGCTTCTTCCGTCAGGGGAAGGACCTCGTTCACGAACTTCTGGTAGCTGGCCGCAGCGATCTCGTCACGCGTATCAAGCGTCATGCGGATGTAGCGCCACGCACCTTCCTCGCTGAGCGCGGCCTCCAGCTCGCTGAGATCCTTCAGCCAGCGTTCGAGTTCACCAACGGATGCGATGACACGTTCAGCCAGCTCATCGAAATAGGAAACGACGGCTGCGCGTTCGCCCAGTGCCGCTTGTGCCGGGAGATAGGTGCGCGGGGACTGCGCGAGCACCTCCATGGATCAGCTACCGCGTTGTCCGCCACGGCGTACGGCCGCTGCTTTCGGGGGGCCGCTGGCACCGCTCGCCTTCGGAGCTTTGGCCGCCGTACCTGCCTTGGCCTTCTTGGTGGTAGCCTTCTTGGGCTTGGCCTCCTCCTTCACCTCAGCCTTCTCTTCCTTGGCGTCCTCCTTCTTGGCGAACTCTCCGGCTTTCAGCAACTGCGCGTACCACGTGAAGAGCTTGCGCACATCGCTGGCGTAGATGCGGTCCTTGTCGGCCGTAGGCAATGCCTTCAGCAATTCAGCCCACAAGGCTCCATCATCGCTCTTCGGATCCGCAGCAGCGCCGCCACCGGTAACCTCGTAGAGCTTGGTGAGCACGTCCTTGAGCAGGACATCATCACCCGTGGTGAACATGCTGATCTCTTCCAAGCTGCTCACCTTCACGCTCATGGGCACAGGAAAACGCTTGTTGTCCAAAAGCGATTCCACGATGAGGGCTTGGCGGCCTTGGGCCACCACGCGGTGCAAACCCGGTTTTCCGGCTACGGTGATGATCTTGGTCAGGTCCATTTCTACAGGTTGGGAGCGCAAACTTAACGATGCGGAATTGGGCAGCCCCGTCGAGCACAAGATGACCCTCAGCCCTACGGGCACCCGTCTATCTTTGGCCGCCTTCGCCACCCCATGATCACGGACCCTTCGCGCAGCACCTTGCTCATCACGGGCGGGGCCGGTTTCGTGGGTAGCAGCTTGGCGCTGCGCTGGAAGGCGAGGCACCCGAAGAGCGAGGTGATCGCCTTCGACAACCTCAAACGTCGTGGCAGCGAACTGAACCTCGGACGACTGAAGGATGCCGGGATCCGTTTCGTACACGGCGACGTGCGTTCAGCCGAAGACCTGTTGGGCCTGCCACGCATCGATGCCATGATCGAGTGCAGCGCCGAGCCCAGCGTGATGGCAGGCTACGGGGCTGGTGCCCGCTACGTGGTGGACACCAATTTGCTCGGCACCGCCAACTGCCTGGAACTGGTGGCGCGCGACAAGGCCGATCTGGTCTTCCTCAGCACCAGCCGCGTATACCCTATCGCCGCGCTGAACAATGCCATGAGCGTCCGGGATGGGCGCTTTGAAGTGCAGCAGCCGATGACGGGACTTACCGCTTCAGGACTTTCCGAGGACTTCCCGTTGACCGGGGTGCGTTCGCTCTACGGTGCCACCAAGCTTGCGAGCGAGTTGCTCATTGCGGAGTACGCGCAGATGCACGGTGTGCGCACGGTCATCGACCGTTGTGGTGTGATCGCCGGCCCCTGGCAAATGGGCAAAACGGACCAAGGATTCGTGCTGCTGTGGCTGGCACGCCATCATTGGAACCTGCCGTTGAGCTACACCGGCTTCGGTGGCGTGGGTGCGCAAGTGCGCGATGTCCTGCACGTCGCTGATCTCTGCGACCTGGTCACGTTGCAATTGGAGAACATGGAGGCGCAGAACGGCGCTTCTTACAACGCTGGCGGTGGCGTGAACAACAGCGCGGCCATGCATGAGTTCACCGGTATCTCACAGCGCATCACGGGCAAGAAGATCGAGGTGGGCAGCGATCGCGAGGACCGTCCTGGCGACATCAAATGGTACGTGACGGACAATTCGCGGATAACCGCCGCGACAGGATGGGCGCCCACCCGTGATCTCGATGCGGTCTTCGGTGATTCGTACACCTGGTTGAAGCAACACGACGCGCAGCTCCGCGTCATCATGGCGTGATCATCACATGAGCGTCGCCCTCATCACCGGTTCGGGTGGCCTCATCGGCAGCGCCGCCGTGCGCCACTTCGCCTCGCGATTCGAACGCATCATCGGTATCGACAACGACATGCGCAGCGTCTTCTTCGGCGCAGAGGCGAGCACGCGCTGGAACGTGGACCGCTTGAAGGAGGGCGTTGCTTCCTACGTCCATCACGACATCGACATCCGCGACCGCGAAGCGCTGGAGAAGCTCTTCAAGGAGCATGGAACCTCCATCGGTTTGATCGTTCATGCCGCAGCTCAACCAAGTCACGACAAGGCAGCGCAGATCCCCTACCTCGATTTCGAAGTGAACGCCAACGGCACCTTGAACATGCTGGAGCTAACCCGCCAGCATTGCCCGGAGGCGGTCTTCATCTTCACCAGCACGAACAAGGTCTACGGCGACAATCCCAACTTCCTGCCGCTCGTGGAGCTGGAGACGCGCTGGGAGGTGGCCAGTGATCACCCCTACTACAAGGAGGGTATCGATGAGCACATGAGCATCGACCATACCAAGCACAGCCTCTTCGGTGCGAGCAAAGTGGCGGCGGATGTGATGGTGCAGGAATACGGTCGCTACTTCGGGATGAAGACCGGAACCTTCCGCGGCGGCTGTCTAACCGGGCCGGGACACAGCGGTGCGCAATTGCACGGCTTCCTCAGCTACTTGATGAAGTGCGCGATAACGAAAACCCCCTACACCATCTTCGGATACAAGGGCAAACAGGTGCGCGACAACATCCACAGCGACGATCTGGTGGCGATGTTCGATGCTTTCTACCAGGCGCCGCGTTCAGGAGAGGTTTACAACGCTGGAGGCGGTCGATTCGCGAACTGCAGCATGCTGGAGGCCATCATGCTTTGCGAGCGCATCACCGGCAATAAAATGAACGTGACGCTAAGCGATGACAACCGCATCGGCGACCATATCTGGTATGTGAGCGACCTTTCGCACTTCAAGGAGCACTATCCGGGTTGGCAGCCGCGCTACGGCATTGAGGAAACCCTGGTGCAGATCTTCGAGGAATTCAAACGACGACTGGCGTGATGGACCTGGACCGCATCTACGAGTACCGCTTCCGTGGGGTGGACCATGCGAAGCGTGGCATGGTGTGGGGCGAGCTCGCGCGTTTCATGCACGCCAAGCTCGGCCAGCCGCAGGTGATGCTCGACCCGGCCGCCGGCATGTGCGAGTTCATCAACGCCATGCCGGCCAGGGAGAAATGGGCGGTGGACATCAACGAACCGTTCATCCGGGCACACGCCAACAAGGACCTGCACATCGTGATCGGCGATACGCTGGTGGCCGATCTGCCGAAGAACCACTTCGACGGCGTGTTCGTCAGCAACTTCTTGGAGCACCTGCACACGCAGGAGGAAGTCGCGGCTTTCCTCACTAAGCTGCACGGCCACTTGAAGCCGGGCGGCCGCATCGCGATCATGGGCCCGAACTTCAAGTACGTGTACAAGGAGTACTTCGACTTCGCCGACCACACCGTGGTGCTCTCCGAACTCGGCGTGGCCGAGCACCTGTACGGCGCAGGCTTCGAGGTGGAGACGATCCATCCGCGCTTCCTACCCCTCTCCTTCCGTGGTGGGCTGCCGGTGAACAAGTTCCTGGTGCAGTGCTACCTCGCCATGCCATGGGCGTGGCGCTTCTTCGGCAAACAGTTCCTGCTCATCGGCCGGAAGTGAAGCTCAGCGTGGTCATACCCGCCCACAATGAGGAGGGCAGCGTGGAGGCCACCATCCGGAGCATTGCGAGCACGCTCACCCGTGAAGGCATCGATCACGAGTTGGTGGTGGTGAACGATCACTCGTCCGATGATACCGCGGACATCCTCAAGCGTTTGCAGATCGACCTGCCCCAGCTGTGCGTGATCGAGAACCAAGGCCCGGGTGGCTTCGGATATGCCGTGCGGATGGGCCTTGCGAACTTCAACGGAGAATGCGTCGCGGTGATGATGGCCGATCTGAGCGATCCACCGGAAGATCTCGTGCGCTTCTACCGCAAGATGGGCGAGGGCTATGATTGCGTTTTCGGAACACGTTGGAGCAAGGGCGGCAAAGTGGTGGACTACCCGTGGGTGAAGAAGATGATCAACCGCACGGCCAATACCATCGTGCGCTTGGTCTTCCGCATCAAGTACAACGATTGCACGAACGCCTTCAAGCTCTACAAGCGCGAGACGATCGAAGGCTTGCATCCGCTGATGTCCCCACACTTCAATCTCACGCTGGAACTTCCGTTGAAGGCGATCGTGCGTGGGTATAGCTATGCCGTTGTGCCCAATAGTTGGTACAACCGCAAGACCGGCGTGAGCAAACTGAAGATCAAGGAGATGGGCAGCCGCTACTTCTTCATCCTGCTCTATTGCCTGATCGAAAAGCACTTTTCCCGCGGCGATTTCAAGAAGCCCCTGGCCTGATGCGCGTGCTGCAACGCATGCTCGAACATCGCCTGACACGCCCCGCGCTGTGGGTCTTGCAACTGCTGGCAATCGCAGCCATGATGTGGGCCACGCGCAATGAGATCTTCGGGGACCATGGTTCCTATCTCGCGTTGGCGGAGGGGATCTTGCACGGTCACTATTCGCACTACTGGCATCTGGACACGCCCGTTCCGGACACGTTCCGCACACCGGGATTCCCGCTCTACATCGCCGCTATCGTTTCGGTCTTCGGCACCTGGAAGGCGATCATGTGGATCCACTTGGTGCTCTATCTCCTTGCCATCCACCTCATGCTGCGGATCATCGAGCGCTTCGATCCAAGGCCGCTCGCTGGGAACCTGGCATTGCTCTTCCTATTGCCGCTGGTGAACGTGCCCTACTACATCACGCAGCTCTCACCGGAGATCCCAACGCTCGCGGCGATCACCACGGTCATCTACTTGCTCTTGAGGAAGGACCGGCTGTCATGGATGGATGCCGTCGCACTCGGCCTGCTGTACGGTTTCATCTTCCAATGCAGGCCGATCTACCTGTGGCTTCCACCGGTTATCGCGATCGCCACGTGGTGGGCCAAGCGCCAAGCCTTTGACAGGCGTGGGCACCTGGTTGCGCTCTCGCTCTTCGCCATTACCCTCCTGCCATACGGCCTTTGGAACAAGCAGCACCATGGCGTTTTCCAGATCACACCGCTGGAAGGAGGTGGTGGTGTGGTGCACATGGGTATCTGGAGCGGTCTGATCCCGGGCCACCAGGAGCATCGCTACTGGAGCAACTTCGCCGGCGATGAGATCGTACGCTTCACCCCAGCGGATTCGATCGCGAAGAACATTGCAGCCTACGAAGCGGATTGGGACGCTGTGATGGATTCGCTCGCGCCATACTTGACAGAAGAGGACTCGGTGATGATGGCCTCCTTCGATCGTGGTGAAGGAGCCGTGCGGACATTCAACACACGCTACACAAAGGAACGCGAACGGTTGTTGAAACAGCATACGATCGCTCTGGCCTTGGAACGGCCTGGCTACGCGATGGCATACAAGAGTTGGTCGGCGTTGCGACTATGGGTGATCGGCATCCAGCGGGACAAGTTCTTGGAAGCCTCTGCGGTGGGCAGGCTGAAGCAGCTCTATCCGACGGTGATGACCTTGTCCATTCTGTTGCTCTCGGTCTTCTTCATCACCATCGCTTTTCGACGCAAGCTCCTCTCTTTGGGAGCAACACAGCCGTTGTGGTTGCACTTGCTCTACTTCGGGCTGATCCACATCCCCTTCGTGATACAAGTGCGGTACACAACACCGGTGCGTCCGGCCATGGTCGCGTTGCTCGCCCTGGCGGTGGCGAGCGTCCTGTTCAAGAAGAAAGGGATCGAAGCCTGATCAGGTCTTCTGCTTCCGCTTCCGGGCTGCTGGGAAGAGGATATTGTTCAGGATCAACCGGTAGCCCGAAGAGTTCGGGTGGAGGCTGAGATCCGTTGGCGGGTCTCCTACCATATGCTGGTAATCCTCCGGGTCGTGTCCGCCATAGAAGGTCCACTGCCCCAAGCCGAATTCGCCGTGGATGTACTTAACGGTACCGTGCGCTTTGTTCTCACCCATCACGAGCACGCCGGGGTTCACGAGGTCCTTGCGAAAAGCGGTTGTTTGACCCATGAAGCCACGCACCACTTGCTCATGGCTCTGGCAGAGCATGGTAGGCACGATATCCCACTTCGCACTGAAATCAAAAAGGGTGAAAAAATCCCTCGGTTGTCCGATGCGACCATGGATGTCCGTGGCGTCGATGTCCGAGAACTCATAGACCATCGGGTCGGTGATCAGCTTGAAATCGCGAAAGGCGAAGCTGCGCGTGAAATCAAGGCGCTTCTGCGCCATTGGGTCGACAGGGTCGTGGTCGAACTCGGACGCGCATATATCGAGTCCCTCCGCCGCGAGCGAGATGTCGTAGCTGTCCGTACCGGAACACATGGTGAAGAGGTAACCACCACCTGCGACGTAATCAGCGATCTTCCGGGAAACAGCGCCCTTCATCTGGCTCACCTTGGCGAAGCCCAGTTGCGCTGCCATGGCTTCGCTCTCCTGCACTTGGGCCACGTACCATGGCGCGGTGTGGTAGCTGCGGTAGAACTTCCCATACTGCCCGGTGAAGTCCTCATGGTGCAGGTGCAACCAATCGTACTTGGGCAGGGTGCCCGCGATAACTTGCTGATCGTAGATACGTTCGTACGGGATCTCCGCATAGGTCATCACCAGAGCAACAGCATCATCCCAAGGCTGGAAGCTCTCGGGTGCGTACACGGCGATCTTGGGAGCCTTCTCCAATTTCACCACCTCCATGTTCGCTTCGGGGTCGCCGATCTCCGAGAGTATCGCAGCGGCTTGTCCATCTGCGATCACCTGGTAGGTGACACCACGAATGGTGCATTCCTGCTCCACGGTGAGGAAGTGATCGATGAGGAAACTGCCGCCCCGGTAGTTGAGGAGCCATTCCACCGGCACATCCTGCTGGAGCACCCAGTAGGTGATGCCGTAGGCTTTCAGGTGATCCCGCTGCGACTCATCCATGGGGATGAGCAACTTGGTCGCAGAGGCCTGGAAGGAGAACGTGAAGAGAAGCACCGCGCAGATAGCGCGCAAGATCCTAGAACGGAGCAGCTTGATCGTCGAAGTCGTTGTCATCGTTCATGCGGCTCGGCCGCGTGATGGTCCGGAAGCTGTCCCCCGATCCCGTGCCATCGCCCCCAAAGCTACCGGATATGGTCTCGAGGTCGGTGAACTTGGCGAGCTCCGGTATGAAACGCAAGCGAACGGTGTCAAGTGCACCGTTCCGGTGCTTGGCCACGATCACCTCCCCGATACCGAGCGTACTGCCGTGTTCGTCCTCGTAGATCTTGTAGTACTCCGGACGGTAGAGGAAGCACACGATGTCCGCATCCTGCTCAATGGCACCCGATTCACGCAGATCGCTCAGCATCGGTTTCTTGTCGCCACCGCGGGTTTCAACGGCCCGGCTCAACTGCGAGAGCGCTATGATCGGGATGTCAAGTTCCTTCGCAATGCTCTTGATGGACCTCGAAATACCGCTGATCTCCTGTTCGCGGTTGCCGCCCCGGGTATCGCCGCCGGCGGTCATCAACTGCAAATAGTCGATGATGATGAGGTCCACGTTGTGCTGGCTCTTCAAGCGACGGGCCTTGGCGCGTAACTCGAAGATGTTCAACGCAGGGGTGTCATCGATGTAAATGGGCGCATTCGTGAGTCGCGCGATGTGCTGGTGCAGGATCGTGAACTCCGAGTCGGTTAGCTCCCCTTTCCGCAACTTCTCGGAACTGATACCCGCCTCGCTGGCGATCAACCTGGTCACGAGTTGGGTACTGCTCATCTCCAAACTGAAGACAGCAACGGCCCGCTTCTGTTCTACCGCGATGTTGCGCGCCATACTCAACACGAACGCCGTTTTGCCCATGGCGGGACGTGCTGCCACGATCACCATGTCACTGCGCTGCCAACCAGCGGTGAGCTTGTCCAACTGAACGAAGCCCGTGGGCACACCGCTCACGCCTCCGGTCTTGCTCTTGGCACTTTCGATGTTCGCGATAGCGTCCTGGATCAGGTCGCTCATCGGCTCGTAGTTGCGCTTGAGGTTGCCGCTGGTGATGGCGTAGAGGTCCTGCTCGGTCTTGTCCAGGAGGTCGAAGACGTCGGCGCTGTCGTCGTAGGCGTCACGCTGGGTCTCCGCGCTGATACGGATCAGCTCGCGCAGGATGTGCTTCTGGCTGATGATGCGCGCGTGGTATTCCACGTTCGCACTGCTCGCCACCTTGTTGGTGAGCTGACTGATATAGAAAGGCCCTCCCACCACATCGAGTTCGCCCCGCTTCTTCAATTCCTCGGTAACGGTGAGGATATCGATGGGCTGGTCGTTCCCGAAAAGATGATGGATGGCGGAGAAGATGCGCTTGTGCGCCTCCACATAGAAACTCTCCGGATTGAGGATGTCGATCGCCTCGTTCACCGCATTGCGTTCGAGCATCATGGCACCCAACACCGCTTGTTCCAACTCCGGTGCCTGTGGCGGCAACTTGCCTGCTTCGAGGGCAGTGGCCAACAAGGATGAGGTGGGACGTCGCGCGCCGCGCAACTTGTCCTGGGAACGGGAGGGGGAAAACTCGGCCATGGAACGCTATGTGGGCGCATCGGGAACTGCGGAAGCGAGGTGGTTCGCTGGAGGTCGCAGTGTTCCGTGCGGACAGGTCGGCAAAAATAGACGCGCGCTCACGCACGTGAAGTTAGCCCAGTGCAAGCCGTGCGCATTGGATCAACAATCACGCTTGTGAACAACTTCCTTGTGTGCGCTGGAAGCCTTGCCCTGCGGCTATCTTTCGTGCATGCGTCATCAACATCGTGCGCTGCTGTTGGCCTCGGTGCTGCTCTTCCTCGGCAGTTGCAAGAAGGACAAGGCTGATGAGCCCCCCGTAGTGCACATCCTCTTTCCTACCGCAGGTTCCACGCTGTCGATACCCGATACGATCACGGTACGCGTACAAGCAGAGGACGATCACCTTGTTCGAAGCGTGACCGTATTGCTAACGGATGGGAACGGAGTGCCCATCGGCCCCTCCTCCCAAACGAACATGAACGCGGGTGCCACGACCGCGGAGCTTGAACTCGCCTTGACGGACGAACGGATCGAGAGCGGAACCTACACCTTGGTGGCACGTGTATCCGATGGTGATCAGGACGGCTTCGCATTCCAAGACCTCATCGTTCAAGCAGCGCCATTACGCGTACGCTCGGTATTCGTTCTTCCTCCTGTCAATACCACCGCACCCTATCCGATCGTCAGGATCGACAGCCTCGGGGATATATCCACGTGGATGACCCTGAGCGAGTTGAGCGGTTCCGCGATCGACCTGGACCATCTTTTTGTTGGTGGCACCACAAGCCAAGGATTGCAAGCACTGGATGTGAACAGTGGCAGCTCCACGCAACTGCTTGCCAACATGGGGGTGGGATCCGAGCCGTATTTCCGCGGTATTGCGGTGGACCCTGAGGATGAGCGCCTTTACACCGGAACGCGCGATGGCTTCATCAGGGGGTTCTTCGCGTCCGGAAATGGTGCCTTCAACGCGAACTCTCCACCCGGTTGGTACAGCGAGCACACAGTAGTAGTGGATGACCAGGTGGTCAGCACAGCGTTCGATCCAGTCTCAACCCAGCGAAAGATCATCGGTTACGACCGGCTGAACGGAACCTTGCTCACACAATTTCCGCTGGACAATGAAGCCCTGGCGCTCTTCCACCGCGACGATGAACATTCCCTGGTCTTTGGCAATCGCGCTCTGGATGGTGTGGTGCAAGACCGCAACATCAACCTGGGCGGTGTATTCGAAATGAGGGTATTTCCAGCGGATCGGATCCATTCCGCTACCCGCATCAACTCGGATACTTTCATTATTGCCAGCGCTTCGGGGATCCATCGGTTCAACTACGGCTCCAACAGTGTGACGACCATCTCCAGCATGGATGCTTCTGCCCTTGCTTATGATAAGGTCTCCGGGGCGCTCCTTGTTGGTAACGGGAATGAACTGGTCACTATGGACCCTGTGAATGGGAGCGTATTTGACAGCCGAACGCTGCCGACCACCATAGGCAGCATCCACATTTTGACGAACCGGTGAGCGCCTAGCGCTTTTTGGCAGGTTTGGACTTCAGCACGACACCCATATCGCAGAACTTCTTGATGCGGCGCTCGACGAGCTTTTCGGCATCCACCTTCGTGAGCTTGTCCAGGTGCTTGACCACCTCGGCCTTCACCAGCTTGCAGGCTTGCTCGATATCCGCGTGGGCACCCCCTGCCGGCTCCTTGATAATGCCATCGATCAGCTTGTTCGCAAGCATGTCCTCGGCCGTGAGCTTCAAGGCTTTTGCCGCTTGCTCTTTGTAATCCCAACTCCGCCAAAGGATCGAGGAACAGGACTCGGGGGAGATCACACTGTACCAAGTGTTCTCCATCATCAACACCTTGTCGCCCACCCCGATACCCAATGCGCCTCCCGACGCTCCTTCGCCAATGATCACACAGATCACCGGGACTTTGAGCTGCACCATCTCGAAGAGGTTGCGCGCGATCGCCTCACCCTGTCCGCGCTCTTCCGCCTCCAAGCCGGGGAACGCACCGGGCGTGTCAATGAAAGTAACGACCGGTTTGTTGAACTTCTCCGCCAACTTCATCAGCCTTAGCGCCTTGCGGTAGCCTTCCGGGTTGGCCATGCCGAAGTTGCGGTACTGGCGCATCTTGGTATTGATGCCCTTCTGTTGGCCAACGAACATGACCGTGCGGCCGTTCACCGAGCCGAAGCCGCCTACCATGGCCTTGTCATCCTTCACGGTGCGGTCGCCATGCAGTTCAATGAAACTCCCATCTGTGAGCACATCGATGTACTTCAGCGTGTATGGGCGATCGGGGTGCCGACTGGCCTGCACACGCTCCCATGGTGTGAGCTTGCTGTAGATGGACTCCCGTGTTTCGTGGAGCTTTTTCTCAAGGTCCTTCAACGTGGCCGTGACGTCCACTGCGCCTTGCGCTGCCACCTCCTTCAATTTCTCGATCTGCTCGATGATGTTCTGCACCGGCTTCTCGAACTCCAGGAACGTTTGCATGGTCCGCAATTGGGGAAGCGAAGGTAGAAGGATGACCGACAGGCGGATCGCTCAGGTACATGACGGACCGCCGGGATACTTTCGCCGCATGCTCGCGTTCCCGCACGCAAAGATCAACCTGGGACTCAATGTCATTGAGCGCCGCGCAGATGGATACCACGAGATCGAGAGCGTCCTGGTCCCCATCCCGCTCCGCGATGCGCTGGAGATCGTCATTGATCCAACGCTGCCAAGAGGCGGGGTCGTGTACACCAGAACAGGCCTGTCCATCGACGGGGATATCGAACGGGACCTATGCATGAGGGCTGTCCGCTCCATTGCGCATGACCGCGACTTGCCGGGGCTTCGGATGCACCTGCACAAAGTGGTCCCCATGGGTGCAGGTCTAGGTGGGGGGTCAAGCGATGGGGCACAGGCGCTCATGTTGGCGAACAAGCTATTGGAACTGAAGCTGGACAGGGACCACCTGCTTCGCTTGGCCGAAGAACTAGGCAGTGATTGTCCTTTCTTCCTTGGAAATGGCGCCGCCTTGGTCACCGGGCGCGGAGAGCGGATATCACCGATCACCCTCGATCTGGGTGGTCTGTGGCTGGTGTTGGTGAACCCGGGTGTACATGTTTCCACCGCACTGGTCTACGCGAACACGGATCCAACGGAAAGAAGAATGAACCTCGGTAGCGTTCTGCTTTCCACCAAGATGGAGGAGTGGGGTTCGCTAGCTCCGAACGTCATGGAGCATTATGTGTTCACCGCGCATCCGGAGGTCGGCGCGATCAAGCAGCGTCTTTTGGAAGCCGGAGCGGTCCATGCTGCGATGAGCGGCTCTGGCTCCACCGTTTTCGGACTTTTCCGGGACAAGCCTGCGCCAATGGCATGGCCCATGTCGCATTCCAACTGGGTGTTCCAGTTACCTGCCTTCGTTCAATAGCGGCAACACCATCGTTCTCAGCTCTTCGTGATCAAAGGGTTTACCGATGATCACGCCTTGCCCGTCCAACACAATGAACGTGGGCGTTGCCTTCACGGCAAAGGCTTTTGCGGCCTGTGAACCCCAAGCATTCAGTTCAGAGAAACAACGGAATGAGAGTTGTTCCTCCGCTATCGTGCGAATGAAGTCAGCTCGATCATTGTCCAGCGCGATGCCGATCACCTGGAGCCCGTTGGCGTTCGAACCATTGTACAGAGACACCAGCCCGGGCATTTGTTCATGACAATGATCACACGTGCTCGAGTAGAAGAACAACGCCGTACATCGGGATCCACTTCTCAATTCAGAAAGCGAGGCAGTGTCGCCGCGCAAAGGATCGGGCAGGAGAACGTCCGGTGCCTGACTTCCAATGGACACTCTCAGTTGAGCAGCAACCAACTGAAGTAATTCGGGCTCAGGTGGGTACAAGGTTCCTGGCCCGGTGATGTACGCGTCGACCAAATGTTGTACGAGTTCATCCGCCGCATACTCCGAGAAGAGGTTGAGCAGGAAAGAGCGCGTAAAACGCCAGCATACTGGATCCGGCTCGGCCCACTTGAGCAAGGAGTCGCTGGCATTGGACAGCACATCGGTCGATGCGGGTGTCGCACTCTGCAGGACCGCTGTGATGGCATTCGGGTACACGGAACTACGGACCAAGCTGGCGTCGGTCCAATCCATGGCATCGCGGATCGCCAATGGCCCGCGTGGGATGGCAGCTGTCAGTTGCTGATCGGCACCAACCACCTTGCTGAAATAGCTCGTCGGGTCTTGAAGGATCAGCCGTTCCAGCACGGACCCGCGTCTGCCGACCGCTGCCCTCTCCAGACTATCAAGGACGAGTAGGTTGGTCGCATCAAGGGGATCGGACGTCGCCCGCCGCTGACGCAACGAAGAGATCTCGGAGCCATAGGACCTGCTTGCACGTTTGTACTCCCATAATCGCTGGTTCTCCGAGGACCGGACCACCGCGATATGTTCACGTAATGGTAGTCCATCGAATCTCAGCTCGACGGAATTCTCGCGCGGATCAGGATCGGATCCACCCGGTCCGAGTCACTGACCGATAGTTGGTAAAATCCCGAAGCGGCTGAGCGTTCATCAAAAGCAAAACGACCCTTGCGATCAACGAAGGTCGTGTCAACCGGAAAATGGTCCTGACCATATGTTGACCAAAGGACCACGGATCCGGGCCGACCATCGTTCTGTTCGAACGATCCGATAAGGCGCTGCGCGCGCGCAGTTGTCCCTAGCAGAAGGGTCAATAGTGAAAGAAGTTGCAGCCGAAGTACCATACGATGAGGGGATACCAAGCAAAACTCTTGCTAGGGTACAAAAAAAGAACCCCGCCACTTGCGTGACGGGGTTCAGATCGGCGACGACATACTCTCCCAGGCTTGTGGCCTAGTACCATCTGCGCTGGTGAGCTTAACTTCTCTGTTCGGAATGGGAAGAGGTGGACCTCACCGCAATAGTCACCTGAAATCGTGGATACGATTTGACAGGTCGTTGGACAAGACCAAAACAGCCGAGGACCGTTCCATGGAGCGATCTGTTGGATCGAAAGTCTACGGGTAATTAGTACCACTCGGCTTTGCCATTGCTGACTTTACACCTGTGGCCTATCAACGTGGTAATCTTCCACGACCCTTATAAAGAAGTCTCATCTTGGGGTGGGCTTCGTGCTTAGATGCTTTCAGCGCTTATCCCGTCCGAACATAGCTACCCAGCGGTGCCCCTGGCGGGACAACTGGTACACTAGCGGTTCGTCCACCACGGTCCTCTCGTACTAATGGTAGCTCCCCTCAAACTTCTAACGCCCGCAACAGATAGGGACCGAACTGTCTCACGACGTTCTGAACCCAGTTCACGTGCCACTTTAATCGGCGAACAGCCGAACCCTTGGGACCTTCTCCAGCCCCAGGATGTGACGAACCGACATCGAGGTGCCAAACCATTCCGTCGATATGAGCTCTTGGGAATGATCAGCCTGTTATCCCCGGCGTACCTTTTATCCTATGAGCGATGGCCCTTCCATACGGAACCACCGGATCACTTTGCCCTAGTTTCCTACCTGCTCGACTTGTCTGTCTCACAGTCAAGCTCCCTTGTGTCAATGCACTCAACGCACGGTTACCAAGCGTGCTGAGGGAACCTTTGGAAGCCTCCGATACTCTTTTGGAGGCGACCACCCCAGTCAAACTACCCACCACACACTGTTTCCCTGTTTCGCAGGGATTAGACATCAGATGAACGAAGGGTGGTATTTCAACGTTGACTCCATCACGCCTAGCGACGCAACTTCAAAGTCTCCCACCTATCCTACACATCGGGCAGCCGATGTCAATGTGAAGCTATAGTAAAGGTGCACGGGGTCTTTCCGTCCCGTTGCGGGTATCCGGCATCTTCACCGAAACTACAATTTCACCGAGCTCGTGGCCGAGACAGTGCTCAGATCGTTACACCATTCGTGCAGGTCGGAACTTACCCGACAAGGAATTTCGCTACCTTAGGACCGTTATAGTTACGGCCGCCGTTTACTGGGGCTTCGATTCAATGCTTCACCTTGCGGCTGACATCTCCTCTTAACCTTCCAGCACCGGGCAGGTGTCAGGCCCTATACGTCATCTTTCGATTTTGCAGAGCCATGTGTTTTTGTTAAACAGTCGCCTGAGCCATTTCATTGAAACCCACCGAAGTGGGTACCGCTTATCCCGAAGTTACGCGGTCAATTTGCCTAGTTCCTTAGCCACGGATCACTCGAGCGCCTCAGGATATTCTCCTTGACTACCTGTGTCGGTTTGCGGTACGGGCGGCTTGCATCTAGAGCTTAGGGGGTTTTCTCGGAAGTCTGATTAGGGTCTCTATCCGCTTGCCCGAAGGCTCGTGGTACTGTTGGGTTTCAGCAAGAACGGCGGATTTACCTACCATCCCTATACCTACGCCTTTCAACGCACTATTCCGTCAGTGCGCGGACCTTTCACTCCTTCGTCACCCCATCGCAATGCAAGTCGGTTACGGAATATTGACCGTATCTCCATCAGCTTCGCCGTTCGGCTACACCTTAGGTCCCGACTAACCCTGATTCGATTAACGTTGATCAGGAAACCTTAGTCAATCGGCGAACAGGTTTTTCACCTGTTTAATCGTTACTTATGCCTACATTTTCTTTTCCGGACGCTCCAGCATGGCTTACGCCACACCTTCTACGCAGACCGGAATGCTCTCCTACCGCCCCATTGGGGCCCACAGCTTCGGTAACATGCTTGATGCCCGATCATTATCCACGCCGGACCGCTCGACTAGTGAGCTGTTACGCACTCTTTAAATGAATGGCTGCTTCCAAGCCAACATCCTAGCTGTCAATGCAGTCCGACCTCGTTAGATCAACTTAGCATGTATTTGGGGACCTTAGCCGATGGTCTGGGTTATTTCCCTTTCGCGCACGGACCTTAGCACCCGCGCGCTCACTCCCGGATAATGATGTTGTGGCATTCGGAGTTTGTCCGGGTTTGGTAGGCGATGAAGCCCCCTAGCCCGATCAGTAGCTCTACCTCCACAACAGTACATCCGAGGCTGCACCTAAATGCATTTCGGAGAGTACGAGCTATCTCCCAGTTTGATAAGCCTTTCACCCCTACACACAGCTCATCCGAAGACTTTTCAACGTCTACCAGTTCGGACCTCCATCCCGTGTTACCGGGACTTCATCCTGGCCATGGTTAGATCACTCAGGTTTCGCGTCTGCCGCCACTGACTAAGCGCCCTGTTAAGACTTGCTTTCGCTTCGGCTGCGGGCCTTAGGCCCTTAACCTTGCCAGTGACGAGCAACTCGTAGGCTCATTATGCAAAAGGCACGCCGTCATCCCCGTAGGGACTCCGACCGCTTGTAGGCGTACGGTTTCAGGGACTATTTCACTCCTCTAATAGAGGTGCTTTTCACCTTTCCTTCGCAGTACTGGTTCGCTATCGGTCTCTCAGTAGTATTTAGTCTTGCCAGATGGTTCTGGCGGATTCAGACAGGATCTCACGTGTCCCGCCTTACTCAGGATACCACTAGGTACAGTATGCATTTCGTGTACGGGACTATCACCCGCTAGGGTCCTACTTTCCAGAAGGGTTCCACTACACATACTGAGTCCACATTGTGGTCCTACAACCCCGGTTGCGCCGAAACGCCCCCGGTTTGGACTGTCCCCTCTTCGCTCGCCACTACTAGGGGGATCACTACTTGTTTTCTTTTCCTCCAGGTACTTAGATGTTTCAGTTCCCTGGGTTGGCACCCTTTGCAGGGTATCCCGACTTCATCGGGATGGGTTGCCCCATTCGGAGATCCACGGATCACAGGATATTATGCTCCTCCCCGTGGCTTATCGCAGCCTATCGCGTCCTTCGTCGCCTCTGAGAGCCAAGGCATCCACCGTACGCCCTTAGTAACTTTTCGATCTGCTCAAGATCATAATTGCTCGGTGGACCGATCACTCGGTCTGTTTTGGTCTGTCCAACAACATGTCAAAGAACGGTGCCCTTAGGGCTTCGTGGAGAATATCGGAGTCGAACCGATGACCTCCTGCTTGCAAAGCAGGCGCTCTAGCCAGCTGAGCTAATCCCCCGTTCCCTATCCCTTGTAGTCCTGCGCAGATTTGAACTGCGGACCTCTACATTATCAGTGTAGCGCTCTAACCAACTGAGCTACAGGACTAGGAGACGGTAACGGTGTACCGTTCAAAATATCATCCATCTGAAACAGCAGGTACCGAGCGCTGCATTTCTGCAACGAACAAAGACCTCATTTAACTTACTCTAAAAAGGAGATGTTCCAGCCGCACCTTCCGGTACGGCTACCTTGTTACGACTTAGCCCCAGTCACCGGTTTTGCCCTAGGTAGCTCCTTGCGGTCACCAACTTCAGGCACCCCCGGCTTCCATGGCTTGACGGGCGGTGTGTACAAGGCCCGGGAACGTATTCACCGCATCATGGCTGATATGCGATTACTAGCGATTCCAGCTTCACGGAGTCGGGTTGCAGACTCCGATCCGAACTGAGACGAGTTTTGAAGATCCGCATCTGGTCACCCAGTAGCTTCCCTCTGTACTCGCCATTGTAGCACGTGTGTAGCCCAGGACGTAAGGGCCGTGATGACTTGACGTCGTCCCCACCTTCCTCACCGTTTACACGGGCAGTTTCTCTAGAGTCCCCGGCATTACCCGCTGGCAACTAGAGATGGGGGTTGCGCTCGTTATGGGACTTAACCCGACACCTCACGGCACGAGCTGACGACAGCCATGCAGCACCTCGCACGCAGTCCGAAGAAGATCACGTTTCCGCGACTGTCTACGTGCGTTCGAGCCCTGGTAAGGTTCCTCGCGTATCATCGAATTAAACCACATGCTCCACCGCTTGTGCGGGCCCCCGTCAATTCCTTTGAGTTTCAATCTTGCGATCGTACTCCCCAGGTGGATCACTTAACGCTTTCGCTAGGAGACTGACCGTATATCGCCAATCTCGAGTGATCATCGTTTACGGCGTGGACTACCAGGGTATCTAATCCTGTTCGATCCCCACGCTTTCGTGCCTCAGTGTCAGTATCGCCTTAGTAAGCTGCCTTCGCAATTGGTGTTCTGTGCCATATCTAAGCATTTCACCGCTACACGGCACATTCCGCCTACTTCAAGCGTACTCAAGAGCGACAGTATCAATGGCAAGTCTACAGTTAAGCTGCAGGATTTCACCACTGACTTAACGCCCCGCCTACGCACCCTTTAAACCCAATGAATCCGGATAACGCTTGCACCCTTCGTATTACCGCGGCTGCTGGCACGAAGTTAGCCGGTGCTTATTCCTCCGGTACCGTCAACCCTCCACACGTGGAGGGGTTTCTTCCCGGGTAAAAGCAGTTTACAACGCGTAGCGCCTTCTTCCTGCACGCGGCATGGCTGCGTCAGAGTTGCCTCCATTGCGCAATATTCCTCACTGCTGCCTCCCGTAGGAGTCTGGTCCGTGTCTCAGTACCAGTGTGGGGGATAACCCTCTCAGGCCCCCTAACGATCGTAGCCTTGGTGAGCCGTTACCTCACCAACTAGCTAATCGTGCGCATGGTCATCCTTTACCGCCGGAGCTTTCAAAGTCGGATGATGCCATCCAACTTGTTATGGAGTATTAATCCGGATTTCTCCGGGCTATCCTCCAGTAAAGGGCAGATTCCATACGTGTTACGCACCCGTGCGCCGGTCGCCACCCATGTATTGCTACATCGTGCTGCCCCTCGACTTGCATGTGTTAAGCCTGCCGCTAGCGTTCATCCTGAGCCAGGATCAAACTCTCCATTGTAAATGTTCGTTCGATCTGGTTCGTTGACGAGGTCTCTCATGTTGATCGGTTGATCAATAAGGATACCTTGCTGTATTCAGAATGGACAATAAGTCAAAGAACTGTATCGGTCTGGGCCTGAGCCCGTTACCGGACAAATTCACGCGCCTTGCGCGCCCTTTCAAAAGACATTTTCTTGAGAGGGACGGCAAAAGTAGATGCTTGAGTTGGACCCTGCAACACTGATGAAGAAAATCTTCTTCACGATCGCAGCAGATCCGGTTCACAAACAACCTACCCGGAATGGCACTACAAAGAACGTTTCGTCGAAAGCGGCCGCAAATGTAGGAGAAGCATCTCCAGTTGCAACCAATGCATGAAAAAAATCCTCAGGGCGTCGCTAAGGCGACCGGTAAGACCTTGCCATTGAAGAGCTTGTGCCCGCGCAAGGAAAATTCGGCAATGAAGCCCCCCATTTCCTCAGCGGTTATCGAGGCTCGGTAGTTGGGAAAAGCAGCACGTAGCATGTCGGTATCCACCGATCCCAAGGCCAAGCAGTTGCTGCGGATCCCGCGTTCGCGGAACTCTTCCGCAAGACACTGCGATAAGCACGCAAGCGCTGCCTTGCTGGCGCTATAGCCAACCAAGCCGGGGAATTTCACACTGTCCTGAAAGCCTCCCATGCTGCTGATGTGAACGACATGCCCCGGTGGGTCACCGTCAAGTTGATCAGCCAGCGCCTGGGATAGAAGCAATGGTGCGGTGACGTTAACCCTGAAGAGCCGGTCAAGGTCCTTTTGCTGGTGCTGGCCCATGGGTTTGGTGTGGAGCAAGCCGGCATTATGGATCAAAGCCCGGACCTTTCGTCCCGCTAGACGATCAAGGACCAATTGAACGGCTGTATCGTCGGCCAGGTCCACGGTGGCTAACTCCACCGCACCCGTAACGGAGTCGCACTCCTTGACCAGTGACCCCAGCGCCGCAACGTCCCGCGCCAAGGCAAGCACATGGGCCCCATGCCCGAAAACCAGCGATCGAACGGTGGCCCTACCGATACCCCGGGATGCACCGGTGACGATCACCAAGTCCTCGCTGCGATCCTGCGTTGCTGCGCTCATTGTATCCTTTTAGCTCTTCTTGGTCTTGGACCTACGCCGAGCCTCACGCTCCGCCTTGCGCTCCTCCTCCCGCTGGATCGCCGCTTTGCGTCTCGCGAGGACCTGGGGATCCAGGACGTCCCCCACGTTGCGCATTTGCCGCAAGACCCATTGCTGTCTTCCACGGATATAGACGGAGGGCCTGGAACAACTGAAGCGCCGCGGCGCGGGAAGGGTGGCCGTGATCAGAGCAGCCTGCGCCGGAACCAGTTTCAACGCTGAACGGCCAAAGCATTGCCGAGCTGCGGCCTCGGCACCAAATACGCCTTTGCCCATTTCGGCCACGTTGAGATAGACCTCCAGTATGCGCTCCTTGGTCCAAAATGCCTCCATGAGCACAGTGAACCACGCTTCCAATCCCTTGCGCGCATAGGTGCGACCGGGCCACAAGAAGACGTTCTTGGCGGTCTGCTGGGAAATGGTGCTGGCACCTTTCACGCGCTTGCCCTTCTTGTTGCTTTCCATGGCCCGTTCTATGGCCGTCCAAGAGAAGCCGTTGTGTGTCATGAAGCGTTGATCCTCGGAGGCGATCACCGCCAAGGGCATGCAACGGGCTACTTCTGCAAGATCCTTGTTGGTCCGATGGAAGTTCGCTTGCTCGTTGGCTTGGTCCGCCATGACCCACGTTACCGGCGGGTTGGCCAAGCCGAGCAAAGCCACCCAACTCACAGAGACAAGAACGAACCAGAACACCGAGGCCAAGAGGACACGAAACGTGTTGCGCAGAACTCTCATCGATCGAAGGCCGACGAAGATAGACGCGGCTCTCACCTGAACAGGGTCAAGTGTCCTGCGCTGGTGACCTGGTTCGTTGGTTCGCAGGGATCCCGCATACGCATGGTGTAGGCATACACACCCATTGGTACCGGACTTCCACCCGCCGTGCCATCCCATTGTTCCTGCGGGTCGATGGTGCCCCAGAGCTGCGTACCCCACCGATCGAACACGAGCAGTTCGAACCCGTAGTCGGAGACATCCACCCGCATGGGCCACAGGTCGTTGACCCCATCCTCGTTCGGGGTGAAGGCATTGGCTAAGAACAGCGTGGGCTCCGTGCGCACGTCCAAGACCAGTTGGGTGGTGTCGTTGCAGCCATTGGATTGTGTTGCGTACAGAGTGTAGGTGTATTCCCGGTAGCGCCGCATGTTGTATCGGATGTAGCCAGCGCAATCGTTCGTGATCAGACTATCCCCAATGAAGAAGGCGCACGAATCGGTGGAGCTTCCGAGCACGATGTCCACGAACGGCGTACAGGGATCCTGCAGCACGCTCAGGATCGCGGGCTCCTGATACTGGGCATAAATGCTGTCCAGCAAGGCAGTGCTGCCGCAACCGAGCGAATCAAATCCCTGCAAGGAAACCGGCTCCCAGCCCGACTGCGTGAAATTGATGAGCGGGTTCAGTTCGTTGCTGAAGCCGTAGTTGCCCGTGCCCCAGCGCCACACGAGCGAGTCGGCCGTGGTCGCTATGGTATTGACCAAGGTGAGCACGTTCACGCAAGTGGTATCCGGCGTAGCGAAGGCCACCGTGGGACTTGGTAGTTCGTTGAGCGTGATCTGGGCGTTCACCACACAGCCGATCGTGGTGTCGGTTGCGGTGACATCCACCACACCCACCGTACCCGGTACGACTTGGATGGAATTGGTGACATCGCCTGTACTCCAGACGTAGATGTCGGGTTGGAAGCCCCAATCCAATTGCGCTGTGAGCAGCGGTGGATCACTCGGGCAGTAGTCAGTAATGCCTTGGATGACGATGTTCGGGTTGTCGATCCATTGGCCAACGATGGATGGGCACGGCCCGCCACCGGTGATGATGGCCGCATAGAAGCCTGGAGCCAGGTTGGTGAGCGTTGTGCTTGTTACCCCAGGAGCATGTGCCCATGTGAACGCATACGGTCCAGGATCCATGGTGAACGTGAGCGTTGCATCATCATTTCCCGCGCAGGTGATATTGGTCAAGGACATCGTGCCCAAAGGCGCTACATAGGGGTCGGTGATCACCGTATCGAGGATCGATTCGCAGCCCACACCGTCGCTAACGATAACCGAGTATGGGCCGGGTTCCAAGCTTCCGACCGTGGTACCGGTCACGGTGGGGTCATGGTCCCATGCATACGTATATGGACCGCCGCTCCCAGCCACCACGCTCAGCGTTCCATTGTCGTCCCCCGGACAAGTGATGGGCGTTCCGGTAAGCGATACGTCGCACGGTGGCAACTGGGCCAGCGCGGTAAGTACATTGAGAGTCGCACCTAGTGCGAGGAAGGCGCGCATCGGGTACAAAAATCGGTAAAGAACAGGTGCCAAGGGCCGCAAGCCATGCCATGATCGCGGAGAAGTAGCCATGTCTGACGGCAATGGTCGGAAGCAACCCATTGGTATGTCCGGGCGATCCGCTATGGCGACCGGTGATCCATCCCAAGGCCGTGAGTTCGACACGCCGGGGTATGAACGAAGCAAGGTCCCCACGATGGAGACCTTGCGGATAGGTTCGGAAAGCCTTTCGTCCCTAGACCTTCTGTTTGCGGCTGACGATGATGTGATGGGCGACCAATGCAAGCCCGCCACACAGCAGCACCATGATGAAGTACGGCAGTGGTGTATCGCC
>JADJDP010000015.1 GCA_016702645.1 Flavobacteriales bacterium
TGCGAACGGCGGTATTGCCGGCTTCGTCGATCACACGAACTGATGCCATGTCACCGTCGTTCACGGCGCTTCCAACTGCTGGCAATTGGTTCACCAGCAGGTTCGCGTCAGTAGTGCAGTTGTCCACCAGTAATAGTGATCGAGAGGTGATATCCCCGAGTGTAGCCGTGCAAACGCCCGCGTCCTGCGACAAGGACAACGTTGCCAGGACATGTGAATACAAGGCAGGATGATGTCACCAACGCTCACCGTTCCGATCGCTGAGTGCGCACTGCTGCAGCCGGGACTGCTTAGGCGCGCACGGAATGAAGTGCTCGCCAAGAGGTTCGAGTAGGTCAGCGTGTCACTGGTGTTCACGATAGCGGTCAACGTGGCGAAATTGTCCGTTGAGGATTCCCAGTTGTTGATCGTGCCGGTATAACCGGAGAGCGTCAGGGTACCCGCATTGTTCCCTGGGCAATTCAAACCGGCAGGGGTAACGGATGCGTTTCGGGTAATAGAGCAGGATCACCGGTTTTGAGTAGTGTTATTGGTGCACGGTGCAGAGCCCACGAGGTAGCTGATGTTCGCGCTTCCGCTTGGCACGGAAGGATCGAACGTGGTTCCGGTTACACCAGGCCCGCTCCACGTGCCACCCGCTGTGGTGCCAAAGGAGTAGAAGAAGGCGTCGATCTCGGCGACGGCTCCGAGCACCGTGTTCTGCAGGCGCATATAGCGCGTGGCAGCGGTGAGCATTATCGATCCGTAAACGAAGGAGGCGCTTCCCGTGGATAGTGTAGTACCAGGAGTACCCCACGTGCTGTTGTCGCTGGAGGTTGACACTGCGAGGCTCGGTACGCCAACAGACAGAGCGCCAACCCGCCACCGTACCAAGACCACTTCGTTCGCCGGGACCACCACACCCAGGTCCACTACCAAGGTGCCCGAATTCCCCGTGACGGAGGCCACGGTGCCATCATTCGCGCCTGCCGCGTTCATTGCATTCGCGGATGTGCCTACCGAGCTGACCGACGCCGCATTGCCCGTGGTGATCGGGATCATCCAACCGGTGAGATCGATGGGTCCGTTGTTGGAGCAAACCATTGCCGGTGCGCTGAAAACGGATCCGTTCCGGATGGCAGGGGCTCGCGTACCGTATTGGGCGTAGGCCAAGAAAGCGTTGTCGTTGTTCGATCCGGCGAGCGCGTTGGAGGGGATGTTGATCCCATCCACATAGGATCCCACCACGGTCATGGCGCCCAATCCGTCGGCGGCCACCGCCATGGCGACTTGTGAAGAAGGCGTGTTGATGGGCTCGAACAGCAATTGCGTTCCACCGGAACGCAATGTGAGCGCGAAGGCATCTTCCGTATCAGTAGAGGTTGCCAGCGTGCCGCCCATGTTCACCTGCCCACCATAGGTGCCTACAATGTGGACCAGACCATTACGCCCTACAGCAATGTCGCGTCCCCTGAAGCTCCCACCAGCCGTAAGCGATTGGCCCCACGTGCTCCAGAGCAAGGCGCCTGAGTTGGGATTGTAGCGCGCCGCGTAGAGCGTGTTCGATCCTGTTGACCCTACGGAGGTATTACCGCCGTTGAAGACGCTGCCCGGACTTAAGGAGCCGGTGACGAACACACCTTCGCACCCTACCGCCAGATTCGGATTGCCTTGGATGCTACCGCTTGGATCGTTGATCCAGTTGGTCCATTGCAACGCCCCGCTCGTGTTGAAGGCGCTGAAGTGGTGATCATTACCGGACCCGCTGGTCGAGGTCCCCAACAAAGCCCCGGTGGTACTGTACCACCGGAAGTTCGAGTTGCCGCTGACTTGCGCAGTGTAGATCCGCGTGCCGTCCGCAGCTAGGCTGGAACTCAAGTCGTCCAAGATGCTGCCACCAGTGATCATCCATTGAACGTTGCCTGCCAGGTCGTAACGGACCAAGGCCAAGTCATCCAGCCCGGAAGAGAGAGCGGCAGCGGAGCTGAATGCTCCAACGGTCAAAGTCCCTCTATAGGTCAGCAGTACAGTCACACCGCTGGCGTCAACGGCTATATGTGGGGTATGCTCGTCGTTGTTGTTACCGATGCGCCTTGCCCACTGGAAAGCACCCTGGTTCGAATAGGCCGCCACGTAGACGTCCGCGTTACCAGCGGAAACCAGCGAACCCGTGGATACGGTGGATCCTGCACTGTAGAATAGCGCCGTACCTACGAACGTGCCTGTGATATAAATGAGTCCGTTCGTTCCCACAACAACGCCTTCGCCCGTCTCCCAATTGGTTCCACCAATAGGTACGGTCCACAGCAGCGTGCCGGTATCGCTGTACTTCTGAAGGAATGCCTGGTCCTGGTTGATCAAGTTGATCGTGCCTAGGATCGCCGCGCTGTTCTCTGCATCTCCAATGGTGTAAGTGCTGCCATCGCTCGGGTCCATGGCCACCTCGAAGAACCGCTCCACTGAGTTGGTGGATATGCCCCGCGTCCAGGACCAGTTATGGGTCTGGGCGGCAAGGGGTTGTATGGCGCACGTGCCAGCCATGGCGATCCGGACGCCCGAGCAGGAGGGCGAGTGGGGGCCATGAGGATCGTAGCGTCTTGGGCATCCTTCGTTCGATTTCAGTCGTTCATGGGTGGTCCAGACCCATCGAGAGTTGCCGTTTGAACGGGCTATCCCTCAGGAGGTTTCGTCGGGCCCTTAGGCCACTTCATCGAACCCGCGTTACTTCGGCCCGGCGGAAGCATTCTGGAACGAGCAAGCGGAAATGACAGAGGGAGAGGAACAAGCCGCCATTGCAGCGGCTAAGAGGGACCCTCGGCGGTTCACCCCCCTATACGAGTGCTATTTCGGAGACATCTTCCGCTTCCTGCTGCGGCGCGCCGGGGACCGCGACCTGACCAATGACCTCGCTCAGGAGACCTTCCTTAAAGCCATGCTCGCACTTCCGCGTTACCAGGAACGTGGGCTACCGTTCCGGGCCTGGCTTTACCGCATAGCCCTCAACGAGTTACGTATGCACTGGCGCAAGCGGAAGGAGGTCCTAAACCTTGCGCACCTACCTTGTTCAGAGGGGATGAAACAGCACTACCGCATAACGCCGAATGGACGTGGGCCCGAGCCCACCGACGCCGAATTGCTGCGCTACAAGGACAGTGGGAAGCTTCTTTTCAACTACCAGCGGGCCGCGACACTACTGCATCGCAAACCGCTCTACAAGGATCCCAAGGCCTTCATGGTCCTGGTCTTGATCGTGTTGCTCGCTTGGTTCATCAGCGAGGTGGTAGACAAGGAAGATCGCGGGAAGGGCGGCGCACCAGCTGTCCCGAAGCGGGGAACTGATGTGTTCGTTCGGCGATCTTGCAAGGGTGCGCGCGGCAACCCGTTCGCCTTCTTTTCCTGTGAATGGCTCCTAGCGAACCAACTCCAACGCGTTCGTCATGGACCCGTCCACGGTTGGTGTCACGATCACGTAGTGGCCATTTGCCAATGCAGGTGACAGTTCCAGTTTTACGTCGCCCACACCACTTGTTGGCGGAATGGACCAACGTTGTACAACACGACCCTGCAGGTCGCGCAGTTCAATGGGTCGAAGCGCATCCATCTCCCAATTGCGCAAGGTGATGGGCCCGTTGGTGGGGTTGGGGAAAAGCAGTCGTTTGTCCTCCGCAGCACGACTGCTCGGAAGTGCGGTGCTCAAGTCGTCCAGGTCGAACACGGTGACCGCGTTCTTGGTCACGCCGCTGTGGTAGAGCACGGAGATCATGGCCAGATCGCCATTGCTGCGCAGGATGCTCGATCGGGAATCGGCGAAGGCGTAGTTGTTACGCTGGTATGAATAGGTGCCGTTCGTTCCGAAGGTGTCGTCGATGGCGCCGTCCGCGTTCAAACGCACAGCGTAGAGTTTCGCATCGGCGCCGGTGGGACCCGATTGGCCGCCGCACAGCAGGAACGTACCGTCGGGCAGCAAGTGCGGAAAGGGGACACTACGCTGTATCCCTTGTGGAACGGCAATGTCGAGTATTCCCGCCTCTGCGAACGTGTTGTCCATTGCACCGTTCGCGAGGAAACGCAGAGCGAACAAGTTGCGATAGCCACTCCTGTTCCAGACACCACCCACGAGCAGGGAGCCATCCGGAGCCATCTCGCCGTGGAACGGGAGTTCCAAACCGGTGGTGGAATTGTTGATCAGGACGAAGCCGTCCTCCCCGAACCAGGTGACCGGATCACCACCGAGGTCCAAAGCTCCCATGAAGCCGGAAGAAGAGGGGTAGGCGTTCTCGCATCCGGACACCACGAGGTAGCCGCTCGGTGCAAGCATGATATCCGCAGGAACGCCTTGGTATTCCACCGGTGTTGGGAAGGCGGTGCCCCCATCACCGAAGGATGTGTCCAACTCGCCGCTTTCGAAAAGATGCACCACAAAGGCCCAGCCATCGATGGTGCCTGCCAGGTAGGCCGAACCATCCGGAGCGATCTCCACCGTGTTGCTGATCATATCGGCGCTTGCGGCAAGCCCAACGACCCCATTGTCCCCGAACTCGGGATCGAGGGTTCCATTGGGCAACAATTGCAGGACCTCGATCCCTCGCGGACTTGAAATTCCACTAACACCCACGAGCATGATGCGGCCATCCGGCCTTACAGCCATGGTGCGACCCACCACATAGCCAAGGTCGTCCGGCGAGAAGTAGCGGCCACCGGTCCCGAAGGACGCGTCCAATGTTCCGTTCGCGGTGAAGCACTGGGCAAAGAGCCGGCGGGTGCTCCCGTTGTCGTAGTGCCCCATAGCGATGATCCGGCCTTGCGGATCTTCGGCCATGTCGCAGATGTACAGGTCCGGTGTTGAGCCGATGTTCTGGATCAGTGCGGTCCCATTGTTGCCGAACGAGGAAAGCGGTATCGGGTCCTGAGCGATCAGGGGACCGAGCGAACTTCCGAGGATCAGCGCACCGAAAAGGCGGGCACAAGCAGACATGGCCCCCTTGAACGGCCCGCCGCATGAAAGGGTTATTCACCCACGTGGACGACCCTTCGGAGCCTAGAAGGTGGGTCTGCGGAACACATGCGGACGGACCATGGTAGGCACCGTACCCCCGATCGAGAAGAGGATCGGGTCGCGATCGTTCGCTGAGCCCACATATTTCACCACACCATCCATATTGATGTCCTCCCGATGATAGCCTGTTGCGATGGCCGTTGGAACGGTGCCTCCGATCAAGGACAGGATGGGGTCGCGGTCATTGTTGGGACCCACGTAGATCACCTCGTCGTTGAAGGAGGTATCGCCCGCGCGCAACAGCATCACCGATCCGGAGGCTGACCGTGGGTCCGCGCCAAAGAGTACCAGACCTGGATCGGTGAAGTCCACGGCCGTGACCTCGAAGTAGGATCCGTTCGGGAGATCGCCCACAACGCCCATGTGGTTACGGTGGGCTATACCCAAGCGATAGTTCGTGAAGGTTTGCGGCATGCGCACCGGCGAAATACCGTCGAGGTCCACGATATCCCCATCGCGTTGGATCAAGGCGCAACGGATCGCCCGTGGTTCGGTCCCCACTGAACTTTCACGCAACTCCAGGATCACCCAGTCCACAATGGCATCAGGACCGGATACCGTCAATACGCTGGGGTCGATCACGTCACCACCGGCCATTGGCAGATCGTTGAAATCGTAGCCCAGGGCAGTGTAGGGTTCCGTGAGCGGCAGAAGACCAGCAACGCGCAGATCATCGTTCATGAGACCGGTCACCGGATCGTAGGGACCCTCCAGCATCGCCTTGGCGGACAACAGGATCTTTTGCCCGGCACAGCCGCATGCAGGGTACCCGCGTTTGCACGTCGGTCACCGTGTACGGATCACTGTCATCGCACGCACCGCCCAGCACGATGCCGGGATCGGTATCGTTACAATCAATGCCCTCTTCCACATATCCATTGGGTGGTGAGCATGCCATGATGGAGTTGAAGGGGTCACCGAAGTCGTCCTCGTCCCCATCGAAGTACCAAGTGGTGCCCGACCCGATACCATCGTCCGTGTCATCGCAATCGTTGCTGTTGCCTACGAACCCGGCCGGAACTTCGCAGGCCTGGGTGGTGTTGCCTGCATCACCCAAACCGTCCTCGTCCGCGTCGGCGAACCATGTTTGTTCCGTGCAATAGTTGAACACCGCGAACCGATCACGCGGCACGCTTCCGTTCACGAGCGTGAACACACCAGCCACGTACAATTTTCCTTGGTGCGCGATCACGCTGTTCACCGTGGAACTTGCCGATGGTGATCCAGGATGCAGAACCCCGGTTGTTCCATTGAGCACCGCCAGGTGCGTGTGTGGGGTTCCGTTCACGGAGGTGAAGAAGCCGCCGGCGTGCACGAGGTTACCATCGAAAGCAATGGCACGAACACCACCTGTGATGTTGGCGTCCCACGGCTCCACCTCGCCAGAGCTCGCGTTCACTTCCGCCATCCCTTGCCGCGCGGTACCGTTCACCGTGGTGAACTGGCCACCGGCGAAGACCCTGCCACCGGAGGAGGTCACTGCCGTGGCCACCGCATTGGCGTTGGCCAACCAGGTGGTTGCCAGTCCGCTGCTGGGGTCCAACTCCGCCAAACTCGACCGCGTTGCCCCACCTACGCTCGGGAATATTCCTGCGGCCAGCACGTTCGGTCCGTTCCACGCAAGCTGGTTCACTTGTGATCCAGCGTTCGGGTTCCATGCGTTCAGAGCGCCAAGACCTGCATCGAAAGCTGCGAGCCGGTTGCGGGTTTGGCTGTTCACGGTGACGAAGGAACCCCCGATGTACAACACGCTGGTGTTCGACAATAGGCACAACACAGCCCCATCCACCACCGGTGCCCATGCGGACAGGGTGCCGGATGTGCCGTTCAACGCAGCAAGGAACGCCTGCGCTTGCCCGTTCACCTGGTTGAAGTTGCCACCGATGAACACCGAGTCACCACTTACTGCGATGGCCCGCACGGTGTTGTTGGCACTTGGTGACCATGCTGTGAGCGCCTTGGTTCCAATATCGATCGCGGCCAGTCGCTCCCGCGCTTGCCCACCCATCTCGGTGAACTCACCACCGAGGTAAAGGATCCCGTTGCTCTCGTCCAAGGCCATGGTGTGAACGATGCCATTGGCCTGCGGCCAGCCGGATTCGAGCGAGAAGATCTGTGCGTGCAGTGGACTCCAGGCCATGGACGCGATGACGATCATCGGCGTCCATGCGAAGACGGTGGAAGAGCGCATGGCGGTAAGGTCAGGGTGGCAGAAAGGTAGAGCTTGCCCGTCCATTTCCGGCACGTTCTTGTTGGACGGTGAGGTCGCTCCATCGTTCGGACGGTTGGTCACTGCGGCACCGGGGGGAATTGCGGCCGCCTACATTCGCCCAACATCCACGTCACCATGCGCATCCGATCGATCGTTGTCTTTTGGTTCCTCCTGATCGCTTCCCTGTTGCGGGCCCACGAAGGGATGTGGCTGCCCACCTTGCTCAAGAGCATCGAAGGGGATCTCCAACGTGCAGGCTTGAAGTTGAGCGCGGAGGACATCTACAGCATCAATCGGGGGAGCATCAAGGACGCGATCGTGCTCTTCGGAGGTGGCTGTACGGCCGAGGTCATCAGCGGCCAGGGGCTCATCCTCACCAACCACCACTGCGGATTCGGGCAGATCGCGGCGCATAGCACCGTGGAGAACGACCGCCTCAAGAACGGTTATTGGGCTGCCAACAAGGGCGAGGAGCTTCGCAACGCGGGGCTCACCGCCACCTTCATCGTGCGCATGGAGGATGTCACGGACCGCATCCTGCCACAGATACCCGCAGCGGTCGCATCGATCGAGGGGGAGCGGCGCGCTCTCATATCCACCTTGGCCAAGACCATCGCGGAGGAGGCCACGAAGGGGACGCATTACAAGGCGGTCGTGCGGCCTTTCAACTACGGCAACAGTTACTACCTCATCGTTACCGAGACCTTCATGGATGTCCGGCTCGTGGGAGCACCTCCGAGCGCCATCGGCAAATTCGGTGGTGATACGGACAACTGGATGTGGCCCCGCCACAACGCTGATTTCAGCATCTTCCGCATCTATGCGGGTGCGGACAACAAACCTGCAGAACCGAGCGATGCGAATGTGCCCTTCGCCCCGCGCCACGTGCTACCGATCAGCATGGACGGTGTGCAGGAAGGGGACTTCGCCATGATCTTCGGCTTCCCCGGCAACACGCAGCGTTACTTGAGCAGCTATGCCGTGGACTATGTGATGAACACGGCCGATCCCCTGCGCATCGCCATGCGCACGGCCAGCCTCGGGGTGATCGACGCGGCCATGCGCAGCAGCGACCGCACACGTTTGCAATACGCTGACAAGCAGAGCGGCATCAGCAATTCTTGGAAGAAGTGGATCGGCGAAGTGCGGGGTTTGAAGGAACTGAGGACCTTGCAGCGCAAGCGCGAATACGAGGCCGCCTATCTGGCGCTGGCCAAGGAGAAGGGGAACGATACGTACGCTACCGCGCTCACCACGTTGGGGTCCATTTATTCGGAGTACGTGCCCTACGCCACCGCCAGGGACCTCTTCGTGGAGATGGTGTACAACGGCCCGGAGGTACTGGCCTTTGCCAACGGCTTCACGGAATTGGTGGACCAGCACGCGGCCCTCAGCAAGGATGGGAAGTTCAACGAAGCAATGGCAAAGGCATTGGCCGGTGTCGATGGCTACTTCGGCAGCTACGATGTGGAAGTGGACAAACGTGTTTTCAAGGCATTGTTGCCGATCTATCGCAAGCATATCCCGGAGCGCTTGTCGCCATCCATCCTGCAGGAGATCGATGCGAAGTACAAGGGCGACGGCAACGCGTGGATCGATGCGATGTACGCACGGAGCGTTTTCGTCGATGCAGCGAAATTGAAGTCGGCCTTGAGGAAGCCCGGCGCGAAGGCGATGAAGAAATTGGCGGCCGATCCCGCGTATCGCGCTTCGAAGAGTTTCTTCACCAGCTTTCTGGAGCAGGTACGGCCAACGCACGCCAAACTTTCGGAAGGCATCGAAACGAACATGCGCGAGTACGTGAAAGGAATGACGGTGCTCTATCCCGAGAAGACCTACTGGCCCGATGCGAACAGCACGTTGCGCTTGAGCTATGGCAAGGTGGAAGGAAGCACACCGCGCGATGGTGTGACCTATGCGCACTACACCACATTGGATGGCGTGCTGGAAAAGTACCTGCCCGGTGATGCGGAGTTCGATGTGCCGCAGCGACTGATCGACCTGCACAAGGCGAAGGACTACGGACCGTACGGCGTGAACGGAACGCTTCCGGTCTGCTTCACTTCCTCCCTGCACACCACGGGTGGCAACAGCGGAAGCCCGGTGCTCAACGGTCGTGGCGAGCTCATCGGGCTCAACTTCGATCGCACATGGGAGAGCACCATGAGCGACATCCAGTTCGATCCGGACAAGTGCCGCAACATCTGCGTGGACGCACGCTACCTGCTCTTCATCATCGACAAGTACGCCGGAGCGAAGCATCTGGTGGACGAAATGACCTTGGTGAAGCAGGATCCCGCGGCGGCGGGACAGGGCGTGCCGCACATGATCCAACTACCCCTACACCGTTGAGTATGGAAGCCTGGGTCGAGGAGAACGGCAAGCTCTGCCGCACCTTCCGCTTCGCGGATTTCAGCGAGGCCTTCGCTTTCATGACGCGGGTGGCCATGATCGCCGAGAAGCAGAACCATCATCCCGAGTGGACCAACGTGTGGAACACGGTGACCATTCGCTTGAGCACGCACGATGCAGGCGATGTTGTTACGGACAAGGACCGCAAGCTCGCCGCGGCGATCGACCGATTGTTATAGCTCGGCCACAGCTTGGCGAAGGCTGCTTCGAGCAACTTCCAAAAGAAAACCCCGCCATGAGCGGGGTTCTTTTTTGAATAGGGAGGTGGATCAGTGACCGCCAGCGTCGATCGTTTGGATGCTAGGAGCAGCAGCGTCCTTGTTGCCGGTTCCAGGAGTAACGAACGCGCTGATGCGCAGGGTGGTCTCCTTGGGCTCCGTGTTGGCCGTAACCGTCACGGTCTTTTGCTGTGCGTTCTCCTGCTTGCCGGGGCTGTACTCCACCTCGATCTCGCCGGTTCCACCCGGTGGGATGGGAGCCTTCGGGTAGTTGGGCACCGTGCAGCCGCAGCTACCTACCGCGTTCTCGATCAACAGCGGCTCGCTGCCGGTGTTGGTGAAGGTGAAGATGTGCTTGTTCTTGCTGTCCTGCTTGATGGTACCGAAGTCGTGTTCGTACTTGCCGAAGGTCGCGGTGGTCTTCGGTGTGTTGTCCACTACCGGAGCAGTCTTGGCCATGGGGTCGAAGGTGGCACCTGCGGGCGTGGCAGCCACCGCGCTGTTGTCAGCCACCAAATTGCTGGTATCACTGCCTGTACCGCTCGTGCCGCCGGCGAATTGTTTCCAAGCGATCAGGCCCAAGGCCACGGCGATCACGGCGAGCAATGCGATCTGGATCTTGTCTTTCATCGGAGTTACGGTTGCGGGTGATGGGTGTTGAGGGCGCGAAAATAGGATATGCTCCGCGCCTGCCGCGAACCCATTAACGATCCATTGACAAAGCTTTTAGCGGGACATGCCCAAACGCTGGAAGGTGTCGTCCTCCAGCACCTCCAAAGCCCGCTGGAAGCTCCGGTCCACGGGATTGTCCGCGTTTATCACCTGCCAGTAGGCGCTGGTGTCCCAAAGGTCCCGGGCAATGAGGGCCTTCAGTCGCAAGGCGATCAGGTCCTTGGAGCGCATCATGCCGTCGGCATCGGGTTCCACTCCTTCGGTCTTCGCTTGGGTCTCCAAGGCGCTCAGGAGCGAAGGATCCACGGTGAAGGTGGTCCGGAAGGCTTCCACACCGGCGTATTTCTGCGTGAGTTCCGCCCGGTGAAGGTCCACGTAGTTGAGGGCGAAGGTGTTGAGGATCCCCTTGCGCACCAGTTGCCCGAAGTAGGCCGAGCTCTGCGTGGTATCGATGGCAACGAACTCGTCCGGCATGATGCCACCACCGCCATAGACCACCCGCTTGTTCATGGTGTAGAACTTCATGGTGTCCTGCGGGTGGATGCTGTCCAGATTGGTGAGTTCGCCGTTCGCGAAGCGGTCACGCTTCTCCTGCTGGTAGGCTTCCAGGCCATCCTCGTAGGATTTCTGGATGCAGCGACCGCTGGGCGTGTAATAGCGCGAAACGGTGAGCCGCACTGCGGACCCATCGGGCAGCATGACCGGACGTTGCACAAGGCCCTTGCCGAAGCTGCGACGTCCCACGATCACCCCACGGTCCCAATCCTGCACGGCACCGCTCACGATCTCGCTCGCGCTGGCACTGCCCTCGTCCACGAGCACCACCAGTTTTCCCTTTTCGAAGCGTCCTTCCTTGGTGGAGAAGGTGTCTTCACGGGGCGAGGTGCGCCCTTCGGTGTACACCACCAACTTGCGGTCCCCTAGGAACTCATCGGCCATTTCTATCGCCGTGCGCAGGTATCCGCCACCATTGCCTTGCAGGTCCAGGATAAGGTCCTGCATGCCCATGGCCTTCAGCTCGTCCAGCTTCTCGCGGAATTCCTTCATCGTGGTCGCGCTGAAACGGCTCACCTTGATGTAGCCCACGCGCGGTGCGGCCATGTAGCTCGCTTCCACACTGTAGATGGGGATCTTGTCCCGCGTGATGGTGAAGTCCAAGGGCGCCGGTTCACCCTTGCGCGCCATCTTCACTTCCACCTTCGTTCCCTTCTTGCCGCGCAAGCGCTTCATCACATCACTGTTCTTGAAGCCCACACCGGCAACGTTCTCATTGTCGATGCTGAGCACACGGTCGCCGGAGCGGATGCCGATGCGTTCCGACGGACCGCCGGGAATGGCGTCCACCACATAGATCGTATCCCGGATGATGTTGAACTGGATGCCGACGCCTTCGAAATTGCCCTTGAGTGGCTCGTTCACTTCCTCCAGGTCCTCCTTGGGGATGTAGATGCTGTGCGGGTCGAGCTCTTCCAACATCCGCACGATGGCGGCATCCACGAGCTGCTGCTTGTTCACATCGTCCACGTACATGCGATCGATGTGGTAGAGCAACGACTCCAACTTGCCCACCGTGGTGGGGTCCTGTTGGGTTTGTTGCTGGCTTGATGCCTGTAGTGCAAGGCTCGCGGCGAAGGCGAGAACGGCGGTGCGGGAAAGGAGCATGGGGATATGGGCCGCTGGCCCGATGGCAATGTAACGTGGTAGCGAGGGCTGCGGTTGCCCGTTGCCGTTAACAACTGTCAAGCCGGAAGCTCATTCCTTTTCCTCGGACACCACAGCGCGGAAGCCGATGTTCAAGTGGGCTCCCTTGTCATCCGTGAGCGTGAGCGCATGCTCCCCGTCGTTCAAGGACGTGGTCATCCGGTGATCACCGGTGGTGCTGCCGAGGTAGTTGCCATCTAGGTCCCAATGGATAACGGTAAGGGGTTCCTGGTGCGCTGCGTGCAATACCACCCGTCCTCGCTCGCCGCTCAACTGGATAGGGATGAAGAGTTTGGCCCCGTTCTCCGGGTAGATCATTTGCATGGGTTGTTCCGATCGTCCATCAGGGAACCATCGTCCCATGGGGGAATCGGGCGGTAGCCCGGGTGGTTCGCCGCATAGTAGAACTCCATGGCGGGCGGTAAGGAGAACCAGGGAACGAAGGAGCCTCCGCTTCCGGGTGCAACGCGATGCGTTCCGCTTGCATCCACCAGGATGCGGCGGTGATAGGGGCAGGGGGCGTTCGCGCTCCTTCCAGCAGGATGAGTTGTTCATCAAGGGCTCGCAATCCGGACCGGCGCGGTATCCGCTGGCACGACACACCTCCAATTGCCTCATGCCATCGTAGGGTGGATCGAAACCACGCCCATCCGGCAGTGCACCGAACAACTCGAAGAGGAGCGGAGCGGCAGCGAGCGTTCCGGTGAGCCCGGGTCTTCCTTCGCCACTGGCGTTGCCGGTCCACACGCCCACCGCGTAGCGATCCGTGACACCGATGGCCCATGCATCGCGATGGCCGTAGCTCGTTCCGGTCTTCCACGCGATGCGCTCGGTACCCGCGAAACGGAACCAGCCCGTCTCAGCCTCGGGGCGGTTCACTCCCTGCAAGGCCATGAGGGTGTGGTACAGCGATGCGGCGTTCAGCGGCGGGCGTTCTTTTTCGACCGGGGAGCGGTTCGCAACAACGGTGGGTGCATGCACGGCTCCTTCCAAGGCAGCATCACTTCCGCTGAAGCGCAGCACCACGCGCGCCATGCTCGCGTAAGCGCCGGTGAGTTCCCACAAGGTGCTTTCACCACCACCCATGATCAACGATAGACCATAGTTGTGCGCACTGCGGTCCAAGTGACGAAGCCCCATGCCCACGAGCATGTGCCGCGTGCGTTCCACGCCATGCTCGCGCAGTGCGCGCACTGCTGGCACGTTGAGCGATCGCGCGAGCGCCTGCGAAGCGGGCACGGCACCATCATAACGTTCATCGAAGTTGCGCGGGGCGAAACCATCGTAGCTCGTGGGTAGATCGGGCACGAGCTGGTCCGGCATGCGTTCGCCGCTTTGCAGCATGTCCGCATAGAGGAACGGCTTGAGCAAGCTGCCGGTGCTGCGCGGTGCGCGCACGATGTCCACCATACCGGCGTGCGCCATGTCGGCATCGGGGAGGTTGCCCATGTACGCGAGCACACGGCCCGTGGGAACATCGAGCACGAGCACTGCGGCGTTGTGCACCTCGTTGGCGCGCAAGGCGGGGCCATGGCGCACGGCGAGTTCGTTCAAGCGTTGCTGCACTGCCGCATCGATCGTGGTGGTGATGCGCTGACCTTCCAGCCCTTCGCGTTGCAATGTGGTGAGCAGGTGCGGCGCGCTGCGCGGAAGTGCGAGCGGTTTCTCCGGTAGCGGCTCTTCCTTCGCGAGCGACCATTGCACACTATCGATCGCTTGCACGACGAGCAGGCGGTCCAATAGGCGATCGCGTTTGGCTCGCAGTGCATCGCGGTTGCGGCCCGGGTGGATGCGCGAAGGAGCATTGGGCAGCACAGCGAGCGTGGCGCATTCGGCCCAACCCAGTTGGTGCGCGTTGCGACCGAACCACCTCCAGGCCGCAGCATCGAGACCAACGACATTGCCGCCGAAGGGTGCGTTCGCACCGTACAACCGCAGGATCTCGTCCTTGTCGTAGCGAGTTTCCAACCGCAGGGCGAGCATCATCTCCACCAGCTTGTTCCACACGTTGCGATCGCGATCCCCGCAGGCCATGCGCGCCACTTGCATGGTGATGGTGCTGCCACCGCTCACGATGTGCCCGGCCTGCCGGTTCTGCTGCCACGCACGCACGAGCGATGGCAAATGGATACCCCAGTGATGCCGAAAGCGTCGGTCCTCGAATTCCACCAGGCACCGCTCGAAACGGGCCGGGATGCTGTCGCTCGGCGGCATGCGCCACTGGCCATCATCCGCCACGGTCGCGGCGAGGAGTTCACCCTTCGCATCCAGCAGCACCGTGCTGCGTGGTGTGGTGAAGAGCGGGTCCATGGGGCCCCAGCGCGCCCAGACGTACAGCGCCCCCAACGCTGCGAGGACCCAGCGCAGGCGTCGTGCCAGCCGCTTTGTCCACGCCCACGCGCGCTCTTTCATTCCCGTGCTCAACGTGCGCCGAAGGTCGGCTGTTGTACCGCAGATGAGAAAGGGGACCGATCCTCGAAGTGCAGGAAGAAGCCGGTCAGCAAATGGGGCAGCTGGCACACATCGTGCGCTGTAGAATGGTCTTTGCTTTCCGCGGTTGGTGTTCCATCGGTGTTCATCCGTGGTTCCTGCCTTTGCGCTGGTTCACCCGGCATCCCTCTATTTTCGTGGACCCTTTCAACCTCCATGCGTATAGCCTGCCTGTTCGCCGTCGTCGTTCTCTCATCGCTCGCGCTCCGTGCACAGGAGTTGACCGGCGCGTTGCCCATGAGCGTGCGCCTTGGTCTCGATCGCGCGGTCGTGCGCACGCTCGAAGCCGCTGCGTTCAATGAGGAAGCAACTGCGACCGATGATGCGCAGCGTGATGCGCAGGGCAAACTTCCGCTCTACGCGCGCTTCGTTGCACTGGATGCCACGCTCCCTGCTTCAGGCACATGGACCGAGCTCGCCGGTGGCGATCGCGTGTGGCGCCTGCGCGTTGCATCGCCCGGCGCGCAGGCCACGGAACTCTTCTTCGAGGACAGCCACTTGCCCGCGGGTGCGCAAGTGCATGTGTACGACGATGGTGGCGAACAACTGCTGGGCGGATACACGAGCGCGCATGTGCAGGCGGATGGAACGCTCAGCACGGGCATGATCTTGGGCGATGCCTGCACGATCGAATACCACGAGCCGGCAGCGGTGCGTGGCGAAGGCAGCCTGCACCTGGTGCGCATCGCGCATGCCTACCGGCACGTGTTGCACGAAAAGAGCGATGACTGCGAAGTGGACGTGGTTTGCAGCGAAGGAGCCAACTGGACCAACGAACGAAATTCCGTGGTGCGCATCCGCGTGATCGTTCCCAGCGGTGCCGGCTTTTGCACGGGGGTGCTCATGAACAACACCGCCAACGACTGCAAGGGATACATCCTCACCGCCTTCCATTGCACGGCGGAAAGCGTCTCGGCGAACTTCGGTTCCTACGTGTTCCGCTTCCGGCACGAGCGCACCGAGTGCGGCACCATGAACGCCACCGGCAACGACCTCACCGGCTGCCTGTTCCGCGCAGGGAGCCAGGATGGTGGCGACACTTTCCCCGGTGGTCAGTACGGATCGGACTACACGCTGCTGGAAACCACGGCACCCATCCCCGCGAGCTATTCGCCGTATTGGGCGGGCTGGGACATCAACGCCACCGGTGCCGCTTCCGGCGTATGCATCCACCATCCGGCGGGCGACGTCAAGAAGATCAGCACCTTCAGTTCGCAGGCAAGCAGTACGTCGTGGAGCGGCTTCACCAGTGGATCGCACTGGCAAGTGACGTGGGTGGCAACGGCCAACGGGCACGGCGTCACGGAGCCCGGCTCTTCCGGCGCACCCATCTTCAATCCGCTCAAGCGCGTGGTGGGCACTCTCACCGGTGGATTGAGTTGTTGTGTGGTGAACGACTGCGGCGACTTCACCGGACCGACCGCACCGGACAAATTCGGGAAGATGGGCTACCACTGGTGGGAGAACAACCCCAACGCCACGGAGGAGGAGTTGCATTGGTGGCTAGCACCGGTGAACAACCCGGAGTACCAGAACGGGAGTGCCGATCCCTGCGGTGCCATCGGGATGGATGAGTTCGACCTCGTGCTGCCCGAGGTTTTCCCCAATCCCGCCAGCGACCATATCACCGTTCGCCTGCCCGGTGCATGGCAGAACGCGGAGCGCATCCACGTCACCGATGTCACCGGTCGCGTGGTGCATTCCGAACAATTGAACGGTTCGGCCTCGTTGTTGCTCCATGCAGCTGCATGGGGAACAGGCAGCTACTTCATCACGGTCTTCATCGAGGGCCGCACACCGGTGAGCGTGCGGGTGGGTGTGGTGAACTAGCGCCGCGTAGCGCTCGCTTCCCGTTACCTTGAGCCCCATCCCGAACATGTACGCACGCCACCTCCTTGCACTGCTGCTGGCCAGCACCGTGTGCACGGCGGCCCTCGCGCAGGACGGCGTGTTCCACATCCTGCGCGGCGATAAAGTATTGGGCAACATCGATGTGCTCCGGGTCACCAAGGGCGACCGCGTGGCCTATTCCATGATCTCGTACACCTCGTTCAACCTCGTGTGGGACCAGGAAGTGCGCACCGTGGCGCGCACCAGTTATGTGGGCGGGCGCGTGGCGGAGTGCCTCACCACGGTGCATGTGAACGAGGACCTGCGCGATAGCAGTGCGCTGCGCACCATTGCCGGTCGCGGACTCTACGTGGTGCATCCGCGTACGGTGTACAGCGCTGCCCTGCCGGACAATCCGTGGACCACCGCGCGCATGTACTACGAGGAACCCGTGGGACAGGACAGCGTCTTCGTGGAAAGTGAGCTCATCGAGTGCCCCGTGGTCCGCATCGCCCCCGGTGAGTACATCCTGAAGCTGCCGCGCAAGGAGAACAACCACTATATATACCGCAATGGCCTCCTGCACGAGATCCGCGTGGACCGTGGTTGGCTTTCGCTGGTGTTCAGGCGTGCGGGTTGATGCCATCGAAGGCACCGGCCAACCCGGTTGGCGGCCACCCACGAATGCCGGAAAGCGGTTCGCCTGCGGGATGCCGTATGTTCGGCGCACGATGAGCACGTTCGAACTGTTCCGCGACGAGAACAAAGACCTCTGTTTCCGCCTGAAGACCGCCAGCGGGAAGATCCTCCTTACCAGCGAAGGCTTCTCCAGCCGTGCCGAGGCCGAAGAAGCCATTGAGCTCGCGCAGCGCCTGGCACCCGAGGCACGCAGCTATGAGCGCAGCCGCAGCGATGCGGGCCACAGCTTCACGCTTCAGTCCTATGAGGGCGAAGTGGTGGGTACGGGCGAACTCTTTCCGTCCACGGCAGCACGGGATAAAGGCATCGAGGCCGTGAAGGACGAAGCGCCGGGAGCGGAAGTGGTGGAGGCGTAGCAGCCCCTTCGGCCCCGCCTGCGGCCGTGCCCCCAGTTTGCCGGAGCAATGGATGAATTCAGGCCCCGGCTGTGGCGGCGGCCAGGGGCCCGGGGGAGGGCCGGGCCGTTACCCCTGGCGACAACGGGCAACAACAAATCCCGGAGGACCAAAAAAACCCTCCGCGGCGAGAAGGGCCCCCGCCCCTGCGCACGCTCCCACCCACACCCTCTCCTTCTCCGAAACCCCGAGGGGGCTGACAATGGAAACCGCCGAAGGACGCCCCCCCCAAAAAGCACACAAAACCCGGGGGGGGGGACGCGCGGAGGGGAGAAAAAGCGCGCACCCACACCCCCGAGAAACCCCCCCGCAAGGACGCTTCCGTCGCGCCACAGGGGCACAAGCGGGAGGGGCCCGGCTGCCGGGGGCGGGGCGCGGGAAGGGGCGCGCGCGGGCGAAGGAAGGAGGCAGGGAAAGAAAGGGGGGGGGTCCGGGGCGGGGGGGAAGAGGGGGGGGGCGCGCCGGGGCCGGGGGCGCAAAGCGCCCCCCCTCCCCCCCCACGCCCCCGCCGGGGGGGGGGGAGAGGGGGAGGGGGGGGGGGGGAACGCCCCGGGCGGGCGGGCGGGGGGGGGGGGGGGGCCCTCCGCCCCCCCCCCGGGCGGCCGTGTTGAACAGGCCGGCCCCCCCCCCCCCCCGGGGGGGGAAAGACAGGGGGGGGGAAGAAACGAGGGAGGCAAGAAAAGGGGCCGCGGGCCCGCCGGGGCGCGCGGGGGGCCCCCCCCCCCCGGCGGCGGCCGCGGGGCGGGCGGGGGGGGGGGGGGGCACGCCCCGCGGGGGCCCCCGGGGGCCCCCGCCCCGCCGCAAGGGGGGGGTCCCGCGGGGCCACGCCCCCGCCGCCGCCCCGCCCCTGCCCGCGGGGGGGGGTCTTGTGCGCCCCCCCGCCGGGGGGAGGGGGGGGGGGGGGGGGGGGGGGGGGGGGGGGGGGGGGGGGCGGGGGGGGGGGGGCGGCGCCCGGGGGGGGGGGGGGGGGGGGGGGGGGGGGGGGGGGGGGGGGGGGGGGGGGGGGGGGCGGGGGGGGGGGGGGGGGGGGGGGGGGGGGGGGGCGGGGGGCGTGGGGGGGGGGGGGGGGGGGGGGGGGTGGGGATACCCGCTGACGGCGGTCTCCTCACTTCCCTCCAGCAGCCTCGAACACCGGTTTCTCCAGCGTGGGTTTGCCGCCGATGTACCGCGCCAGCCAACTCTGCACCTCCCAGTTCCAGTGGATGGAATTCTGCGGGGAGAGGATCCAATGGTTCTCGTTGGGGTAGATCACCAAGCGCGAAGGCACTCCCATTGCTTGGAGGACGGCGTAGAGCGACATGCCGTTGCCATCGGGCACGCGGTAATCCAACTCACCATGCGTGATCAGCATCGGCGTCTTGAAGTTCTTCGCGTAGGTCATGGGATTGTTCTGCTGCAAGCCTTCGGGGTTGTCCCACGGCGTACCTCCAAGCACCTTCGTGAAACTGTAGCTGGTAACGTCCGCTCCGTACTGCGTGATGAGATCGTTCACGCCCGCGTGGTTGACGATGCACGCGAAACGGTCCGTGTGCCCTTCGGCCCATGCCGCCATGTAGCCGCCATAGCTGGCACCGGCCGCCGCGATGCGTTTCGGGTCGATGTTGGGGAAGCGCGCCAATAGCACATCGGTGCTGCGGAGGATGTCATCCAAGGGTTTCACGCCCCACTCGTTGAGGATGCTCTGCGCGAATTGCTGGCCGAAGCCGGTGGAGCCGTGGCGGTTCACCCAGTTCACCACGTAGCCGGGTGCGGCGAACGCGTGCGCGTTCCAGCGGTGGCTCCAACTGTCGCGCACCATGGTATGCGGACCGCCGTGCATCAGCTGCACCATCGGGTAGGTCTTCGCCGCATCGAAACCCGGTGGCAGGATCAACCACCCTTGCACCTTGTCGCCTGCCGCGCCATCGAACCAGTAGCTCTCCACCTTGCCCAGGTCCAATTGGTCCACGAGCGTTTGGTTGAAACGCGTGAGCTGGCGCACGGCACCGCTCTTCGGGTCCAGGCTGAAGAGCTCGTTCGGCCGGTTGAAGTTGTCGTTGAGGAAAACGATACGGCCGCTCTTTGCGCTGAGTTCGGTGGATGTGCCTTCGGAGTACACCGGCGTCAGCCCGGTGCCGTCCGCTTTCATTTTGAAGATGGGCATCACGCCCTTGTCCTCGGCAGCGAACCATAGCATTCCACCATCCTGCTCCACGCCGGAGATGGTGAGGTCGATCTTCTCGGTGAGCGGTTTGTTGGTGCCTATGGCGAGATCGTGCCGCCACAACTTGCCCACCTCACCACTGCCGTAGGGGATCGTATGGCGCGTGAACACGATGGAGCGGCCGTCCGGAGCGAAGGTGGGCCCGCTGTCATCGGCGACATTGTCCGTGGTGAGGTTGCGCATCGTACCGGATCCATCGGTGGGTACCAGGCACACATCGTTGTTGGGGTTACCACTGTAAGGTGGCGGTGTGGTGTTCACGGTCACCGCCACCAGCGAGCCGTCCGGGTGAAAGATCATAGTCCACATTACCGCTGGGCTGGAACGGACGGTCCCACTTCGGTGTGAGGTCCGTGCATGCCCTGGTCGCGAGGTCCACGCGCACGAGGCGGTTCGCAACGGTATCGGTGAGCCAACGATCGAAGTAGCGATAGTGGCGGTCCTCGGTCACCTTCGCGGTCATCTTGGAATCGGTGCGCCGCTTGATCTCTTTCTCCATGGCGGCGATGTCGTCCTTGCTCCACTTGCCCACCAGACCTGGAATGCAGGTGGTGGCCATGATCACGCTCTTGCCATCGGGCATCCAGCGCGGATCGGAAAGTGCGAACGGAAGTTCCAGGATCTTCTCCGCCTCGCCGCCATCGGTACGGATCACATAGAGCGCGGCGACCTTGTCCTCGCCGCGTTTGGAAACGAACGCGATGCGCGTGCCGTCCGGGCTCCAGGTCGGTGAGCCGTCGCCCGCTTGCGCCGTAGTGAGCTTACGCGGCTCGCCACCAGCCACCGGCACCAGCCAGATGTTGCTCGTGGGTTTGTTCTTCTCGATGGACCATTCCTGCACCACGATGGCAGCGGTGCGGCCGTCGGGGGATAGCTCCGGGCTGCTCAGGCGCTTCACGGCCCAGAGGTCCTGCGGTGTGATCACTCGCTTGCCGGGTGCTTGGGCAAGGAGATCGGTTGGCAGAGCCAGCACAAAGGCGGCAAAGACGAACAACGTCGTGCGACGAAGGATCATCCCGATCATACCATGGCCATACGTTGCATCCAGCTTGTTCATCGTGCTATCATCTAGGGATTTCCGGGCTGCGTTCGAGCGGCTTCCACCGAAGCATCCGGGCTTGGCGCAATGTAGCGGACGATGGGGAAGCGGGTAGTGTCTCAGGTCGTCAACTGAGTTGGAAGTCCGAACAGTCACCAGACGCACTGCGGGTGTTCCTGCCGTTTTGACCCACCAGCGCCATTGGTATGCACGTTGCTACATGCGTGCTGAACCAAAGGACCCAAGATGACAGGAGCATGGATGATAGGTATCGTGGTGATGCTGGTGAGCCTGCTGGTGAGCCAGCAGCTCAAAAGCCGGTTCGCGCGGTATTCCAAAATACCCTTGAGCAATGGCATGAGCGGCCGCGAGATAGCGGAGCAGATGCTGGCGGATAACGGCATCCATGACGTGCGTGTGGTGAGCGTGCCGGGCCAGTTGACCGACCACTACGACCCCACCAAACGCACGGTGAACTTGAGCGAGCCGGTGTACAATGGTCGCAATGCGGCCGCCGCTGCGGTGGCCGCGCATGAGTGCGGCCATGCCGTGCAACACGCCACGGCCTATTCCTGGTTGAACCTCCGGAGCAAATTGGTGCCGGTGGTGAGCGTTACCAGCAATGTGGTGCAATGGGTGCTGCTCGGCGGCATCCTGCTCATCAACACCTTCCCGCAATTGCTGCTGGTGGGCATCGTCATGTTCGCCATGATCACGCTCTTCAGCTTGGTCACGCTCCCGGTGGAGTACGATGCAAGCAACCGGGCGCTGGCTTGGATCAAGCGCAATGGCATCGTGAACACCACGGAGTATGCCATGAGCGCCGATGCCTTGAAGTGGGCCGCGCGCACCTACTTGATCGCAGCGATCGGGTCCATCGCCACACTGCTTTACTACATCATGATATTCGCTGGCGGGCGCAGCCGGAATTGAGGAAGGTCAACCTTCAGGGGGGCCAGCTGTTCCGCCTGGTAGCCGGGTAGTGTCCCCTTCTTGCCGCCCATGCCATATCGAATGAGCCCGTAAAGGCCGATCAGGACGACCGCAGGCAGCACCACGCGACGCATCAGACTATCGCAGTTGGAGCCCTGGGGTTGGGCCCCGGTTTTGGTGCGGCGTGTACCATGTTAACGGGCGCATCCATCATGGTGCCACAAGGGATGCGTGCGTGGCGACCATCGCCAATGGGCACAAGCACGGGGAAGGTCTTGCCCGAACCATGAGCACTTTCTTGCCGAAATGAAGAACGGCGACCATCGGTCGCCGTTCTTGGTTTATTGTCAGGCTGAGCTTGTCCAAGCCTGCCGAACCCTATTTCTCTGCTGTTGCATTCCCGCCCGCCTGCACAACTTCCACCCAACGGCCCATGCTGCGGGCGTTCACGGTGTGGTCGTACATCGCTTCGCAGAAAGCACCAGGGAGATAGTAGCGACCGGTGTAGCTGGCGTTGAGCAATACGCGGTAGGTGTGGCTCTGCTGGCGCCATAGATCGAAGTAGGTGAGCACGCGATCATCGCGGATGTCCTGGTAGGTGTACGGTCCTTGTGCCGCGCCACCCAGTGTTCCCTCAAGTCGCGTATTGCGGATCTCCCAGCCGCTTGGGAAGATCTGCGAGAGCGCGAGTTGCTGGTAACCATCCACGATACCGGGGTGCGTGAGCGTGACCACCGCCACGAAATCCGTGCCCTGCTCGATGCGCGCGGGGTCGAGGATGGTGCCGTCCATGAGCGTGTAGCTCACCGACATGGCCAAGCCGCTGCTGCTCGCTTTCTCCTCACCGGCCAGCGGTGTGCCTGAGCGCACGAGGCGCACATAGAGCAGGTTCTTGCCGGTGTTCTTCACCCCGACCGCGCTCTTGCCATCGGGCACGGGCAGGTCGGTTTGCGAGATCGCTTTCTCACTGAAGCGCTCGGTGCTCTTGCCGCCAACGTTGAGGGTGAAGCTCATGCCCTTGCCGAGGGCGCTCTTTTCCGCAAGGCGCGCCACGGCGAGCAAACCGAAGGCAGTGCTCTGCGTGCTGTACCAACCCTCGCTGCTCAAGCGCTTGGCGATGCGCTGGATCACGGGAACGCTCTTGGAGGTTTCGCCCATCACGAGCAAGGCTTCCGCGATGAGGGCTTCGTCGCGCAGGTCGCTGCCGTAGGTCCAGTATTGCTCGGTGTAGGGATGTACCGTGGTGTCCACGTTCTTCACCAGTTCCTGCGCCACGTCCTTGCGACCGATGTGCGCGTACGCTGCAGCGAGCAACCAGCGCGCTTGCTGGCCCAGGTCGCCTTGTTCGCGCAAGCGGTTCATGGCGGGCAGTTCCTGCGCTTTCGCGATCGCGAGCACATAGAGACGATAGGCCTGCGTGAGCTGGATGTTGTAGCGGTTCCAACCGGTGGGCACGATGCCGTTCCACTCACGAGCTTGTTTGCGCTGGAAGCTCACCCAATTCGTTTTCATGTTTCCAGGTGCATGGAAGCCCTGGCGTTCCGCTTCCACGATGAAGTGGCCGGCGTAGATGGAGGTCCAGTTGTCGTAGTAGTCTCCACCGGGCCAGTAGTTGAAGCCTCCGTCCGTGCGTTGGAACTGCGTCATCTTCCGCAAGGCGGCATCCACGTTCGCGCGCATTCGCTGCTCGTAGCTCGCGGGCATGTCCATCACCTTCGCGAGGAAGAGCTGCGGGAAGGCTTTGGACGTTGTTTGCTCCAAACAGCCGTGCGGATAGTCGATGAGGTACTTGAGGCGACGACCCATGTCCACCGGTGGCACGGTGCTGATCTCCAGGTACGCGCTGTTGGTGCCTTTGATGCCCAGCGGCACCGGCGTTGCGCTCCAACTCTTGCCTGCTTCCAGGACTGCTTCGGTCACTTCCGTCGCAGGCATGTTCGGTTGGCGCACCTGTAGCTCGATCTTCTCGGATGCGCTTTCCCCCGCGCCGCTCACCGTCACTTTCATTTTCGCCACGCCGATCGCTTCCTTCACTTTCACGCGGAAGGTGACCACTTGGTCGCCCATGGCACTGAAGCGGATCGTCTTCTGCGCCGGTCCTTCGGGGACCAGCAGATTGTTCGGCTCCAGTTTCACCATCACGTCCTTCACTTTCGGGTCCATCGCGAACACGGTCACCGGCAGGTCGGCTGTTTCGCCGGGTGCCAGCACGCGCGGAAGCGTTGCGAGCACCATCAACGGTTTTCGCACCGGCACGGCCTTCTCGGCATGGCCGTACGACTTCTCACCATCGGTGGCCACCACCATCACGCGCACACTGCCCACGTAGTTGCTGATGGTGAAATCGTGCTTCGCTTTCTTACCACGTTCCAATTTGAACGGGCCAACGAAGCGCACCACCGGCTTGAAACGGTTGGCCCGTGCGGCGTCGCCCTTGCCGGCATCATCGCTACCGCCGAGCGCCAGCACACGTTGGATCTGCTGGCCGAAAGCACCGATGACGTGATCGTAAAGGTCCCAGGTGCGCACACCGAGCGCTTCGCGTGCATAGAAGTGTGCCCACGGATCGGGCGTTTTGAAGCGTGTGATGTCCAATAAGCCCTCATCCACGATGGCGAGCGTGTAGGTCATGCCTTGTCCGCTCTTCTCCGCTACTTCCCCGCTGAACGGCACATCGGTGCGGATCTCTTTCACGGGGCCGCCCTTCAGGCTCAGGGCGAGGGTTGCAGGTGCGGCGGCATCCTCCACCATGATGGGGATGGCCCCGTAGAGGCGGATGGGCAGGTCGTTCCCCCGCCGTTTCTGCCCGTGAGTTCATGCGGTTGCACCAGGGTCACGTGCGCGTAGATGTTCGGCGCCATGTCCGCGGTGACCAGGAACCTGTGGCGGGTCTCCTTTTCCTTCAGGTCCACCCACACTGCATCGAGCACCCGGCTGCCGGTTTCCAAGCTCACCAATGCACGACCGGTGCCGCTGCTGGGAATGATGAGCGTGGCCTTGTCGCCCACGGCGTATTTCTCCTTGTCGCTGTTGAAGCTGAGCATCGCTGCTTCATCAGGGTCCTGGCGGCGGGAACGGCCTTCCCATCCCGGCCAGTCGAGGTAGAGTTGCACACCGCTGCTGTGTCCGCTGGCGGGATCGGTGATGCGCACGGCGAAGCGGCCCCAGTCCGGACGATCGATGCGGAACTTGTAGATCGCACGTCCTTTCGCATCGGTGGTGAGCTCCGCTTCCTGGCGCAGTTCCACGCTGGGCGAACTGATGTAGCTCGCCGCGCCGGTGATGCTGCCATCCCACCACCAGTTGTAGTTCATCTTGTACACCTGCGCTTTCAGGGCGTGCCCGGCGAGCGGCTTGCCCTTCGCATCGATGCTCGCAATGGTGAACTTGTAGGTGGTATCGGTGATGTAGGACGGTCCATGCTGGCATCGCCCCCGGCCTCGAACACGCGTGTGACGATGTTGGTGTTCACCACGGCGGGTGCGCTTCGACCCATGTTCAGTTCCAGCGGGAACTCGGCTTCACCCGTGTCGCTCAGCGTGCCATCGAAAGCCACTTGTTCTTCCTCCGGTACCCAGGTGCGCAGGTCGTTGAACTGGAACTTGTCGTAGCCCTTGAAGTCGGGCCAGCCGCCGCTCATGGTCACGGTCACGCGGCTCTTCAGGTTGCGGGCAGGTGCGCCGTGCAGCCAGTTGCTGCGCAGTTTGATGTCCACCGCTGCCTGTTCACGCTCCTTATCGGCTGGTCCATCGGGCAGGTCGATCAGCACCTTCAAGCGATTGGGCTTCACCGTTTCGATGCGGATGCTCTTGTGGAAGGCCGTTCCACCCACGCGCACCATGGCGTTCCAGAAACCGGTAGGTGCATCGGGCGAAGTGGCGCATGCGGAAGGCATACACGCCGTTCACCGCGTTGGTGCGGACATGCTTCTGGTCGAGGCGACCGCGCGGGTCGGTCATCTCCAACACCACGGGATGTTCCTTGGGGAGCTTGTGCCAGGGGTCCTGCAGCATGAAGCCGAGGTAGAGCGAATCGCCCGGGCGCCATACGCCGCGCTCTCCATAGAGGAAGCCCTTCAAGCCCTTGTCGATGGCTTCGCCCGCCACGTCCAAGTTGCTCACCGAGAGTGCGGATCCGTCATCGAGCTTGAGGTAGCCGCGCTGCGAACCCTTGCTGGCAACGAGCAGGAAGGGCTTGTGCTTGGTGCCGGGGAGGGTCGCAAGTCCTTCGCGGTCGGTCAGCGCTGACCCATGCTCTTGCGCTGCAGGTCCAGAACCTCCAGCTTCACACCGCTCATGGGCTTGGCGGTCTTCAGGTCGCTCACAGCGATCAGCATACTGCCATCGTTGCCCACTTTGCCGATCAAGCCGATGTCCGATGCGAGGATGTTGCGCGAAGTGCTCGTGTTGCGGTAGAAGTACGAAGCCGTGCAGGGATCCCCGCGCTCCTCGTAGTTGTAGTCCTCGTAGTAATAGTCGCCTTCGTACTCGTCGTAGTAGTAGTGATCACCAGCATTGTCGTAGGTGGCTTGTTCATCCTCCCAGCTGCGCTCGCGCGGTTCCTCCACTCACCACTGCCTTCGCAGGGGTACACGCTCTGGTGCCTGCCGAAGCTGATCTCCACGCGGTAGATGGCACCGGGTTCGGCTTTCACATGCTCGGAGAGGTCCAGGTAGTAGGTGTTCCATCGGCCGAGGTCGGGTGCATCGGCGGTCTTGAGGGAGATGGTCTTGCGCGACATCAATCGGCCTACGCGCGCGAGCTCGCGGCTGCCCGCGAAGTCGTTCACCTGCAGGAATTGCGACACATTGCTCTCGCGGATGCGGATCACACGCACGTCCACCGACTTCAGGTTCACCGCGGTGAAGCGTACGGCGGGTTTCAGCTCTTCGAACTCCAGTTCGACGCTCAGGTCCTTGCCCAGTTTTTTGCCGTTCACGTTGCGCAAGCCGGCGCTCACGTAGCCGTCGTACTTCCCGCTCAGGCGATCGGTGGGGTAGAGGAGCACCTTGCTGCCTTCGAGGCTGATGCGCACTCCCTCAGCGCCGTTGATCCCGATGAGGCCATTGAGCTCCTGGTTCGGATCCAGCGGATCGCTGAACTGCAGGGCGGCGTATTGCTCGTCCTCACTGAAGGTGGTGGCGCTGATGAGGACGAGGTCCCCGATGGCGGGAACATCGAAGGGTAGGGTGGCTGCATCCATCGGCACCGATCTTTTCCCGTTCCAGCTGATCTCAACGAGGGAGGCCTTGTCCCCGCGCCGCACACTGTCCGCCGTGAAGCGGTGGAAGCGACCGTTGGGTTCGTGCTCCCAGGTCAACGGCAGCTTGCGTCCCTGCTGTGTTGCGCTGAAGCAAGCGTCCAGGTCTTGCCCGGTTGCATCATCGCTGGTGTACACCGAAATAATGAGGCGCTGCCATGTGAGGTCGGTCGCGCTGAGCGATTGCATGTCGCTCACCTTCACATCCAAGCTCTGCTTGTAGATGCTCACCTGGAACTTGAATACTTCGAGCCCGTTCGGCACTTCGATCAAGCGGCCCAGCTTGAAGGAGACGGTGTAGGTGCGGTCCTGCTCCAGCCGTTCCGCCGGCACAAAGGCGAGCGTGCGATCATCCTCCCACTGCACCGTGCCTTTCACACTAGGATCCAAGTCGAACAGATCCTGGATGGCGGCCTTCGTGGTGTCGCGCCATCGTTGCCCATCGGCTATGTGAACGAGGATGGGGGAACGTGCGCTGATGTGCCCCGCTGTGAAGGCGGGGATGTAGGGCGTGAAGGCCGCATCGGGTTGGATGTGGGCATCGCGCGTGGTACAGGCATTGAGGACGAGCGTGCACACTACGGCAAGGCCGAGCGCACGCAAAAAGCGGGGCAGAGGGGGCATGGGGGCGGGAAATGGGTGGTGGAAGGTAGCGGGCCAACGCACAAGAGGCGGGCTGCTTTGCACCGAGCAACGGAACGTCCGTTCGGCGTATTGCGATCGGTGACGAATGTTGTTCGGAGGAGCGTTCTCTACTCCTTCATCAACCCGTCCGCTTCTGCGGCAGGTATGATGTGGCCGTTCACGGTACCCACCACGAAGGCATCGGGGAAGCCCTTGGTTTGTACGGCCACCTTGGCCTCATCGGCGCTGGCGCGATCGGCGAAGCTGCCGTAGAAGTAGCGCACGCCATCGGCATCGGTGATGGGCTGCACTTCGCCCAAGCCGATGAGTTGCTCCATGACGTCCGTGGGCACGTTGCCGACGAAGGTGCCCACCTGCACGCGGTAGCGCACCTTGTCCTTGCTGATGCTGACCGGCAGTGTGCGCAGGTCTTCCGGGCCGGTGAGCTTGGCGCCCGCCTCCTTCATGCTCACGCGCTTGCCCTCGCGGAAGGCCACGAGGAAGGCGCCATCGAATCCTTTCAGCAGCATTTGCACCTTGTGCTGCGCCGCAGGGTTCGCTTCGGTGAAGGACCCCGTGTAGTAGCGTGTCAATCCATCATCGCCCTTGATCACCACCAGGTCGTTGATGCCGGTGAAGATGTTCTTCGAGAGCTTGTTGCGGAAGGCCCCAACTGCACACGCACGACCACATCGCGGTTGTCGTTCCCGGCGCCCATGGAACCGAGCTTGGCTCGTTCTCCTGCAGTTTCGCTGCTCACGTCGATGAGCGTTCCGCCCTCTTCGGCCATCACCACGCTCTCGATGCCCATGCCCTTCAACTCCAACTCACGACGCAGCGCCTCGGGGATCGCGTCGTAGTTGCCCACCACATAGAAGGTGGTGTCGCCCTTCTCGATCGTGCGTACGTCGGGGATGCTCAGGATCTTCTGGATCAAGGCTTCGCTGATGCCTTCGGTATGGGTGCCCACCTTCACCACGTACACGCGCTTCACCGGTGGCTTGGTGCGCGTTCCACCAATGGACTCGACACGCGAGGTCTCGATGCGCACGTTGGCGCTGTCCTTCCAGTTGAGCCAGGCCTTCAGCATCTCGTCATCCGTGATGGTGACGCCGCGCTGGTTCACGATGGCCCCGGCAGCGCTTGCAGGTTCATCGTCCAAACCATCGGGCACGCCGTCCTTGTCGCCATCAAGCGGGCAACCCTTGGCGTCCACTTGTGCACCGGCAGGGGTGTATGGGCATTCGTCCTTGAAGTCCGTGACGCCATCGGCATCCTCATCATCGTTCAGGACAATGACGTCTAGTTCTTCGTTGTTCAGCGGCGACATCTCGGGCTTGTCCTTCTTGCGCTTCATCGGGATGGTGTACCCACGCTGAAGGAGGTGTACAGGAAGCGGTCGTTCCCGGCAGTGCCTGCACGTTCACCAAGGCTTTCCTCGGTCACGCCATCCACCAGATCAGTGAAGGTGAAGTGCATGGTCGTACCAATGCGCAGGTCGAAGTTGTTGCCCAGGTCCATGCGCGCACCGATACCCACAGGCACGGCCCATGTGCGCTCCAGGTACTTGCCAAAGCCGTCGGCATTCTGCTCGCGCACATCGCCTCGTATTCGTAGTCGCGCTCAATGCGAACGGCCTTCTAGCATTGGGTGCGTTCTCGGGCAGATCGCGGATGGTACCGTCGCTCCAGTAGTTGTACTGCCGACCAGCACCATCGTAGAGATCGGTCTTCGTCAGGAACTCCACGCTCTCGAAGCCCAGGTTGATGTAGGGCTCCACCTGCCGCTTGGGGTTGAGCAGTTGAAGGAAGTTGTAGCGCAACTGGAAACCGCCGACGGTGATGCGCGATTCGAAGTTCAGGTTGCGGGTGAGGCTGCGCTCGTTCACGCCGAGCCGACCGTGCAATGCGTACAGGTCGGCCTCCAGCCAGGGAGTGATGGGTGTGGATGCACGCAGCTCGTAGCCCAACCGCGTCACGAGCGGATTGTGTTCGTCATGTTGGCTGCCCACATCGCCATAGAAGGCGAACATGCCAGCCCCCAACCCGAAGGTGGGGCGGAACGCGGGCGCGGTAGTGGTGGTATCCGATTGTGCGCTTGCCGTGATGCCGCACGCACCAATGAACAGAAGAAACAAGGCGGCCCGTATGGTGGTGGTTGGCATCACAGGTCCGAATGTATCCATGAGGGGGATACGGTTACTGCACCCACTGCTGCTTGCTGATCACCAGCGCCTCCTGCACGGTGATCCGTTGTCCGTCGTTGTAAGCGGTAACGAAAGGCCCGGGGAAGTTGTGGCCTGCCTGCACGTAGCCAACACGCTGGTCGCGTGCGCAGGTAGTCGGCGTAGCTGCCGGTCACGTACTTGATCCAGCCCTTCGTGGCGCTCGATCTGGAAATCGCCGCTGTACCTGTGGCGGGCCCTGAAGTAGGATTTCCCCACTTCACGGTGTGCGGCGGTGATCTGCACTTTGTAGGTGACGCCTTTTTCAGGCGCTGGGATGCGGGAACGTGCTCGCGCGTGTGCCTTGCTGTGCGGTGGTGGCAGCCTTTGGCTGCTCTTTCACAGGAGGTGCTTCCTTCACGGGCGGAGTGGTCTCCTTCACGGGCGGGGTCACAACAGCGATCGGGTCGGAACTGACCGGTTGTTTGGCTGCCTCGCTCGCCTGCTGCATCTGGGCGAGGATCTCCAAGGCCTTTGGTCCGATGAAGAACTTGCTCGTTCCGAGCACGGCCTTTTGGGTCTCATCGTTCAGCAGGTAGCCGAACTCGCCATCGATGCTGTACTCACCTTCCGGCTTTTCGTTCGCGCGCAGCTTGTACACGATCTTCAATTCGTTCGCTGCGGGCAGGTTCAGCCACACGAACTTCACAATGCGGTCCTGTGCGGTGAAGATGGCCTCGTTGCTGCTCTTCTCCAGCGCGGTGAATCCCTGCGGAATGGTCTCCTGCAGCTTACCGAAGCCACGGATGTCACCTTTCTTGACGACCACCTCGATCAGCATTTCCTTTTCCGTAACAGGGGTGATCGTGCGCGTGCCGCTGACGCCGCCTTCGCCTTGCATGGATGCGATGCCGCTGGCCTGATGATCACGGCCATGGCATCGGTACCGGCAGGAGCACCACCAGCGGCGCTCACGAGGTCGTTGTTGACGTGTTCCTCCGGCACCACTTCGGTTTGGGCAACGGGCACTGCGCCGGGCGCGCCCAGATCGACCACGCTGGTGGAGCATATCATGGGTCTTGCGCTCGTTGTCCTCGATGTAGCTGAGGCGACCATTGATATGCTGCACGCCGCTCATGCTGGCATCGGCTCCCAACGTGTAGCTGATCTTGAAGGTGGGAGAGGCGGGCAACGCCATCCAGATGAACTTGGCCTTGCCATCGGCAAAGGTGAACGAGGCGCCTTTTGTCTCGATCGCGGTCGCGGTCATTCCCGGCGGCAGGTCGATCTGCATTTTCGCGAAGCCGGTGAGGTCCCCCTTTCCACCGTCACGGTCACGCGCACTTCGGTGCCGGGCGACATGGTGGGCGGGGACGTTCTGGCTGATGCGGATGTCGGCGAGGAAGAAGGAGTCTGACGAGCAGGACGCCGATCACGTTGATCAGCAGTGCGAGTTGGTTCACCATGGCAGGGATCGGTATGGAGCGCGTGCGTTGCGCATGCTCGCGTCCAAAAGTATCCGGAGCCTATGCGGCGGTTCCCCATGGCACATAGCGAGTACCAACAGGGGGGTGTTGGTAGGAACGAGGGGGTGTTGGTGAGGGTCGTTCCCCGTTGTCGGCGGAAGGTTGTCCGGCTGAGCCTGTCGAAGCCCTGACAACTGTCAACCCCGAAACATCCCTCACTAGAAGTTCGGCTTCAGCATATAGCGGCTGTAGAACGAGTCGATCGCCGCCACCGCCTCTTCGGGTTTGTCCACCAAGCTGAAGAGCTCGAGGTCCTCCGGATTGATGTTGTGGTGCTTCTCGCCCATGGTCTGCTTCATCCAATCATAGAGCCCCTGCCAATACTTACGACCGACCAGGATGATGGGGAAGCGACCGATCTTCTGGGTCTGGATCAACGTGAGCGCTTCGAAGAGCTCATCCAATGTTCCGAAACCACCGGGCAGCACGATGAAGCCCTGCGAGTATTTGATGAACATCACCTTCCGAACGAAGAAGTAATCGAAGTTCAGGCTCTTCTCCTTGTCGATGAACGGATTGGGCTGTTGTTCGAAAGGCAGTTCGATGTTGAGGCCCACGCTTGTACCGCCACCGCGTTGCGCACCCTTGTTGGCGGCTTCCATGATCCCCGCACCACCAACGGTGATCTCGCCGTCGCCGTTGTGCGTGAGTTGGAAGGCGATCTCTTCAGCGAGCGTGTATTCCGCGGTATCGGGTTTGGTGCGGGCGCTGCCGAAGATGCTCACACAGGGGCGGATGCGACCAAGGGCTTCGAAGCCCTCGACGAACTCGCTCATGATCTTGAAGATGGCCCAGCTGTCGTTGGCCTTCACTTCGCTCCAGCCTTTGCGCTTGAAGGCACGCTTGATCCGGCGTTCGCTTTCCTCCTTGAGCTTGGGGTCGTTCTTCATATTGTTTGTTTTGTCGTGGTGAGCCTGTCGAACCACGGATCCTGCATTCACCCTTCGGCAGGCTCAGGGGACAATTCATTTCGCAAGAAAGGCACGGTGTAGCCACGTCCCATGAGCACCACTTGTTCCGGTGTGCCGCGCGCCACCACGGTCCCTCCGCCAGCACCGCCTTCGGGTCCCATGTCGATCAGGTGATCGGCCACCTTGATGATGTCCATATTGTGCTCGATCACCAGCACCGTGTTGCCTTGATCAACGAGGCGTTGCAGGACACCGATGAGCTGTTTCACGTCATCGAAGTGCAGGCCGGTGGTCGGCTCATCGAGGATGTAGAAGGTGCTGCCCGTGCCGCGCTTGCTCAGTTCAGTGGCGAGCTTGATGCGTTGCGCCTCACCGCCGCTGAGCGTGGTGCTGCTCTGGCCGAGCGTCACATAGCCCAGCCCCACTTCCAAGAGCGTCTTCAACTTCTGGTGCAACTGCGGTATATCCGCGAAGACCACGGCGGCCTCCTCCACCGGCATGGCCAGCACATCGCTGATGCTCTTGCCCTTGAAACGCACCTCCAGTGTTTCGCGGTCGTAGCGTTTCCCTCGACAGGTCTCGCACGGCACGTCCACGTCGGGAAGGAAATTCATGGCAATGGTGCGCACACCTGCGCCTTTGCACGTTTCGCAACGGCCGCCAGCGGTATTGAAACTGAAGCGACCGGCTTTGTACCCGCGGATCTTGGCGGCGGGCAGCTGCGTGAAGAGCTCGCGGATGTGATCGAACAAGCCCGTGTAGGTGGCAGGGTTGCTGCGTGGAGTGCGACCGATGGGGCTTTGGTCCACCTCGATCACCTTGTCGATGTGTTCCAGCCCACGAACACCCGTGTGTGCGAGCGGTTGCATATCGCTTCGGTAGAAGTGCTTGCTGAGGATGGGGTAGAGGGTGTCCCCGATCAAGGTGCTCTTGCCACTCCCGCTCACGCCCGTCACGCAGATGAAGGTCCCGAGCGGGAAGTCCACGTCCACATCCTTGAGGTTGTTGCCCTTTGCGCCGCGCAACGTGAGGCGCTTGCCGTTCCCCTGCACGTCGCTCCTGGGGTACCTCGATACGCAGCTCATTGCGCAGGTAGCGCGCGGTGACGCTGTCGCCTTGCGCAAGCTTCTTCGGGTCGCCCTGCGCGACGATGCGGCCACCATGCTCGCCGGCACCGGGGCCGATATCGATCAGGTGATCGGCGCTCATCATCATCTCCTTGTCGTGTTCCACCACGATCACGCTGTTGCCTCCATCGCGCAGGTTGCGCAGGCTGGCGATCAAGCGTTGGTCATCGCGCTGGTGCAAACCGATGCTCGGCTCGTCCAGGATGTAGAGCACCCCGGTGAGTTGGCTGCCGATCTGCGTGGCCAGCCGGATCCGCTGTGCCTCACCGCCACTGAGCGATCGTGCGCTGCGGTCCAGCGTGAGGTATTCAAGGCCCACATCCAGCAGGAATCCGCTTCGCGCGGTGATCTCCTTCACCACTTCGCGCGCGATCACGGCCTTCTTGCCATCCAGTTGGTCCACCAATCCGCCCATGAAGCTGTGCAGATCGCTTATCGAGGACGTTGCCAGTTCATGGATGTTCCTGCTGGCGATGCGGAAATGCAAGGCGGTCTTCTTCAGGCGTGCGCCTTGCACTCCGGACAGGCGACCATGTGCGTGAAACCAGCGGCCCACTTCTGGGCGGCTTTCGGTCCTTCCTCGGCCTGCTCAAGGATGAAGGGGATGATCCCTTCGAATTGTACGGTGCGATCGCTGAGGCCCACATTGCTGCTCACCCGCAACGGTTCGTCCATTCCGTTGAGAAGGGATGCGAGCACGGCATCCTCCATTTCCTCCACCGGTGTGTCCAGGTCGTACCCGAAGTTCTCCAGCACGGCCTCCACCTGTTTGAAGACCCAACTGCTCTTATAGCTGCCCAACGCGAGAATAGCGCCTTTGCGAATGCTCTTCTTGCGATCGGGAACGATCTTGTCGAAGGCCACCTCGGTCACCTGTCCCAGTCCGCTGCACTTGGGACATGCACCGTACGGGCTGTTGAAGCTGAACAGGTTCGGTTCGGGTTCTTCGTACGCGATGCCGCTCGTTGGGCACATGAGGTGGCGGCTCAGGTAGCGCGGATCGCCGCCCTTCACACCCACCACCATCAAACTACCCTTGCCGTACTTCATGGCAGTGGCGGTGGTGTCGGCGAGGCGCTTGCGGTTGCTTCGGTCACCTTGATGCGGTCCACAACGAGCTCGATGTCGTGCACTTTGTAACGGTCCAAGCGCGGACGCGATGTGAGGTCGATCACCTCACCATCCGCTCGTGCGCGCAAGAAACCCTGACGCAACAGTTGCTCGAACAGCTCGCGGTAATGGCCCTTGCGTCCCCGGACGATCGGAGCCAGCACGAGGATCTCCTTGTCGCCGAAGTCCTCCGCAATAAGGTCCAGGATCCGTTGATCGCTGTAACGCACCATCGCTTCACCGGTCACGTAGCTGTATGCATCTCCTATACGGGCATAGAGCAACCGAAGCAGGTCATAGATCTCCCGTCACAGTGCCAACGGTGCTGCGCGGATTGCGGCTGATGGTCTTCTGTTCGATGGCGATCACCGGGCTAAGGCCGGTGATCAGGTCCACATCCGGGCGTTCGATCCCACCCAGGAACTGGCGCGCGTAGGCGTTGAAGGTCTCGATGTACCGGCGCTGTCCTTCGGCATGGATGGTGTCGAAGGCGAGGCTGCTCTTGCCGCTTCCGCTGAGGCCGGTTATCACCACCAGCTTGTCGCGCGGTATGCGCACATCGATGTTCTTCAGGTTATGGACGCGCGCGCCCAAGACCTCGATGTACTCATCTGCGGATCGATCGGTGCCGGGTGCGTCGGGCTCCGGCTTCAGGGCGGTCTCCAAGGTCGGTCGAGCGGGAAAAAGTGGACCGCGAAGCTACTCTGTAGCAGCGTCGTGGAAACCCTCCGCAGGTAACAGAAGCACGTAGGTGCGTCCTTCGCGGTTGCTCAGTTTGGTGTCGCGCAACCAGGGATTGAGCAGCTTCAGCGTCTTGTAGTCGGTGTTCTGTTGCAGGGCGAAGTCGGCGAGGTCCGGGATGGGGGTGTTCACCGTCACCGAGCGCGTTACATAGGGCGGGTAGAGGTCCTTGGGCCGCAAATGGAAGCCATACCGTTCGGGGTCGCGGATGATCTCCTTCATGGCCAGGATCCGGAACACATAGCGCGCGGTCTCCTCGGGCAGTAGCAGGTCGAAGTAGTTCTCCTGTTTTTGGCGACCGAGTTGCTTGTCAACACCTCCTTGACCGAGGTTGTAGCTGGCAGCTGCCAGCGCCCAACTGCCATACTTGGCATAGCTGTTCTTCAAGTAGCGACATGCCGCCTCGGTGCTTTTCTCCACATGGTAGCGCTCATCCACTTCGGCGTTGACCTCCAATCCGTGATGGTCGGCGGTCTCCTTCATGAACTGCCAGTAGCCTGTGGCACCCATCGGCGATACCACGTTCGTGAGGCCGCTCTCGATGAGCGCGATGTACTTCAGATCGTCCGGCACGCCTTCGCGTTTCAGCACTTCTTCGATCAGTGGGAACCAGCGATTGGCCCGTTTGTGAGCGAGCAGCGTATTGCTCTGCCAATAGGTGTTCACGAGGAGCTCGCGGTCCAACCGCTCGCGCACATCGATGCGGTCCATCGGCACGGCCTCATCGCAGAAGGTCAGTTCGTTCGGCAGCGTGAGGGAAAAGACCTTGTAGCCATCATTGAAGTTCCGCAGGTGGTCGAGATCGGTACCCTCTTCCGTGGTTCCGAAAGCGAGCAGGTTCAACAAGGCCGAGCCGCAAAGCAGCAGCAGGGTCCAACTGAGGGTGCGGAGGGCGGTCTTCACGGTTGGGTCTGTTCCTCGTCCTCGAGGGGGGCTTTGGATCGGCGGGTGATGATGAACAGGGTGGCGAAAACGAGCAAGGCGTACGAAACGAAGATCAGGGTGTGGAGGTTCCGCCAGGCATCCACAAAACGGAACACGACGAAAGTAAGGAAGACGTTGAGCAGGGACAGGCCGATGAAGGTGAGCGCCACCTGTCCATCACTGAGCCCCAGGTAGCTGAGGTGGTGTGTGGTATGATCCCGACCTCCCACGAACGGGCTGTGCCCGCGCGCGATGCGGTTGATGGAGACCACCGTGGTATCAACGATGGGTAGCAGGAACACGAGCACGGGCAGGACGAACTGGCGGGCAGGTTCCCATGAACCCATGGGGGAGGGCGCGTTCCAGAAGAAACGGATACCCACGAAGGCCAACAGCACGCCGAGGAACTGGCTGCCGGTATCACCCATGTACATGCGGCTCGGGTTCCAGTTGAAGAAGAGGAAGCCGCCCAATGATGCCATGGTGCCGACCATGAGCACCATGTACACGGGGTCAACGGCATCGGTGGTGATCATGCACACCACGGTCGCAGCGAGGATGGCCATGGATACCACCGTGGTGATCCCGTCCATGTTGTCGAGCATGTTGATGGAGTTCATCATGCCCACCACCCAGAAGATGGTGATGGCGACGTTGAGCCATTGTTTCTCGAACAGGTCGATGCACGTGCCCGATGCGACCAGAATGGCACCGCACGCTACTTGCACCAGGAACTTCAGCAGCGGCTTGGTGTTGTAGGCGTCATCCGCCAGGCCCATGAGGAAACCGAGCGAAGTGGCCGCGAGCAGGCCGAGCAGTTCAGGGCGCAGCGCCGCGCTGCCTTCACCGGGAAAGATGACGCCGTGGAGGGTGAAGGACACCAGGAAAAGGATGAAGAACCCGATACCTCCGAACGCCGGTTTCGAGCGGCTGCTCCAGCGCACGAGCATCTGGTCCTTCTCGCGGATGCCGAGCGTGCGCGCGAACCGCATGAAGAGCGAGAAGATCAGCAGGCTGAAGACCAGTGCCGCGAAGAAGAGGCCGGAGTAGATGAGAAAGAGCTGTGTACCGCTGTACATGGTGCGGCTATGAGTTGGAGGTCGCCCACGCTCCTGAGAAGGCGAAGCCGTCGCGGTCCCTGGCGCTCACGATCGGGTCCACGACCCCCCAATCGATGGCAAGGTCCTGGTCGTTCCACAGGATGGTCCGCTCAGCAGCCGGGTGGTACGGCGCGGTGCACTTGTAGGTGAAAACGGTGTTCTCCTCCAGTGCCACGAAGCCATGCGCGAACCCGGGGGGGATCCAGAGCATGGTGCGTTCCGAAGCGCTGAGCAACACCTTCACGTGTTCACCGAACGTGGGGCTTGCCGTACGGATGTCCACGCACACGTCCATGACGGCACCCGCAACGGCCCGCACCAATTTGCCCTGCGCATGCGGAGCCAGTTGGAAGTGGAGACCACGCAGCACCCCCTTGCGTGAAGTGCTCTCGTTGTCCTGCACGAACCGATGGTCGCCAACGTGCTCGCGGAAGGTCATCTCGTTCCAGGTTTCCATGAAGGAACCCCGTTCATCGGTGAAGACGCGCGGCCGCAATAAAAGCAGCCCCTCGATCGCGAGTTTTTCCGTTCGCATCATCCACCACCAAAGAGCCACCCGAACAAGCCGCTGCGCGCTTTGGTGCCGCGCTCCTCATAGTACCCCCCGCTATAGCCGTAGCCATAACCGTAGCCATAGCCATAACCGTAGTTGTACCCGTACTTGTTGCGGTCGATGTCCACGCCATTGAGGATGCACGTGAGCCGCTTGATGCTGTTTTCATTGATGAGGCGGTCCACGTTCTGCACGAATTGTTTCTTGCTGTAGTCCGATCGGAAGATGTAGATCGGATAATCCGCGAGCTGCACCATGGGCAGTCCATCGGTCACCAGGCCCACGGGCGGATTGTCGAGAAGGACGATGTCATAGCGGGTCTTGAGTTCCGCGAGAACCGAGGTCATCCGCTGTCCGATGATGAGTTCCGATGGGTTCGGGGGAATGGGTCCGGCGGTGATGAAGTCGAGGTTTTCCAAACTGCTTTTCCGGATGCAGTTGTCCAGCGTGTCCTTGCCGATGAGCACCGTGCTCATGCCGCGTATGTTGTCCACATCGAAGCCCAGATGGATCTTCGGTTTGCGCATGTCAAGGTCAAGGATGATCACCCGTTTGCCGCTGTAGGAGATGATACCGGCGAGGTTGATCGCGACGAAGGTCTTGCCCTCACCGCTGATGGTGCTGGTGATCGCGATCACTTTGGGTCCAGGACTGTTGTCCACGAACTGCATGTTCGTTCGCACGCTGCGGAACGCTTCCGCGATGAGCGATTTGGGGTTCTTGTCGATGAGCAACTGCGAAATGGGGATCTCCTTCTTGTACTTGGGGATCATTCCAAGGATGCCGATGCTGGCGTTGCTGAGCTTGGCGATGTCGTGCAACGATGTGATGTTGTCGTGCATGATGTAGCGCACGAGCAGGATGAGGAAGCAGATGATGAATCCCGTGACGATGTATGACACCAGCACCATGTTGCGGTTCGGGGAAATGGGCCCGGACGGGATGCCGGCGCTCTGCAGAATGCGGTTCTCCGGCACGAAGCCGGCCCTGCTGATCCGGTACTCGATGTCCTTTTCGAGCAAAAATGTGTAGTACTTCTCGTTGATCTTGAACACACGTTCGATGCGTGCGTAGTCGAGTTCCTTCAAGGGCAGGTTGCGGAACTGCTTGTCAAAGCCGACCAGCTGGTCGTTCAGCTCGTCGAACTGTGATTGGGCGGATTGGTGCATCCGCCGCACGGTCTGCAACAGTACTTTTTTCTGCAGGCTCACCCGGTGCTCCATGTCCTTCGCCATGGGGTGTATGGGGGTGGCCTCCGCGTTCACCTCCGCACGCTTCTGCAACAGGTCGCGCAGGTCCTTCAATGGCCCGGCAAGCGTGGCTTCGTACTTGGTTCCCAATAGCAGGGGTAGCAGTTCGTGCGCGTCGATCTCGCCCAAGGGCCGATCGGTCGCGGTCTCCAATGCCTTGAGCAGCTCGATGTCCAGGGTCAGTCGCACCAGGTCATCCTCGTACTTCGAGGACCGCTCCAGGTAAAGCGGTGTCAATTGCTCCAGGTCGGCCACGCGGTTCTCCATCCTGAATTGCTGCAGGCTGTACTCCGAATTGCGCAGTTGTTCGAACACCGTGTCCTTCTGGTTCCGGATGAACTGGATGATGCTCTGCGCGCTTTCTCCTTGTCGGTTCACATCATAATCGATGAAGGTCTCGGACATGGACTGTGCGACGTCTCGTGCGATCAGCGGATTCTGGTCCCTGCACGATATATCGACGGTCTTGGCTGAAGGGTCCAGGATCTTCACGATCAATTGCGAAGCGTACCGATCGAGGAGGCGGTTCTTCGAATTGATGCGGAAATAGAGATTGACCTCCTCGGTGGGCTGGGTCAGGATCGGATGCGGGGTCAATTCCACCCTGCAACTGAAATGCGGAGTGCGGATGGCTTCGCTCCGTCCGAAATCCCCTTGGTAGGGTGTACCTCCTATGCTGTAGGAGATGCCGATCTGCTCCGGTCGGGAAAGGTTCAGGAAAACGGGTTGGTCCAGGATGGCGCTATCACCAACGACCAGGTCCTTGAGCGTGAAGAACGACTGGGTGTAATACTCCGTGGTGAGGATCTGGCCCCGGTTGAAGTAGCTCACTTGCAGCGGTAGCCGGTCGAGGGCCATCTCCAGGAACAAACGCGAGCGCATCAACTCCACGTCCACCGAGAGGTTCTTGTCCTCCGCGAACGTTGGCATGCTCAGCACCTGCTTGGCGGTGTTGCTTTCGCTGAGTTGCAGGATGGTGCGCGCCTCGTAGATCGGGGCCGTGTACTTGAGGTAGAGCAAGGCGGTGGTTATCGCCAGTAGCATCACCAGGAAGATCCACAACAGGCTGCGGCGCAGGATGTACAGGAACAGCCCGAGCTCAAACTCGTTGCTGAAATTGGTGATGCGCTGCTTGTAGCTCTCGAAACTGACGTTGCGCTGGCTGATGTCCTCGCTGAGCATGCGCGGCTTGGCTTAGTTGAAGCCACGTACAACACCGATCACCAGCACGATGCTGGTTAGCAGGGTAATCACGGGGGTGAGATCGGCCAGCACCTCGCGCGCTAGATCGGGGTTGGGCTGCACGTAAAGGACATCATCTCCTTGCATGACGATGTCGGCGAACGGCAGTCCATCGATATCGCTCATGTCGAACTGGTGAACGGAGCGTTTCCCGTTCGGAAGTCGGCGGAACAACTTGACCCTGCGCGCATCACCGCGCTTGCTGACGCCACCGGCTTGTGCGAGGACCTCCAGAAGCGTGGTGTTGTTGTTCTCGAGTTCCACCACTCTCGCGTCTCCACCACCACCTGGAAACACGACCACTCGTCGGTTCATCACCATCAACTGGACGAACGGACGGTTGTAGTACTTGGAGTACTGTTCTTCCAAAGAGAGTTCTGCCTCCTTGATGGTCATTCCGGAGAGCGGTACGCGGTCCAACAGCGGCAACTTCGTGAACCCTTGCCCATCCACGGTGTAGAGGAAGACGTTCCGGTTCTGGCGGTTCACATCCTGTGCGGTACCATCGCTCACCAGATCGATCATCTTGAACCCGTCGTTCGCAAAAAGCCGGAACTGGAGCATGTCGTTCGGCTGCAGGATGAGGTCCTTCGACGAGGAGTCGGTGTACGCATCGAACTGATGGTCCGTCGGGGTCTTGAACATGATGTCCCGGTTGATCGTGCAACCGGTCCACAAGAAGGCCCCGCAAAGGACCCAAGCCCACAAGGGGCGAAAGGCGCGTTCCATAGGTGGGCAAAAGTAACGTTCCATGCGAGCCCCCATCAGGCTAGCAGCGAGCGGTACAGTTGGGCGGTGTCCTCCACCAAGCGACCGTAGTGGTAGCGGTCGCGCACGTGCGCCCAACCCCCATCGCCCATGTCACGGCGTTGCTCGTCGCTTTCGACCAACGCGGTGAGCTGGGCCGCCAGGCCATCGACGTCACCGCTTTCGCTCAGCAGCGCGGTTCGACCAGGTACCACCACGTTCTCGATCCCCCCCACACGCGTGCTCACGATCGGGCGGTTGCTGGCCTGTGCCTCGATCAAGCTCACGGGGGTTCCCTCGTTCAAACTGGTGAGCATGATGATGTCCACACCGGCATTCACGATGTCCACCTCCTTGATCCAACTGGTGAAGGTGATAGTGGCCCGTGCCACAACGGGTTTACCGTTCACTCCATGGCCAAAGCCATGTCCGTTGAAGTAGGGCCCGCTCGCTTGGCTCAGGCCCAGTTCGGTAACCCGTTCCTGCAAGCGTTCGCGCTCCTCCCCATCGCCCACCACGAACGCGCGGATCTTCCTGCCGGTGGCCTTGCTCACACGGGCGATGACATCCAAGAAAAGGTCGTGGTTCTTGATGGGGACCAATCGCCCCACGATGCCAATGGCGATCTCGTCATCGGCCACGCCGTAAACCCGACGGAACAGCGCGCGCTTGCGGGTCTGCTCTTCCTGGAAGCGGCTCAGATCGAAACCCAACGGGATCACGCTCACTTTTTCCTCCCCGCAAATGCGGTGCTCTTCCACCAACTCCTGTTTCTGCTTGTCGCTGATGGCGATGATGCTCGAAGAGCGCTTCGCGAGGAAACGTTCGATGTTCTTGTAGAGCGCCGTGCGCACCGGCCCGAAGTAGCTGTGGAAGACGTGGCCGTGGAAGGTGTGAACGATCGCCTTCACCCCAAGATCCGCGGCGGCCATGCGGCCCACAGCACCTGCTTTGGCGGCATGGGTATGCACGATATCCGGCTTGAAGTCCTTGATCAGCTGTTTGATGCGGCGGTAGGCTCCACGATCACGCCAAGGGGCCACTTCACGCTGTAGTTCCGGCAGGATCATTGGCTCCACACCAAGGGAACTCAGGATATGGTGACTGCCTTCTTCGGTGGCTTCCTGGCTCCCTCCGACAAGGAGGGTCTCGAATTCGCCGGGTAGGTAGCGTGTGAGATACGCTGCGTTGTGCGTGGGCCCGCCCAGGTTGAACCGATTGATGATGCGTAGGATACGGGGCATGGGCGAAATGCGGCGGGCGAAGATAGCCGCGCCTTTTGCGCGGAAGCGGTCAGGTGAGGTGGGCTTTCCACCACGTCATGTAGACGATCAAGGCATGCACGGTTGCCTGCGAACTGCCCGGATCGGCGCTGTGGAAACGAGCGAGCAGGCGATCCACTGCCAGGGGCTCCAACCCGGCCGTGGCCAGCATTTCCGGATCGCGACATTGATCCACCAAGTGCCTTAATGGCCCTTGCAGCAGCGGGGTGAGCGGTACCTCGAAGCCACGTTTGGCGCGCGTAAGCGTAACGTTCGGAAGCAGCTCGCCGAACGCGGCGCGCAGCAGGTGTTTCCCGGAGCCCTTGTGGAACTTGGCTTTTGCTGGAAGCGAGAAGGCGAACTCCACCACGCGACGATCGAGAAAGGGCGTGCGCACCTCCAGTGCATGGGCCATGCTGGTTAGGTCCACTTTGTAGAGCATGTCATCCGTGAGCACGGTATGCATATCGGCCCATAGCAGACCGTTGAGGTCCTTGTGCTCGCCCAGCGGAGCTGTGATCGTTCGCCTTCTCATCGCAAAGGCGGGATCGTCGGGTCCAGAACGCACCAGCGCACCAGCATCCAGTTCATCATCCCAAGACGCGAGCAGGAGGTAGCGCTCCTCCTTGGAAAGTTTTGCAGTTCGCGCGTACCGGTCCAGTTGGCGGAATCGGTCGGTGAGCGCGTTGTTGCGCGACTTGGGGAGCGCCCGCCAGAGGGGTGCGCCGATCAATGCGAGTCGCTCGACGATGCCCGGATCCTGCACACGCAGTTCCGCTTGGTGCTTGCGGTAGCCCCCGAAGACCTCGTCTGCGCCATCACCGCTCAATGCCACAATGACATGAGCACGCGTGAGCTTGTTCAATACATAGCTCGGCAGGGCGCTTTGGTCGGCGAAAGGCTCATCGATGCTGGCGAGCAGGCCGTGGTAATTCTCGGCGAGGTCCTCATTGCCCAAGGTGAACGTGGTGTGCTCCGTACCGAGGTGCTTTGCCACGATCTCGGCGTACGGTGTCTCATCGTAATAGGTGTCCCGATAGCCGATGCTGAACGTTTTCAGGTCCGGTTTGTGGCGTTTGGCCAGCGCGGAGATGATGCTGCTATCGAGCCCGCCGCTGAGGAAGGTGCCGATGGGTACATCGCTGATGAGGCGGATCCGCACGGCATCATCGAGCAGTTCGTGCAGGTGCTTGGCAGTGTTTGGTGCTGGCGCTGTTGCACGCGCGGCTTCCTCGGCATTGTACCAGCGTTCCAGCTTGGTTCCGCTGGCCGAGATCGTGATCGCATGGCCCGGCTTCAGCTTGTGCACGTCACGGAGCATGCTATAAGGCGCGGGGATGTAATAATGGGTGAAGAACATCCGCAGCGAAACCGGGTCGATCGTGCGTGGAGCACCCAGCGCAAGCAATGCCCTCATCTCGCTCGCGAACAGGAAGCGACCGTCGTGCTCGCACCACAAGAGCGGCTTCACGCCGAAGCGATCACGCGCAAGGAAGAGTTCGTCCTTCTCCTTGTCATGGATCGCAAGCGCGAAGAAGCCATTGAGGTCTTGCAGGAACGAGGGACCTTTCAAGGCAAAAAGCAGCAGGGCTACCTCCGTATCGCTGGTGCTGCGGAAGGAATGTCCCTGCGCTTCGAGCTTCGCACGCAGCTCCTGGAAGTTGAAGACCTCACCGTTGAAAACGATGGTGTAGCGTTCGTTGTCACCCTGAGGCTTGCCCTGAGCGGAGTCGAAGGGTCGAAGGGTGAATGGTTGGTGACCCGCGCTCGTTGTGTCGATGATGCTCAGACGCCGATGACCGAGCACCGCACGGCCAGCTGTGTAAACACCTTCATCGTCAGGGCCGCGATGAGCGATACAACGCAACGCCGCTGCGATCCGATCGCCCGTTGCTGGTCGGCTGGGGTCTAATTGGTATGAACCGGCTATGCCGCACATGGTGCCTGTGTCACCCTGAGCTTGTCGAAGGGTGACCTCACGTCATGGTTCGACAAGCTCACCATGACAAAGACGCAGCACTTTACAAATGAATGACCTCGCCGTAGGCCGCCGCTGCTGCTTCCATGATGGCTTCGCTCATGGTCGGGTGCGGGTGCACGGTCTTGATGATCTCGTGGCCGGTGGTCTCCAACTTGCGAATGCTCACGCACTCGGCGATCATCTCGGTCACGTTCATGCCGATCATGTGCGCGCCCAGCAACTCGCCGTACTTGGCATCGAAGATCAGCTTCACGAATCCGTCCTTAGCCCCAGCAGCACTGGCTTTGCCACTGGCACTGAAGGGGAACTTGCCCACTTTGATATCCAATCCTTTTTCCTTGCACTGCTTCTCCGTCATGCCCACGCTGGCCACTTCGGGGGAGCAATAGGTGCAACCGGGAATGTTGCCGTAGTCCAGTGTGTGCGGGTTCTGCCCCGCGATCTTCTCCACGCAAATGATGCCTTCGGCAGAGGCAACGTGCGCCAGCGCCTGGCCCGGTGTTGCATCGCCAATGGCGTAGTACCCTGGGATGTTGGTGGCGTAGTGACCATCCACTTTGATCTTGCCCTTGTCCGTGACGATGCCCACTTCTTCGAGTCCGATGCCTTCGATGTTGGCCGCGATACCCACCGCGCTCAGCACGATGTCGCACTCCACCTTCTTCTCGCCCGCGGCGTTCTTGATCGTCACCACGCAGCCCTTGCCTTTGGTATCCACGTTGGTCACTTCCGAAGAGACCATCACATCGATCCCTTGTTTCTTGAAGCTCTTCTCCAACTGTTTGCTCACGTCTTCGTCCTCCACGGGTACCACGTTCGGCAGGAACTCCACCAGCGTCACTTTGGTTCCGATGGCGTTGTAGAAATAGGCGAACTCGCTGCCGATGGCCCCGCTACCCACCACCACCATGCTCTTGGGTTGCTCCGCGAGCACCATCGCTTCGCGGTAGCCGATGATCTTCTTGCCATCCTGCTTCAAGGCGGGCAATTCGCGGCTGCGTGCGCCGGTGGCCACAATGATGTGCTTGCCCTCCAACACCTGCTTCTTACCGTCAGCACCGGTCACTTCGATCTTCTTGCCGGGCTGCAGTTTCCCGGTGCCCATGATCACGTCGATCTTGTTCTTCTTCATGAGGAAGGTCACGCCCTTGCTCATCCCATCGGCCACACTTCGGCTACGGGCAATGATGGCCTTCATATCCGGTGAACCAGCGGCTACGGTGATGCCGTAATCCTTCGCGTGGTTGATGTACTCGAACACTTGGGCGCTCTTGAGCAGCGCTTTGGTGGGGATACAGCCCCAGTTGAGGCAGATGCCACCGAGGCTTTCGCGTTCCACGATGGCGGTTTTCAAGCCCAATTGGCTGGCACGGATTGCGGCAACGTAGCCTCCGGGGCCACTGCCGAGAACGATGACATCGTAGCTCATGGTCGATGGGGGAATTCCGGCGGCTTGCCGGGGCGGCGAATGTAGCGATCATGGAAAGCCTGTGGGTAACTAGCGGGGAGGGGCGGGTTTGCACACGTGCGGGGTGGGTCTATCTTGGCCGCAAACCAAACCTCTCCTTGAAATGAGCGATACCACGACCACTGGCGCGCCCGCGCGCCCAACCTTCTTGACCGTACTGTGCATCCTCAGCTTCATCGCTGCAGGTTTTTCCATTGTAGGCGGTGCTCTTGGTATGGCTGCGGGGGCTGTTGTAGGGGCAGCTTCTGAAGCAGCAGCTGAATCCGGCGACCCCGCATTGATGGAGCAGATTGAGACAGCTCAGGCCGGACTGGACGCCGCCGGTTCGAAGAGCAGGGGTCATTGCCAATGATCTTCGGCATCGGCTTGGTGCTAACGCTATCGGCTTGGTGGGGGTGTTCATGATGTGGAAGCTGAAGAAGACGGGCTTCTATGTCTATACCGGCACAGCTATTGGGCATCGTAGTTCCAATCGTTATGGGCGGGGAATTCGGACTTTGGGGCGCGATTTTTAGTGCCGTTTTCATTGTGCGGGACGGCAGGAACCGGGCGGGAGCGAGGGAGGGGGGGCCCTCCCCCGCCCCGGGCGGCCCCCCCCCCCCGCGGGCCGGGGCCGGCGCGCCCCCCCGCGGCCCCCCCCCCCTTTCGGGGGGGGGACCGGGAGGCCGAGCCCCCCCACCCCCCCCCCCGCGCGGGGGGAACCCCCCCCCCCGCACAAACCCCCCCCCCCGGGGGGGGGGGGCCCCCCGGGGGACCCCCAAGGGGGGGGGAGTCCGGGCCCAAGGGGGGTTCGGGGGGGGGGGGGGGGGGGGGGGTCGGGGGGGGGTGTCCCGGGGGGGGGGGGGGGCCCCGCGGGGGGGGGGGGGGGGGGGGGGGGGGGGGGGGGGGGCGGGACCGCCCCCCGCCCCGGCGGGGGGGGGGGGGGGGGGGGGGGGGGGGGGGGGGGGGGCGGGGGGGGGCACCCCCAAACGGGGGGGGAGGGGGGGGGGGCGGGGGGGCGGGGGGGGGGCGGGGGTGCGCCGGGGGGGGGTTTGGGGGGGGGCGGGGGGGGGGGGGGGGGGGACGCCGCACGGTCCGGTGGGGTCTGACGGCGTCACTTTTCGCGGCTGAACTCGCTCGCATGTACAGTTCATGGGCTGCCCTATCGTGCCTGTTTTACCTCCTCATGTTCATCTTCGGTGGGCTGGCCGCAATGATGATGCGTTGACATTTTTCTGAACTACGAAGAACCCCGTTCCTTCCCGGAGCGGGGTTCTTCATTTTCCCACCATTAGTTTCGCCACGAACATGGCCACCCAATTCCTCCCCGACGCCAACGGCAGCACCAAGCGGCCCGATGTGCTCACCGTGCTCGGCATCCTCACCTTCATCAATGCCGGTCTCTTCATCCTCATCTACGGCATCGGCGCGTTGGGCATGCTCCAGGTGCAGCAAATGCCCTTGGAGGATTTCGAGGCGATCTTCCAGCAGGGTGCCATGCAGTACATGTCCGCGGAGGACATCGAACTCCTGGAGAACTTCATCCCGATCCTTTACAACAGCGGAGCGGCGCTCATGCTCATCTATCTCGGGCGAACGGTGCTGCGCCTTCTTGGTGGCATCGGTATCTGGCGGGGCAAGAAGACAGGCTTCTACCTCTACGCCGCAGCGCAGTTGCTGGGCATCTTCGCCCCGCACCTCATCCTGCCTTGGGAACTGCTCGGTGTCATGGGCCCGATCATGACCGTGGCGGTTACCGCAGTTTACGGGAGCCAGTTGAAGCGACTGGCGTGATGGCGGGCGCTAGCGCACAGCGATACCGCTGACCTCCACGTTCACCCCGCGTGGCAGTCCTTTCACCGCCACGGCTTCCCTTGCTGGCGGCGTATCCTTGAAGTACGTTCCGTACACTTCGTTCACCGCAGCGTAGTGCGTCATGTCGCTCAAGAAGATGGTCACCTTCACGAGGTGCGAGTGATCGAGCCCGGCGGCCTGCAGCAAGGTGCCGATGTTGTCCATCACACGGCGCGTTTCGGTTGCGATGTCGCTCATGTGCAGGTTGCCATGCTCGTCCAGCGCGATCTGGCCGCTGAGGAAGACAAGGTCACCGGTGGTGATGGCGGGCGTGTACGGTGCCAGTGGCTTGGCGGCGTTGGGAGGGTGGATCGCGTGCTTCATGTGGACATGTGGCCATGTGCTCATGTGCGCATGGGTCGGCGAAGGTGATCATCGCTGGAGAATGGGCACATGCTTACACGGTGCTTGGGCTTGTGCGTGGCTCACATGGGCACATGCTCTCTGTCGGGTAGTTTTGCGCGCCTATGGCAGATCTCCCTTTGATACTCGTCACCAACGACGACGGCATCTTCGCGCCGGGTATTCGCACCTTGGTGGAAGAAGTGAAGGCCTTTGGTCGTGTGCTGGTGGTGGCGCCGGACAAACCGCAGAGCGCCATGGGCCACGCCATCACGATCCACAGCTTCCTGCGGTTGCAGAAGGTGGAACTTCCTGGAACGGTGTCCGGGATGACCGCAGGAGTGGAAGCCTGGAGCTGCAGCGGCACACCGGTGGATTGCGTGAAGCTGGCCATCTACAAGCTGCTCGGTGGCAAGCGCCCGGACCTGCTGGTGAGCGGGGTCAACCATGGAAGCAACATCAGCATCAATGTGCTCTACAGCGGTACCATGAGCGCAGCGGTCGAGGGTGCGATGGAAGGGATCCCGAGCATCGGCTTCAGCTTGATGGACCATGGTATCGAAGCGGACTTCTCACAGGTGCGGCCGGTGGTGCGCAACGTGGTGGCGAACGCGATCAAGCAGGGTATTGCAGCAGGCACCTGCCTGAACGTGAACATTCCCAGGAACCAGGGTACAGCGCTGAAGGGCATTCGTGTTTGCCGCCAGGCCAAAGCCAATTGGGAGGACGAGTTCGAAACGCGACTGGATCCCGGTCATAAGGAATACTATTGGCTCAAGGGCGAGTTCCGAAGTGAGGACCAAGGCGAGGATACCGATGTATGGGCCGTGAACAATGGATACGTGAGCATGGTGCCGGTGCAGTACGACATGACGGCGCACCACGCCATCGCACAGCTGAACACGTGGGGCCATGCGATCGGATAACCAGGTGCTCGGCATCATCACCGGTTTGCTTGCGCCCATCGCCGGCTTCTTCTTCTACGGGCTCATCTACGTCACGGCGATCCGTCCGCATTTGGAACTGCGTGAATTCGTCCAGGATCTCTTCTTCGGCACGCGCGAATACCAGTCGCCCATCCTTTCCCTTTCGCTCATCGCGAACCTCCCGCTCTTCTTCTGGTTCGATCGCAAGGATCGGTACAAGGCCATGAGAGGGGTCATCCTGGCGAGCTTCGTTTATGCCATCGCCATCGTTGTGCTTTGGTTCTGATGGGAAAGCGGATCTACATCATCGCAGGAGAAGCCAGCGGCGATCTGCACGGCGGCAACCTCGTGCGTGAGTTGTTCGCGGGAGCGGTCGGGGAGAAGTTGGAGATCCGCGCTTGGGGAGGCGACCGTATGGCCGCAGCGGGTGCCGAAGTGGTGAAGCACTACCGCGAGCTCGCCTTCATGGGCTTCACGCAGGTGATCATGAACCTGCGCACCATCCTTCGCAACATCGATTCGTGCAAGCAGGATATCGAGACCTTCAAACCCGATGCGCTGATCCTCATCGATTATCCCGGCTTCAACCTGCGCATAGCGGAGTGGGCACATGCGAAGGGGATCCCCGTTCACTATTACATCAGCCCGCAGGTATGGGCATGGAAGAAGGGGCGAGTGCACACGATCAAGAAGGTGGTGGATCGCATGTACGTCATCCTGCCGTTCGAGAAGGAATGGTACGCGCGCTACGGTATGCAGGTGGACTTCGTTGGTCACCCGTTGTTGGATGCGATCGAACAGGAAGGGAAGACCCGGTTGGTGCCATTGCCGGGTGATGACGGACGTCCGGTCGTTGCCTTGTTGCCCGGCAGTCGCAGGCAGGAGATCGCGCGTGTATTGCCGTTGATGGCGCGGGTGGCGAAGCGTTTTCCACAGGAGCGTTTCGTTCTCGCAGCAGCACCTTCCGTACCGGATGAAGCCTACACGGAGCACTTGGATGGATCATCGATCACCGTGGTGAAGGGCCGCACCTCCGATGTACTCCGATATGCGCGCGCTGCATTGGTCACCAGCGGTACCGCAACCCTTGAAACCGCGCTCTTCGGGATACCGGAAGTGGTATGCTACAGCGGAAGTGCGTTGAACGTGTGGATCGCCAAGCGGTTGGTGGACATCAAGTTCATCAGCCTCGTGAACCTGATCATGGAGCGGGAGGTGGTGCGTGAATTGATCCAGGACGATCTCACCGTGGAAACGATGAGCGCTGAACTGGAGCGCCTGCTTGCAGAAGGTCCGTACCGCAGCGCCATGCTCGCCGACCTCACCGCGCTCCAGCAGAAGCTGGGTGGACCCGGTGCTTCTGCCGCCGTAGCCGCCAGCGTGTGGAAAAGTCTGGCGTCGTCGTCCTAGGCTGGTAACCGGCTCCGGTACCTTTGGCACCGCTTACCCGATGCTGCGTTCAATCGTTGTTCTCTTCTGGCTCGCGGTCTCCGCAGCGTGGGCGCAATCGCCTTCCGCTGATCGCGAAATGCGCGTGGGCTTGTATCGCGAGCGTCCCGTATCGCAGGTGATCGTGATGACCGCTCGCGGCACTTCATCCGTACTGGCGGATGGTGTGCGCAAGGGCGAACTGCGAGCGAACGATGGGCTGCGGATCGAACTTTCCGGCGGAAGCATCATTGCGAAGTCGCTTGCGTTCACGGTCACCGCGAAGAAGATCGAAGTGGTGCCGAACGGCGGCGGTTTCCGGATGCGGCCGCTGGATCGCAAGGAGGCGGAGCGCACCTATCCCGGCGTGCTGGAGGCGAGCATCGTGGACGGCAAGCTGTTGCTCGTCGATCGCCTTCCGCTCGAGTCGTACACCGCTGGTGTGGTGAGCGCTGAAGCAGGAAAGGAGCACCATATCGAATACTACAAGTTGCAGAGCGTTGGTTGCCGCACCTACGCGCTCACCAACATGCGCAAGCACGTGCTGGAAGGGTTCGAAGTGTGCGACGGTGTGCACTGTCAGGTCTTCCGCGGTCGCAATCGCAACGATAGCATCCAGCAAGCGGTGGATGCGACGCATGGGCTGGTGATCGTCGATCCGAACATCAAACTGATCCACGCGACGTTCCACAGCAACTGCGGTGGCGAGACCATGAACGCGGAGGACCTGTGGAGCAAACAGGAACCCTATCTGCGGGCCACGCGCGATACGTTCTGCCTGCGAGCACCGCATGCGACCTGGGAAAAGACCATGACGCGCACGGAGTGGTTGGGCTATTTGCGGAAGCGTTTCGGCTATGACCCCACGGACGATGCACAATTGAAGGCGGTTCTTCATTACGACCCGCACTGCCGCGATCTCTACTTGGGGAACACATGGCCTTTGCTCCCGCTCAAGCATGTGCGCGAAGACCTCAAGCTGAGGTCGACCTACTTCTCCGTGAGCACGGATGGTGACCGCGTGGTGCTCAGCGGTCGCGGCTTCGGGCATGCGGTGGGTTTGTGCCAGGAAGGCGCCATGGGCATGGCCCGCGCCGGTTTCAGCTACGGGGATATCCTGCACCACTTCTACAACGAAGTGCACTTGGTGGACCTCAGTACATTGGATTTCTTCCGTGACGAGGAACCGGCCCAAGGAGGTCTTGGCGGTGGGCCGAAGGGGAGGTGAGCGCCCGGCTACCTTCGCCGCCCATGTCGCAGGCCCGCATTTTCATCAACGATACGCATGACCGCGTGTTCAATGGTCATCCCTGGATCTTCGCTACCCAGGTGGTGAAGGAAGAGGGGACTTACCTGCCTGGTGATGTGGTGCAGGTGTTCGATTCGAAGCACCGCCCCTTGGGGCAGGGCTATATCAATCCGAAGTCGATGATCCGCGTGCGGCTCCTCACCACGCACGTGGAGGAGCGCATGAACAAGGCGCTCATCGAGGCGCGGATCGAGCGTGCGTGGCGCTATCGTCAGCGCATGGGCTATCGCGCTAGTTGCCGTGTGGTCTTCAGCGAGGCCGATCAATTGCCGGGCCTTGTAGTGGACAAGTTCAACGACATCCTCTCGATCCAATTCCTCACGCTCGGCATGGAGCGATGGAAGGAAGTGGTCATCGCGGCCCTCGATGCGTTGATCAAGCCGGCGGGCATGTACTTGCGCAACGATGTGCCCATTCGCGAGAAGGAGGGCCTCCAGTTGGAGAAGGGGTTCATCGGCAAGCCCTTCAAGACCGAACTCGTCATCGAGGAGGAAGCACCGTTCGATACGCTGCGACCTGGAACAAGGCAAGAACTCGCTGTGCCATCCGGAGGTGTGAGGGTGCACATGGATGTTGCGGTGGGCCAGAAGACCGGTCATTTCCTCGATCAGGCGTTCAACCACACCGCCATCCAGCGTATCGCCAAGGACGCGCGAGTGCTCGATTGCTTCACGCATACCGGTGGCTTCGCATTGCATGCGGCGAAAGCCGGGGCGAAGGAGGTGGTCGGTTTGGACATCAGTGAAGAAGCTGTTGCACTTGCCACGCGCAATGCGGAGTTGAACGCGCTGTCCAACTGCTCGTTCCGCACCGCGAACGTGTTCGACTTCCTCACCGAGGCCAGTCGCACGGGCAAGCAGTGGGACATCATCGTGCTCGACCCACCGGCCTTTGCCAAGAGCAAGGGCGCTATGGAGAACGCCTACCGCGGGTACAAGGAGATCAACCTGCGTGCGCTGAAGTGCATTCCCAACGGAGGCTACCTGGTCACCTGCAGTTGCTCCCAGCACTCTGACCCCCGATCTTTTTCGCAAGATGGTGGCCGAGGCAGCGCGCGATTCCGGAAGGAGCTTGCGCGAAGTGTACTACGGTACCCAACCTCCCGACCACCCGATCCTGTGGGGGGTGCCTGAAACGCACTACCTCAAATGCCTGATCCTCCAGGTCTGGTAAACGAGCCTTGTTGTAGGTCCGATCCCATCGAGTAGCTTTTCGCGTTGAGGGATCTTCCATGATCGACCTGCACGGACCCTGGAGCGCCATCAGGCGATCGCCCATGTTGCGCATGGTCTCGCCGTTCGTGGTGGGGTTGCTCGTAGCGTGGTGTTTCCATCCTTCGCCCCGGCTGGCTGGCCTTCCCCTCTTGCTCATGACACTGGCGGCCTTGGTGGTGCTCTTGTTCCCCGCACTATCCTTCAGCCGCTGGCAGCGTGGGCTCACACTGGCGCTTTGGTTCTTCTCCTTCGGGTTGTTCTGGCAGGTGGTGCACCTTCCAACGAACGATCCCGCGTACGTCGGGAAGGAAGAGGTGCTGGATGGACCATGGGCCGTTCGCATCAGTTCGATCAATGGCACTTCTGGTAAAGTGGTGCGCGCCGATGCGCAATTGGTAGCTCGCGCGGGACAGCGGAATATCCGGGAAGTGCATGGCATGGTGATGCTCACCTTGATGCACGATAGCAGCCGCAGCGATCCACGGGTCGGCGATCGGCTCTGGATCGACGCTGTGCTTGAACCCATGTCACGTGTCGCTGATCCCGGTGGCTTCGATCGCACGGCATGGGCGGCCGGAAGAGGCATCGAACTGGAAGCATTCGTGCCCGCGGAAAGCTGGATCGTGGTGGATCATCCGTGGCAGTGGACCGATCTGTTCACCGGCCTGCGTGAACGCATCAGTTCTTGGCTCAACGGCAGCGGGGTACCCTTCCGCGAGCGCGCTTTGGTAAAGGCGCTCGTTCTTGGTGAACGGGACGAACTGGACCACGAGCAGAAGGATGCGTTCCTGCGCAGTGGTACCATCCATGTGCTTTCCGTTTCGGGCATGCATGTGGGGCTCATTTTCGCGGTGCTCTCGTTCGCATCCGGATGGTGGGGCAAGGGTGGTCGGGCCCGGTGGATACGCGGCATCGTCATCCTCCTCGCTCTTTGGGGATACGCGGGCCTCACCGGAGCATCTCCAAGCGTGCTGCGCGCCACGGTCATGTTCAGCCTGTTCACCCTCGCAAGCATGGCGCGCCAGCGAACGGATCACCTGAACAGTCTTTTCGCAGCCGCCCTCGTGCTTCTGGTCTGGGATCCGGCCATGCTCCAACAGGCGAGCTTTCAACTGTCCTTCCTGGCCGTGCTCGGTATCATCCTCCTGTATCGGCCGCTTCGCGCACTCTGGTCACCTGCGAATTGGTGGTTGCAGCAGGGCTGGGCGCTGGCCGTGGTGTCCATTTCCGCGCAGTTGCTCACCACGCCTTTGTCGCTGTATCTATTCAAGGCTTTCCCTGTGTGGTTCCTTCCGGCCAATATCGTTGTCGTCACAGCGAGCTCGTTCGCTGTGTATGGCGGCGTTGCGCTGATCATGTTCTACTGGGTGCCTGTGGTGGGTCCGGCACTCACGTGGGCAATGACGTGCCTGCTCAGGTTCGTGGGGTGGTCGACAGACTACTTCGCCACCTTGCCTGGCGCGTACCCCGCCGTGCGTGTTGGTTCCCGCGAAATGATCTTGCTCTACGTATTGGTTGTTGCGCTCACCGCTTGGTGGCAATGGAAGTGGAAGAGCATGAAATGGCTTTCGGGGATCACCCTCGCCGCGCTCTTCCTGAGTTGGGGTATTAGCGCCCGGGATGCACAGGAGCGCTCGGCTTTCGTGGTGTACGATGAACGCGAGGGTTTTCTTGCCGGCATGGTGAACGGAAGGGAGCTGGTGGTCGCGGCTTCCTCCGATAGCAGCATTGCGGATCCCTGGACCGTGACGAAGTTGGATCGCCATCAGCGGGCCATGGGTCTTTCACGAGTGCTGCCTGTTGGTGAGGATGTGTTCGGTCGGGTATTGCTGCAACAAGGTTCAACCGTGTTTGCGGAAGGACGGTGGAAGTCGCCGGAGTTCGATGTCTTCTTTTCAAGCGGGGATGCACCACGTCCGTTGCCTGGTAGTGGTCGCTTCGATGCAGTGGTCCTCCACGACCTGCGCTTCATTGCACCCGAAATGCTGGAAGGCATAGCGGTCACCACACATCGGGTCGTTCTAGCGGGAGGCCTTCCGTGGCGTGCCCGAAAGACGGTTCGCGAGTGGTGCGCAACGCATCAGCTAGCTTGCCACGATGTGCGCGAGCAGGGCGCGTTCATCCTCGAACGATGATGGTGGAGCACATGCGCTGGGTATTGGTCGCGGACGATCGTCTCGCCTCTCTGGCTGAAGGATCCATGGTGCGTATCGTCGTGCGCAAGAAACCGTTGGTCTTCGTTCGCATTGACGGCGCGTTGCGTGCAATGGAGGATCGTTGTCCACATCAGGGCAACCCCCTCAGCGGTGGTTGGGTGGCGGAGGGGCACGTTGTGTGTCCCTTCCACCGCTTTCTTTTCGACCCTGTCACGGGTGCTTGCAGGCACGGGCTGACCAGCAATGTGGCCGTCCATCCCGTGAAAGAGGAAGCAGCAGGTGTGCGCGTGGGCTTCGGGTCCACGACCATCAGCATATTCGGCTGGAAGTTGTGGTGATCAAAGCGCGCTGAGCGGGAACACCTCTTTCAGCTTGATCCCTTTCTCCGTTCGTTCAACGGTACAGCATTGGTTCACCGGGTCATGCTCGAAGAAGAGCACATAATTCTGATCTGCTGCACGTTCGAGGAATGCGGCCTTTTCGTTCAGCGTGAGCAAGGGCCGTGTGTCGTAGGCCATTACCCACGCCACGGGGATGTGGTGCACGCTGGGCAGCAGGTCTGCCATGAAGCAGACCGTGCGGCCTTTGTACCGGATGTGCGGGATCATCATCGCGTCCGTGTGGCCGTTCACGGTGAACACATCGAAACCGGGGAGGAAGTCCCAGACATAAGTGTTGCTCGTGGCTTCCACCCTTTCCAGCGGAAGGAACTTCAGTTGTCCGCTTTCCTGTATCGGCAGGATGTTCTCCTTCAGGAAACTGGCCTTTTCACGTGCGTTCGGCTTCGTCGCCCACGCCCAGTGGTGTTCGTTGCTCCAATAGGTGGCGTTCCTGAAGGCGGGTTCGTACCCATCGCGCTTGCTGTTCCACTGGATGCTGCCGCCGCAATGGTCGAAGTGCAAGTGCGTGAGGAAAACGTCCGTAACGTCGTCGAGCGTGAAGCCGAGTTTTTTCAATGAGCTCGCAAGCGTGGCATCGCCATGCGGCTCGTAGTGGCCGAAGAACTTGCTGTCCTGTTTGTCGCCAAGTCCGTTGTCGATGAGGATCAACCGGCCTTCACCTTCCACGAGCAAGCAGCGCATGGCCCACGTGCAGAGGTTCCGTTCATCAGGCGGATGCAACTTGCTCCAGAGCGTTCGTGGCACCACGCCGAACATGGCACCGCCGTCGAGCTTGAAGAAACCGGTATCGATGGGGTGCAGGATCATGAGGGTGAAGATGGTGTGTGGGATCGATCAGGCGAAATGGACAGTGCGTTGGCACGTTGCCTGAAGAGCGGTCGTGCGGTCGTGATCAGGACCACGAGGTACGTGAGGAACAGGGGTATGCGCAGGATGGTTTGCACACCGGGTTCATTGAGGGCCTCGCTCCAAGCAACAAGGGTGGGGGCGCTGGTCCAGTGGAGGAGGAACGCGCCGTGTGATGGGATGAGGGCGTATTCCACCAGATAGGTGCATGTGCCGATCAGGTAAGCCATGGCTAGCGTGCGCCGTTCTACTGCATCGGCATGCAGGTACAACAGAACCAGTAGCGGCAGGAACCACCCGATGTACTGCGGTGAATAGCCCGGTCCAAGAACGACAATGCTCAGAAGGAGCGCCAGCGCCAGCCGAAGTGCCGTTATGCGATCCAAGGGTTCGCGTTTCCAGCTGCGCCGTGCAGCCAAGGCCATTAGCGCCATCAGAACAAGTGGACCCACGCGCGCATACAACTGTGCAAGGCGGTCCAGGCCCACGAGCGGGAGCAGACCAGTGATGCCGAACCAACCAGCCAGCGATCGGTAGCCCAGAACATGCAAGCGGACGCTGGGTGCGTCCGCTAGGTACAGGGGCACAAGGCCGATGATGGTTGGTCCGATCAGGATGAGCAGTCCAAGCAGTGCGGTTGGGATCTTCCGTGGCCACGACCCGGCGAGCAGCAAAGGAGCAAGGAGCAATGGCACTGTCTTCGTGAACACTCCCATGCCCAGGAAGAAACAGGCGAGTAACCATGACCTCCGTGAGCCTGAAGCATGGTGCGACCATAACGCGCCGAGGAAGAGCAGCAACCAAAGTGCCACCAAGGCATCGAAGTTGCCGTGCTGCACCGTGAGCAGGATGCTGATAGGGCTGAGGACGAGGCCAAGCAGGACCGGCTTGATCCACTTCCCGGAAACACCGGATCGAGATAGCATGTGCAGCACCAACAATAGGTTGATGGCATCCACCGCGATGAGCAGCCATTGGAGGCAGCGGATGAGCGACACACCGGTGAATTCGCTGGCCCGATCGAGGATGTAGAGAACCGCTGGCCAAAGCGGGGCTGTATGCAAATGCGGCGTGAGAGAATACGGATTGCCACCATCGCGCATCACTTGTGCAACATCCAGCCAGCAGTACACATCGAAGGACCACGTGGACGGCATGCACACGATGAAGACCAAGCGCGCGAGAACGAGCAAGCCGACCAGCACGAGCGGACGTTCGAGAAAAGAGCGATGCAGCTTCATGGCGCGCAGCAGGAACGGAAGGTAGGCGTGGTGACCGGATGGAATGGTTCACGCCAGAACGTGGGAAGTAGTGATCCGGCTGGCTTAGCCTTGGCTGGAGGTCGTGCACACCGCCCAGCGGCGAAGGCGGCACGCGCTAACGCCAGGCTTTATGGAACCGCGATCGCCGTCATGCGTGATGGCAAGGTGGTGCTGGAAAAGCCCTGAACCTTCCACAGCCCTTCGTTCAAGATCGCTTGGTAGTTCGAGCGCGCCTCGGTCCGTTGAACTGATCTTTGGCGCAAGCTCATGGGCACATGTCCACATGAGCACATGACCACATGTCTTCCAAGCGCGTCCATTTCATAGCCATCGGCGGCAGCGCCATGCACAATCTCGCCATCGCCTTGCACCGGCAGGGCTTCGATGTCAGCGGTAGCGACGACGAGATCTTCGAGCCCAGTCGCAGCCGCTTGGATCGCTTGGGGTTGTTGCCGGACAAGCTCGGTTGGCGACCGGAGGACATCACCAAGGACCTGGATGCGGTGATCCTCGGAATGCACGCTCGGATCGATAATCCGGAGCTGAAGTGCGCACAGGAACTAGGGATACCGGTCTACAGTTATCCGTCCTACTTCTACGAGCGCACCCGCACCAAAACGCGTGTGGTGATCGGCGGCAGCCACGGCAAGACCACGATAACGAGCATGATCGTGCATGTGCTCCGCCATGCCGGTGTGGAATTCGACTACCTCGTTGGTGCACAACTCGACGGTTTCGACTGCATGGTGAAGGTGAGCGATACGAGCAAGGTGGCGATCATAGAAGGCGACGAGTACCTCGCATCGGCCTTGCAGCCCATACCCAAGTTCCACCTGTACAAACCGGACATCGCGCTCATCAGTGGTATCGCCTGGGACCACATCAACGTCTTCAAGACCTTCGAGAGCTATGTGGACCAGTTCCGCAAGTTCATCGCGTTGATCGAACCGGGCGGGAAGTTGGTGTTCTGTGGCGAGGATCAAGAGGTGAAGAAACTGGCGGAAGAAAGGGCGGTAACCCTTCGGCAGGCTCAGGGTGACATTGCACGTTTGGAGTACGGCGTGCCGAAGCATCGCATCGACGACGGGACCACCGTGCTGGAGACAGGCCACGGCGACGTGCCTTTGCGGGTATTCGGTAGGCACAACCTCCAGAACATGGAAGGTGCGCGGCATGTCTGTCACTTGCTCGGCATCGGGGACAAGGAGTTCTACGCGGCGATGCGGACCTTCCACGGCGCCGCACGCCGCTTGGAGAAGTTGGCGGAAGTTCCCGGCCGAAGTGTCTTCAAGGACTTCGCGCACTCACCCAGCAAGTTGAAGGCGACCTTGCAAGCCGTACGCGAACAGTTCCCTGCCCGTCGCTTGATCGCGTGCATGGAGTTGCACACGTACAGCAGCCTCAGCGAGGGATTCCTCGATCAGTACGCTGGATGCATGGACGATGCCGATCGTGCCATCGTTTTCTATGATCCGCATGCGGTGCAACTCAAGCGGTTGCCGGCCATTCCACCCGAGCGGGTGAAAGCTGCTTTTGGTCGCGAGGATCTTTTGGTGCTCACCGATCCCATCGCGGTGATGGGTGCCGTACGCGAAGGCGGCAGTGGGGACGGTGTGCTGCTGATGATGAGCAGCGGCAACTTCGGGGGGCTCGACCTTCAGGCCCTGAGCGAAGCGTTTATCGCGTAAAGCGCCTCAACACCTTGTGGTGCAATGCTCCGAGCAATAGCGCATTGAAAGCACCCGCGATCAGCATGGTGAAGAAGGTGATCGTCGTGTAGTTGAAGGGGGTGAAAAACCGCTCCATCCGTGGACGGATCACGCTCTCTGGTTGGCCCTCGCCCATACCCTTCGCCACCATGGCGTTCACCTTGTTTTGGAAGTAGTTCGCCTCCACGGACGCATAGTAGATCCAAATGAACACGGCGACGATCAGCGCATAAACGGCCGCGCTCTTGAAGCCTTCGCGCATCAGATCGGGAAGCCGGCCGACTTGTCCGTTCTCAGCAACCGATGATCGGTGAAGAACACGATGGTCACCAATGCGAAGAAGTGAACGATCAGGAAGTCCGTGCCTTCAGGAGGGCGGCCGAGATGGAAGAGGATCAAGCGGAGCGTGCAGACCGCGATCGCGATGAGTGTTGCAAGGAACATTGGAGGAGCAGGGGCAGGAACAGGCGCAAGTGTTTCCGGTCAACGCTTGCGCTTGTCAACCGCGCCATATTTGGTCGGGTTCTCTATCATGTCGCCAAGCATCTTTCCAACTTCTTCGGAAAGAGCCAGTATCGGGTCAATGTCTTGCTGGGTCACGTATTCACAGGCCACTGCATGCTCCAACCATACTTGTGTTTCTGCGTTCTCCCCGTTAGCATCGGTCATCTTCGCAACGAAGTGCAACGGATAGCGCTTCTTGCGATACCCTTCTGCGAATTGTGCGGTGACAGAGCGCGAGGACCTACGGATCTGGTCGGTCAGGGAGTATGTCTCTTCCTTCGGGAAGCGCTTGGAAAGCCTGAATATCAAGTTCGCCATCTGAAAGGCCTTCTTGTATGCGGTCATCTCCTTGAAACCGGACATGAATGGTAGTGTTTGCTTGGGAAAGCCCCGGCCTCCGGAGCCCGATCATTTGCCCCTGTACCTGCCCCTGCTCCTCTCTTATCAGCCGTTCATCGAAACAAGGAACTCCTCGTTGCTCTTCGTGCCTTCCATGTGCTTCTTCACGAACTCCATGGCTTCCACGGGGTTCATGTCGGCGAGGTGCTTGCGCAGGATCCACGTGCGTTGGAGGACTTCCTTGCCGTGCAGCATGTCGTCGCGGCGGGTACCGCTGCTCATGATGTCGATGGCGGGGAAGATCCGGCGGTTGCTGATCTTCCGGTCGAGCACCAGCTCCATGTTGCCCGTGCCTTTGAATTCCTCGAAGATCACTTCGTCCATCTTGCTGCCGGTGTCCACCAGCGCAGTGGCGATGATGGTGAGCGATCCACCGTTCTCGATCTTCCGGGCTGCGCCGAAGAATCGTTTCGGTTTCTGCAATGCGTTGGCATCCACACCACCGCTGAGGATCTTCCCACTGGCAGGTTGCACGGTGTTGTAGGCACGGGCAAGACGCGTAATGGAATCGAGCAGGATCACCACATCGTGACCACATTCCGTGAGCGCCTTCGCCTTTTCCAACACGATCCCGGCAACCGCCACGTGGCGTGATGCGGGTTCATCGAAGGTGCTCGCGATCACTTCGGCCTTCACGCTGCGCGCCATGTCCGTTACTTCCTCCGGACGTTCATCGATCAACAGCACGATGAGGTACACTTCAGGATGGTTGGCGGCAATGGCATTGGCCACATCCTTCAGCAAGACCGTTTTTCCCGTCTTCGGTTGAGCCACGATCAAGCCGCGTTGCCCTTTGCCGATGGGCGCGAATAGGTCCAGCACCCGCATGCTGATGTTGGCCTCCTTGTTCGCAAGGGTGAATTTCTCATCGGGGAAGAGCGGCGTGAGGAACTTGAAGGGAACGCGGTCGCGCACCCATTCCGGATCGCGGCCGTTGATCCTGTCCACCTTGAACAGCGGGAAGAACTTGTCGCCTTCACGGGGTGGGCGCACATACCCCATCACCGTATCGCCGAGCTTGAGGCCGTACTGCTTGATCTGTTGCTGGCTCACGTACACGTCATCCGGTGAAGCCAGGTAGTTGTAATCGCTGCTGCGCAGGAAGCCATAACCCTCCGGCATCACCTCCAGCACGCCTTCGCACTCCACGAAGGCGTCGAAGTTGAACTGCTCACGCGGTGGCTGGCGGTCTTGGAAGCCACGGTCGGGACGTTGCTGATCGCCTCGCTGTTGGTCGTTGCGCTGTTGGTCACCACGTTGTTGGTCCCGCTGTTGATCACCGCGCTGCTGGTCGCCACGTTGTTGATCACGTTGCTCATTGCGGCCATCGTTGCCGCTTTGTGGACGATCGCCACGCTGATCCCTTCGGTCATCCCGGAAGCTGCGGTCGCCGCGCGTTCCTGGCGTTGTTCGCCCTGGCGTTGGTCGGGTCGGTCGTTGCGGCCCTCGGGACGATCTTCCTCGCGACGGCCCGCATCCCGCTGTTTCTCTTGTGGCGCACGTTCGCGGTGCTCCGGTCTTCCGCGGTCGTCCCTGCGCTCCTGCACGGGGGCAACTGCCGGGGGAGCAGGTGCACTAACCTTTGGGGTTTCCTCCTCATCCCCATTCTCGTCGTCGCCGTTCTCATCCCCTTCTTCGTCATCATCGTCGTCGTCATCCTCATCGCTCTCGGCATCGGGGAGAGGTTCCGGGTCCTCCACTTCCGGCACTTCGTCCGCTGTGGCCAAGGCTGTGAGGTCCTTGTCGTCGCCAACGAAGGAGGGACCGATGGGCTTCTCCGCAGCAGGTTTGGCCCCTTGGGTTTCGAGGATCTTGTCCACGAGGTCCTGCTTCTTCAAAGCCTCGGTCTTCTTCAAGCCGAGCTTCTTGGCGATCTCCCTCAGTTCGGGAAGCTTCATGGCGCTGAGCGCCGCGTTGTCGTACATGTCCAGTAGGTCTGGTGGTGAAGGGCGTGTGCTTACGCCTTGTGGAAAGCCCGGTCGGGCTTCGGTCGATCAGGAAGGAAATTCGATGTTGGGAACAGGTGCCGAACGGCGCCCGTGAGCGTACAGGGCAAACGTAAGGGGAAAAGGGACATCCGCAAACGCACGCTGTTCCATCTTTGCGCACCGCTTTTCCCATGCTTCAACGCGTTCAATCGATCTTCCTGCTCCTATCCGCCGCCTTTGCCGCTGCAACGTGGTTCTTCCCGGTCCGCTCCTGGGCCATGGAAGAAGGCACCACCATCTTCATGACACGCGGCCTTTTCGACCATAACGGCCTGGAACTGGACAATGCGTCCCTACCAGCGCCCTACCACGTTCTACAATCGGTCGTCGCTGGTGCCCTGCTGGTTTGCATCTTCCTTTTCAGCAATAGACCCCGGCAAGCGCGGGTGGTGCGTGGGGTCTGGCTGGTGGCCCTGCTCGTGGGGGTCTTCCAGTTCATTTCCTGCAATTCCATCGATGCATACCTGCGGGAAGGACTGAAGTCCGAAGGGGCCTATGGCATTTCCTTCTTTCTGCCCTTCGGGACGATCATCTTCGCGATCCTCGCAGAGCGAGCCATCCGCAAGGATGAGAACCTGGTGCGCAGCGCCGATCGTTTGCGCTAGCGTTTCGCTGCCTCCGCCTTGAACTTGGCGATCGCGTTCCGCGTGAACTCGGAGAGCACCAAGCGACCGCTGATCTTGGCACGTTCGATCAGCAGTGTGTCCCAATCCTCGGTACCAGCCCACATCACACGCTTGATGTCCGCCATGGCTTCGGGGCTGTAAGTGGCTAGCTCCGTCGCGTGCGCATCGATGCGTGCATCAAGAGCCTCCAGCGTGTCGAACACCTCCGCGTACATGTTGTGCTGCTCGCACCATTGCGCACTGCGACGTGTGGCTGGCGTGGCGCTGAGCAAGCCGAAATGACCGACACCGACTTTGCGTTCCACGGCTGGACCCACAACGAAGGGCCCGATACCTACAGCCAGTTCGCTCAATCGTGCGCTTGCGCTGTTGTGCGCGTACGCGATGTCCACTGCGCAAGCAAGGCCGACACCGCCACCCACGGTGTGGCTGTGTATGCGTCCGATGACGAAGACCGGCGCTTTGCGGATGGCGTTGATCACCTGTGCGAAGCCGCTGAAGAAAGCAAGCCCGTTCTCCGCGTTGTCGATCGCTACCAGTTCATCGAAGCTGGCACCGGCGCAGAAGGCCTTGTCGCCGTCGCTGCGCAAGATGATCACGCGCGTTCCCGGATCCTTGCCTGCGGCGGTAATCGCATCGGCGATGCCACGAAGGATATGCCCCGGCAAGCTGTTGCTCTTCGGGTGGTGGAAGGTGATGGTGGCGATACCGCCTTCGGTGGAGGAGTTGACGTATCCGTCTTGCATATGAATGATGTCACCCTGAGCCTGTCGAAGGGTGATGATCATGGTTCGACAGGCTCACCACGACAACTTTGTCAAAGAAACACCTCCCGATCACAAGCTCAACAGGTCCTTGAACCGCGCGGCTTGTCGGCGGCTCACCTCCACGGTCTCGGGTTCCCCGCTCTTGTCCATGTGCTTGAGCTTCACCATGAGGCCACCGCTGAACCACGGCTCGATCTTGTCCACCCAGTGGAGGTTGATGATGTGTTTCCGGTTGGCACGGAAGAAGGTGAGGGGGTCGAGCTTCTCTTCCAACTTGTTCAGCGAACGCAGGACCAAGGGCTTCTGATCACCGAAGCGAACGCGAACGTAATTGCCCTCGCTCTCGAAGTAGCGCACGTCCTTGAGCGTAACGAACCAGCATTTCTCGCCGTCCTTCAGGAAGATCTGGTCCGTTTCCTTCAGGATCTCACGCTGTGGCTGACCAGCCTCGCTTACGCGCGGCAACTTGTTGATGGCGGCTTCCAGCCGCTGTGCCTCGATCGGTTTCAGCAGGTAATCCAGTGCGTTCACCTTGAACGCTTCCAACGCATGCTCGTCGTAGGCCGTAACGAAGATCACGTGCGGTGCATGGTCCAATGATTCGAGCAGCTCGAAACCGGTGCGCCCCGGCATGTTGATGTCCAGGAAGAGCAGGTCGGGTTTCTTCTCGGCGATCATCGCTTCGGCCTCATCGGCGTTCGCGGCTTCGCCAACGATCTCGATGTTGTCGTGTTTCTCCAGCAGGGTGGTGAGCTCCTTGCGTGCGAGGCGCTCGTCGTCGATGATGAGGGCTTTCATTGTTCTTGGTTGTTGTGGAGCGTTATGAAGGGCTGGTGCGTTCTTCGGTCGGGATGTCGTTCGCGCGCATGGGGATCACCACTTCGGTGATCACCATGCCATCTCGATCGCTGATGTTCATGCTCGCGCCACTTCCATAGATCATTTCCAAGCGCTTGCGTGTGTTGCGCAGGCCGATGCTTGTTCCGCTGATCTTGCCCGCTTCGTAGTGTCCGCTGTTCTGCACGCTCAACACCATGGTGTCCAGCCCACGGCGCACACCGATAAGGAGATCACCTCCTTGTGGAAGCTTCGCCACGCCGTGCCGTACGGCGTTCTCCACCAGCGTTTGCAAGAGCATGGGTGGTACCAGTTCGCGATCGAGTCCTTCCTCCATATCGAACTGTACGCGCAGTCGCTCTTCGTACCGGATGGCCTCCAAGGCAAGGTAGGCTTTCACGATGTCGATCTCCTCGCCCAAGGGGACCGTCCTGCGCTTCACGGTGGCCATGGCGTTGCGCAGGATCGAGCTCAATTGTGTGATCGCCCGCTTGGCCTGCTCGGGGTTTTCATCCACCAAGGCGCGTATGCTGTTGAGCGCATTGAACATGAAGTGCGGGTTCAATTGCGCGCGCAACGTGGCCAGTTGGTTCTCCCGGTTGGCCGTCTCAAGGCGCAGGTTGCGGATCTCCTCGCGCCGATGGCGCACGAAGTAGTTGTAGGCGAAGTAGGCGAAGCTCCAGATGGAGAGGAGCAGGGTCCAGTTGATGATGCGCCCCAGGTGCTCCAGGGTGGTCCACGAACGGAACCCGGGTCCGGAGGCCGTGAGGATACCGTGCACGAGGTTCTCGATCAGGAAGGCGATCACGCTCAACAGCGAAGCGGCCAGGATCAGGCGCGGCAATGTGAAACCGATCCCTTTCTCCAGCCAGTGGTTGCGCAGGATGATGCCGCGCATGGCATGGCTCACGCCCACCCCGATGAAGTACTGCTGGATGGCCACATCAAGTGGGGTGCTGCGGCCCGTATCGAGGTAGTTGACGAATTGGAACAGCGCGATGTACAGGGCCCAGCCCGTGAGTTGCGTGACCCAATAGACCAGCCACGGGGGCACGCGGTAACGATGGCGGTGGGCGGGTTGTACCATGATGGCTCGGCGCAAGATACCGGCGACCACCACCAGCATCGAGGCGATCACACGAGCGGCGTTCCCTGCGGACGGAACGTGCAGGACTAACTTGGCCGCCCCTCATGAACTACCTGGGTCACTTGTACCTCAGCGGCAACGATCCGCAGGTGATACTGGGCAACTTCATGGCCGATGACGTGAAGGGCCGTGATCTCTCGCGTTTCGCCGAAGGAGTGCAGAGCGGCATTCGCCTGCACCGCGCCATCGACAGCTTCACCGATCAGCATCCGTCCTTGCAAGCAGGCCGCGCTCGCGTGCGCGAGCATGCGGGGCGCTATGCAGGTGTGGTCATGGACCTCTTCTATGATCACCTCCTGGCATCCGCGTGGCAGCGCTGGCATACGGAGCCCTTGCCTGTTTTCGCGGAACGCATGTACGCGTTGTTGAAGGAGAACGAAGTAGCGATGCCCGAAGGCATCCGGTACATGTTCGGCTTCATGATGAAGAACGACTGGCTTGCGAACTACGCCACGCTCGAGGGCATTGGTCGTTCGTTGCACGGGCTGTCCATGCGTGTGCCCCAAGGAGCTGTCATGTCCGGTGCAGAGGTCGTACTGGCCGAACACATCGACGAATACCGCGCGGAGTTCGACATCTTCCTGCCTGCGATCAGCGTACACACCAGCGCATGGCGGTAACGAAGAGGTCGAGAACGATCGGTGTGGTCGCAGGAGCTGTGGCGGTCGCCGTTGCCATGATCCTGTTCAGGGATGGTGGCGAAGAAGCTCCGCATTGGCATCCATGGGACGGCACCACCGTGCAACGCGACCTCGTCGATATCCATTCCGATTCGCTGCGCGTGCTCGTGTTGCGCGATCCTGGTGTGGAGGAGCGTCAACGCGCCACCACGGGTCCTGGAGTACGAGTTGTTGCAACACTTCGCTCGGAAGGCGAAGCTCAAGCTCGCGATCGTCCCCTTCGATCATCCCGATTCGCTGCTCGCAACGCTGTGGCAAAAACGCAGAGATATTGGTACCATACAAGCGGTGGCGCACGACGGATGGAAGAACCACTTCGCCATCACGATGCCTTACACGTCGGTGGTTCCGCTCATCGCGCGCCCTCGCCCCGATGTGCCAACGAGCGATACCATCGCAACGTTGCGAGCCGCAAGCGATAGCCTGGCGCGTTCCATCGCGTCGCCGTTCGCGGAACGGTCGTTCACGTTCAAGCGGGCTCATGCTCCCATTGTTGCCGCTCCTTCCGGGGGAACGGAGGATGAACTCCTGGTGAGCGTGGTGCTCGGTGAACGCAACGCCGCCATCATCTCCCGATCCGCGTGCCGGGCACGAGGCCGAGCGCTTTCCGCTGTTGGAATACAGCGAAGCCATCGGTCCTTCGCAAGAGCTCCGTTTCGTCACCCGCGCCAGTTCGCCCGAGCTGCTGAAGACGCTCGATCGGTGGCTCCTTGAACCCAAGGAGGTCGAAGCCCGCAAACACCTCCTGCGTTCGTACGCCGAGGAAATACCTCGTCCGGGACCGCTGCGGTCCTTGCGTGCGAAGGGCATGCGTGGCGACAGCATCTCGCCGTACGATGTCCACTTCCGCGAGCATGCGGCCGTGGCCGGCTGGGATTGGCAATTGCTTGCAGCCATGGCATGGAAGGAAACGCGCTTCGACAGCACCGTCACCAGCAGCAAGGGGGCCATGGGCATCATGCAGTTCATGCCACAGACCGCTGCACGCATGGGGCTCGACACCACCAGCAACATGGAGGACCACATCCAAGCCGCGGCGCTACCTGAGCCGCCTCGACACCATGTGGCTGCGCGCGGTTCCCGAGAAGGAACAACGCTTGCGTTTCGTGCTGGCTTCCCCAACGCGGGCCCCGGTCACATCATCGACGCACAGCGCCTGGCGGAACAACTGGGTCTTGATCCCAAGCGGTGGGACGGGAACGTGGAACGTGCCGTGCTGCTGCTGGCCAAGCCCCGTTATTTCCTGCGGCCCGAAATGAAGAACGGCTATTGCAAGGGCAGCCAGGTCTTCCACTACGTGCGTGGGGTGTTAACGGTATATCAGCAGTTGAAAGCTCCGGAAGTGATGGCACCCTGAGCTTGCCGAAGGGTGCGGCCTATGCTGGTCATGGTTCGGCACGCCCACCATGACGATCGCTGTGCTCAGCATGACGGAACCTCGTTCCCTTTACCTTGCCACAGTTCCAATTCCTCGTCATGAAGTACGCTGCATTCGCTCTTGTCCTTGCTTGTTGTTCCACTGGTTCCGTGAACGCTCAAGAGCACGCTACCATTCCCGGTCATGTGCTGATGATGCTGAAGCCGGGCGCTACGCCCGAGGCTGTCACCCGCGACCTCGCGTTGGTGAACGGCATGCCCACCGCTGTGGTCGTGGACCATGAGGTGAGCGCACCCATGCGCATCTGGTTGTTGACCTTCGATACGAACGTGCCGCAGGCGGCGATGCTCGAAGCGGTTCGCAAACATCCGGCGGTGATGATCGCCCAGAACGACCACACGATCCAGGAGCGCATCGTGCCGAACGACACCCAGTTCAGTCAGCGGTGGCACCATGTGGATGCACAGGACAACGACATCGATAGCGATCTCGCATGGAACGTTACCACCGGTGGCACAACAGCGAACGGCGATGCGATCGTGGTGTGCGTCGTGGAGGGTTTCGATCGAGCGCACGCCGATGTCAATGCGAACAGCTGGGTCAATACGGCCGAGATCGACAACAACGGGATCGATGACGATGCCAATGGCTACATCGACGACGTGAACGGATGGAACCCGGCGGCGAACAACGACAACACGCTCTTTACCGGAGGCCACGGCAGCTCGTGCGCTGGCATGGTGGGTGCTCGCGGCAACAACAGCGCCGGTGTGGCCGGTGCCAACTGGAACGTGAAGATGATGCCGGTGCGCGTGGGTGCCCTCACGGATGCAAGCGTCATCAGCAGCTATACCTATCCACTGGTGCAACGCCGCTGGAACAGCACCAATGGTGCGCAAGGTGCTTTCGTGGTGGCCACCAGCAGCAGTTGGGGATCGCGTCGAGCCGATCCCGATGACTTCCCGTTGTGGTGCAATTTTTACGACACGCTCGGCGCGGCCGGTATCCTTAGTTGTGGTGCCACCACCAACAGCAACTTCAACGTGGACGTGGTGGGTGATATGCCCACGGCTTGCGACAGTCCGTTCATGATCAGTGTTACCGCTACGAACAGTTCAGATGAACGGACCTTCAGCTATGGTGCCACCACGATCGATGTGGGCGCTCCGGGTGAGAGCGTTCGTACCACCACCTCCAGCGGTGGGTACACCACAACGAGCGGCACCAGCTTCGCCACACCGCTCACCGCAGGTGTGATCGCACTGCTCTACAGTGCACCATGCAGCGGACTCGCCACCCTGGCGAAGACCGATCCGGACGGCGCGGCACTTGCCGTACGACAAGCCCTCTTCAGTGGCGTTGAACAAGTGGGCAATCTTCCCGGCACCATCTTCACGGGTGGGCGCATCAATTCCAACAACAGCCTTCAGTACATCATCACCAACTGCGCCAGCTACTCACCGGCCACGGGTGTTTCCCCCAAGGTTTTCTTGGAAGGTGCCTACGACAGCGGCACCGGATTGATGCGGGACAACTGGCGGTCCGCCAGCCTTGTTCCACTGCTCGAACCTTACACGGCGCTGGGTTTCAGCAATGTTGCTGGCGGCGGCGGAGAGACGACGACGGCACCCGTACTGGCCACCACCGGTGCGAACGCCATCGTGGATTGGGTGCGTGTGGAACTCCGTTCGAACACCGCACCCCACGCTGTCCTCGCTACGCGCAATGCACTGCTCCAGCGCGATGGTGATATCGTGGCCGCGAACGGAACGACCGGCGTTTTCTTCAACGTCGCGCCCGGTACGTACCGGGTGGCGGTGCGCCATCGCAACCACCTGGGCGTCATGACCGGGACAGGGACCGCGCTGAACGCGACACCGGTTACCATCAACTTTACGAGCCCCGCGACCGCCACCTACGGCACGGAGGCGCAGGGAGACCGTTGGCTCCTTCCGCGCCTTGTGGACCGGAAATATTCAGCGCGATGGCAAGTTGATCTGCGTGGGCGAGAACAACGAATGCGACCCGATCCTTACGCATAGGGGCTCGGTGCCCACCAATACCACTGCTGGTTATTGGTGGAGGACACCAACTCTGGATGGTGTGGTGCGCTACGTGGGAGAGAACAACGACCGCGATGCCATCCTCCAGAACGTGGGGGGACCATACCCACCAGCCAGCGGTTGGAGCAACTACCCTGAACGTGAATTGTCACCCTGAGCCTGCCGAAGGGCGACCGGATTAAATTGTCACCCTAGGTCTGTCGAAGGGCGACCCTTCTGAAGAGTCATGGTTCGGCAAGCTCACCATGACAACCCCTCGCTGTCACCCTGAGCTTGCCGAAGGGCGACCCCCAGCAAAGTCATGGTTCGGCAGGCTCACCATGACAACCCCTCGCTGTCACCCTGAGCCTGCCGAAGGGCGACCCCCAGCAAAGTCATGGTTCGGCAGGCTCACCATGACAGATCCCCTGGGCTCACCATGACAACCCACGTTGTCACCCTGAGCTTGCCGAAGTACTTTCCTTCCGTGCCCACCTTCCACTACTACGTCTACATCCTCTGTTGCCAGATGGGTCATATTACATCGGTGTGACGAACAATGTTGAGCTCCGCGTCCAACAGCACAAGGACGGAACTGATGCAGGTGCTACACCTTCAAGCGAAGACCTTTGGAATTGGCTTATGCTGAATGGTACCACGATATCCGTCAGGCTATCGGACGCGAGAAGCAATTGAAAAGATGGACGCGGGCTAAGAAGGAGGCGCTCATCCGAGGCGATTTCAAGGCGCTGAAGGAACACGCTCAGGCGTATCATATGAAGAAGCCTGATCCGTCTCCCTGAGCCGAGATTTGTCACCCTGAGTGGTGAACTGTCGCCCTGAGCGGTGAATTGTCACCTGGGCCTGTCGAAGGGCGACCCTTCTGAAGAGTCATGGTTCGGCAGGCTCACCATGACAGGTCCCAAGGGCTCACCATGACAACGGTGAACTGTCACCCTGAGCTTGCCGAAGGGCGACCAATGGAAGGGACACCAAGAACCCACCCCATAAGGTCATGGTTCGGCAGGCTCACCATGACAGCCCGGGCCTACCTTGCGCTCACAATCCCTCAGCATGCTTCGTCTTTCCTCCTTCGCGCTCCTGTTCTTCGGTTCGCTCTCGCTCCTGGCGCAGGACAAACCGGTCTATCCCCACACCATGGCACCGTGGGAAGTGCCCCTGATCCGCGACTACCGGGAAAGCCGGGCGGGCAAAGCCGCGGTATTGAAACACCGCCACCCTTCACGCCGCGCACCATGGCCGGAGTGGGAGGAGGTGCAGTCCTCGTCATCACCTGGACCGATTATCCCGGCATCCTCAAGCGCATGCGTGCGCCGCTGTCCAGGAATGCGAGGTCATCATCGCCACGGACGATGAGCAGGGTGTGATCAACTACCTCGCGAACGCCAGCTACGGCGGACCCATCACCGACCTCACCAACATCACGTTCCTCGATGCGCCCTTCAATAGCATCTGGTCGCGCGATTACGGCCCGGAGGTGATCTACGAGAACGAAGTGGACTCCCTCTACCTGCTCGATTGGATCTACAACCGCCCACGTCCGTTGGACGATGCACTTGCCGATGAGATCGGCGATGCCAAGAACATCACCGTGTACAGCACCACGCAGGCACCCTACGACCTCGTGCACACCGGCGGCAACTTCATGGCCGATGGTTTCGGCACCGCATTCAGCAGCGAGCTCGTGCTGGACGAGAACGGTCCCAATGGTGAGTTCAACCAGACGGTGAAGACCCAGCAGCAGGTGGAGGATATCATGGAACAGTGGATGGGCATCCAACAGGGACGCTACATCCTCATGAACACCCTGCCTTACGACGGCATCCACCACATCGACATGCACATGAAGCTGCTCGATGAGGAGACCCTGCTCATTGGGCAATTCCCCGCCGGTGTGAGCGATGGCCCGCAACTGGAATCGAACATCCAAAGCATCCTGGCCAACTACAACTCGGTCTTCGGCACGCCGTACCGCATCGTTCGTATTCCCATGCCCAGCAGCACCGGTGGTGCGTACCCGCCCACGGCCAGCTACCGCACCTTCGCCAACAACCTCTTCCTCAACAAGACGGTGATCGTGCCCACCTACCGTCCGCAGTTCGATACCACCGGCTTGCGCATCCTGGCTGAATCACTGCCCGGCTACAACATCGTTCCCATCGATTGTGATGAGTCGGGGATGAACATCATCAGCGCCAGCGGTGCCATCCACTGCATCACCAAGGCCATCGGGGTTGCCGATCCGCTGCTCATCCGTCACCAGCGCTTGGTGGATACCTACGAGACCGTGAACCCCTACAACGTGGAGGCCTACATCCGCCACAAGACGGGCATTGCATCGGCGGAAGTGTACTGGACCACGGATACCGCTGCGGGCTTTGCCAGCGTGCCCATGACCGCCGGTGCCAACAACAACTGGAGCGCGGGCATTCCTGCGCAGCCTGCGGGCAGCGCGGTGTTCTACTACATCCACGCAACGGCCAACAGCGGCAAGCAGCAGGTGCGCCCCATTGTTGCGCCCGATGGTTGGTGGAAGTTCCGCGTGCTGGACGTGAACGCCGATGTGGCCGAGAACAATGGCCCCGTGATCGCCGAGGTCTTCCCGAACCCGACGAGCAGCTTGCTCATGATCACCGTGGGTGATACGGGCAGCGAGCGTGTGCGCATCACCCTACGCGATGCCATCGGCCGCGAGGTCATGCGCATCCAGGACAGCCCCATGCATCAGGACCAGCGTGCCTTTGCCGACCTCAGCTACCTGGCCGAAGGTGCCTACATGCTCGTGGTTGAAAGCGCGAAGGGGAGGAGCACGACGAGGGTGGTGAAGAATTGAGCGCGACACATATCGCTAAGAAGAAGCCTGGCCTAGCGACCGGGCTTCTTCATTCTTGGTAGCGACAAGGAGTACTCACCTTAGTTGGACGGAAGTTGGTTGGGGAGTGCTACAGGAATACGCAGCCCCGATCACTCCTTCACGAACCTGCCCACCATGCTGCCATCACCCAGCAGCACGTAGCTGCCGGGTGCGAGCGTGTTCACGTCTAGCTGCGCACTGCGCAAACCGTTCGTGGAGGTGCTCATCAAGGTGCGGCCTTGCAGATCAACAACAGTGAGGGTGGCAATGCCATCGAGCGGCTGCGCGGTGAGCACATCGCGCACAGGCACGGGATAGAGTTGGATGAGTTGTCCCGCTGAGCCTGTCGAAGCGGAGACGCCCACATTGAAATCACCTTCCACGCACACGTTGTAGGTGCCGGCATCCACGCCGCCGCCGTTCCAAATGCGCAAGAGCAGCTCGGTGTTCGCGGGCACGTTCAGGGCGATGGGCGCATCCACGCCGGTCCAGCATTCGATGTACTCGGGTGCATCGCACGCGGTGTAGATGGCCGCGTTCACGAATTCAGCATCCACGGCTTCGAGGGAGAGCGTGAGGTTGGTGGCCCAACTGCTGTTGAAGGAGTACCAGGTGTCCACGATGTTGCCCCAAGGGTCGCAGGGCGGGTTGGGTACGCCGGTGGCGAACGCACATTCGTTGGTGCCGGTGCTGGTCTCACAGCCGCCAGTGAGTTGCAGCGTGAGGGGCGTTGGGTTGGTGCAGTTGTCGTTCTCCACCGGCGCGCACGGTGCGGTGCAGGTCATCGTGAGGGTGAAGGCGCCCTGTGATTGATCGTAGCCATGCACCATCACGAAGTACTCCGTGCCAGCGATGGTATGGAAGACCGTGCTGCTTCCGTTGCCGGGGCAGTTGGGTGCATCGTCACTTCCAGAAACACATGTGAGCGCATTGCAAGGGCCGGTGAACACGCTGATCTTGGTATCGAAGCCCGTACCCGAGCAGGTGCTCATGGTCACGTCGTCACCCGTGCCAATGAAATTGTACCACAACCCGTTGGTGGACGTTGGCCGGGCCGCACATGGGCGCCGGGGTGAAAAAGCCCAGCGTGGTATTCCCGGTGACGTTGCCACCGCAAGCGATGGGCAATGCACCATCGCAGAAGGCGTTCTCGGCGGGCGGCGCCAACAAGGTGGTGAAGGCCACTGGGCCAGCGGAAGGGCTCAGATCACCGCCACCACAATCCTCGGTGATGTACACTTCGTAGTCCGTTCCGGCGGTGAGGCCAGCGATGTTCACGGTGGTCCATCCACACCATAGGTGCCGGTGATGGGGGTTCCCGCGCCGGGCGTGAATCCAGCCGGTCCGTATTCCACGGTGTATTCCGCACTCGCGTTCGACGATGACCAGCTGACCACCGCGCTCACGTCCAACGGTGTTGCCGTTACGCTCTGCGGTTGGCCACAGCTTACGCAGGTGAGCGCGAGTTCGAAAGGACCGTTCTCACCATCGTAGCCCTGCACCAACACGTAGTAGGTGGTGCCTTCAACACTGTTGAAGGTCACGCTGGAGCAGAGCACCCCGTTCGAGATGTCGTCGTTGCCCGCAACGCAGTTGAGATCCGTGCACGGTCCGGTGTACACGTTCAATTTGGTGTCGTAGGTGTTGTTAGGGCAGGTGGTCACGGTCATTTGTCCCACCGTGCCGGTGAAGGTGTACCACACGCCGGGTGCGCTGATGCCGGTGTCGCACTCCGGCGCCGTGTCCTCGCTGGCACCGGTCGTGGTACCACTGAGCGTTTGGCCGCATGCGATGGGGAGTGCACCTGCGCACACATCTTCGGTGAGCGCAGCGCAGGTAACAGCCAGGTCGAAGGTCCCGACCGCACCGTTGTACCCCTGCACCAGGATGTAGTAGCTGTTCCCTGTTTCGGCGACGAAGGTGACACTGGAGCAAAGCACCCCTTGAGCGATGTCGTCGTTCCCGGCCAGGCAGGTGATGGTTCCGCAGTTGCCCACGTACACGTTCAACTTGGTGTCGTAGGCATTGTCCGGACAGGTGGTCGCGGTCACCTGCTGCCCGTTCCCTTGGAAGAAGTACCAGACACCGGGGGCACCCACGGAGGTGCCGCAGTTCAGCGCTTCATCGGGTAGCGCATCCGCTGTGCTGCCCGCAAGGCTTTCGCCGCAAGCGATGGTGATGGCGGTGCCGCAATCGTCGTTGGCCGTTTGGGCCAGCGTTGCTGTTGCGAACAGGAAGGATGCGGAGAGAACAAGTGCGTAGCGAAGGGTCATGTGCGGTGGATCGGTAGGCGAAGATATCCGCCGTTCCCCGCGCCAACGGACTATCCCTTCTTGTTCCGCTGTCTGCGCAGCTTGGCCCGGTCGGGGTCCTCGTGGAAGTAGTAGCGGAGGTCCACGGTGAGGTAGCTGCCGTTCAAGCTCACCCGCTCGGTGAAGGTGCGCGCCGCAGGAGGTCCGTAGTAGTTCCAGGTGAGGTCGGCCAATGCCATGTCGTTGAACGGGCGATGGTAGGTGGCACCCACGTAGATCGTGCCCGACTTGGGTGTGCGGTACTCCACGCCCAAGTTGCCCAATACGCTCGCCTGCGCCCAGTTGCGGCGGAAGATGTAGGCGCTTCCTTCCTTCACCACGGCTTCCACATCGCCGGGATAGAAATCCAGCGAAGCGCCCAACGCGGTGTTCATCCACGTGCGCTCGCCCAAGCGGATGTAGACCAAACCGGTGATCGGCAACTCGTAGCCCGTGTAGCGGATGCGTCCGGTCTCGTCGTACAGGCTCGTATCGTTGGCGATGCGGAAGTCGTAGCTGCGACGGATGGACCCCAATCCCGTTTCCATGGAAATGGTGTTGGTGATCCCCACGCGCACGCTCATGCCGAAGGCGAAGCCGCTCTGCAGGTCCATGCTGTAGCGCAGGTGTTCCTTCTCCGCTTCCACCGATGGATCGAAGTAGTCCATGACCACCACCGGTTTCAGTTGGAAGCCGAGCGTGGCCACACCGGCCTGCGCAGTCGCATGGTTGTTCCACAGCGCGAAGGCGATGAGCAGCAATACGGGTGCGCGGCTGAGCAATGGCATCACGAGCCCCAAAGATGCTTGGGATGAGCGGTTGTACACATGGGCGCTTCCGTCATCGGTGCGTTCCGGTCAGGCAAGGGTCCTCGTTGTTATTCGCTGCGCCATTCCACCAGCTGGTCGATCGGCTTGCGGTAACCCTTAGGCCATTCGACCCAGGGGTAGCCGATGTAGAACAGGCCCATGGCTTGGTCGTTGGCACCCAGCCCGATGAAGTCACGCATGGCCGGGCCGGTCATCGGCCCGCCGGTTGCCCAGAAAGCACCTAGCCCATAGGCTGTGCACGTTAGGTGCATGTTCTGCACGGCACAGGCCACGGCGAGCAGTTCATCGCGCTCGCTGATCTTGCCGTTGGGGTCGCGCACCATACCAAGCGCGATCACAACGCTGCTCTGCAAGGGACGCTGGGTCACGTTGTCGAACTTGCGTTGCAGGAATTTCTCTGGCGGGGTGTTGCTTGTGTAGGTCTCCCCCAGGAAGCGGGAAAGGCGCTCGCGACCGCTGCCGGTGAAAACGGTGAAGCGCCACGGCTGCGTCATACCGTGCGTAGGTGCCCAGGTGGCATTGGTGAGCACGCGCTCCACGATCTCGCGGTGTACTTCGCGGTCGGTGTAGTCCTTGGGGAATATCGTCCGCCGCGTGCGGATGAGCTCGGTGATCTCGCTGATGCTGAACTTCATGGTTTTCGATGGGAAGGCGCAAAGAGAAGCGATCCATCGCGGAACCGCCGGGCAGCGTTCGGCTGTTGCCCACCGTCATACCTTGGAACCCTGAAACCAAGCGAAACCCATACCCGCCCATGAACCTTCGTTACTCCTTGACCGCTGCGCTCGCCAGCGGTGCGCTCTTCGCCCTCGCCCAGCCGACGCTCACGACCACTACCAGCGTACCTACGCCATTATCCGACGTGGCCGTCCTCACCGCTACGAACTATCTGGATATCGGCCCAGCCGGCGCCAATGTGCAGTTCCACTATTGGGATATGCTCACGCCGAATACCGGCAACCGCACCATTAATTACCGCGCGGCATCCATCACCGCCACTAGCGCTGCTATCCCAAGCGCCACGCTCCTTAGCACCGATGGTGGGGCCGATACCCTTTTCTGGGCGGTCACCTCCCAAGGCTTGGAGCAAGTGGGCGTTCGTACCAACTTGGAAGGGGTGATCAACTTCAGCGATGCGGGGTTGGAACTTGAACTACCCTGTGCACTGGGCACCTCGTGGTCGGATGCTGTGGGTGCATCGTACATCGTCAGCGGGATCATCCCCGTGACACGCGTGGGAACCATCACCGGCATTGCAGATGCCTACGGCACGCTCGATATGCCCCAAGGAGTCCAGATCCCCGAAGTGCTTCGGGTGCGGGTGCGTCGCGATATCAGCGACAACTCGGCGGTTGCGAATGTGCATCGCATAGCGAACGTCACCTACTACTATTCCGAGGACCTGGCCCATCCAATGGTCACGCTCACGCAGGATTCCGTGCAGATCGGAACGGGTGCATGGACCGTGACGAAGTCGGCCCAGTGGCAGGGCAATTCCTTCATCGTTGGTGTGGAGGATGTCGATGCTTCTGAGGTTTCCTTCACCGCCTACCCGAACCCCGCCAGCGATGTGCTCAACGTGGCGTTCGCTGAAGGTGCCAGCGTAGCCACGCGCGCTGAAGTCCTGGATGCTGCTGGTCGTTTGGTCCTGAACGAAGCCATTACAGGCGGTCGCGCAGCGCTGGCGACACACGGACTGCAAGCCGGGGTTTACAGCGTGCGCGTGCTCGCAGGCCAGCAAGTGCTCGGCACGCGTCGCGTTTCGGTGCTCTGATCCTATCACACATCTTGAAAACCCTTCCCTTCGCGGGAAGGGTTTTCTTTATTATTCCATGGAAGGAAACGGATCAACAAGAAGGGGAACGAACGCCGGGCAGGGGTGCAAGCCCGCGCTTGGTCCTGCTTCTGGCTGCCGCCACGTTGATCGTCTTCGGAGGTGCGGGGGTTTGCTTGATCGTTTCCGTGCAAGAACGATCGCTCATGTCCGTGGTCTTCGGCACCACGCCGATCTGGAAGCATGTGCTGATCGGGATCGCGACCGGTCTGGTCATCAGTGGCGGCGCGTGGTACATCATCACGCGTTCGTTCCTCGCTCCGGTGCGCGTGAAGTACGCGTCGCTCATCGGGCCGTTGATCCCGTCGTTCGGCATGCAGGTGCTGATCTCCATCTGCGCGGGAGTAGGGGAGGAACTCTTCTTCCGTGGCGCGTTGCAACATTGGCTGGGCATTCCGTGGACCGCGCTTGCCTTCGTGGCGCTGCATGGCTACCTCGATCCGCGCAATGTGCGCATCAGCCTGTACGGCCTTTATCTCACCACTGCCATGATCGGCATTGGCTGGCTTGCGCGTGAAATGGGTCTATTGATCCCGATCATCGCGCATACGCTCATCGATATCATCCTGCTCAACCGCTTGGTGAACGACTGGCGCAAGGGCAGCTAACACGTTTAGTCCTGCGCGTACTTGTGCGGATCGGTGTAATCCTCGTCCATTCCGCGCTTCACCCGGTGCATCTTGTTGCCGATCATGGCCAGTTCGCGATGACCTTGGTCCACCAGCCATTTGAAAGCGTCCAGTTCACCGTCCCCGGCGAGAGCCACTTGTTTCAGAACGTGCATCTGGTTCCGCTCCAACCATTCCAAAGCCGCCTTGTCGCCTTCGATCCCGGTGATCACGGCCATCAGGTGCGGGTGGCCGTTCTCCATGAGCCACTTGCGGGCGTCCTGTTTGTTGCGCAACGCGTAGGTGAAGATCCCCAGTTCCGGGTAGCCGTTCTTGATGAGCCAGTCGCGCAGCCCGGCATTGCCGCTGATGGCTTCGCCCCATGCGAGCAGCACTTTGGCGGGATATTCGGTGCGCATCAGGATGGGAACGGAAGGTGTGCGAAGTTATTCCGCAAGGGCCGCAGCACGCGGATATCTTAGGCCGGGCAAGCAACGCCCGCACATATGAGCAACACTGGAACGATGCTGCGCGAAGGCGCTTTGGACGGAATGGTCGTGGTGGTTACCGGAGGAGGAACGGGATTGGGACGCGGCATGGCCGAACACTGTCTGCGTCTGGGAGCCAAGGTGTGCATCACCAGTCGCAAGCAGGAAGTGCTGGACAAGACGGCGCAGGAAATGATGGCCAATGGTGGCGAGGTCCTCACCGTGGTGTGCGATGTGCGCGATGCCGCACAGGTTGATAAACTGCGGGATGCGGTCATCGCCCGTTTCGGGAAGGTGGATGCGTTGATCAACAACGCGGCGGGCAACTTCATCAGCCCGACCGAACGGCTCAACAGCAAGGCTTTTCAGACGATCATCGACATCGTCCTCATGGGCACGGTCAACTGCACGCTGGCGTTCGGGAAGCACTGGATCGCCAAAGGCGAGCGGGACCGCGCCATCTTGAACGTGGTGACGACCTACGCTTGGACAGGCTCCGGCTATGTGGTTCCCAGCGCCTGCGCCAAAGCCGGTGTGCTGGCCATGACCCGATCGCTCGCTGTGGAATGGGGCAAATACGGCATCCGTTCCAATGCCGTCGCTCCCGGCCCCTTCCCGACCAAAGGTGCATGGAGCCGTTTGCTTCCAGGCGAACTGATGGAGAAGTTCGACATGACCAAGAAGGTGCCGCTGAACCGCTTGGGCAAGCGCGAGGAGCTACAGTTCAACCTGCTGGACCAGATAGAGCCCGGGATGTGGGAAGCGATCGAGCAGTTGGTTCGTGGTGCGAAGGGCAGCTAGCACTTCGTGAGCGACCTCGAGAACCATCCAACGAGAAGGGCGACCTGTTCGGGTCGCCCTCCTCGTTGACAGAACTGTGAACGATCACTCCACCACGATCACCAGGTATTTGCTCAGGCTCCAGAAGGCGTTGGGATCGATGATCACCAGCTTCTCCGCGCCGCCTTCGAACTTGTAGCTGCCAGCGGGGTGCGACGTTGCGAGCATCGCTTTCTTCGCCATCACCGGTATCTCCAAGGTGGTGGTGATGTCCATGCGGGTGAAGTAGGTCTGTGCGAGGTTCTCGGTGTTCAGTTTGTTCGTGGCACCGATACCAGCGACGCCGCCGGACTTGGTGAGCACACCGTTCGTGCGCAACTCCTTCGCGGTGCCCACGGAATACCAAGCCGTGTTCAGGTCCGTGCGCTGCATGTCCGCCACTTGTGATTTGTCGCGGTACATATCTATAAGGGTGGCAAGCGAAGCGTTGGCGCTGGAGAGTTCCTCTTTCAACGCCACGATCTCGGTGTCCTTTGCGGCCACAGTGCTTTCCAGATCGGCCACGGTGCGCTCCAGTTCGGCAATGCTCGCCGCGCTCTTCTTCGCCTGCTTCCGCAGTTTTTCCATCAGCGACTTGTTCTCGGCGAGGAGCCCATCGATGCTGGCAATGTCATCCATGATCCGTTGCTCCACGTCACCATCCGTCTCCACACCTTCACCCGGCTTGGCCAACTGGCCCTGCTTGGCGCGGATCGTCCGGAGGTTCTCACTGATCCGGTTCATCGTGCCGAAGAGATCGTTGATCGCGCTATCGCGCTGGGCCACGGTGGCCTCGCTCCGTTCCGCATCCTCGGAGAGTTGCTGGTATTGCGGGCTCTGTGTGGGATCCGATTCGCAGGCTTGCAGAAGAATGGCGGCGAGCAGGATGAACAGTGGGGTTCTCATGGTGCAGGTTTCGATGGAAGAACGCGGCGGTGCGGCGGGTATGTATGTGGGGCCTTCCGCAGCGGCGAAAGTTAGCCCTGCGCACTTCCTTCCGGGGTCTGCGGAACGAAGTCTTGGATGAATACGTAGGAACGGGATCTTGGCCGGACCCACCCATCGACGGTGGTCCTGTCGAACGAGCGATCCTACCTTGCCACCATGTCCCGCACGCTCTTATCCCTTTTCCTTTTCCTTGCGGTGACCGCAGGGCAGGCGCAGGACAGCAGCCTCACGCGGGATTTCGACCAATTGAGCGCGAAGGAGCGGGCGCGTATTGCGAAGAAGGAACAGGAAGAGTCCGCCAAGGACCCGCGTTATCAAGCGGTGATGGTGGAAGCGGAGGACCTTTTCCGCACGAAGCATTACGACCAAGCCCTGTTGCGGTTCCAGGAAGCGCGCAACCTGCGACCGCTCAACGTTTATCCCAAGGTGAAGATCCAGGACCTGCAAGCGCTCATTGCCAAGCGGGATGCGGAGGTTGCTGCGCGAACAGAAGTAATGGACCAGCCCCCGCCCCCTGCACCTGTCCCGGCGGACACATCGACCAAGGCAACGGCGATCGTGATCCCGGAGATCGTGACGCTCAAGGAGGCTCCTCCGCCTCCCAAGCCGGACACCACCAAAGCTGTTGTGCGACCCAAACAAACGGTCGTGGTGGCAAAGGAGCAACCACGGAAGACCATCGAGCCGGCCCCGGTTGAGCCAGTGAAAGCCACTGGGCCTGATGGCGTCGAAGAACGCATGTACATGGAAGGCCGTGCGGTCGTGCTTGAACGAAAGGTCACCAGCCGCGGCCATATCGAAGTGTATCGCAAGGTGACCCATCCGTGGGGCCAGGTGAACTACTTCCGCGACGGGATAGCCACCTCCGAACGGGTGTGGACGGAAGTGGGGGTGCCCCGTAGGATCAGTCCTCGTACTCCACCAATTTCACCGGGAACTCCAACAGTGAGCGGTAGTCCTGTCCGGCCTCGGCCATGTCCAGGTCACCGGGTGCATGACGCCATTCCAACTGCACCCGCGATCTGCCGCTGGCGTGCAGATCCTCCAAGCGCTTGAAGATGTCCAACAGGTATTTGGCCGAACTGGAGTTGAAGTACGTGAGGGTCACACGCACTGTCGTCCGCTGGGCTGGGTCGGTGGCGTACCGTTCCACCACATCGTACAGCGGAGTAAAGAAGCGGTCGGCGTTCTCGGGGATGGAACATCCGGTGAGCGAGAGCACTCCGGCCGCCGGGTCGAATGAAACGGCCGGCGTCTTGTCCGTGCCCTGCAGTTCCATGTGGCGTGCCCCGTCGACCATCGCGACGAATGTAGCGACCAGCCTTTCGACCCCGGGGGAACCACTTGGATGGATCCAGCCGTGGGTTAACTTTCAGCGGGCGAAGCCTTGGGCCCCAACTGCCATGAGCCTGCATACGATCGTTGTACCCTACGATTTCTCCGAATGCGCTACCGATGCGCTGCGCGTGGCCGCCAAGATCGCACGCAACACCGGGGCATGCATCGATGTGGTGCACCTCTACGAGCAGATGACGGATTTCCACACGGAGAACCAGAAGTTGCGCGAGGACATCGAGGACCGGTTGGAGCGCATTCCCCAGTTGCCGTTCCTGGAAGGGGTTGAACTGAAGAAATTCATGCTTCGCCAGCTCACGCTCACCGAGATGTTCAAGAACGAACGCATCGCCAAGGCGGATCTCATCGTCATGGGTTCACATGGCGCCACCGGTTTGCGCGGCATCGTTGGTTCCAATACGCAACGCATCGTACGCAGTGCTCCCATGCCCGTCCTGGTGATCAAGCACCACATCGAGGATTTCGAGGTGAACGACCTGGTGTACGCGTCCAATTTCACCCCCATGGACGTGGAGAAGTTCGAGGCGTTCCGCCCGGTGATCGATCTATGGGACCCGCGCATCCACTTGGTGAAGGTGAACACGCCCAAGAATTTTGAACGCAGCGAGGACAGCAGCCGCGCCATCGACCTGTTCCTGCAGCGGCATGAACTGCGCAAGTTCACGGCCACCATCTACAACGACCTCAGCATCGAGGAGGGCATCCTCAACTTCGCCCGGGGCATCGATGCGGACATGATCGCCATGGCCACCCACGGCCGAAAGGGCTTTTTCCACGTGGTGAACGGCAGCCTTACCGAGGACATCGTGAACCATACGACCTTTCCCGTCCTCAGCGTAAAGCTCTAGCCGCCCTACCTCGCTATCTTTACGCCTACCATTCGCTCAACCATGAAATTCCTGCACAAGACGTTCGAATTGAAGAAGAGGGAGATCATCGAGGTCCACATCGATAAGCCCACCAAGGTGAAGTTCCTTACCGGGCGGGACATGAAGAGCTACAAGCTCGGCAAGACCCATTCCTATTACGGTGGCCTTTACGAGGAATCGCCCGTGCGTTTTGTCGTACCCTTCGAGGCCGTTTGGAACGTGGTGGTTGAAAAGGGTTCGCACCGGGAGCCGCTGGATGTGAACGCACAATGTGGAGTGCTGGCTCCCAACAGCACGGTGCGCTCTTCGCTCGCCGTGGATGCCCCCGATCATGTCCGCTTGGCCGATGCTTCTGAACAGGACCTCTCCTCGGAGATCAACCTGGCAGGAAAAAGCGAGGGCTGACGAACGGATCGCCGGTCACGATCGTTCTCCGAGCGGATCGATCCCAATAAGGACCATGGAACCACGTACCGAACGCGAACGGTTGGAGCAAGTGCTCATCGGCCAGACGGAGCTGATGTTCGAAGTTCATCTTTGGCTGCAGGAGGAGCAGAAGCGCGACGATCTCATTCGCGCCTTGGTGCTTTCCTCGAGGAAAGAGCACGTGGTGCCGATCCGCGGTCTGGATCCGGAGCGCATCTTTTCACTCGGCTCCATAGAGCGCCTGTGCGTGAAATACCGCCTTCGGTTCCTGGACGGCGGCCTTTTCAAGGGCGAACTTCCTCCGCAAGCGGTGCATGCCATCCGTTCCCTGGAGCGCAAGGCCGATGGTCCGCTCACCAGCTTCAAGGTGATGGCCCCGGCACAGCGGTTCAAGCTGTGCGATAGTGAAGTGGATCCCCTGCTCTTCGTTCCTATCGGGAACCAACGCTACTACCTCGTGCACAAATGGGGGAAGGATCTTTCCCGCGTTCGGGCGGTCGCGTACTGGCCCGTACGCTCGCCCTTCCGTTTGGTGTTCAGCGTGGTTCTCCTGGCCATCCTGTGCGCCACGGCGATCCCCAACTCGCTGATCGCTCCGGACGCCGCGAGCTACCTCAACGGGCAGCGTGTGCTGATGCTCTTCTGGTCGTTGATGGTCTTCGGCGGGTTCACCGTTTTCGGGTGGTTCGCCTTCTTCGGCCAGTTCAGCACCCAGGCGTGGAACAGCCGCTCCTTCAACTGATCCTTTCGTAGGCGCTCCACCGGGGCCACCTGCAGCAGCTCCGGCCTGCAGAGGCACGCGTTGCGGAACCATCGCTTCAATTCTTCCCGCTCGGTCGGCAGCAGGCGCTTGAAGGCCTTGCGCAATTCCTTCCGGAACGTGCGCCGGTCAGCATGACTGATCTTTTCCAGGATCTCCTGGTAGTAGGTCACAGGAACATTCTTCATAGCAGTGGCCTGGATGGTGGTGGGATGCGTACGCGGGACAACCGCCCTTGGTTACCGGGCGAAGGGAGAAGCCCCGGTTCGGCCGGGGCTTCCCTGCTAGCTGCCTTCTCTTGTCAGATGATGTCGATGGTCCGGCTCTTGGGCTTCGCCACCTCGGTCTTCGGGATGCTCACATGAAGTACCCCGTTCTGGAACTCCGCCGTTATGCCCTCGGCGTTCACATGCTCGGGAAGGCGGAAGCTGCGGCTGAAGGCGCTGTGGCCGAATTCGCGGCGTGTCCACCGTTCGTGCTCCTTCAATTCTTCCACCTTCTTCTCTGCGCTGATCGTGAGCGTGTCGTTCTCCACGTTCAGCTTCAGGTCCTCCTTGCTGAAGCCCGGAGCAAGTAGTCGCAGTTGGAAGTCGTTCCCGCGCTCGAGTATGTTGACGCTCGGCACGCTGCGGCGCACATCATCGTGCCCGGTGAAGTGGCTGATGTCGCGACCGAAGAATTCGTTCACGAGGTTGTTGATCGGGCTGGTGAACACAGCCTGCGGGCGGTATTTGGCGATCGTCATGGCTTGTTGGGTGTTGGTTGGTTTGCAGTTGTGCATGATGGTGGGCCGAGGTCAATGGCAATGCCGTTCGAACGATCACGACGGAACGACAGGTGGGCCGGGTATACGAGGCCAGAATGACGTTATGCCAGCGCATCCAAGGGACGAATTGACCGGAACCCGATGCTGGATCGGTCCGCTGGATGAACTTCACGCCGTGTACCCGCGGCGCAAGAAGATCTTTTTCATTTCAATGATCACGCTTCACAGCCTGCTGTTGGCGTGCTACACGTTCCCTCGTGCGTGGGTGCCGGAGAAGCTGCGGGTGATCGGCCAACTCTACGCACGCCCGCTCTTTCATCAGCAGTGGATGCTGTTCGCCCCGGACCCACCGATGTGTTCCTGCGGCTTGGAGGCGAAATGGGGCGCACGGCCATGGGCATCCATCGATCGCGGTCCGAGCGGGTACTTACAGCGCCGAACGGTACAAGCTCTTGCCCGGCATGTTCAATCCGAAGTGCATGCAGGCGACACCATACCAGCGAAAGAGCTGGTTCATGCCATGCGGGCCATGGCGTTGTATTCCGAGTTCGAACCCGGTGAAGGAAGGTCACTGCCGCGAGTGGAGTTCCGTTTGGTGGAATCATGTGCAACGGATCCGGGTCGGCCCGCTCAGCGCGAGGAGCGGGTCACACATTTGCACGTGCCATGATGGTTCAGTGGTCCGTGATACGCTTGTTCCAGCGTAACGTGCTGTTGTGGGTGATCGGTTTCACCAGCAGCGCCTACTGGGGTTTCGAAGCCCTGAACGCCATGGGCCTTTCGCCGCTCTACCTGCCCTCCGGACCGCTGAAGTACGTGACGCACGCGCTCGCCATGTTGCCCGATGGCGTGAATGATCTCGTGGTTCTTGTCGCGGTACCCTTGCTCATCCTATTGAGTGTGCACGATCTGCTGCGCGCGCCGCGCTGGTGGTCCGCTTTGTTGATCTGGTTCTTGTACACGAACCTGATGAACCGGGCCTGGTTGGCAGGAAGCGGGGGGCAGCAACTGATCGCCAACCTGCTTTTCTGGAACATTTTCCTGAGCGGCAATAGGACCACGGCTGGTTTGGACGGAGCTCTGGGCTGGAGTTTCCCGGCCTTTTGGATACTGCGCCTCCAAGTGTTGATCGCCTATCTCGCCACGGCGCTGCACAAACTCACCGGTACGCATTGGCTGGATGGTACTGCGATGGGGGTCGTGGCGACGGATCCCGCATTCGGCCCATCGTGGATCGTTGATCACCCGCTTGCAGCATCCCTCTCGACCTGGGCCGTTCTGCTTTTCCAGATCACCTTTCCACTGGCCGTGTGGTTCCGTCGTGCGCGCTATGCCTGGATGTTCTTCGGGATCATCTTCCACTTGGCAACCGCGTTATGGATGGACATCCCGGAAATGGGACTTGCTTTCATCGCCGCGTACGCGATCTGGTTCGATGAGCAAACCGTTCAGCGTTCCGTTCCGATGCGCAGACTTGCAGGAACTGCGGGGTCAGTGAGTACCGCCTGAGCGTTCTTCCTTGCTTCCGCACAAGCGGAATTGCCCGCCAACGACGATGGAGTGCTGAACGAACCAGAAGTGCTGGCTCGCATGGTCCTCGTCCGAGCCCGTGGTCAGTACATGGGAGAGTTCGACCCATCCGGCCTTGAGCGTGTTGCGGATGTAGAAGTGTTTCCAAAGCGTGAGGTGCATACCGACCTGGGCACCCACTCCGAAACCCGCGACGTTGAACCGGTTGTTCTGCCCAACACCGAAAAGGCGGACGTCGCTGCGCGGTATCACTGGTCCGGCGTGAACTCCTTCGTAAACACGCAACCTGAAGCGGCCATCCCGGTTGGCCCAGAGTGGGTCGTAGTGGTCCAGATCGATCCCGAGCAAGTTCAGTCCGTCAGTGTGCTCGTACTGAAGAAGATCCTTCGTTAGTTGGACATCACGCGACCCCTCGCTCGTTGTGTAGGTCAGTGACCGGCTCTCGCTCACGTAGCCGTCCATCCGCACGGTCTGGTCCTGCACAACCACGTACTTCATGTGATCAAGTCCCAGTGACATGCTCCAACGGTCATGGAAGAACCAGCCCGCCCGATAGTTGTACTGTGGGATCCAGATGTTCTTCAACTTGAAATAATCCCCACCCAAAGGCACCGGTTTGTCCGTCGCGACCACGTGTCGCAGGGTGAAATCATGATCCGGACCGTTGAAATGGATGTCGCTCCATGAATACCACGATCGGTTGTAGCCCCAGTGGAGGAAGAAGGTGTTCTTGTCGTGTACTTGGGCGTTGCTACCGGCACCTATCAGCAAGCATCCGAGGAACGCAGCTCTCCGAAGTGCGATCTGCATCCGTCGGTGTGAGCGGACAAAGGCTTGCAGCATCGTGTTCGTGAATGGCTTGGAACGATCGCACGGACCCGCCAGGGGCAGGAGTGCGTAAGCGGCACCGAAGCTATCTTAACTTGAGGCAGCAGGGTGCGCGCTTTGACATTGGCTTGCTGAATGAAGAAGGCCCGCCCCGCGAAAGCGGAACGGGCCCCCTCAACAGTGTTACTGTCAGCGAACGATCTGGAACGGCACGGATACAAGTGCATCCCCGCCGATCAGACGAAGCGTATAGGCTCCGGGTGCGAGGTCCTGCACATCCATCTCCATCGACGTTGTGCCTTGAGCGACCACATAGGAGCGCTGTCCGCGTACCACGCGGCCAGTGGCATCGATCAGCTCGAGGTCCGCAGTTGTCGTTGTCTGCGCGTTCAATTGCAAGGTGAATCGGTCATTGGCTGGATTGGGCCAAGGCCGTCGCACCGGTTACCACGTTCACACCTTCCTCGATGCCAGTGACAACAGGAAGCTGTACCAAGGAACCACCCGATGGAAGTGCTACCCAAAGGCCGAAAGCCGGTCCATTGCTGTTGTTGGCTGGTGCCAGGAAGCCGCTGGCGAGCACGGTGATCGCGGCACCTTCCAGACCCAAGGTGGACAAGGGCGCGCTATAGGACGCTACCGTAGTTGTATTGTCGGCCGTACGCACTTGCAAGGTGAAATCCAAGGTGGGCACTTCGAGGTAGCCGTTGAACTCACCATAGCTGATATCGTCCACCAAGGTTGCGTTCACCACAGCACTCTCGAACACGTCCACTGTGGGTGCATCCGTACAACCGTGGAAGACCAGGATGTCCGTGTTGGCGGCTCCGGAGGTGGCCACTTCGCGAGCACCACCCTGCACGTAGATGTCGAAGGGCGTGGCGGGGTTGTATCCGCTGGCGCTCACGATACCGTTGGCCACCAGGATGAAGGAACCACCGGCAGGGAGGTTGTAATCGAAGTTCGCGATGGCGTCGTTCACACTGGTGCTGTTGGCCGGGGCAATGCTCAAGGTGAGATCAACGCCCGCTTGCACATCAACGAACGGTGTGGCGGTGCGGAAGGCGAAGTCGTCCACGAGCAATCCACCGTTCAAGTACACGTCCACTTCAGCGGCAGCCAGATCAGCACTGTTGTGGATCGCTTGCAAGCGCGCCGTTGGAATGGCAGCGCTGGGCAGTTCCACGAGCGCACCACCGGAAGGCAGCGCTACCCAAAGACCGAAGGCCGGACCGTTGCTGTTGACGGCAGGGTTGAGGAAGCCGCTTGCGAGCACCGTCAACGCCGCACCTTGCAGACCCAGGGTTGCCAATGGAGCTTCGTATGCGGCAACGATGGTGCTGTTGTCAGCCGTGCGCACCTGGAGCGTGAAATCCACGGTCGGTAGTTCAAGGTAGCCGGCGAAGTCACCATAGCTCGCGTCGTTCACGATGGTGGTGCTCACCACTGCGCTCTCGAACACATCCACGGTGGGCGCGTCGGTGGCGCCATGGAGCACGAGCACATCGGTGCCGGGTCCTTGGGCGGTCTCACGGGCACCTGCGAAGGCCAGCATCTCGAACGCTGTGGCGGGGTTGTATCCGCTGGCGCTCACGATACCGTTGGCCACCAAGATGAAGGAACCACCGGCAGGGAGGTTGTAGTCGAAGTTCGCGATGGCGTCGTTCACACTGGTGCTGTTGGCCGGGGCAATGCTCAAGGTGAGATCAACGCCCGCGTGCACATCAACGAACGGTGTGGCGGTGCGGAAGGCGAAGTCGTCCACGAGCAATCCACCGTTCAGGTACACATCAACTTCAGCGGCAGCCAGATCGGCGCTGTTGTGTATCGCTTGCAAGCGTGCCGTGGGAATGGCAGCGCTGGGCAGTTCCACGAGCGCACCACCGGAAGGCAGCGCTACCCAAAGACCGAAAGCAGGACCATTGCTGTTGACGGCCGGGTTGAGGAAACCGCTCGCGAGCACGGTTAGCGCCGCACCTTGAAGACCGAGTGTTGCCAGCGGAGCTTGGTAGGCGGCAACGATGGCGCTGTTGTCAGCTGTGCGCACTTGCAGTGTGAAATCCACGGTGGGTAGTTCGAGGTAACCAGCGAAGTCCCCGTAGCTCGCGTCGTTCACGATGGTGGTGCTCACCACTGCGCTCTCGAACACATCCACGGTGGGTGCATCGGTAGCGCCATGGAGTACGAGTACATCGGTGCCAGGGCCTTCTGCGGCTTCGCGGGCAGGTGCGAAAACTGCCAGGCTGAACGGTGTGGCAGGGGTGTAGCCAGTGGGGCTCACCGTACCGCTCGCGACCATTTGATAGGTCTCTCCGCTCGCTAGTGTAAAGGCCTCCGTGTAGATCGCCTCAGCAACGCTGGCGCTCGTTCCGGGGGCGATGGCCACGCTGATTGGAACACCAGAAGGCACATCAATGAACGCTGTGGCTGTTCGGAAGGCGAAATCGTTGAGCAGCAAAGCGCCGTTCGCGTATACGTCCACTTCTGCGGCGGCCAGGTCGGCGCAGTTGTGGATCACCTGCAAGCGAGCAGTCTGGGCTACCACTGGGGTGGAGGCCAGAGCAACTGCCCCGAGTAGAGTTAGGGAGAGGGTCTTGTAGTTCATGGTCTGATGGGTTGTTTGTGGTAGAACAACCCATGTTTCAAAATGTTCATCAAAACGATTAAAAAGATGAACAAAATTGTTCAAGGCACGCCAAACTGCCCCATCCTGGGGATTGAGCCCGTGTATCGGATCAGAAAGGATCCACCTAACGAACGATCGTTACGTGCCCGAAGAGTTCGTGACGATCGCCCTTGACCGCATCGATCGCATAGGCGCGGTACGCATAAACACCACCGGGTACATCGGAACCACCTGCGGTACCATCCCATTCGGCCCAGGGGTCATTGGACTCATAGATGATCCCACCCCAGCGATCGAACACCTGTAACTCGAAGCTCTCGAGGTCCACCACATTGATGATGGGTTTGAACGTGTCGTTGTAGCCATCGTCGTTCGGGGTGAACGCATTGGCCACATAGAACACGTACTCCTGAGGCTTCAGGTAGGCAATGATGGTATCCGTTGTGAAGAAGCGAGCCGTGAGCGCGGGCTTGGTGGTATCTGCGGGCGTGAACGGATTGTTCTTGATGGTCCAGTAAAGAAAATCGTAGTAGAGGGTGGGGTTGATGTTGAAATCCACCGGCACGTCTTCCGGGACCGTGGTGATGGTGGGGAAGTTGGAGAACGTGTTCCCATCGAATGTGATGGTACCTCCGCCGGGAGGGACGACGTCCAGCATCACCTCGTATCGGATCGGTGGAATGAAATGGGCCACGATGCTATCGGCACCAATGAAGTCCACTGTCACGAGCGAATCGGTGAGGCTTGGGGAAAGGGTATTGCCCTGGAAGACCTCCCAGTAGTCGAATATCCAGCCGGTCTCGGGTATCGGGGCGAGTGTGGTGGTGACCCCGCCGTAGTAAGTTCCTGTGAAGGGGTAGGAGTCCAGCGTGATGCTGTTCACCTGGATCTCTCCGCTAAGTGGCGGATCCACATTGAAGACCACGTCGTACGGGCCGTTCAGGTTGTAGCAGTCCACCAACCCTTGTTCGATCGTTACACAGCGGTCTTCGATGAAATCACGCATGACCTGGACGTTGTTCTGCCAGTCGGCCACACTACCGCCCCATCGAGCGACCTGGCCCACCATCTCCGGTGCGATGTTCGCGACCAAGCTGTCCAGGAACGGCACCATGAAGTCGCAATTGAACAACGTATTTCCCAGATCGATGTACCGGTTCACGTAGTAGTCATGCACCATCTGGTTCTCGGCCAATAGCTTCTCCAGAATGTCCGTGTGTCCCTGACCGCCGGGGTTTGGGAGGTCTTCCACTGCACAAGGGTCCGCGTTGGCACTTTGATCCGGTATGCCCGTGAAATTGGTGTAGTGCCCGAAGGTGGCGTCCATGTCCCACAGGATGTAGCCCCATTTCTGGTGTTCCCCGTTGGGGTTCATTCCTCTCCACCAGCCTGTGTTCCAATTGAGCCAATCAGCACAAACGGTGTAGCTGTTGAGGCAGAAGTAGTCGATCAGGCTGTTCCAGTTCAGTTCGCCGTCCACGTATGCGAATGCCGTGGCATCACCCATATCGTTCGCCATGATGTATGCGACCAGAGCGTTCCAATCGGTTTGTGCCTGTGCACCACCGTACTCGCTCCATGTACCCCCCCATGTCTTGATGAATTGGACATTGAACTCGTCCTGGTCGTAGTAGTATTTGGTGAAATCGGCATCGTCCACTTTCTCGCGAACGTCGTACACGCCCCAGTACTGGCCGTTGATGTAAACCACGGCGGGTTCGTACGTGCGCTCGTCGAGCTTGAGGTTCCCCACCTGGCTCAAGGCGTGCACATATGCATCCCGGATGTGTGCGGGTTGTCCCGGACCGAACTCGTAGTTGTCACCTGCGGCTGCCTTGACGATCAGGCGCTGGAACTCATCCCGATCGGACATGGTGAACATGGGGTAGTGGATCCCGTTGCTGTAACCGAACTGGTCACGTGTTACCCAATCGAAGCCGCGATGGTCGTAGGCCCAACTGTCCTGTCCATGTTCGTCCATGGTCCCCACCACTTCATCGCGTAGCACACCATCAGCACCGAAGTACTCCATGGAGGCCACGGGTTCAATGCCGCCATTGCCATCAAGAAGAGTTTGCGCATCATCGCCGGCACAACTCAGGATCGCAACGCCGTGCGTGACACCGACCAAGTAGGTGTTCGTCTCAATGAAGCTCGGCGGTATGGCGGGGTTGGAACTGAAAGCACGCGCACGTATCACGGTCACCGTGCCCACGTTGATGGGTGCCGCATAGGCGGTGCTTGCCGCAGTGGGTTCCGATCCATCAAGCGTATAGCGTATGGTAACGCCAGCATCCGGGCTCGACAGCGCAACGCTGATGGCCCCCGCATGGTAGCCCGGAGCCTGGTTCATGACGGGTTTGGTGGCGTAGTAAGGACCAGCGCCGACGTTCGCGGCGTTCGGAGTGGGAACCAGGAAGAGCGACCACGTCGCCGCGCCATCGGTGGTGCGGCCCCAGCTATGGTCAGCTTGTGTCGGATCGGAAAACTGGAAGTTGTCCACGATGTTGCCGCTGGCATCGCTCAGCACGGCCCTGTCGCCTTGGCTCTGCGTGAGCTTGAAGCTCGGGTGCGGGTTACCGGCAGCCACGGTATTGCGCGCACTGCAGAACACCATCAGGCGGCCATTGGCTGGGATGGAGGTACCCGGGGGAACCTGCCACTTGGTGTTGTTGGTCTGGCTGTCGCTCAGGTACCAGCCGCTCAGGTCCACTGCAGCGCCTCCGGTATTGTACAATTCGATCCAATCCTCGCGCTCCCCGAAACTGTCCGTGGGTCCGTTGATGTTGGCCGCGCTCAACTCGTTGATCACCACTTGAGCGTGGGAGCTTAACGCAAGTGAGACCACGCTTATCGTGATCGAAAGAGTTCTCTGGAGCATGAGCAGGGGAGCGGGCTGGGAAGGAGGCAAGTTAAGGGGCTGTGTCCTTTGGGCTAACGATCAGGGGGCCAGCATGTTCGGTTGCAGGTGCGCCCACCTGTGTCTCGTGAACGAGACGCTAACCGGCCCCTAGGACGTTGCCCGTCGTTCAACCCTTGGCGTTCAGGTCAGCCGCGGCGTAGTAGCCGGTGTCCATATCCAGCATGAGTTTCGTATGCAGGGTGATCTGGCCGGTGTGGTAGCTGAAGTGTTCCACAACATGGAGCAAAATGGCCGTTCCGGTTTCTTCGAAGCCCTGCACCTTCCACGATCGGGTGAGTCCCTGGAGGGGTAGCTCGGCAATGGTGCGATAGGCCAGATCCATCACCTTTCCCAGCCTTGCCAGCAGATCGGCACGAGGAACAGGACCGCGTTCCGAGAACTCGTCCTCCCGGGTGCGGATATCAGGCATCTCCCCAAGCGTGGCATTGATCCATTGACCCACATTGCCGCAGAGGTGCAACACCAGGTTGCCAACGCTTACGACGTGTGTGTTCGGCCGTAGCCAGATCTGCTCCTCGCTCATCAGTCCGAGGCATTTCGCGATCCGTTCCTCGCTTTCCTTCAGCCTCCGCAGGCATTCCGTCCGCAGTTGTTCTGCAACGTCGCTCATGCGACCAAGATAGCGGCAGTGGAAAAATGAACGGCCCCACCCGGAATGGATCCGGGTGGGGCCGCCGATGTCGCCTTTTTCGAACTACGCTGCCTCCTTCACCTCTTCAGCCGTGGCGGCCTTCGATCCTGCCCCGATATGCTGGTCCAGGAATTTCTCCATGGCACCATAAAAATCGAAGCGGTTCTCCTCGTTCCGGAAGCCATGGCCTTCGTTTTCCTTCACCATGTACTGGACCTCGATACCGCGCGCCTTAAGTGCTTCCACCACCTGGTCGCTCTCGGCCTTGTTCACGCGCGGGTCCGTGGCGCCTTGTGCGATGAACAGCGGGCACTTCACGCGGTCCATGAAGAACACGGGGGACGCTTCACGCAGCAACAGGCTGTCCTTCTGGGGATCGCCCACCATCTCGTACATCTGTTTCCGCCAAGCCTCCCAGTAGGGCGGCATGGTGTTCATGAAGGTGAACATGTTGCTCACGCCCACATAATCCACGGCGCAGGCGTACAGGTCCGGTGTATAGGTGATGCCTGCGAGCGTGGCATACCCACCGTAGCTGGCACCGTAAATGGCGATGCGCGTGCTATCGGCGATACCTTCCTTCTTCAGCCACTCCACACCATCGGTGATGTCGTCCTGCATGGTCTTGCCCCACTGCTTGAAGCTCTTCTCCCAGAAGGTGCGGCCGTAGCCGGTGCTTCCGCGGAAGTTCATCTGCAGCACCGCATAGCCGCGGTTGGCCATCCACTGTACTTGCGGGTTGAAGCCCCACTCATCGCGTGCCCATGGGCCACCGTGCGGGTTGATGATGACCGGCAGGTTCTTCGCTTCGCGGCCCACGGGAAGCGTGAGATAGCCGTGGATCGTGAGGCCATCGCGACTGGTGTAGGTGATGGGCTTCATCTCAGCCATGTGCTCCGGGTTGATCCATGGGCGGATCGTAGCGACCTCCTCCAACTTGTCGGCGGTGGCATCATAGAAATAGTACTTGCCCGGATCGCGGTCGCTGCCAACCCAGACCATGAACTTGGTCTCTTCGTCGTTCTCGCCGTAGATCCAGTAGTCCAGTCCCGTGAATTTGCTGGCGAGCTTCTCATAGAGCGCTTTGGTCTGATCGTCCAGGATGTGGCGCTCTTCCTTCCAGCCCGTCCAAGTGACCATGGTGAGCACCTTGCGCTTCTCGCTGAATTCCACGCTGCTCACATCGTATTCGGCGTTCTCGTGGATCAAGCGCGTCTCTTTCTTGCCGGCCAGGTCCCATTCCACCACCGCCTTCTTGTCACGGCCGTTCAGGTTATGGCTCACGATCAGGTTCGCGTTGTCGAACGTGAACATCAACGGGCTCCAATCGTCCTTGAAACCGGTGCGCATGTATTCTGCGAACGGCTCATTGGCGGTCGCGCGGTAGTAGAACACTTGGTCGGTACCATCGGTCTTTATGGCGAAACGGATGGTGCCGTTGTGGTCCGTGATCCACCCTTCGTAGTTGTCCTTGCTGTTGTCGTAGAGCGGCTTGAGTTCGCCGGTGGCGATGTTGCAGGTGTAGGGGTCGAACACCTGCGGGTTGCGCTGGTTCATCTGCACCAGGATGGTCTGCTCCATACCGGGCACGTTGTGCAAGCGGTCCATTGTCGCGGCACGCACGCCTTTCTCCGGCGTCAACATCTTCACGTCCTTGCCATCGATACTGGCGCTGAAAACGATGAAGTTCTCATCGCCGTTCACATCGCGTGTACACCAAGCGGTCGCCCTTCCAGAAGTAGCCACCAATATCGCGCACCGTGTCCGTGGTCACCTGGACGGCTTCGGCCTCGCCCATCTTCTTCACGAAGATGTTCATGCGGTTCTTCCAAGGCGCGCGGTAGCTCATGTACTCACCGTTCGGGCTGATCTGGAAGCTGGCCTTCTCCGGGTTCTTGAAGAAGTCCTTCATCTCGATCGTTGGCGGAGGGGCCTGGGTGGCGACCGTGGTCTCTCCCCCGCCGCAGGATGCAAGCAGGACGAGGCCCGCCATCATCGGGATGATGGAGCGGGTGGTATGGGCTGTAATGGTTCGCATGGGTTGGATCATGGGCGGCAAAGGTGCCATTGGTGCCGCGCATCGCCTAGGGCGATCCACGAACGGTCTGTCACAGTGCTCACCGGTGGAACCGGTACACCCATACGCGGTGGTCGGCTTCCACGGAATCGACCAGGGGATAGGAGGCCCTCAGCCTCTGGTACCAATGCTTTTGCGAGGAGATCGGATCGCCGCTGGCATCCACCACGATCGTTGGCTTCAAGGTGTCGTTCGTGAGCATCAGCGATCCGTTGATGTCGTAATGTGTGAATGGCGTTCGCTCCTCCTTGAGGATCCGGATGTCGGCCGCTGCGCGATAGTTGAGCCAGTACCATGGCGGCCATACATGCTCAATGCAACGATCAGGGCACCATGCGTTCACTTGTTCGACCACGGCGGAGGGATGATATCGCCCTTCTTTCCATGGTTCGAAGGTGAACGCCATCGCACCTATCGCGACCGCTGCCAATGCCGAGGACGCACGTGCCGGGATGCTGATCGTAGCGATCGAGAGCGCCAACAACAGCGCGAAGCCCGGCGCGGCGTAAACGAGATATCGGTCAAGGAACATGGGCACAAGGAGGGACATGGCGAACATGCCGATCAAGGGTACCATGCACCAGATCAGTGCGAGCCGTAGCGCGGATGCTGCCATGCGTGAACGCGCCGCAGCAAAGACGATCAGCGCGAGGAAGGCGATGGCCAGCACGGGCGCATTGCTCCAGCGCCAGATCATGTTGTAGAGATCTTCCGGCACCGGTGCTTCCAACCAAGTGCCCTGCGACACGCTGCTGCCCAAGCGCGAAAGGAAGATGACCAGGTAGGGCGAGAACCACAGCAGCGTTATGCCGACGCCGAGGAGGAAATTGCGACGCATAGGACGCAGCTCTGGAAGTGCGAGCACGCACAACAACTGCACACCCACGGCCAGCCAACCGAAGAAGTGCGTGTACACCATCAATGTGTTCAGCGCGGAAAGACCGACCATGGCCCGGATGCCGTTATCAGGTTTGTCCTTTGCGCGCCAAAGGAGCCACATGCCCAAGGTGGCCAGCAAGGTGAAGAGGGAATACGCCCGCACCTCGTGCGCGAAGCCGTAGTGGTAGTTGTTCAGCGTGAACAGGAGCGAGGCCACCAGCGCGGCACGCTGTCCTGCGAGTCGATGCGCCAGCAGGAACAACGGCCATACCGCCAGCGCGCTGAACAGGGCCGATGGCACACGTAACCACGCCGCCTCGAACGGAACGAACGCGCTCCACGCTTTGATCAACAGGAAATAGAGCGGTGGATTGTTCTCCGTGCGCAGCATCTCCCAGAAGGCGCCCAGCGGCTGCTGTGACCAATAGACCGTGAAGGGCTCGTCGTGTGCAAGCTCGTTCGTGCCCAACCAGAGCAACTTCACCATCACATTGAAGGCGATGATCGCGATGAGCAACAGGCGGATGTTCAATGGAGTGGCGGCTGGTCGCAAGTTTACCTCGTTGCAACCGGCTGCTATCCAAGGTACTTCAAACCATCTGGATCTTGCGATGCATCAAGTAGTGCATCCCGATGCCTGGCATTTCGAACACTTCACCTTCGATGACGAACCCGAGACGCTCGTAGAACGGCACGGCCTTGATGCGCGCATTGCACCAGAGCAGGTCCACTTGCTGCGCCTTGAGGTGATCGAACGCGAAGTGCAGGAGTTTTTCACCCGCGCCTTTGCTCCGTTGGTCGGGGTGTGTGGCCATTCCACGCAAGCGGAATTGTTTCCAACCCTTGAAGGTGCGGTGCTTTTCAGGGTAGAAGGAACCGACACAAATGATCTCCTCCTTCAGGAACACCCCCACATGGAAGGCGCCTTCCAAGCGGTCGTTCGCGAAGTTCACGTCCTCCAGTGTGCCGCCGGGACGAAGCACCAGGAGGCGCAATGCATGGGTGTCGGAGGCTTTGATGAACAGTGATCGCATCGTCTGCTAAGTTGGTACGCCCTTCGGTTTCCAGCGAGCCGAAAGTGTGTTCAACAAGCGTTCGGCATGCGCCTTTTGTTGTGTGAGCACCGCTGTGCATTCACCTGCGCCGGGTGGGGCGCAAGCAATGATCACCCTTCCCTCCGGCAGCATGGCATGCACTTCTTCGAGTTCACCGCAGCGCATTGTGGGTGCTGTTGGTCCACCGCTGCCCAGTGCCTGCACTTCCTGCCACGTGTTCGTTCTTTCCACCTGCGTGAACGGTATCGCGACCATGCCCAGGAACGTGCGACTGTCGTACCGGACCAGACCGGCATCGGTCACCACCACGCGATGCGCCGGAAATGCGAGCAGGCACCAGATCGCCCACGCGCCGCCCAGTGCGAGTCCGGTGCGGGCACCGAAGACGCTTGCAGGAAGGGGACCCCATTTCGAGATGGCTCCCACTGGTACGGCCAGCAAGGCAAGCAGTCCACCAGCGAGCAGCGTGAACAAGCCGGCCATGGCCATCCGCGGCACGGCTCCTGCGGTCTCGATCGCCAGGGTGTCCTCCCGGAGCAATGCATAGCCCGCACGGTAGGGAGCCGTCGCCATTCCCAGCTCTTCCGTGGGGTTGTCTCCGATGATCGATCCCAGCAGGGTGATCACCACGCGGAGTACAAGCAAAGCGCCAGCGCCCAGCGCGAGGAATTGGAACGCCTCTCTCGCGTTTTCCGGCACTTGGAGCTTCATGGATCTACTTGAAGTAGCGCATGTCCTGCCCGGTCTTCAGTGCTTTCACACTCTCAAGTATCAATCGGATCACGTTCTCCACGTCATCGCGGTGAACGGTTTCGACCGTGGTGTGCATGTACCGGAGCGGCAGGCTGATGAGCGCACTGGGCACCCCGGCAGCGCCGTAGGCGAAGGCATCCGTATCGGTACCCGTGGCACGACTGGCGGCCAGCCGTTGGAAGGGGATCTTGTTCGCTTCGGCGGTACGCACGATATGGCGCAGCATGTTGTTGTGCACGGCGGGTGCATAGCTCAGCACCGGTCCCTTGCCGCAGGCGATGTCACCGCTTTGCACCTTGCTCATCATGGGCGTTTGGGTGTCGTGCGTCACGTCCGTCACGATCGCCAGGTCCGGCCGGATGCGTTCCACGATCATTTCCGCGCCACGCAGTCCCACCTCTTCCTGAACGCTGTTGGTGATGTAAAGCCCGAAGGGCAGTTCAACCTTCCGCTCCTTGAGCAAACGAGCCACTTCGGCGATCATGAACCCGCCCATGCGGTTGTCCAATGCGCGACCGGTGAAGTTGCGCCCATTGAGCACCATGAACTCGTCCACGAAGGTGACCACACAACCCACGTGCACGCCGAGCTTCTCCACTTCCTCTTTGCTGTTGCAGCCGCAGTCCAGGAAGATGTTCTCGGTCGTGGGCACCAGTTCCGTTTTGCCGTTGCGTACATGGATGGCTGGCCAGCCGAACACGGCTTTCACGATCCCCTTGTCCGTGTGGATGTTCACCCGCATGCTCGGCGCGATCATGTGGTCGCTGCCGCCATTTCGCTTCACGTAGATGAAGCCCTCTTTGGTGATGTAGTGCACGAACCAGCTGATCTCATCGGCGTGCGCCTCGATCACCACTTTGTACTTCGCTTTCGGATTGATGACACCGACGGTTGTGCCGTACGCATCCACGAAGTGGTCCTGAACGAAAGGTTTCACATAGTCCAGCCAGATCTTCTGCCCTGCACTTTCAAAACCCGTGGGGGAGGGATTGTTCAGATAGCGTTCCAGGAAGGCGAGCGATGCGGGAGTGAGGATGCTTGGTGCGCGCTTCGCGGTTTTTTTCACCTTGGACTTCTTCGCCATGCGTTCTGGTGCGGTTGCCGTTTTTGATGGGCGGCGGTGCGCGCCAAAACTAGCCCAGGCCGGTGTCGGCGAACCCTTTGGAAGCGTGGACGTATGAACAGCGCTTTTTTGAACCCGAACCGCACCATGCGACAGATCATCATTCTCAGCCTGCTGCTCGGCAGCGCATCACCCTGTCTGCTGCACGCACAGGACGCCGCTGCCGTCAAGCGTGTGCAGGACCTCCTGAAGCGTGCCGAGCGCGCAGAGCAGGAGGGTAGCACCGCGTTCGTGCATGCGGAAACGTACTATGAGGAGGCGCTTGCCATCGCACCCGAAGATCCGCAGTTGAACATCCGGATGGGCCTGAACCAGTTGAACGGTCCGCATCGCCACAAGGCGCTTCCCTTCTTCGAGAAGGCCGCTTCGGTGGCACCGGAGACTCCCCACCTCCAGTTCCTCCTGGGTTTCGCCCTGCAACTGAACGGCCGGTGGGACGAGGCCTTGGTGGCCTACCAGAAGCACAAGAGCGCGAGCAACTTCCAGGATCCCGAACCGCTATACAATTCCACCGACAAGCGCATTGCCGAATGTCGGAACGGAAAAGCGCTGATGGCAGCGCCTACGCGGGTGAGCATCCGCAATATGGGCAACATCATAAACACCCCGCAGGCGGACTATGGTGCGTTGGTAACGGCCGATGGTTCAACGCTCTTCTTCACCTCGCGACGCCCGGCGGATGCCGACTCCAAGGTGAACAAGGTGACCGGTGATTTCTTCGAGGATGTCTACGTCAGCCGTGCTGGTGAGAACGGGTGGTCCACAGCAGAGCTCATGCCTGTCCCTGTGAACACGAACGGAAATGATGCGAGCGTCGGCCTCTTCAATGATGGTCGCACCATGCTGATCTATCGTGACCACGATGGCAGCGGTGATCTCTATGAAAGCCACCGTAGAGGTGGTTCCTGGAGCGAACCGGAAATGCTGGGTCCGAACGTGAACACCAAGGCGCACGAAAGCAGCGCATGGTACAGTTTCGATCGCCAGTGGCTCTACTTCGTGAGCGACCGTCCCGAAGACAAGGTTGGCGGACAGGATATCTACAGAAGCAGGTGGGATGCGGCCACGGAACAATGGGGGGTGGCGGAGAACTTGGGGCCGGTGGTGAACAGCATCCATGATGAGGAAGGCGTGTTCGTTCATCCCGATGGCAAGACGCTCTATTTCAGCAGCAAGGGCCATACGAGCATGGGCGGCTACGACATCTTCAGGACACGCTTGGAGGATGGGCACTGGACCAAGCCGGAGAACCTGGGCTGGCCGGTGAACTCCCCGGATGACGATCTCTTCTTCGCGCTCACCGCCAATGGTACCGAGGGTTATTTCAGCAGCTACCGTGCAGATGGTTTTGGCGAGGACGACATCTACAGCGTTTCGTTCCTGCCGGAGCCGCCCATGGGTGAACCCACCGCGCAAGCTGCTGCCGCTTCTGCACCGGTGGAGGAGGAGCCCAGTTCAGTGCTCATCAAAGGCATGATCAAATCACTGCGTTTCCTCAGCGGCATGGAGGCCGACATCGAGTTGATGGACCTGGACGACGCCACGCTCGCCGCGCGTTTCAAGAGCGATGCGGTGACCGGTGAATACATGGTAGCCGTACCCGCAGGACGGCGCTACGCCATGTACATCAAGGCCAATGGTTATCTCATTCGTTCCGAGAACATCACCGTACCTGCGGGCGAGCGCGGTATGGAGTTGGACCTTGACGTAACGCTGGAGACACTGGAGAGCGGCAATCTGGCAACGATGAAGAACCTCTTCTTCGCCACTGGCAGCGCCGAGTTGGAGCCTTCGTCGCTCGCGGAACTGAACCAATTGAAGGAACTGATGCAAACCCACGGTTCACTTCGTCTGGAGATCAGTGGCCACACGGATAGCGATGGAACCGCTGCGATCAACCAAACGCTGAGCGAAGCACGCGCGAACGCGGTACGTGAGCATCTCCTCTCCCAAGGCATCGATGGGCAGCGCTTGGTCGCGGTCGGCCATGGCGATACGAAGCCCGTGGCGGCGAACGACAGCGATGCCAACAAAGCGCGCAACCGCCGCACGGAGATCAAGGTCCTTTAAGGCCTCGGCTAACGCACCAGGCGACGGCACCATGTGCCGCCCTGCGTGATCATCACAACAGCGTAGGTACCCCTGCTCCGCTGTCGCAGGTCGACCTCCGTTTCGAACATGCCGCTGAGTTGTCGTTCTTCCAAGCTCCTACCCATGGCGTCCAGCACGCGTAGGCCCAGCAAGCCGCCTGTTGCAGCGGAGGCCTGTACACGGTAGTGGCCCTGCTGATCCAGCGCCAAGAGGCGAGGGGCCTCGGTCGCTTCCAACGATGCGATCCCGGCGAAGGGTGAATAGAACAGATCGGCCTGCCAGATGCCGCGACCGTAGGTGGCAGCACGCAATTTTCCGGCGGCCATGTTGATCTCCAATTCGCTCACCACCACGTTCGGCATGCCCACTCCGTAGGGCACCCACTCTGTCGCATAGTCGTCGATGTAGAAGACACCGAGATCCGTTCCCACGTAAAGGCCGTTCGGAGAACCGGGTTGCACCACCACACTGTTCGTGGGCACGTTGGGCAGGTTCAAACTCCGGTTGGTCCATGTGAGTCCACCGTCTTGGGTTTCATAGATCTTCTTGCCTGCGGTGGTTCCGGAGTAGGAGATCCATGCGTGCATCGGATCCACGGGACTCACCGCGATGGACGTGGGTGCTATGTTCGGCAAGCCCGGTCGGATGTTCGTCCACACGAAGCCACCATCCACACAACGCTCGACCAGGTCATTGCGTGCCGCGTAGATGACCGTGCCATCACTGGGAGCAATGGCCACGCACCGCACGAAGTTGTCGCTGTTCCAATTGGTCATGGAGTACCAAGTGTCGCCGCGGTTGTCCGAAGCCCAGAGGTTGGTGTAGCCTGCCACCATTCGACCGGGAAAGGTGGGGTCCTGTACGTAGGGTGTCACCCATGCCCCATCATCGGGAGGTGCGATGTATTCCCAATCGGTCCCACTGCTGTCCGTGCGGTTCAGGCCTCCGTTCTGGCTGGTCGCATAGAGGATGGTGGGGTCGGTGAGGTCCACCGCCGCTTCCATACCGTCCGCGCCCAGAATATGTGTCCATGTGCCGTCCATCAGTCGGTTGGTGCCATTGTCTTGGGCACCCGCCATGATCAGTAGCGGCAGTTGTTCGCTGCTGCCCATTCGGTAGAACTGCATGATGTCGAGCCCCGCGCTGAGGTCCGTCCAGGATCCAGCCCCGTCCTCGTTGCGGTGGAGGCCACCATCGGATCCGCAGAACAGCCGATCGCCGATGAAATCGAGCGAGTGGATGTCCGCATGCGTGTACCCAACGTCCGATGGGAATACCCAATGCGAGATGATCTCCCAGTTCGCTGCCCGCATCACTGCTCTTCCAAACGTTGATGCCGCCCACATAAACAGTGTTGGCATCCTGCGGGTCCACGGCAAGGGCCATATCGTACCACGCCTGGCCACCGCTGTCGCTGCCATCATCTTGATAACCGAAAATGTTGGGCGATGAGGACATCAGCGTGAAGGTGGAGCCACCATCGGTGCTGCGATAGAGCCCGAGGAAGCTATTGTCCAGTTCGTTGCTGCAGAGCACGTAGACCGTGAGCGGATCGGCCGGTGTGAGCGCTACTGCCATTCGGCCCACCTCATCACCCGGCGGCAGGCCGGTGATCCCCGATACCGTGAACGCAGCGCCATCGGCGACACTACGGTACAGTTGATCGGTGCAGGCGAAGATGAGCGTGGTGTCGCCGTACATGAAGTCCACATCGCGGAAGCTCCCCGTCGTTACTTGTTGCCAGGTGTTCGTTCCATCCACGGATCGGAACAAGCCGCTGCTGGCTGCACAGAAGAACTGCTGCGGGTCGTTGGGATGCACACGCAGGGCGCGCGTCGTGCGCGTTTGCGAAATGTTCCAATCAAGGCCCGTGGGGGTCCAGGTGGTGCCATCGTCCGTGCTTTTGAGCACACCCGCACTATAGGTGTCCGAACCATCTCCATCACCCGTGGCGATGTAGATGGTACCGGTGCCCACAGTGTCGATGACGATGCCCGATACGCCCATGCTCGGGAGATCGGTGAAGAGGGGTTCCCAACTGGCACCTGCATCGTTGCTCCGCCAGAGCCCGGCGCTCGGAGTGCCAGCGTAAAGGATGTTATGGTCCGCTGGATCCGCCACCACGAGGTTCACCCGCCCGTTGCCGGGGTTGTAGCTGGTGCTGGTCCATTGGGTGGGCCCCATCGGTTCCCACACGGCTTCGTCACGCGTTCCGGCGGTTCCTTCCGCACGCATGGAGCGTACTTCCTCCATTGCTTGCATCCGCACCGAAGGATCGAGGCGTTCCCCCGACGGCCATGTGCGCTGTTCGTTGAACCAGTACCACCGCTGGAATTGCTTCCACCCTTTTCCCTTCTGGTAGGGCCGTCCTTCCCACGCGGCATCGAAGGCCTCCTTCACGGTGTGCACGTTCGTGCTGTCGTCCATGAGCAGGTCCACCCACTGCTGTGCCGCGCATCGCGGCGTGAATATGATCACCGCCACTGCCAACATCGAAGTACACACGCGCATGGTTCCGAAGAATAGGTTTGCGAAAGTAGGCCGTGGCCTAAAGCGGCCTCGCGCCGATGCTCGTTCACAAGCAACCATGTCCACCTTCGATCCTCCGACCGATCTGCTGCCGCGGCGCACTGCGGACGGCTCGTTCACACTGCACAGTGCGCAATTGGACGTCTTCTATCACAGTGTGAACGGAGCCGTGCATGAGAGCACGCATGTGTTCATCAAAGCCGGTTTGGAGAAACCGGGGAAGGAGCACATCGATGTTCTTGAAGTAGGCTTGGGAACCGGGCTGAACCTTCTGCTCACCTGGGTGCGCTGCCTGGAGGGTAAGCTCACGGTGAACTATACCGCATTGGAACCGCACCCGCTTTCCGCAGCGCAACTGGAAGAACTCGCACATTGTGACGATCTGTCCTGGCCCGGATTGCACGAACCTTTCATGGAGCGAATGACGTCCGCGTCCGAGGAGCCGCATCCTGCGATCGGCGGCCTCACCTTCCGCAAGCTGCCCACGCGCGTGCATGACTTTGCTGCCGATGCTGCTTTCGATGTGATCTATTTCGATGCCTTCGGGCCGAACACACAGCCGGACATGTGGACAGTGGATGTGTTCCGACGCATGCACACTGCACTGCGCGCGGGAGGTGCGTTGGTGACCTATTGCGCCAAGGGCGAAGTGCGTCGCACCATGGAGGCGGTCGGCTTCCTCGTGGAACGCCTGGACGGGCCACCGGGAAAACGGGAGATGCTGCGCGCCACGCGGAATTTGTCACACTAAGCTTATCGAGGTGGGAATGACGGCAAGCAACTTCACCATCCGCGTGTACGGCCTGCTGATCCATGGTCGTGGTGGACATGGCGAACCACATGTCCTTGTTGCGGATGAACTGATCAAGGGGCAGCGCGTCACCAAGTTCCCGGGTGGCGGTTTGGAGTACGGTGAGGGCTTGAAGGATTGTTTGGTGCGCGAGATCCGCGAAGAGATCGGCGTTGAGGCGTTCGATGTTGAGCACTTCTACACCACCGATTTCTTCCAGCAGAGCGCGTTCCACAGCACACCGATGCAGGTGGTGAGCGTGTATTTCACCTTCCGTGTCCAGGATCCCGAACGCATTCGCACGGTCAAGGTTCCGTTCAACGGCATCAGCGGTCCAAAGGACCAAGAAATGTTCCGCTGGTTGAAGCTGGAAGGATCGAAGGAGGAGGACTTGTCTCTACCGATCGATCGTGTGGTGTGGAAATTGATGCGCGAGCGTCGCGGATCCAACGAAGGGTCGGCGATCACGAAACCCGGACCATGAACACCATACCCCCACGCGCCCTCTTGCTCTTCACCTCGTTCTGCCTTTCCGTTGGAAGCATTGCACAGGACGAACGACCACCCCGCACCGTGTTCGATAGCCTCTCGGTTACAGGAGGCTTCTTCAACACCACATTACGTTTCGCCAACGTCATGCAAACGGACGTGCTGCTGATGGGCTTCGGAGCGGGTGCGCATATCGATCATTGGTTGGGGGTAGGGGTGGCGGGAGCGTTTTCAACGAGCACGATCAAGAACGCCGCGTACGAGGACTACCTGCTCGGTCGCACCACGGCCGACCTTGATGGATTGGAGTTGCGCTACGGATACGGTGGTGTCCTGTTCACACCGCTCATCGCGCATCGGTCAGCGGTACACTTGGCCGTGCCGGTGCTCGTAGGTGTTGGGGGTGTGGCCTACAGTTATCCCAGATCGAATTCAGGCAGCGATAGCAACCAGCGCAACCGTACGGATGGGCAGGCTTTTTTCGTGGTGGAGCCCGGTGTGGAACTGGAGGTGAGCGTTGTGGGGGCGCTGCGCATCGGCGTGGGCGGATCCTACCTCTACACCAGCGAACTGGACCTGCCCAACACCTCGCCGAACCTCTTGCGCAACTTCATGGCGCGCATGACCATTTCGGTGGGCCAGTTCTAGATCGGTCGAGCGTTCAAGTACCCAGCCGCTTCATCACCAGGGCATCCACCTGTGCGAAGAGCGTGTCGGGCTCGTAGGTGCGCCATTTGAGGGTGTTGAGCTGGCCTCCGAGCAGGAAGTACTGGTCGATGTTCGCTCGCTGGAAGTCTTCCACCACATGCGGTCGGAAGTTGAGCAGCGCGATCCAGCCATCCCCATCGCTCACTTCTTCGAACCACTCGCTGTAGTACTCCTCATCGCTGGTGTGGAAGTTGAGCACGTTCTCCCCGACGAGGATGAACTTGTGCACTCCTTGCGAGAGGAGGTGCTCGATGATGTTCCGTTTCAGCATCATCACGTCGTTGTGCAACAGGTCGTTCCATTCGCCGATGAACTCGATGATCGAAAAACCTTCGTCGTAGTCGGTGAAGAGGATCTTGAGGTAGAGCGTACTGCTACCGAAGTTGTCCCATTGCGGATGGATCAGGTGGTCGTACACCGCCTGGGTGAAGTACATCTCGCTGTGCTCCTCTCCGAAGAACGGTGAACGTTCGTCCTCTTCGCTCGTGTACCTGTGGCGCCAGTTCCAGTATGGTTCGATATCGTGCATGGAATACGGCCGCAAGCTTATGGCCTGTGGCCATTTTCTATCGCTTTCCTCACGCTCCCGTGTTTCTTCAACAACTCGTTCGCTTCCTCGTAGGGCACGTTCAGACCTTCCATCACCATGCGGGTGCCGCGGTCGATGAGTTTGTTGTTGCTCAGTTGCATATCCACCATCCGGTTCCCTTTCACGCGTCCGAGCTTGATCATGACGCTGGTGCTGATCATGTTGAGCACGAGCTTCTGTGCCGTGCCGCTCTTCATGCGCGTGCTGCCCGTAACGAACTCCGGACCCACCACCACCACGATCGGGTGCTTGGCGGTGGTAGCCAACGGACTGTCCGGATTGCAGGTGATACCGCCCGTGAGGATGCCGCTCGTGTTGCACATTTCCAGCGCAGCCACCACGTAGGGCGTACTTCCGCTTGCCGCGATACCGATCACCGTGTCGTCCGGACCGATGGCATGTTCTCCCAGGTCCTTCCAGCCTTGTTCGCGATCGTCCTCCGCGAATTCCACCGCTTTGCGGATCGCTTTGTCACCACCTGCGATCAGTCCAACCACCAGCCCATGCGGCACCCCGAATGTGGGTGGGCATTCGCTCGCATCCACGACACCCAAGCGGCCGCTGGTACCAGCGCCTAGATAGAAGAGACGGCCACCGCGTTGCATGCGTTCAGCGATGGCGTCCACCAACGCTCCGATGCCAGGGATCACCTGCGCTATCGCTTCCGGTACACGATGGTCCTCCTTGTTGATGTTGCGCAGCAGGTCCGCAGTGGACATATGCTCCAGATCGTTGTAGTGCGAAGGCTGCTCAGTGATTCGGGACATGCGACAAAGAAAAGGGCCACCCGCAGGCAGCCCTTCACTTTGTTCGGTGGAAATGATCAGTCCAGCAACAGCTTGCGCACGACTGTTCCCGCAGCCATGTCCAGTTCCACGAAGTAGGTACCGGCGGCGAGGCCGTTACGCTCGATCGTGAAGCGGTGCATGTTCACGGTGTTCGCGGCCACTTGGCGGCCGTTGATGTCCAGCACGCGGTAGCGGCGCACGATGCCCTGTCCGCTCAGGATGGTCACGTTGTCCGTGGCGGGGTTCGGGAACACATCAACCGTAACGGCCGTGTTCTCCTCATCGATGCCGACGAAGGAGCAAGGGCCGAGTTGCAAAGCGCAAACGATACGGGGGTTCAAGTAGCCGTGGATGGTGTCCAAGTACGTGCGGCCCTTGGTAGCGCTCATGTCAGGATTGCTGGCGAGGCTGGCGATGTGCGCCGTGATAGGGGGGGGGCCGGCGCTCACGACCGTTTGTGCGATGGCGCTGTTCGGATCCCACCACTGCCAAGGGCTTGCCTCCTCCTGCGCAGGTGCTGGGAAGTCAGGACGTACGAAGGGGAAGTGACCTTCCGCACCGGTATTGATGAGCACGTTCGTCGTGCCGTGCGTTTGCGTAGTGCCATAGAGCGCACGAGCGCGAGCCGTGTATGGATCGGTGCTGGGCAATGGTGCGAAGCTGGCGTTGTTGCCGTAGTCGTTCACCAAGGTCATGAAGAGGTTGCTGCCTTGCACGGGAACAACTGGACCGCCGGTGGTAGGAACGATCACGATGCCTTCGGTGAACGGTGCGAATGGATCGAACACGGTGTGGAAGGCCACCATGGGCACATCACCATCTGCGAGCCAACTGGTATCGGCCAGTGCGCCGCCGGTGTTCACGCAGAATTGCGAAGCGTAGTTCTGGCCATTGGGGCGATAGAGGGTGAGCTGGCCGTTGAAACCAGCGATGTTGCCCACCGAGTTCGTATCGATGAAGCTCACCGTGGGATCGAACGGATCCGGACGGAACTTCTCGATGAAGAGTTCATCGGCATCGTTCAGCGTCGCGTTCGCGAGCGAGATGTAGCCGCCTGTGCCCTCGCCGAACACGACGATCTTGTTGGGGTTGATCTTGTAGGTGGCTGCATCTTCCTTGATGACGCGGATGCAATGGCGCACATCCTGCAAGGCACGGTAAACCGCATTGAGCAAGCTGCCACGGCGCTCCAGTTCGGTAGCGGCCAGCGGGTTCCAGCCCAAACGGTAGCTCATGCTGATGGCCACGTAGCCACGACGAGCGAAACGTTTGCAGTTCTCCACCGCGCTGCTGTCCTTGCGCGTTCCCGTTGGACTGCCGTTCAGGGGTGGTGGCAGCGCGATGCCTGTGTGCAGGTAGATCACAACAGGGCGTGCCGTCTCCGTGTCAACGCTCTGGCTTGGCTCGTAAATGTCCATCTTGATGTCGGTCACCTTCACAGCGGTGCTCACATCAGCGGGATCGTAGTAAGGGGCTGGATAAACACCCGTGGTGCTTGCCAGCGTTTGCAGCGTGCCGATGTCGGTGGGTACCAACGGCGAACCGAAGTTGCTGGTGAGGAAGTTGATGTTGGTGCCGTACGTCACGTCGGGGGTGATCGTCACGTTGGCATTGCTGAACACCTCGGTGAGGTAGCGTTGTGCGCTCGCCGTTGTGCCCATGCCGATGGCCAGAGCTGCCACTGCGAAGGGTAGGGTTCGTTTCATGTTCGTGCGTTGGTTTCTAGGAGGGCTAAGGTAGGCGGCGGAACGTCATGTCCGTTGTCGCCCTTCGCATACCGAAAGGTGCGCGCGGGTGCTGACCCCCGGGTCATGGTGCGGCAGGCTCACCATGACAGGTCCCGGTGGTCAACGCTTGTCCAACTCGTAGATCAATTGCAGGTAGCCGAGGCGCCCCACGTAGGGCCCACCGAACACCGTGCGAACCTGGTTGTCGAACACGCGCTCCCAGCGTGGGCGGTTCGGTTCGGAGTCCTCGAACATGGGGCCGAAGCCGAAGAGGTTGCTCGCACCCAGCTTCACGGTCAGGTGTTGTCCCGGGAACTTCACGTTAACCTGCGCATCCACCATATCATAGGTGGGAATGGGACCGGTGAATTGCGGCGAGCCGGTGAAGGTGAAGCCCTCCACGTATTTCCAGTTGATACCGAAGCCGAGGTTGGGCTTGTCCGTGAAGGGTACGTTCAAGTCGTGTGCGGTGAAGCTGATGTTGAACTTGTTCAGCGGCGTGTTGAATGCGGGGATGATCGGATCGTCATCACCCGTTACCAACTGGTTGTAACTGTAGTTCACAGCATAGGTGAGGTGCTTGCGGAAATAGCTCACGCCAAGGTTGGCACCTTGCGTGCGCACTCCACCGGTCGCGTTGGCCGAAAGGCGGTACGCTTGTAGGCCGCCCACGGGGAAGCCGTTCGTCTGGTCGAACTGCGCGCTCAGGCCGATGATATAGCCGATGAAGTCCGTGTACCAACTGGAGTACGCGCTGGCATCGATGTAGAACTTCTCCTTGTGTGTGCCGCGATAACCGACTTCGATCGTGCGCACTTGCTCAGGCCGTAGCCGGTCCACGTTGAAGTAGTCCAACTTGTCGAGGCCTTCCAGCAAGCTCGGTGAAGTGCGGTAAGCATTGAAGCTCTCAATGGTGACCAAGCTGTCCTTGCCGGCTTCGAACTGGCCATCCACGTTGCCCAATAGGATCGCGCGCCCCACGTTGTAGTAGAGGTATTGGTCGGCCAGCGTGGGATTGCGGATGGCACTGCTGAACGATACCCTGAACGTGCGGTCCTGCCGTGGCGTGTAAACGAAGGAGGCGGCGGGGGAGAACAGCGCATCGAAATTCTGGTTCTTGTCCATCCGCACGGTCGCTGTCAATTTCAGCTTCTCCTCCATCAACTTCTTTTCAAGGCCCAGGTATACACCGAATTCACTGTTCTTGATGACCACATCGCCCGTATCGCGGAAGATCGTTCCCGCGCTGTTGGGCAGATATTGGCGGTAGCTGCCACCGACGATGACCTCACCGAAGGCAGGTTTGAACCGGTACTCACCCATGCCGTGCGCGAGCACGCTGCGATCGTAGAACAGCGAACCGCCTTCGGTGAAGCGTTTGCCACGGATCTCATCGAGCTTGTTGCTGAAGCGGTCCGTACCCACGATGTACGCGGGGTCGAGATCGCTGTTGTCCAGTTGGGCAATGGAATCCACCACGTCCTGATGGAGTCCAGTGAACAACGCGTTGTTGTCCGCGATGTATTGTTGGATGTAGGCATCGTAGGCGCTCTGGGAGGTGATCCTGCGCCAGGGGCCTCCTGTATGGTTATGAAGCTGGGGTCGATCACATTGATGCGCGGCTTGATCCACGTTTCCCAGAGCGTGTAGTACTCGTTGTTCCACTCTTGCGTGCTACCGCCTGCTTCCTGCAAGCGCACACCGGTGGTGAAGATGTCGTAGGTGTTGCCTGCGTCCTCGTGCGTTACGTAGCCGCGCAGGAACCAAGTACCCTCTTTGCGCACTTCCAGCCGGTGCTGGAAGAACTGCACGTTCTCCAGGCGGTATCGGTTCTCGCCCTGGTACACGGTGCTACCACGACTGTAGTTGCTGGCCGCGACCACCTCCACGCTGTCGGCCACTTTGTAGTGCAGGGAGACACCCGCCTTCAGATTGTCCGTGCCATAGTCCACCAGGTCGCTCTCCTTGTACCCAGGCCGCATGTACGTACCCAGGCCAGGGTAATTTATCCGTGAAAAGACATCCCGTGAGAAGTTGTTGTTCACCGTGGTGTTCTCGTCACCGTAGATGTTCACGCCATCGTACCGGCCCGGATTGCCCGCCACGGTGGGGGAGTTGCTGGTAGCGCTGTAGTCCTCGGCGAACCAGTCCGTGGCCTTCATCGCGCACAGGTTCAACTTGTAGGCGAAGCGGTCCTTGCCCGCGGAGTTCTTGAACACCTGCGCCCAGCGCACGGCGCCATCGAGCAGGTCGCGCTCACCCACTTTGGCCGTCACGCTCAGCCCGGGGAAGAGCCACGGGCTTTTGCTCGTCATGTTGATCACGCCGTTGAAGGCCCCCGGACCGTAGAACGCGGTGCTCGCACCGGCGATCACGTCCACCTTCATCACATCCAGGTCACTTGCACCGAGGAAATTGCCCAACGAGAAATTGAGGCCAGGGCTCTGGTTGTCCACTCCATCGATCAGTTGCAGCGAGCGCACTGGACTGGTGCTGTTGAAGCCGCGTGTGTTGATGACCTTGAAGCCCATGCTCGCGGCTGTCATGTCCACACCCTTCAAGGTACCGAGGCTCTCGTAGAAATCGCCGCTGGGTGCTTCGCGGATGGCGATCACATCCATGCTCTCCACGGTAAGGGGTGCCTGCTTCTGCTTTTCGGTGATGCGGCTGCCCACCACATCGGCATCCTTCAGCAGCACTTGGTCCACGCCCAACTTCAGCCTCAACTCCTGATCGATGCTTTGCACCACCACCTCTTGTGTGGCGAAGCCCACGAAACTGACGATCAAGGTGTACGGCGGAAGTTCGTTCACCAACAGTTCAAAGCGGCCATCGATGTCGGCAATGGTGCGCACGGTGGTGCCTTTCAGCCCGACGTTGGCACCGGGCAATGTTTCACCGGTAACACCATCGGTGACAACGCCGCGCAATTTGTATTGCTGCGCGTCGGCAACGAGCGCCAAGCAACAGGGCAGCACTACGCTCAATAGCGTGCGCAGGAAGGAGCGGGATGTCAGCATGCCGGATGGAGCCGGACCAAGATAGGAGGGAGGATGGAACGGCAACGAAGCGCCTTCCATCGGATCCTTTTCCGCATGCGCGGATGGCGGCCACGGATGTTGCTAGCTCCGGGCTCCGCACCTTTACGCCATGTCCATCACTCTTACCAGCCACGGGGCTGCAGGCACCGTAACCGGCAGCAAGCACCTGCTCGAAGTAACACGCACCGATGGGAGCACCACCCGAGTGCTCCTGGATTGCGGCATGTTCCAAGGTGAAGCGGTGTACAAGGCGAAGGGTGATCCGAACCGCCGCTTCGGTTTCGAACCCAAGGACATCGATGTGTTGGTGATGAGCCATGCGCACATCGATCACAGCGGTTTGGTACCACGCTTGGTGGCCGAGGGATTTACGGGTCCTATCTGGAGCACACCCGCGACCCGCGACCTGTGCGCCATCATGCTGGCCGACAGTGCGCACATCCAGGAGTACGATTTCGCATTCGACCTGAAGCGTGCACGAAAGCGCGGCCGTGAGCCGGAGGAGCTGGAGCCGCTGTACACCGTGGATGATGTGCAGCCTGCCATGGCCCTGTTCCAAACCACGGAGTACGCTCAACCGGTGACCATCGCGCCGGGCATCACCCTCACCTACACCGATACGGGTCACATCCTTGGCAGCGCGGCCGTTCACCTTGCCATCGACGACGGGGAACGGGTGCTGCAGGTCACCTTCACCGGGGATGTTGGCCGCTATGTGGACCGCTTGCTCCCGCAGCCAGCGGTATTCCGGCAAGCGGATGTCATCATTTGTGAAAGCACCGACGGCGATCGTGATTACGCCGACATCGCCGAGGCAGAGGCGGAGTTGCTGCGCCATGTGGAGGAGGTGTGCGTACAGCGCGGAGGCCGGCTGATCATTCCGGCGTTCAGTATCGGCAAGACCCAGGAACTCCTCTATACCCTCAACACCCTCAGCAACGAGGGTCGGCTACCACGCATTCCCGTTTTCGTGGACAGCCCCTTGGCGATCAGCGCCACCGACATCGTTCGGCATTACAGCAAACTGTTCAAGCCGGACGTGCAAGCGGAATTGGCCAAGGACCCCGATCTGTTCAACTTCCCCGGTGTTGAGTTCGTGCGCAGCCCCGATCGCAGCAAGCAGCTCAACAGCATGAAGAAACCCTTCATCGTGATCGCTGCCAGCGGTATGATGGAGGCAGGCCGCGTGCGACATCATTTGCGCAACTGCCTGCCCGATCCGGCCAATGGCGTGCTGGCCGTGGGCTTTTGCGCGCCCGGCACCTTGGGGGATGAGTTGCTTCGAGGGGCCAAGGAGGTGCGCATCTTCGGGGATCCGGTGGCCGTGAACGCCAGTGTGGACAAGATGGAGTTCTACAGCGCCCATGCCGATCGCGGTGAGCTGGTCCGCTATCTGGGTTGCCAGGATGCAGCCAAGGTGAAACGCGTTTTCCTGGTGCACGGCGTGGACCATTCCTTGCTGGCATTGAAGGAGCGTATGATGGGAGCGGGCTTCCGCGATATCGCCATTCCGAGGAAGGGCGAGCGGTTCGTGCTCTAGGCCCGATCGAACCGGGTACCGATCCAACGGCGACCGATCTTTGCCCTCTGCATGTCCGACATCATCCGGCTCCTTCCCGACCACGTGGCCAACCAGATCGCCGCGGGCGAAGTGGTGCAGCGTCCCGCCAGTGTGGTGAAGGAACTCTTGGAGAACAGCGTGGACGCCGGTGCAACGCAGATCACCTTGGTGGTGAAGGATGCGGGCCGCACGCTGATCCAGGTAACGGACGACGGCAAGGGCATGAGCCCAACCGACGCGCGCTTGAGCTTCGAGCGCCACGCCACCAGCAAGATCCGCCAGGCCGATGATCTCGCAGCGATCACCACGAAGGGCTTTCGCGGTGAAGCGCTCGCGAGCATAGCGGCCATCGCGCAGGTGGAATTGAAGACCCGCGAGCACGATCAAGAGTTGGGTACGCGTGTGCTCATCGAAGGCAGTCGCGTGAAAGTGCAGGAAGCGTTCGCTGGTCCGGTGGGAAGTACCCTATCGGTGCGCAGCCTCTTCTTCAATACACCCGCACGCCGCCAGTTCCTCAAGAGCGATACGGTGGAATTGAAGCACGTGCTCGATGAGTTCCATCGCATCGCGCTCGCGCATCCTGACATCGCTTTCCGTCTGGTAAGCAACGAGCATGAGGAGTTCAACCTCGCTCCCGGCAATCCCGGTTCGGGGACCGGGACAGGTTTACGTCAACGCATCGTCGGACTCTTCGGCCGCAAGTACGATGAGCGGTTGGTTCCGGTGGATGAGAGCACCGAGATCGTGCGCGTGACGGGCTTCGTGGGCAAACCGGAATTCGCGAAGCGCTCGCGCGGTGAGCAATACTTCTTCGTCAACCGCCGCTACATCCGCAGCAACTACCTGGAGCATGCCTTGCGCAAGGCCTACGATGAGCTGGTGACGCGCGACCACTTCCCCAGTTGGTTCCTCTTCATCGATCTGGATCCCGCGCAGATCGATATCAACATCCACCCGACGAAGACGGAGATCAAATTCCGTGATGATCGTGTGGTCTACGCCATTGTGCATGCAGCTGTGCGGCGAGCGCTCGGTCGTTTCAACATCGTGCCCAGCCTGGATTTCGAACCGGAGCCCGCGATGATCGCCGCGTCGAACGCAAGCAACGATCGCTCGGTACCCAACTGGCGTCCGCAGGACCTTGGAGCGTTCACCGCTCCACCGCGCCCGAGCCCCGAGGGTTGGCAGAAGCTCTTCGACATGGGCATGGCCACGCCGGTGGAGGAGGTGCCCGAACCCGCGATGGCGCCCACCATCATGCCCTCGCGCGAGATCGATGAGCAGGTGGGTGAACGTCCGCTTTTCCAGTTGCACTCCACGTACATCGTGGCACAGGTTCGCAGCGGTGTGCTGGTGGTGGACCAACAACGGGCGCACGAACGCATCCTCTACGAGCGCAACCTGAAACTGCTCGATCAAGGTGCAGGTTCGAGCCAGACGGAACTCTTCCCGCGGCACCTGGAACTGAATGCCACCGACCACACCCTACTATCGGGCATCCTTCCTGAGTTGCGCAGCATGGGCTTCGATCTCGAATTCTTCGGTGGTCGCACGGTACAAGTGAACGGCATGCCTGCCGAAGCCACCGACGAGGATCCTGCACGACTGCTGGAACAATTGCTGGAACAGGTGAAGGCCGACGGTAGCGCCCTGCGCAACGAACGGCACCAAGTGCTGGCGCGGAGCATGGCGCGCAGCATGGCCATCCGTCCGGGCCGCGCATTGAGCACCACCGAGATGCACGACCTCATCGATCGGCTCTTTGCTTGCGAGGTCCCCATGCGCACGCCAGCGGGCAAGCCGGTGCTCGTTACCTACACCTTGGACGAACTCAACGAACGCTTCGAACGCTGATGCGATACGGTACCGGACCGCTGGCGAACACGCCCACCGTGGTGAAGAACCTGGTGATCATCAACGCGCTCATGCTCCTGATAAAGGTCATGGGCGACGGCCAACTACTGGGGTATGACCTGGACGAAGTGCTGGGTATGCACTACATCGGATCCCCGGAGTTCAAACCGTGGCAATTGGTCACGTACATGTTCATGCACGGGAACTTCTGGCACCTGCTGTCGAACATGTTCGGTCTCTTTTTCCTGGGGTCGATGCTGGAGTACCGCTGGGGTTCCAAGCGGTTCCTCACGTACTACATGATCTGCGGTGTTGGCGCGGCGGTGCTGAACATGGGTGTTCAGGCGTGGGAGTATTCGCAGATCGCAGCGTACCTGGACCCGAAGGACATTGCCCAGTTCAAGTTGCGGGGCTTCGAATGGATCAACGAGAATTTCACCACCATCGAGGAGGTGGATCCCGGATGGATCAAGTTGGCCCAGTTGTTCTACACACCCATGGTGGGTGCTTCCGGTGCGGTCTTCGGTATCCTCATCGCCTTCGGGATGCTGTACCCCAATACCGAGTTGATGATCTTTCCGCTGCCCATCCCCATCAAGGCGAAGTATTTCGTGCTGCTCTACGGTGGTTACGAACTCTACGCAGGGTACGCTAGCTACGCCGGCTTGCCGGGAGGCGGTGGCAACGTGGCGCATTTCGCGCACATCGGCGGCTTGGTCGTGGGTTTCATCACGGTCATGATCTGGAAACGCCGTTTACCACATACCTAGGGATGCACCTTCTGCGTCTATAAGTAGGAAGCGGATCTTTGTACCATGCTCGACGAGTTCAAGCGGCAATGGCGAAGCGGCAGTGTGGTGATCCGCCTGATCCTCATCAACGTGGCCGTGTTCCTGGCACTTGTGGCCACCTACCTGCTCATGTTGATCGCAGCGGGCAGCGGACCATTGGCCGAAGCAATGCGCGACTTCTACGTGATGCAGTGGCTGCGCAGCACCGCCGATCTGCATCTGCTGATGTCCCGCCCGTGGACGGTGATCACCTACATGTTCACCCACACCGGTGTTTGGCACCTGTTCTGGAACATGCTGCTGCTCTATTTCGGGGGAAGGTTGTTCGAGGACCTGCTCGGAGGGAGGCGCCTGCTCGGCAACTATCTGCTCGGTGGATTGAGCGGCTTCGCGCTGTACGCGGTCCTTTCCAACCTGATGCCAGGCCTCAATGGTGGCGCTGCTGGATCGGCCATCCTTGGTGCATCGGCCGGAGTGATCAGCGTGTTCGTGGGGATCGCGGCCTATCAACCGCACATGCTGGTGAACGTGATCATCATCGGTCCGGTGAAGCTCATGTACGTGGCGGCCATCTTCGTGCTGCTCGATTTCGTGGGCATCGGCAGTGGTGATGGTGTTGCGCACGAAGCGCACATCGGGGGCGCGCTCTACGGCTTGCTCGCGGCGCAGCAACTCCGGCGCGGCAACGATTGGTCGCTCGGTTTCGTGAACGTGCTGGACAAGGCCTTCGGGTTCTTGCGGGGAAAGCGTGGGCCGCGCATGCGGGTGGAGAAATCCTTCTCACGCGCTGCACGGAAAAGCGATACCGACTTCAATGCTGCGAAGAAGAACAAGCAGGCCAAGGTGGACGCCATCCTGGACAAGATCTCGCGCAGCGGCTATGATAGTTTGAGCAAGGAGGAGAAGGATTTTCTTTTCAAGGCGGGGAATGGATGAGGGGATCATTGTCACCCTGAGCCTGTCGAAGGGTGATGCCGAGGTCATGGTTCGACAGGCTCACCATGACATATCCCGGTTGGCTCACCATGACAGATCCCAGTGGGCTCACCATGACAATTCGTTCTCTGCTTTGAACATCGACAGTAGCATTCGTGCACGATGAACACCGGATCCACTGACCAGCCCCGCAAGCGCCCTTCGCGCTGGCACCGGCCCTTGTGGTGGGTGAACGTGGTGGCGGTGTTGGTCCTGCTCCTGACCTACCTGGCTCCGCGCGTGAGCCCCACCACCGCATGGCCGCTGGCGGTGTTGGCCTTCAGTTTCCCTTACCAGTTGATGGTGCATGCGCTGCTGCTGGCGTGGTGGGCCTTCTTCCGCCGCAAGCGCATGTTGCTTTCCGGCATCGCGTTGTTGCTGGGCATCGGCCATGTGGGGAACGCGGTGCAGTTCTTTGGTAGCTCCGAACCGGATGACGATGTGAAGGGGACGCCGGTGAAGTTGATGTCGTACAACGTCCGCCTCTTCGACCTGTACAATTGGGCCGGCAACAAGCGCACGCGCAACGCCATCTTCGAGCAGTTCAAGCGCGAGGATGCGGACATCCTTTGTCTGCAGGAGTTCTTCCAGAGCAACGACAAGCGCTACTTCCGCACGCGCGATGCGCTGCTGCGGGAATTCCGGTACACCGGCGTGAACGAGCGCTACTCGCTCAACGCACGTTTCGATCAGCACTTCGGCATCGCCACCTTCAGCGTGCATCCCATCGTGGGCAGGGGTCATGTGCCGTTCAAGCGCAAGACCAACAACATGTGCATCTGGACGGACATTGCCGTGAAGAAGGACACCTTGCGCGTGTACAATGCGCACCTGGCGAGCTACCACTTCGGAGATGCCGATTACAAGTTCATCGCCGATCTGGACGGCGATACCAAGGCCGATTCGCTCAAGAGCGGCGGTTGGCGCATTCTCATGCGCGTGAAGGAAGGTGCCATCCACCGCGCCGAGGAGGTGAAAGCCATCGCTGAGCACATGCGCACGAGTCCGCACCCCGTTGTTTTCTGCGGCGACATCAACGACGTGCCCATGAGCTACGCCTACCACGTGCTCCGTGGTGATATGGACGATGCCTTCGTGGAAAGCGGGCGCGGTTTGGGCGGCACCTACCTGGGCAAATTGCCCAAGCTGCGCATCGATCACATCCTGCACGACCCGGCCATCGCAAGCTGGGACTTCCATGTGCTGCCGGAGGAGTTGAGCGACCACAGTGCCATCGCGACCACCATCGCCGTGCGCTGAACGCTCGATGGCCCGATCGAACCGATCGTTCCCTGCCGTGTACTTCCACGTGCAATAGCCTGCCTGCACGCAACGTTCCGATCACGCCACCAAACCAACCCTTCCATGCGTCGTTCCCTCTTGCTCCTCGCCGGAGCTGCGTTCGTTCTCCTCGTGTTCAGTTGTTCGCGCGGCGGGGATCGCGCGGAAACCAGCTCCATGTCGAGCCCCAGCCCGGCAATGGATATCACGTCCGCCAATGGTGAAGCTGCGGCCGCTGTGGAGGAGGAAAAGGCCGGGAACGTGGAAGGGGAGACCCTGAGTTCCAGCGCGGCGCGCACCACGGGCGATACCAGCCGCCGCTTCATCCGCACCGCCGATCTGCGGTTCCGCGTGAAGGATGTGGTGAAGGCCACCTATTCCATCGAAGACCTCATCGCCGGTTTCGGTGGCCATGTGGAACACACGGAACTCACCTCGCGGGTGGACAACCGCTACACCACGCCGATCAGTGCCGACAGCTTGTTGGAGACCACCAAGTTCACCGTGATGAACCGCGCCACCTTGCGTGTGCCTGCATCGAAGCTCGATACCGCGTTGAAATCGCTCGCGCGTTTCGTGGACTTCCTCGATCACCGCACGGTGGACGCCCAGGACGTGCGCTTGCTGCTCATGGCCAACCGCATGACCCAGCAGCGCGTGGCGAAGCACGAGAAGCGCCTTACCGAAGCCATCGACGAGCAGGGCAGGAAATTGCGGGAAACCGTGACCGCCGAAGACCGCTTGCTCGATCGGCAGGAGCAAGCCGATGAGGCCAGGCTCAGCAACCTCGGGTTGGAAGACCGCATCGCGTACAGCACCATCGTCATCGACATCTACCAGCGGCAGAGCACGCGCCACGAGCTGCTGGCGGATGAACGCAACATCGACCGCTACGAACCGGGCTTCTTCAGCGAACTGGGCGATGCGCTCCACGATGGGTGGAAGCTGCTCGTGAACGTCGCCCTCTTCCTTGCGCGTTCCTGGAGCGTGATCCTCATCATGGCCGTGATCTTCCTCGCTTTGCGCAGGTTGTTCCGCAACAAGCCTCTGTCGGCGAAGTAGCCGGTGGGGTCGAGGTAGAACATCTTCTTCCATCCCTGCGGCGATCCATCGATCCGCCAGGGATAGGGTAGGAGCGTTGCGATGCTGTAATGGAGGTGTGGCGGTTTGCCTTTGGCGTTGCCCGTGGCACCCACCGTACCGATCGGATCCCCGTTCGCTAGCCATGCGAAGCGGGCAGTGCCGATGGTGTCCAAGTGTGCGTAATAGTGCAGCCGCCACTTGGGGCCAAGCACTAGCACCACATTGCCCCCGCGTGACAGCTCTCCGCAGTAGAGCACCCATCCTCCGGTGGCCGCATGCACCGCCGTGCCGCGCTGCGCGAAGATGTCCACACCCTTATGCGTGCCCGAAGGCCCCCACGGATGGTACCAGAACGAGCGGGGGTGGTAGCTGCCGCGATCCGCGTTGGCTACGGGCATCTTCAGGTCCTGCGGAATGAGGAGACCGATGACCACGATCGCCAAGGCGAGGCGAAGGAGGAGCGTGCGCATGCTGGAAGAACGCGAAAAGATGATGGCAGGTGTGCGTTTCCTTGACCTATGGGGGTGGTAGCGCAGCTACGAGCATGTGGTCCGCGTACCGTGGAAAAGGCCCCCCGAGGCGGAAGCCCCTGGGTCGGTTCAGGATCTCCTCGACTCGATCGAAGTACGGTGAGTTTCGATCGAAGAACGGGGAATCTCGATCGAAGAACGAGGAATCTTGATCGAAGTGAGCCTCGACTCGATCGAAGAACGGGGAATCTTGATCGAAGTACGAGGAATCTCGATCGAAGAGGAGTTTCGATCGAAGAACGAGGAATCTTGATCGAAGAACGGAACGAGGAATCTGATCGAAGTCGAGGAGTCTCGATCGAAGAACGAGGAATCTCGATCAGTGAGCCTCGACTCGGGCCTCGAAGTACGGGGAATCTCGATCGAAGAACGAGGAGTTTCGATCGAACTGACCTCGAGTCTCGATCGAAGAACGAGGAATCTTGATCGAAGACGCCTCACTTCGACCGAAGAACGAGGATCTTTGACCAAAGTGAGCCTCGACTTGACCAAGGAAGGGGGCGGTTGGAAACTCCCGGGGTTTGTTGAGTGCTTTCCTCTTTGCAAACCTGCGCAGCGGTCTGCCGTCCTCGGCGACCCTGCGCCCTCGAAGCCGGATCACCGTTTACCTTCACGCTATGTCCACGCGGCGCAAACGATCGAAGGACGGCGCGGTGTATTTCGGCACCTTCACTTGCCACCGCTGGCTGCCCTTGATCGAGGCGGCGGAAGGTCATGACCTCGTGTACCGTTGGATGCATGCTGCGCACGGGCAGGGTTATCGCTTCCTAGGGTATGCCATCATGCCTAACCATGTACACTTCATCATCCGCGTACCCGATGGTGGCGCACTGAACACCATGCTGGCCAATGGCAAGCGACTGATGGCCTACGGCATTGTGCGGCGCCTACAGGAGCAAGGACGCACGGACCTGTTGGATCAATTGCGCCAAGACGTTCGCGCAGCGGATGCAGCACGCGGGCAAAGGCACCGCGTGTTCGCGACCAGCACCGACCTGATCGAACTCTTCAGCGCCAGGATGATCGAACAGAAATTGCAATATGTGCATGCCAACCCCGTGAGCAAGAAGTGGCGCCTGGCCGATGACGCTGTGGAATACCCGCATTCCAGCTTCGCGTTCTATGTGCGTGGCGAAAGACGCGATGCACCGCTCACGGCTTACCAGGAGTTCGGGTATCTTGGGGGAAATGGAGGGCCATGGTGAACAACAAGGAGTGCGCGGCTTCGAGGCCGCAGGGTCCTCGCCATCGCTTCGCAGAGCCTCGCGAGTGCGAGAGACCACTGCGGAGGTTTACGAGGACACCCTGCGGAGG
>JADJDP010000016.1 GCA_016702645.1 Flavobacteriales bacterium
TTCGGTACGGTGGGCGCGAACATCCCCGCGATGCTGCGCGCGTTCGTTGCCTGCGGCTGGTTCGGCATCCAGACGTGGATAGGAGGGCACTCGCTCTACCTGATGGCGCGCGTGTGGTTCGGTGATGCCATCCACCTGCCGCAATTCCTGCCGGAGTGGGTGGGCCTGGGCACCGGTCCGGCGATCGCCTTCGGGCTCTTCTGGCTGGTGAACATGGTGGTGGTGTACTACGGCGTGGCGGTGATCAAGAAGCTGCTGGTGGTGAAGGCGATCTTCCTTCCGCTGGCGGCGCTGGCCTTGCTGTGGTGGGCGGTGGACGCCGCCGATGGCCTCGGTCCCATCCTCGCGCAGCCTTCGCGCTTCGCCACTTCCGGCGATTTCTGGAACTTCTTCTTCCCGGCGCTCACCGGCATGGTGGGCTTCTGGGCCACGCTCTCGCTCAACATCCCGGACTTCACGCGCTACGCCAAGAGCCAGCGCGCGCAGATCACCGGGCAGGCCATCGGGCTGGCACCGAGCATGACGCTCTTCGCCTTCATCGGCGTGGTCGTCACCAGCGCCACCACCTTGATCTATGGTACCACCATCTGGGATCCGCTCGTGCTCGCCGGTCGCTTCGACAGCAAGTTGCTGGTGAGCGTGGCGATGATCTGCGTGGCCATCAGCACGCTGGCCACGAACATCGCGGCCAACATCGTGAGCCCCGCCAACGATTTCGCCAACCTCGCGCCCAAGCGCATCGATTTCAAGATGGGCGGCTACATCACGGGCATCATCGGCATCCTCATCTTCCCCTGGAAGCTCATCGCCGATCCCAACGGCTACATCTTCACCTGGCTCATCGCGTACAGCAGCTTGCTCGGCCCCATCGGCGGCATCATGATCGCCGATTACTTCTTCATCCGCCGCCAGCAACTGGATGTGGCGGATCTCTATTCAACCAAGGGCCGCTATAGCTATGGAGGTGGTTTCAACCGCGTGGCGGTCGATCGCGCTGCTGCTCGGCATCCTCCCGAACGTGCCGGGCTTTCTCACCACCATCAAGGTGATACCGGCGGACGCCGTGCCCGCGTGGATCAATGAGCTCTACCACTACGCGTGGTTCGTGGGCTTCTTCGTCAGCGGGCGATCTGCCTGGTATTGTCCAAGCGTAGCACCCAAGCCGCAGACCTGCGATCAGTGGATCGCTGAGACAAGGAAGTCGTGGTATCAATCCACGTGTACCTCCATGCCCTCGCCTTCGGCCGACTTCTTCGCACCCTTGAGTTCGGTGTCGGCATCAATGCCTGAGATGATCTCCAGGTTCATGCCGTCGCTGAGGCCGGTCTTGATGTAGGTCTTCTTCCAGGCCAGGCCGTTCTTCACCTCCACGAAGGCGCTATCGCCCTTGGTATTGAAGGTGACGATGCTCTCCGGTACGGTGAGCACACTGTCCCTGCGATCCAGCACGATGTCGGCGTTGGCGCTGTAACCGCTGCGCAGGTTCTGGCCGTCCTTCACCACAACAGCCGCGCGGATCTCGAACTGGATGGCACCGTTCTCCTCCACGCCCTTCGGCGCGATGTATTCGAGCGCCGCGTCCCACTTGGCGTTGTCGATCGCACCCACGGTGAGCACCACGGGCATGCCCAGCTTCACCTTGCCCACTTCGCTTTCGTCCACGTTGCCCTGGAAGATGAGGTCGGCCATGTCCGCCACGGTAGCGATGGTGGTGCCCTCGTTGAAGTTGTTGCGCTCGATCACGCTGTTGCCCTCCTTCACCGGCACGTCCAACACCATCCCGTCCACGGTGCTGCGCACGATGGTATTGCCCGCGCTGCTGCGGCTGATGCCATCACGCACCACTTGCAGCGCTTCCTGCGCCGCGTCCATTTCCTGTTTCGCGTTCCTCAAGGCCATGTCGAAGCCCTGCATCTCGGCCGCAGCGATCACGCCTTTGTCCAGCAGCGGCTTGTTGCGATCGTAGTTCATCTGCGCGTTCTGCACGTTGATCTCCGCCGAACGCACGCGGTTCTCGGCGCTGCTCAACGACATCATGTCGGGCACGATCTGGATCTTGGCAAGCTGATCGCCCTTCTTCACCTGGTCGCCGGCCTCCACGTAGAGTTCGCGCACGATGCCGCTCACCACGGGCTTGATCAGGATCTCCTTGCGCGGCACGATCTTGCCGTTGGCCACGGTCTTCTTGATCACGTTGTTCTTCTTCGCCTTCTCCGTGTTGAACTCATCGGGCTTGCTCGCGCTCTTGTTGTAGAGGAAGAACATGGTCCAGATGAAGAGGAGGATGAGGCCGAAGAGGAGGAGGTACTTGAGGATGCGTTTCATGGTCGGTTGTCTGTTGTCAGTTGGTGGTTGTCGGTCGTCGTCCTGCCGGGGCGCCCTCCGCCTGCCAGCGAGCCTGTGGGTTCGCCCCTCCTCCTCATTCAGCTCGTAAAGCGTCAACGGCACGTATGGCAAGCGCTCTGCGCGCGGGGATGAGCCCGGCGATGAGGCCCGCCACGATGAGCACGACGAAGGCCACCACGGCCACGAAGAGGTCCACGCCGGGATTCTTGAAGAAGTCACCTTCGGCACCCAGGCCACGAATGGCCTCCAGCACGCCCACGCCCGCCAGCAGACCGAAGTAGCCTGCGATGAAGGTGAGGGTGAGCGCCTCCATCACGATCTGGCCGGTGATGCTGCGCGGCGATGCGCCGATGCTCCGCCGGATGCCGATCTCCTTGGTGCGTTCCTTGATGATCACGAGCATGATGTTGCCGATGCCGATGACCCCGGCGAGCAGGGTGCAAATGCCCACGAACCAGCTCAGGCCGGCGATACCGATGAAGAGTCCGTTCATCATGCCATAGAACTCCTGCATGTTCCAGCTCCCGAAGGCGCTCTCGTCCGTGGGGTCCACGCGGTGCTTGCGGGCCATGAGCTTCTTGATGTCCGCTTCGATCCGCGCCACGTCCTGGTCAGGCTTGGCCACGATCGTGAACCAATGCACTTCGTTCAAGCTGTTGAAGGCCTTCTGGAAGGTGGTGAAGGGCACGTAGATCTTGGCGTCGGGATTGTCGCCCATTTCCGCGCTTCCCTTCTTCTTGCTGCGACCCACCACCTGGAAGTACACACCGTTGATCTTGATGTACTTGCCCATGGGATCCTCGAACTCGAAGAGGCGTTCCACCACCTTTTCACCGATCACGCACACTTTGCGTTCCTCGATCAGGTCCTGTTGGTTGAGGAAGCGACCCACGGGGATGCGCATGCTCTCCACCGAAAGCACCTCGGGCTCGACACCATAAATGGAGAAGGCGGCGGTCTTGTTCTTGTAGATCACGTTGTTGCCACCCTGCCAGCCGCCGAGTTGCAATTGAGGTGAGCAGATCTCGATGCCCGACACGTTGTTGCGGATGAGGCTGATGTCCTCGTTGTCGAACCGGAAACTTCGCCCACGCTGGAAACCCGCATAGGGCTTGGTGGTGGGCATGGTCCAGATGAAGCAACTGTTGGTTGCGAAGCCCTCGAAGCCACCCAGGATCGCATTGCTGAGACCATTGCCCATGCCGAGCATGACCACCAGCATGAAGATGCCCCAACCCACACCGAACATGGTGAGGAAGCTGCGGAGCTTGTTGCGGCTCAGCGTCATCCAGATCTCTCCCCAGCGGTCAGCGTCGAACATGGGTGTAGTGGGTTAGGCCGCAGAGGCGCAAAGTCGCGGAGAAAGCCAAGGGCAGGCAAAGCACATTGCGCACGACCAAGCGTTCAGGGACCGACAAGGTCGAACAGCGTTCTTTGCGCCTCAGCGCCTTTGCGGCTAAACCTCTTCATTCGTCTCGCAGTGCTTCAATAGGACGTATGGCCGCAGCACGTCGCGCGGGGATCAAGCCCTGCCAGCGCACCAGCAAGGATGAGCGCCACGAGTGCCCACACGGCCACGTCTATCTGGATGGATGGGTCGCGGAAGAACTCGCTACCGGGCACGACGCTCGCAATGCCTTCCATGAGAAAGACACCGAGGACCAGGCCCGCCCAGCCGGCCATGGCGGTCACGAACACCGCTTCCAGCATCACCTGCCCGACCACATTGGCCGGTGTGGCACCGAGCGCCTTGCGGATACCGATCTCGCGTGTGCGCTCCTTCACCACGATGAGCATGATGTTGCTGATGCCGACAATGCCCGCGATGAGGCTGCCGATGCCAACGAACCAGAGAAAGGCCGTGATACCGTTGAAGATGCCACCGATCATGCCCACGTTCTCCAGGTTGTTGTTCACCCAGAGGGCGCGCTCGTCGGTGGGGTCGAAATCATGGCGGCGTGCGATGGTGTGGACCGCTCGTAACTCGGCCTGTTTGGCACCTGCGATGCTGGCATCAGCGAAGCTGAACATGATGTCGTCCACGTCACGTTTGGCATTGAAGACCTTTTGGGCTGCGTTCAGCGGGATGAAGACGGGGCTCCGCTCCATGGTGTTATGTCCACCGGTCTCGAACTTGTAAAGTCCCACGACCAGGAAGGGAACGCCGTTCACGTTGATCCATTTGTCCAGTGGCTCCTCGTCCTTGAAGAGCTCCTTCCGGCAGTCCTCCGCGATCACGATCACCTTGCGTTCCTGCTGTTCGTCCACCTCGTTGATGAAGCGGCCCTTGATGATGATCTGCTTCTCCAGCGCCTGGCTCTCGGGCCCGATCCCCCGGATGCTGAAGCTGCCGTAGTTCATGCCGTATTGCAACTGGCTTTGGCCGCGCCAAACACGGTATCGCCCACGGATATGCTCCATGCCGGGGATCGCGTTCCGCAATGCGTCGATATCGTCCTCGGTGAGTTGGATGTCGCGGTTGGCGGGGAGGCCCTTCCACGGCTTGCTGGTCTCACCCCCACCAATGGAGATGCTGTTGGTGGCGGTGTTCCTGAAATTGTATTCGAAGCCGTTGCGCAATCCGGATCCGGCACCGAGCAGGATGATGAGCATGAAGATGCCCCAGAACACCGCGAAGCCCGTGAGCACCGCGCGCAATTTGTTCTTGCCGATGCTCTCGAACACCTCTCCCCATTTCTCCCTATCGAACATGGGGGGTGGGGTTTTTGCCGCAGAGGCGCAGAGGCGCAAAGAACCCATGTGGGACAAGGCGGCTGGTGCCACTAATTGGCATTCTCCGCGCCTCCGCGCCTTTGCGGCTATCCCTGTCGAGCATCAAGCAACGGGGTTGGCAGCGGTTTCGGCGAGCGAGGCGGGATCCATGTATGCGTTCTCGATGAGTCCGTCGCGCAGGTAGATGACCCGCTGGGTGGCGGCAGCAACGGCACGTTCGTGGGTCACGATCACCACCGTGAGCCCGAGTTCCGTGTTCACCCGCTTCAGCAGGGCCATCACCTCTTCGCTGGTCTTGCTGTCCAGCGCTCCGGTGGGTTCATCGGCCAGGATGATCTTGGGGCTGCTGACCAATGCCCGGGCGATAGCAACACGCTGCTTCTGCCCGCCGCTCAATTCGTTGGGCATGTGCTTCGCCCATTCCTTGATGCCGACGTTCTCGAGCATGGCCAATGCCTGTTCGTTGCGCTTCTTGCGGGGTACACCTTGGTAGTACAGGGGTAGCGCCACGTTCTCCATGGCGTTCTTGAAGCTGATCAGGTTGAAGCTCTGGAAGATGAAGCCGATGTACTTGCTCCGTAGCGCGGCGTTCTCCGTTTCGCTCTGCCCTTTGATGAGCATGTTGTCCAGGCGGTACTCCCCGCTGTCGTACTCGTCCAGGATCCCGATGACGTTGAGCATGGTGCTCTTGCCCGAGCCGGACGAGCCCATGATGCTCACCAACTCACCCTTGCCTATTTGCAGGTCGATGCCCTTGAGCACCTGTAGGATGTTGGCCCCCGTACGGTAGGCTTTGCGGATCCCCTTCAGTTCGATCATCTCCTGTTCGTCGGCCTGAGCTTGTCGAAGGCCAATGCGCGACGGCCCCGAAAGTACCGGCCTCACCGCCGACCCCGGACGACCTTACACGAACGGTGAGCGAAGGGGAGGAGCGGAGGTAGATGGAACGCAGATCGCGCGGATAAGGCAGATGGGCACTGAAAAACGCACAGCCCAGCCTTCGGAGTAATTCTGCAGGTCCAAGCCCGGATCCACGCTCATCTTACATCCGCGTCATCAGCGTTCTATTCCCCGATATCCTCGTTCCACAATTCCGGCTCGGCCGCAATGAACTCCTCCATCATCTGTACGCACTCCGGCAGGTCAAGGTCGATGACCTCCACCCCGTGCTGTTCCATGAAATCCTTCGCACCGGGGAAGGTCCGGCTCTCACCCACGACCACCTTCTTGATCTTGAACTGTACGATGGTTCCTGCGCACATGTAGCAGGGCATCAGGGTGGAGTAGATCGTGGTGCCCTTGTAGCTGCCGATGCGACCGGCATTGTTGAGGCAATCCATCTCCCCGTGCAGGATCGGGTTCTTCTGCTGCACGCGCTTGTTGTGCCCGCGGGCGATGATCCGGCCGTCGCGCACCAAGGCCGATCCGATGGGTATGCCACCCTCCGAACGCCCCTTTCTGGCTTCCTCGATCGCGGCTTGCATCCCCGGGTCCATGTCCAAAATTCTCCCACAAAGAACAACGATCAGTTGCACAAGCAGGGGCTCCGGTACATTCGGGCACCGATATGCGCAATCTACCCCTGCCATTCCTTCTGGTGCTCGCAGCCTGCGGGACCGAGCAGGAAACGACCACGCCCACGGTGGGCCCCATTACCGAGAGCGTTTATGCGAGCGGTGTTGTCAAGGCCCGCGGACAGTACACGGTGTTCCCCACCGTCAATGGAACAGTGACGGAGATCCTCGTGCAGGAAGGTGATACGGTGAAGGCGGGGCAGGCCTTGTTGCGCCTCGATGATCGCAGCAGCAGCCTTGCCGGTCAGAGCGGTGCTGCGCAGGTGCGATTGCTCGAACAGAACGTCCGCGAGGATGGCCCGGTGCTCACCCAATTGAGGGAGTCCATTGCACAGGCACGGGACAGGTTCGTGGTCGATAGCACCAACCATGCACGGCAGGAGGCGCTCTGGGCGCAAGGGGTCGGGAGCCGGGCGGAGCGCGATCAGCGTGAACTCGCCTACACCACGAGCCGCGCCGCCTACAACCGCGCCTTGAGGTCATTGGACGAGGCGCGCAACCGGCTGCGCACGGAACTGGACGTAGCGCGGAACAACGCGGCGATCAGCAATGCGGGCAATGACGACCGCACGCCACGCAGCCTGATGGATGGCATCGTCTACGACCTGATGATCGAGCCGGGTGAACTCGCCACCACGCAACGAGGAGTGGCCGTGATCGGTAGCGCAACCGACCTGTACCTGGAACTGGAGGTGGACGAATACGACATCACCAAGGTGCGGCCCGGGCAGCAAGTGCTTGCCACCTTCGATAGCTATGGTGGCAAGGCTTTCCGGGCAGAGATCGAACGCATCATCCCCATCATGGATGAAAGATCACGGACCTTCAAGGTGGAAGCGCGTTTCACGGAGGAACAACCGCAACTCTTCCCGAACCTGACGGTGGAAGCGAACATCATCCTGCGCACCAAGGAGAAGGCGCTGACGATCCCGGCCTCCTATGTGGTGGATGGGAACTTCGTCCTGGTAGGTCCGGAGGAGAAACAGTTGGTCCAACTGGGAGCACGCGATCTGGAGAAGGTGGAGGTGCTGGAAGGGATCGACGCGACCACCGTTCTCTACAAGCCCTGACCGCATCCATGCGGCTGTTGCTGAGCATTTCCCTGACGCTGCTTCGAGCGAAGATGAAGCAGAGCGTTGTTGCTGCGGTCGGCGTCATGTTCAGCATCACCATGTTCGTCACGCTGCTGGGTTTCATGAACGGATTGAACGACCTGCTCGACGGCTTGATCCTGAACCGCACGCCGCATATCAGGCTCTACAACGAACTCAAAGCCTCCCCCACCCAGCCCATCGACCTCACGACCGACAGCACCACGCACAACTTCGTACGCAACGTGAAGCCGAAGAACGAATTGCCGCGCTTGCGCAATGCGGAAGCGATGATGGATGCGCTCAAGAAGGATCCCCGGGTGTTGGCGGTATCACCACGGCTCGTCGCCCAGGTGTTCTTCAACGTGGGCACCGTGGACCTCAACGCGCAGGTGAGCGGCATCGACGTGACGGAGGAGGTCCTGTACTACCGCTTCGCGGACTACCTGACGCAAGGCGATCCGCACGACCTGGCCACCAGTGCCAACAGCATCGTGCTCGGCAAGGGCCTAGCGGACATGATGGAAGCAGGCATTGGTGAAACCGTGCAGGTGACCACCGCAACGGGCGAACGTGCCATGCTACGCGTGTCCGGCATCTTCCAAAGCGGGATCGCCGATGCAGACAAAGTGCAGTGCTACGCCAATATCAAGACCGTCCAGAAGCTGTTGGCGCGTCCCAGCAGCTACTACACGGACATCAATGTGAAGCTGCACGATCTCCTGGAAGCTCCGGAGATGGCGAAGGAACTGGCCACACGGTTCGATGTGGACGCGCTGGACATCCAAACGGCCAACGCGCAGTTCGAGACCGGGAGCGATGTGCGGAACATCATCAGCTATGCGGTTGGCGTGGTGCTCCTGATCGTCGCGGGCTTCGGTATCTACAACATCCTTAACATGATGATCTATGAAAAGCTCGACGCCATCGCCATCCTGAAAGCCACCGGCTTCAGCGGTAGCGATGTGCGCCGGATCTTCCTGTTATTGAGCATGATCATCGGTATCGCAGGAGGCGTATCCGGTTTGCTCGGCGGGTTCGCACTGCAGAACGTCATCGACAACATCCCGTTCGTCACGGCTGCCCTGCCCACGGTGAAGACCTTTCCGATCGATTACTCGCCGAAGTACTACATCATCGCGGTCACCTTCGCGCTGCTCACCACCTGGGTAGCCGGTTGGTTCCCGGCACGCAAGGCCAGTCAAGTGGATCCGGTGGAGATCATCCGCGGCAAGTGATGGAGGGCACAGGGAACATCCTCGAAGTGGCGAAGGTCAACAAGTCCTTCCACGACCCCGTGACCGTACCTGTGTTGAAGGACGTTTCCATGGCCGTGAAGCGCGGTGAGTTCGTGAGCGTGACCGGCAAGAGCGGCTGCGGGAAGAGCACCTTGCTCTACATCCTCAGCACCATGGACACCGACTACGAAGGCCAGGTGATCATCGATGGTGAACCAACGCAGGGCCTTCCAGGTGAACGCTTGTCGGAGATACGGAACGAGAAGATCGGCTTCGTCTTCCAGTTCCACTACCTGCTCAATGAGTTCAGCGTACTGAAGAACGTGATGTTGCCGGGCCTCAAACTGGGGAAGTTCAGTGAGGAAGAGGTTGAGAACCGCGCCATGGGCTTGCTGAAGGAGCTACAGATGGACGATCATGCGCTGAAGATGGCCAACCAATTGAGCGGCGGTCAGAAGCAGCGCGTTGCCATTGCACGATCCATGATCAATGATCCGCTGATCATCATGGGCGACGAACCCACAGGCAACTTGGACAAGAAGAACAGCGAGATCGTCTTCGACATCTTCCAGCACATCGCATCGGAACACAAACGCAGTTTGCTTGTTGTTACGCACGACAACGACTTTGCAGCACGCACCCATCGCATCATCGAGATGGATGATGGGAGGATAGTGAACGGGTGATCGCTAGCCCTTGTAATGCCTCGGCTTCTTTTTCGCCAGCGCCTCCGCCGGCTCCGGCACCCAATGGTGCAGACCACCAGCGAGTGGATCATCGAAGGTCTTCGGGATATTCCCAGCGGCCGTGCGCTCGCCCCAGGTAAGGTGCTGCTTGCCATCATCGCGGCGCTCCATGGTGATGCACTCCTCCACAGGGCAAACGAGCGAGCAGAGGTTGCAGCCCACGCAGTTCTCGTCGATGATACTGGGGATGCGGTTCGCGGGATCGCTGCTTAGAGCGATGGCTTGGTGCGCGCCATCCTCGCAGGCGGTGTAGCAGAGTTGGCAACCGATGCACTTGTCCGGGTTGATGTTGGCGACGACCTTGTACTTCAGGTTGAGGTCTTCCCAGTGCAGGATGTTCGGCAGCGCCTTGCCACGGAAGTCCTCGATGGTCTTGAAGCCCTTCTCGTCCATGTAGCGCTCCAGGCCCGGCAGGATCTCGCGGATGATGCCGAAGCCGAAGTGCATGACGGCTGTGCAGACTTGAACGGTCGTAGCGCCAAGCAGGATGAACTCCACGGCATCGCGCCAGTTCTCTACGCCACCAATGCCGCTGATAGGCAGGTTCACCTCGGGGTGCTGGGCGCAGTTCTTCACCATGTTCAGCGCGATAGGCTTCACGGCCGGGCCGCAGTAACCACCGTTGGTGCTTTTACCATCCACGATCGGGTAGGGCACGAATTGGTCGATGTCCACACCCACGATGCTCTGGATCGTGTTGATCAGCGAGATCGCATCACCGCCCCCCGCACGTGCCGCGCGCGCGGGCCGTGTAATGTCCGAGATGTTCGGCGTCAGCTTCGTGATCACCGGGACTTTCGCCACCTCCTTCACCCACTCCACGATCATCTGCAACACCTTCGGCTCCTGCCCAACCGCGCTGCCCATGCCGCGCTCGCACATGCCGTGCGGACAACCGAAGTTCAACTCGATGCCATCGGCACCGGCGTTCTCCACATCGCGTACGATCTGGTGCCACTCCTCTTTCGTTTCCACCATCAAAGAGGCGATCACCGCATGTTCCGGGAAGCGCTTCTTCACTTCGGAGATCTCGCGGAGGTTGTCCTTCAGCGGCCGGTCGGTGATGAGCTCGATGTTGTTGAATCCCACCATGCGCTTGTCGCGGTAGTTCACAGCGCCGTAGCGGCTGCTCACGTTCACCACGGGCACGCCGAGCGTTTTCCAAACCGCGCCGCCCCAGCCCGCGTCGAAGGCCTTCATGATCTGGTAGCCGGAGTTCGTCGGTGGAGCCGATGCCAGCCAGAAAGGGTTAGGGCTTTTGATGCCGGCGAGGTTCGTTCTCAGGTCTGCCATTGTTGATCAGAAGATTAGAGGATCAGAAGATCAGATGATCAATGCTTCTGACCGGTCAAGTATCCGTGGATCCCATGCGCCGCTTTCTTCGCTTCCGCTGCAGCGTTCACTACTTCCACTCCTCCGTTCACGGCATCACCTGCAGCGAAGTACTTCGGGTTGTTCGTCTGGTAGTTCTCGTTCACCACGATGCGGCCGCGGTTGTCGAGGATGCGACCTTTCTTGTCCAGCGCGAGACCAGCGATCTGCTCCAGCAGTTCAACTTGCTTCCCTTGTCCGGTGCCGAGAAGTACCATGTCGCAAGGCTCTACAAACTCACTGCCGGGGATCGCTTCGATCTTGCCGTAGGCCGCCTTGTTGCGGATGAACTTCACCCCGGTCACTGAACCGTTTCCAAGGACCTCTACCGGCGTCACGTTGAACAGCGCTTTCGACCCGCTCTTCTTCGCTAGATCGAACTCGAAGCTGTACGCTCCCATCTCCTCCGGGCCACGTCGGTATGCGATGATCACGCTCTCAGCGCCCATTCGGCAACTCTCGCTCGCGGCGTCCATGGCTGTGTTTCCGCCACCGAGCACGATCACTTGCTTCCCCACGGGCGTTGCTTGATGCTTGTTGCGCAGTACCTCCACGAACTCCAGCGCGCCCATCACGCCCTTCTTGTCTTCGCCGGGAATTCCCAACGCTGACGTTCCACCCAAGCCGATGCCGATGAATACCGCGTCGTAGTCCTTCTCCATCCGCTCGAAATCGGCACGACCGGTCACGGGCTTGTTGTAGTGGACGTTAAAGCCGAACTGCTCCTGCAGGTAAGCGATCTCATCCACCGCTTCCTCGTTGGTGAGCTTGTAAGGAGCAACGCCGTAAACGCACAGACCGCTCGGCTTCTCACGCGCTTCGTAGATGTCCACCGCATGGCCCAGCATCCGTAACTCACAAGCACAAGAAACGCCCGATGGCCCAGCACCGATCACCGCGACTTTCTTGCCGGTCGATTTACCCGTGATGAAGAGCTTCTTTTTCGCACGGATCACCTTTTCCGTCGCGTGTGCCTGCAAGCGCCCGATCTCGATCGGCTTCACATCCTGATGGTTGTAAACGCACGCGCCTTCGCACAGTTCCTCGGTGGGGCACACGTTCCCGCAGGCATGCCCGAACCAGTTGCTCTCGTAGATCGTCTTCGCGGCCCCGTCCTTGTTGTCGTTGTTGATCTGCCGGATGAAGAGCGGGATGTCGATCCCCGTCGGGCACGCGTTGATGCACGGCGCATCGTAGCAGTACAGACAGCGCGAGCTCTCGTAGTAGGCCTCCGTGTCGCTCATCAGCGGCTTCTTCGGATGGAAGTTGGCTGCGAACTCGGCTTCGGTCGTTGGTCGTTTATACTCTGCCATCTTGTGCGATCTGTTGTGAGCTTCAAGCTGCTAGCCTCAAGCTGCAAGCTCGATCCGTATTTGAGCTTGAAGCTTGTGGCTTGCGGCTAGCAGCGGTGGGCTGGCATTGCGGGTGTTAGAGTTCCACGATCTTTCCATAAGTCTCCGGCCTGCGATCCCTGAAGAACTGCCATGTGCTCCGCACTTCCTCGATCATGTCCAAGTCGAATTCGGCGATGAGCAGTTCATCGTCATCGCGGGAGGCTTGAGCGAAGATCTGCCCGCGCGGATCCACGAAGTAGGACTGGCCATAGAACTTGCCGAGGTTCCAGGGCTTCTCCTCGCCCACGCGATTGATGCAGCCCATGAAGTAGCCATTGGCCGCAGCGTGCGCGGGTTGTTCCAGCTTCCAGAGGTACTCGCTCAATCCGGCTACGGTGGCGCTGGGGTTGTAGACGATCTCCGCGCCGTTGAGGCCCAGGCAGCGCGCGCCATCCGGGAAGTGACGGTCGTAGCAGATGTACACGCCCACCTTGGCGTACTTGGTCTGGAACACAGGATAGCCCAGATTGCCGGGCTTGAAGAAGAACTTTTCCCAGAAACCGCTCGTGTGCGGGATGTGGTTCTTGCGGTACTTTCCCAGATAGGTGCCATCCGCGTCGATCACGGCGGCGGTATTGTACAGCACACCGGCCTGCTCCTTCTCGTAGATCGGAACGATGATCACCATGTTGTACTTCTTCGCGTACTGGGCCATCAACTCCGTGGTGGGTCCGGGCACGCTCTCTGCGCTCTCGTACCACTTACGGTCCTGGCCGGGGCAGAAATAGGGCGTGTTGGAAGATCTCCTGCAGGCATAAGGATCTGCACGCCCTGCTGGCCGGCCTTCTCGATGAACGGGATATGCTTCTGAACCATCGCGTCGATGATCTCCGGTATGGTGCCCTCGCCCTCCGTTTTCGGAAGGCTCATCTGGATGAGGCCGCTTTTGATCTTGCGTGGCATGGGGTGACTGCGTTGCGGTTGTCCACCAATGTAGCCACACCTGCGATACACCCCGTTGTTCTTTGGCGGGTACACTGTGGACCATGCGCGGTGGAAAGGTTGGCGATAAAGGCCCTTACGGCGTGGGCCATTGCCGACCTCTTGGGCTGGATCCCCTGGCCGGGTGCCATCATCAACAACTTCTTCGGCGGTAATTGGAGCGGCCTGCTCGGTTTGTTGGCCACCATGCCCTTCATACTCGGTATCGCCTTGGTGGAGGAGACGACCTGGATGAAGTTCTGTGTGACACGCCTTCAGGAGAAGTACACCGCGTTCGTCGCTTGCGGACTTACCGGCATTGCTTGGGGGCTTTGGTACCTGCCCATGTTGCTCCTGCACGAAGGCGTACCCGATGGCGTACCCTGGTACATGTTCCTGCTGAGCATGATCGGCCTTACGTTGTTGCTGGGCTGGGTCTTCAACATGACACGCAGTGGACTGGTGCTCTTCATCATGCAAGTGGTGAGCAACATCGCCTTCTTCGTGATGCCCGCCCTGCCCACCTGGCACAACATGAATGCGGAATACGTGATCGCCTTCATCTGGGTGGAAGTGGTGATCGTTGCGCTCCTTGTTTTGTGTACGGTCCAAGGAGTTGGGTGTTGGTAATCGGCCAACATGGAGCGAGGGAGGGGAGGGAAGGAAACCGAGAAGAAAGAGAAGCCGGAACCGTCGGAGGCAGGAAGCCGTATTAGCCGACTGATGGAGGTCAGGGGGTGACCCTTGGCCCGATCTAATTTTGTGGGCATGATCAATTACGAGAACTCGCTTCACGTCGATCGTCGATCGAACATCAGCCAAAAGGAACTTCTGAACGACTATGTTCACAAGAACAAACCGGTGATCATCACCGATGTGGCCAAAACCTGGCCTGCCGTGGGAAAGTGGACACCGGATTTCTTCAAGGCCAACTACCCGAACGTGAAGAAGGAGGTCAACAAGAGGGTCATCAGCCTGTCCGAGCAGATCGATCTCGTGAAGGCTTCCACGCCGCAGAACCCCGCACCTTACCCGTACAACCTGGAGATCCCGGATTTTTCCCGGACCTCATGAAGGACCTGAGCCCCAGTTCGTGTTCGGGAAGATGGACCGCGGTGCTTCGTCGCTCATGCCCAAGATGCTCCTTCACGGCACACCCATCCACGAGGTGTTCTTCGGCGGCAATGGCTCGTCGTTCCCCTTCGTCCACTACGATGCCCTGTTCCTGCATACGCAGATCACGCAGATCCACGGGGACAAGGATTTCGTCCTGTTCCACCCGGACGACTCACCCTACCTCTATCCGCGCCCGGAGAACGAGAAATTCTCGCAAGTGCGCAACGTGTTCGAGCCGGACCTGGTGAATTTCCCCTTGTTCGCGAAGGCCAAACCGTATTTCGAAACCATTCGGCAGGGTGAGACCATCTTTTTCCCCTGCGGTTGGTGGCACACCACGCTCACACATGGTCCAAGCATCACGTACGGTCGAGTTGTGCTGAACTCCGTCAACTACGACAGGTATCTCGACGATAAGTACAGGCGCTGGGTGCAGAACGGGAAGTTCAAGGCCAATGCTGCCTATGCACTCGGCAAAATGGTGGGCGGCGTCTTCTCCACGCTGGAAGCCCTAAGTGATCCGCGCCATCCCGTCCTTGGTCCACTGACATCAACTTATTTCCTAGCCGGTTCATCATGGACAACGCCTTTATCGCCACCACCTTCGACTGGGATCACCGGACACCGACGGACAAACAACGTTTCCTGAACAAAGTGATGCGGAAGCTGGGTATGAACGCCCGGCTTACCCCCGCGCCGTCGGACATGGCCAATGTGGAGGCCCGCATGAACCTCTTCCACCTGCTGGAACAGACCGTTGCCAACAAGGTGCCGGGGGATGTGGTGGACGTTGGTTGCAACGCCGGCGACAGCACGATCATCATGCAGCGGGTGGTCACCACCCTTGCGCCCGAGAAGCAGGTGCATGCCTTCGATAGTTTCGAGGGCCTGCCGGAGTTGACGGACAACGACAAGAAGGATGGCGTCTACGGTAAAGGCTACATGGCCGCCGGTTTGGACCTGTTCACACGCAAATTCGAGCAATTGGGGTTGAAGATGCCCCATACCCACAAGGGTTGGTTCGAGGAGACGATCCCCAAGTTCCTGCCGGAGAGGATCAGCTTCGCCCTGTTCGATGGCGATCTGTACGAATCAACGAAGCACGTGCTGCCGCATGTCTACGAGCGCATGGCGCCGGGAGCGATCGGAATGATCGCGGTCTACTACGATGAGAAGATCTTTCCCCGCAAAGGGATCCTGGGCGGTTACATGTCGCCTGGTGTGAAACGCGCCACGGACGAGTTCTTCAAGGACAAGCCGGAAAAGGTCTCCGTGCTCTACGCCAACGAGTATTCGAACGGATACTTCCGGAAGGCTTAACCCTTCTGCGCGCGCTTCAAGCGGGGATCCACCGGCATGGTACCGAAGATGTGGTCCCAGAACGGGGAACTCACCCCGAAGGCTCCCGTGTCACCAACGAAATGGTGCAGGTTGTGGTGCTTCCAAATGACGCGCAGGATGTTCTTCGGCGGATTGTAAACGTGGATGGCATAGTGGGCGAGGAGGTAGGTGGCGTAGCCCGCCATGAAGCCCCCGCCGAACGCGAACCCGTGCTCGCCCAAGAGCAACCGGAAGAGCCCGATGAACACGGATGCCACCAGCACGCTCATCAAGGGGGGCAGGGCAAGGCGTTTCTTGTCCCGGGGGTGCTCGTGATGCACTCCGTGGAACACGTACTGCATACGCGCTTTTTTGGGGCTGTCCGTCCCCATGTGGTAGAAATACCGGTGTACCGTGTACTCGGTAAGGGTGAAGAAGAACAGGCCCACCAGGAAGAGCGCGATCGTGGCGACCACGTCGAGGTGCAGTACATCGATGGACCACCAAATTGCTGCCACGGCGATACCGTAGAAAATGACCAAGGGGATCGAAATGTGCGTCTTGGTCAACGCCTCCAGCACCGGGCTCTGAAAGATCCTGCCGCCTTCACTTATGCTCTTGCTCTCCATGATCGTTTGGCGCTGCGAAAATAGTGTTGAGGGAGCGAAAGGTTCGGCGTCGTGTTGGTCCACTTTCATCCATTCGCAGTTCATTCACGAACCAAGCATTGTTTCCAATAAGACAAGCACCGGGCCGTTCACCCCCATTCATTCATACTGCAACCTCCGCGATGTGGGCCCGAGGGATGCCCGTTCAACGGCCGTCGTTACATTCGCGGCCCATTCGGGCGATTAGCTCAGCTGGTTCAGAGCACTACCTCGACAAGGTAGGGGTCACTGGTTCGAATCCAGTATCGCCCACGAAGGTCCCGGTACCACGCCGGGACTTCTTCATTGAGCATGAACCGCTTTCCGCTGTTGATCTCCATGGCTGCCTTGATCGGCGTTGTGGTCCTGTTCTACCGTCTTTCATCCATCAAGACCGAGCCGGTTGTGGCTGATACGGGCGCTGTGCATACCGGGGTGGAGGCCGAAGAGGAACATCTGGAAGTAGCGGTGATCATGGGGCGTATGCAGCGCTTCCACCAGAAATGGTGGTTGGCTGGGAAGGAGGGCAATGCTGAATTGGCGAAGTTCTACCTGCACGAGTTGGACGAGGCCATGGAGGAGGTAGCGGAGGCCGGGGTGATGGACGATGGTGTGGATGTGAGCGCGGCGATGCGCACCTATGGGCTTCCGACCATTTCACAGCTGGAGAGCATCTTGGAGAAGGAGGGCGTTGCTGCCATGCATGGTCAGGCCGAAGTGATGGCCGGCATGTGCACCAGTTGTCACAAGGCCACCGATCATGCCTACATCCGCATAAAACAGCCGGATGCGGTCAGCTTCCCGGATCAGGATTTTTCAGCGAACAAGTAAGCCTTTGACAAGGCCGTTGCACCTGCTGAGTTTCTTTACACCTTGAAAGCAACCCGCTGATGGATCTCGGAAACCTCCCTTACGAAGATTGGGGGCGTGAAGCGTTGGACGCTTGCGTGCGCTACATCCCGAAGGTGCTGCTCGCGCTCGTTGTCCTTTGGGTGGGCATGCGCGTGATAAAGCTCATCGGCCGTGCGGTCGAACGTGGATTGGAAGTGCGCGCCGTGGAGCCCACGCTTCGTCGGTTCGTGGGCAGCCTGGTGAGCATCGGATTGAAGATCATGCTCTTCGTCACCGCCATCCAGATGATGGGAGTGGCGACGACCAGCTTCGTTGCCATCATCGGCGCTGCGGGTTTGGCGATCGGGCTGGCCTTGCAGGGTACACTGGCCAATTTCGCAGGCGGTGTGTTGGTGCTGCTCTTCAAGCCTTACAAGGTGGGCGACCTCATCGAGGCGCAGGGCGTCGTGGGCAACGTGAAGGAGATCCAGATCTTCACCACGGTGCTCATCACACCGGACAACAAGACCGTCATCATTCCGAACGGCGCGGCAGCGAACGGCATCATCACGAACTACACCAGCGATGGCAAGATCCGTGTGGATTGCGTGCTGGCCATCGCCCGCAACACCGATGTGGCCAAAGCGCGTGCGGTGCTCATGCAGGTCATGCTCGCCGATCCCAAGGTGTTGCGCGATCCGGCGCCGACCGTGGCCATGAGCAAGCAGCTCAACGAGGGTGTTGAGCTCGCGGTGAGGCCATTTTGCAGCCCGGAGCACTATTGGGACGTTTACTTCGGCACGCTCGAAAATGGTGGCAGCGCGCTGCTCGATGCCGGTATCATGTCACCCACCAACGAACACAAGGTGTTCATCCAGAAAGACTGACCCCAACAAAACCGATCCAATGCGAATTCTCTCAACAATGCTTTTCGGTAGCCTCCTGATGGCACCGATCGCAGGGCTTGCCCAGAACGATATCGATGCCAAAGCACGTGAAGCAGCAGCGGCAGCAGCACAAGCACGCCATGCCAGCGACTCCCTCGATGGCAAATGGTTGCGCAGTGGCGTGGTTTCGTTGAACATGACGCAGGTGAGCCTGAGCAACTGGGCAGCTGGTGGTTACAACACGCTCAGTGGGATCGCCATGTTCAACGGTACGGCCAATTGGAAGAAGGACCGTCGGGCCTGGGACAACAGTCTGGTGCTTGCCTTCGGTGGGCAGCAGATCGAGGACACCGATCCCGTGAAGACCGATGATCGTATCGAACTGAACAGCAAGTACGGCTACTCCCTCGGCCAGAAGTGGTACCTCGCCGGCGTTTTCCAGTTCAAGACGCAGTTCACCGAGGGCTTCGATGCGAACTTCAACCGCATCTCGAATTTCCTCGCACCGGGATACACGCTGCTGGGTGTGGGTATGGACTACAAGCCGAACGACAAGTTCACCGCCTTCCTTTCCCCGGCCACGGCGCGTATGGTCATCGTCACGGATGAGAAGCTCTTCGGCGGAAGCACGGATCCGGATCTGCGCGTGTACGGGGTGCTGAACGGCAACACCACGGAACTCGAAATGGGGGGCTACATCCGCTTGATGTACAAGACTGACCTGGCCAAGAACATCACCTTCATGACACGGGGCGACATCTTCAGCAATTACCTGCGCGACCCGCAGAACATGGACATCAACTGGGAAACGCTCTGGACCTTCAAGGTGAACGACTGGTTCGCGGCCACCTTCAACACCCTGCTCATCTACGACCACGATACCCAATTGCTCAAGGAGAACGCGGAGGGGATCCCTTACTCGGGTCCAGCCACGCAGTTCAAGCAAACATTGGGTATCGGCCTCACCCTTGAAACTCTGATCCGGGATCACCGAAGAACGAAGAGGCCGCGATGAGCGGCCTCTTTCATTTCGCGGGGAAACGACCGCGCCAGTGGACCGGTTCCAGTGTGCCATAGCGCACCGGGTTCGCTTGTCGTCGGAGCACATCGATCCGGCGCACCCGCAACCCGGCTTTGCTGGGGTCATAGATGTATGCGCGCAACAGAAGCGAGTCCCCGTGGATGTCCGCCGGGCTGATCGATACCACCATGGCCACATGGCCATCCGGTCGGCTTTTGGCATCGAGTTTTCCTCCCCGATAGAACACCGTGCTGTCACCAGAACGCAGATCGGCAACAATGCTCGCCTGGGACCGGGGATCCCACCCGCTCACGGTGGTGATCACCTCCACTTGATCCTCTGGAGAGAACACGATGCTGTCGAGTGGAAGATCGATGCCCAGCCCAAACTCGTGATCGGTGTAGTCCCAGTAGGCGTGACCGGGAACGGAGTCCATGATCAAGGCAAGGTCCCCAGCTATTTGCCATGGGCCACTCCGACCCAGCGGGCTAAGGCTTGCGATCGTATCGCGGTCGAACCATTGCAGGGGGGCGGAGCATCACTGAAACGGAAAACCTGCCCATCCACGAGGTCCTGTCGATCAACGAGGTAGGGAAAGCGCTGTTGGATCAAAGCGAGTTCCTCGGGTTCCGAACCGTTGCTCTGCCCGAACACGACCATGCGGCCTTTGTTCAAGACCAGCAGGCTGTCCAACTGGCCCTGACCAAAGCGATCACGGAGTTGCACGTACGGGATATCATCGAACGGGATCTTCCATAGATCGAGGTAGAAATGAAGCACATTGTCCGGCGCATCGAAGAGAAGCAGTGTCCGTTCCTTGCCATGCTCTTTCACCGCATCGATCCCTTCGCGCAACATGGCTTCGTACTTCGAGCGGTAGAACAGTTCGTAGTGCAGGCGTTTGTTGACCAAGCTATGAACGGATGCAACGGCGATCACCCCGCAGCCAACCAACACGATCTTGCGCGGCACATGCGCAAGTCCTTGCGCAAGGAACAGGACGAGATAGGGGAAGGAAAAGAGCACGACGGAGTATTGGAGCACCGGAGCACGCAACACGGAATACGCGTAACCGATCGCAAGGGGAAGCGCACCCCAAAGAAGCGGGAACCATAAGGCAGGGACGCACGTCCCTCTGTTCTTCACAAAGAGCACTAGCGAGGCCATGCAGCACGCGACCAAGAGGCCCGCGAGCAACCCCGACGTGTTCGCGACGAACCATGCATACTCACCGAACCAACTCGCATCCGGTGCTTGCAGCCACTCCGTAAGGCCGCCTTGTCCAAATTGATTGAAGAAGATGGGAACGTTGGGCAGGTAGAGCAGTAGCACCACGCCGCACATGATGATGTAGGAACGCAGCTTCTGACGCGGTACCAAAAGCAGTCCGGTGCCGACCATCAGCGCAGCGAGCATGAGCGCGAAATGGTGGGTGTATGCGCTCAACAGGGCAGCGATGCCTGCACCGATCAACATACGTCGCTGCCCGAAGGCCAGATAGCGTGTGAGCTGATCGGCGAGCAAGGCCGTGGTGAACAGTCCGGCAGCGTACGGACGCGCGATCTGGCCATAAAGAACACTGTACTGCAAGGTGGCCATCATCGTGGTCAGGAGCAATGCGGGTCCGTTGCCCGTCCATGCGAGCGCAAAACGGTAGAGCAGGAAAAGCGCCAGCAGGTCCATGAGAATGAAGGGCAGCTTCACATCGGCCTCCTCCATGGAGAACACGCGCGTCCACAACCACTCGAACACTTGCACTCCGGGTGGATGTGTGTCCAGTTCGATCACACCCTTTTGGATCGTCTCACCCAGTGTTGGGTAGATGCGGATGAGCGCGCTGATCTCATCGTGTGTGTAGGGCAGGTTGGGGAGGTCCCAGAAGCGCAACACGGCGGCCAAAACCAATAATGCAAGGAAGCTCCAGCGGATCCAGGGCTCACCCGGTATGCGGGCTGTACCGACGCGTGCGATATGCGCGCGCCAGTCCATCAGCTTCCGCGGTCGATGTCCCGTTGCACGTCCTTCGCCTTGAGGCTTTCGCGTTTGTCGAACATCTTCTTGCCCTTCGCTAGGGCGATCTCCAGTTTCGCGAAACCGTTCTTGGCGATGAAGAGCCGCGTGGGTACGATGGTCATGCCAGTGTCGCGGAGCTTCTTCTTCAGCTTGTCCAGTTCCTTCTGGTGCAGGAGGAGCTTGCGATCCCGCTTGGGTTCATGCACGAAGTGCGGATTGGAACCGTACGGGTTTATCTGCATCCCCCGCACCACCAGGTCCGATCCCACGAAGGCGCAGAACGCCTCGCCCATGGTGGCACCGTTGTTCCGGATGCTCTTGATCTCGGAACCCATGAGGACGATGCCGCATTCATAAGTATCCAGCAGGTGGTACTCGAAGCCGGCACGTTTGTTCTTTACGTCGATCGCCACGCGTCAGGTTCCCGGTTGTTCGGGGCGCGCGAAGCTAGAGCGGCCGTCCGTCATTGCACCCCTGCGACGCACCTTAACCGAGCGCCACATCCAATATCATCATCACGATGAAGCCGCCGATGAAGCCCAAGGTGGCCAGATCGGTATGGCGGTCCTGTTGGGTTTCGGGTATCACTTCTTCCACCACCACGTAGATCATGGCACCTGCTGCGAACGCAAGTGCATAAGGCAGTGCGGGCTGCATGTACATCACAGCCACGGCGCCCAGCACCCCGAAGATGGGTTCCACAATGGCGCTCATTTGCCCGAACCAGAAGCTGCGCAGTTTGGAGAGTCCCTGCCTGCGCAGCGGCATGCTCACCGCAAAACCCTCCGGGAAGTTCTGCAGGCCGATACCGATGGCGAGCGCTACCGCTCCACCGATGCTTGCTTCGGGCATGCCTGCTGCAACACCGCCGAATAGAACGCCGACCGCCAGTCCTTCGGGGATGTTGTGCAGGGTGATCGCCAGAACCAGCAAGGTGGTGCGGTGCCATTTGGTGGGCGGGCCTTCGGTGCGCGAAGGATCGAAGTTGATGTGCAAGTGGGGTAGGACCTTGTCCAGACCGAAAAGGAACAGTGCGCCAGCGGCGAAGCCGATCGCGGGTGCCAGCCAGGGGATGTTGCCCATTCGTTCGCTCATCTCGATGCTTGGCGCCAGCAGGCTCCAGAAGCTCGCGGCAACCATTACACCACCGGTGAAGCCCAGCATGGCATCGAGCCACTTGCGCGAAGCATTGCCGAAGAAGAAAACGAGGGAGGCTCCAGCCGCCGTCACGAACCAAGTGAAGCTGGTGGCAATGAATGCCGCGAGGATCGGATCGATGGAAGCGAACCAGTCAATGATGGTGTTCATGGATCGTTGGGGATCAGACGGGTTCTACTTGCAAGTGGTGGCTAACATCCTTGCTAAGGCTGAAGGCTGAGCCGCTCTTGGGCTTTACATCCATACTGCCATCAAAGGTGTGTACTTCCTGCACGGCCAGTGTTGTGCCGATACGAAGCCCCTTCGCGCCCAGTAACCGTAGCAAGCCATCGGTGGTTTCACTTACCGCAGCGATTCGCACTGTTTCTCCAGGCGTGCAGGTATCCAGGCGCTTGGTCTTGCGCTGACGGATCTTGCCAAGCTTGTCCGGTATGGGGTCTCCGTGCGGATCGAAATGCGGGTGATCGAGGTACTCGTCCAACTTGTCGATGAGCTTGTCGTTCGCCACATGCTCCATCTGTTCCGCAACATCATGCACTTCATCCCAGCCGAAGCCCAAACGCTCCACGAGGAAGGTCTCCCAGAGCCGGTGACGGCGCACGAGTTGTAGCGCCATGGCTTCCCCTTTTACCGTAAGCTTCACTCCGTAGTAGGGCTCGTGCTTCAAGAACTTTTTCTCGGCCAACTTCTTCAGCATGTCCGTCACGCTGCTGGCCTTGGTGCGCAAGCGCTCGGCGATGTCCTTGGTGAAGGCGCTTTCGTCTTCCTGCAACAAGGCATATACAGCCTTGATGTGATCTTCTTCGCTGCGAGTGAGCATAGTGGTTTGACGGCGAAAGTAGAAAATAAATTAGGATAGACTAAACAATGATCTACTTTCGCCCCGATGAAGGTGTACTTCCTCTTCAGCGTTCTGCTGCTCGCGTCCTGCAGCAAGATGGAGCCGGCAGCACCTGACGATGATCAGCTCCTTGACGGTCCGGTGGAAGGATTGAGCGGGGAGGAGCACGCTCGTTTCCTACGTGGGGATGTGGCCTTCAACGATGAGGTGTTCCACGCGGGCAATGGACTGGGGCCGCTCTTCGTGGCCACCAGTTGCGGGAGTTGCCATGCAGGCGACGGGCGTGGACATCCCTTTTCGTCCCTCACGCGTTTCGGACAGTACGATGCCACGGGCAACCATTGGCTCGAACAGGGAGGCCCGCAACTTCAGCACCATGCCATTCCCGGCCATCAACCCGAAGTGTTGCCTGCCGGGGCACCCAGCACGCTTCTGCTGCCACCGCCGAACACGGGGCTCGGATTTTTGGAAGCAGTGAGCGATGCCGATATTCTCGCATGGGCGGACCCCGACGATCTGGATGGTGACGGCATCAGTGGTGCTGCCAACTGGATACTGCCTGAAGCCTATTCTCCACTGCGACCCGGTGCGATGGAGAACAATGGTAAGTACATCGGTCGCTTCGGGCGCAAGGGTGGTGTGTACGACCTCGTGCAACAGACCGCGAACGCGTATGCCCAGGATATCGGCGTGAACAGCGAACTGGAACCCATCGATACCTACAGCCGTGAAGCGGTGGATCCCGAGGTATCGCTTACCACGATCAACGAGGTGGTTTTTTACCTGCGCACGCTGAAAGCCCCCATCCAGCGTGATCAGGATGACGCGGATGTGGTCGCGGGTGGTGCGCTCTTCGCACAGATCGGATGCGCGCGGTGCCACCGTCCTGAAATGACCACGGGTGCGTCCCCCATCCCGGCGCTTTCCCATCGCACCATTCGCCCGTACAGCGATCTGCTTTTGCACGATATGGGGCCGGGCCTCGACGATGGCTACACGGAAGGTGATGCTCTCACCAGCGAATGGCGAACGCCGCCGCTCTGGGGTTTGGGACTGTCACCGAATTCGCAGGGTGGGAGCTACTTTCTCTTGCACGATGGTCGAGCGACAAGCATTGAGCAAGCCATCCAATTGCATGGCGGGGAAGGGGAGGCCAGCCGTTCCGCCTTCAACACACTTTCGACCACGGAGCGCGATCGTGTGATCCGCTTCCTCAAAAGTCTCTGACCATGGAGCGAAGGAGATTTCTACGTGTCGGGGGGCTGGCCTGTATGGCCGGGGTTGTAATGAGCGCCGGATCCGTCGGTTGTGCAGGTTCACGCTGCATCGATGGCACCATCGAAGGCGAGGATCTGCGCATTCCACTGGCTTCACTGATGTCCACTGACGGCAGTCCCTTGAAAAGCGTGGTCGTTCGGCATGCCAGCCTGAAATGGCCGGTGGCGCTGTACGCTACCGCTGACGGAGGCTACCGTGCCTTGCTCATGCGCTGCACGCACCAGAACGCGCAATTGAAGGCCGGTGATGGCGAGTTGACATGTCCTGCTCACGGCAGCGCTTTCGCTTCGGATGGAGCAGTGATGAACGGACCAGCGGAGCAACCGCTGCGACGCTTCCCAACGCGGCTCGAGGGTGATGCGCTCCTGATCTCGTTGAAGGCATGAGGAGGGTCGTCCTCATCGGTGCGCTGCTGTTGAGCGCCGCGTTCGCAGCAGCACAGATCGACAGCACATTGCTGCGTGCGGCCCCATCCGTTGGCCCGGACAGTACGCGTATGAACCTTGACGCCATCTACGCGCGGCCCTTCCTGCAGTTGGGGCGATCGCCGGTGAACGTTGGTGGATACCTGGAGGCAAAGGCTGAGCATTTGGGGACCGATGGCGTCGGTGATGGAACCCAGTTCCAAATGCAGCGGCTCACGCTCTTCGTCGCATCGGCGATCAACGAGCGCATCAGTTTCCTATCGGAGATCGAATTCGAGCATGGTACAGAGGAGATCGGGATCGAATTCGCATCCCTCGACCTTGAACTGGACCCTCTGCTTACGTTACGCGGAGGGGTGGTCATGAACCCGATCGGTGCGTTCAACCAGAACCACGATGGACCACGATGGGAGTTTTCGGACAGACCGATCTCCGCGGCCCGGATGCTGCCGGCCACCTGGAGCAACATCGGATTCGGGGCCTTCGGTAAGAAGCGGCTCGGGAAGTGGTCGTTGGCGTACGAGGCCTACCTCACCAACGGCTTCAACGACCGTATCATCGCGAACGACAACAACCGCACCTATCTCCCTGCGGCCAAAGAGGAAACGGACCGTTTCGCCGAGAGCGTGAACGGCGTGCCCATGATAACCGGAAAGCTCGCCGCTAAACGCATGCAGTGGGGAGAAGTAGGGCTGAGTTGGATGGGCGGTGTTTACAACACGTTCCAAGTGGATGGACTTGTGCTCGATATGCGTCGGCGAGTGGACATGTTCGCTGTGGATGTGCAGGGTACGCTCCCTTTTCTTGGAACGACCATCGTTGGTGAATGGGCGTGGATACTGGTTGATGTGCCCAACACGTACACCCAGCAGTACGGTGATCGGCAACAAGGGGCTTCATCGATCTGGTGCAACCGCTGCTGAAGCGCCGGATACTGGGCTTCGACAATGCCACCTTCAACGTGGCCTGCAGACTGGAATACGTTGACTGGAACGTTGGGACCTTCCGCGAGACGAACGGGGCGATCGGCGATGAGGTGTGGGCGGTGGTCCCGGCCATCAGCTTCCGCCCTGCGGCTGGCACCGTACTGCGGTTGAACTACCGACACCAGCGTTGGACCGACCTGTTGGGAAATCCGCCCTCGATCACTGGTGGCATCCAGTTCGGCGTATCGAGCTACTTCTGAACAGTACCCGCAAGCAAGGCGTTCAAGTCCGCTGGTACTTCCATCGGCTTCATCGCTGGCACGTTGGAACCGCCTGTGTTCGTGGAACGGTTCCAGCGAAACTCTTTACTCCGCCAAAGATCAAGCGAGGGAGCTGACCGATGATCTCATGCATGTCCTTGATGCGGATCCCGAACTTGAGCATGCGCCAGTGAACGGCGTTGTGTTCACGCGGCCAACGTTGGCCGAGTATGTGAGCACGTTCCAGGTGGCGCCAAGCCTCGCGTATATGCCCGGAGGCTTCGGCTTTGTGACTGGCTTCCAGTTCCGTCTCATAGTGTGGGCGAACAGAAGCGGGCATGTTCCAATGGAATTTCATGCTGTGATGGATGTGGTGTACAAAGGTCTATCGGCGTTCGTTCAATGCATGGGATCCCACGGCCTGCCACTTTCTCGCGGGCGCATGGACAAGCCGCCGCGCGGGGCACGGGCTCCAGCGGCAAACACGCATCCTGTCATCCTTCTTTGCGCCACCATTCCTATCCGCGTGCAAACAGGAAGAGGAGATTCCACCGGAGGATCATCAAGGCATGGCACACACGGTGGACCTGCGCTTGAAGTTCGTGTGGATGTATGGAACGCATGATTACGAGCTTGGCAGCGAATACGTGGACCATCTGGGCCACCTGTACAAGATCGAACGGATCCGATTCCTCCTGTCGGATCTCGATGTGGTGGATGATGGATACAATGTCCTTGCGGAATATCCCTCCGTGCAGTTGCTGGTGGACGCTTCGCAGTCGAACAACTTTGCTTTGGGAACGCTCACGGCCGTGCATGCGCACCAGATACGCTTCACCATGGGGCTGGAGGAAGAACTCAACAACAGCGACCCGGCGACCAGCGCTGCACCACTGAACGACGCCACCATGCATTGGGGCATGGGAGCGAACGAGGGCTATTGGTTCATGGTGATGGAAGGCCGTGTCGACAGCGACAACAGCGGGACCTTGGATGATACCGATGCTCCCTTCACCTACCGCTGTGGTACCGACGCCTTGAAGCGGACCGGCTGGGCCGTAATGCATGTGGAGATACCCGATGGAGGAACCATGACCATAGAGGCACCCGTGGATGTGGAGCGCTTGATGGGTGGTGTGGACGTGCTGGCCAATGTCAATGCGCTCGGCGATACACCGTTGAACGTGCAGTTGATGGACAGTCTCCGTGCGAACTTCCAAGAGGCGCATTGATGGGCCTCGCTCGGAGCGCACGCTGGTCGGTATTGATCGTGCTTGCCACACTGGTGGGTTGCACACGCGAGGAACCCGTGGAACCGGAAACGGAGCCCACGACTCCCACCCCGACACAGTTGAACTTGCCAGCAGGTGTGTCTCGCGCAACTGGGCGCACCGAACTTCCCGGCGGATAACCCGCTCACCATCGAAGGGGTCGCTTTGGGCCGGAAGCTCTTCTACGAAAAGGCCCTGAGCAACGACTTCACCCTGAGTTGCGGTAGCTGCCATGTGCAGGCGAACGCCTTCTCCGATCCCCGCCCTTTCAGTGAAGGAACCAATGGGGCGCATGGTCCCCGCAACTCCATGTCCCTTGTGAACCTGGCTTGGGCGGATCGTATGTTCTGGGATGGTCGGGTGCAGGGTCTGGAGGCACAGGCGCATGACCCGGTCATCAACCCGCTCGAGATGCGGAACACCTGGCCTGTTGTGGAGGACCGATTGAACGCGAGCACCGAGTACCGGGGGCTCTTCAAGGTGGCCTTCGGAAGCGAGGAGGTCGATAGCACGATGGTCACCAAGGCGCTCGCGCAGTTCGTGCGTTCGATCGTCTCGTTCGATTCCCCGTTCGACCGTTATTGGTACGACGGTGATACCACGGCCATGAGCGAGGAAGCGAGGAACGGTCTTGCGCTTTTCACCAGCCAAGGCAAGTGTGCAGGGTGTCATGCTCCCGGCCTCTTCACGGACAATGCGTTCCGGAACAACGGGCTCGACCTGGTTTTCTTCGATGAAGGAGCCGGGGCGGTAACAGGCGATCCGGCCGACCTCGGGAAGTTCAAGGTCCCCACCTTGCGGAACATCGCACTTACCGCGCCCTATATGCACGATTCTCGCTTCACCACCTTGGAAGAAGTGATGGGGCATTACAATGGTGGTGTCCACATGAACTCACCCAACGTGGACCTGCTCATGGATTTCTGGGGCATGAACCCAACGCCTTTTTCCCCCGACGAAGTCCACGATCTGATCGCCTTCTTGAACGCCCTGACCGACCAAGCCCTGCAGACCAACCCCGCGTTGGCGGAACCTTGACCGTGGGATCCCCAGTGCCGACAACTTTCTGCACCTGATCAGGGGCCTCTTCGTCAAGCACTGATCATCTTCGTACCTGAACCTGCCAGATCCATTTTACATGAAGCAACTCTTCACCATTGTTATCGCCTCAGCATGTTGCAGTGGCGCGTTCGCACAAGCTGCTATCGACCGCTACCTCACCGACCCGCTCACCTACACGACCATCGTCACCGCGACGGACCAGGTGAGCAATCCGCGCGACCTGGACTTCAAACCCAAGACCAACGAACTCTGGGTGATGCTGCGGGGCACGGGTGCCGGTGGCGCCATGGTCATAGTGAGCAACGCAGGGCTGCCGAACCAGACCGATGTCTACAAGAAGGACACGCACAGCGGGCACTTCATGATACAGGCCAGCGCGATGGCTTTCTCGGACAACGGTGAATTCGCTGCCGTGAGCGAAGTGCAGAACACGGCATCACCCACGAGCACCTTCATGGGACCCGCACTTTGGGATGCCGACCCCAACATCTTCGCCACGGTGTTCCAGAACAACTGGGTCAGCGGTTTCCCCTTGGGCAGCCACATCGACATGCTCCACCAAAGCCCTTTTGCCATGGGCATCGCTGCGGATAGTGCGAAGGTCTATTGGGTCATGGACGGTCACTTCGGGAACATCGTCCGGTACGACTTCGTGCAAGACCACGGACCTGGTTACGACTACCACGGCGCTGGCAAGATCTGGCGTTACACCGATGTGCCGGTGACGCGTGTTGCCAACATCCCGAGCCACATGGTGCTCGATCGCGAGAGCGGATGGCTCTACTACATCGATGGCGTGAGCAAGCAGATCCGGAGAATGGATGTGCACAGCGGTGCCGAAACCGGCAATCTTACCGTGCCACCTACCTCCAACGAGCCGCTGGCCGGATACAAGAGGGTGGAAGGTGCGACCGTGCAGGTGGTGGACACCTGGACCACGCAGCCTTGTGGCATGGACTACTTTGAAGGACGATTGATCGTGAGCGACCACACGACCGGCGAGATCCGCATCTACGACGTGACCGACACGCCCACGCAGATCGGAACCATCAGTACCGGCATGACGGGTATCATGGGTGTGAAAGTGGGGCCTGATGGACGCATATGGTATGTCCACAACACGGGCAACCAGGTGGTGCGCATCGATCCTGCACCACTTGCGAACGATGCCGCGATCACGGCCATCGTCGCACCGGTCACGGTCGCTTCCGAGCCGAACTACTTTTCCATCGACGATGCGGTTTGCGCCGCTAGTGTTGCTCCTGTGGTCACGCTCGCGAACATGGGCAGCAGCACCCTCTCCGCTGCGGAGATCCACTACAGCTTGGACGGAGGTGCCAGTACCGTGTTCAACTGGGCCGGTTCGCTCGCAACGGGTGCAACGGTGGACGTGACGCTTACGGCAGCTTCCCTCACCACGGGTGCTCACCGCCTCAGCGTATGGGTGGTCGCACCGAATGGCGTGGCCGATGCCAACAGCGGGAACAACGAGATGGAAGGATGTTTCCGTTCCATCGACCCGGTGCAGGCGCTTCCGTTCGCCGAAGGTTTCAACGCCACCACCTTCCCACCAGCTGGCTGGAGCTACGTGCACTTCAACCCGAACAACTTCATGTCGCGCAACGCCACGGCAGGAGGATTCGGATCGAGCACTGGTTGCATGAAAATGGACAATTACTCAGGCGACATGAACATCACGGGGCAGCTGGACCACTTGATCTCACCGAGGCTGGACCTTTCCACGGCACCGGTAGGCACCAGCCTTGATTTCTCGGTAGCCCACCGCCAGTACAACACGGCCAGCGTGGACCGTCTGATGGTGAAGGTCTCCACCAACTGCGGAGCCACATGGACCACGCTCTATGACAAGGAAGGCGCTGCTCTTTCCACAGGCACCTCCTTCACCGGCAACTTCACTCCGAGCGCCAGCCAGTGGCGTGCGGAGCAGGTTGATCTTGCCTCGGTGATCGGCCAGCCCGATGTGCTCTTCATGTTCCAAACCGAGAGCGACTTCGGGAACAACGTCTACGTGGATGATATCAATATTGGCAGCGTAGTGGGCATTGAAGAGGGTGCTACGGCGGGTTTCTCCTTGTTCCCCAACCCGAGCAACGGTGCTTTCGCCATTCGTGCGAACGCCTCGCTCAGCGGAACGGTGCAAGTGCGTGTGCTCGCGCTGGACGGCAGCTTGGTCGCGACGCAAACCTGGGCCGCGACCCAAGGTGCGTTGCTCGATATGGAGCTTGGCGAAACCGCGCAAGGCAGCTACGTGGTGGAGATCACTAACGCGAGCGGTGCCCGCCATCGCCTGCCCGTGGTGATCAATTGAGCCGCCAAAACGACCTACTTCCAGCAGAAAGCCCCGTCCTGAAAAAAGTTCAGGACGGGGCTTTCTCGTTTTACGGTGTCGGGATCAGTGTGCGTGGGCACAGGCAGTGCCGCACTCATGGCCCTTCTCGCCACAAGCGTAGGCATGTTTGCCATCGGCACAAGCAGTGGTGCAGGCGTGCTCTTTGCCAGCATGTGCGTCAGCATGTGCATCCCCCTTCGCACCCATGGCACAAGCCGTGGCTGTCTTCTTACCGGCGCAGCAGCCACCGGCCTTCTTCTCGGTTGAAGCAGCCGTAGCGCATGCGGACGTGCATGCATGGCCTTTCTCGCCGTGCACATAGGCATGGGCTTCTTTGGTGCAGGTGGCGGAGCATGCATGCTCCTTCAGGTCGGTGGTCTCTGCCGCGCTGGTCTGAGCGCTGGTCGTGCCAATGAAGCCGGCACAGGCAAGTAGGAGGAGGAACTTCTTCATGGTTATCGTGATGGTTGGTTGGCGTGTGAAGGGAACAAAGAACGTTGATCCGTGGAATTCGTGCAGCGCAATGATCGTTCCGAGATCGACTTCCTGACCGTCTTGTTTCGGGAAAAGCCCACCTCTTTGGTTCCGGGCATGTTCCAAACGCTGTGATCAAGGCCCCGTGATACGCTATCTGGGTCGTTTCGTTCTTGGGCTGGCTACCTTCACACCATGTTCCTGAAGCGCCTTCTCTACTACCTCAACCCGGCGACGCTCATCGGGCGGAGCAAAAGCGACTTCAACCTGCGTTTCATGCATGGCATCAATCGGATCAGCGTCATGCTCTTCTTGGTGTGCATCGTGGTGATGGTCGTTCGGGCGTGCAGCCGGTAGTTCAGGAGCAGTTGGCAGGAGCAAGTATGGGCGGCTCCGCAGCTATCGAATGACTTCGACACCAAAGGACGATCCCCAGCCCCATTGGCAGCATACTTGTTCCTGCGCCTGCTCCTGCCTACTGTCCCTCCCTCTTCCAAACCTTCCAACTCGCTTCCGCCTGCGCCACCAACATGGCCATGCCGTTGGTGACAACGGCCCCATGTGCCTCTCCTTCTTGCAGGAATGCCGTCCGCTCCGGGTTGTACACGAGGTCGATGAGCACATGCCGGTCACCTATCGCTGAGTAGGGCAGAGGCGGGAGTTCCTCCACGTTGGGGTGCATGCCCAACGGGGTGGTGTTGATGATCAGCTTGCACACATCCACCACGATAGGCTCGAGCAGGTCGTAGGTCATGTCGCCACGCTCCCGGCTGCGGCTCACCACGCGGAACTTGATCCCCTGCTCCTTGAGGACATAGGCCACGGCACGGCTCGCCCCACCGGAGCCCAGGACCAACGCGCGCGGTTTGGGTTTGGTCAATAACGGGAGAAGCAACTGGCGGAAGCCTTCCACATCCGTATTGTAGCCGATGAGTTTTCCATCCTCGATGCGCACGGTGTTCACCGCACCCACCGCTGCTGCCAGCGTATCAACGCTGTGCAGGAAGGGCACCACGCTCTGCTTGTACGGAATGGTGACGTTGAGCCCACGTAGTCCCGGTGTATCGGCAACGAGTTGTGGCAACTCCTCGATCGCGGCGATCGGAAATGGATCGTAACGGTGATCGCTGAGGCCTTCGCGATGGAACTTCTCCGTGAAGAAGCGCTGGCTGAAGGAATGGGAGAGGGGGTTACCGATGAGCCCGAAGCGTACCACGGGTTGGGCAACGCTCATCCCTTGCTCGTATTGCGCCGATGCCGGATGAACTCCACGATCATGGGGAGCACGCTGATGAAGACGATGCCGAGGATCACGGTTTCGTAGTTCTTCTGCACGAAGGGGTGCGTGCCGAACAAGTAGCCGGCGAGCAACAGCAGGCCGATCCACAACGCGCCGCCCGCGACATCGAACGGAAGGAACTTGCGCCGATACTCCATGGCACCGACACCCGCTACGAACGGTGTGATGGTGCGCACGATGGGCACGAAGCGTGCGATGATGATCGTCTTCACGCCGTACTTCTCGAAGTAGGCGTGTGTCTTGTCCAAGTGCTTCTGCTGCACCAGATCGCGTCCGAAGGTCCGCCACTTAACCACTCGCGGACCGAAGAAGCGACCGACCCAGTAGTTGATGTTGTCACCCAGCACGGCGGCGGCAAAAAGGAGTATGAAGAGCGTCAGCAGGTCCAACGATGCGTTGGCACCGGCGGCCAGCGAACCCGCGACGAAGAGCAGCGAGTCACCCGGTAGGAAGGGCATGATCACCAAGCCTGTTTCCACGAAGATGATGGCGAAGAGCAACGCGTACACCAAGTTGCCATGCTCCCCGATGAAGGCGGGCAACGTGATATTGAGGTGCGTGATGAAGTACCAGAACTCTTGGAGAAATTCCATTTTGTGGTGGGGATGTGTCAATCACAACGGAGCGCGGGCTCCACTTCGGCGGCGTAGGAGGTGATGCCGCCCACGAGGTTCACCAGGTCCGAGAAGCCGTAGCGCGATTCGAGGGCCTGTATCACCGCAGCGGCGCGGTTTCCGCTCTTGCAGTGCACGATCACCGTCACATCGCGGCGGATCTCGTTGCGCCGCTCCACGATCTCGCCCATGGGAATGAGGGTGCCGCCGATGGAGCAGGCCTCCGCTTCGTACGCTTCCCGCACATCGATGAGCTGGTGGGGCGTGCCGTTATCGCGCAAGCGGTTTCAGTTCGGTGGCGGTGATCTTTCATGTGCGGTGTGTTGTCACCCGGAGGGCCTGTCCTGAGCGGAGTCGAAGGGGAGGTTCAATGGTCATGGTTCGTCCTTCGACCTCGCTCAGGATGGCTCACCACGACAATGCAACCATCACTCGTTCTTCACCTGCCTGAGTTTTTCGGCCATTTCCTCGGGCAAGTATTGGAAGAAGGTATCCCCGCGCAGTCCGAGCCGGAGCGTTTCCAATGGGATCACTTCTTCGCCCCCGATGTTGCCCAGGTTCACATTGGCACCAAGCTGTTTGATGAACCATACTTGCTGCGACTTCTGCGGGGCTTCCCACAAGATGTCCTTGCCGGGCACCTTGGCGAGGATGCGGTTCACCAGCGCCGTGTGTGCGTGGCCACTGGACGATAGATGCCCACGGTTCCGCTTTGCGCGCTTCAGCGATCACCTTCCAGCTGCCTGCATCCAATTCGTTGCGCATCATGCTCACCCATTTGGCAGGGCTGATGAGGATGCCGCTTTCCTTGCTGCCCACTTCGCTGAGCACGGTGAAGTGCTTCGCCAGTTCGGTGATGTACTTGCACTTCTCCTTCGCGGTCATGTTGATGGAACCATCGCTCACCTCCACGGTGTCCAGGTGCAATTGGTCCATCAGTTTCCGGTAGGCCTTGAACTCACCCCGGGCCACGAACGCCTCGAAAAGCGTACCGCCCAGATACACGCGCATGCCGGCCTTCTGGTACAGCGTTATCTTCTCCTGGAGGCGTGGCGTGACGAACGAAGTGCCGAAGCCGAGCTTGATCAGGTCGATGAGGTCGCCGCTGCTGTCCAGCATATCCTCCGCCTGGCGCATGGAATATCCCTTGTCCATGACCATGGTGAGCCCATCCTCCCGCGGTTTCTTGGTCCGTGGCGGGATGTGCGACAACGAATAGTTCATGGTTGCTTGTAGAGTTCCAACAAGTGGATCACCTGCGGCATCACCGCTGCCTCGGGATAGTGCTCCAGCAATTGGGTGTGTGCTGCATGGTCCGCCATCAACGCTTCCTCCAGTTCCAGGAAGGCCTGCTGCTCCATGCCTGTACGAAGCAGGTAGCTGACCATGCGGTACCGGTAGCGTGCGTTCAATTTGTGCACCTGCTCGCCTCTCGCGCAGTTTCTTCAGCGCTGCATCCCGGACTTTTCAGGTTCAACAGCAGATCGGCGTGGTCCAACCAGCCATCGAGGCTCTCGGGTTCCAAGGTGTTCAGGCGCGTGTAAGCAGCCAACGCATCGTCGTAGCGCAGTGCGCGACCCAGGGCGTTCGCGTAGTAGAACCATGCATCGCCATGATCGGGTGCCAGTTTCAAGGCCGTCTCCAGGTCCTTCAGCGCGGCGGGCAAATTTCCTTGAAGGTCCTTCACCACCCCACGGCCGATCCAAGCGTCCACCCAGTTGGTGTCAAGCGCCAGCGCCTGATCGTAGTGGATGAGTGCCTGTTCGAACCGCTCCATCTTCTCATAGCACTCGCCGATGTAGCTGAAGGTGATGGCTTGCGGGCCATCGTTGGTAAGTGTATCCTGGTAGCAGTCGATCGCGCGCTCGTAGTCGCCGGTCAGGAGAAGGTTGCGCGCCTTGCTGAAATAGGCCGAAGAGAACTTGTCATCGATGGCCAGGCAAAAGTCCAGCGCCTCGTTGCTTTCATCGTAGCGCTCCATGCGCGAGAGCGCGTTGCCCAGGTTGAACCAGGCCACGAAACTGTACGGGTGTTCGTTGGTGAAACGCTTGAAGAAGGCCACCGCCTGCTGGTGCGCGTCCATCACGTCCATCACATACGCCAGCTCGTAGAGCACCGCCTCGTTCTCGGCGTTTATCTCAAGCCCGCGTTTGAGGCAATCCACGGCTTGTTCCCACGCCTCTATGTTCTCGTACTCGAAGGCGAGGTCCAGCAGGATATCGTCCGTGCCTTCCTCGGCAAGTTCCAGTGCCCGCTTGTAATGCTCGATCGCGCGACGGTAGTTGCGCAACTGGCTGTAGATGCTCGCCTTGTGCAGGTGTACCTCCTCGTTGTAGGGTTCCAGCTTGCCGATGGCATCGAGCACTTCCAACGCCTTGTTCAGGCGACCCATGTTCATGAGCACGATCGCCTCGCTGAACATGATGTCAAGCGACCCCGGATGCTGCTCCTGGGCCAGGTCGAGCACCTCCTTGGCCTGGCGCGTGTCGTTCTGCTCCAAGTAGTGATCGATGATCAACTCGAACTCCTCCACATCGAAGAAGAGGCGATCGTTACGGTGGAGCATGGCCTCGTACCGCTGTACACAGCCTCGCTGGTCTTCGCGGTCGGGCAGGGGTTGGTGACCTTCGTTCATGTGTCTCATCCCGCTCGGCGGGGCGTGTGGCCCTCCACCGGGCCTTTGGACAAAAATAGGGGAACGCTTTCCGGGATGTCGGGTGAAGAAGCGGCTTATGAACAGGATCGGGTGCATCGGCCCCTAGCACCACGGGTCCCTTCGCCTTCCTGCGCGGGTAGTTTTGCACCTGTCGCGCCCAGTGCGACATCGAACTGCAACATGACGCTCATTCGTTCCATTTCCGGCATTCGTGGCACCATCGGTGGTGCTCCGGGCGAAGGCCTTACACCCATCGATGTGGTCCGCTACACCGCGGCCTTTACAACGCTCATGCGGCAACGTTCAGCGAGCACTTCGGTACCCGAGCGCGCCAACCGGCGTCCGCGCATGGTGCTGGGGCGCGATGCACGCATCAGTGGTCCCATGGTATCGGACCTCGTGCGCGGCACGCTCACGGGCATGGGCTACGATGTGGTGGACCTGGACCTTGCAACAACTCCCACCGTGGAGTTGGCCGTACCGGGCGAAAAGGCAGATGGTGGCATCATCCTGACCGCAAGCCACAACCCGGGCCAATGGAACGCGCTGAAGCTGCTCAACGCCAAGGGTGAGTTCATCAGTGCTGCCGATGGCGCGGAAGTCCTGCGCATCGCCGAGGAGGGCAACTACCAGTTCGCTCCGGTGGAACAGCTCGGTACGGTGCGCAGCGCCAGCGGGTGGACCGGCAAGCACATCGATGCGATCCTGGAGCTGGACCTGGTGGATGTGGAAGCCATCCGCAAAGCGAACCTGCGCGTGGTGGTTGATGCGGTGAACTCCGTAGGAGGTGAGGCTGTTCCTGCGCTACTCACTGCGTTGGGTGTGCTGCAAGTGGTGGAGATCCATTGCACACCCACCGGCCATTTTCCGCACAACCCGGAACCACTTCCGGAGAACCTCACCGACCTGTGCTCGGCCGTGCGCAAACACCGCGCTCACTTCGGCATCGCCGTGGACCCGGATGTGGACCGCCTTGCGCTGGTGTGTGAGGATGGCAGCTTCTTCGGTGAAGAGTACACCTTGGTGGCATGTGCCGACCATGTGCTCGCACATCGCCCCGGCGATACGGTAAGCAACCTCAGCAGCACGCGCGCATTGGACGATATCGCGGCGAAGCACGGACGAAAGCGCCACGCCAGCGCCGTGGGCGAGGTGAACGTGGTGGAGACCATGAAGGCCGTGGGCGCTGCGATAGGCGGTGAGGGGAACGGCGGAGTGATCCTTGGTGAGTTGCACTACGGCCGCGACGCGCTCGTGGGCATCGCGCTGTTCCTTACGCTCTATGCACGCAGTGGCAAAACCTGTTCGGAACTGCGCAAGACCTACCCGGATTACTTCATCAGCAAGAACAAGGTCGAACTCGCCCCCGGCATGGATGTGCAAGCCATCGTGGATTCCATCGGCGCACGGTACAAAGGGCAGCCCCACAGCACGGTCGATGGTCTTCGGATCGAATTCGGGAATACATGGGTGCATTTGCGCCGCAGCAACACGGAGCCCATCATCCGGATCTATGCCGAGGCGGCAACCAAGGAGGAGGCCGATGCGCTGGCTGGCAGGATCATGAGCGAGCTCGGCGAGGTGGCAGGCATTCCCGCCGCCGCTCGGTAATTTCGCCCGGCTTTCAAGAGGCACCTGCACGCGCCCATGACCAAGATCTACCTGGATAACGCCGCCACCACACCGCTTGCTCCGGAGGTTTTCGATGCAATGCTGCCCTACCTGAAGGAGCACTTCGGGAATCCGTCGGCGATACACGCCTATGGCCGTAAGACGCGCGCGGCGGTGGAGCAGGCACGGCGCACGGTTGCGCACTTGCTCCATTGCGCACCTGGCGAGATCATCTTCACGAGCGGAGGAACGGAAGCGGACAACACGGTGGTCGATGGCGCGGTTCGCGACCTGGGAGTGAAGCACATCATCACCTCGCCCATCGAGCACCACGCGGTCGAGTTGACGGCGCATGCGCTCGGGCATACAGGCACTCAGGTACACTGGCTGCGTCTGGAGTCCGATGGCAAGCCCGAGGTCGCGCACTTGGAGGAACTGCTGAAAGCCACTCAGGGTCAGGGTGTGCTTGTCTCGCTGATGCATGCGAACAACGAGATCGGAACACGCATCGATCTGGACGCCATCGGTGGTCTTTGTCGGAAGTACGGCGCGCTCTTCCACAGCGATACCGTGCAGACGATGGGTCACTACCGGTTCGATCTCGAGAAGCAGCCCGTTGACTTCATCACCTGTGCAGCGCACAAGTTCCACGGGCCCAAGGGTGTGGGCTTCCTGTACATGCGCAGTGGTGCAGGCCTGAAGCCGATGATCCTCGGTGGATCACAAGAGCGCAACATGCGGGCGGGCACCGAGAACATCCACGGCATCGTGGGCTTGGCGAAAGCGATGGAGCTTGCCTACCACGATGTGGAAGAGCACCAACACCACGTGCAGGGCCTGAAGGACCTCATGAAGAAGCGTCTCCAGGAGGGGATCCCAGGCGTTGGTTTCAATGGTGATCCCGGCCCGGACAGTTTGTACACCGTGCTCAGTGTGCGCTTCCCCGATGATGGCAAGAGCGAGATGCTGCTCTACAATCTGGACATCGAAGGCGTTGCGTGCAGCGGCGGCAGTGCGTGCAGCAGCGGCAGCAACACCGGCAGCCATGTGCTCACGGCGCTTTATCCCGGGCGACCCGGCGCGAACATCCGCTTCTCTTTCAGCCGGTACTCGACGGCCGCTGAGGTGGAGCAGGCTGTTGGCATCCTGAAGCGGATCTTCCAGTTGGAGACAGTCAAGGTCTAGCGAGATCTCGAGGCGTTGGCGATCAAGCTTCCATCCTCCTTCGCGCCTCCATCGCCCAGCCTAGTTCATCGAGCATATGCTTGGCGCGCTTGCCCCAGCTTTCCGCGTCAGCCGGTGTTCCGGCTTCGTCGAACGCCTCTTGCGCTTTCGGCACCGGCATGTGCGCCACCACCCACGCCCTGATCTTCCATAGTGAGAAAAGAAGGGAGGTGATCACCTGTGTGCCGCCGAACGAGCCATCGCTCACCGTGGCGATAGCCACCGGCTTTCTGCGCCACTCGTCGGTAAGAAGGTCCACGATGTTCTTGGTGCTTGCCGGATAGCCACCGTTGTATTCGGGTGTCACGATGATCACCCCATCGGCCTTGCGCACACGTTCTGCGAAGTCCACTGTCTTCGGGGAAGGGTCCTTTTGGTGGCGCAGGCGTTCGTGGAAGATGGGGAAGTCGTATTCCTTCAGATCGAGGATCTCCACGGTGTTGCTGTTCGCGGCGATGGTCTTCTGGAGGAAGAGCGCCACACGATGGCTCTTGCGCCCTTCGCGCACACTGGCTGAAATGATGACGAGATGCATGTGTTCCTCCCGATCGTTCGGGAGGGGCAAGGTAGCGAGCGTGCGCCCGGAAGACCGGGTCAGAGCTGGTTCCGATCTATCGCGAGCTTTTGCCGCACTTGCGCGGCATAGCGAACGCCGATGGGGATGACCTGTTCCTGTTTTTCCATGATCAGATCAGGACCGGCAACGGCCGTGATCTTGTCCTTTCGTACGATGTAGGAACGGTGGACGCGCAGGAAAGCATCCGCTGGCAGGCGTTGCTCCATCTCGTTCATGGTGGAATGCACCACGTAGCGCCGCTCCTTCACATGAATGCCGACGTAGTCCTTCAACGCCTCCACGTACTGGATATCGCGCAGGGGAATACCCTCTTCGCGATCCTTCTGGTGGATGAAGAGGCTTGCGTTCCCGTCCTTCCCGGTGAGGATCCCCAGCAGGCGATCCCGCTGGTGTACCACGTTCAAGTGACGATCATGATTGTACAGGGCAACGTCCACGGCAGCCAGCACATCCACCGACTTGTACGGTTTGGTGATGAAGGTGTGCGGTACCGCGAGACGCGCGCGGCTCAAGGTGGCCGCATCGCTGTTGGCCGAGATGAAGATCACCGGCGTTCCGGAGCGTTCGCGGATCACATGCGCCGCATCGATGCCTGAGCCGCCGTTGCGCAACTGGATGTCCATCAACACCAAGGCTGGTCGCAATTCCTCGCAAAGTGTTATCGCCTCCTCCTGCGAGGCGCAGGCCCCGATCACTTGATGGCCGTGTGCTTCCAGGAGCATCTCAAGGTCCTTGCGAACGATCGCTTCATCCTCCACCAAGAGGATGCGAGCGGATCTGCGTGGTTCGGTCGAGCGTACTTCCATGGAAATGGAGCGGTCGATAGGACGACCATGCACAACGTAGTCATGTATCGGTCGAGGGTCCAGCGGATCCCCGATGAAACGGGATATGATCCGGACGAGGTGGAAAGGACGGGGGCCGGACTAGCGCGCGCTCCTCAACACACGTTCTATCTGGTGGAAGTGCCGCACCTGATGTGCAACCGGGAAGCGGAACGCGTCCCCGGCCCTGAACCGCACGATGGGACCGAGCGAACTTGCCACCTTCATCGCGTTGAGGTCCGTGTGTTCGGACCGCTCGAGCAAGGCCAGAAAGCCTTCGCACATCGTTACGAAGCGGTCGATGCTGCCGGAAGAGGCTCCATCGAGTTTTCGTGGTTCGAATTTCCCCAAGGTCTTCATGCGCATAGGGATCGTTCCATCGGCACGCGGCGTCATGCTTTTCACGCTGTACGCTCCGAGCCAACCCGGTGTGAACACGGGGTTGAACTTCAGCTTGGCGGCCTTGCGATCGAAGACCTCCCTGAGGTTCCGCAAATAGATGCCACTGCTGAGGTTCATGTGTTCAAAGACCTCCAACGTGTTCCACTGCTCAGGCGCAGGTCGGTGCAATAGTTGCGCAGCGGGTAGCGCGCGGATCTGCTGTGCGCGTGCGATCTGTTCCTCCAAGGTGGATCGCAGGTCCGAGATGAGTTGCAGGCTGTCCATGTCGTGTTCCGCTACTTGTTCAGCGATGATGCGAAGTACACGCAGCACATGTTCTACAGCGCTTGACCTGGATCAAGAACGCTTGGCCCGCAGGCGGCTGAAGGTCTCAGGGGTCATGCGCAGATAGCTGGCGATGTCCTTCTGTGGCACCAACTGCAGGAGTTGCGGACTGCGCTTGACCAACCGGTCGTAACGTTCTTCCGCGCTCAGGCTCAGTTGCTCTATCTCTCGCGTCGCGCGTCCCTGGATGAGCTCTTCCAGGATCAAGCGGCCGAAGCGGTCCATCACGGGCAATTCGCTGTAGAGTTCCTGGAGCGCGCCGTGTTCGATCCCCCACAACACGCTGTCCGTGACCGCCAGGATATCGAAGCGGCTCGGCTTGCGTGAAACGAAGGAGTCGTAGGCCCCGCTCCAGCTATGGTCATAGGAAAAGCCGATGCATACGTCCTCACCGTCGTCCGGGAAGCTCATGCGTTGCACACCGCTGTCCACGATGTAGAAACGCTGTTCCACCTCCCCAACGCGGCAAATGTGCGCGCCTTTGCTGAAGCCAAGTTCTTTCCATGCGGGAGCAATGCGGTGCCAATCCTCATCGCGGAGCGTCACATACCGCTCCATGGTACGGCGAACGATGTGCATGCCGCCAAGCTAGTGGAAGGTGGCTACGGGTTCGTCCCGACGGAGAGGGTGAGCCGTTCCAGCAACTCATCCACGCCCGCCGACGCGATCACGCGAGTGGGGCCGTGCAGGAAACCATCCCGGTCCATGCGTTCGATCTGCTGCAACAGCGGTGTGTAGAACCCGTTCACGTTGAGCAGGCCAATGGGCTTGTTGTGCAAGCCGAGTTGCCGCCACGTGAGGAGTTCGAATAGTTCGTCCAGCGTTCCGAAGCCACCGGGCAGGGCGATCACCGCTTGGCTCAGCTCGTGCATGCGCATCTTCCGCTCGTGCATGTCCCGCACGATGATCAGCTCGGTGAGGCCACGGTGTGCCAGTTCCTTCTCCACCATGAAGCCCGGGATCACGCCGATCACTTCGCCACCGGCTTGCAGCGTCCACCACCGTACACCACACCCATGCCGCGCAAGGCGATGGCGCGACCGGTGGCTTGGGCAGCTTGCAGTATCCCGGTATCGGTGCCGGAGTTGGCTCCGCAGAATACAGCGATGCGTTGCATGATCTACATCGCCGCGATCTTCTCGCTCTTGTACACCCCGGCCAGCAGCTTCTCGTTCACGGTCTTGAAGTGCTGGACGGTGTAGTTCACATCCTCGATGGTGTGGGCGGCGGTGGGGATGAGGCGGAGCAGGATGGTGTCCTTGGGCACCACCGGGTACACCACGATGCTGCAGAAGATGCCGTGGTTCTCGCGCAGGTCCACGATAACGTTGGTGGCTTCGGGGATGCCGCCGTGCATGTAAACGGGCGTAACGCAACTGTTGGTGTTGCCAATGTTGAGGCCAGCGTTCTTCAGGCCGCTCTGCAACGCATCGGTGATGGTCCAGAGCTTCTCGCTCAACTCGGGCATGGTTCGGATCATGTCCAGCCGCTTCAGGGCCCCGATGACGATGGGCATGGGCAGGCTCTTCGCGAAGGTCTGGCTGCGCATGTTGTAGCGCATGTACATCATCACATCCTCGGGTCCGCTGATGAAAGCACCGATGCTGGCCATCGCTTTGGCGAAGGTCCCGAAGTACACGTCCACTTCATCCTGCACGCCTTGGGCATCGGCGGTACCCCGTCCATCGCGGCCCATCATCCCGAAACCGTGGGCATCGTCCACGAAGAGCCGGAAGTTGTACTTCGCCTTTCGCTCCACGATCTCCTTCAACTTGCCTTGGTCGCCGGCCATTCCGAAGACCCCCTCTGTCATGACCAGTATACCGCCGCCGGTCTCCTTGGTGAGTTTGGCAGCGTTCTCCAGTTGTTTGTCCAAGCTGGCCATGTCGTTGTGCTGGAACACGAAACGTTTGCCCATGTGCAGGCGCGCGCCGTCGATCATGCAGGCGTGGCACTCGCTGTCGTAAACGAGCACGTCGTGGCGGGAGAGCAGCGCTTCAATGGCGCTCATGCAGCCCTGGTAGCCGTAGTTGAGCAGGAAGGTGTCCTCCTTGCCCATGAAATCGCTCAGTTCGTTCTCCAGTTGCTCGTGGTACTTGGTCTGTCCGCTCATCATGCGGGCACCCATGGGATAGGCCATGCCCCAGTCCTTGGCGGCCTGGGCATCCACGGCGCGTACATCGGGGTGGTTAGCAAGGCCGAGGTAGTTGTTCAAGCTCCAAACCAGTACCGGCTTGCCCCGGAAGGTCATGTGGGCACCCAGTTCGCCCTCTAACTTCGGGAAGCTGAAGTAGCCGTGGCTGCTCTTGGCATGGCGACCAATGGGCCCCATGTCCTTGCGGATCTTGTCGAAGATGTCGTTCATGGTAGGGTGGTGGGGTGGACCGTTAGCCCGCAGGAACAGGGGGATGAACGGCCGGTCAAAGGTAAAAGCGGGTCCATACCAGTTAAGGCTTGCCAACGTTGGTTGCCAACACCCGCCTGCTTACCCCGCCCGGCTATCTTCGCCGCCCTTCCCAGGATGACCCCAACCACCGGCTCCCGTCCTTCCCTCTCACCACCCGTGTTCCTTGCTTCCGCAGCCGGCATTGCGCTGTGGCTCCTGTTGCTGGTGGGAGGAAGTACCACGCTCTCCTCGTGCAGTGACTTCAATCGGGCCCTCAAGAGCGACAGCATCCCTTACAAAATGGAGGTGGCCGAGAAGTTCTACAACAAAGGCGGCTACGATCGGGCCATCCCCCTGCTCGAAGAACTGATATTGCTGCGGCGGGGCACTGCGGACAGTGAGAAGGTGGGCTATCTGCACGCCAAGGCCTTTTTCCTCATGAAGGACTACACCTTGGGGTCCTACTACTTGAGCAACTTCACCAAAACCTTCCCCAGCAGCCAGTACGCGGAGGAATGTGCCTTCCTGAACGCCTTTTGCTTCTATAAGAACAGCCCCAACTACGAGTTGGATCAGACCGATACCCGCACTGCCCTGGACCAATTGCAGCTCTTCATGATCCGCTACCCGGAAACCACCCTCCGTGATAGCTGCAACACCCTGATGGACCAGTTGCGCATGAAGCTGGAAGTGAAGGCCTACCACAGCGCCGAGCAGTACTTCCATATGCGCAACTACCAAGCGGCAAGTATCGCCTTTCAGGACTTCATGCGGGTGTACCCCAACAGCCGCTACCGGGAGGATGCCATGCTCCGGATCCTGCGTGCCGACCACCAATTGGCCCAGAACAGCATTGAAAGCCGCAAGGAGGAGCGATTGCGGGAGGCTATCCGCGCATATCGTAATTTCGCCGACGCATACCCGCAGAGCGTGAACATGGACGACGCGGAACGCCTGCACAAGGAACTCAACGACGCCCTGGACCAGCTCAGCAAGAACAAGTGAACATGAACACCAAGCATACCAACGCCGCCAAGACCACGATCACCCGCGATGTGTCCAAGTTGGACCAGGAGATCGGGAACGTTTATGAGACGGTGGCCATCCTGGGCAAGCGCGCCAACCAGATCAGCGTGCAGATCAAGGAGGAACTGAACGCCAAGCTCGAGGAATTCGCCGTGGTCGGAGAGAACTTGGAGGAGGTGTACGAAAACCGCGAGCAGATCGAGGTTAGCAAGCACTACGAGCGCATGCCCAAGCCCGGTGCGCTTGCGATCCAGGAGCTACAGGATGGCAAGCTCTATCACCGCCGTGCGGAAGAGGGTGCTCCTGAGGCTCCCAAGTTGGACTGATCCATTACCGTGGAACGATCCCCCACCGTGGCGGAACGCTTCCTGAACCGTAGGGTGCTGCTGGGTATTTCCGGAGGCATTGCCGCATACAAAGCTGCCGCCTTGGTGCGCCTGCTGGTGAAGGCTGGTGCGGAAGTGCAGGTGGTGATGACCCCTGCAGCCCGCGATTTCGTTACCCCGCTCACTCTGGCCACGCTCAGCAAGCGACCGGTGCTCACGGATCTTTTTGTTCGAGATGGAAGTGGCCGGTGGAACGACCATGTCCACTTGGCGCGTTGGGCCGATGTGATGCTCGTGGCACCCGCAAGTGCCAACACGTTGGCCAAGATGGCCCACGGACTTTGCGACAACCTGCTCCTGGCTTGCTACCTCAGTGCGGAATGCCCGGTGTTCGTAGCACCCGCCATGGACTTGGAGATGTGGAAGGATGCATCCACCGGAACCAATGTGGGCACGCTTCGCGAACGAGGCGTTGCTATCATCGGCCCGGAAAGCGGTGAACTTGCCAGTGGGCTCAGTGGCGAGGGGCGCATGAGCGAACCGGAGGCCATCGTCCACGCGCTCACCGAAGCACTGGTTGGCAGGAGCAAACTGGCGGGCACACGCTTGTTGGTGACAGCTGGCCCCACCCAAGAGGCGATCGACCCGGTGCGGTACGTAGGCAATCGGAGCAGCGGCAAAATGGGCTTCGCCATCGCGGTGGAGGCTGCTCGTCGTGGTGCGCAGGTGGAGTTGGTCACCGGACCCGTGGGTCTTGGCACGGAGCAGGCCGGCGTGCGGCGCACGGATGTGGTATCGGCTGCTGAAATGGCCGAGCGCTGCAAAGTCATCGCTCCGGGTTGCGGAGCGGTGATCATGAGCGCAGCTGTTGCGGATTATCGTCCGGCGAAGATCGAAGCGAACAAGGTGAAGAAGAAGGACAGCGCGCTTGAGATCGCTTTGGAACCAACCGAGGACATCCTTGCGTGGATGGGCACCAACAAGCCGAAAGGACAGCTTTTGGTGGGTTTCGCGCTGGAGACGAACAACGAGTTGGACCACGCCAAGGACAAGCTCAAGCGCAAGAACCTCGACCTACTTGTGCTCAACAGCCTGAGGGATGCGGGAGCGGGTTTCGGTACGGATACCAACAAGGTGACCTTGCTGTCGCCGGGCACGGATCCGAAGGAACTGCCGTTGATGACCAAGGCCGATGTGGCCCGCGCTATCTTGGACCGCCTCGAAGAACTGCTATGAACCCCGCGAACGGGATGAAACACGCGCTACGGATCGTTTGCCTGCCCCTCCTGCTGGCGCCTATGGCATTTCAGGCGCAGGAGTTCAATTGCCAGGTGAGCGTGATCGCACCGCAGGTAGCCACGGCACAACCCCGTGTGTTCCAGTCCTTGGAGGTGGCTATCAAGGAGTTTTTCCAGAACCGCAGGTTCACCAGTTTGAACTACGCACCCGCAGAACGGATCGACATCAACTTGCTGCTGACCATTTCCAATCAACCGGCTCCCGATCGCTTCGAAGGGACCTTGCAAGTGATCTATGCTCGTCCGGTCTTTGGCACCGATTACAACACACCCATCCTGGACATGGTGGATGACCAAGTACAGTTCAACTTCTTGGAAAACACCCAGATCGAGTTCACTCCGGACCGGTTCCTCACCAACCTCTCATCGCTGCTGGGCTTCTACGCCTATTTCATCCTTGGCGTGGACGGCGATACCTATGCCCCGCTCGGCGGAACGCAGTTCTACACCCAGGCGCAGCAGGTGGTGAACAATGCGCAGAGCGCAGGGGAAAGCGGTTGGAAAGCATTTGAAAGTCAGCGTAATCGTTACTGGCTCATGGACAACCAGCAGCAGGCCGTGTTCCGGCCCTTGCGGGAACTGCTCTACAGCTACCACCGTACGGGCATGGATGCAATGACCGAGGATGCCGCTGCCGCGCGCCGCACCATAGCTGCGGGCATCGAAAAGCTGAAGACCGTGCACCAAGCCAAGCCCGCGAGCTACAATCTCCAGATCTTCTTCAACGCCAAGTTCCAGGAGCTGATCGAGATCTTCAAGCCCGCCGATCCCGCCGAGAAGACCAAGCTCTTCAATACCCTGCAGATCATCGATCCGGGGCATATCGGGCAGTACCAGAACATGATGAGGGGGACGCCCGAGCCACTGCGGAACCCAGTCGGCATCGCATGGTCAGAAATGCGCCGCGAATTCGTTTCCTTGGCTTCGGCAACAGCGCCAGCATTTCCGTCATGCTCACCCGCCTCTCCATCACCAACTACCTCTTGATCGAGGCGCTGGAACTCGATTGGCAAAGCGGCCTAACTACGATCACCGGCGAAACAGGTAGCGGCAAGAGCATCCTCATCGGTGCATTGGAACTCGCCATGGGCGGCAGGGCCGAAGCGAGCTACTTGCGCGACGCGAACAAGCGTTGCGTCATCGAGTTGGAACTTGATGTGAGCCATCTGTCGATCCGTGATTGGTTCGAAGCGAACGAGATCCCTTTCGAGAAGGCCACTCTGCTGCGGCGCCAGTTGGATCCCGGCGGTCGGTCCCGTGCCTTCGTTAACGATACACCCGTGCGCGCCGAACAACTTCGCGAGTTGGGGGGGCGGTTGGTGCATGTGCATAGCCAGCACCATACGCTGTTGCTCAACGATGCCCGCTTCCAACTGGGTTTGGTGGACCAACTGGCAGGGCAGGTTCCCGAGGTGATCGAATTGACCTCGCGTTACCATGCATGGAGGAAGGCCCAGCAGGAACTCGCTGCGCTGCGCGACGAGGAGCAGCGAGCGCAGGCCGAGTTCGACTTCCTGCGTTTCCAACAGGAGGAGTTGGAGCAAGCCATGTTGAAGGATGGCGAACAGGAACTCATGGAAGGAGAGTTGCAGCGGGCGGAACATGCTGGCGAGCGTGCTGCCGCGTTCGCTGCCGTGGAGGATGGAACAAGCAGTGACAGCGGCGCACTGGGATCGCTCAACAAGTTGAAGGCAGCCATCGCCAAAGCTGCACGCGTGGACACCGATGTGGCCACATTGCTGGAACGCATCAGCTCGTGCGCGATCGAACTGCAGGACATTGGGGATGAAGCCGCTCGCCTGGCGACGGCCGTGGAGACGGACCCAATGCACATGGAACGACTGCGTGAGCGTCTCGACAATTTGATCCGCCTGCAACAGAAGCATCGCGTTCGCACCACATCGGAACTGCTGGAACTGCTTGGTGTCCTGCAGGAGCGGACCGCGAGGATCGGCTCGATGGGCGAACGGATCGCTGAAATGCAGCAAAAGGATATCGCTGCAGGGGAGAACTATTACGAACTGGCCACCTCTGTTTCCCGTGCCCGCACAAAAGCGGTGAAGCCACTGGCGAACAAGGTGGAGGCGATCCTCCATGAACTGGGTATGCCGCATGCCGTGTTCCAATTCGACCATCGCACCGGCGAGCCAGGACCATTTGGCATCGACAGCGTGCGTGCTCTCTTCACCGCCAACAAGGACCGTGCGCCAGCGCCTTTGGACAAGGTGGCCAGTGGAGGCGAACTCAGCAGGGTGATGCTCGCGCTGATCTCGCTCGCGGCGGGTTCCCGTGACTTGCCGATCGTTGTCTTCGATGAGATCGACTCAGGGGTCAGTGGCGAAGTGGCCGATCGGGTGGGCTCCTTGCTCGCTGCAATGGGCAAAGAGCGACAAGTGATAGCCATCACCCACTTACCGCAGATAGCGAGCAAGGCCGCACACCATCTGCAAGTGACAAAATCCACCGAAGGTGAACGAGTACGCACGCGCATCACACCGCTTCTTCACGAGGAGCGTGTGGAAGCGATCGCGCGCATGCTCAGTGGCAAGAAGACAACACCGGCCTCCTTGGAGAACGCAAAGGAGTTGTTGAAGTCGAAGTAGGACCCGTTGGTCCCAAGCATCAAGGCAACTGCTGGAGCCTGTTATTGGTGGGTATTGTTCCGCCAATGTTCACGAGGATGGGGTCGCGATCGTTGGCTTTTCCAACGTAGGAGACCGTGCCGTCCATGTTCACATCTTCTCGGTGGTAGCCCGTTACGATAGCGGTAGGAACACTGCCGCCAATGCGGGTCAGGATCGGGGCGCGGTCGTTGCCCAAACCGGTATAGAGCAATTGGGGGTCACCGGTGCAGTTGCCGGACCACATCACCTGCACACCGCTCACATCCTTGCGCGCGGAGGTACCGTAGGTGGCGGTGGCTGCCAGTGTGAAGTTCACAGTGGTGGTCGAACCAGTGAGCGCAACCGGGTTGGCTGTCATGATGCCCAAGTGGTTGCGATGGCGCACAGCCACATGGTAGCTACCTGCTGCAAGCGTGAAGGAAACAGGAGAAGTGCCATCCATGCCCACCACATCGCCGTCGCGTTGCACAAGGGCGGAATGTGTGGCCACCACCGGATATCCCGCTGATGTCGATCGTATTTCCATAAAGACCCAGTCAACGATCGCGTTCACTCCGGTCGTGTTGAGCACACCTGCGTTGATGGTTTCACCACCGCCGCCGCCAGTGTGGGTGAACCCCAACGCAGCGTAGGGCTCTGCGTTGGGGATCCAATTGCCGGAGCGTAGTGCGTCCGTCATGGTCGGTCCCGTCAAGTAAGGTCCCTCCAGAAAGACCTTGGCGGAAACGCGCACCGCTGCTGTAACACAGAACGCGTGCGTGGTGGAGGCGGTGGTGAAGTTCGTGTTGTTCACCAATAGGTTGTTCTGCGCATCGCGCAGGGTGAAGTTGCCCGCGCCATATGCGCAGCACATGCCATCACCGAAACTGTCGTACACCACTAGCTCGTGGCAGCCATCGGGAATGCAAACCACGATGGGTGGCTGCGGATACACCCCGTTCGTTGCTTGTGTGGTATATGGGCCGCCACTGGCGTAGATGTTCGAACCGTTCCGGATCACCCAAGTGGTCTCCGGAGCCGTAGCGATCCAAGTTCAGTTGCAGCGTCAGCGTATTGGGGCCCGTGGTGATATTGCTTGTGGCCGAGTTGTTCGCGAGGGCCTGATCCACCCCACCGTTGGGTGCGTTCACCGTGGCTGTGAAGGTGAGATAACCAGCAGGCAAGGGCACGCTTCCAACGGGGACCACCACACTTGCTCCGCTGGCCAGGTTGCCGCTCCAAGGGATGTTGCCCGAACCGCCCCCGGTGATGGACCAAGCGAGTTGGAAGGTCGTGAGCGCTGTCGTTCCACCGTTCCGAACGGTAACGCTCGGTGTGATCAACGATGCACAGGAATTGCCACTGGCTCCGGTGATACCCGTGACCTGGGCATCAAGCGTAAGTGTAGGGGTATTCGGGTCGTACCCGTTGACGGTATTGCCGCATGACCCCAGCCACGTCTGGAGGGATGAATAGCTCACCGCGAAGCGACCGAAGTAGTCGTTCACGTTGTTGCTGCAATTGGCTTCGCCACCATAGAGCTGGCCGATCAACCGCTTGTTCTGGTCCCACAAACCACTGCCGCTACTACCCGGTTCGGTGGTGCCATCCTCCCAAGTGGCTATGCGCCAGCACGCCGCACTGCCATAGGTCGCTGTCGTGGCAGCGTTCACATCAAAGCTGATCTTCTTGATATCACCTGCCGGATGATGGATGCAGGTGGAGGCCGTGGGCGCGGTACCGCTGCGGTCCCAACCGCTATAGTAAACGTTGTAGCCTGCTGGAGGTGCGCTGTTCAATTGCAACAGCGCAACATCGCTTCCGGCGCTGCTCGCCAGAAGCGTTGCTCCGCTGACCGTTTGGTTCGTGGGGCCGTTGAGGTTCTGGTTGCATATCGAGCTTTCCCAGTTGAAGCGGAAGACCCATGTCGCCACGCTCCCACCCAAACAGTGGTTCGCTGTAAGGAAATAGGGTACCCCATTGTTCGCGCAGTTGTTGATCAAGGTACCTGTGCAGATCCCGCTTCCACTCACCACGATCATGGCCACGCTTCGTATCTGTTGGTCCCACGGGTCGCCCTCCGGGCAAACCACGTTGTTGTTGCATGAACCGGAGTCCCCAAGACCGCGGGCGTATTTGAAGACATCGCGATAGCCATGGGTGACTTGGTTGATGTGCAGGCGTCCCAACGCCGCACCCACTGGCAGGCTGTACTCGATGGTGATGTACGGCCCACGGACCGGTTGCACACCCAGCACATGCTCTCCATGATCGTTGGCGTTGGTGAAGGCACCGATGTGGCGACCGGATGGATCGATCACGAAGACCTTGGCCCCATCGGGAATATCGAACGAATCGAATTCGAAGTTGATGCTGATGGCCTCCGGGCATGCGATGCCCAAGCGCCATACGCGGGTGCCATCACTGAGCGTGGTCCATGTACCGGAGTTGGAGGGGCTCAGGTCCACTTGGTGATTGTAGCCGAATCGGTATGGAATGCTCTTGTTCAGATCGTTCACCGCGTCCTGCGCAGCCAAGGTGGCCATGTCCAGTTCCGGCAGGTGCACACCCGCGGCCATGGGCAACTCATCCGCTCTGCTCTGAGAATAGGGGATACCCCCTTGGTCGATCTGTGCGTTGGAGCGCAGCGCGAAGAAGCAAGCCGCAGTGGCGAGCGTCGGGATGAGGAACGTTCGGTTCATGGTGAGTGAATGGTATTGCAAAATAGCAGGACGCCTTCGTGCGTTGCACTAACAGATGCCCCGAATTACGAACGCACTCTTGGTTCGGGGTGTTCGCTACCGCCGGGTTTGTTGGCATCAGGGGTTGGTAGCTGTTCCGTGCGTGTTGCAGTGGGGATGATACCCCCGATGTTCAGCAGGATGACATCGCGGTCATTGGAGCTGCCGGTGTACTTCACCAACCCGCTCAGGTTCGTGTCCTCGCTGTAGTAACCCACAATGGTACCCGTGGGGATGGTACCTCCGATCACGCTCAGGATCGGGTCCCGGTCGTTGTCCTGTCCGGTATAGCGCAGCACTTGGTCCTTCCGGACATTCCCGCTCCACAGCATCAAGGCACCTTGGTCGCTCTTGCGTGCATCGGTACCGTATGTGACCGTTCCGCTGGCCCGGAAGTCCACGTCGACGGCGGTAGCGCTGAGTGCTACGGGCAGGTTCGTCATTGCTCCGAAATGGTTCCGGTGGCGTACGGCGATGCGGTAGGAGCCGGGAGCCAGTTGCAACATCACCGGGGAACTGCCATCGGTACCCACGATATCACCATCGCGTTGCAACAGGGCGCTTCGGGTAGCGAGCACCGCGTGCGGAAAGGTCGTGCTGCGACCTTCGATCAGCACCCAGTCGACGATCGCATTTGCACCGGTTACCGTGTGCAAGCCAGCGGCCATCTGTTCACCTCCACCGTTCACATGTGTGAAACCGAGCGCTGTATATGGTTCGGTCGTTGGAATGAGGCCTGCCACCCTCAGGTCATCGCGCATCAAGGGAGGCACACTGGCCACGTAGGGTCCCTCCAACCACACCTTCGGTCGCAGTGCGACCGCGTTCGGCACGGTGAGGCAACCGCCGACAATGCTGGTGAGCACATTGTTCGCGTCCGCGTTGACGATGTCGGTGATGTTCGCAATGCAGATGCTTCCACTGGTCAGGGCCAGGTAGGTGATGCGGCACAATGGCACGAAGCCGGCGTTCTTCACCAGCGATGTATCGAGGTAGGAGAGGCCTATGACCTTGTTGCCGCCCAAGCTGGTGTTCACCGTGACATCGCCGGTCAGATTGGGTGCCAGGTTCTGTGCCGATTGGATGGTCATCCCGCTCATCTCGAACTCGTAGCCAAGCACACGTGCCGTTGGGTTGCGTATGAAAACGTCCACGGTCTTGGCGACAGGATCGAGATTGCCCAAACTCAGGTCCACTTGGTCTGTGATGCTCACCCAGCCACGCGGAAAGTCGAGCCATGGATGGTAGTGGGTCAAATGTGCGGTGCCACTCCCGTGGGTGGCTTGTTGGGTGTATCCATCCACCATCAGCGCCGCGTCGGTCACGGTCACCTCGTTGTCGTTGTTGAGGTCGTTGCATGGACCGGGAGTGATGTCGTTGCCGAGGATCGCGGTCACGTACTCCAGAGCGTCCGGTTGGGTTTGGTTCCCATCACCGTTAAGATCACCTCGCTTGGCGGGCCCGTTGCATACCCCATTGCAGTCCACGCGGGCATCGCCATACGCCTGTCCCAAACAATCGGTCCACGTCGGGCAATTTCCGACCGTAGTGAACGAAGGCACATTGGAGGCGTTCCTGGTGATGTTGATGCACACTTGGGCGAAGTTGTTCGCGTAGTTGGTCTCGTGCCTCCCCAAGGCGTCCGGGGCTTGCTGCCAGTTGGTCCTTAGCACGAGGGTGTACGTGCCGTTGGGCACGTCGGTGATATCGATCCAGTTGCACGTTGTGCCCGTGCCGTATTCATCATAGCACCCTGCGGTTATCCCCATGTTGCTGCAGCCGAACTGGCCCGAGTGTCCGGGCGTGCATCCAACGTCGATCACACAGTAGCCGTTCTTGAAGCCGGCGGGGATCGCATTGTTCGCTTGGTCGAACAGGAGGTAGTCGGCGTACCCCTCATAGTGGTTGTGCCCATGACAATTGTCGTTGCTGAACATCTGTGGCTGCGTGCCTGGGCTGCCGATGTAGTAATCCTGGCTTCCGATGTTGTTGATCCGCGTTGCGAAACGGAGGACCCAGCGCGTTCCGGAGCCGGTGACGCAACCTTCCTCCAACTCGCATGTCGAGTTTTCGTTCGTCGTGTATTGCTGAAGCGTGAGGGTGCTCTGAAGGCGGGCCTGGTCCATCGTCAGGTCAGGGCCTTCGGGGCATGCCGGGTTACCGAAAGCGATGCAGCAGTTGGTGCACGGTATCGTGGCGAGCGGCTCATAGTTGCACGAAGCCGTGTTCATACAACCCACCACAGGCCCGTTGTAAATGATACGTACCGTTACCGCGCTTCCACAAGCACCCGAATTATCTCCCACGCGCAGATGGTGCAGGGTTCCGCCCGGCATGTTCGCGTTCACCACGGCTTGAAGACCGCACCCTCCCAGGTTGTCATCGGCGAACGTGGCTCCTTCCACCCCGCTGCTCAACACGATGCTGGAACAGGCGAAATCATAAACCCACAATCGTGTGTCGCACGTATTGGTACCGCACGTGGTGATCTGGTACTGACCTGTTTGCGGCGGCGTGAAGTCGTACCACTGCTCGATGGCGGTGGTGGTGAAAGTGGCCAGTGTTTGGGGGTAGCTTCCGGTGAGTGTAGCCAATGTGAGGGGCAGCGCAGTCCCACAATTGAAGCCAGGCGGACAATTGAAAGTGGTCTCCTCGAAACTGCCGAACACACCATCCTCGCGGATGAGCACATCGTTCAGATAGATCCAATAACCTCCATAGCCGTAGCTGTTGTGCCAGATGCCATCCCCCACCGAGTCGTTGATGCGGAACACCAGGCATGTATTGGAGGGCACGCAGAGCGTGGTGCCTTGTGCGGTACCACTTGCGATGGTCGCACCCGTGCTTCCGTTCTTCAACGTCCAGCTCGTTTCCTGGGGAAAGTCGTCGTTCACAATGTGGATCTTCACCCGGTTCTGCCCTGCGGGACATGCATAGCTGCATGTGCCGTTGTTGATGTTCACGCTACTGCTGTAGTTGGCAGCTGTGGCCTCGTTGCACCCGAATACCGGTGTGAGGTTCCTCACCGCGACATCGTCACCCGTCACGGCGCGGAAACGGATCCGTAGGTTGGTCTGCCCCGCCCATGGTGCCAGGTTCAGCCAGCCTTGCTTCCACAACAATCCTTGGTTGCCGCTGATGCTCCAAAGGTTCGTAGTGATCGTTCCGTTCGCGTTTATGTCCACGTAAAGCGCGCCTTGTTGGGAGCCGTGCAAATGGTACCAGAACGTGAGGTAGGGCGAAGAGAGCGCACTGATGTTATAGCAAGGAGACTCCAGGATGGCGCTCTTGTTCGGTGAGTTCAAGGCTCCGGTGGCCTCCACATACATGTAGTTCCCGCTGGTCGCGTTCACCGTATGGTCGCCGATGGGACCGGTGAGCGCCGTGGGCGTTCCGTTCTTGTCCACCCACCAGTCCAGATCATCGCCGCTGGTGATGTTCGCCCAGTTGTTCACCAACGTGCCGGGTGTTCCCACCGTGAAGCCGGTGAACGCTTCGTTGCTGGGGAATGCGGTCACGCATTGGGCACCGGCAGATGAAAGAAGGAACAGGCCCGAGAGGGAAACGCACAGTGAACGAAGCATGTCTTGCAGGTTTGGAGCGTGGGCAAATTAGGGCACTTCCGGCGTCCGCCCAAGCCAACTTGGGCTTCATTGCTCGGCTATCTTCGTCGCCAACAATCAGCACATCATGGCCAATGGCATCCTGAAGGGTAAGCGCGGCATCATCACCGGAGCCCTGAACGATATGAGCATCGCATGGAAGGTGGCCGAATTGGCGCATGCCGAGGGAGCGACTTTCGTCCTTTCGAACGCGCCTGTTGCCATGCGCATGGGAGAGATCAACAAGCTCGCCGAAACGACCGGCAGCATGGTGATCCCAGCCGATGCCACCAACGATGCCGACTTGGAGAAGCTCTTCGCTGAAGCTACGGCAAAGCTCGGCGGCCCGGTGGATTTCCTGCTCCATAGCATTGGCATGAGCCCGAACGTGCGCAAAGGCCGCAAGTACGACGACCTGAACTACGAGTGGTACAAGCAGACACTGGATGTGAGCGCCATGAGCTTCCACCGCATGCTGCAGGCAGCGCACAAAGGCAATGCACTGGCCGAGGGGGCTTCGGTGGTCGCATTGACCTACATCGCTGCGCAACGCGTGTTCCCGGATTATGGCGACATGGCCGATGCCAAGGCTTTGCTCGAATCCATTGGTCGCGGTTGGGGCTATCGATTGGGCAAGGACAAGAAGGTCCGTGTGAACACGGTGAGCCAAAGCCCCACCATGACCACGGCAGGCAGCGGGATCAAGGGGTTCGACGGCTTCTTCGGCTTTGCGCAGGAAATGAGCCCGTTGGGAAATGCACCGGCCGATGCCTGCGCCAATTTCTGCCTTGCGCTGTTCAGTGACTACACGCGGTATGTGACCATGCAGAACCTCTATCACGATGGCGGCTTCAGCAGTACGGGCGTCACCCCGGACATCATGGCCAAGTTCACCAGCGGTCAATGATCCCAAGCTCTGTTGGCACGGTCCTTTCCAGCAATGTGATCCACCTAAATTTGGTGACCACCCTCATGTCGTTCCGCATCCGCGTTCTCGGGCTCATCGTTCCATTGTCCCTGCTCTCCTGCGCCTATGGGCAATCGGGCAAGGCGTTCTTCAAGGAAGGGGAGAAGCTGCGCGCTGAACAACAGTTCGAGCCCGCCATCGAGAAGTACACCTTCGCCATCGCCATCGAGCCGGACATGCTCAAGGCCTATCAGGCACGAGCCGACGTGTACGGCTTGCTTGGAAAGGCCAAGGAACAAGCGCTTGACTTGGGCAAAGTGGCGCGGTTGGATCCTTCCGAAGCCGCATACGCGGTCGCCGCAGCGGATGCATACCTCAACATTGATAGTGCACGGCGTGCGTTGGCCTTTTGTGACCAAGCTCTATTGGTGTCGGCAAAGAACCAAGCGGCGCTCATGACGCGGGCAAAGGCCTGCTTGAAGCTCGGTGATCTGGATGGCGCAGCGAAGTCCAGCGACGAGGCTCTGGCCATCAAGGGAACCACGGACACCTATTTCCTCCATGGTGTTGTGCGCACTGCGACGCGGGACTACAAGACCGCTGAGTTCGACCTTGACAAGGTGATAGAATGGAACCACCTCTATGAGCCAGCCTATGTCGCTGTGAGCGAAGTGCAGTTGTTCCTCTACGAGCAATACTCGGGTACCACCATGAAGGCCCGCACGTTGGAGAAGGCCATCGAAAAATGCACCCGCGCGTTGGAACTCAATCCGATGAGCACGGATGCCCTCTTCACGCGCAGCAAAGCTTACGGTTTGCAAAAGGAATACGCGAAGTCCATCGACGACATCAGCCGCTGCATCGCGCTGGGCCGTACGGACCGGCTGGTCTATTTGCAGCGTGCGCGTTACTACCAGGGTTATGGCCAGTTCCAGAACGCGATCAACGACCTCAACCAAGTGATCCTGGCCGATGCCAAGGATACGGAAGCACTGCAGCTTCGAGCTGATTGCCGTGAGGCCAACCTGGACTTGGAGGGGGCATTGAAGGACTTGGAAGCCATGCAGAAAGTGCTTGAGCAAGGAGACGCGTTCTCCGCTGAGCAACGTCGGGTCATTGAGGCCTCGCGGACCCGCATTGCTCAGCAGGTTTTCGAAATGAACCGCGAAAGCGATGCCCCGTCGATCACCGTGATCGAACCCTTCCGGTTGGGTGATGTTGCGCAGGTATCCGGTTCCATAGCCTTCGTGAAGGTGAGCGGCCACGTTCGTGACAAGAGCTTGTTGAAGTCCATAACGGTGAACGGTACACCAGCCGACTTCACCAAGGATGAGAAGGACCCGGAGTTCGTGGTGAGCGTGCCGCTCGGCCCGGAAGTGACCGAGTTGGTGGTGCAAGCCACGGATGTGTATGAGAACTTCAGCAGTGAAGTGCTCAAGGTGGAACGTACGGAAGGTGTGCCTCCGACGATCACGCTCACAACACCTGCGATGACCGGAGACCGCCAGATCACCTTGGATGCGGGCAAGAACGATGTGTTCTTGGAGGGCTCGGTGAAGGACGCCAGCCTCATTCGACTTATCGCGGTGAACGGAGTGAACGCGAGCTACGCGCCGGATCGCAATGACCCTGATTTCAGTATCAAGGTGGATCTCGCGGGCAAGGACCAGTTCACCCTCCGCGCCGAGGACCAATTCGGCAATGCGAGCGAACTGGTGTGCTTGGTGGAGCGCAAGGCTGCGGCTGTTGCGGTGGTGAAGCCACCGCCCACCGAAGGAACGCCGTCGCCCCGCACGGGAACAACAGGTACCACTTGGGTGGTTATCATAGACAACAGCAGCTACCGGAACTTTCCCGCAACACAATCCTCCTCCGCCGACCTGGCCAAGTTGCAGAAGACCTTCGCGAGCTACTCGGTACAACGCACCATCAACAAGAAGAACCTCACCAAGGAACAATTGGAACGCTTCTTCAATATCGAGCTGCGGGACCTCGTGCGCACCAATAAGGTGAACACGATCCTGGTAGGATATGTAGGGCTCGGACGGAGTGTCACCGGTCGTTCCTATTGGATACCCGTAGATGGGAAAAAGGACGACATCTACAGCTACTACAACTACGGCTCGCTCAAGAGCCTGCTGGAGAACTACAGTGAAACGGTGACCAATACGCTGGTGGTGAGCAAGGCCGCGGGCACGGATCCCAGCTTCTACGAGTTGACGCGTTAGCCTTCGTCGGTCGGTCCCGGTCGCATACCTTGGTCGCCTCGGTATGCGCTCCTTTCTCTCGCTCCTCCTTGGCATCCTTGCGTCGGGTGCCTGCGCTCAGCGCTATTATTTCGAGAACGTCTCGGTCGCGAGCGGATTACCGGCCTCCAAGGTTTACGCGGTCCTACAGGACAGCACGGGCCTGGTCTGGTTGGGCACGGAATCCGGTTTGGCTAGCTACGATGGTACGAGGATCGTTTCGTTCGGAACCAACGCGGGCATGGCCTCCGGTGGTGTGCGAAGTCTTTTCATCGATAAGGACAAGCGCCTTTGGTGCGGCCATCTGGGCGGCGGTATCAGTGTGAGCCAAGGACGTCGTTTCCGCGCGGTCGTACCTGCCGACAAGCCGATCACGGCGGATGTGACGGCGATCGCGCAGGACGCGAGCGGTGCCATCTGGATCGGCACCTTCGGCATGGGCACCCTTCGAGTCAAGGACCTTCCGGACGAAGGCCCCGTGCAGGTCGATCGTTTCGAGGAGGGCAATGGACCGGGTGAACGGGTGACGAGCATCGTGCGCCGCAAGGACGGCGACCTTGTGCTGATTGAGGCGGGGTCGGGGCTGCATCTCTGGAGCGCGGCGAAGTCGCGCTTCGAGGACTATCCTGAACGAGCACTTGCCGATCAGCAGCGGATCACGAGCTATTTCGAGGGTTCCGACGGTTCGGTTTGGGTGGGTACGCAGGAGCGTGGGGCCATTCGCTTCGACCCTCGGACCAAACAAACGACGAGCTACGACCTGCCCACCGGCATGCCGAGCAGTTTCGTTTACGCGTTCGGTGAGGACGACCTTGGACACGTGTGGATCGGCACATGGGACGCTGGTCTCGTTCGCGTGGACAAGGATGGCCTCAGGCTGTTCAACAAGTCCAACGGTCTCCACAGTCAGACGATCCGTGCGCTTGCACGGGACCGCGAGGGCAATTTGCTCATCGCCACGAACGACGAAGGCTTGGAGATCTACAAAGGGGATCGCTTCCGCACGTTCACCGACGATGATGGCTTGGTGGAGCGGCATGTCTGGGCCGTGGCGGAAGCAGTGGATGGGCGCATGTGGTTCGGAACCAACGGCGGCATAGCGATCCTCGATCCGGCGAGCAGCGGCCCCATGAGCCTGCAGAAGCTGACCGTTCAGAACGGTGATCTCACCAGCAACAGCGTGCGCGCACTGCTGAACGATGGTTCGGGCCGGATGTGGATAGGTACCGAGAACGGCGGACTACTGGAAGCCAACGTCAATGGCGGGAAGCCTGTTCCACATGGGGAGCTCTCCGCGTTGCTCGGCAACAACAAGGTGACGGCACTGGCTCGTTGTCCATCAGGTGGGATATACGTGGGAACCGTTGGGGGGCTGATCCGGCTGGTTCCGGGCGGAGTTCCTTCGGTACTGCGGCGCTCGGAGGGATTGGCCGGGGATGATGTCACCGCGCTGTTCAATGACAGCCGGGGTAACACCTGGGTGGGAACAGCCAGCAGTGGGGTGAGCATCATCGCAACCGGCTCCAAGGACAAGGCCACACGAGTTGATGTCGGCCAGATAATCACCCCTACTTCCTTCACGGAGGATGCCACCGGCCGCATCTGGGTCGGCACGCAAAGCCAGGGCGTCCTCATCATCGAGAAGGGGAAGGTGAGCGCCACGTTCGATATCACGAGCGGATTGCTCTCCAACAACGTACGGTCGCTCATCACCGACGCGAACGGCCACATGTGGATCGGTACGAACCTCGGATTGAACGAGCGCAAAAAGGATGGCAACACCTTCCTGGCCTTCACCGGACGCAGCGGCTTCACTGGAATAGAGGCCAATGCTGGTGCAGCAAGCCGTACACGCACCGGCGATCTATGGTTCGGAACCGCGAACGGTGCGGACCATGTGGTCATCGATCACGGCGAGGAACGTTCGGAGCTACCGCTCATCGCGGTCCGGGTGTTGAAGGTCAACCTCGAGGAACGCGACGCCATCGACGGGGTCGATCTCTCGCACACCGAGCGTGATGTGCGTATCGAATACGGATGTGTGAGCCTGAGCGATCAAGGTGCCGTGCGCTACCAGTTCATGCTCGACGGATTGGAGAAGGATTGGCAACCGGTCACGGCCGAGACCGACGCGCACTATCCCGGTCTAACCCCTGGTCAATATGTGTTCAGGGTGAAGGCACGCAACCGCTCCGGGGTATGGAGCGAGCCGGTCCTGTACCATTTCACCGTGCTTCCACCGTGGTACAAGACCTGGTGGTTCTACAGCGTCATGGCCGTGATCCTGATCGGTAGTATCTGGAGCTATGTGAAGTTCCGCGAACGCCAGCTGCGATTGCGCAACATCGTTCTGGAACAAAAGGTGGAAGAACGCACAGCGGAAGTGGTGGCGCAGAGCAAGGAGATCGAAGGGCAAAAAGGCCGCATCGAGGACCTGCTGCTCAACATCCTTCCGAAGGAGATCAGCGAAGAGTTGAAGGAGAAGGGAAAGGCGACCGCACGCAGGCATGAGGAGGTGACCGTGATGTTCACGGATATGAAGGGCTTCACGCGCATCGCGGAGAAGATGACCCCCGAGGAACTGGTGAACGAGTTGGATGATTGTTTCATCCACTTCGATGACATCATCGGACGATTCGGACTGGAGAAGATCAAGACCATCGGCGATAGCTACATGTGCGCTGGTGGTGTGCCCACCAGCGATCCGAACCACGCGTACAAATCCGTCCTTGCAGCGCTGGAAGTGCGCGAGCTCATGTCCAAATGGAAACGAGAGCGCGAAGCGAAGGGCAAGGAGCCATGGGTGCTGCGTATCGGTGTCCACACGGGCCCCGTTGTGGCCGGCGTGGTGGGCAAGCGCAAGTTCGCCTATGACATCTGGGGCGATACCGTGAACACCGCCAGCCGGATGGAAAGCAGCGGGGAACCCGGGGAGGTGAACATCAGCGGCAGCACCTACCAGTTGGTGAAGGACCGCTTCGATTGCGTGCACCGCGGCCAGGTGGATGCCAAGAACAAGGGCCGCATCGATATGTACTTCGTCAAGCGGCTCAAGCCGGAGTTCAGCGCCGACAAGGAAGGAACGAAGCCCAACGAACGGCTACGCAAATTGCTCGGGATCGCGGAACCGGCGAAGGAGCTCGCGTAGCTCGGCGATCATCATGGCGGTGGCTCCCCATACCACGTGCCCCATCACGTCGAAGTAGGGGACTTGGACAGTACGACCCATGATCGCGATGTATTGCTCCCGATGATCCAGGATATCGTCCTGTAGCAGGAGTTCGAGCGGAGCTTACGTCACGCCGATGTAGGGTGTTACCAACGACCGACTGGGTGGAATGTACACGGGTGATAGGACGCCGAGCACCTCTATGTTCGCAACGCTCGCACCGGTCTCTTCCGTGAATTCGCGCAGCGCAGTTGCATGGAGCGAAGCGTCGTCCGGCTCCCTTCGGCCGCCGGGGAACGCCACTTGCCCGCTATGCACACCCTCGTAGGTCGGGCGCAGCATCAGCAGTATGTGCGGCAGGTCGTCCTTGGGATAGATCAGCGCCAGCACTGCGCTTTCACGCGGTGGCGGGTCCTGCCTACGGGCGGCATCCAGGTCTGGTCGCTTGTACCCCGATAGCTCCAGGAAACCATCATGACCGGGGAGTGGCTTCCCTAACTCCGCACGCAGATGTCGGGTGACCTCTTCAATGGTCATTGCACCCCCATGGACTTCAAGCTCGCCAGCAGTTCACGAGCCTCCAGGTTGTACGTGTGGTGTTGCGCATCCACGATGTTCCGAGCACCCACCAATGCGCGCGGAAGCTGATCGCTGCATACCCAACACACCACGGTGTACCACTCGCATTGGTCCCTGAAATCGTTCACGGAGCTGTTCTCCAAGTGATCGATCTGGAGTTCAGCGTCGTACGCCTTGCCCAATGCCAGGTAGCTGCATGCCAGGTAGATGCGCGCGGACTTCGCTGCGGCCTTGTCGTTGAGGTAGGTGGTGAGCAGTGCGGCGGCGGTACCGTGATCCCCTTTGCTGTACGCTTCCATACCATCGAGGTAGATGGCGTTCTCCGGAGTGCGCAGTTGTCCGCTGATGAGGTCCACGTAGGGAACGAAGGTGCGCTCGCACAGCGATCCGCCCGGTCCGCGATCGCCACAACCGCCGATCGTGGAGATCAGTGCCAAGAGTAACACGCGCCCAAGGTTCATGCGTGCAAGTTACCCGAGCTGTTCGATCTCCGGAGCGTACGATCAATTGCTGCCCGCGCTCAGCAGCACGGCGCTCCCGCGTCCCACGACATGATCGGCCGGCAGGAATCCCCAGTATCGGGAATCGGCACTGAAATGGCGGCTATCGCCTAGTACGAAGTAGTAGTCCTGTTCCACCACATATTCCCTCAAGGGAAGGTCGTCCAACATGAGTTGGTCGCGGTTCGCGGCGATACGATGTCCTTCGTAAACGCTCATCAAACGATCGTACAGCGGCAGGTTGTCCACCGTGATGTGGAGCGTATCGCCTTTGCCCGGCACGGTGATCGGACCGTAGTCGTCGCCGTTCCACGGGTAGCGCGGGCTGAACGGGAAGAGGTGCGTGCGCGCTCCGGCAGCCAAACGCATGGCAGTTACGCTCACCACGGCGGGATCCGCTTCGGCCTTTTTGGCCAGCGCGGGGTTCAAGGGCAGTTCGATGTTCGCTCCATCGCCATGTGCCAATTCCGCAGGCAAGCCGAGACGTCCCATGAGGGCATCCACAGAGGAGCCCGCCTTCACACGCATGAGATAACTGTGCGTCATGCCTTCCGGGTTCGGCTGGCGTTCACCGTTCACGTAGAGTTGCCCAAGACGGATCTCCAGTTCATCCCCGGGTACTGCTGCGACACGCTTCACCAGCAAAGGACGATGTGACATCGATGTACGGTCCTTCAGCGGGTCACGGAACACCACAAGGTCCCCGCGATCCAGTCCTGTCCACTTCGGCCAACGTTGCACCAGCAGCAGGTCACCCGGTCGCAACGTCCCGTACATGCTCGTGCTCTGTACGCTCACGAAACGGACCACGAAAAGATGCAACAGCAGTAACACGCCCAAAGCGAGGACAAAGGCACGGAGCCATTCGTTCTTCCAGAGCCGCTGCGCGAAGCGCATGATATCAAGCTTGAACGCGGTCACCCTTCGACAAGCTCAGGGTGACAAGGCAAGCTCAGGGTGTCAAGCAAGATCACCTCACCAACGTGAACAAGCGCTTCCATCGGATGCCCGTATCGGGATCCTTGGTGAACCACACCAGCACCGCTTTGCCCACAACGTGATCGAAGGGCACGAAGCCCCAGAAGCGACTGTCTTGCGAGCGGTGTCGATTATCGCCCATCAGCCAGTAGTAGTCCTGCTCGAACGTGTAGCTCGTGACCGGTGAACCATCAATAAGTATTTGTCGCCCTGAGCCTGCCGAAGGGTCCACTTTCAGATCATGTCCTTCATACACCCGTATCGCACGCTCGTACAGCGGAAGGTTCTCAAGCGTCAGAGGGATCGAGGATCCCGCCTTCGGGATCCATAGCGGACCGAAGTTGTCCTCGCTCCAATGGAAATTGTCGTTGTTGGGGAAGATGGGGCGCACACCGTACCGATCCCCGTCATAGAAACCCATTTCGTGGTCCTGCCGGGTCATGCTCACGACCACATCGAATTTTTCCAGTTGCACGGCCACCGATTGCGAGGTGGGGATCCATGCCATCAGTGTTCCGTCCTGCGTGGTACCCTGTTGGATGTCGCTTGCCGAGATATCGAAGCGTTCTTTCAAGCGTTCCTCGTTGAAGGGTTGTTTCAACACGAACTCGTACATGAACTGGCCGGTGGAGGCAAGCCCCTGGGGCTGTCCGTTCACGTACAACTGACCGTGGGTCACCCGTATGCTGTCACCTGCGATCGCCACGCATCGCTTGATGTAGTTCTCCTGTTTATCGATCGGTCGGGTGAGAATGCCGCCGGTGGGCTTCATCATCGTTCTACCATCGGGTTGTTGTTCCGGTAGCGCTGCATCGGGGTTCATCACCTTGGCGCGACCGTACTGCCGCACAAGCTGATAGTAGCTCTGGTTCTGGAAGTTCGCCACCACGGCATCGCCCTCGGGAAAGTTGAAGACCACGGCATCACCTCGCTGCGGCGTACCGAAACCCGGCAGACGCCTGTAGGGCTGTGAGAACCATGACACGAAGGAAGGTGTGCTCGCGGTGAACGGCAGCGTATGGTGCGTGAACGGGAAGGTGATCGGCGTCATGGGCAGGCGCGGACCATAGCTGAGTTTGCTCACGAAGAGGTAGTCGCCCACGAGCAGGCTCTTCTCCATGGAAGGCGTGGGAATGGTGAAGGCTTCGAAGGTGTACGTGCGGAAGACCGTTGCAACGATGACAGCGAACAGGATCGCATCGCCCCACTGGCCGAGCATACCACGCTTGCGTTTCTCCGCCGGTATCGGACCCACGTAGGTGTTCTGCGCGAAGACCGTTTGCGGCACTTTCCACCAGGGTAGGAAGGTCATGAGCACGTGCTCCTTGAAGCTTCGTTCGCCGAGCACGATGGAGATGTTCACGTTCATGATGATGAACATGAGGAGGTTCACACCCGGTACAGCGAACAGGACGACCCACCACCACGGTTTACCGCTGATCTTCAACCAGACGATGATGTTGTAAACCGGTACGAAGGCGGCCCATGCGGGCTTTCCCGCTTTTTGGAAGAGCTTCCACAAGCTGGCGAAGAGCACGACGAGGTAGGCGAGAAGGAAGAGGTATGGGACCATCAGGAAGGTTGAAGTGTGATCGCTGAAGTATGAAGCACCAAATGATCAATGCATGTCAAGTACATCGTCCATCGTGAAGAAGCCCTTTCGGCCGAGCAGCCATTCAGCAGCAACCACCGCGCCCTGCGCGAAGCCGCTGCGGTCGAAAGCCTCATGCGTGATCACGATGCGATCGTTGGCGCTGGCCCATGTAACCGAATGCTTGCCAGTGACCTCACCAATTCGTTCGCTTTGGATGAACACGGGTGCGGGTTCCGGAGTCGTGATCGCCGAGGTCCCTGTCGAGCTTCGGGTAGCGGAGGGCTCTTCGTGCCCCATGAGCTTCCAACCCGAATAGCGCTGTGTCTTCAGATCGATGTCACGCGCCAGTGTGATGGCTGTTCCGCTGGGAGCGTCCAGCTTGTGCACATGGTGTATCTCATCGATGTGCGCGGCATATTCCGCACGAGCGTCCATCAGGCCGGCAAGCATACGGTTCGCCCGGAAGAACAGGTTGACCCCGATGCTGAAGTTGCTCGCCCACAACAAACTGCCTTTGTTGCTTTCCACGATCTGGCGCACATCGGTCATACGATCGTACCAGCCCGTGGTACCCACCACCACGGGAATTCCATGGTCCAGGCACAGCCGCATATTGTCGATCGCTTGGTCGGGCTTGCTGAATTCAATGGCCAGATCGGCACCAACAGGAGCGGCTCCGGCGTTCTCCGCGTTCACCCGCAATACCACCTCATGCCCACGGGACAGCGCAACCTGTTCAATGGCCTTTCCCATTTTTCCGTAGCCATAGAGCGCGATACGCATCTGTTCCATCTCGAGCTATCGGGGCGTCTTCGTCCCGTTTTTCAACAGCGCCGAAGGTAACCGGACGCTCCAACGTGCAAGCCCCAAGAAGTGTGAACGGGCAAAGGCCTCAGCGAAGGGTGAGCGCAATGGACATTCCCGGTGCTCCTTGTGCCGCGAGTGGGAGGGAAGGAGCCAGTTCCAACGAAAGGTCCTGGCCCACATCGAAACGGACGAAATGGGCGTCCACGGAAGCATCCACGATGTTGAGGATGTAAACCGCACCGATGGCGATGTAGCTCAGGTCGCGCCAGCGTCGATAGGTGTCCGCCACATTGAGCACGCTTTGGGAACTGAACTGCCCGTTGAATTCGTCCACCGTGTTGGGGTCGCCGTCGGTGATGGCGATGTACGCGTCCCGGTACCGCTGGTACTGGTTGTTGTTCTCCCGGATGAAGTAGTAGCTCGCACCCAAGCCACCGATCACGATGGGTACCTTCCAAATCTTGCGGTTGTACACCTGTCCAGCACCGGGAAGGACGGCGCTGAGTATGCTGGCCTTGCGTGGTGAGTGGCCGTACCGCCAGTCCAGCGTATCGCTGATGATAGGACGGGTGTCCACGTTCGTGCTGTCCTCTTGCGCGCGCCCGGCAACGCTCGCCACAAGGGTGACCAGCAGGATGATCTTGCGCAAGTGCCTCACGGAGCAAAGGTCGGTCAGTGGCGGTTCACACCCGAACGGTCATCGTTTGCGCCCCTCGTTCACTCCGATGCCGAAGAGCGCCAGATCGTACTTGACAGGATCCAAGGGGGCGAACTCGCGCAGTACGGCGGTCAGCTCCTCAACGGCCTTCCAGTCGTCCTGCTTGCGTTCCAGCAGGCCAAGTTCTCGCGCCACACGACCGGTATGCACATCCAATGGAACCATGAGGTCCGCCGGGGTGATGCGCTTCCATAGGCCGAGGTCCACTCCGCGGTCGTTCGCTCGCACCATCCAGCGCAGGTACATGTTGATGCGTTTGGCGTTGCTGCCTTTGGCGGGGTCGGCAACGTGCTTGCGTGATCGCGGGACGTGATCGATGGCGAAGAAGCGCTGTTTGAAACGGGCGATCGCTCCAGCCATGTGGCCGAGTTGGCCGTCCTGACGAAAGGCTCCTCCAATCCACCATGCACCGCATACACATGGCGAATGCCGCGCACGAAATGAACGAGATCCACACCGTTGAACGTGCGATGCACGAAACGATCGAGTGCCCTGAGGTCCGCAGCGTCAGCGTTCATGACGAAGGCGTGCGGTGCGTGGTCCATGAGCCGCACGAGCTTGTTGGCATTGGCGATGATGGTCTTGCGCTGGCCCCAAGCGATCGTGGCGGTGAGGAATCCAATGACTTCCGCGTCCTCACGTTTGTCGAACGCCTGCGGTATCTGGATCGGGTCGTTCTCGATGAAGGACGGACGTGCGAAGCGGTCGTACGCTTCGTCCAGCAGCTCGCGCAGGTGCGCGTGGGAAGGGCGCTTGGCCAGGCGTGCCATGCTGCGAAGGAAACCGATGCCCGCTAACTTCACCCATCCATCCGCTCAACATGCCACCCTATCCTAGTGCTCTCCGCCATTCTCCTCGCGTCCGCCACCTGCGCGCAACTTACGTTCTGTTCACCGCAAGGGAACGTGGCCCTTTTCAGCAACTACGATGGTGGACCGCTCACTATCAATGTGGACCAGAACATCCCCGACCTGCACATCGGTATCGTGAGCTATGAGTTCGCGGTGGTGAACATCGTGGGCCCTTATGCAGATAACGTGGCAGCCGTATGGTGGGCGGGCTTCAACGGCGTGAACGACCATTGCGGCACGGGCGCGATCAACCACGCGACGAGCATTTCCGGTGCACCGGCAGGCACTGCTGAGATCCTCGTCCACCCACCGGCCACGTTGAGCAACACCAACGGCAATGCGCTGATCATCTGCAACTACAGTTGCGATATCGGCAGTGTGCAGGGCGGCTGCAACACGGCGGACCAGATCGCTCATTTTTTCCTGAGCCAGTGGGGTGGGGTTCTGCTCTTCCACCGCACACAGTACGGATGTTGGGAGGATGTCTGGAACATCAGCGACGGCGGCAACTGCTGTGAGGATCCGTTGAGCACCGCGATGGGGGAGTTGCAGCCCCAAGCTGCCCTGGGCGTGAGCATTGTGCACGGGATGCTGCGTGTGGTCACAGCGGAGTCCGGTGGAGATCCTGGACCCGATGGGCCGGTTGGTACGTTCCACAGCGGCATCGCAGCGTGGTTGGCAGGAACTGAGCTTGGATGGTATGCCCAGTGGCACCTACATCGTGCGTGCACCGAGCGGCGCGTTGTCGCGCTTTCCTGGGCGAGTTCGGGCGCCAGGCCCGACCCAGCGTAGGACCTTGGTTGCCGGTTAGCGGCCCGATTTCTGCCGGGAACTTGGCTCCCGCTGGCAAGGCTCACTGCCGCGTCACCTCCCAAACCTCGCGGTAGAGGATGGTCCCAGCCGCATCTGCTTCCACGTAGGTCCAGGTGTGGTCTTCCCTGTCGCTCCACGGTGAAGGTGGCATACAGAAAGGCGTCCCCATCATTGCTGAAGAAGGTGATGGTGCTGCCGTCCACATCATCGGTGTACCAGCCCACCGGTTCATCGTGGAAGAAGCCGCCCACCAGGTTGTTGTCCCAACTCTCCGGCCAAGGTTCCAAGCACGTGGACCACGTTGTTGAACGGGTTGTTGTCGTTGTCATAGAGGCCCAGCGTACCGCAATCTTCGAAGGTCACGGTGGAATCCGGTGCGTACCAAGTGCGCTCTTGGCTGTTCACGGTGTACAGCCCGCTGTATTTCTCGCGTAGCCGGTCTTCCTTCTGGCAGGCTGCTGCCGCAACGCATAAGAAGAGGAGGAGCAGGGTTCTCATTTCAGGTCCACCATCAGGTTCACGAAGGCATAGTACCAACTGCCCTTGAAGTCGACATACTCGTCCACATCGTAGCTGGGCAGGTCGTTCACAGCACGCAAGGCCAGCCAACGCTCCCAATCGGTAGGGATGGAGATCGGGTATACGGGTTCGGTATCCACGCGCCGCGCGGTGTTCGGTTCGATGAACTCCGATCCGCTCACGCCGCACCAACCCGCACCTACGCTCGAGCTGCATGGTTTCGCTCAGTTTGATCCGCATGGCGAGGTCCAGCCCGGCGAAGAGCCCGAAGGTGCGGTAGGTGCCGTTCAGTGCGCGTTCGTTGCCGAAGCTCACGGTGCCGTCCTCGTATTCGGTCCAGGTGCGCATGTAGGCCTCGCAGAAACCCAAGCGCGGCTGTATGTCGAACCGTTTCACGCGGAAGAGGAAGCCCCCGTTGATCGGCGTGAAGACATCGAGCTGGAACTCGCGCGTGCTGCCGTCCGTGAAACTGGCCGACGCATTGGAGCGTAGCTGCTGGTAGCTCAAGGAGAAGCCGATGCCCTTGGTAAGCATGTAGGTGCCACCGACCTGAAAGCCGCGTGCGAGGCCGAAACTGCCCAGCTCGCTGGAGGTCCGCCTGGTTCACGGTGTTGAACGAAGTGGCGAACTCATCGAAGGTGGGCATCTTCACGCACGCCGCTTGCGGGCCTCCCCAGAGCGTGAAGTAGCCATCATCCTGCGCGCGACCGAGCGGGAGCAATAGGAATACCAGGGCGTGGATCGTTCGCATCGGTCAGTCCATTTTTCCCAGATCGAAGTGCAGGCCGAAGCTCACATTGCTGTAGCGGTAGAAGTACTGCTTGGTGGGTTCAATGCGGTCGAATGGGTTTGTGCCGAACCAGTCCAGGAACCACTGCAGGGAGCAGCGGGCGCGGCCCATCTTGTAATGCACGAAGAACGAACTGCCGGTGACCATGTAGTTGCTCAGCAACCCACCACCCTTGGCGTAGCGGAGCTCCCAGTCGGGGTCCTGCTCCTCGAAGGTGGCGAAGCGTTGCAGGATCTTGCCGTGGCCGAGGTCCATGGACCAGCCGCCGCGCCAATGCTCGCCGAAGGCCTCGAAGCCCAGTAGGCCGAAGGTGTTGAGGCGCACCTTCAGTTCCAACTGCTCATCGAAACCGGTGTTGGGGTTCACCCCGCCTGCCGTGTATCGCGCATGGTGGTTCTTCCAGTAGAAGAACATGCCCCAATGGTCGTCCAGTTCCAAATGGTAATCGAGCACGAGCCCATGCGCGGTGCGACCCACATCCAGCTTCTCCGTCCAGTAGGGGTGCTGTACCTCGTTCAGGCTGAAGGCGGTCACATCCAGGTTGCGCAGCGAGCGGGTGTAGTAGGTGCCGCTGTAGCCGATGCCGAAGAAGCTCTGGGCGCTGAGGCTGGTTGCCACCACGCGATGGCGCCAGCGGCCAAGAGGTTCCGGATGGGGCGTGGTGCATCGGCACTCAGCAAATATGGATGGATCGATCCATACCGCAATTGAGAAGTATCAGAAATGCACACGGCGGCTAGCGGTTTGCTTTCACGGTCTGCCCGTTCGCGCGGATGTTCTTCGCCGCCAGTTCCACGCTCGTGGTGATGCGCCGCTTGCGGGTCGCCTCGGTCTTGGCGTCCAGCACCCAGGTTAGGATCGCCTTTCTTGCGCTGGGGGGGAAGGCCTCGTAATGCTTCTGCGCGGCCTTGTTCTTCTTCAAGGCACGCAGCAGGTCGGGGGCATCTCGAAGGCTTCGGCTGCATCGATGCTCGTCCACGATCCGTTCTGCTTGGCGAGTTCGATCTTCTTCAGGCCCGCGGCGGTCATGCGTTCGTGGCGATGAGCTTTTCAATGCGCTCCTTGTTCAACTTGCTCCACACGCTCCGGGGCTTGCGCGGGCAGAAGTAGAGCATCTTGCGCTCATCGTCCAGCTTGCGCGGCAGGCTGTCGATCCAGCCGAAGCACAGCGCTTCTTCAACCGTGCTGGCATAGTCAACATGTTTCTCCGGTACCGCCTTCTTGTACGTGATGAGCCATACGCCTTCCGTGCGTGTGTGGTGCTTTCTTCAGCCACGCGCGCCATTGGGCGCGACTGGTCACTTCCACCTGTTCGAGCAGGTCGAGTTTGTTCGCCATGTACTAGCGCCCGAAACTCGGCATCTCCATCACTTCGTATCCTTCAAGGCTGAAGACGCCCGCATCCACCTTGCCGTTCACCAGGTCCCGGATGTAGCAAACCATGCGGCTGTTGCCATCGGTCTTCACCCACTCGAATTCCAGCGGCATGCCATCCACTTTCTCCATGGCGCGGCGCTGGGCCTCATCACCGCTCTGTCTCGCCGAGCGGGCCATGTCGGCGAACGGGGCCTTCACGTCCTTCGCCACCCAGCCGGTCCAAGTACCGTCCTCGCTCACCACGATCACCTTGGTGCAGGTGTGGCCTTCGATCGCCTTGGTCTCTTTCGTGATGGTGATCACCGGTTCCTTCTTCCCGGTGGTCTCTTCCGCCATCACCACTTTCTTCTTGCGCGTCTTCATCGCGGTCTTCTTGCCCTTCTTGTCCGTCATCAGCGTATAGGTCCACTTGCCCTTCAGGTCAGTGAGGATCTTCATCTCCTGGCCGTCGCGATCAGCGGCATCGTTGCGCATGAGCGTCATGTCCGCCGAGCTCCAGTAGTAGAGGTTAGTGGGGCTGTTCTTCTGCTCCATTTCGCCTTCGTACTGGTGCATCTCCATGCGGAAGGAGCCGATGAACTCGTTGGGTGCGAAGGGGTCGTTGTCATCCACCATCTGCACTCCGCCGCGACCGTTCCCGTTGCCGGACGGTACCGCCGCCTTGGCCGTTCTGCCCACCGGCGCGCTGCTGCATCATCTTGTTGATGTCGATCTGCGCGGTGGCGGATAGAAGGAGTGTGGAGGCCAGAAGGGTGAGGTAGGTACGCATGATGTTGAGGCTTTGGTGATCCCGAAAGTAGATGGAAGTTGGATCCCGATCGCCTAGCCTGCTGCTCAGGGCAATTGTGCATTGCGCACGGCAGTAGGAGTTGACCCACCCACGTTCAGCAGGATCGGATCGCGATCGTTGTTCGCACCGACGTATTTGACGATGCCATCCATGTTCACATCCTCCGGCCAATAGCCTGCGATCGTTGCTGTGGGAACCGAACCGCCGATGCGCGAGAGGATCGGGTCGCGGTCATTGCCCAAACCCACGTACTTGAGTTCTTCGTTGAATGTGGCATCGCCAGCAGCCAGCACCATCACGCCATCGACATTTTTGCGCGCATCGGCGTCATACACCTGTGTGCCGGGCAGGGTGAAATCCACCGTTGCGGTGGAAGTGCCGTACGCGAACGGAGTTGAAAGGGATAGCATCACGGGCAAGTGGTTGCGCGGTTTCACCACCACGCTGTAGTTGTCGTGAGCAAGGCCGCTGAAGCCAACGGTGGCCACGCCATCGAGGTCCACCACATCGCCATCGCGTTGCAAGAGCACAGCGCGCGAAGCGGCGACCACGTTCGGCGCTGCAACAGGACGCAACGCCACGATCACCCAATCGACGATGGC
>JADJDP010000017.1 GCA_016702645.1 Flavobacteriales bacterium
CGCAGCCGCACCGCTGTTCCGGTGCGGTCACCGTGATTCCCTACCACCGGTGAAACTGTAGGCGTTCGTCCCTGTCTCTTCCCTATCACGCGCACGCGCATGGCCCCTTCGCCAGCATGACAAGGGCCGCCGCTGCATCGCCAGTGTGCCGCCATCGCAAACCACGTACACTTTGCCATCCCGAACGCGCGCGGATGGGCTCCGCCCGAACTCCGGCCGGTCGTCGTCCGGGCGCAGATGGGAAGTGCGCCATTGGCATCGTGGGGCGGGTGGTGTGCCGTGACGCCGCGTAATGCTCGGAGCTTGCGGATCGGTAAGAAGGTGTAGCCATCCGGCGGTGGCGAAGCACTGCGTACGGACATGCCCTGCACCACGCGGAACGGTTCCTTCGAAATGGTGGCGAGAACACCAATTCGGCCATGCCCAGTTCGCGACCTCCCGCATCACGCAGATCGAAGCACCAGGTTGCGGGCCTTCCCGTCGCCGGAGTTCCTTGAGCATATCCCCAAGAAAACGTTCCACACTTTGGCCGGAGTTTTCGATGGCATCGCCCATCCAGCGTACGCATGGTGACCCAGAGGGTCGCTGTCTCCGCATCCCGCACGGAGCTCCAAGGAACAACACCTCAGTGACCGGCTTTCGCGACCGCTCGTCTCCTCGCCGGTGATCGCGAAAATCTCCACGAGGCATCGCCGCCGGTCAGGAGTTCCAAGTCCATCCGGAAGCTGGATGAATAACCAAAGGCGCGCAAGAGCAACCAGGGGAAGTCGCGTTCCACGAGCTTCCAGCGAAGGCCTTCGTTCGCCCCGTCGGCACAAACGAACTCCCTCGCGCTCCGGGATCTATGGGTGAAGGAATTCCGGTGATGGCATTGATGCGACTGCCCACCGCCAGGCTCCGGAAACCCTTCAACTCCTCGTCCACGAAGGTTCGCCGTCGATGACAACGCACCCTCAATGGTAGCACGGCCGTGGTGTTCATCAAAGCTCCGGTAGGTGGGCAGGTCGAGCTCGGGGAACAGATTGGCGTCACCAATGCGCCGGAAAGCTGAGCAACAACATGGCTTGGAACTCATCCGTGCGGATGGGCACACGAATAGAGTCCAGACCGCATCGAAGAGAGGCGGTCGGAGTTCAGCGCGTGGTATAGCGATACGGGTCAGGATGCGCTTGATGGACCAAGCCACGCAACACTTCAGGTCCTCGATGCAATTTCTCAGGGTGATGGCCAGGCCGCAAAGCGTGGCTGCGCAAGGCCCCAAAGCAGGCGCTGCACAAAGGAATTCAGCGAGCAGGAACCTCTTCGTCGACCGGGCGACGAAACTACTGCCATCCCATGGCGGCTTCTCCAACCGAGGACCGCTACCAACACGTAAAAAGCAAACGGCCCCTCCCACGAATGGAAGGGCCGTTGTTACTGAGGTGTACTTCTATGTCTTCACGGCTGTCCTCGGCGCTGCTGCAAGCGGCCCGGCACTGGCTCCGTCCTTGTACTTGGCAAGGGTGAAACGCAACTTCATCCGTTCACCTGTGCCATAAGCACCACCGCTCCATCCGGTGTTCACCAGCCAGATGTGCCCGTCATGCTCCTTCATCTTCTCACCCAGCATATCGGCGTATTTGGCCGGGTGCAAGGGCAGGAACGCTTTTCCAAAGCAGGCAGAGAAAGTGCTCTGCGGCTCGGTCACTCCAGCTTCGGTGCCGGCCACTTTTGCCGTGTACCCACTGATGAAATGGTACATCGCCTGACCCGGAGTCAACTTGCTGATCGGTGGTAAAACACCGTAGGCATCATCAGGTGAGGAAGAAGATGTTCTTCGGATGTCCACCACGCTGGGCTTTGCCACGTTGGCGATGTGCTCGATGGGATAGCTCACCCGGGTGTTCTCGGTCTTGCTCTTGTCGGCGAAGTCCACCTTGGTGGTGCCTTCCTCGAAAACGATGTTCTCCAGGATCGCACCGAACTTGATGGCATCCCAGATCTGCGGCTCCTTCTCTTGGGTGAGGTCGATGCACTTTGCATAGCAACCGCCTTCGAAATTGAAGACGCCCTTGTCGCTCCAGCCATGCTCATCATCACCGATCAGGCGACGGTCCGGGTCCGCACTGAGGGTGGTCTTTCCCGTGCCGCTCAGTCCGAAGAACACTGCGGTATCACCGTTCGCACCGATGTTGGCGCTGCAGTGCATGCTCAACACCCCGCGTTCTTGCGGGAGCACGTAGTTCAACACGGTGAAGATCCCTTTCTTGATCTCGCCGGTGTAGCCCGTGCCGCCGATGAGGATCATCTTGCGGTGAAGTCGATGGCGGCGAAATTGTGCTGGCGGGTGCCGTCCTTGGTCGCATCAGCGTGGAAGCCTGGAGCGCAGATGATATGCCACTCGGCCTCGAAGGATTCCAGTTCAGCCATTGTGGGGCGCAGGAACATGTTGCCAGCGAACATGGCGCTGTAAGGTACTCGGCCACACCGGATGTTCATCCGGTAGGTGGGGGTCGGCACAGGCATAAGCGTCCTTCACATACACCTCGCGGCCCATGAGGTAGGCAACCATCTTGTCGTGCAGGCGATCGAACTTCTCGGTGGTCATGGGGATGTTCACATCACCCCACCAAACGGTGCCTTCGGTCTTGGCGTCCTTCACGGTGAACTTGTCCTGGGCTGCGGCCGGTGAACTCACCGGTGTCGATGGCCAGTGCACCGCTGTCGGCGAAGACACCTTGTCCGTTCACGATGGCGTGCTCGACCGACCTGCTGGGCTCCAGGTTCCAGTAGGCATCGCCCACTTTGGATAACCCGATCTTCGAGAGGTCCGCGTACCAATGATGGCCGTTGCTTCTCCAAGGCCGCTCAACTCCCTTGTGCTCAACAAGTAAAGTGAGCCACTGAAGAGCACTACGCCGAGAAAAAAGAACCAGGAAATGCGCCTTGAAGCGCCGTCGGAAATGCGGTTCCCAAGAGCCGCCAAAAGGAGCAATCCGAGGCCATGATAGAACTGGTACTCCACCCCTGTTTTCCACTGGCCCAAGTGCTCCGGTGAGAGCCGTTCCTTCAATGCATGCGCGCCAAAAGCGCCGAGCACGACCGCTACCAGGAGGATGCCCGCCCCCCACGCAATGATCCTTCGTTCCATGGAGCAAATGTCCGCAGTAGAAAAGAAAGAAGCCCCCGGTTTCCCGGAGGCTTCCCTTGTCTTCGAACGGCATACATCTCACTGCTGCACCACCACCCGCAGGCTCACCGCACGAGTACCCCACTGCAAACGGCACTGGTACAAGCCTGCCGCTTCGCCTTCCAACTCCACCCGATGCACCTGGCTCCACGCCGGAATGCGCTCGCGCTGTACTAGGCGCCCGTTCAGATCGCGTACCTCCAACTCGCCAACACCGGGCTGCTCTGGATAGCTCAGCACAAATGCTCCACTGCTGGGGTTGGGATAGGCTTGCACGGCTTCCTGTAGCATGCTCTCATTCAAACCGTTGGTAATACCCAAGCTATCACACACGCTGCCATCTATTGGCCCCAAGTGGTAGTTGGGGTGGTTTGGCAACGAGTTGCTGAAATACCGTGGCAACGCAATGCCGTGCTGCTCCATGTTGCAGGCAAGGCCAGGTTCATCGGGGTCATGGATCACATGCAGCTTATCGGTTCCGTTGCCCGTACTGATGTAGATCTTCCCATCCTGGGCAAGTTGAGCGATGTCGAACAGGGTAGCAAACGGAGGGAAAGGCGAATAGGTACTATCCCAATGTGCGATCTGCACCATGGATGCTGCAAGATCCGCTGCTTGGGTGTCGAATTGATACACATCGTAGATCGATGAGACATAGACAAAGCGGCTATTAGGTGAGAAGGCAGCACCGATCCCTCCGTCGTAATCCGAAATTGGTGCGTAGATGGGGTCAAAGAACTGACCGCTGCAGCGGTCGAATTGGAAAATGTCGAGATCTTCCCCGGCCTCGCCCCAGTAGTAGGCGAATTTGCTGCCGTCCGGGGAGAAGCAAACCTGGCCAGCATCCGCATGTCGAATAGCCCCGATGGACTGTGTACCATCTATGCTCACACCGGTTGGTGTCACCAACAACCGATAGTACATGTCTGTGTCGATCTTGTGGCAAAAGACCCACCAATCGCGTCCGTTTGCATGTCGTACCGCAGTTAGTCTGCCTGTGTTCAGACTATCCACTAGGATGGGTACGTTCTTCGAAACCACGGCGCCTAGTCCCCCATCCAAGGTCATATCGATCGTTGTGAGAAATAGCTGCTCCGCATAGAGGCCGACCATGTCATGGATGGTCATGTGGAACAACAAGTAGGTACTGGCATTTTCGGGGTAAGGAAGAATGAGCGTCCCTTGCGGCATAGCGATTCCCTCTGGATACATGTCAACGTAGGAACCAGGGTTCAAACCACTTCCATTGAGCATCGTGTCGCCCAAGGCATTTGCCACGAACGTTCCGTTGGTGCTAAAAAGCAGACTACCACTAGCATCAGTGATGTTAGCAGAAGTCCTTCGGTAGCCAATAGCCCGTGACACGGTGATGATCACCATGCTTCCATTCCTGAAATCCAGATCAACACCGCCGAAAGGCGGAGGACCATCACTATCAAAGCCACCTAACCACAAATTGTTCAGCCCTTGAGCTGTTGCTCCGAAAGGGCCTTGTAGTAATAAGACCACAAGCGCCGAATGAAGGACCTTGCGAGAGTTCATGCGGCGCTTCATCGACACAGGGACACCAAGCCCATGCAAAACATTGGCGGTCGGGCAGAACGAACCTAGGCATGCTGGCGTGGTATTCCAAACCTCAGCAAATACTAACTCCTCGCAATTGCAAGGCGCTGGCGGTGGAGCCGCATAAGAAAGAAGCCCCCGGTTTCCCGGAGGCTTCCAATGTCTTCTTGTTCCCGACTACTGCTTGCCCAACTTCTCCATTTCCTTCTCGAAGGTCTCCTTGAACTTCTCGTAGTCGTAGTCCACCCGCAGGCGTTCATCGCTGGTGAGGCGTTCGTTGTAGGCGGAGAGGAGTTCCTGGGCGCTGAGCTCGATGGCCACGTAGCACTTGTAGTTACCGGTGCTGTTCACCTTCATCATCTTCTCGCAGATGGTCTTGGTGCCGGTAAGCTGTTGGTCCACCACTTCGCGGGCCAGTGCTTCGTAACGTTCGCCGATCTCTTCGCGGTTCTGCATCTCGCGGCTGTTGACGTAGTTGTCCACAACGGCTTTCACCTTGGTGTTGATGGCGGCGGCCAGGTCAGCCCGGGCGTTGCTCATTGCTTTTTTCTTGGCGGTCGCCTGATCCATGCTCTCACCAAGTGCGTTGGCGCGGAACACCTTGTTGTCGGTGAAGAACTCGGGACCCGAGCACATCACTTTCACTTCGGTTTCACCATCGGGCGGATTGGCCTTGGCGGCTTCAGCAGCTTTCTTCTTGCTCTTGCAGGCGACAAGGGCGCCCGAAAGCATCAGGGCCGTCATCACCACGGTCAGCGTACGAGTTGCGGTCATGGTTTTCATTGTTCTGCGCCGTAGCCCGGCGTGTGCGTTTGTTGGAGAGTAGGTTGGTATCTCTTGTGGGTCGATTTGCGAAGCGCGTGCCAAACTTAGTCTTCCCCCGGTAACCCTTACTGCAGCGCGCCCATCATGGCGGGAACCAGGTCTTTGCGCAGATCCTGCCCTACCTTTTTGTAGGCATCGACCCCGGCCTTCTCGTAGTTGAGCTGCACGCCCTTCACCCCTTGCTTCGCTCCTTCGTGCACCACCTCCTGGGTCTTGCGGTCGCGGAAACTGTAGGTCACATCCAGGAAGGCGGTGAAGAAGCCGTTCGATTCACCTCCCTGGCGGGTGGATGCGTTCAATTGCAGGAGCAGGTCGGCCTCGGACTCGCGGTCCACGAAACGGAAGCCCTTGCGAGTAAGCTCTTCGCGAACGATGATGGCAACTCCTGCATCGCTCACGGGTTGGCCAAGGTTCGTTTCCTGCGAACGCATATGCACGCGTGGCATGCGCACATCGATGGGGACGTGTACTTCGGGAACGGTCAAGCTCATGACGAGCGCCTTCACCAAGGCGGGCTCCGTTTCCTTGCTCACCAGGCCGTCCATGTCCAATTTCACAAGCACCTCGTTGGTCGGGGCTTCGGTGTCGATCCGCTGTATGGTCGTGCGCACACGGCCCTCGGCATCGGTGTTCTTCAGTTCGGTGACCTTGCCACCCAAGCCAAGATAGGCGATATGCACTGGCAACTGCACCAGATCGCGCGTTACAGCACCTTCAGCGAAAACGGCCGAGATCAACAGTTCGCGCTTGAAGTGGTTGGCATAGTTCATCTCGCAGCGTTCCGGGAGCACGCTGAACCGAACACCACCGGTGAGCTTCTGCAGGTCGTTGTAGATCTCGTTCACCAAAGGAACTTGCGCGCCGTTGAAGTCCACCACATCGTTCTCTCCCCAATACTCCTTCATGGCGATCAGCGCGCGCAGGTCCTGATCAACGGCACTCTTCAGATCACCAGCGGCGATGCTGGTGCGTGAACGCATGTGCAGGTCCAAGGCATTGGCGATGGCCTTGGCCTTGCGCTCCGCCTTGATGCGTGCGTGCTCTGCCTTGGACAGGCGATAATAGGTCCAGTACTCCGTGCCGTTCTCCCACGTGTCCACCAACTCGAAGCCTTCGATCAATTCGCTCGTGCTGGTCTTGATCGTGCTGGTGAAGGACTCGTCGAATTGCGTCTTGCGATCGAGGGTGTAGAGCAGGCTGTTGCCCTCCACGGTCACGCTGATCTCACTGGCCAGATCGTTCAGCGCGTTCTTCTTGGCGGTCTCCTGGTGGTCCGAACGGCCTTTGCTCGCAAGACCCACTCCGATGTAGAAGCCGCTGCTAGCTGGACGGGAACGTACCCATTCCGGGCGCTCTGCCTCCGTGTTCACGGTGGTTTCTTCGGGCAACTTCGTCTGCTGCCTGCCTTTGCACGCGAGCAGCGCACACAGGGAAAGGACGATCAGGGAACGGTTCATGGGAGCTTGCTGCTCAGCTCCTGTTGCACGGCCTGTGCCATGTTGGTGCTCGCTGTGCGAACAGCCTCCTGGCTCAGGGTGGCCACGGACTTGATCGCGCGTGGTGCAGTGAGCAAGCCGCGCAGATCCCGCTTCGCACGCTCGGTCCGGATCCACCACGCCATTGCGCGCAGGGAACAGCGCATCACGATTGCCTTGGTAGTCGGCGTAGTACATGTGATCCTCCTCTTGACGATCGACCACCTTGCTCACCAGCACTTCACCCGTTTCCAACGAGACCAGCCTGTAGTTGAACGACAGGTAAACCTTGTTCTCTTGCAGGTATTCGCTGTAGCGTACCGCTTTGTACTTGGTCACGAAGTACTTCTCGCCGGTTTCCTTGTTCAGCTGCTCAACGCGGTAGGATTCGAACCCATCGCGCGTACTACGGCGCAACTCACCCGGCTCTTCGCGATAGTCGACCAGCGTGCCCATCAACACGGCTTGCGCTCCCATCAAGTTGCCCACGCGCACGGCGGTCTGTTCATCCACCACGCCACTCAGGCTGAGGCGCTGCTCGGCAAGGATCCGTTCCAGGTTCTCACGGTCCACAACCTTCAAGAAAGGGTCGTTCGTTTCGGTGAGCGCCGTCATGGAGTAGGCCTGCACTTTGGCGGCCACCTCCGTCCGTTTGGAAGCGGATGTGAACGGCAGCACGGCGATCGTGAACTGGCCCTTCGTAAGGCATTCTTGGCGCAGCGCGGAAGCATCCTTGTAGGAGGCGTCCTTGGCCACCACATTGTTGAACGAGGTGTAGGCTTTGCGATAGGCACCAGCAGCCAGGTCCGCTTTGCCTGCGCGGTAGAGCGGCTCCAGATAGGCGATGGCCTGCAGGCTGTTGGCGTCCTTGTAGTTGGGCTCCAAGCGGGCGATCTTGGCGAAAACAACTTCGGCAGACTTGAAGTCCTGTTTCTCCATGAGCGCCTGGCCTTCGTTGTAGAGTTCGACCAGGTGTTCTCCTTTCACGCGTTCGAAGTCGGTCTTGTAGTGGTCCGGGATGTCCAGCACCACGCCCAACCTACCAATGCGTTCCTGGTAGGACTTGGCATCCAGGTACGCAGCCACTGCTTCACCCTTCGCACTACCCATGGCCATGCCTTTGAAGAACGTCGAGAGCTTGTCCTCGAGCACCATCTGACCGGTCTTCTTCAGGCCGATCTTGGCATCCACGTTCTTCAGGTTGCGCTGGGCAGCCTGCTCGTACATCCCTGCCGCTTCCGCATAGAGCCCGGCCATGTCGAGCTTTTCGCCCTTCTTGGCAAAGGACTTCGAACCACTGCAGCCGATGAAGGCGGCGGCGATGGGAAGCAAGGCGATGTAGGCAAGGCGTGACATGGGGGTGATGGTACGGTTGCGAATGTGGCGGCAGCAGGCAGGTTCAGCGCGACTGGATGTAGGTGTTCAGTTCCTCGATCGAACTCTCGAAGCCGAACGCGTCGTTCACGCGGTAGTAGTTGCCGATGTCGTGCGTGCGGTCGTAAGCGAACTTGGCGAACTCCAGTTTGGTCTCCTCGAAGCCGAAGAGGCCCATGATGCCCTTCACCTGGTCGCTGCTGAAGCAACGATCGCGCCCGATCTGTTTGGCCATGGTCATCTTGGTCTCTTCGAAGCCCTTGCTCTCGATGCTGGTCTTGATCTCCGCGAATTCCGAGGTGCTCATGGGCATGGCGCAACCGATGGCACCGGTGTAGCCGGGCATGCGGTACGGCTCGGCCACGCGCACAGGCTTCTCTTCAATGACCGGTTCCTGCACGGCGGTGGTGGACGATCGGGTCGTGGTGGTACGGGTCGTGGTGGTGGTGGTCGTGGAGGAATTGCTTCCGCCTTCGGTGACACCCACGTTCATGTTGATACCGACACCGTTGACGCCCATGCTGAAGTTCACGTTCTCTCCCATGCCATCACCTGTTTCCTCTTCGGTGACCGTAACGGAGGTGGTCTGCTGGACCCCACCAACCCCGATGGTCTGGTTCACACCTGTAACCTCGGACTGCGTGGTCAGTGTTTGTGTGGTTTGAACCGGTGCATCCTCCTGGAAGGTCTCGGGCTTCGGTTTGACCGGTTCGGCACTGGCAGCGGTTCCAAGAGCCGCTTCACCCTGTGGGCGGAGGACGCGAACGCCCTTCTTGTTGGTGGTAACGACGATGGTGTACTCCTTGCCCGCAGGGAACCAGCCGCTCTGTTTCACATCGGCGATGGTCTTGTCCTCGAAGCGGATGACACACATGGGGGTCTCGTTGCGAATGCCGGTGGCCACCACGCGGGAGGCAGGTGCCGGGTTCTTGATTTCACCGTCCACGATCAGGGTGAACTTCATTCCGTCGTCGGAAAAGAAGACCAGATCGGTTTGGGCAATTGCCGCAGGAGCTGCGAGCAGTAAGGAAAGAGCAAGGGTGGAGAACTGTTTCATGACCTTGTATTGAAGGGTGGCGAAGTTAGGTTTCGGGTGCAACGAGGCAAGGCTTGTGCCACGGCATTCCGAGGGTGCTTTCCCGCTGCCCGATCGAAGACAGCCAACCACATCGCATCTTCGCGCACCACCGAACGGGCCAGGAACCTACCATGCGCAAGATCCTCATACTGGGTGCGGGCCGCAGCGCCTCCTCGCTCATCCACTATCTGATCCGGCACGCCGATCAGCAGGAGTGGCGGATAACCGTTGCCGACAAGGACATCGGGAGTGCGAAGCGCCTGGTGCACGAAGGACCCGAAGTCGCCACCGGTGTTCAACTGGATGCAACCGATGCAGAGGCTCGTGGCAGCCTGATCGGCCAGCACGAACTGGTGATCAGCATGCTTCCCGCCTTCATGCACATGGATGTCCTGAAGGATTGCCTACGCCTCAAGAAACACGTGATCACGCCGAGCTACGTGCCGGATGCGCTCTGGTCTATGAACGATGAGTTCAGAACCGCCGGGCTGATCGTCCTCAACGAGATGGGCTTGGATCCCGGCATCGACCACATGAGCGCGATGCGGATCCTCGATCGCATCCGTCATGAAGGGGGCCGCATGGAGAGCTTTGAGAGCTATTGCGGAGGCTTGGTGGCGCCCGAAAGCGACGACAATCCGTGGGGCTACAAATTCAGCTGGAACCCGCGCAACGTCGTCCTGGCAGGGCAAGGTGGATCGGCGAAGTACATCCGCGATGGGGTGACCAAATACATCCCATACCACCGGTTGTTCAAGCACACCGTTCGGATCGACGTGCCGGGCTTCGGCGGTTTTGATGGATATGCGAACCGGGATTCCCTGAAGTACCGCCAAGCCTACGGCCTCGACGGTATTCCCACGCTGATGCGAGGCACCCTGCGCAAGGCCGGATACTGTGAAGCATGGGACGCCTTCGTTCAACTCGGTTGCACGGACGATGGCTTTGCAATGGAACTCAGCGCGAACGCGACATGGATGGATTACATGAACGCCTTCCTACCGGGTGATAGCGATCAAGATGTTCGCGCACGCACGGCCGAGCATCTGGGGCTCGATCCTCGCGGCGATGTGATGACGAAACTGGCATGGCTCGGGATGTTCAGTACCGAACCGATCGGTGTGAAAGGCCTTTCGCCTGCCGCCACCTTGCAACACCTCTTGGAGCAAAAGTGGAAGCTGGGTCCGGACGACAAGGACCTCGTGGTGATGTGGCACCGCTTCCGGTATTCAGCGGAGGGAGCGCATCAGGAGATCCATGCATCGCTGGCAGTCGTTGGCCAGGACCAGCAACACACGGCGATGGCGCTCACGGTAGGTCTTCCGATCGCAATGGCGTGCAAGCTTGTGCTCAACAACAAACTCGCGGATCGCGGCGTGCTTCTCCCGCTGTCCCCATCCATCTACGATCCTGTGCTGGACGAACTCGACAAACTGGGCATCACCTTCCGCGAAGAAGATGTCGAGGTATAGTTCTCAGAAGTTGAGCATCAGGTCACTGATCAGCGCGCGGTATTCCGTTGTGTAGTCGAAGGGGCCGGTGGCTTCCACGGTGAGGGTTGCCTCCTCCACTACGCCGCCAGAACGGGAGAGTTCCAGCAACACACGTTTCGGTGGACGATGCGCAACGTACCGTACGCTGCACCTACGAAGGGGAAGAAGTGCGACACGCCGAGCCTCCATGAGGAACTCCATTTCACGGTTCAGCGGAACGATGACAGCGAGTTTGCCCTCGGGAGCGAGCAGACGATCCACAGCATCGACCAACTCCGGGAAGAGCAGTTCCCCGCTGTGCTTCGCCAAGCCGATGCGCTCATCCGGCGATGAGGAATAACCCGCGTAGTAAGGCGGATTGCAGATGATCAGATCGTACGGTTCAGTGGCGGTCATCCGGCGCACATCCATGCGATGCACGCGCACACGATCCGGCCATGGGCTCGCGGCCGCGTTCTCCGTCGCTTGCTCGGCCGATGCATCATCGATCTCCACCGCATCGATCCATGCAGTGTCGTTGCGCTGTGCCGCGATCAACGCGAGCACGCCCGTACCCGTGCCGATGTCAAGGATCCGTTGTGCGCCAGTGTAGTTCACCCACGCGCCGAAGAGAACGCCATCCGTTCCAACCTTCAATGCGCAGTGATCTTGCCGGATGGTGAACCGCTTGAACCGGAACTCGGGCTTCGGCATGGACCTACCCTCGGTACAATTCGATAAGCCCGGGCGGTGTGCGCACCAGCAAAGTGTTCTCCTCGGGATCCACTCCGAGGATCATCTCGTCGGCAAGCGGGATCATCACCTCTTGTTCACCGCGCAAGACCACGAGCACCGGGTGCTTCTCGGTACCCTCCAGACCGGTCACTTCACCCAATTCTCCATGCTCCTCATCGCGCACCAGCATCCCTATGAACTCCTCCGGATCCCAGCTCTCGTCACTGCCATCGGCGAGCAGGCCGGGCGGTGCGTACAGGTCACGCCCCACCAGCACAGAAGCGCTTTGGGGGTCATTGAAGTCATCGAACTTCACGAGCACGTCGCGGCCTTTGTCGTGCAATCGGCTGAAGAAGAAAGGAACCTTCTGTCCTTCAATGTCAACGAAGAGAGACCCGGCATGCACGATATCGTCCAGATCCACCTCATCGAGATGAACGGTCAGTTCGCCTTGGTGGCCCCACGGCTTGCCGAGACGACCGATCTTATGCAGGCTGTCGAGGTCCACGGGTTGAAATTAGGCCGAGGTGGTCAACCGGCCACCATGGTCACCTTGCCACCCGGCGTGCGGTATCCGCCGGGATAGAAGGCGCCAGCGTTGATCCGAGTCCTTCGCTGGAACGAATCGAAGCTGTCCCCATCGAGGTGCGCACGCAAGACCACTTCGGCCGTTGCTTCCGCGTCGTTGCCAGCCCGGTGGTGTTTGAGCGGGATCCCATGTCGATCGCAAAGAGCCTTCAACCCATAGGATGTATGGCCCGGCCAAACGCGCTTTGCCATCGTTACCGAACAGAAGTAGCGGAACGACGGATGAGCAAGTCGCTCGCTTGCCAGGGTAGCGCGCAACACACCCATATCGAAGGCGGCATTGTGCGCCACGACCGTTGCACCATTCAGCAGCGCGGACACCTCCTCCCAGATGTCCTTCCAGCGTGGTGCCTCCGCGACCTGCTCCGGGCGGATGCCATGCACGGCCACATTCCACGGGCTGAAGTGCGGCCATTGCGCAGGCTTGATCAACCAGTTGCGCACTTCCCGAACGACACCTCCACGCGCTATTGCGATCCCGAGTTCGCACGGGCTGTCCGGTTGCGAAGTCGCGGTCTCGAAGTCGAGGGCGAGGAAATCCATGGGGCGAGGGGCCCCCCCCCCCCGGGCCCGCCCCCCGGGGGGGGGGGGGCCCCGCCGGCCCCCCCCGCCCCGGGGGCCGGGCGCCCGCCCCCGGGGGGAAAGAGGGGGCCCCGGGGGGGCCGGGGCGCGGGGGGGGGGGGGGGGCCCGGCCCCCCCCCCCCCCCCCCCCCCCCGCCCACCCGGCCCCCGGGGGCCCCGGGGGGCGCGACCGGCGGTCCGCGGACCCCCGGGGCCAGCGGGCCCCCCCCGCCCCCCCCGAGCGCGACCCGCCCCGCCCCCCCCCCCCCCCCCGGGGGCCGGGCGGGGCCGGCGGCCCCCCCCCCCCCCCCCCCCCCCCCCCCCCCCCCCCCCGCCCCCCCCCCCCCCCGCCCCCCGGCGGCCGCCCCCGGGGGCCCCGCGGCCGCCCCCCCCCGGCGCCGGGCGGCCGCGGCCCCCGGGGGGGGGCCCCGGGGCCCCCGGGGGGGGGGGCCGGGCCCCCCCGGGGGCGGGGGGGGGGCCGGCCCGCCGGGCCTGGGGGGGGCCGGACGCGCCCGCGGGGCGGGGGCACCCCCCCCCCCCCCGGGCCCGGGGCCCCCGCCCGGGGCGCGGGGGGGGGGCGCGGGCACGGGACGCCCGGCGGGGGCGGGGGCCGGGGGGGGGGGGCCCGGGGCGGTACTAAAGTTTCACCACCTCAGCATCCGCCAGCGCATGGTAGAGCTTCTTCTCCGTAGCCTCGCTCACGTTCACCAGCGGCAGGCGCATGGTATCGCCACAGACGCCGAGCGCCTTCAACACATACTTGATGCCGCCGGGGTTGCCTTCCACGAAGAGGAGATTGATCACCTCGTGCAAGCGCAAGTGCTCCTTGCGCGCGGTGGCCAGGTCCCCGTTCAGCGCAGCATTGACGAGCAGGCTGCATTCCTGCGGTAGCGCATTGCCCGCCACGCTGATCACGCCCACCCCACCCATCGCGATGATCGGTAGCGTGAGCGCATCATCACCGCTGATGAGCATGAAGTCCTTGGGCATGTGCTTGAGGATGGCGCCCATCTGGTCCAGGTTGGCGCTCGCTTCCTTGATCGCGATGATGTTGGCGAAGTCGCGCGCGAGCCGCACCGTGGTTTCCGCCGTGATGTTGCTGCCCGTACGACCCGGCACGTTGTAGAGGATGATCGGCCGCAGGCTCACCTGGGCGATGGCCTTGTAGTGCTGGTAGATGCCTTCCTGCGTGGGCTTGTTGTAATAGGGGCTCACGCTCAGGATCGCATCCACGCCATCCATGTCGAAGCTCTGGAGCGACTCGATGACCTCCGCCGTGTTGTTGCCACCGACACCCAACACGACCGGCACACGATTGCGCACGAAGAGGATGGTCTGCGCAAGCAACTGGTGCTTCTCCTCCTTGGTCAGCGTGACGCTTTCACCCGTGGTACCCATGGTCACCACGTAGTCCACACCGCCGGTGATCTGGTGTTCGATCAAGCGTTCGAGCCCGGCGTAATCGATCTGGCCGTTGTCGCGAAAAGGTGTGACCAGGGCTACACCGAGGCCACGGAAACGTTCGTCCATCAGTTCAGGGAAGGTTCAGGTTTTGCGTTCACCATGAGCAGGTAGTGGTGTACCTGCTGGATCAACTGCGGAAGGCTGCGCGAGCCGGCCATGTCGATCATCATGTCCAGGATCTTCTTGTTGCTGTCGCTCCAACGTCCCACCTTGAAGCGGGCGCGGCTCTTGGCAAGGATGTACTGCACAGGCAGGCGATCCTCCAAGGAAAGGTCGATGAGGATCTCGAATTCCTCCGCCATGAAGTTCTGCACGGCATTGCCCTGCGGGATGCGGTACCAGTTTAGGTCCTTCTGGCAGAGGGCGTCGAAGTTGAGGCGCGCGTGCAAATAGTGCGGCATCACCTTCTGATCGGAAAAGCCGAGGGCCATGATGTTGCTGATGCCGAGTTCCTCCTTCACCCGCTTGACATAGTTACGGACGTGGTTGTGAGCAGCCTCGTCCTCCACCACGTACACGATCGCCACTTTGCGGGCGAGCCCCAGGTTGCGTGCAATGGGCTTGCGGTCCTGCGGCAGATCGCGCAGCAGACGCCGGATCCCCATCCATTCCTTGAAGCGGTCGAAGAGCTTCATCCTCCTATCATGCGGGTGAATTCATCCTCATCGATGACGGGTACCTTTGAGCTCTTCGGCCTTGGTGCGCTTGGCAGGGCCCATGTCCGCACCGGCCAGCACATAGCTGGTCTTGCTGCTGATGGAACCGGACACTTTGCCTCCATTGCGTTCGATGGTCTCCTTGATGCCGTCGCGGCTGAAATTCCGGAAAACTCCGGAGACCACGAAGGTGAGGCCTTTCAGCTTGTCGCCAGCGACCACCACTTCGGAAGGGTCGAGTTCCATCCGAAGGCCGTGTTGACGCAAGCGGTCCACGATGTCACGGTTGCCCTGCACGGCGAAGAAGTCCACGATGCTCTCGGCGATCACCGGCCCCACTTCATCCAGTTGCACCAGTTCCTCCGGGGTCATGGCCGCGAGGCGCTGCATGCTGCCAGCTCCTCGCGCGATCTTCTTGGCCACCGTTTCACCCACGTGCCGGATACCGATGGCGAAGAGCACCTGCTCGAAGGGTATCTTCTTGCTCGCCTCGATGCCGGCGATCACCTGTTGGGCGCTCTTCTCGCCCCAACCCTTGCCCAGCTCGAGGAGTTGCTCCTTCTTCAGTTCGTAGAGATCGGCGACGTTGCCGATGAGCCTTGCGTTGACCAATTCCTGCACGGTTTCACCTCCCAAGCCATCGATCGCCATCATCCTGCGCCCAACGAAATGCTCGATGCGCCCTGTGATCTGCGGCGGGCACAGGTGCTCGTTCGGGCAATAGTGCTGCGCCTCCCCCTCCAACCGGATCAATTCCGTTCCGCATTCCGGACACACCTGCGGGAACAGCACCATGGAAGCATCCTTCGACCGCCTTTCGATCACCACACCCACGATCTTGGGAATGATCTCTCCTCCCTTTTCGACCAACACCGTATCGCCGATGTGCAGATCGAGCTTGGCGATCTGATCGGCGTTGTGGAGCGAAGCGCGCTTCACGGTGGTGCCAGCAAGAAGCACGGGTTCCAACTCAGCCACCGGTGTGATGGCCCCTGTCCTACCCACTTGGCAGACCACGTCGTTCAATCGCGTGGCGGCCTGTTCCGCCTGGAACTTGTACGCGATGGCCCAGCGTGGGCTCTTCGCCGTGAGACCGAGCTCCTCCTGGATGCGCAGATCATCCACCTTGATGACGATGCCGTCGATGTCCATCTCCAATTTGTGCCTTGCCTTGTCCCAATGATCGATGAAGGCCATGATGCCTTCCACGTTGTTCGCACGCTCGATGAAGCGCCTGGAGGGATCCGGTGTCTTGAAGCCCCAAGTGCGCGCGGCCATGATGTTGCCGTAGTGGCTCTTCGTTGGAAGATGCTCGCCTTGGAGCGTGTAGATGAAGTTGTCCAGCCCGCGCTTGGCCACGTCCTTGGGGTCTTGCTGCTTCAATGATCCAGCGGCCGTATTACGTGGATTGGCGTACAGTTCCTCGCCGTTCTTCGCCCGCTCGGCGTTCAACTTATCGAACTGGGCACGCATGAAGAGGATCTCGCCGCGCGCTTCCAGTTCCTTGGGAAAATCACCGCGCAACTTCAACGGGATGGAACGTACGGTACGCACATTGGCGGTGATCTCGTCGCCTTTCTCACCATCACCACGCGTCACGCCCCGCATTAGTTCACCGTCCGCGTAGCTCAGGCTGATGGCCACGCCGTCGTACTTCAACTCCATCACGTAGATCGTACTGCCGATCTCTTTCTCCACTCTTGCCACGAATTCCGACACCTCTTCCCGGCTGTAGCTGTTGCTCAGCGAAAGCATCGGGTAACGATGCGCCACGGTCTCAAAGCCCTTCGTGATGTCGCCACCGACCCGTTGCGTGGGGCTGTTGGGTGAAGCGAACTCCGGCCACTCCTTCTCCAACGCCTCCAATTCCTTCAGCTTGAAGTCGAATTCTAGGTCGCTGATGATCGGTTGCGCGAGCACGTAGTAGCGATGGTTGTGCTCCTCCAACTCCCTGCTCAGTTCCCTGATCCGCTCTTCAGCTTCCTTGCGCTCCATTCTTCTTGATCTTCGTTCGTACGCGCTTCACCACTTCACCCAGCCGCAGCCCGACCTTCCCGTAATACGTCCAATCGCTCAGGGTCTTGGTCGCATCGATATCGGCCGCCAGGACATGACGATAACCACCACCCACGCCGATGAAGATCCACCAGAACAAATTGTAATCGGCATGGAGCGATGCCTCCAACGGCACGAGTTCATTGGTGGAGTAGGGAACGAGCTTCTGTTCTTCGTTGAGGTAGCTCTTGCGGTAGTTGCCGAGCCCGATGGATACCGGAACACCCACCTGCCATCGCTTGGAGTTGATCAAAAGACGCTCGTAGGTGAGCGCGGTGTAGTCGAAATCGGTGCGCAACTCACGCTTGCCTATTCCGGCGAGGTCCACCGAAGGCTGCACGTACGGATCGCCAAGACCATAGAAGCCGATGGAGAGCATGTCCAGGTTCCGTTGCGCGCCGAGGCGAAAGCCGTAGAAGCGCACGGGATCGGCGTTGACGAAGGTGCTGCGGAAATCGAAGTTGAAGAAGATCCGGAACGCGGCCTTGGGTGGTGGGATCGTATCCTGCCCGAACAAGAAGCGGAACCAACCGATCGAAACCACAAGGACAACGGCCCGCACTGTCATCGGATGGCGTGAATGAAACGCTCGTTGCCACTGATGTCGACCATCAGGTCCACGGCGGCGAAACCCATCGGCAGAAGCAGGTCGCGGACCGCAGTGGCGTACTTCCAATGGCACTCGAACCAAAGGTGGCCGCCCGTGGGAAGCGCCGCCAAGGACTTTCCACCGATGACCCTATAGTATAGCAAGGGATCCTCGTCAGGCGTGAACAGTGCAATAGGAGGTTCGTGCGCGCGCACGTGCTCGGCCAGCGTGCCTTCCTCTGAACGTGGTATGTACGGCGGATTGCTCACTACCAGGTCCGTTCCGTTCGGCAGATGGAACGAGGCGTCGAGCACATCGGCCAGTTGCCATTCCACGTGCAACTCATTGAGGGCCCCGTTTCCTGCGGCAACGATGAGTGCCGCCTCCGAAACATCAACACCGGTCACGGTCGCTTTCCGGAAGGCTTGTTTCAATGCCAATGCGATGCAACCACTTCCGCTCCCCACGTCCACGATACGAGTTGGGCTGAATCCGTTCGCAACGATCAACTCCACAAGTTCCTCCGTTTCCGGTCGGGGTATGAGCACATCGGGCGTAACGCGCAGGGTAAGCCCGTGGAAGTACACGGAGCCAAGCACATGCTGCAATGGTTCGCCTGCTCGCAATCGTTCCAGAGGTAGGTACACCTTCAACAGTTCCGACTCGCTGAGCGACTCGAACTTGCGGATCTCCATCTGGGAAATGTCCCAACCGAGCATCTCCTGGAACACGGAGCGCGTGATGGCTTTCACCTCTCCATCCGGGTAGAGCATACCGAGTTGCTCGCGGTACTGCGAGAGCACGGAGATCACCCGATTGTCGGCGGTTCGCATGGATCACGGTCCCGTTCACGGGAAGGCGCAAAAGTAGAGGGCGCATCCAGCGAGCATTCGATCGAAGCACCTTTGCCCTCCCCTCCCGATCGTGATGCCTGACCACGCCCACTGGATGCAACGTTGCCTGCAGCTCGCCCGACTGGGAGCATCCAGTGCTGCTCCCAATCCACTGGTGGGTGCCGTTCTGGTACAGGAAGGTCGCTTGCTTGCCGAAGGCTGGCACCACCGCGCAGGACAACCGCACGCGGAAGTGAACTGCTTGCTTGCTTTCGGGGATGGACCGGTCCCTTCGGACGCTGTGTTGTACGTGAACCTGGAGCCGTGCAACCACCATGGACGGACGCCGCCTTGCACGGAACTGATCATCGAACGTGGAGTGAAGCAGGTGGTGATCGCACATTCGGATCCGTTCCCAGCGGTAAGCGGACAAGGGATCGAGCGGTTGCGAAGCGCCGGTGTCAGCGTGACCGTCGGGGTTGAAGAGGCGCACGCTCGTTGGACGAACCGCCGCTTCCTCACATCAGTGGAGAAAGCACGTCCCTACATCGTGCTCAAGTGGGCACAAAGTGGTGATGGCTTCCTCGATAGGCACCCGCGTGGAGAGCGCGTTGTGCAACGCATCAGCGATCCGGCGACCGATGTGCTCGTGCACAGGTGGCGCGGTGAAGAACAAGCGATCCTTGTTGGCAGCCGTACCGTGATCAACGACGATCCGCGTTTGAACGTGCGCCATGTGGAGGGTCGTTCGCCGATGCGCGTGGTCATCGACCGTGGGTGCAGGACGCCCGCTGGCTCGCATGTCTTCGATGGCAGCACGCCGACCTTGCTCTTCACATCACATGTCCGTCCGGAGTTATCGGTGGAGCAGCTGATCCTGGGGCAGAGCGATGACCCCATCGACAAGGTGCTCACCGAGTTGCACCTGCGCTCGATACGATCCCCTCCTGGTGGAAGGTGGCGCGGAGCTCCTGGGGCACTTCATCAAGCGCGATCTCTGGGATGAGGCACGTGTCATCATTGCGCCTGTACGATACATGGCCGGTACACCGGCACCGTTGTTCAACAACGCATCGGTGCGAACGCTTGCAAGTGGTCCGGATAAGATCGACTTCCACACACACCAACAAGCCCCTGCGGAGGAATGGTCTTGGTGATCCTCGCGGCACTGTGCGTGGCCGGGTTCGCCATCACCTTCAAATACTTCGAGCGCTTCGCGGTGCCCTTGCAAGCAGCCATCACGGTCAACTACTTGGTCGCGTTCGTCTGTGGTCTCATCATGCATCCACCGTGGAACGCCGGAGATACCTCTGCGCTGTGGCTTCCCAGTGCAGGCTTGGGTTGCCTGTTCGTGGCGGTGTTCTCCCTCACCGGTGTTTCGGCGCAACGGGCGGGTGCGGCGCGCACCACCATCGCAGGTCGCATGAGCCTCATGCTCACGGTGGTCGCCACCGCGTTCATCTTCAAGGAGCATGTGAGCTTGGGGACGTGGATCGGCATCGCACTAAGCCTGGCAGGCTTGATACTGACCATGCAACGGTCGGAGCACCGCAGCGGCAACCGTTCGTGGTTGCTTCCATTGATCATCTTCCTCGGTAGTGGCCTCTGTGATATCGGAGTGACGGTTGCCCAGCGCTCGTTCACCACCGGAACGACCGAAGCGGCGTTCACCACCTTGTGCTTTGGAGCCGCGTTCGCTTCCAGTATGGTGCTGCTGTTCCTGCGTAAAACAGGGGAAGAACTCCGCTCATCGAGGGCGTGGATCGGGGGCACCGCGTTGGGAACGATCAACTACGCATCCCTGTTCCTCTTGGTGAGCGCTCTTGGACAAGGGGCCATGCCCGCCAGCACGATCTTCCCGCTCATGAACATCGGGGCCATCCTCTTCAGCACGTTCGCGGCGATCCTCTTGTTCAGGGAGGATCCGTCCGGGCGCCAATGGGTCGGGGTCATTGTATGTGTGCTGGCCCTGTCCATCATCATGGGAACCACAGCATGAGCGTTGATCGTTATCGAACGGTCGCAGCCCGTGCAGAAGGAGTGCTTCGCGAAAAGGCAAGCAAGTTCATCGGCATCGTCGTTCCGATCCAGAACGAGGATGACTTCAAGATCGAACTTCAGCGGATCGTCACGGATCATCCTGGGGCACGGCATTTCTGCTTCGCGTACATCCTCGGTGAGGATGGCACGAGACAACGATCCAGCGATGCGGGTGAACCATCCGGAACAGCGGGTCTACCGATCCTGCGCGCGATCATCGGATCGCAACTCACCTTCACCGCTGTGGTGGTGGTGCGCTACTTCGGTGGAACGCTACTTGGCAAAGGCGGGTTGGTGCAGGCGTACGGTGATGCCGCACGATCGGCGATCGCGAACGCGACCGTCGTTGAACGGATGGTGATGACCCACCTTCGGTTCTCGTGCTCCTTCGCGTTGTTCGAGAACCTGAAACGCGAACTCATGGCGATCGAGGGCGATGTGATCGAGAAACACTTCGATGAAGGTTGTTCCGGTATCGCGCGCGTCCCGAAAAGCAAGGCGGCGGAACTGGCCGACCGATGGCGCGGCATGAACATCAGTACACAGCCTGTCGATCAACCGAAGTAAGGAGCAAGCACGTCGACCAACGACCGCGGCACCCGGCAGGGACGCATCGTTGAACGATCCACGAACACAAGGGTGATGCTCGCCTCCGAGAGCAAGGTCCCGGCTTCGTTCAGCAACTCGTGCCGGAAAACGATCCGCACGGAGGGCATTGCTTCGATGTGCGTCCGCAATGTCAGCAGATCATCGTAACGGGCAGGTTGGTGGTACTTCACGTGCAAGTCGTGGACCGGAAGCATGACACCTTCCTCCTCGATGCGCTTGTACGGGAAACCCAAGCTGCGCAACGCTTCCACACGTCCAACTTCGAAGTATTCGGCGTAGTCCCCGTAGTACACGTAGCCCATCTGGTCGGTCTCGCCATAGCGAACGCGCAACTGCGTGGCGTGGGTGAACATGTCGGCAAGATAGCCGGGCATGCGCGCACCCTTGGAACCAAGTTGCCTCGTGCTCCGCACTGGACTACCTTCACCGCAGCAACGCGATGGACCACCGACCCGTTCCACATCCGACCGGCCCGTACACGAACGCGATCGATGGCGATCACGGCACTGTTCGCATGTACACAACAAGTGCGACATTCGCAAACCCGCGCCCAGCAAGGCGTTCGGAGGACATGATGCAATGTGACGGCTGCGTAAAATTTTCCTTGCCGTCAAGTGAGCTGTCGCGTTTTTTTTTCACTTTCTTCGATCCATATTTGCGCCCCTTCCCACCACCTCGCTCAACGATGCGTTGTGATGTGAATGACCACCGAACCACCAATCACCTCGAACGACCGCAGCTAGTTCCATGAAGAAAGACCACGAGAAGACATGGGAGCGGTGCCTGGAAGTGATCCAAGACAACGTGAGCCCGCAGAGTTTCAAGACCTGGTTCGAACCGATCAGGGCGTTGAAGCTGCAGGACAGTGTGCTCACGATCCAAGTGCCGTCGCAGTTCTTCTATGAATGGCTGGAAGAGCATTACATCAGCCTGCTGAAGAAAACGATCCGCAAGGAGCTCGGCACCGACGGCCGCTTGGAGTACTCCATCATCATGGAGAACGGATTCCAGAGCGCTCACCCCTACACGGTGAAAGTGCCGCAGAGCAACACGCGTGAAACGAAGAACCCGTCGGTATCCCTGCCGATCGATGTGGCGAACAGCCCCATCAAGAACCCGTTCGTCATACCCGGCCTGCGCAAGATCAAGGTCGAGAGCCACCTCAACGCCAACTATTCCTTCGACAATTTCATCGAAGGCGATTGCAACCGATTGGCCCGTAGTGCCGGATATGCCGTGGCGCAGAAGCCCGGCGGCACCGCCTTCAATCCGTTGCTCGTTTACGGCGGCGTTGGTCTCGGAAAAACGCACTTGATCCATGCGATCGGCATCGAGATCAAGAAGAACCACCCGGACAAGACCATACTCTACGTTCCTGCGGAGAAGTTCACGCAGCAGTTCATCGAAGCGGTGAAGAACAACACCGTGGGCGACTTCTCGCAGTTCTACCAGATGATGGACGTGCTCATCATCGATGATGTGCAGTTCCTCGCTGGCAAGGAGAAGACCCAGGACGTGTTCTTCCATGTGTTCAACGCACCTGCACCAAAGCGGCAAGCAATTGGTGATCACCAGCGACAAGGCACCGGTGGAAATGGCCGGCATGGAGCAGCGTCTCCTCTCCCGCTTCAAGTGGGGCCTCAGCGCCGACCTGCAAACGCCCGGTCTGGAAACGCGCATCGCCATCCTGGAGAAGAAGATGTATGCCGAAGGCATCGACCTGCCGAAGGAGGTGGTGGAGTACCTCGCCTACAGCATCACCACGAACATCCGTGAACTGGAGGGAGCGATGATCAGTTTGATCGCGCAAAGCTCTCTGAACAAGAAGGCCGTGACGCTCGATCTCGCGAAGCAGATGATCGACAAGTTCGTGAAGAACACAGCGCGCGAAGTGAGCATCGACTATATCCAGAAGGTGGTGTGCGATTACTTCGATCTGCCGATCGAACTGCTGAAGAGCAAGACGCGCAAGCGCGAAGTGGTGCAGGCCCGCCAGATCGCGATGTACTTCGCGAAGAAGATGACCAAGAGCTCACTGGCCAGCATCGGTGCGCACTGCGGCGGGAAGGACCACGCCACGGTATTGCATGCCTGCCGCACCGTGAACAACCTGCAGGAGACCGACAAGCAGTTCCGCGGTTACCTGGAGGATCTGGAGAAGAAGTTGAGCATACACTAGGCTTCGCCAGGCTCAGCCTGACGATCCACTCCCACTGAAAGGCCTCCGCGATCCGGGGGCCTTTCGCTTTTCGCGACTTTCGCCCCGTGAAGATCCTCATGGTATGTCTAGGCAACATCTGCCGTTCGCCAATGGCGGAAGGCGTACTGCGCCACCTCGCCCGTGAACGTGGCATCGCGATCGAAACGGATTCCGCGGGCACCGGAGACTATCATGTGGGCGAAGCTCCTGATCGCCGCGCACAAGCCGCCATGCGACGAAATGGTATCGACATAAGCGACCTGCGAGCGCGACAATTCGTTGCTACCGACTTCGACCGCTTCGACCTGCTCTGCGCCATGGATGCGGACAACCTTCGCAACATGCGCAGGCTCGCACCTTCGCCATGCGCACGCTGCAAGGCGGTCCTGATCATGGATCACGCCGCGGATCATCCGTTGCGCGAAGTACCCGACCCATACTACGGTGGGGACAATGACTTCGATGACGTACACGACATGCTCATGGAGGCATGCACCAACTTGCTCGATCATGTCCAACGCTGATCGATACGGGACGCTCTACCTGATGCCGGTATGGCTGGGTGATGGCGGTGGCATCGAGCAACTGCCCCCGGAGAACATCGCACTCGCGCAACGGATCGATCTCTACTTCTGCGAACACGAGAAGACGGCGCGACAGATGCTGCGCCGCATGGTACCGGGGATCGATCTAGCGATCTTGGAGATGCACCGACTGGACAAGGACAGTAAAGCGGCAGAGGTCGGCGACATGCTCAGGCTGTTGAAGGACGGTCGTGATGCTGCCATCATCAGCGAAGCGGGAATGCCAGGCATCGCCGATCCGGGAGCGCGATTGGTGCAAGCTGCTCATGCAACGGGTGTGAACGTAGTGCCATTGATCGGACCGAGTTCACTGTTGCTTGCAATGGCAGCCTCTGGCTTGAACGGACAGCAGTTCACCTTCCACGGTTACCTGCCGGTGAAACCGCATGAACGCAAGCAAGCGATCAAGCGCTTGGAACAGGAGGCGATACGGACCGGGGCTGCCCAACTTTTCATTGAGACCCCCTACCGCAATGATGCCCTGCTTGCCGATCTATTGAAGGAATGTGCGCCGGACACTGTGCTCACCATCGCCATCGATGTGACACAAACGGGCGGTAGTGTTCGCTCGTGCGAGATCGCTCGCTGGCGAAAGGAGAAGCCGGAACTTGGAAAGCGGCCCGCCGTGTTCATTCTGGGCATCTGGCCGCGCTGACTAGTCGTTCGGCGTGGCGCAAGGCAGCGAGTCCTTGCCACCAGTGTGGTGCGCACCGCTGCGCTTGCCCTTGCAGAAGGGACTGCGGTGTATCATCCAACGCAAGCGGAAGTAGATGTCAGCCGCGTACACGTCGCGCGTATTGATGAAGGGGAAGATGTGATCAGTACCGACCACCAGCCCTTCGAAGCGGAGCATGAAGCCCACGGAAGGACGGCGCAGATCGTACTCGTGCAGGGTGATGGGCAAGGCAGCTTCCACGTAGCGCGTCTCGAAGCGCGGAGTGATGGAAACGGAGTTTGTTCGGCGCAAGCGTGTGCTGTTCTGGAAGCTCACGTTCTGGACAGCTACAAGGGCCACATAGGTATTGTTCGCTACACGTTGATCGTACTGCAACGCGAGAGCGGTGGGTGTCCCGATGGAGAAGGACTCTTCCCGGTCCCAATTCGTCGCGGTGGAAAGGAGACTATCCAAGTCGCTCTCTTCATTCACCGGGATGTTCGTGTAGTCGCTGATGGAAGCGGTGCCCGTACTGATGCTACCCGCCTGCCCTTGCCTGAAGCGGAGGCCCCCGAGATCGAGCAGCGATAACCCGATACGGTAACGATAGCGCAAGGGGTCACAGCCGCCTGAAGCACGGTGCGGCATGTAGCCATCGGCTTCTTCCAGCGTGCGCTCGTAGGTAACGCCCAGGTCCGCACCCCAGCCGTAACCCGCGCTCATGGCTGGCATGGCGAAGCCATAACGAGCAGTGGCTTCATGCACCACGAGCCGTGCGCTATCGATCACCGTGTAGTCGAGCGTTTCGAACTGCAAAGCACCACCGGCATGCCCAAGGTTGTAATGGGCGTTGATACCCGCGCTGAACAACCCAAATCCTTCGGCTTTCAGGATATGGGCATAATTGACGGCGAATTCGGTCCATGCGGCAGTGAGCACACGCACTCCTTCCTCTTGGTAGCGAATGCCGTGTTGCGGGCGATAACCCAGACCGTGGAAGATGAAGTTGCCCATGGCGGAAGAAATGCCGGTCGCACTCGTGTACGTCCGCATTCTTACGCCTGCACCTATGGTCCCTCTTCCGAGCGAGAGCGAGAAAGCGGGACCAAGCACGTTCGCTTGTACGAAACCACGATGCGCGCCACTTGTGGCACTTCGCATGATCACTTCACCACCCGTACTTCCAGCGATGCCGCTGCGCACTTCGCCCACCAGCCTTTGCTCGCGCGAACTCCAGGCGACCAAACTATTCCATGCGTATAGATCCAGTCCCGCGAGACGGATGTCGGCGTAGGGCCACTGGCCGGCCGAACGCGCGGGGTTCAGGTAAGTGGCATCGTTGCCCGCGTAGTTGCTGTGGGCGATCCCGAAACGTTCCTGTGCCATCCCCGAAAGGACCTGGCTCAGACATAGGAGTATGACCACCCGTGCGCGCATCGCCGCGTTCCTACGCAAGGAATGAGCAAGGGTTCTAGCTGCCCCGCTCCACCGCCTGCAAGTGAACTGTGTATAGAACGGGTGACCAAGGGTCCAACGTGCCCGGAATGCCCTTTCCTCCGAACGCAAGGGAAGATGGTAGGATGAACCGCCCCTCCTGCCCTTCGCGGAGCAAGCTCACAGCGGTCTCGATACCCTGCACCAGCTGATCCGGTGTGCCGAAGATCCATGGAAAGGCTTGTCCATCGCCTCCATGTTCATCGAAGACCTGCCCATCCTCCAGTCGCTCGCCGGTCCAGGAGAGTTGCACCACTTGGCCGTTCTTCACCCGGTTGGTGTCGATGGCCGAGCCGGTGATGATGTAGTGGAGATCGCTCGTCCCCCATCGGGTCCATGTTTCACCCGAACGCTCGATGTAGGCATGGATCAAACGACGCTCATACCCTTCGGGGTCGTTCAGCTTCAAACGTGCGGCATCGGCGCGGATCTCGGAAGGCGTGCGGATGGCGAGCAAGGAAAGTTCGGTACACAACAAGGCCGTGTCCGGATGTTCCAGTGCATTCGCCCGCCAGAGTGCTTTCCATGGCCAAGCAGCCGTTGGCGCGATCACGCTCATGCTATCACCCACATGCAGACGTCGCAAGACCGGCCGCATGGCACCCTCGCGGAGGTCCTTCACCAAATACCACTGCTCGTTGCTCCAATAGGATCCGGGGGCTTCGCCCAAGCGTGCTGCCCGAAAGCGCACATGAACACTATCGCTGTCGTTCGCGAGTTGCCCACCTTCACCCAACGTGATGAAATGCAGGTGCACGTTCGAGCCAACGTCCTTGTATCCGGGATAGGGCGATCGACCGCATGCAACGACCCACAACAGCGCGAACAAAAGGACCAGCCTACTCATCAGGGGTCACCGATACCAACCCGATGCGATACACCACGGAACTGCGCATGGGCACTTTGTCCTGATCACCGATAAGGCCGTGGGCACGATAGCTGGGGATCACGATCACGGCGCTATCCCCGGGTGAAAGGTGCTGGATGGCTTCATGCAGTCCACTCTCCACGTTGTCCATGCCAACGAGGAAGGACTCCGGTTCACCCCTCACCGTCGCGTAAGCGGTATCGCCGTTGAGCAGTTCCATTCGGTAGTGGACCTTGGCCCATTGCTCGGTGCGAATGCTATCGCCCGGAACATCCCGAAGCATTTGGTGACGGACACCCGTGCCGCTCTTGATCAATCGGAGCGCATTGCGTTGTGCATAGAGGTCTATATCGCGGTCCTCCAGTTTCACCGCATCCCTGTTCTCCTGGACGAGATCCGTAGGGGCTTTCTTCGCCTGCTGGGACGGCACGACACCATCACCGTTGCACGCGGCGATCGCAAGGAGCAATGACGCGTAGAGCTTCATGCGGGATGAGCGGCGATGAACGCCGGTAGCAACGAACGGAAACGGGCGACCGCGTCCTTCAGCGACTCTTTGCTCTGTCCACCTGCGGCATTCCGGTGACCGCCTCCGTTGAAATGCTCGTTCACGAAGCGGTCGACAGCCAGGTCGCCCTTGCTGCGCAAACTCACTTTCACCATGTCCGGTCGCTCCATGAAAAAGGCCGCCAGCCGGATCCCCCGAATGGAAAGCCCATAATTGACAAAGCCTTCGGTATCTCCCGCTTGGAAACTGAACCGCTTCAGGTCGGCCAAACTGAGCGCAATGATGGCGGTGTCCAGTTCAGGATGCACTTCCATACGCTCGTTCAAGGTGAAGCCGAGCAATTTCAAACGGCTCTCCCGGTTGTCGTCCATGATGGACTCGTGCACTTGCGTGATGCGCACGCCGCGATCCATGAGATCGGCAGCCACACGCATCGTGTGGGAGGTTGTACTGCCGAAACGGAACGAGCCACTATCGGTAACAATGCCGGTATAGAGGCAGGTTGCAGCGTTCGCCCCGATGTGTTCACCAAGCCCCAGCGCATGCACGATGTCCACCACCATCTGGCTCGTGGCGCATGCCTCCGTATCGCTGAAGGTGATCCTTGCAAGAGGGTCCGGGTCCTGATGGTGATCGATGAGCACCCTCAAGGGGGCGTCCTTCACCGCTTGCTCCAGACCTCCCACACGGTCGGTCCGGTTGAAATCCAAGCAGAAGAGCACCTCGCTGTTGCGAATGACCGACAGCGCTTCCTCTCCCTTGCGATCGAAGGCAATACACTCCGTGTAGCCGGGCAACCACTGCAGGAAGGATGGAGGTGTATTGGGCAGCAACACCCGCGCATCATGTCCTGCGGCCCGCAAGACATGGAGAAGGCCAAGGCTCGAACCCACCGCATCGCCATCCGGGTTGTAGTGGGTAACGATGGCGCATCGCTTGGGCGAAGCGAGCAGGTCTCTCAACGCAGCTATGGCTTCGGCAGGGGCCGATGGAGAAAGCATGGGGCGGCAAGTTAGCCGCCCCATCGCAGTGCTTGTATGTCGGATCAGAAGCCCAAGCCCGGTGTGGGCATGTGCTCGATCAGGATGCCCACGCAACCGATATCCTCATCGGCGTGGCGGCCTTTGCGTTCAGCTGCACCCGGGGCGTTCACCTCCACGGCGATACGTTTGGTAGCGGTACAGGAGAACTCGATCTCCTGGAGCATGTCGTGCTCGGTGTTGTCCCACAATACCTTCTCCACTTCCACGAACTCCTTTTTCGAGGGGTCCCCTCCTTCCTTCGGTACACGCACCTTCTCGACCAAGCGGATGGCGAGCGCCTCACCGAGGATCTTCTCGTCGTGGCAAACACTGATCCGGTAGTCCTGCGAGCGGTAAACGATGATGTTGAGTTCGGTCTCCTCACCAACCTTCACCGCAGCACTGCGACTTTGGCCGTTCACGCTGAAGCGGCTGTCGCCGGCGCGGTCACAGTTGAACTTGTGGTATTCGGGGCACTCGCTCTGGGCAAGCGAAGCCGGCACAAGGGCCAAGACGAGCAAGGCGGTGGCGAGCAGTTGTTCGGTCATGCGGGTCATGGCGCTGTTCTTTCGTTCTGGTCCTCTGGTTTCGTCCATTCAGTGCGCAGGCGATCCACGGCCTGCATCAGTTCGGCGTATTTGGCATCTGTCATCTCCACGCTCACATCGTCACCAAGAACCATGCGGCCGCTGGCCGAAGCGCCTTGGTGGGCAGAACGCGTGACGTTCAATTGATCGTAGATGTCACGCAGAACGAGCAACTCGGTGTAGATCCCGGAGACGTTCGGATCGTCCTTGAAGCTCTCCATCATGCTGATGAGGTGCTCCAAGGTGACTTTTTGCTCCCCCACGCGCACCATCAGTTGCTCGTTCTTGCCGAATGCCTCTATCTGGCGGATCACCAAGTGCATGCTCTCCAGCCAGCCACCGGCCAGCACCATGGTGAGCACAGGACCCATCTTCTCCGATTGCATCTTTTCGTAAGCACGTTGGTAAGCATCGTTGCTGATGACCTCCAGGGAATCCCCGCGGGTGAGATTGCTCTCCAAGCGAACAAAATCCGCATCGGTGAAGGCCGAGTTGATACCCAAGGCATCGGCGAGCTTCTTCGTAGTAAGATAGTAACGTGCCACTTCAACGTTCAGTTTGAAGCTGCTGGCATAGACCAGGTCGGTGGCGTACACGCCGAAATTCACAGCGCGTCCCTTCAATGTCACGTACCGGTCCACATTGCTCGCAGGGTTCAGCATGCGCTTGTGCCCTTCGCCGGCCATCTGTTTCACCAAGCCGAACAGTTCGTTCGGAGTAGGCATCTGGTAAAGCGACGCCACACTGGCTTCTTCGCCGCCGATGACCAGATCATCGGTGGTGGGCTGGTTGGTCGTTTCCTCCGGGCCACCGCCACATGCGGTAAGGAGACCCAAGGCGAGCAAGGGGATCGAAAAACGTGGGGACATGAGGCGCACGGATTGGTGGTCCGCCAGCACTGCCAGCGGTTGCACGAAGGAAGGAGTGTGCACAGAGCGCGCTTTGCCACGAGCCGATTACTTTTGCGCCGCTTTTTCAACAACACACTATGGCTGGTAACAGGACTTTCACGATGATCAAGCCCGAGGCGGTCGCCGCCGGGAACATGGGCAAGATCATCGACATGATCATCGGCAGCGGCTTCCGCATCGTGGCGCTCAAGTACACACGCCTCTCCCACGGGGAGGCGGGCACGTTTTACGAGGTACACAAGGAGCGCCCGTTCTATGGCGAACTCGTGGACTACATGGCGAGCGGCCCCATCGTCGCAGCGATCCTGGAGAAGGACAACGCGATGGAGGACTTCCGCAAGCTGATCGGTGCCACCGACCCGGCCCAAGCCGCGGAGGGTACCATCCGCAAGGCCTTTGCCGAAAGCAAGGCCAAGAACGCGGTACATGGTAGCGATAGCGACGAGAACGCCGCCATCGAGAGCGAGTACTTCTTCAGCGGAAGGGAGCGGTTCTGATCTTCAGAGCAATACGATCTCCTTCACGACCTCCCGTCCAACGCGGCGGTTGAGCACCTCTTTGAGGGTGTCTCGCATGTAGGTGAGTTCCTGCCGGAGGGGGGCCGAATCCACGCGTACCGTGAGTTTTCCGCGACGCAGCGTGATGCCCATGGTATGCTTGGCGATCATACCACCCACCACCTCGTCCCACCAAGAGGCGATGTCCAATTGGTCCATCTTCTCCCGCATGCCACCTGCGTCGATCAGGTGTGCGATGGCTTCACCCAGCGACTGTTCGTTCCTTCTTTTCACGGGCGATGCCATGGTGATCGAGGTGGAAAAAGCGTGTGTCCAGGTCCAATCCATCCAGCGCGGCGTGCAAGCGGGCAGCATCGGTATCGGTGATGAGCACTTGCCCGAAGCGATGTCCGCTCAATAGTTGGAGCAAATGGCGCATGCGCTGCGGATCGATCTTGTCGAAAATGTCATCGAGCAACAGCACCGGTTTCCAACCGGTCCGGTGGGCGGTCAACTCGAACTGGGCCAGCTTCAGCGCGATCAAATAGGTCTTCTGCTGTCCCTGTGATCCAAAGCGCTTAAGTGGCTGTCCATCAATGGTGAAGAGCAGGTCGTCCTTGTGAACGCCCGTGGTCGTGTAATGGGCAGCGCGATCGCGATCCCAAGCACGACCGAGCAGTTCACCCATGGGCACTTCCGCGAGCGGCGATCGGTATTCCAATGCAACCGATTCAGGACCAGAGCTGATCCCGGCATAGTGTTCCACCAACAACGGGGTGAGTTCGCCCATGAAGGCCGCACGCGTGGCATGTATCGCCGTGCCAAAAGTCACCAGCTGCTCATCCCACGGTTCGAACGAGGAACGGGTGACGCCCCCGTGTTCCGCCATCTGCTTGAGCAGTGCGTTCCGTTGGGCCAGCGTCCGGTTGTAGCGGATCAACGCCTCCAAGTACGTCTTGTCGAACTGGGCGATGAGGCCATCGAGGAACCGGCGACGGATCTCGCTACCGTCCAGCACGAGCTGGCCATCGTACGGCGTTATCATCACCACCGGATAGCGGCCCACGTGGTCGGCCAACCGGTCGTACTCCTTGCGGTTGCGGCTGAGGATCTTGCGCTGCCCCTTCCGAACGCAGCATAGTATGGTGTCCTCACCCTCTTCGGTGTGCATGCGGCCCTGCACCATGAAGAGTTCCTCGCCATGCAGGATATTATGCATGTCCAAGGGGTCGAAATAGCTCTTGCCCAACGCCAGGTAGTGCACGGCATCGAGCAAATTGGTCTTGCCGGTGCCATTGGGCCCCGTGAAGCAGTTCACCTCCGGACCGAGTTCCAACTTCACCTCGCGGTGGTTGCGGAAATGCAGGAGATCGAGCCCGGCGAGGTGGAAACCCATAGCGGGTGCAAAGTACGCCGGTGCCTTGGGGCAAGAGGTCTCCACCGCTTCGGAGGTAGACCGATCACCGAGCCTTGGTGGTATGCCTTTGAACCTGACCAACCACCATGCTTTCCCCCACGATCGTACCGTACTTCCGTAAGTCCCTCGGAATCCTACATTTGCGGCCCGGAAAAGGTCCGCAGCGACCGATCCTGTAACGCATGAGCAAGAAGCACGAGGCCCCACAGCAGGGCGACCTGGACCTGGGCGTGGTGTACACCCGCACCGAATTGTTCCTGGACAAGTACAAGAAGCAGATCACCTACGGCGCCGTCGGAGTGCTCCTTGTGGTGGGTGGCATTTTGGGCTACAAGAAATTCGTGAGCGAACCGAAAGCGACCGAAGCCGCCGAGCTGATCTGGAAGGCCGAGTACTACTTCGGTATCGATTCCCTTGACAAGGCCATGAACGGCGACGACCAGTGGCCGGGCTTCATCAGCATTGCCGCTGATTTCGGAAGCACACCCAGTGGCGAACTCGCCAACTACTACCTCGGTGCCATCTACATGCAGAAGGGCGACTTCGAAGCCGCCCTCACCCATTACAAAGAGGCGGACCTGGGCGATGACATCCTCCGCACCATGGCTGTGGGCAATCAAGGCGATGCACTGGTGGAACTCGGTCGCACCGATGAAGCCGCAAAGCAGTTCGAAAAAGCAGCCAGCATGGTGAAGAACGACTTCACCACACCGATGTTCTTGATGAAAGCAGGCATCGTTCACCAGCAGACAGGCAACTGGAAGGACGCCGCACGTGCGTTCAAGCGCATTGCCGATGAATTCCCCACGAGCAGCGAAGCGAGCCAGGCGCGCAAGTACGCCGGGCATGCCGAAGCCATGGGTGGCTAGATCGCCATGTCCACTGCGGACCATAACCTATCGCATTACGACCCGACCGGCGTCCCTAGTGGCGCCGGTCGTCGTTTTGCCTTGGTGGTGAGCGAGTGGAACCAGGAGATCACGGACGCTTTGCGCCGGGGTGCGCATGAGACCTTGCTGAAGCACGGCGTGGCCGAGGTCGATATCGTTGAACGCTGGGTACCGGGTAGCTTCGAGTTGGCGGCGGGTGCCCAGTTCATGCTAGAGCGCGTACACGCCAGCGTATCCTCGCGTGCGCAGGGATGGACCTTTTCATGCCATCATTTGTTTGGGCAGCATCGTGCGTGGTGAAACTCCGCACTTCGACTACGTATGCCAGGGCACCACGCAAGGCATCATGGATGTTGGCCTGAAGTTCAGCGTGCCCGTGATCTTCGGAGTGCTCACCGACGATAGCATGGAGCAAGCCCGCGATCGCAGCGGAGGCAAGCACGGCAACAAAGGCGTGGACTGCGCGGTGGCTGCGTTGAAGATGGTCGCGCTGAAGGCGGGCGGCTGATCGCAACGATCACCGATCTTCGTTCCATGCGTTCGTTCTGCATCTTTCTCTCACTCTGCGTTGCGCTGGCTTCCATAGGCCAGGAGAAACCCGCTTTTCTACAAGGGCACCAAGGACCGCGTATCGGGTTCGGTATGGCCACACAGAGCAACGGCCAACTCTTTGGCAACACCGCCAATCTGCTCCTGGGACCTGTGATCGGCTGGCATTTCGAAGCCCCGCTGCATCCACAGGTGAGCTTGATGCCCGAGATCCTTTGGATGACCAAGGGGTTCACGGTGCGCAATCCCGCACAGGGCACCCGGGTACGCAGCACGTTCCGGCACTTGGAAGTCCCGATCGGTGTGAAAGTGAGCACGGACAAAGCCGCAGACGGTCTGTACCTCCTGCTGGGGCCCAGTTTCAGTTACTTCCTCAACGATCGCTACCAGTACTGACTCAACGGACAGTTGCAGGACGACATCAAGTACAACTTGAGCAACAGCGAGAAGCGGTTCCAGGTGAGCGGCATGGTGGGCATGGGAATGGAAGGCGAGCGCTGGTCCTTCGATGTGCGCGCTCAAACGAGCATTACACCGTTCGAGCGCCTGCAGCGGGTCCAGAACGTGGTGTACGCGCTTACCGTCGCGTACCGCATTGCGGGAAAGAAGCCGACGGAGAAAGATCCCGAGGAAGAACGATAGTTCGCACCTTGGCGCACACCACGCCACCATGCCCTTCACCACCGCCTCCTCCGCTGCGCGCGTTGCGTTCCGCCGGCACACGTTGCTGAAGATCTATTTCGTCATCTTCTCGCTGATATGGGCGTGGACCTTCGCCGGCACCACCGACCGCGCCAACTGGATCACCGAGAACGCGCTCACCATCCTTTTCGTCGGTGGTTTGGCGATCTCGCACCGCAAGTTCAAGTTCAGCGATCTGAGCTACACGCTCATGTTCGTGTACATCCTGCTGCACATCTACGGCGCCATGTACACCTATGCCGAGAACCCGCTCGGATACTGGATCCAAGAGGTGTTGAACGGGGAGCGCAACCAGTACGACCGCATCGTACACTTCAGTTTCGGCTTCCTGCTCGCCTACCCCATGCGCGACTATTTCCTCAACCATTTCCAGTGGCCGCGCTGGGTATGCTGGACGCTGCCGGTGGAGATCACCATGAGCTTCAGTGCGGCGTACGAGCTGATCGAATGGGCGGTGGCCGATATCTTCTTTCCGGCGCAAGGTGCGGCCTACCTCGGTTCGCAGGGCGATGTGTGGGATGCCCAGAAGGACATGGGGTTGGCCTTCAGCGGAGCGGTGCTGGCGATGGTGATCGCGAGCACGGTGAAGCGCACACTGGCGCAACGCTAGTCGACGAATGCGCGTGCACCTGCAAGCCCCGCTCGTGCTGCTCAAACGTCTGGGCATGCTCCTGCTGCTCTTGACCCTCCTTCGCTGGATCTTCTTCTGGACATACCGTTCTTCCTTCCCCGAACTGGACCCCGGCCAGTTCTTCTGGATCACACTACAAGGCCTGCGCTTCGATGCGATGACGATCGTAGTCGCGAACGCGCTTTGGATCGTGCTCTCGCTCGTTCCATTACCGTGGTCCGAAAAGAAGGCGTGGCAACGGACCCTGGCCGTGCTCTTTGTCGTTGCGAACGCCGCGCTTCTTGTTGTGTGTTGCCTCGACCTCCCTTATTACGGGTTCAATGGCAAGCGGCTCACGAGCGATGTGCTGGGGCAGACCGGTGCTGGCTTTCGCGAACTGCCGGGCATGCTCCTTCGGTACTGGTGGGCGACCGTCATCTTCCTCGTTTTGCTGGTCGTGGTCATCCGCGCGGCGCGCAGGGGTTTCAAGCAGCAGTCCGGTGGTTTCGCAGCAAGACTGGGCATCTTCCTGGTGACGGGAGGCTTGCTCTTCTTGGTCGGGCGGGGTGGATGGCAATATCAAGGGCTCTCGCCTGCACATGCTGCCGATCATTCAGCCCCAGCCTGGGCGCCATTGGTCACGAACTCGGCCTTCACCTTGGGGTACTCGCTCACAGAGCCTCCGCTGCGCCAGCGCACTTGGTTCACGGCAGAAGAACTCGACCGGTTGATGCCGCTCCGGTATGAGATCCGGAGCGACAGTGTGAAGCCGAAGCCCAACGTCATTTTGCTGATCGTGGAGAGCATGGGGCGGGAATACCTCGGCTCGCTCAACAGTAACGCCGGCTACTTCCCCTTCATGGATTCGTTGTGCGCACATTCGCTCGTGCTCACCAATGCCTACGCCAACGCCGAGCGGAGCAACAAGAGCATGTGCTCGATACTCGCGGGCATTCCATCCTTCACCGATGACGCCTTCATGAACACCGCCTACGCGGGCAATCCAGTGGAAGGGCTGGGCACACGGATGAAGGAGATGGGCTACAGTACGGCCTTCTTCCACGGCGGCATCAACGGCGAATACAAGTTCGATTCGTTCACCAAGGCCTGCGGATTCGATCGCTACCATGGCAAGGACGAGTTCGGCGACGACCAGCACTACGATGATCACTGGGGCATCTACGACGAGGAGTTCCTACAATGGTCCGCGGAACGCCTCGAGGAACTACCCCAACCCTTCTGTTCGGCGGTGTTCACGCTCTCCTCGCACGATCCTTTTGTGATACCAGAACGCTATCGTGGGAAATTCCCGACCGGCGGTCAGGAGATCCATGAGAGCCTCGGCTACACGGACATGTCGTTGCGCCGTTTCTTCGACGAGGTGCGCACACACCCCTGGTTCGCCAACTCGGTCTTCGTCATCACCGGCGATCACACCTTTCAATACAACGAGCATCCGCCGTGGTACACGAACCCTGCAGGACGCTTCTCGGTGCCGATCATCTTCTACGCTCCCGATGGCCGCTTCACCGGAAGAGACGAACGTGTTGCGCAACACCTCGACATCGTGCCTTCCATCCTTGATGTTGTCGGCTACCAAGGATCGGTGAACACCTTCGGTCAAAGCACGTTCCAGCGCGACCGACCGAACAGGGCGATGATCCACCTGGGTGGGCAGTACCGTTTGATCGAGGATGATCGGCTGCTGCTCTTCGATGGCGAACAGGCGATCGGGCTGTACGACTACCTCGGCGACACGCTTTGCGAACAAGACCTGCGCGCTTCAGAAGCTGAACGGACGAAGCAGATGACCGATGAAATGAAGGCGGCGACCCAACGGCACGCTGCCGCGTTGCTCCGGAACAGCATGGCCGCGCGCTAGCTTCAAACCTTCGTCTTCACCTTGCTCCACGGCTTCACTTGCCAGGTTACCGTGCCCGTGGCGATGTGGTTCCCTGCGCTGTCCTTGAGCATCACGGTGTTGGTGTAATCCACGGAGTCCGCAGCTTGCAAGGGACCAACCACATGCTCTTCGATCTCCCGCGCGGTGGGAACACAACTCGCGGTTGTGCGCTGCTTGGCTTGGTAGTGGTACTCCATCCGAAGCGTGCGCATGATCATGCGATACTGCTTGGGATCCACCAGCTCAAGAACGGATAGTCCACTGCACATCTCAGCGGCCGTGGCCAGAGCGCACGCGTGCATGCCCTTGATGTGGTTCTGGTTGATGCGCCAATACGGGATCTCAACACTGATGCCGCCGGTCTTCAACGGCACGATCTTGAACCCATGGGGTCGGTTGAAGGGAACGATCCATGGAAAAATGAGGTTGGTCCACCAGCGTTGCAGCGCAGAGTTGCGGGCCTTTGCAAGGAGTGAAGGAACGTTCATGACCGATCGAGGATCGACGCGATATCGGGCTTGAAATACAATGCGCTCTTCATCACCTTCCCATCCTCGCGATAGATCGGTTTGCCATCCGCATCGAGCTTGCTCATGTTGCTCCGCTGGATCTCCCGGAACACCTCGTCCATCTTGTGTTCCAAGCCGTGCTTGAGCATGGTGCCACAGAGGATGTAGAGGATGTCGCCCAAGGCATCGGCCACTTCCACCAGATCGCCCTTCATCGCTGCATCCAGGTACTCCTCGTTCTCTTCGCGAATGAGCTTGTAGCGCAGCAACGCATCACGATCGCCGATAGCTCCTGTGGGACTGCTGGCATTGGGTATCCCGAACGCATCGTGGAAGGTCCGCACATGCTCGGTAGCCTCGGCAAGGGTGAGGGCTTTGGTGGTCGTCTCCATGCCGTCGAAAGTAGGAATGTGTTCGATCGATGCTTAACACACTTTAACCGCGTTCGACCATACCCCCGAACGGCCCTCCAGCACCTTTGCGTTGAGCTTACGGCCGTAGGCCGAACGCCAACCCACAACCCTCATGGAAGAGACCCTTTCGACCGGTGCACCTGCGGTGACATCGGAGAGCATCCGCATGCTCAATGACCGTATCCAACAAGCCAGCGCGTTCGTGGACCTGATCGATCGCGAAATGGAGAAAGTGATCGTGGGCCAGAAGGACATGATCCAAAAGCTCTTGGTCGCCCTCCTTGCTGATGGCCATGTGTTGCTGGAAGGCGTGCCCGGCCTGGCGAAGACCATGGCGATCAAAACCCTCGCACGGAGCGTGGATGTGGATTTCAGCCGCATCCAATTCACACCGGACCTCTTGCCTGCCGATGTCATCGGAACGCTCATCTATAGCCAGCGCAGCGAGGAATTCACCGTGAAAAAGGGTCCCATCTTCAGCAACTTCGTTCTTGCTGACGAGATCAACCGGGCACCCGCCAAGGTACAGAGCGCCCTGCTGGAAGCGATGCAGGAGCGACAGGTCACCATCGGTTCACAGACCTACGCGTTACCCCAACCCTTCCTGGTCCTTGCCACGATGAACCCGATCGAGCAGGAAGGCACCTATCCCCTGCCGGAAGCACAGACCGACCGCTTCATGCTGAAAGTGGTCCTGGATTATCCGCGCCGCGAGGAAGAGAAGCTCATCATTCGCCAGAACACGCGCCCCGGTGGAATGCCCGAGGCGCAGAAAGTGGTAAAGGCCGAAGAGATCCTGGCGGCACGCCAGCTCGTCCGCGAAGTATACATGGACGAAAAGATCGAGCAATACATCGTGGACATCGTGTACGCCACACGCAAGCCCGACCAGTACAAACTCGGTGATCTAACGGCCATGATCGGCTTTGGTGGTAGTCCGCGAGCGAGCATCAACATGGCGTTGGCAGCCAAGGCCTTCGCCTTCACAAAGCGTCGCGGCTACGTCATCCCCGAGGATGTGCGCGCCGTATGCCCGATGTGTTACGCCACCGGATCGGGCTCACCTACGAGGCGGAAGCGGAGAACATCAGCGTGATGGAGATCATCGATCGTGTACTGAACACGGTTGAAGTACCCTGAGATGGGAGCATGTGGTCATGTGCCCATGTGCACATGGTCGCATGAGCACATGACCATGAACACCGCCCAACACACCAAGGACCTCCTGAAGAAGGTGCGCCTGATCGAGCTGAAGACACGCGGCTTGAGCCAGCACATCTTCAGCGGGGAATACCACAGTGCGTTCAAGGGTCGTGGCATGACCTTCAGTGAGGTGCGTGAATACAGTGCCGGCGATGAAGTCCGGACGATCGATTGGAACGTTACGGCGCGCTTCGGGCATCCTTTCGTGAAGGTGTTCGAGGAGGAGCGTGAACTCACCGCCATGCTCATCGCCGACGTGAGCGGCTCGGAGGACTTCGGTACCGCCCAACTGCTCAAGCGGGAACTGATCACGGAAGTATGCGCCACCATCGCCTTCAGCGCCATCCGCAACAACGACAAAGTGGGCCTGATCCTCTTCAGCGACAAGGTGGATAAGTTCATTCCGCCGAAGAAAGGCCGCAGCCATATCCTGCGCATCGTGCGCGAACTGCTTGAGTTCCGCCCTGACGGCAAGGGCACGGACATCGCCGAGGCGCTCCGCTACTTGAACAACGTCATCAAGAAGCGCAGCATCGCCTTCCTGGTGAGCGACATGATGGACAATGGGTACGAGGATGCGTTGAAGATCGCGAACCGTCGCCACGACCTCGTTGTGCTGCGCACCGCCGATCCGCGCGAGAGCGAACTACCCAACGTTGGCCTGGTGCGCTTCGCCGATCCGGAAACCGGCGACATGCGGTGGGTGAACACCGGCAGCCGTGCGGTGCGGAACTCCTACCGCGCTTCTGCCCTGAAACACCAGCAGCGCACACGCGAACTCCTGCGCCGCAGCGGTGTGGACAACGCGGTCATCACAACGGACGAAGGATATGTCCGCCCGCTCATGCGGCTATTCAAACAACGCGAGGGCGCACGATGAGGACCGTCGCTTGCATCGCTTCCCTGTTGTCGTTCGGTGCGTTCGCACAGAGCGGTGATCGGATCGTTTCCGCACAGATCGACCGGGATTCGATCCTCATCGGTGAGCAGGTCGTGCTCACCCTGCAGGTGGACCCCGACGGGCTCCCGGTGACATGGCCGATGATCGGCGACACGCTCGCACCGCACATCGAAGTGGTCGGTGACAGCGGCTTGGACACGCTACAGGGAGACGGTACGGAGAGGGGTGGCAGGCATGCGCGTGGTGCGTCGGCTCTACCTCACCTCGTTCGATACGGGTTACTGGGCGCTGCCCCCCTTGCGTTTCCGCATTGGCATGCAGGACCTGGAGAGCGAGGCCTTCCTGCTGCATGTGCAGGGCATTCAACTGGACAGCGCAGCAACACCAAGGACATCAAGCCGATCGAGCTGCCCTTCAGCTTGACGTGGTGGCTGAGAGAGCAATGGATGTGGATCGCAGGTGGGAGCGCCATCGCTTTGGCTTTCGTTGCCTTGATCCTGCTCATCCGCCGCTTCAGACGGAAAGTTCCCGAAGTGGAGATCGAAGCTCCTGTGATCCCGCTGCATGAACGGGTGCTTTTGCAATTGGAAGCGTTGGACAGGGAGCGGGTCTGGCAGCAAGGCGACCACAAGAGCTACCAGTCGCGATTGACGGACCTGTTGCGCGGCTACATCGAAGAGCGCTACCGTGTTCCAGCGCTCGAACGCACCACGGACGAATTGCTGCACGAACTGCGTGTGAGCCCACTATCCATGGAGCAGCAAAGTCTTTTGGCAAACCTGCTTCGTCTTGCGGACATGGTGAAGTTCGCCAAAGCCCTGCCCTCACCGCAGGAGAACGAACAAATGATGGTGAGCGCCGTGCGCTTCATCCGCGAAACCGTTCCAACGAACCGAGCCGATGCACCGCGCACCTGATCGTTGGGTACTTCTGGGATGGACACTGGCCGCGCTGGTGGGCGCTGCTTGTGTTACCTACCTCCTCGTACAGCGCTATGAACTGGCAAACCCGAACGTGCTCTGGTTCCTTCTTGTGCTGGTACCGGTGGTGGTCCTTCGATACTGGCGTGAAGGGCGGCAGGCGACGCAAGTGCGGATGTCGGCCATGAAGAGCCAGTTGCAACGCCCCTTCGATCTGGTCGCCTTCCTACGACCGATGAGCTTTTCCGCAGCGATCGCCGGCACGGCCTTGTTGCTGTTGGCCATGGCACGGCCGCAGAGCCACGACAGCAAGGAAGATGTTAAACGCGAGGGAATAGACATCGTCATCGCGTTCGACATCAGCGCCAGCATGCTCGCCAAAGACCTGAAGCCCGACCGCCTCGAGGCTTCCAAGCGCGTGGGCATGGACTTCATCGATGGTCGCCCCAACGACCGCATCGGTTTGGTGGTGTACGAAGGGGAGGCTTACACCCAATGCCCGCTCACCACGGATCATCGCGTACTGAAGGAACTCTTCGATGGTTCTCGTTCCGGTCTGATCCAAGGAGGTACCGCCGTTGGCATGGGCCTCGCCACTGCACTGAACCGCCTTCGGGAGAGCACAGCAAAGAGCAAAGTGGTGATCCTCCTCACCGATGGTGTGAACAATACGGGCACCGTGCAACCAGTGGATGCAGCCATGATCGCCGAGGAACTCGGCATCCGCGTTTATACGATCGGGGTGGGAACGCGTGGTAAAGCACTCACACCCGTCACCCAATACTCCGACGGTCAATACCGGTACGAGTACGTTGACGTGGATCTGGACGAAGCAACGCTGGAGCAGATCGCCAGCATGACCGGTGGCAAGTATTTCCGCGCCACGGACGAGCGCAAGCTGAAGGAGATTTACGCCGAGATCGACCGCTTGGAAAAGACGCGCATAGAAGTGGAGCAGTTCACCTTCCGCATCGAGGAGTACCACGAGCTGGCCTTGTTCGGCTGCTTGCTCCTCCTGACCGGCGGTGTGCTCGACAGAACCCTGTTCCGCGGAATGGCATGAGCAGCCAGGGCACATACCATTTCAGGTCCGCATCGGTGATCGTGCTTGCGGTGGAACTTCTTACGTGGGCGCTGATGCTCGGAACATGGTGGCTGCTGGATCGTGAGGTCCCCTCCTTCCGCTTCGAACGGCCTGAAATGCTGCGAGGGATGCTTGGCGGACCGTTGCTGGTCCTGCTGTTCATCATCGACCTGGCATGGCGTAACCGCGCGCTGAGACGCTTTGCGCACAGCACCACCTTGCAGCGCATGGTGCCGGGTGTCTCCACAACACGCACGGTGCTGCGCTTCCTCCTGTTGCGTCATGGTCTTGGTTTCGCGGTCCTTGCACTGGCCGCGCCCCAACTGGGTTCACGAGAAGAGGTTGTCAAGTCCAAGGGCATCGATCTGGTGGTGGCGGTCGACGTGAGCAATAGCATGGCCTGCGAGGACCTCAAGCCGAGCCGGATGCTCGCCACGCGCCGTGCCTTGGAGCAACTGATCGATCGATCGAAGGGGGATCGGCTCGGCATCGTGGTGTTCGCCGGTGAGGCGTTCGTGCAACTGCCGATCACCACGGATCGTTCCGCCGCCAAGTTGTTCCTGAGCACGGTGGGACCGGGATCCGTGGGTACCCAAGGAACCGCCATCGGCGCAGCCATCGATCTAGCACTGCAGTCCTTCGACCGGGAGAGCCCGAGCGGAAAGGCCATCATCGTCATCACCGATGGGGAGAACCACGAGGATGACGCCATCGGCGCCGCACAGCGCGCAGCTGCCGAGAACATCGTGGTGCATACCGTGGGCATGGGCACACCCGAAGGCGGACCGCTTCCGGTGAAGGTGAACGGCCGCATGCAAGGCTTCCGGAAGGACGCCGATGGAACCACGGTCGTGAGCCGATTGAACGAAGCCATGTTACGGCGGATAGCGAAGGAGGGCAACGGCGCATATGTGCGCGCCACCACCACGTCGACCGGCATCCTCGAACTGGTGGACCAATTGAAGACCATGGACAAGGCGGAAACAGGATCCACCATCTACACAGCGCACGAAGACCAGTTCCAATACCCGCTCGGGATGGCGATCGTGCTTTGCCTCTGTTCGCTGTTGCTCGGCGAGCAGCGAAATCCGCGTGCCGCCTGGCGGGCGTTGAACGCATGAGGAACTTGCCCGTCATAGCAGCGGTATTGCTCGTTGGCTGCGGCAGCGAGCAGGAACAGCTCGCTGAACGCGCACTGCGTCATGGGGCCGCACGATACAACGATGGGCAGTTCCCAGCGGCCGACAGTTCCTTTGCGGAAGCACCGCTGGATGAACGCGCGGTCTTCGATCGTGGCAACGCCAACTTCCGCATGCGGCAATGGACGTCGGCCATCGCGCACTTCCGGGAAGCGGCCACCATGGACAGTTCGCGCTTGGAACAGGCTCGCGCACGGTTCAACTTGGGCAATGCGCACCTTGCGGAAGCGATGCTCGCCGATACCCTCGCCCGTCAGCAACAGGAACTGCTGGACGGCATTCGTGTCGAGGGACCGGACATCGCCACAAAAGTGAGCCAATTCGTACTGCGTGATTCGATCCAACGCGATGTTCAACGCCTCCAAGCCTTGATCGACTCGTCCCTCACCGCCGCACTGGAGAGTTTCCGAGCGAGCCTGCGCAACCAGCCGACGGACGACGACGCGCGATACAACTTCGCCTATACCCAGAGGTTGATCACCCGTCGACCCAATGCTGGGGATGACGGCAGCAAAGGAGGCGACGGTGACAAGGACAAGGAACTCAGCGCGCGTGCGCAGCAGATCATGAAAAAGGCCGATGAACTTGTTGAACAGTACAAATTCGAGGAGGCCTTGAGCGTAATGCAGCAAGGCTTGAAGGAAGACCCGAGCCTGAAGGCGAAGAAAGAATACATGGACAAGCTGGATGTGGTGACCAAAGCAGCAAAAGCCTCATGATGAAGCGCACCATCCACTTGATCGCCATGTTGCTCACCGTCATGGTGTCGCAGGCGCAGACCAGCTCCGCAGAGGAGTACTTCAACCTTGCGGCCAGACAATACGTGAAGGAGGACAAGCTCGCGGCATTGAAGACACTGGACAAAGGCCTGCAAGCGCACCCCGGCGACGCGCGCATGCTGAAGTTGGCGGAGGAGCTGTTGAAGGAACAACAGCAACAACAGCAAGCCCAACAGCAACAACAGAAGCAGCAGGACGAACAGCAGAAAAAGGAAGAACAGGACCAACAAAAAGCGCAGCAGGAACAGCAGAAGAAGGAGCAACAAGAACAAGAGCAAGCACAGCAAGGCGAACGCGAGGACGGTCGGAAGAAACCCCAACCCGGTCGCATTGCTCCCCAGGATGCCGAGCGCATCCTCGATGCTCTGGAACGCCAGGAACAAGGAACCCAGGACAAGGTGCGCGCTCGCATGCGCCCGGTACAACGTCGTCGCATTGAAAAGGACTGGTGACATGAAGTGGACAGCACGGATCATCCTCTTGATGGCGCTCATCAGCGGCACGGCCTCGTTGCGCGCACAAGAGATCACCTTCACCGCAAGCGTGGACCGCAAGAGCATCGCCGTGGGGGAACACGTCCGCCTCACGATCACGCTCAGCAATGCGGGCGATCGTTTCAGCACACCGGACCTTGGTGGCCTCGTCGTCGTTGGCGGTCCGAGCTACGGAAGCAACATGGTGAGCACGAACGGTCGCATGAGCGTATCGGTGAGCCGCACGTGGTTGCTCACCGGTACTGCACCGGGCAAGTTCACGATCGGTGCGTCGAAAGCGAGCGTTGGCGGAGGAACGCTTCAAACGGAGCCCATCACCATCGAAGTGGTCAAGGCTGGATCAAGACCATCGGATGCAAGTGCTGCGCAAGGGCAACGCTCGGACCCCAATCTTTTCGTAACCATATCGCTCAGCAAGAACAAAGCATACGTGGGGGAACAGGTACTGGCCACGTACACCTTGTACAACCGCTACGCGGCACTGGAGCTTTCCAAGTTCGAACTTCCCAAGCTCAACGGGTTCTGGAGCGAGGAGATCGAGATCGGCGAAAGCGGCTGGAGCGAACAGGTGGTGAACGGGATCGGCTACCGCGTTGCTGTGTTGAAGAAGCAATTGCTCTTTCCACAGCGCAGCGGCAAGCTGCGGGTGGAGCCCATGGAACTCACCTGCATCGTCAATCGCTCGTTCTTCAACCGGGGCAGCAGCATCGACCTGAAGAGCAGCCCGGTCGAATTCACCGCGCTTGCACTTCCGCCGAACGCGCCGGCCGACTTCGGCGGTGCCGTGGGGGAATTGGACCTGCAGGTTCAAACCAGACCGCACCAGCGTGAAGGCCAATGAGGCCATCGAGATCGTCGTGCGCATGAGCGGACGCACCAACCTCAAACTGCTCGATGCACCGAAGTTGGACTTTCCGGGTGACTTCGAGGCCTATGACCCGAAAGTGGTGGACAAGATCAGCGTGAACGCAAGCGGCATGAGCGGCTCGCGTGAGTTCCAGTACACGGTGATCCCCCGTCACGACGGACACTTCGACCTGGGAACCATCAGCTTCAGCTACTTCGACACACGCACCAACACGTACAAGTCGCTGGCAAGCGATCCGATCGTGATCGACGTTGCCCTGGGTGAAGGGGGTCCTTCAACGAACCTCCGTTATCCATCCAAATCGGACGTGGTCACACTCGGCGAAGAAGTGCGCTACATACGCACCGGCGACCTCGCCTTGCGAACGAAAGGGCATTTCCTCTTCGCGTCGTTACCATGGTTCGCCGGCATGGGTGCACCTGCTCTGGCCTTCTTGCTCTTCCTTGCCTGGCAACGCAAACGGGAACGCGAGCGCGGCGATGTGGAAGGCACGCGTCGCAAACGTGCCGATGGCGTGGCACGCAAACGGTTGCGCGAAGCGGAACTAGGCCTCGATCAAGGCGATCGCAACGTGTTCTATGCCGCCTTGTCCAAAGCCTTGCACGGTTACCTGAGCGACAAGTTCAACCTGGGCGTCGCGGAAGTGAACACCAACGAACTGCGACAGCGTTTCGCCACTTACGCCGATGGCAATGAACTTGCCGATGATTGTGCACGCCTGCTCACAGCGTGCGATATGGCGCGCTTCGCACCGGTGGAGGACAAACCAAGGCGCGAGCTGTACGAGGAGGCTGCACAGCTCATCCAACGCATCGAACGATCGGCCCGCAAATGAAACAGCTCCTCCCCTTCCTCTTCGCGCTCACGACGATGAGCGCCTCGGCGGTCACCAAGCTGGAAGCGGACTCCATGGCTGCGCGTGCACAGCGTGCTTATGCAATGGGGGACGCTCGAACAGCATTGGCAGCTTACGACTCCATCGCGGTCGATCACAACTCAGCGGCCTTGCAATTGAACATCGGCAACTGCTGGTTCAAACTGGGGGATGTGGCGCATGCGATCCTCCATTATGAACGTGGCCTGCGCCTGGCCCCGGGGGATGAGGACCTGCAAGCGAACCTGGACCTCGCGAACGAACAAGTGAAGGACCGCATCGCGGAAAAGCCATCGTTCGCATTGGGGACCACTTGGGCGCGCATTCGGGGTGGTCATGACCCGGATCAATGGGCCCGCCGTTCCTTGTGGGTCTGTGCGCTGTTCTTCGCCCTGCTCACCGCTGCCATCCTGTTGCGTGGAAAAGGCCCCCGCCGGATCGCCTTCACATCCTCCGGTCTTGCGTTGATCTTCCTCGCGCTATGTATCGCCTTCGCGGTCGCACGCCACAATGAGGTCGTGGACGACGGTCAAGCCATCATCATGGAACCCAAAGTGGATGTACTTGGCGAACCACGTACCGGCAGCAAAGTGCTGTTCGTCCTGCACAAGGGAACCAAACTGACCGTTCTACAAGAGGCCAACGGGTGGTACGAAGTGCAACTGCCCAACGGGAACGTCGGCTGGATGCCTCCAGCGGCGCTCGAGCGCATCTGATCCTACTCCACCATCAACTTGCCAGTGGTCGTGAGCGATCCGTTCACCACTTGATAGAAGTACATGCCCATCGCGTGGTCGGCAACGTGCCAATCGATCCGATGCTCCGTTCCGTTCGGCATACCTTCGAACAGCACGGGTAGTTCGGCTCCGTTCATGGCGAAGAGCCGCACCGAGAGGCGTTCGTTCACGTCAAGGCCGCTGAGAACGATCGCCGTTGCATCATGGAACGGGTTCGGAAAGGCGTGCGCTGAAATGCCCGATACCACTTCGACCGGCTCATCGTTGGTGTCCCACAGCATGCGCGGTGTGCCTGGACAAACAAGGTAACCACTGTTCATGGCACCTCCTTGGTAGCCGTTGTTCACGTTGGTGAGCGCGGTGCTCAACGTTGCGAGCGGGTATGCGGTCGAGCAGCCCCCGATCACCTGTTCTGCGGTGGTGACCAATTGATCCACCGTCCAACCGGCGAAGGTGCCCGAAGCCACCAGCATGTTCTTCAACAACACATCGGAGCTGCTGAAGGCGGGGTTGAGCTCATCGAGACGAACGGCCAACTTCAAGGACACGATCTGGCCAACCAACGTATTGGCCGGTGTCGTCGGGTTGACCGTGGTGCCTGCTGGAAGCAATACCGGCATGCCATAGGTGGGCAATGCCGTGATCACAGCCGCGGCTGTTGTGAAACGCATGAGCCTTGTACCACAACCGATGGTGAGGTAGTTGGGTGCCGGGAATGCCGTTGCCCACTGGCTGGACATGTACCCCGCTGCGTTGTAGGCGGTGGCCGTTGCACCCCACGTTCCTTGAGCTTCGGTACGCGTGCCGGTACAGTTGAGGCTTGGGAGGGTGATCGTCGTCGTGCAGGAGGCCGTGCAGCCGTTCGCTCCAGTGACGGTGGCCGTGTAGCTACCGGAAGCGCTCACCGTGACCGTGGCTGCGGTCTGCACCGGTGTGGTGTTCCATGAATACGTGTACGGTGAAACTCCACCGGAAGCCAGCACCGAAACCGATGCGTTCGTTGCGTTGTTGGAGCAGGTCGCCACCGGGGAAGCCTTGACCGTGACGGTCGTGGCTCCCGATGTGCTGGAACATGCACCGGATGCCACCACCACCGTGTATGCACCACCCAAGGTGGCCGTGTAGCTGCTGCTCGTAGCGCCACTGATCGTTACACCATCACGACGCCAGACGTAGGTAAGACCCGTTCCGGTGTTCGCGTTGAGCACCACACTGCTCCCACTACAGAAAGCCGTGCTGCCCGCTGCGCTGATCGTTGCCGTTGGCACCGTGCTTGCCGTAACAGTCGTGCCAGCCGATGTTGTGGAACACCCACCACCCGTGATAACCACGGTATAGGTACCGGTCGTGGTTGCAGTGTAATTGGTGCCCGTCGCTCCACTGATGGTGGTACCGTCCTTCTTCCACACATAGGTGTATCCGGTGCCGGTGTTGGCGCTCAAAAGCACACTACCACCGGTGCAGAAGCTCGTACTTCCCCCAGCTGTGATCGTTGCCGTTGGGGCGGCGTTCACCACTACGGTGGTAGCTGATGAGGTAGTGGAGCATCCCCCGTTGGAAACAACGACGGTGTAGCTGCCTGCCAGCGTTGCGGAATAACTGCTGCTCGTGGCTCCACTGATGGTCGTCCCGTTCCGCTTCCACACGTACGTGTAACCAGTTCCGGTGCTCGCGTTCAGCGAGACACTGCTGCCGGAGCAGAACGTGGTGGCTCCACCGGCACTGATCGTGGCGGTAGGTGCGGTGCTCACCGTCACCGACGTGGCCGCCGATGTGGTGGAGCAACTTCCGCTCGTAACAACCACCGTGTACGAGCCGGTCGAGTTCGCCGTGTAACCGCTGCTCGTGGCACCGCTGATGGTGGTTCCGTTCATCTTCCACACGAACGTGTATCCCGCGCCCGTTGTGGCGGAGAGGACAACGCTACCACCGGAACAGAAGCTGGTGGCACCGCCCGCCGTAATTGTTGCGGTCGGTGATGCGGTCACAGTAACCGACACGGCCGAAGTCGTGGTCGCGCAACCACCGCTGGTGATCACCACGGTGTAACTACCCGCCAGTGTGGCGTTGTACGTGCTGGATGCAGCTCCACTGATGGTGGTGCCGTTCCTCTTCCATACGTAGGTGTATCCCGTTCCAGTGCTCGCGGTCAAAGTGACGCTCCCGCCTGCGCAGAACGTGGTGGCACCACCCGCAGTGAGCGTGGCTGCCGGCGCGCTCGTCACCGTCACCGTGGTTCCGGCGGAGGTGTTCGCACATCCACTGATAGTGATCACCACGGTGTACACACCACCCTGTGTGGCCGTGTAGCTGCTCGCTGTAGCGCCGCTGATGGTGGCTCCGTCCTTCTTCCACAAATAGGTGTATCCCGTGCCGGTGGTCGCGCTCAACACAACACTTCCGCCGGAGCAGAAGCTCGTCGCACCACCTGCGGTGATCGCAGGTGTCATGGACGTGCTGGTACCCACGCACTGGCAGGAGCTGTTCCAGGTATCACCCGTCGTGCATGCATTGTTGTCATTGCAGGCGGTACCCGGCAAGGCGGTACCACCCACCGTACCAGCGCAATCCACCTGCTGGGCAGTGCAACCTGTTCCCGTTACGCGGTAGAAGATCTTGGAGGAGAACGGATCCACGCTGACGGTGGCACCTTGCAATGTGCCCGCAACATCCTTCCAGCAACCGCTGGGCAGGGTGTAGGTCTGCGCCGTAGTCAGGTCGTTCGCGTAGAAGATGTGCTGCTGTGCAGGATCGATGGGCGTCACCGTTACACGGTGCAGTTCGATGTTGTCCATCCAGTACTGCGGCTGCGTGTAGCTGTGGATGAACTGCACCAAGGCCTGATCGGTCATCGTGCTCTGGAAGTACCACTCCATGTCACGACGCTGCGTGTCAAAGGGCACATCGCGGTTGAAAATGGTGTTGGCGTTCACCAACTGGCTCACCCCCTTCACACCGGCGTTCAGGTTGCCGTGGATGTTGCTTTGCAAGCTGAAGCGGAGCCGGTACCACTGTGCGTTCTGCACATTGAACTGGTCCGGATTGCGCAGGGAGAGCGTGGCGTACTGGCTGTTGTTCGGCAGGTACGCCTTCAGTGCACCATTGTCCAAGTAGGTGAGATCGCGGGTGATCACCGCGTTGTAAGGAAAACCGCCCCAACCGGTCGCATTGGTCGTGAAGGTTCCGTTCACCACCAAGTTGGCGCTCAGTTCGCTCAGGGTACCGTAGATGTCCTGGCGCAACGGATGGCGGCTGCTGCCCACGTCCTCGCCGAACTGCGCCGCAAAACGTTCCATGCTGAAGAACTCGCGTGTGCCAGCGGTCTGGTTATGGATCTCGATACTGAGCTCGTTGTAGGGATTGAAGTAGCGATTGTTCGAGAAGCTGCCAAAATCAACGAGGTTGGAACTGTACACGTGGATCTGGTGCATGGCCTGCTGGTCCTTGCTCATGCAGTACATGATGTTCCCCGAGTACACCGTATTGAAGGAGGGACATGGAAAGGTGCGCTCGCACCGGGTGTGTTGTAGTTGGAGTAGTCAGAAATGGACAACTGGTAAAGGTTGTTGAAGAGCGTGTTGTTCTTCACCTGGTTGCCAGTGCTAACCATCGTGTGGTCCACATGGATGCCGCTCTTGGAACAGTTGGCCACCGTGTTGTATTCCACCAAGGTGTTCTTGATGCTGATGTTGCCGAAGTAGATCCCATGCGCCACCGGAAAGAAATTGGTGTACTCCGGTGCGACGCTCTCGATGTTGCCCACCGCGTCCAGCACGATGTTCCTGCGAGGATCATTCCGTCGGCATTGTCGATGGCGATGCCACCCCCGTCGTTGAGGATCGCCAGCGGGTTGCGCACCACGTTCCGCTCGGCGAGGGTGTTCTTTTCGATCACCATGCCGATGTACCCCGTGTTCTGGAAACGGTTGTCCGAAACGACCATGCCCGTTCCATTGCAACGCAGGCCGAAGTAGCCCCAATTGTTCTCACCCAAGCCTGGCCACAGACAGATGTCCGTGAAGGTGTTGTAGCTGAAGGTGCTGTTGTTGTCCAGCAGGTACACCGCCGTCTGGTAGTTGCGAGTGATGGTGTTGTGATGGATGTTCTGTGTGGCACCAGTGCTGTAGATAGCGCGCTGGGTATCCTGCATCTTGCAATAGGACACCTCCACGTTGTAGGTTCCGCTCAAGCGCACCGATGCATCGATCTGGTGCTGGAAGGCGAGGTTGGTAACAATGATGTCGTGGCGCTGGTAACTGAAGTAGATGCCGAAGTCCAACACCGCGGCTTCCACCAGATTGCTGGCGGGATTGGCGTTGCCGGGACACCAGAAATAGAGCGTGCTGGTGGGACGGTCGTAGAACCACTCGCCAGCGGCATCGAGTTGGGAGAGCTTGTTGCGCAGGAAGTAGCCCCACTGTTGTGCCCCGTTGTTGTTCCCTGTGGAAGTGTGCGTGAGCGTAGTGCCGCTATTGGCCGTTACGAAGGCCGTGTCATAGCTCCAGTTCGTGGTGCGCAGCACCATGGTGGCCCCGTTCCAGTAGCTGCTCCCTTGCGTCAGGGCAGCATCGGTGGTGGAGGTACTGTTGGAAACATCGGTACGCAGCCAACCGGTATTGGGGTAGCGCGCGAGGTTCTGCATCGTTCCGTTGAAATACACCTGCTTCACAGCAGATGTAACGGTCGCCTTCCAGATGTTGCCGCTGTGCAGTGTCCAGTTCGTGACCGCCACGCTGCCGCTGATGATCGGCTCTGCACCGGTGCCGTATGCACCGAAGGTGATCTTCGATGCGGTGCTGCCCGAATTGGGAACGTTGAGTTTCTCACGCCACATGCCGCCGCGTTGGAAGAGGACCTGATCACCCGCGTGCAACGAACTCCCCAAACCGTTCACTTTCGAGATGGTTCTCCACGGGGTGCTCGTGGATGTCCCATTGTTGGTGTCGCTACCGGACGGCGACACGTAGTACACCGTTGCTTGCACCAGCAGGGGGAACAGGGCCAATGCGGCAAGGAGCGTTCTGCGGATCTTCATTCGTGGGGAGCAGGTTTCAAATGCGGCGTGAATTTGGCCACAGTACCCCACTTCCTACGCGGCTGAGGATCAAGGGAATTGAACAATTCGACCAGTCGGCGAAGTGGCCCGATGGAGCAGGAAGATGGCCGAATGATCCGCCCTGAGATCCGGTCAAATGCGCCTACAAGCCGGTTGGAACGCTGTTGATAACGTCATGGTATCGGTGGAATAAGCGGCCCCGGCGGACGATCCGGGGCCGCTTTCCAAGCTATTCCCGACCGGCGTTCCAATCGATCCGTCGGCTCACGGCCATCACCAATGCCAGCACCACGAAGAGACCGATGCTTCCGAAAAGCAACGCGTAATCCTGTTGGTGGATGAGCGCGAACATGAATCCGAAGACGAGCAACATGATCAAGCCGAGCAGCTGTGTAGCCCGTTTCACCTTGAAGACGCTCGTGCTGTAGAACACCACCAGACCGATAACGGACACTGCGGAGATGATGTACGCGGGACCGAAGCCCAGGTGCTCACTGATCGCGATGAGCAATGTGTAGAAGATGCACAGCGCGAAACCGGCGAGCAGGTATTGGATGGGGTGGATCCGGAGCTTCTGCAGGACCTCCACGAAGAAGAAGACCAGGAACACGAGCACGATGAGCATGAGGCCGTACTTGCTGGCCCGGGTGTTCTTCTGGTACTCGTCCACCGGCTGGATCAAGTACACGCCGAAGGCGCTTTGTTCGATCACCTCACGACGGTTGCCAATGAATTCCTGCGGATACTGACGGTTCAAGTGCAACACGGTCCATTTCGCGGTGAAGCCATCGGCGCGAACGTTCGATGTGTCCGGCAGAAAGGCACCGTTGAAGCTGGGGTCCTGCCAGGAGGATGCGCATTCCACTTTCGTCACCTTGCCCACAGGAACCAAGTTGTACATACTGCTACCGTTGATCCGCAGGTCCACCGTGAACGCCAACGGTTGTGCGATCAACGCCGTGTCCATGGGCAACGCAGCGCTGAGCCCACTGGAGGTGACATCGTAATTGTCCAAGCCCGGCTCGAAGGTGATCGTGCGATCGCCGATCCGCATGCTCACCTGTTCCTTGATGCTCCGCAGGTCCGAGATACCGAGGATCACCCGCGCATCCTCCCAGAGCATTTTGTACCCGGTCCTTAAACGCTCACCCCCGACGGCAGCGAAGGAGCCGGTGAGCTTTGTCTTGCTGGAGTACACGGCCACATCGTAGATGCCGCGGTGCTTCTTGTTGGGATCCAGTGTGGTGGTCACGTTCAGTTCCTCCGGGAGAAAGTGGGCATGGTGGATGTCAACGCGGGTCTCCATACGGCCGGTTCCATCATTGGCAGCCACTTGCACGGGCACTTCATAAGGAACATCGATCACCGGTCCCACGATGGTCTGCACTCCGCCCCATGTGCGGCTCACCTCGGACTCCGCTTCGGCTTTGCGACCTGCACGCTCGCCGATCAGGTCCTGGACCATGGCCAGTGGGATCAACAATAGCAGGACAAGAACGACTAACACTATCGCGCGGAAGGTGTAGGATCGCTTGAACCAACTTGCACGGTCCGGTCGTGGAGCGGGGGGTAGTGTGGCGGGTGGCGGTGGAATGTTCGGGGCGGCGGAGTCGGCGGTTTGGTCGGTCATGGTGGTCTGGTGGTTCGTCCGGTGGAACGGCGACGCGCTTCGACCCGTGTGTTTTTAGCATTCTTTGGGAGGAGGACAAAGAAGAAGGCAGGGCTCATGACCCTGCCTTCTATCCGTCTTCCCGATCGGATCCACCAATGGCCGTCCCGCTGTGGCGGGATGCTCTATCCAGTCTTCGGACACCGCCCCTGTGGCGGGGGGGGGGGGCCGGGCGGGATGCTCACCAGTCTTCGATTGGATTCGAACCAATGGCCGCCTGCTTAGAAGGCAGGTGCTCTATCCAGCTGAGCTACGGGATCAACAACGACAAAGGTGGAATGAAAAAGAGCCGACCTTACGGTCAGCTCTTCCTCTTGTCGGGGCGGCCAGATTCGAACTGACGACCTCCTGCTCCCAAAGCAGGCGCGATACCGGGCTACGCTACGCCCCGATCAATAGGGCGGCAAATGTAGGATCTTAATGATGCGCGGGGACAGATCAAGTGGGATTGCCCGAGACGGGCTATCCCTGAAGGGAGGGCTTCAACCGACGAGCGGCGCGCTATCACGCGCCTGCTTCGCCATTCACAGGCCTCGTCCGATCGCGATCGGACCGGCCTTGAATGACGAAGCCGCCTAGCGGCGGCTCGTCTGTTGGCGGAGAGGGGGGGATTCGAACCCCCGGTACAGTTTAACCCGTACGGCAGTTTAGCAAACTACTGGTTTAAGCCACTCACCCACCTCTCCGATTACCACGCAACATGCGTCCCCTTGGCTATTGGGGTCGCAAATATAGGAGGCCACTTCGTTCGGGAAAGGAAGGAGATCGTGCCGTTAACTTCGGCCCCCTTACAAGCACAAACCACCACCTATCATGGCTCGTGAAGTCGTCATCGTTTCAGCAGTCCGCACCCCTATCGGCAGCTTCGGCGGAAGCCTCTTGGAAGTACCGGCCACCCAACTCGGCGCTGCCGTGGTGAAGGCCGCCGTGGAACGTGCGGGCGTAGCTCCAGAGGCGGTGCAGGAAGTGATCATGGGCAGTGTTCTTCAAGCCAACCTGGGCCAAGCCCCTGCGCGACAAGCGGCCAAATTCGCAGGACTACCGAACGAAGTAGCCTGCACGACCGTGAACAAGGTGTGCGCCAGTGGTATGAAGGCGATCATGATGGCCGCGCAGGACATCCTCCTTGGCGACGCCGATGTGGTGGTGGCCGGTGGCATGGAGAGCATGAGCCGCACGCCGTACTATGCTGAAAGCGCACGCTACGGCTATCGCTTCGGTAACGGACAACTGATCGATGGGATCGGGAAGGACGGCCTCACCGATGTGTACCACCAGACCGCCATGGGCGTGAGCGCGGACAACACCGCGAAAGAGCACAAGATCACCCGCGAGGAGCAGGACGCTTTCGCGATCGAGAGCTACACCCGCGCGGCCAATGCTTGGAAAGCAGGCAAGTTCAAGGATGAAGTGATCCCCGTGACCGTGAAGACACGAAAGGGTGATGTGGTCTTCGCCGAGGACGAGCAGTTCAAGGCCGCCAACTTCGAGAAGATCCCCACACTGAAACCGGTGTTCACCAAGGACGGGACCGTGACGGCAGCGAACGCCAGTGCGATCAATGATGGCGCCGCTGCCTTGGTGCTGATGAGCGCCGAAAAGGCGAAGGAACTCGGCTTGAAGCCGATCGCGAAAGTGCTGAGCTATGCCGATGCTGAACAGGCACCCGAGTGGTTCACCACCACGCCAGCGAAGGCGGTACCGCGTGCCGTTGAGAAGGCCGGCTTGAAGATGAGCGACATCCAGTTCTTCGAACTGAACGAAGCGTTCTCCGTGGTCGGCATTGCCAACACGCGGCTCATGAACCTGGATCCCGCCAAGGTGAACGTGAACGGCGGCGCCGTAGCTCTCGGACATCCGCTCGGTTGCAGCGGCGCGCGCATCATTGTCACGCTCATCAACGTGCTGAAGCAGAATGGTGCGAAGTATGGCGCAGCTGGGATCTGCAACGGCGGTGGTGGCGCGAGCGCGATGGTTATCGAAGCACTGTAGAACTACACACAACCAGCCATGCCAGCCGTCATCTGCCCCCTCTCCATCGTTCCGGTTCGCAAGGAATCGAACGATCGCTCGGAGATGATCACCCAATGGCTCTTCGGTGAAACAGCCGAGGTGTTGGTGCGTGGCGAGAAGTGGTCGCTGCTGCGTTTCGACCACGACGGCTATGAAGGCTGGGTGGACAACAAGCAGATCGCGGAGTGCGCCACGCCGAACTTCGATCCCGATCTGCGGGTGATCGACCAGAGCACGATCGTGGACCTGGGCGAACGCCAGGTGTACCTTCCGTATGGGGCAGTGCTTCCCTTCTACGAGGACGGCACGATCCTATGGCAAGGCCATCGCATGCCGGTGCAGGCGGTAACGAACCATCGCCCGGACTTGGAACGCGTGGATCTGCTGGAACTATACCTGCATCCGTTCCTGGGTGCCTCCTACCTCTGGGGCGGCCGCACGCCGTGGGGCGTTGATTGCAGCGGCCTCGTGCAAATGATCTTCATCCTCATGGGCATTTACCTGCCACGGGATGCAGGCCAACAAGCTGATGAGGGCGAAGCCGTGGACCTGTTGGACCTTAGCGAGCCCGGCGACCTGGCCTTCTTCGAGAACGCCGAAGGAGCGATCGTGCATGTGGGCATCATCCTCACCCGCAGTGAAGAAGGCGACCTGCGAATCGTGCATGCCAGTGGTCACGTTCGCATAGACAAGTTGGACCAGCAGGGCATCTACAACGAAGAGGAGAAGCGCTACACGCACAAGTTGCGGACGGTACGGAGGGTGCTTTGATAGAATTATTCAGGAGCAAGAAGGCCGCTGCGATCGCAGCGGCCTTCTTGCTCCAAGGAAGATCTGCTCAGAACCTCAACGTGTACTGCAACACCGGCAGCATGGCCAGTTGCGGATAGGACTCGATGCGTTGCGTGCGGTTGTTGTAGAAGTAGCCGACGGCGGTCTGTGCGTTCAGCACGTTCTGCACATCGGCCTTGAACTCGTGGCTCACCTTCGGGCGACCCACGCGATAGCTCACCACCAGATCCAGCTTGTGGATGGCGGCGCCCTTCTGGCTCCACACGGGGCTTCCCTCCTGCTCCTCGCCCATCGCGATGCTCGCTTGCAGATCGATGGGGGTGAAGTACTGGCCACCTTGCACCGAATACCGGAAGCCGGATGTGATCGTGCGATCCTTGCCTTTCGCTGCACCCAGTTTCCACTCCTTGCCAGCGAGCACGTTCGCGACGGTGCCCAGGTTGAAGCGTGCGTTGTGCCAAACACCATCGAGCGCCTGGTACTTGGTTTCGCTGAAGGAAGCCGTTGCCATGAAGTGATAGCCGCGCGTGAAGAATTTTTCGATGCTGAGTTCAAGGCCCCGGTTGAAACCAAGGCCTTTGTTGACGAGCGCGCGGTTCGTGAACCACTCGACCGTATTGCAGTTGCAATAGGAACTTGTGGGATCGTTCTCCACCGGCAGTTCATACAGGTATTGGTAATAGGCCTCCACCTTCAATTGAAGGTCTTCCGCCAGCATCCGCTCATAGCCTAGTACCGCGTGCGCTGCGCGCGTTAGACCCAGCTTTTCGTTCGGCTGGAACACATTGCCCTGCGCATCGATGTCCTGGGCCAGATAGGTCATCAAGGCTTCGGTCTTCGAGTGCAGCCCCGCGCCCAAGGTGAAGGCCTGGTCCGGGCGCATTTGGTAACGGAAGGCGAGGCGTGGCTCCACGCTCACCGCCTTGTTGAGGTCGTAGTAGAGCACATGCGCGCCGCTGGTCATGGTCCATTGCTCGTTCCAACGCCACTTCCAACTGGTGAAGGCCTGCATTGTGCTCGCTGAACCGGTGCGGTCGAGTTCGGTTTCCATGCGCTCAGCATCATTATCCCAACTGCTGGAGAGCATGCGGAAGGTTTCGGTGGAGACGATGAGTCCCGAGCGCAATTTGTGGTTGGCGTTCAGGCGGGTGTTGAGGGTGCTCGTCGCGCGCACCGTCCATTTTGAGAGATCGCTCGCATGACGCGGTTCAATGTCCAGTTCACCAGGTGAAGGCGACTCGCGGTAGTCCGTGCTGCTGCCATTGCCGCTGAGGGAGACCGTGCTGTAGAGGAAGCTGTTCTCGCCCAATGTGCGCGTGTGCGTGAGCCCGACCACGCCCATGCGCGATCCGAAATCGACACGGGAGAAGAGCGTATCCTCCTGCACGCCTTTGTCCTCCGCGAGGATGTTGCTGCGCCCGCCGATGCCGAAGAGCGAGAAGGTACCCGCTCCTCTCGTGGGCAGTTTCACGTTGAAAGCGGCATCGGTGTATTTGGGTACGCCGTCGTAGTCCACGATGCCAGCGCCATCCAACAACGCGAGCGTGCTGTAGCGGTAGTTCGCCAAGTAGGAACCGCCTTCCACGCCGGGCAATGGTCCTTCGGCGGTGAGGTCGGTGCCGAGCACACCGGCCTTCAAGGTGTACTCCCGTTTGCGGTCGTTGCCGGTGCGCAAGCGCATGTCGAAGACCGCGCTGTACACGTTGCCGTACTCTGCGGCGAAGGCCCCGGTGTAGAACTCGGAATCGTCGATCATGTCGCTGTTGAGCACGTTGATGGGCCCACCGGATGAACCATCATCTGCGAAGTGGTTGGGATTGGGGATCTCCATTCCTTCCAAACGCCATTGCACACCCTTTGGGGAATTGCCGCGCACCACAATGGTGTTGTTGCCACCGGGGTCACCGGCGACGCCGGGAAAGGTGCTGACCATGCGGGCCGGATCGTTGATGCCACCGGCGATGCGCGAGGTTTCCTCCACGCTGATGCGCCGCCCGCTCACCATCGCCATGTCGTTGCGCACTTCACCACGGCGCTCGGTGGGCTTGATCTCCACTTCCTTCAAGGTGGTGACCGACTCCTGCAAGCGTACTTCCACCACCAGTTCCTTGGCGCTGGTGAGTAGAAGGTTCGCGAGCACTTGTTCCTCGTAGCCGATCATGCGGACCTTCAGGTCCAAACGACCGGTCGGCACTCCGTTGAGGGTGAAGCGACCATCCATGTCGGTGGTGGCTGCGATCTGTGGGCTCGAACCGACGACGGTGACGATGGCACCGGGCAGGGTGATGCGGGTATCGCCATCGCTGACGGAGCCGCGCACGGTTTGGCGATTGCCCCCGGGCAGGCTCTGGGCGATGAGGGCGCCGCTGAGGGCGATGAAGAGGATCAGGAGCGAGGTTCGAAGGAATTGCAGGTCCATTTGGAGGGCTTGTTTCCCATGGGACAGCGAGGTTGAGGAATACCCCTACTCGGGACTAGAAAATCATTTGTGAGACGCCGGGTCCCTCTGACGCGGGCCTATCCTTCGCCCGGCGTGACGCTCAAGACCCGTCAGAAACGCAGCCCAAGGACGCCCGCCAACCATACCACCCAACGATATGCGTATCGCCGGAGTTCCACTCCATGGGAGGCGCTCTCGGCGGCAGCCCGCTGAGATGGGCCATGGGTATCCAGGATCCGCCAGTCGCTCACGAGCATATTGAGTACCGGGCCTGCGGAGATCACGAGCGTGTTCTTCACGGTGATACCGCCAGAGACTCCGAAACGCCCGAGAATGTTCACGGCATCCACCCATTCCTCCTGCTCCATGATCTGTTCCGCCGTAAGGTCGATGTTGAGGAAGCCACGCTTGCCAATGCGCGGTTCGGTTCCGAATCCATAGAGGAAACCCCAGCGACCATCGGAGGTGACAGCAGGTGAATAGCCGAGGATGTTGTGGAAACCGCGCGTGCCGGTGCGCAACTGCACGCTCAGGGGCATCGCATCGTTGGACACCAGATCGAAGCGGTGATAGCCGCGCCATGCGAAACTGAGGATGCCCACACTGGCACCCGTGATGGTATCACTGAAGTTGAGGATACCGACCTGGCCACCCTTCACCACACGACCGAAGTTCAAGACGCCCACCTGACCACCACGCACCGTATCCACCGCCACGTTCACGCCGAAGCCGACTTGACCGCCGGTGATGTCGCGCGCATAGTTGATGCCACCTGCCACCTGTCCACCACCTACCGTGCCCAGCGCCACGTTGACACCGCCAGCGACTTGCGCACCGGTGACGTTGCGACCATAGTTCAGCGCTCCGGCAGCTTGTGTCTTGTGCACATCGCGCAACGTGACGTTGATGCCGCCAGCGAACTGCACACCGTTGACATCCTGCGTTGCCACGTTGAATGCACCGGCGATCTGGGTGCCGCGCATACCACCGCGCACCATGTTGGCACCACCGGCTATCTGCACGCCGCTGAGCGTGTCCCACACCGTGTTGGCGAAACCGGCGATCTGCAAGCCTTCCAAGGAATGCATGGTGTGGTTGTGGAAGCCTGCGATCTGTGCGCCCTTGGTGTCGCCGCCAACCAGGTTGGCCATGCCGGCGACCTGGAAGCCCTTCACGTAATTGCGCTCGATGTTCACGCCTATGCCCAGTTCGAGACCTTCAAGCCCGCGCGAATAACCAGCGAGGAAGTTGAAGGAATACTGGTTCACGAAAACCCCGCTCACCCGGCCGTTCGTACCTACCGATGGCCATAGTGAGGCCTGGAACCTGCTGCGTTCGGTGAAGCCAAGGTTCGCGGCCTGATCCATCTGGTTGGCGGAGACCAGGAGTTTCGCGATACCGATGTCTTCCACATCACAGCGCTCCTGCAAACAGAGTGGTTCGATGCGCTCGAACTTCTCACGCGGGCTCAGGCGGATGTTCCCGACATCGCCGTTCGCGCCGACATGAACGATGGTATCGTGGTAGGTGGCCCGGCTGATGAGCACAGCGAGAAGCTCTCCCTTGCCAGCAACCTCCAGCGAGAACTGACCGGCTGTATTCGTCGTGGTCGCCTCGCGTTCATTCACGGCATACACCGATGCCTGTGCCAAGGGAGCGCCGGTCTTCGCATCAAGGACATGCCCGTTGATCGTGAACGACCGTTTCGCACCCCGGGGGTCCAGTAGTATGATGTGCTCGCCGCTTTCCTTGATCTCGATGTCCGCGTCCAGAAGGCCACGCAAGACCGAGCCAACAGTACCCTTTGCGGACAGGTTCACCAAGCTGTCGCCATTCACTGAAGCGGCGTTGTAGCTCAGCTTGAAATGCCCATCGCGCGCGACAAGGGACAAGGCCTCGGCAAGCTGGATCCCATTCGCATGAACCTCGATCTCGCGCCGTAGGATGGATTGTGCGCGCAATGCACCGAGCCGTTCCAAAGGGAATGGTGAGCAGAGCCAGCAAGCGGCACATCATATGTGCGACAGGCTGGTAGCCTGTCGGACCTTCAGCAACCATCGCCCATGAGCACATACGCGCCCGGTGCTTGTTCCGTGATGGTGAGCCCATAGGTCTCCGCGATCACCTGCAGGATGCGCTCGATGGGTTCATCCTCGAAGCTGGCGGTGAGCTTGCAGTTGGCCAGGGCCGCGTTGCCCAGGGTGATACGCACGGGGAACAATTTCTCCAGTTGTTGGACCACATCAGGCAGTGGCGCTTCCTCGAACTGGATGATGCGCTCGCCCCAAACCTCCGCCGGTGGGGCCACTTCACGTTCCAACACGTTGCGTTGCTTGTCGAAACGAGCGCGCTGACCGGCGGTGAGCACGAGCGTATCGCTCCTGCCCACCACTTGAACGCGGCCTTCGCGCACACGAACGATAACGCTCTTCGCGGTGTCAAAGGCAGTTACGGTGAAAGCGGTTCCCAGCACCGTCACTTCCACATCCCCCGCGTCGATGACGAAAGGATGCGATGCGTCCTTCGCCACTTCGAAGTAGGCCTCGCCTTCCAAGGTCACTTTCCGCTTGTCGCCCATACGAACGCGCTCAACTCAGAGCCGGGCGATAGTTCCAGCTTGCTGCCATCAGCGAGCAATTCCTTGGTGAACGCGGTGCTCGATGCGAAGTGCTGCGCATCCTCCGCGAACCACCAGCGTGCGGCGAACACCACACCGGCCAGCATAGCTGCGGCCGCTACCCAGCGGAATGCCCGCTTGAAGGGGATCACCCGACCGGTGCCTTCGACCTCGGCGATGCGCTGCTGCACTTTGGCCCATGCACGGTCCTCCACGAGCCTGACATTCGCTTCGGCTTGTGCTCCCAAGGCCCGGGCACGGCGCTCTGCCTCTGCACCTTGCGCCCAAGCCCGCTCTTCCGCTGAGCGCGCCACGTAGCCTGCCACGCTGATCGACCAAACGCGCTGCCAGCGATCGAGCTCCTGCGCGTTCAAGGGGTCCATCCGCACCCAGGCTTCCACCTGCGCACGCTGCATGGCGTTGGCCTCACCAGCCACGTACCTCGCCAACAGGATGCTATCGATGCCGTTCTGGTCCATGTTCCCTTGGTATGACAATGGTGCTTCCGAAAACCCCTATCCACCACCCTCACTGATCCAGAACAGCCAAGGCAGCAGTGGAACCAGATCGCTCAGTTCATCACGCAGGGTCTTCAAGGCCTTGCCCATCTGGTTCTCCACGGTCTTCACGGAAATGCCAAGGCGCGCTGCTACCACTCGTCCAGCGGACTTCACCGCGTTCAGGCAACGGTTGCGCACCGAGGCGAAGAGGTAGGCCTTCAGCGAAGTGGTGATCGTCAGCTTTGCGCGATCGAGCCAGAGCCGGAAGAAGAGGTCCTGCACGAGGTCCTCCGCCTTGTCCGCATCCTTGACGTATTGCACCGCGAAGGCGCACAAGGGCCGGTAGTGTAACCGGAACAGGGCCTCGAAGGCGGTACGATCACCAGCGGCGATGGGTGCGAATTCCAAGCGGTGGGAACTTGCGCCTACCAAGGCAGGCAGGCGCGAAAGTACCCGGCTAGCGCAACAGGGTGATGTGTCCCGTGTAGTCGTCGATGTTGCCACTTCCCCGCGTGAGGTGCAGCACGTAGTAATAGGTGCCTTCGGATAGCGGCTCGCCGTTGTCCATGTGGTTCCCCCGGAAGCCCGTGCGGATCACATCGCCGCTCCACACGAGTTGTCCCCAGCGGTTGTACACATCGAGGATGGCTCCCACATAACCGCCGGGGCCGAGGATCCAACCATCGTTCACACCATCGCCGTTGGGTGTGACGACGTTGGGGATGATGGGTTCGCAGCCGACGACTTCGATCACGATCGCATCGCTGACACTGCAGCCTTGCGCATCGACCGCCTGCACGCTGTAAGTCCCCGCGTTCGACACCGTGATGACAAGCGACGTGCTGCTGGTGCTCCAAACCGGATCGTTGTAACCCGCAGGCAGGGACAACTGGATCGCACCGCCTTCGCAGAAGACCGTGTCGGAACCAAGGTCCAACGGATCGGGTGCGATCACATCCACTTTCACACTGACCGCATCACCCGAACACTCTCCGATGGACGGAACCACCGTATAGGTCCCGGCATCGCCCTGCGACGCATTGGGGATCATGATACTCGCGCCTTGATAAGTGCCGGAAGGTGTCGTCCAAACACCAGTTGGGGCATTGGCACCCGTGACCGTGAGTAACAACTCACTGCCCTCGCATACGTAAGGCGGTGCTACAATGTCGACATCGACAGGTATGGGCACTACCGCAAGCAACACGGCCTGTGGTTCTGAAGTGCATAGCCATTCGCTCTGCGTCACGTAATAGATCGCACTATCCGTAGGCTGCTGGAAGAACCACGAGCCACCGGTGTGAACGAGTTGCGTGAGCGCGGGGTCGCCGTACCAAGTGAACGTACCAGAACCGGTCGCGACAAGTGTGGCGCTCGCCCCCAAGCAGATGCTGCTGCCCGTTAAGCTGAACGGTTGCGAAAAAGAGAAGAGGGCCACGTTCGCCGTGTCGCGCACCGCGCAGCCGTTCCCATCGACCGCAGTAAGAACGACATCCCCACCACTGCTCATGAACGCTGGTGTGGATGTTCCATCGTGCCAGAGCGGCTGCGAGAAACCGGATGGTACTTCGAACTGCGCGCTACCGTCGGGACAGATGAGCGTATCGGGACCGATGGACATATCGGCAGCGTCGATCACATCCACGGGGAAGGGCAGCACGAAGCCCGCGCAACCCGCATTGCTAACCGCCACGTACCATAGACCTTCTTGTGCCATGGTCACGGGATCGACCACCACTTCATTCGTTCCATAGCTCACCCAATTGGGCGCGAGCCACTCGTACCAGGTGTCCGGGTAGAGCGGTGTGGATAGCTGGAGCGCGCTGCCTTCGCAGACAAGTGGGTTGCCCGATACCACGGGCGGCAACGGTTGTTGGTGCACGTTCACCAGTACTTCGATCAATCCCGATGAGCATGGCCCGACCACCTGCTCGACCCATACGGTCATCGGCTCGCTCAACTCGCCCAGATGGAGTTCATTGCCCAAGCCCAATACGGTGGTCATCGCACTGTCCGCGTACCACGTGATCACGCTGTCGCCAGCGACGAAGAGCGCTACGGTATCGCCCGCGCAGAAATCGAGTTCCTCGAGCGTGATCTCGTTGTACTCGGGCAGAACGGTCACCTCGGTGAAGAGCGAATCCTGGCAACCTGCCGCGTTGGAAACCACGAGCAGATAGGTGCCTGAGGTATCGACAGTGATCTGCGGACCGAAGACAGGACCGGGGTACCAGTAGTAGAGCACCGCACCCGGCATCGCTTCCAGCACCACTGCATCTCCGGGACACAATGTGAATGGTCCTGGCGTCACCAATTCGGCGTTGGCGGTGTTGCCGAAGATCTCCACACTGAGTTCCGTAATGATGCCACACGCGTTGACCGAGCAGGTGTAGATGCCGGGCGTGGTGACCACTTGCTGGAGCGCAGTGCTTCCTGCAAAGGGCGCGTCCCATACCAAGGTTGCCGTGCTGGTGGTGACCACCTGGAGCGTTGCAGTTTCACCCGGTTCGCACAGCACGTTGTCCGGAAGCACGTTCAGGAACGGCGTGGCGTAGTCGGTGACAAGGATGGGATCACTACTGACATTGCAACCCAGCGAGTCGATCATCTCCAAGTAGTAGAAACCCTGTTGCGATGTGATGATGGTATCGTTGTCCACGTTCATGGGACCCAAGGGTCCGTACCACTGGTATTGCACGCCTTCCCATTCCGACCAGATGGTGGCCGTTGCGTTGGGGCAGATGATCCCATCCAGAGGATCCACGGCTAACAAGGGCTGTGGGTTCCATTCCACTTCGATCGGTGCGATCGAGCTTGAACTGCATCCGTTGGTATCCACGACCGTTCCGGTGAACTCATAGACGCCAGGGCCGATGATCCATGCCGTATCGATCGAGGTGACGTGGATGTACGGTCCGGTCCACGCGCCCACGTCACATCCGATGCAAATGGCGGTGAGTGCCACGGTATCGCCCGGGCAGATCAAGGCAGGGCCAGCGACCGATACAATGGGATCGCTCACGGGGAATGGGATCACGTAGATGCTGTCGGTGATGAACCACAAGAGCGAGTCCTCGCCGCAGGGACGGTTCGTCAGCATGAACGCGATGTTGCTCACGTACCACCCTTCTTCGAGCAGGATATCAAAGCACTCGAAGTCGAGGTCCGGCGTGTCGTCGAAAAGCGATCCGCATGCATAGTAGGCCGTAACGCCATAGGGAATACCGACGGGTACACCGTTCAATGTGAGGTCCACATGAACGGCGGCAGTAATGAGCGCGTTCCGACATAGCTCCAGGGTATCGTTCAGATCCGTGTCCTGCGGATAAGTGAGCGTGAACTCCGCCTCTATCGGTGGCAGGGGGCCGCTCGGGAAAATGGTAACGGGTACTAAGTTGGAACGAGTGCAACCCGCGGGTGTGGTGGCTGTGGCCGAGTAGATCCCCGTAACGAAGGTTTGTATGGAATCACTCACCGCTGAACCACCTGGACCACTCCATGTGATCGTGTTCTCCGGGGGCTGACCTGATATCCAAAGCCATGGCTGCTGCGGTTCGCATACGGCAACCGGTTCCGGTGGATGGGCGTTCGTGTTCACCACCACATCATCATTGAACAACAGCTGCGGTGGCAAAGGGTTGATGGTCAGGTGAACGGAATCCGTGCGTTGCCAGCAACCTGCGGCAGAAGTGACGGTAACCCAATACCAACCCGACGCTGAAACGATGATCTCCGGCACCGTCTGCCCCGTGCTCCATAGGAACAACAGATCAGGGGCTGTATGCCGAAGGGAAGTATCCGCCGTGTAGCTCGTGTGTGTGAAGGCGCTCAAGTACGCGTTCACGCAACGGGCCGCCGAGTCGGGACCGACCACCCCATCGGAAACACCGACCCGGAGGATCACATCACGTGCGCTGCGATCGCACACCGCACCGCTGCGGTTGAACATATCGTACGGCTCCCGGCTGTCCACGTAGCCGCGTGCGATGAACGCGTCCTTCAACGCCGATCCGCGCAGGTTTGCGTACTGGGCATAGTTCGCGTCGCTGCAATACGGCGATGGCGCTCCCGGTACGAGCAACTGCCCGGTGGGATCGGCGATCAACGATCCATCGTCGGGGAAGACGAGCAAGCGCTCGTACGAACCCGCGAAGACGTAGGTGCTGTCCAACGTGTGAACGATACCACCCGGCACCTTGTCCCCTTGCCCACCGAACTGCTGCGCCTCTTTGAACGCCAGATCCGAATACCGGAAGCGCGCGATGTACAGGTCGTAGGGCCCGGTGGAAAGGAAGGTGCCATTGCCATAACCGGCGCTGAAACCGGTGAACTGGCAACCGAACCGACCGAAGACCGCGATGTCATCGCCTTGAACACTCAGCGCACGCGTGTTCACGGCGTTGTCCGAACCCCAGGTCGTTTGCCTGATCAATTCACCATCCAGGTCCACTTCCACCAGAAAGGAGGAACGCGGTTCCACGGCGGTGAACAGATCCGGTTCGGTATCGAGAAAGATGACGGTGCCTTGCACATCGCCCACCAGCATCAGGTGGTCCTCCACCAACAACATCTCGAAGACCTGGTTGTAGGTGCCACCACCGAAGATCCTGAACCACTCTTCCTCCCCGGTCGGGCTGAAGCGCGCAATGAAGATCGCGCTGTACATCGCATTGAAGTGCGTCTGGTCGAAGGTGATGGTATCGCTGAACTGGCCCGTGAGGTAGAGGTTGCCCGCAAGATCATGCACCACATCCATGCCTCGATCGGCGAACTCCGCAGCACCTTGCTGGATCCACAACGGTGCTCCATCGCTTGCGTAGGTGGCAAGGAAGATGTCGACGCTCGGCTGGCCGTTGTCGGGATCGATGATGCTGGTGAGCGTGCCTTGATCGAACACCGCAGTACCACGGAACTCACCTGCCACGGCGATCGATCCATCGGGCCCCACGCTCACACCGTTCGGTTGATCCACACCATCGGGGCTTCCTCCTTGACGCGCCCATACCACTGCACCATCGGACTGCGCCATCTTCAGCACGAACATGTCCTGGGTGCCGTTCTGCGAGATCAATGTGGTGCCATCGAAGACTGCGGCCCCCATGAACTGTCCCACTACCGCGATGTTCCCATCCGCCGTGAGCGCGAGCTTGATCGCACGGTCCAGCCCGGGACCACCGAACGTACGTGTCCATACGAGCGCGCCGTTGGGATCGTACTTCGCAACAAGCACGTCCAAGCTGCCTTGCGAGATCAAGGTCGTCCCGTCCAGTTCAATGTTGCCACCGAACTCACCCACCGCGTATAGGAAGCCCTGGGCATCGATCGCCACATCGGTGTATGCTTCATTGCTCCATGCACCCACACGGCGGGCCCAGTGGTTCTGGGCTTCCACTTCGCCAAAAAAGCAAAGCAGGAAGAGCGCGAGGAATGAACGAAGGTGCATGAAGGTTGTCCGGATGAAGATAGGTTCACCCGGGGATCCGCTGCTTCGCCACCTGACCAATGTTCAGGATGATCACAGACTTAACGATCCAGTTACCAAACCAACTGGATATGCCCGCTTTCATTCCCGGCAGTGCCGTCAGCCCTGGGCAGGTCAAGAACGTAGTAGTACACGCCAGCCGGGCACCGTTCCCCGCTGCGCTGGTGCGTGCCGTCCCAGCCGTTCGTCATCACATCGCCTTCATGCACCAAGTTGCCCCAACGACCGTAGATCCATGCATTGGCTTGGAGGAAACCACCGCTGGGGAACCACGCATCGTTCACACCATCGCCGTTCGGCGAAAACACGTTTGGGACCAAGAGCGGGCAATCCTCCGCGATCACTTCGAGCGATCCGGTCACCGCACAGCCGTTGATGTCCAGCGCCACGACGGTGATCACCGCGGAGCTTCCAACGGTGATGCTGCTCGCCGTGCTACCCGTGGACCACTGCACCGATGAATATTCTTCAGGCAATGTGAAAGAAGCTTGGGACCCAAGACAGAATTCTGTTAGCGCGGGAAGCGCTGGTTCCTGCGGAGCATGTACGATCAGCGTTCGTGTTGTTGATGCGGTGTTGCACCCGTCATACGTGGCCTGGCACTGGTAAATGCCCCCATTCGCAAGAGTGACGGGATCGATGACGAGCACGTCACCACTGAACGGACCTTGCGGTGTTGACCAAACGAGCGTCACCGTATCCGGTGCAATGACCGTGTAGGTCAGGGACTCACCCGCGCAGAGCTCGGTCGGACCTTCCATCTCGATGGATGCGGGTCTGGGCTTGACATCCACGAACGCGGTTGCGCTATCGCCGATGCAACCACTTTGCTCCTGTCGGGCATGGACGGTGACATCAACAGTTGGTGTGAACGTGAGCGAGGGGCCGCTACCGAGCAAGGAAGTGAAGCCGGCATCGCCATACCAGTTCACCGGTCCAGGCCCGCTCGAAAGGAGCACGGCCGCATCCCCAGCACACACCGTATCGCCGCTGATCGACAACGGACCAGCGAACAACACCTGGTCCACCACCACCACTGCGGAAGTATCGGTGCAGCCACCAGCGTTCTCCACGATCACCAGGTACGATCCCGCTGAGGTCACCACTAGATCCGCTCCGCTCACCGAACCCGGCATCCACAAGTAGCTAGCATTTCCGGCCGCCGCGTGGAGCGTCACGCTATCACCTTCGCACAAGACATACGGACCCGGTGTGGTAATGGCTGCGATCGCCGGATCCTCTGTGATCACGACACTGAGCGACGTAACGATCCCGCAGGCCGTAACACTGCAGGAATAGGTCCCCGGCTGTGTGATAGTGACCGTCAATGCCGACCCACCGATCGGCGGAGACCACAACACGGTGGAACCCGGCGCGGTCATCACCTGCAATTGCACATCATCGCCGGGACCGCACAACACTGCCGAGGGTTGCACGTCCAGGTAGGGTGTGCCATAGTTCACCAAGGCCACGTTGTTGCTGGTCACCGAACAACCGTCGATGATCATGCTGAGGTAGTACTCGCCGGGTACCGATGTCGTAAGAACCGGTCCTTCACCGTTGATGGGACCTTGCGGGCCGTACCACGTAGCTGGTGCCCACGCTCGTGGTGGACATGGTGGCGCTACTGTTCGGGCAAATGATGGCATTGTCCGGATCAACATCCAGCACGGGCCCAGTTGGCATGGTGATGATGATGGTCTCTGGTCCGCGAACGAGCATCCGTTCACATCGGTGTCACTGCCGGAAACGATGTAGGTGCCGGTGCGCTCACCTGCAAACTATCCGTACCGAATGGAACCCCATCGCCCGTCCACCAGAGCGAATCACAAGCTGCACAGGATGCGATCAGGAAGGTGGTATCACCATCGCACAGCACGGTTGGGCCGCTCAGTAGCACGTCCACGCTCGCAGCGTCGAAGACATCTACATAGATGCTGTCCGTTTCGAAGAACTCCAAGGTGTCCTCCCCGCAAGGCGCGTTCACGATGCGTATCCAGAAATTCAGCACATACCATCCAGGCCCATCGATGGATACCTGTCCGCTCTGCTCTTCACCACTGCCTGGGTTGTTGGGAGGCAATGGTGCAAGGCTCCAGGTCATGGTCAAGCCGTCCGGAAGTTCCTGGTCCGGCAAGCCGCTGATCGACCAATTCGGTGTGAAAGTGTACTCCACGGCACCGTTCGGACAGAGGTACAAGGTGTCGTTCAGGTCCGTATCGTCGCCGAAGGCGATGCCCAAGTCCAAGCCCAGGTCCGGCATTACGGGCGATGGGTTGTCGATCACATCCAAGTCCACATAGCGCACGCATCCGTTCGAGCCGATCAAGGCGAAGGTGTAAGTACCCGTCGTGTCCACGACGATGGAATCACTGTTCACCACCACACCAAGCGGGTCGGTCCAATAGTAGGAGGCTCCGGCTGATGCGTTCGGTGACCATACCCAATGCGTTTCCGGATGGCAGAGGATGATGGTCTGTGGGTTCGTGGTCGCCGTGTTCAGCACCACATCGTCCGATACCTGTGGCAAGGCGGGCGGAGCGTTCACCACCACGTACACCGAGTCCGTCCACTCCCAGCAATCGTTGGCGGTGCTCACCGTACACCAGTACCAGCCCGTTGTGGAAGCGCCGATGCTGGGAGCGCTGCTGCCATTGTTCCAGAGATAGGTGGGCGTTGGCCCCAAGTAGTGCGCGGCCACACCGGTGGCGTATGAGTACCGCGTGTACACGTTCAGGATGGCCGGTCCACACACGGTGATGGTGTCCGGGCATTCCACCGAGGTGCCATTGCGCACGCAGGGTTCCAGTTCCGAGCGATCACATCCGGTACCGGTGCGTCGCCACCAGTCGTATGGTTCTCGGCCTTCCACATAACCGCGCGCCACGAAACCATCATTGAGACCGATGGGAAGGCTGCCGGCATAGAAACCATAGTCCTCGTCGTCGCAATAGGTGGTGATGCCCGTGCCCGTGATGCCCCCTGCGCCCGTGGTGATGTCCGCTGTGAAACCGGGCGTGGCCGGGAAGAGGAGTTCGTATTGGAACGAACCGGTGAATACGACTTGCGTGGGCGAGAGATGGGCCACGGCACCGGGCGCTTTCGCCGAGCGGCCACCGAATTGTTGTGCCTCTATCAGCCCGAAGGTGCCCGCGTTGTGCCGGGCAACGAAGAGGTCTTCCGTACCGGATGCCATGAACAAACCAGTGGCGCTGTAATGCGCTGTGAGGTCGGTGAACTGGCAATTGAAACGGCCGAGCACAGCGAGGTCGGAACCTGCAACGCTGAGGGAACTCACCCCCACCCCGCTTTCGGAACCGGTGGCATCATTCGCGAGCAATTGCCCGGATGGATCCACCGCGATCAGGTAGTAGGCGTTGGCCGCACCGGATGGGATGGTAACCGAGGGCGGACCCGCCCACATCATGGTGCCTTGCAGATCGCCGGTGAGAAGGAGGCGGCCATCGGGTGCACGCACCATATCGCGCACGTGGTTGAAGCCCGCCCCACCGAAGCGGCGGAACCAAACTTCATTGCCCTGTGCGTCCATGCGCAGCAGGAACGATGCGTTCAGCAGCGTGTTGGTGTGCGTTTGGTCGAAGGTGATGGTGTCGCTGAACTGGCCGGTGATGTAGATGTTGCCGAGCGGATCATGCACAAGGTCCACGGCACGGTCGGCGTACTTCGCCGTTCCTTTCTTGATCCAGTTGAAAGCGCCAGTGCCGGAGTAGCTTACCACGAACACGTCCGCACTGGGCTGACCGGTGTCGGGGTCGGTCATGCTCACGAGCGTGTTGCCGTTCCAAGAAGCGGCTCCACGGAACTCGCCTGCCACACAAACACTGCCGTCCTCACCGATGCTCACACCGCTTGGCCTGTCGGTTCCTGCGCTTCCCCCACCCTGCCTTATCCATTGCAACGCGCCATCGCTCTTGTTCAGCACGGCCACGTACATGTCCGCCGTGCCGCCCGCACTGATCATGCTTTGTGCTTGGAAGGTGGCCGTACCCAGGAACTCGCCCGTGAAGGCGATCACCGAACCGCTGCCCACCGACACCTTCAACCCACGATCGATCCCCGCACCACCGCCCTGCTTGAACCACACCACATTACCGTCCGGGTCCATACGCGCAACGCAGAAATCGATGCTGCCCGCGCTGGAATACGACGCACCACCGAACTGCACGGTACCACCGAACTCACCCGTTACGTAGATCGAACCATCGCTATCCACCTGCACATCGGCGATGTGGTCATTGCCGCCACTTCCCAAGTCCTCCACCCAATAGGGCTGGGCCTTCACAGCCGGTGCGAACAGCAGCGAGGCAAGCAACAGGACGCCCAAATGCGATAACCCCACGGTATCCAGCCCTCACGATCGATGGCACGGTCCTCATCCTTCACGCATACACGAACAAGATAGACTTGAGGTTGGCTTCGTTGCCTTGGGTCGGTAGAATTGTCCTTCCGGCCAAGGCGATCCGGTCGTTCTGTCCCTTGCCAGGACCGCTCCTGTGACGATCTGTTCGTAAAGCACGGTTAGCAGGCATCGGAGCGTTCTTTGTCCGACGGCGGCGCATTCAATCCCCTACCATGGACCTCAACCAATTCACCATCCGTTCCCAACAGGCCATTCAACAGGCGCAAACCATCGCCAGCGGCAATGGTCAGCAAGTGTTGGAGAACGGTCACCTGCTGAAGGGCATCCTGGAAGTGGACGCAGATGTCACGCCCTTCCTCTTGAAGAAGCTGAACGTGAACCTGCCCGCCATGCAGCAGGCAATGGACAAGGATCGTACTGGGCTATCCGAAAGTGAGCGGCGCGCAGATCACCCTGAGCCGCCACAGCAGCACCACGCTCACGAAGGCGCTCGCTGCGCTGAAGGAGTTCAACGATGAATATGCGAGCGTGGAGCACCTGCTCATCGGCATCCTGGAAAGCGGGGACACGGTTGGCCAGTTGCTGAAGGACAACGGTGTGAACCGCAAGGACCTGGTCGCAGCGATCAAGGAACTCCGCAAAGGGTCGCGCGTTACGAGCCAGAGCCAGGAAGAGACCTACAACGCACTGAACAAGTACGCGAAGAACCTCAACCAGCTCGCCAAAGAGAACAAGCTCGACCCGGTCATCGGTCGCGACGAGGAGATCCGGCGCGTGCTGCAGATCCTCAGCCGACGCACGAAGAACAATCCCATCCTCATCGGCGAACCCGGCGTGGGCAAGACCGCGATCGCCGAGGGCATTGCACAACGCGTGGTGAGCGGAGACATCCCCGACGACCTGAAGACCAAGCAGGTCTTCAGCCTTGACATGGGTGCGCTCATTGCGGGTGCCAAATACAAGGGCGAGTTCGAGGAACGCTTGAAGGCCGTGGTGAAGGAAGTGATCGCCGCAGAAGGCAACATCATCCTCTTCATCGACGAGATCCACACGCTCGTTGGTGCAGGCGGTGGCGATGGTGCCATGGACGCTGCCAACATCCTGAAGCCCGCTCTTGCTCGTGGAGAACTGCGCGCCATTGGTGCCACCACGCTCAACGAGTACCAGAAGTATTTCGAGAAGGACAAGGCGCTCGAGCGTCGCTTCCAGAAGGTGATGGTGGACGAGCCATCACGCGAGGACGCCATCTCCATCCTGCGTGGCTTGAAGGACAAGTACGAGAGCCACCACAAAGTGCTCATCAAGGACGCCGCGATCATCGCCGCCGTGGAACTGAGCACACGCTACATCGCCGATCGTTTCCTACCGGACAAGGCCATCGACTTCATCGACGAGGCCGCGAGCAAACTGCGCATGGAGATCAACTCCAAGCCCGAAGAGCTCGACGAGATCGATCGCCGGATCATGCAACTGGAGATCGAGCGTGAAGCGATCAAGCGTGAGAACGATGCCGCCAAACTGACGGACCTCAATCGCGAGATCGCCGAGTTGAGCGAGCAGCGCGATGGCTTCAAGGCGCGCTGGGAAAGCGAACGTGCGCTGGTGGAACGCATCAACAGCGCGAAGGACCGCATCGAACAGTTCAAGTTCGACGCTGCACAAGCCGAGCGGGATGGCGACTTCGGGAAAGTCGCTGAGATCCGCTACGGCCGCATCCAGGAAACGGAAAAGGAACTGGCCGATGCCAAAGCGGAGCTGATCGCGCTGCAGGCCGAAAGCAGTTTGATCAAGGAGGAAGTGGACGTGGAGGAGATCGCCGCAGTGGTGAGCCGCTGGACCGGTATCCCGGTTACACGGATGCTCGAAGCCGAGCGCGCCAAGTTGCTCCATCTGGAGGATGAACTGCACAAACGGGTGATCGGCCAGGAAGAGGCCGTGCATGCCGTGGCCGATGCGGTGCGCCGTAGTCGCGCAGGAATGAGTGATGAGCGTCGGCCGATCGGCTCCTTCATCTTCCTTGGTACCACCGGTGTGGGCAAGACCGAACTGGCCAAGGCGTTGAGCGAGATCCTGTTCAACGATGAGAACGCGATGACGCGTATCGACATGAGCGAATACCAAGAGCGGCACAGCGTGAGCCGGCTCGTGGGCGCGCCTCCCGGTTACGTTGGTTACGACGAAGGCGGGCAACTCACCGAAGCCGTGCGGCGCAAACCGTACAGCGTGGTATTGCTCGATGAGATCGAGAAAGCCCACCCGGATGTCTGGAACATCCTGCTGCAAGTCTTGGATGATGGCCGCCTCACGGACAACAAGGGGCGCGTGGTGAACTTCAAGAACACCATAATCATCATGACGAGCAACATCGGCTCGCACATCATCCAGGAACGCTTCGAGAAGATGGACCGTGGCAACCGCGAAGAGATCATCGAAAGCACCAAGGCCGAGGTGATGACCTTGCTACGGAGCACCGTAAGGCCCGAGTTCCTCAACCGCGTGGACGAGATCATCATGTTCCGCCCACTGAGCCAGGCCGATGTGCGTGAGATCGTGAAGCTGCAACTGCACATGCTGATGCAGAAGCTCACCGAGAAGGACATCCACTTGGTTCCGAGCGAAGAGCTCATCGAACACATCTGCGAGACCGGCTTCGATCCGCAGTTCGGTGCGCGGCCCATCAAACGGATGATCCAGCGGGAATTGTTGAACGAACTCAGCCGCCAACTCATCGCCGGCACCATTGAGACCGGAGCCCAGCAGGTGGTGGATGTCTTCGACGGGAAGATCGTCTTCCGCAAGCCCATTGATGAGAAGGAGAAGAACGGGGGGAAGAAGGTGAAGGCGGAGACCCGGTGACCCCATAGCGGGTAGGTGCAAATTGTGATCGTTGGATCGATCGTGCAAACCCGTTGGGCCCATGTCCTTGCATTCTCCCCACCCTACTACTTTGCCATCGCTCCCGAGAGATCCCGGTCAAAGCCGAATGACACGATGACGTTCACAGCATGATCGACGATATCACCACCGCACTGCGCCACGCGCAGCCGCCTGTGGCCCCGGTGGACCGCTCCCAACTGCAACTACCACGTGACCCTGAGGTCTTCGTGGAAGACACCTTGCTTTACGTGATGGACAATTGGTCGCAGGACCTGCGCGAGCAAGGCCATGTGCTGGAAGAGGACCTGGGGTGGAAGGACCGAACGAGCCACTATCCGCGATACTTGCTCCGCATGGCAGGTGGCAGCGTGGTGCAATTGCACTTCACCGGTGAGTACCCTCGCTCGCTCTACCTGAGCATCAGCAAGGGCTTCCGCAACGGACAACAGTTCAGCGATGCGCGGCACCTGCAGGTGGAGCTACCGATAACCACCGACGCGAACAGTTTGCTTGCCAGCATCCTCGAAGGATTGAAGGTGTAACCGGTCAGGTGCATTGCGCATTTACTTTGGGTGAGCGAACACCATGCGCACCCTTTACATCTGTCGCCACGCAAAGAGCAGTTGGGCCGATCCCGGTCAGGACGACTTGATCGCCCGTTGAACGAGCGCGGCCTGCTGGATGCGCCGCGTATGGCGAAGATCTTCCGGAACGCGGTGAGCCCGTGGACCTCATTGTAACGAGCCCGGCCGGCGCGCGCTCACCACCGCCCGTTTCTTCGCAAAGGAGTTGAAGTTGGAAAGTGCGCTCGTACAGGAACCGCGTCGTATCACGCTTCCACGGCCACCATCAACGCGATCGTGAACGGATTGCTGGGCGAACGCACCACGCGTGATGCTGTTCGGCCACAACCCCGGCTTCACGGAAGTGTTGGAGCACTTCACGAGCGAATACGTGGACAATCTTCCCACCTGCGGCCTTGCGCGATCGACTTCACGTTGAACGAGTGGGGAACTCGCAGGACGCGATCCGGGGAACGCTCGTGTGGTTCGACTATCCAAAGCGCCAGCGGGCGCGCGATCAGTACCCGCCGGTGGAGAGCATCACCAACGTGCAGCCTTCCACCACTTCGATACCCGCCCGCCAGTCGTTGAGCGAATCCGCATCCTCGGCGCTGGGATTGAAGATCACCCGTCGCGGTCGCAGGTCCAGGATCTCGTCCTGCCAAACCAGTTGGTTCGCGTGGCGAGAGATAAAGCGTAACTGTATCAACGACCGCCCTCCGGAACCGCCGCAAGAATGGGCACATCGCCGATGGTCCCAGTACGGCGCCCAACGGCAAGCACATCATGCCCTGCGAACGCAAGCGCTTCACCGCCAGGTGCGCATAGCGCGAAGGGTTGGGACTGGCACCGAGCACCAGCGTTGTGCGGGACATGGGACAAAGATGGCCCGGCCATCAACACACCCTGTTGAAGACGCGGTTCGACTTAACCAGTTCCTTCATCCCACGGCTACACCGCATCGGGAATTTTGCGCGCGATGAAACGCAAGCTCGACGTGCTGGTCCTGTCGGACATCCACCTGGGAACCTATGGTTGCCGCGCGAGGAACTGCTCGAATACCTGCGGAGCGTATCGCCCCGCATGGCGATCCTCAACGGCGACATCGTCGACATCTGGGCGTTCAAGAAGAGCTTCTTCCCGGCGAGCCACATGAAGGTGCTGCAAGCGCCTGTTGAAACTCGCGAGCAAAGTGCCCGTGTACTACATCACCGGCAACCACGACGATGCGTTGCGGCGCTACAGCCCGGCGGACCTCGGCAATCTGCGCCTGTGCGACCGTTTGAACATCACGCCGGGGCGAGCGTTACTGGTTCTTCCACGGCGACATCTTCGATGCCAGCACCACGCACGCGCGCTGGCTGGCCAAACTCGGTGGCTTCGGATACGATCTGCTCATCCGCTTGAACAACCTGGTGAACCGTGCGCTCGTGCTGATGGGTCGTCCGCGCATGAGCTTCAGCGCACGCATCAAGAAAGCGTGAAGCGAGCTGTTGCCTACATCGGGGACTCCGAGGAAACGGCTGCGAACGTGGCGATGCACGATGGTTTCCAATACGTCGTGTGCGGCCACATCCACCAACCGCAGCTGCGCACCATCACCACCGAAAAGGGCAGTGTGCGCTACATGAACAGCGGTGACTGGATAGAGCACATGAGCGCGTTGGAGTATGCGGACGGGGCGTGGACCTTGTATGCACACACCCGAAAAAGCGAAGTGCTGACGAACAAGATGAGCGAGCGCGAAGAGGAGCTTGTGGAGATCTGAGGCGCTCACACGTCGCTCATCCCCTTCTGCAAATTCTCGATGGTCTTCTCCGGCAGTTTGTGCAGGTCCAGCACCATCAGACCATCCAAGGCATCATTGAAACGCGGGTCCCTGTTGAAACCGATGATGCGCGCGTTGAGGAGCAGGTACTTCTTCAAGAGCACGGGCATGGCCGTTTCGTTGGGATCCACCTCCGCGATGAGCCGGTCCATCTTCTTGAGGTCGGCCATGGAAGCTTCCACCAGTGCCTCGCTGTCCGCTTTGTCGGGCTTTATACGGAAACGATGCCTCGGCCGGATGTGGGAAGCGAGCTGCTCATCGTAATGGTGCAGCCGCACGAACTCCATGATGAGCGTGCGCGAGAAGCGGCTGTAGGTCCCACTGATGGAAACCGGGCCGATGAGGTAGTGCTGGTCCGGATTGGCGAGCAGGTGCATCAAGAGCCCGCGCCATAGCATGAACAGCGGAAGACGGTGTCGTTGGTAATCCTGTGCAACGAACGAACGACCCAGCTCGAAGCTGTGCCGTAACACGCGCTCCATGAGTCGATCCATGCGGAAGAGCGTGCTGGTGTAAAAGCCCCGCTTGCCATAGCGTGCCATGATGCGCCTTCCATCGCCTATGCGGTACGATCCTGCGAGGCGCTGTTTCTCACGGTCCCACAGGAACAAATGATCGTAGTACTGATCGAACTCATCGAGGTCGATGGACTTGTTGGTGCCCTCACCCACGGCCCGGAAGGTGATCTCGCGCAAACGGCCGATCTCCCGCAACAGGTTCGGGATGCGATGGCTGGGTGCCAGGTACGATCGAATTCCGCCTGGCTGTTGAGCTTTGAGGTCTTCGATGGCGGCGATCTCGTTGACGAGGGTTCCATCGACGTTCCTTCCACCACTTCGGCCGGTTTACGCGGAAACCGCAAGGGGCTGAAGAATTCGCGCTTCACCTGAACGCCGCTGCCCAATGGAGGTCTTTGCCCGCAGGTAACGCGCCAACTGGTCCGCGGACGAGAACGCACCGAGGTCCTTCGGTGCAATGGGTTTACCGATGCGCATGCGCACCGTTCGCCCACGCATGCGAAGCATTTCCGTGGGCAACGCAAGCGTGCGCAGGTTCGGGGATCATCCCGAGCATCTGGAACACCAGGCTGTTGGCTCCATCGAACCAGATCGGCACGACCGGTACCTCGGCATGTTGGAGCAGTTTAATGGCCGGCGTCTTCCAACGCGGATCCACCACGCCCTTGATCTCGGTGCGCCAACTGCTCACCTCACCGGCAGGAAATACGGCGAGGGCGTTCCCTCTTTGACGTGGGCGAGGGCATGACGCATTCCTTGAAAACTGCTCAATGAGCCGAACTGCTCGAAGGGGTTCACCCCGATGAACCGGTCACGCAAGGGTTCCAACTGCTGGAGCAGGAAGTTCGCCATCACCTTCAGGTCGGGTCGCACCCGGCAGAGCACGTGCACGAGCGCCAATCCGTCGATGGCACCGTACGGATGATTGGCAACGAAGACAAGTCCACCTTCCTTGGGAATGCGCTCCACGTCCTCATCGGCCACTTCGATGTCGAGCTCCAGGTTCTTGAAGACCGCGGCCGTGAACTCCAGATCGTGCAGGTGCTGGATCTCGTTGTAGAACCGCTCGAGACGCTTCAATCCGCTCACTTCGGTGAGCAGCGAAATGCGCGGATCACCGGGACGCATGTGGCTGGCCTTCGCCAGTTCCGCAGGTTGCACCAGTCTTTTCATCGCGCTCCTGCGAATGTACCGATCGCCCCACGCGCTCATGGTTCTTGTTGAAAAGACCGGGGAGCGGTGATGATGTGGACCATCCGGAACCATTGGCCCCGCATGGTGCCGTGTTCGTTAACGAAGATTAACGGCTCCGAGAAAGTGCACGAACAGCCCGTCCAATGGCGCTTTCAACACGTCGAACCTTCTCCATGGTGCCTTTGTGGAAAGTTCACGGAACGGTAAGAAGGCTTGGTAAAGGCTCGCGGATATGTTTGTGGAACATGCATTCGGCTCGCCGCTCCTTCGCACTGGTGCTGACCGCCTTCGCGGTGTGCGCTTCGTACGCCCAGGCGGATACGAGCAGCTATGGCGGTCCCGGAGGGCGCGGACATCTATGACGAGCTGAACGGCGAGGAGGTGGAGAACCCCACGGAGGAGATCAACCGCGTGGCGAACGCGGTGGGCCTGAAGTGGGACGTCAACGATCCGTTGAGCCACATTCCGGGGTACGACATGTACTGCCACTGGAACACCGATGCGATCTTCGACCGAGGGAACACCTCGCGCTTCGTGCATGACACCTTGTGCCTCCGGATCGTGGAAAGCGAATGCGACCAAGCGATGCCCTGCACCGGGCATGTGACCTCTCCCTTCGGACCACGGCGTGGGAGAATGCACTATGGCGTTGACCTGAAGCTGCAGACCGGCGACCCGGTCGTTTGCGCGTTCCCCGGCATGGTTCGCATAAGCAAATACAACAAGAGTTTCGGCAATGTGGTGGTCGTTCGGCACCACAACGGTCTCGAAACGCTCTATGCCCATTTGAGCAAGCGAAAAGTGGAACCAGGTCAAATGGTGTACGCCGGGGACACGCCTTGGGCTTGGGGGAACACCGGGCGCAGCCGGGGAAGCCACCTGCACTTCGAGGTGCGGTTCCTGGACCAACCGATCGACCCCACGCTTCTTTTCGATGTGGAGACCGGCAGGTTGAAGTCCGACAACTTCGAGATACACAAGGGCACCTTCGAGAGCATCGCTGCCGCCAAGGCCGCCGCGGGTTCGCGCAAGTACCACGTCGTTCGTTCGGGTGATACCCTTAGTGCCATCGCTCGTCGGCACGGCACCACGGTGGGTGCGACCGCCGCATGAACGGGATCAGTCAAAGCCGGATCCTGAGACCGGGGCAGCGACTGCGTTACAACTGATCCTTATCAGGAAGAGGAACTCTCCTCTTTACGCCGCAGCAAGCGGCCGATGTGGTCCACAAGGTCCCGGTTGTACTCCGGTGAGAGCAGCAGGTCCTGTCCTCCGCGCAACCGCAACAGCACCATATCGTGCCGTGCGTTCGGCATCCGATCGATCATGCCGCGTCCCAGCCCGGAAGGTGAGCGACCTCAATCCGATGTCCACCGTGCAGAAGCGCAGGAAGGCATCCTGCATGGCGCGTTGTCCTTCTTTGTCCTTGCCACTGCGAGCTGCTCGAATGCTGATGTAATTGCGTGCCGCCGCACGATCGACGAGGCTGGCATCCATGATCTCCTCCGCACGAAGCTCGAGGCGCTCCTTGGGGTTGACGATCACAAGCACATCGTTCAGGATCGCGTACGTGCTGCGAGCGGAGCGGTCCCTTCGCATACCCAGCACCACGCCGAAGCCCGCAAGAACAACGAGCACGACAAGGGGCCCGAAGTTTCCGGTGGTCACCCCGATGAAAACACCGGTCAACAGCAGAACAGGCGCTGTCCACAACACCAACATGGTGTTGTGCCATTGCTTGCGTGTGCGGAACTTCTTCTCTCCCATTCGCGGTGCGTATCCATTCATCGGATGGATCCCGCTACGAAAAAGAGCGGCCTCACGACCGCTCCCATGGTACCGGAGAAGGGACTCGAACCCTTACAACCTTACGGTCACACGCCCCTGAAACGTGCGCGTCTACCAATTCCGCCACTCCGGTGGGTGTGGGCTTGCCTTTTCGCAGGGGGCGCAAATATAGCGTCCGATCCATACCGACTGCCGGTGCCCGAGCCTTCGCGCACAGCCTACCTTGCGTGTATGGCAAGCAGTTCAGCAGGCTTTCAACGCATGGCGGACGGAAGCACCGTGGACCTGCTGGCCTATGTGCGCGCAGCCACCCGGGAGCGCACGGATGTGGAGGTGCTGGTTGGAAGCGACAGCCACAACCATGGCCAACACCGTGTACACCACCACGGTGGTATTGCGCTACTTCCGCAACGGTGCGCAGTGATCTATCGGCGGGAGAAGCACCCCAAGGTGAGCGACATGTGGACCCGGTTGTGGGGTGAGGTGGAACGCAGCCTTTCCATCGCCGACCTTGCGCGTGGAGCATATCCCGGTGAACCACATCGACAGCGGACCTCAACAGCGATGTGCGGTACGGATCGAACAAGCTGCATACGGCAGCGGTCGGCTATATCCGGTCCCATGGCTACGAACCGCACACCAAGCCTGAAATGCTGATCGCCAGTTGGGCGGCCAATGTGCTCTGCAACGGTATGGGCCGGAAGCACGAAGCCCCCCCATCCACGGAGTGGACAGGGGCGACGTGACTCTTCAGACTGACCTTTGAACTACTTGGACAGGGGGTTCAACGGCGGCCCTACCGGATGGGTTTCGCACCCACGGAAAATTATTCCAGGAACATGTCCCAACGAAAAGGGGCGGCCGTGGCCGCCCCTTTTCGTTCGCCCGTGCGGGCCTAGTTCTCGTCAGGCAAGAAACTGTGCGTCTTCGCATAGCGCAGCATCTGGCCGATGAAGTCCTTGGGGTAAGAACCCGTGACATCCGTGATGATCCCGTTCGCGTCGGTCACCGCCGTCATCTCGGGTTGCACGAAGCCCGCGTACGGGGCGGTTTTGACCTTCTCGGCCCGCGCGAGCACCTGCTTGTGCAGTTCGGGGTCCACCTTCACACCATAGGTCTCCACAAGCGCCTGCCCAGCCGCATAGTCGCCCTGGCTCTTGATCCGCTGTACTTCCCGCAAGAGATCCCCGAAAAGGACGCGCAACTTCTCGTAGTTCCGGATATCGTAGTAGGTGTTGCCATCACGGATCACCTTCACGATTACTATCGGCCATGCCCCTTCGTAGGCCCATGCGCTCACCCACATACGGTTGCGCATGCGCCTCCTCCACGTCCTTGCCCGGCTTCGATCCGGCGCAACTGCGTAAGCAAACCATTGCGGATGTACGAATCGTACTCGGCCTTGCCCCACCTCCAAGCTCGGCATCACACCAATGTCGACCAGCTTCGGGTCCATCACATAGTAGAGGGCCACGAGGTCGGCGCGGCCTTCCTCCAAAGTGCTGGCGTAGCTCTTCAAGGTGGCATCGGTTTCGCCCACACCCGGTTCCAGTTGGCCGCTGGCATGGCCCACCACCTCGTGCAAGGCGGTGTGCAGTTTACCCGCCAGCGAACCGTGCTTCTTGGCCAGTTCGTCTCCTCCGCATCGTGGCAGAAGATCTCCAAGGTGCTTGTACCGCTGCTCTTTTCGTAGGCGTCACTGATGTTGCCCAAGCTCACGCTCTTGCTACCGATGGAATCGCGGATCCAGTTCGCGTTGGGCAGGTTCACGCCGACGGGTGTGCTGGGTGCAGCGTCGCCTGCCCTCGCCCACCGTATTGATGAAGCGGTAGGTGATCCCCACCAGTCCTTCTTCTTGTGCTGCGGCATCAAGGGTGAATTGTCCTCGAACCATTGCGCGTTGTCCATGATCACGGCCATGTTGCGCGTTGCTTCGGGGTCGTTCACCTCTACGATCGCCTCGTAGCTGCCACGCTTGCCCAATGGATCGTTGTACACCTCCACGAAACCGAGGATGAAGTCCACACTGCTCTTCGTGTCCTTCACCCACGCCACGTTGAAATCATCCCAGGTCTTCAGGTCGCCCGTGCGGTAGTACTGGATCAACAGCTCGATGGCGGTCTTCTGTTCCACGGTCTCCGCCACACCCGCGGCCTTCTCCAACCACTTCACGCTCTCTGCCAGCGCAGCGCCGTAAAGTCCATCCACTTTGTACACCTGCTCTTCCAACTTTCCTCCCTTGCCGCGAACGATCCGGCTGTTGAGACCATAGCTCAACGGCGCGAGGCTTTCCTGGGCGTCCATGGGTGCATAGAAGGCCTCCACCTCTTTCTGGGAAACGTCCTCGCCGTAGAAATTCACCGCGCTGGCAAGCACCAGATCACGGGTCGCATCCGAGCTCACCTTCTTTGCATCGAGCGCCGGATCGAACAGCACGTCCACTACCTCCGCAGCGAGCGTGGCACCGCTCTCCTTCATCAACGCCTCGAAGTACGGGCGACCGAAGGCCGGTGTGTGCTTGTCGTTGCTGTAGTGGTGGTGGATGCCATTGCTGAAGAACACCTGCTTGGCGTAGGTGGAGAAAGCGTCCCAATCCGCACCACTGCGCTCCCCTTTGTAGTCGCCCAGGATCTTCTCCAATGCGCGCCGGATCTTCAGGTTATGGCGATAGTTCTGGTCCCACATGATATCCCGACCGGCGAGGCCCGCCATGTTGAGGTAATAGCAGAGCTGCTTCTGTTTGCAAGCTCAACTGCTCCCAACCGGGGATCTGGTAGCGCAGAACGCGCACATCGGCGAACTGGTCCACCTCCCATTGGAAGGTATCGACAACGGCGGTGGAGTCGGCCTTGGCGGTGCCGTCACCATCCGCAGAGCCACCGCATGCCACGAACAAGGGGCGTTGCGAGGAGGGCGAAAAGAAGCTTGCGCATTGAGGGGTATGTTCTGATGGACGGCGAAGATAGCCGGGGGCCTTGATGCCGTAAGGGCGGGTGCGGACCGTCCATCACGCGGCCAACAAGTGGTGCCGGACCCGTGGGCGTTCAGTTCCGGCTCTTGGACTCCACGGGGACTGACATGCGTGCCTTGGCCATTTCCACCAGCTTCTTCATGCGGTGGTAGGCCGTAAGCTGCTTGTTGTAGCGCTTCAGGTCGCTTTCATCCAACTGTTCCACATGCCGCAGGTCCATCTTGTCGGCCAGGTCGTTCAGTTTCACCCGAATGGCAAGGCTATCCTCCACCACGCGGTCGATGTACTGTTCGTAGGTCTCTTCCGCACGGCGTGTGATACGGTCCAGCGCTTTGAGCACGCGGGGGGAGAAGCCCTTCTTCTCAATGTCGGCGATGGTGAGGTCGCTGCGCTCCAACACATCGTGGAGCGCTCCAAGCACCTGTTCGTCGAAGTCCTGCCCACGCTCCATCACACGCATAACATGCAGGACGTACGGCTTTCCAGAACGGTCCACCTGGCCCTTGTGCACTTTGGCGGCCAAGCGGATGGCTGTCTCCAACAGGTGGTCCATCGGGGCCTATCGGTTGAGGACGATGCGCAGGTCCAAGGCCTTGCGGTCCTTGGCAATGGCGGCCCAATCGGTACTGAGCTTCACTTCCTTGCTGCCAGTGCTCTCCTTCGTGAGCACATCAGCAGCTTCGGTGGAACCGATGGGCTGCTGGAACTTGAAGCTGCACTTGTATTTCATCATGCCGAGCATGGAACTCATATCAAAGCCGCTGTCTTCGCCATCCTCCCCATCCTCTCCATCCCCGCTCTCGGCGGCCTCGCTCGCCATGGTGCTGCTCATATCGTACACGAAGTTGTTCGTGGTGCGCACCAAGGTCCCGTCCTCCCAACGGAAAAACTCGTGCGCGGTGTTGTTGCTATCAGGCATGAGGGTATTGAGCGCCCGGTTCAGCGCGGCCACATCCGCGAAGGAGAAACTGATCTTCTGCAACCATTCGGTGCGCGTATCGAGCTTCACCTTGCTCACACCGGCGATCGACTTCAACGCTTCGGCATGGCCCGTGATGTTCATCTGCCCCTCGGCACCGGTGTCATCTTTCTTCTCACCATCACCGAAGCTCTTGAGCATCTCCCCCATTTCGCGCATGTCCAGCACATAGGTCATGGTGCCGCTCCCGTTCTTCTTGAAGCTGTACTGTTCCTCGATGGTGATGCAGCCAGTAAGCCCCACGAGGAAGGTGGCGGCGAGCAGGAGCGGACGTGTGATGCGCATGGGTTCCATCCCGACCGTGGCGGGAGGCGCCCAAGGTACATGCTCCCCGTGAGCGGACATCCCAATACGAAGTGATCGTCGAAAAAGAAGAAGCCCTCCCACCGCTGGTGGAAGGGCTTCGTTCAATTCGGTACTACTTATCGGATCAAGGGCACCCGGAAGGTCTCCTGGGCATCACCCTGGGTCAGGCGTACGAACCACACGCCCGTGCTCAGTTGTTCGGCAGGCAGGGTCACGCGGCCGGGGAAGGCAGCCACCTTGCGCTGCGCTTGCAGGCGACCGGTGGCGTCCAGCACCTCGATCAACAGCGGCTCTACACCTTGGTAGTTGTGGTCCACCAGGATCCAGTCGCGGTTGGCCACACATGCGTGGTCGTTGTCGCACTGGTGGCAACACCGGTGCTCAACTCCACGGTGATCTCCACGCTCGTGCTCATGCTGCAAAGACCATCGTCCACCGTGTGCACCACCGTGTAGGTTCCTGCCATGGTGTATGCGTGCGCGGGGTCCTGCTCGGTGCTCTGGGCTCCATCCCCGAAGCTCCATGCGTGGTTGCCCGTGGTGCTCGTTGCCGTGAACTGGACAGGCTGGCCCACCACCACCGTGGTGTTGTCCGCCGTGAAGGAGGACTGTGGGCCGTTGTTCGCATGCAGGACGAAGCGAGGCACATCGGGGTCCGCCGCAGCATCCATCGTGAAGCTGTACGTGGCACCATTCTCCAGGCTCGCTACGATGCCCGTCTCCAGATCCTCGATCGAGAGGCAGTTCAGTTCCAACCCTTCAACCTCAACGCCACTGATGACGTAGGTGCCTGTGACACCCACGTTCACGCGCAGGGGGATACTGATGGCACCGTCGATACTGCCGTAGGCATTGATGCGCGATCTGCGCACCGCTGGCCAAGGTGGCGAGCTGCGGCGCTGCGGAGTGCGCGAACCCGCACTTGAGCGCATCACGCTCATCCAACTCCGGCGTTCCGGCTGTGAAGTACACCACCGTTTCATCGCTGAAGGTGTTCACATCGCTCGCTATGCTCAGGCGCAGGTGGGCGGGCACTTGTCCACCGATCCCGAAGATGCCGCCGCCGTTGGTGTTGATCTTGTCCGACTCGGATACCGTCGTGGTCACCGCACTGCCGCTCGCTTTGAGGAAGAAGCCCTGGCTGCTCTGGATCACGTTGGTGCCTCCGTTATCACCCAAGTTCGAGTACCGGTCGTAGGTCGCGCTGTTGCCGTTGGCCGGGTTGTAGAAGTACACCACTGAGTCCACACCGGCACCCAGGCTCATGGTCTCGAAGTCGATCGGGCTTGGAAGCGGATTGCTCACCAGGTTCCAACCATCGGCCAGCGCATTGCCCGTGTTGGTGTAGCTCATCGGCAGGGTGATGGGCGAATTGGCGATGTGCGGAGCGCCGTTCTGCACATCGATGATGAAGGCAGCAGTGCCGCCCAATGCATCACCGCACCACACCGCGAAGCCCTGGCCTTGCGCAAGGCTTACGGTCGTGTTGGCCACACCATGCATACCCACACTGTCAATAGCGCTGGCTTCGGTCTCATCATAGTAGCGAATGCTCGGCCACGAAATGCCGCTGCCAACGGGGCTCTGGAATCCTGGGAAGTCGGAGCCGGGATAACCTGCCGTGATGAAGTCATCGTCCCAATCATCCACGATGCGACCCGCGATGGGGCTGCCCAGCAAGCGCCAGTTGGTGGCACCCGCAGGAATGCGGCGTTGCACCCGCATATTGCCCACGTAGCTCGCTCCCGGATCAACCGGACCCAAACGACCCGTGTATGTGGCCGTGCTGCGCAAGGTCACCTGGTTGGCGCTGCAATCAAAGATGCCGTCGAAGAGGTCGAGCGATCCACGGATCTCGATGTTGCCGGTAACGGTGCAACTCACGGCCGCATCCACGGCAAGGTCCCAGAAGCTGGTGGTGCTCGCGAAGGATGCTGTGGAGGCCACCGCAGGACTGAGCAGCATGATGCTGTTATCGTTGGCAGTGAGGGTGCCGTTCACAACCATCGCATCGCCGTTCACGGTGAAGATGGTGCCTGTGGTGAGGACAAGCTGCCCGTTCGGAGCACCTGCCTCGATGGTCAGGTCATCAACCTGTGTATTCGTGGTGTTCGTAACCACATCAGGGTCCTGCACCACCATGCTCGTGCTGCTCGTGAAGGTGGCCGGCCCAGCCGTACCCGTTGGTGTATCGCTCCAGATGGGGTCGGTGACGTTACCCGTTGCACGACTGTAGTACGCGCAAACGGAAGTGGTCACCGTTACCTCATCCTCCGTGGCCGTGCAGGGCGCGTTGCTGATGGTCCATTTGAACACATAGCTGCCCGGTGTGGTCATGCCGGTGATGGACGTGGTCCGCGAAGCGGGATCCAACGATCGTGGCCGAAACCGGGCCGCTCACCTGCGTCCAGTCGCCGGTTCCATCCGTTGGGTCGTTCGCCGCCATGGTGGCACTGCCCGGCTGGCTGCAAACGCTCTGGTCGCCGCCCGCCGCACTGGCGGTGGGCTCCTGCGAGATGGTGATGCTCACATCGGCAGTGGATGGAGTGCATGGTGCCGCCGTGCTGGTAGTCCAACGCACCGCCACAGGACCGCTTCCTGCCGCATGCGTGAAGGTGGGTATTGCCACCGAGGCCAAGCGTGGTGGAGTTCTCGCAGATCGTCTGTGGGCCACCGACCGTTGCGGTGGTGGGCGGTTGATTGACCGTGATGCTCACCTCTGCGAAGGACGATGCGCAAGGAGCGTTCGACATGGTCCAGCGAAGGACCACCGGGCCAGCACCACCCGTATGTGTGAAAGTACTGTTCGGATCACCGTCGTCCGAGAACGTACCCGTGCCACCACTTTGCACCGTCCATAAGCCGGTGCCCACCGTCTCGGTGTTGCCGCCAAGGCCGCTGGTAGTGCCGGTTGCACAAATGGTTTGTGCACTGCCAACGGTAGCGGTGGTTGGCGGCGCAGTAACGGTGAACACAACCGGCGTGCGAGCGGGTGAACCAGAGCAAGGAGTGTTGCTACAGGCAACATAGAAGGTGGTGGTTCCCGGTACGTTCGGATCCACATAGCTGCCAGGCAGCGGATCGAACACGCCGCCGGTAGCGATAGGGGTACCCCCAGATGCTGCGGTGAACCAAGCCGGGAAGGTCTGCGTGTAGTAGATGGTCACATCCGCAGAACCGATCTGCGCATCGTTCGCGGGATCGTTGGCGATGTCCGCCGTTGATAGTGTGACATTGCCTCCTGCAGCCAAGCCAGCCAAGCCACCAACAATGTCGAAGCTCACCATGCTCTGGGTCGGATTGTCCGTCAACGTCAACTGCACGTTCGCCGCAACGATCAAACCACCCAAGGTGATCTCGATCTCGTTCAGGATGGAGGCGGGATCGATCACCGCCAGATTCCGGAAGTTGATGCGAGCACCCGTGATGGTGGCACCCGGAGGCAATGGAGGAATGGTGAGCGTGGAGCGCAGCGTCATTCCGCCCTCGCACAAGAAAGGAGCACTTGGGAAACTGTGTGTATTGGCATACGCCTGTGTGGAAGGAGAGCATGCTGCGGCGGTCAATCCAGACCCACCAGGCACGGTACCGCCTTGGCAAATACCATAACCAGCCGTATTGCTTGGAGTGCATGCAGAAACCGCAACGCAAGAGATGGTGGCATTGAAGCCGCGACCAACAACAGGGGATCCGACCATAGTTGCACCGTGAGCGAACGCGATCGAGAGGTAACGGCCGCAGGAATTGCGTTGCCGGTTGCATGCAAGAGCACAGCACCGCCAAGGCCAACGCCATCGTAAACAGTGAGAAAATCCCAGCCATCCTCCAGATCAAGATCATTGAAGGTGAGGCGGGCAAGGTTTCCTGCCGTGGGCGTGATCACAGTGTACCCTGTGCTGCTGATCACATAGTTGCCAGCACCACCGCTATCGCAGATCACACCGCTACAGGTATTGATCGTATTGTTACCGGTGGCCGGCAACGTGTTTGTACACGCCGGAGGTGGAGGAACAGCCACGCAAATGACGAAGGTTCCTTTGGAACCTGCAGTAGCTGCAAAACTGTGAACTCTCACGTAGTAGGTTTGGCTCGCAACGGTGGTGCCGAACGTCAGCGTCTCGGCGGCGGCTGCCGTGGTTGCGTTCACGCACCCTCCCGCCACTTGCGTTAGCCCAGCACAAGGTCCGGTGGAGCTGTATATCTGCATCACCACATTGGCGATCGGGTCATAGCCGCTCGGCGTCACCGTAACCGTATGCGAACTGCCGGTTGCCACGAACGAATACCAAACATCGTCGTCAGCGTTTCCGGCACAGCCGGATGCGCCTGCGGTACCAGTGTTCGTGTTTCCGAAAGAATGTCGAGATACAAGATTAGGGCTGAATTGACCGTGACTGCCGTGCGCAGATGCGCAGGCATCATTCAGCGCTTGGCAGGTGAGGCTGACATTATCAATCGCGCAGGGAGGATTTCCGCCAACAGAATCATCATTTTGCCAAGTGAAAAGGATCCGTCGCGCAGCATTGGCGGCGCATTCCTGCCTGAGCCGCTGTTATGGTGACCCCGTATGTGGTCCAAGCCGCATTCAAGTGGAACAGTTCAAGAAGCGTGTAGCCCGCCAATGCGGTCGCATTCGACACGGGAGCGCCTGCGGCGGGAGCTGCACCAGGTGCGCCGTTGGAGATGTAGACCAGAACCCGGTCCCAACCCCGTCTCCCCGTTTTGACGCGCATCAAAGTGAAGTTGATGGAAGTCTGCCCAGCCAGAAAAGGTCACATCCTTGTATAGATGAACCGCAGAAAACACCGTATTGGTGTACGTGTGCGTTGGCGGTAAACCACCTGTATTGTTGCTTATGTAGGCACACCGGGTACCAGAGAAACCAGCGGTCGCGCCGGTATTACAAACCCATTGGTTGGTTTGGGCACCGTTCACGACGAGCCAGTTGTTCAACCCGAAGGTGGCTCCTGTTTCAAAGCCACCATCACCCGTAGGGCTGATGAGAACGGTTTGGGCCGTAAGCGTTGGCACGGTTCCACCAACGAAAGTGAAAGGACGATCGCCGTTCGAAGCATAGAGAACTTCATCATCAAGGGTGTTTTGGGCGCGACCTGGTCCGACCGGGCTTAGCGCGCCGCAATTTAGACCCCATTCCCTCACACATACAAGGGGTTATGAACAGCGCAGCGCACATGCTCTTGTTCATCTCCGCCGATCGGTGATCCGGATCACCGTACATTTGCCCCCGTTCCGGAAGGACCGGAACACGCCCCGCGCGCCAGCTTTCGCTTCACAGCTACTGTCCAGGCGCCATCCACCAGCGGATCATTGCACGCCGGACCCGATCGAAGGGGCGAGCATCAACACTTGAAAAGGTGTGTTCAGGGACAATGGCCTGAGCATACCACAACCTCCTGGCGCCGAGGACTCGGCGCATACCTATGGAACGTACTACGTTCAACGAATTGGGGCTCATCGAGCCCATTTTGAAAGCCCTTCAACACGAAGGCTACACCCACCCCACCCCCATCCAGGAACAAGCGATCCCTTGGGGTGCGCGCAAACCGGCACCGGCAAAACGGCCGCCTTCGCCATCCCCATCCTCCAGGAACTGCACCAACGCGGCGTTCAAGGCGGAGCCAAGCGCCCGATCAAGACGCTGATCCTCACCCCTACCCGCGAGTTGGCCATCCAGATCGGGGAGAGCTTCGCTGCCTATGGCCGCAACCTGGACCTCAAGCACAGCGTGATCTTCGGTGGTGTGGGCCAGAAGCCCCAGACCGATGCATTGCACCGTGGCTTGGACATCGTGGTGGCAACACCCGGTCGCTTGCTGGACCTCATGGGCCAGGGCTACGTGGACCTGAAACACCTGGAGATCTTCGTGCTCGATGAAGCCGACCGCATGCTGGACATGGGCTTCATCCACGATGTGAAGAAGGTGATCGCGAAGCTGCCCGCCAAGCGGCAGACCTTGTTCTTCAGCGCCACCATGCCGCCGGAGATCGCCAAGCTGGCCAACAGCATCCTCACCGATCCCATCAAGGTGGAAGTGGCGCCGCAGAGCACCACGGCCGAGACCATCGACCAGCACCTCTTCTTCGTGGACCGCACGGACAAGAACAAGTTGCTGCTGCATTTGCTGCAAGGCGATGCCATCCGCGAAGCGCTGATCTTCACCCGCACCAAACACGGTGCGAACAAGGTGGCGAAGGTGCTGGTGCAGGCAGGCATCGGTGCCGAAGCCATCCACGGCAACAAGAGCCAGAGCGCGCGCCAACAAGCCTTGAAGAACTTCAAGGACGGTAAGATCCGCGCCTTGGTGGCCACGGATATCGCCGCACGCGGCATCGACATCGACGGGCTCACGCACGTGATCAACTTCGATATCCCGAACATCCCCGAGACCTACGTGCACCGCATCGGTCGCACGGGCCGTGCCGGTTCATCGGGCAAGTCCCTCTCCTTCTGCGATCATGAAGAGAAGGAGTTCCTGCGCGACATCCAGCGCTTGATCAAGCGCGAGATACCCGTGGTGGCCGAGCATCCGTTCCTGATGGTGGGTGGCCCGAAGAAGGCCGATCCTGAAGTGCGCGAGCCACGCCAACCGCGTGGACCCGGACGCGGAGGCAACTCACGCGGTCGCAGCGAACAGCGTCCGCACCCCAGCTCAAGGCCGGGGCAGGCCGGCAGCGGAGACCGCCAAGGTGGTCAACGCAGCAATGGCCAACAACGCGAGCAACGTCCGCAACAAGGCGGTGAGCGTGGACAAGGCCAACGGCAACCAGGATCGAGGCCTGGCCAGAGCAATGGTGGTCGTCCACAACAACAGCGCAACGATCGTCCGGCACCCGCTCGTGGTGATCGTCCCCAACAGAACGATCGTCCACGCCAACCACGCCCGGACAGTCGCCCCCAAGCACCCGCGCATTCTCCCGGCAAACCGGACTACGCCAAGTTGACGAAGGAACTCTTCGATGACACGAACGTGAGCAGCACACCGAAGAAGGAGGAACCCAAACGCACCGGGCTCGGTCGTTGGTTCCGCAAGGGCTGATCGAACAGAATTACAAAAGCGAAAGCCGGGTGTGATGCCCGGCTTTCGCTTTTGCAGTTGGTTCAGCTATGCGCGAATGGCCACAGGCTCCTGCTCGGGCTGTAGGCGGCCGTACGCACCGCTCGCGCGCAGTTCTTCCTGCAACTGATGGCTGGTCTTCGTGCTCCCATCATGGCTCCAACCCGGCGGCCCGAAGATGTACATGAACTTGTCCTTGAGCTTCGGCGACTTCTTCAAGTCGCGCCAGATCTCCTGGAACTCGAAGAGGTTGTGCGTGATCGGGTTGTTGGTGTTCGGGTCGTGGCTGATGCCGAATTTGGGAACCAGCCCTTTGATGGGGGCCTGCCAGGTCCCATAGATGCGGTCCCAGAAGGTGAAGATGCCGCCGTGGTTGCGATCCAGGTATTCGGTGTTGCTGCTGTGGTGCACCACATGCACGTAGGAGGAGTTGAAGATGTTCTCGATCCAGCCGAACGAGGGCAGCAACTGCGAATGCAAGGTGAACTGGTAGAAGGCGTTCGCGATGAGGCACGTTGCGATCATGATCGGTTCGAAGCCCAGCAACGGCATCCACAGCCAATAGATCGGCTTGACCAAGGTGATGAACCAACCGTTGCGGATGCTGATGGTGAGGTTGAATTTGCGGCCACTATGGTGCGGAAGGTGCGCCGCCCACAGCAAGCGCACGTTGTGCGCGAGGCGGTGGTGCCAGTAGAAATTGTGATCATCGGCCACCACGCAGATGATCCACACGTACCACGCGAAACCCAAACTGGTGTAGCCCAAATACTCCTGGCGCAGGTCCGCCGCCCACCAGAACAGGAACATGAACAAGGTGATCTCGAACACATTGGTGATCACCCGCACGATGGTGGCACCGATGCCGATGGCAAAACCCGAGAGGCTCTCCTTGAGATCGTAGAGGTGCTTCGCATTGAAGTACTCCATGGCGATGAGCACCAGGAAGATCGGGTACACGTAGGTGAGGCCCACTCCTTCAATGGCCAGCGTCGGGAGCTGGGCCTTCATGTCCAGCCAAGCTTGAATAGGGTTGAATGCCATGCGGGGCCAAATCTATCCGGATGACCGGAACGGTGTGTTGTTGACGGTGCGTTCCACGGGAATGATGGACTTGACGCGCGAACGAGCGCTCACCGGATAACTTGCCTCCATTCCCAACACCATGCGTACGCTGATAGCGATCCCGCTCCTGCTCGTCACGAGCCTTGCGGCACAAGTGAAGATCAACGGCCCGATGCCGGGCTACACCGATATGCTGGAGGCCACCATCTGGATGCAATGCCAGGGACCGTGCTCGGCCCGCATGGAGTATTGGGTCATCGACAAGCCGGACAGCATACTGCGCACAGCGGTGCAGGACTCCGAAGCTTCGCGCGCACATGCCATGGACTTCATCATGGACCAGGTGGTGCCCGGTACCACCTACGGCTACCGGCCCGTTGTGAACGGCCAAGTGGTGGATGTGGGCCAGGCGCTCACCTTCAGCACCCAACCCTTGTGGAAATTCCGCACCGACCCACCGGACTTCACGGTGGCGATGGGCAGTTGCGTGTACATCAATGAACCTGTCTATGACCGTCCCGGCAATCCGTACGGCAGCGGCTACGAGATCTTCAATTCCATCGCCGACAAAAAACCGGACCTCATGCTCTGGCTCGGCGACAACATCTACCTGCGCGAACCGGATTGGGGAACGCGGACCGGTTTCCTGCATCGTTACACGCATTCACGTTCCACCCCGGAGATGCAACGGCTCCTGCGCAGCACGCACCATTACGCCATTCTGGGACGATCACGACTTCGGGCCCAACGACGGCGATGCCAGCTTCGTGAACAGTGCGCTCGCTCGTGAGATGTTCGATCTGTTCTGGCCCAATCCCACCTGTGGTGTGCCCGGTGTTGCAGGGACCACCACTTCCTTCAGCCAGTCCGACGTGGACTTCTTCCTCCTGGACGATCGCACCTTCCGCGTACCTGCGGATGTGACGACCGCTGAGGCGGCCATGCTCGGGAAGGCCCAACTCGATTGGTTGATCCAGGCATTGAAGTACAGCGATGCGTCCTTCAAGTTGATCGCCGTTGGCAGCCAAGTGCTCAACACCGCCGCCATCTACGAGAACTACGCAACGATCGCGAACGAACGCAACGAGCTGCTTCGCCGCATCGAGGCGGAAGGGATCCGTGGTGTGGTCTTCCTCACCGGCGATCGGCACTTCACCGAACTGAGTTCGCTCCCGCTGAAGGATGGCCGAACGATCCACGACCTCACGGTTTCATCGCTCACCAGCGGCACGTACAAAGCCACCGACAAGAACGAACTGCGCGTGGAAGGGACCGTGGTGGAGCAGCGCAACTTCGCCGCGCTCACCTTCTCCGGTAAGAAGAACGAGCGCACCATGACCATCCGCGTGTTCGACGGGAAAGGTGCTCAACTGTGGGAGCGCGCGATCGCTCAAGAAAAGAAATAAGACCGGCGTCAATCCTTGAAACGACCGTAGGAGACGATCTCTTCCAAGGGCTTGCGTGGCGATCGACGTGCTTCGCGATCGCGAAGATCGGGTTCCAGTTGTTCCAGCGTTCCGGGAAACCCGAGCACGATAACGCTCACGATATCCATACCCTCCGGGATGGAGAAAGCTTTGCGTGCGACATCCGCATGAAAGCCGCCAAGGATGTGCAAACCCATGCCAAGCGCCGTGGCTTGCGCTGATAGGTGCGCCGTCGCCATGCCCACATCGTGCCGCGCGTGGTGGTTCTCCTGAGCGTTGCGGGAAAGAGAACGCTTGGCCATCACGAGGATCAATACCGGAGCCTTGTCGGCCCAGCGCTGATTGCTCGGGTTCAATGCAGCGAGAAGCTCACTGTGACCTTCCCCTCCCCTGCGCGTGACGAGAAAGCGCCACGGTTGCTCGTTCATGCTGCTCGGTGCCCAACGCGCGGCTTCCAGCAACAACTCCAACTCATGGTCGGTGACCGTACGATCACTGAACGCCCGCGGGCTGTACCGCTCGTTGATGACGGGATGGATGTCCAGTTCGCTTCGGCTCATGGGATGATGTTCGCGAAGAACACCACGGCGGCGGAATGGTTCATCCGCGCCACTGATCGAGGATGCGGTTCAGGGCGAGCGCGTCGGCATCGTTCAACCCGCTCAGGCTCGCTTGCGCTTCCGCCAGGTTGTGCGCGTGGATCCGGTCCAGCAGTTCCAGCCCGTTCTGGCTGATACGGGCGAAGATGACCCGCCGGTCCTCCTCGCAACGCTCGCGGATCACCAGACCCTTGGCGATGAGCTTGTCGGTGAGCCGTGTGGCGTTCGGAGCGCGATCGATCATGCGGCCCTTCACGTCCTGCATGCGCATACGGTCCTTTGCGCCACGCAGGATACGAAGGATGTTGTACTGCTGTGGACTGATCCCGAAAGGCCTGAAGCTTGCCGTTTGCACGGTCTTGAACCAGTTGGCCGTGAACAACACGTTCAGCATGGCCTTCTGCTGCTCGCTCTCGAAGCGGCTCTGTAGCTCCTTGTCAATGCCTGGCATCGCGGACTGGGATCTGGCTGGGCGAAGGTAACCGGGGCCGGGGCCTGCGACGGAACCGTGCGACCTTGATACTTTCGCCTTTCCTAACCACTCGACCGATGCGCATCCTCCTCCTTTCCATCATCGTTCTCGAATTCCTCGGTTGCAAGAACGCCAGCGACCCGGCCGCCGCAGGAAGCAGCACACAAACGGAGACCACCCAAGCACCCGCAGCACAGAGCACGGCCGAGCGGGATCGGATCCAAAAGCCGGAAGAGATCATCGCGTTGATGGGGAACAAGCTCACCGGGATGACCATTGCGGACCTCTTCGCGGACGACGGCTACATCACCTTCAAGTTGCTGAACGCAGGTGCCAATGTCATCGCCATTGTGAACGACGCTGAAAAGGCGAAAGCGATCGAAGCCCGCAAGAAGGCCATGGACTGGGCGATGATCGTTTGAAAGTGCGCACCGTGCCCGTGGGCGATCCCGGGCTGGCCAAGGAGGAAGTGGACATGGCGGTGATCTTCCACAGCTTCGTGGGCATAGCCAACAAGAACGACTTCTTCAGCCGGATGCGGGAGGGTATGCGCTACCCGCGCCCGTTGATGATGGTGGAATGGCGCTATGACAACACACCCACCGGACCGCCGCTCAGCGAACGTATGAAGGAGGAAGCGGTCATGGACTTCATCAGCACCACCGGTTACTCGGATGTGGGGGCGCACTCGGCCAAGATCCCCGACCAGGTCATCTACATGATCAACGACTACATGGAAATGGAGGGCGACCCAATGGCACCGCCCACCGGACCTTAGGCTTTCAATTCCCCTCGCGCAGAGCAGCGCGGGCAGCTGCCTGCTCGCGTTCCCGTTCCGTTATCGCCACGCCCTTGTAGGGAATGAAGAGCGCTGCCCAGATCGTCTTGGAAAGGGCGTAGTAGTAAGGTGCCAGCACCACGAGCGCAATGATCACAATGAGGGCATCCAACCACAACGGGGCGTTGGGGAAGATCAACATCATGGCGAGGTACGTGGTTGCGAAAGTGGCCACCGCAAGGGCGTAGGTCACGTACATGCCGCCATAGTAGAAACCAGGTTCCGGTTCGTACTTGCGCTTGCACACGCTGCAGTGGTCCAAGAGCTCGCCAGCCGTTGACAGGTGGTACGGATCCCGGTCCACGTAGAATTCCCCTTCGTGGCAATGCGGGCACTTGAACTTGAAAATGCCGTAGAGCTTGTCGCCTTTCTCCATCGCGTCAAAGGTACCCGACGACGAGGGGTTCCGGGTGACTTGTATCACCACGCATCATCGCTTCAATTTCTCCGCGAACACCTTCCGGAACTTGTCCAGTTTGGGTCGGATGACCATTTGGCAATAGCCCTGCTCCCCGTTGAGCGCGTAGTAGTTCTGGTGATAATCCTCCGCAGGATAGAACACATCCGCGGGCACCACCTCCGTTACGATGGGCGCGCGGAATGCACCGCTGGCATCGAGCCGGGTCTTGTAGTCCGTCGCTATGCGCAGTTGCTCATCGTTGTGACAGAAGATGGAACTGCGGTACTGCGTGCCAACATCAGCACCCTGGCGGTTCAAGGTGGTGGGGTCATGCGTTTGCCAGAACACTTCCAGCAGTTCGTCCACGGTGATCAAGGACGGGTCGTAAACGATACGCGCCACCTCGGCGTGACCGGTTGTACCGTCGCACACTTCGCGGTAGCTCGGGTTCTTCACGTGCCCACCCATGTATCCCGATGTCACGGACACCACACCTTTCAACTCCAGGAACACGGCTTCCACACACCAAAAGCAACCAGCGCCAAGGGTGATGGTGTCGGCATTGGCTGGGACTGAAGCGCTCATTTCGGGGGTCGTTTGGGTGGCCGGTTCAACTGCTGGGGCACTGCCACACGCCAGCAAGGTGGTGGCGAAAGCCAGTGGCAAGGCGGACAAAGATGCTGCGTGGTACATGAGGTTCGTGCAACCGGCACTTCGGTGTTGCCAACGGGGGTCGTGTCCTACCTCCGGACCTGACATCAGTGATGATCGTTGATCGCCTCCAGCAACGCCTTACCGATACGCTCCACCACACCCACCACCAGCGCATTGCCCATGAAGAACGCGCGCCAGCCGTCGCTCACACCCGCTGTGTGGCCGTCCGGGAACATGTTCAGTCGTTCCAGTTCAACAGGCGTGAGCCTGCGATAGCGCTTGCCATCCGCACAAACCACGTGTTTGAAGCGTGAGGGGGATCTCCCTCCCTCGCCGGTGATGATCGTGCGCGAGGGTCGGTCCAATGCATCGGGAAAGACCATGGCACCTTCCGAGTAGGAGTAGCGATGTCCATTGAGCCCACTGGTGCGTGGTTCCTTCTTCGATCCTTTCAAATACCGCCATTGCGGCAGATCCTTCTTCGTGATATAGAAGGCGGCAGGCACTTCGCCCTCCGGTTGCAGGATGTCCTTGAGCGTGCTGGTCTCTCCATCGCCCGTCGGTGTCGTCTTCGCGGTAAAGACCACACCCCCGACCATGATCCCGCTGTTCAGGAAGGGAGATCTCCCCTTGCGTTCCCCGAACTTCTTCGAGAGTTCATCCAACCCGCCCGCAATGCTGAAACTGACCACCGCACTGGCATCCACCGCGCAGGGGAACGCGTTCGCCATCGGTCCGGAAGAAGTGATCCAGTCGGCGACCGCGCTCTTGCGAAGCGACTTGTGCAAGACTGTGCTCTTGTGGTAACCAAGCAGGAAGACGCGCCGCCTTCGCTGAGGCATGCCGTATTCCGCTGCATTGATCACGCGCCATTCGATCGCGTACCCCAACTCGTCCAACGACCGGAGCATCACGGCAAGATCCCGACCTCGCTGTCCCACCGGCGATCCGAGCAGGCGATCCACGTTCTCCAAGAACAGGTACTTCGGCTTCACCTTCTTGTCTTGCAGGATGCGGTGGATCTGCCACCAGAGCACCCCCTTCTTCCCCACCAACCCTTTGGAGTTGCGCAAGGTGCTGGCCACAGAGTAATCCTGGCAAGGGAAACCTCCCACTAGTAGGTCGTGGTCGGGAATGACCTTCACATCGATGCCTGCGATATCGGCGTTCACATGGTGCTTCGCCCCGAAACGCGCCACGTACGTGTCCGAAGCGTACTGGCGTTTGCGCCCCGGCTCCCATTGGTTGCTGAAGACCACTTCGAAGGCCCCCTCCTCCCCGCTCGCGCGCTCCAGGCCCAGACGAAAACCGCCAACACCCGCAAAGAGCTCCGCAACACGCAACAACGGCCCTTCTTTACGCCTTTTCGCCATGGTGGGCGAACATACCAAGCGGATCAACGGCGAACGGGACCGGACCAAGCCATCGCCAACGAGCTGGTGTGGAAAGCGGGAAAGAGAAAGGCGGTCCAAGGGGACCGCCTTCACGCTGGAGCGAGAAACGGGATTCGAACCCGCGACCCTCAGCTTGGGAAGCTGATGCTCTACCAACTGAGCTACTCTCGCACGAGCGCACGAAAATAGCGCGAAGCCCCCGTTGTGCTATTAACCGAAAATTGACGGCACCTTTACATCGGCCTGAACGCACGGGTCGACTTTTGTGCCCAACCGATGACCGAACAGATGGCGGGAACGATGTTGCAGAAAGTGCTGTTGGTGGATGATGAGCCGGACATCGTCGAACTGCTCAAGTACAACTTGGAGCGCGAGGGCTACCAAGTAAGCACCGCGCTCAATGGACGCGACGCCATCAAGGCTGCCAAAGCCAACCGGCCGGACCTCATCGTCCTGGACATCATGATGCCCGGCATGGACGGTGTGGAGGTGTGCAACCAACTGCGCCAATTGCCCGAGTTCAAGCATACGCTCATCACCTTCCTCACCGCGCGCAGCGAGGACTACTCGCAGATCGCAGGTTTCGAAGCCGGTGCCGATGATTACATCACCAAGCCCGTTCGGCCCAAGGTCTTCGTCACCAAGGTGAAGGCACTCTTGAAACGCAGCGGCACCGACCGTCCGGATGGGCAAGTTCTGGAGGCCAACGGTGTGAAGGTGGACTTGGAACGTGTATCCGTATCCGTGGAAGGGGTGGACATGCAGCTTCCGAAAAAGGAATTCGAATTGCTCGTATTGCTGATGAGCAAGCCGGGCAAGGTGTTCAAGCGTGAAGAGATCTACAGCCAGATCTGGGGCAATGAACTGTTCGTGGGTGAACGAACCATCGACGTGCACATCCGCAAGCTGCGCGAGAAGATCGGCGACGAACGGATCCGCACGGTGAAGGGCATCGGCTACACCTTCGACGCATAAGCGTCGTTCCTATCCTTCTATCTTTGGCCACCTTGGTTTTCGGGGTGTAGCGCAGCCCGGTTAGCGCGCGTCGTTCGGGACGACGAGGTCGGAGGTTCGAATCCTCTCACCCCGACCAAATACAAGCCCTTGTGACAAAGTCACAGGGGCTTTTTGCTGCGTATGGAGCCGAACGAAGTTCGAGCGAGCATGCGCAGCAAAAATCCCGGCGATGCGCAGCAGCGTCAACGGCTTGTCTGAAGCCCCAAACATGGAGGATGGCCGTTCGGGCACCTAGCGAACCCAGTTGACCGATGCGCAGCAGCGCCAAGGGCTTTATCTGAAGCCCCACCTCGGAGGAGATAGCCCTGCTCGGACAATCAATTTCAGGCCCTTGACCGACACCGGGTGCTGGATCTTGTCCGCTCTCCCGCCCCTTCGACCAAGACGTCAGTCGTCGCCGTGCCAGAAAAACACCCCCGTTCACCGCCCGCCAGGCCCCGTTCGTCATGCGTTCCGCTCCTTTCCCCTATACCCGGACCTATTCCAGCCATTGACAGGCATCCACCGCCACGTTCCACTCGTCTTCTTAGCGGAACCATGTCACGCTCCTACAAAATAGCGCTCATCCTCAAGAGCAAGAGCAGCCTGCCTGTTTACAAGGACCTGGCGAAACTGAGCGACCGCGAGTTGGATGAACAAGTGCTGGCCTTGATCCAGCGCATGCGCGCCAATGAAAGCTCCGTCATCGCCCGGATGGTGCTTCGCCAGCCCACCTTCAGCCTCAACTAGACGAGGACCGCAGGCAGTGCTCAAGGAAGGCCGTTGAAAAACTCGGCCAGCCGTGTCGCTTTCTCGGGTGGAGGTCACTTCTATATTTGCCCCGGACCAAAGAACATCGGTCCACGACCCATGAGCGACCACAATTTCGAAGGCCACTTCCCGGAAGAAGCTGAACAGAACGAGATCGGTGGTCAGGTGCTCTTGGCACTGATGATCCTGACTTCGATCGTGCTCATCATCTGGGCAATGAGCTAGTCATCCGTTCCCGTTTTGAAAGCCGCCATGCATTGGCGGCTTTTTCATTTCACCTCAGGCCTTCTTGGTATCGCCCGCGCGATCCAAGTACTCATCGCGGCGCACGAGCATGAACCAGTTCTCCCCTAGTTCGAGAAAGCCTTGTTCAAAGCAGAACACGTAGGTGTTGCCCACCTTGGTGCGATGGGTGTTGGTGTGGTACATGAAGGTGTATCCGCGCTCAATGAGCTTGTCCCGATGCACCTTGGTCTTGCCCTCGGGCCCGGTATTCAGCTCCGAAAGGATGCGGCGGTTGCGCTTCAGGGCATTGGTAACGTTGCGCACGTAGTTGATGGGCGCGTTGTTCGCGTGGTAGTGGTAAAGGTTGCGACAAGCATCGGAGCAGAAACGCTTATCGGTGCGGCCAACGATCTTGTCGCCGCACTCCAGGCACACCTTTTCCACCGCTGGCATTGCCCGAAAGTAGTTGCCCGGACGTAACGAGCAAGCTCACCGGTCCTTGTCCTCCTCTGGTGGAAGCTTGGGCTCCTTGGGTTTGGTGTAGGAACTGAAGACCGGCTCCACGCGATAGCCGCGTGCACGCAGCAGGGCGATGATACCGGTTCCCCTTGGAAGATGACCCGCACCCACGGCGAAAAAGCCGCAGGTCCCATCGACCATGATACTGTCCATGCGATGCGCCATTCGCTTGTTGCGCTCCACGATCAGCGAAGCGTCCATTTCCGTGGGCATCGTTGGGCTGGCCTCCATGACCCGCATCAGCTCATCCAGGTCCTGTGCGGCGTACGCATCGAGCATTGCGTCCATCTCGCTCTCCTCATCACCACTGCGCACGAATTCGAGCAGCAATCGCGCCTGACGGTCCAGCGGCAACACATCGAGGGCGGCCATTTGTTCCTGCATCGTTTCCAAGCCGATCACCTCCTTGCCTTCTGCACCGGCCATGCGCATGATCGTTTCATCCAGCACATGTTCATGCGGTCCGTCCACCTCGGAACCGGACATCATGAGGATAACGAAGAAGGGTTTTACTCGGCTCACCATGCCCACCATGTAGCCCAGTTTTTCCTGCAGTGCGGCGTTCACTTCCTTCCACTCGCGCTTGCGATAAAGGCTTTGCAGGGACCTGCCACCCGGCATCATGGCCATGGGCATCACGCTCAGGATCTTCCGCTGGTCCTGCTCCAGATCGAGTTCACCCGCCACGAGGTCCACACTGTGCATCGCCGGAACCAGGCTATCGCCCCATTGGAACGCGCGATCGTCCCGGCTGTGCACGGTGCCGAGCAGGTAGCTGGCCCGAAGGGAGGAATCGCTGGTGATGCGCCACAACACGGTCTTCGGCGTGCCCCCATCTGAGCGGGACGAAGTCGCTTGCGCGGAAGCGCTGACAACGAATACGGTAACGCCGATTACGGCAAGGACCTTCATGCCGCCAAAACTAGGCGGCCAACAGGCTGGCTCAGGAAGCCATTGCCAGCGTGAAGGAGACGATCGCCAGCACCGCAAAAAGCAACATGCTGGTGCGGATGAGGTTGGTGCGATCCACTGTTCGGGTGCGTTCCATGGTTGTGTCTTGGGGAGCACTCCAATGACGGATCGTGATGGATTGGTTGCTTCGCATGGTTCACTGTTTCGACCAGGGCCGCCTGAACGAAGTACCATCCCGCATGGTTACCTCGACCAAGTACGCTCCAGCACGCAAGTCGCTCACTTCCAACCGGGTGGAAGGACCTCGTACCAAGCGGCTTCGCACCTCCCTTCCGTCCATGGCCAGGATCCGTAATTGCTCGATCGAACCTTCCTGAAGGCTGACAAAAAGTTGATCC
>JADJDP010000018.1 GCA_016702645.1 Flavobacteriales bacterium
CATCAATGCGCCGTCGACCCCGGCCGCGTTGGCCTCCAGCTTCGCCAGGATGTTGTTCAGCAGGTTGTTGTGATGGATCTTGGGGTCGAGCACTTCGGGGCCCATGCGGCGGATGCTGCTGGTGATCACCCGGATGCCCTTTGTATTGTCGAAAACCACCGGCTTCCATTCTGCGAGAACGATGAGCGTACAGCCCTTCTGGTTCAGGCGCGGGTCCATGCCGCTGGTGATCTTCTCACCGCGCGTAAGCGTGAGTCGGACGTGCGCATCGTTCGTCATGCCGTTCGCCTTCAGCGTTTCGAAGAGCGCTGTGCGGATGTGATCGGAGGATGGCACTTTGGCAAAGGCGAGTGCATGGGCGGAGGCCTGCAAGCGTTCGAGGTGGCGGCCCAGCATCATCACACCACCGTTGTACACGCGAAGTCCTTCCCACACGGCATCGCCTCCTTGAACAGCACTATCGAATACGCTCACTTTGGCATCGGTTCGTTTCACGAGTTGCCCGTTCACATGCACGAGGATATCCGCGTTCCGTGGGTCGTACTTCTGGAGCATGATCAGGCGGTGATGCGTAGTTGTTGGAGACGGTGATAATAGGGGAGTGCTTCCTCGTAAAGCGAACGAAGGTGGACAGGAAGCTCGCGATCGCTGGTCGTTTGCTTCGCGAAACCCGTGCTGCGGTGCACATTGGCATACCAGTACTTGGCCCACAAACCGTCTTCGGGGCGCGGGCCGGCTTCCCAGCGCAACATCCGTTCATCGAAGCCGATCCCCAGTGAATCACAGAGCGAAGTGAGCACGCCCTTCCGGATCGGCCAGCAGGTCATCGCTATCCAGCACAAGACACTTGCCGCCTGCACGTTGCACGCTTTCCAACAGTTCCATGGACATCCGCAAGCCGATATCTCGCAAGCTGGGGTTGGGGATCACCTCGGCGAAACTGGCGATGATCCGCTTGGGGTCGCGGATGTAGAAGACACTGGTCATTTCCGCCAGCTCCTGGGCAGGAATGCCCTCGCAATGGTGCGCCATGCCTTTCAGGAAGAGGTGCTCCCGATCGTCGATCGCATCCAACCCGTGCAACACGCCCTGCACATGCTGCGGCTGGCTGGCAAGGACTTCGTTCCGGCCAGGATGGTCCGCGCCGCTCCGTGCGAGATAGTACGCGTAGAAGGGTTCATCCACCACGCGCGTCCGCCCGTTGCGCGAAGCTGTACATGAGCGCGGTGCTCAGGTTGCGCGGGCTGCTGATGAGGTGGATACGCATGGTCACAAAGAACGAAGGCCCGATCCGGGGCCTTCAAGGATGCTCAACGTGGAATTGAGTTCTACTTCGCCTCGACCTCGGTAACGGACTGGCGCTTCTCGGTGATGCGTGCGCCTTACCGCGCAGTCCACGCAGGTAGAAGATGCGTGCACGACGCACGTCGCCGCGCTTGTTCACTTCGATCTTGTCGATGAAGGGGGAGGCGATCGGGAAGATGCGCTCCACACCGATGTTGTTGCTGATCTTCCGGACGGTGAAGGTGGCGGTGCTGCCGCTGCCTTTGCGCTGGATCACTACGCCCTGGAAGAGCTGGATACGCTCTTTGGCGCCTTCCACGATCTTGTAATGGACGGTGATGGTGTCCCCGCGCCTTGAAATCGGGCAGTGCGTTCAGGGGAGCGAGTTCCTTTTCGAGTTGCTTGATGCGGTCCATGACCTTGAGGGTTAGCGGGTTGCCCAGCGGCCCAAGACCTCCTTTCACAGAGGGTTCAGGGGCATTCGGTCCCGGATTTGGGGCTGCAATAGTAAGGATCTTTCGGGTACGTTACCCAAGGTCGCCCTCATCCCGGCTCCCCAATAGCCCCGGCCTACGTTTGCGGGTGCGCTCCACCGCCTGTTGGTGCCGCCACGCATCGATGTTGGCCTGGTGCCCGCTCAGCAGCATGTCCGGGACCTTCCAGCCTTGGTAATCCGCAGGGCGGGTGTAGTCCGGCGGTGCCACCAAACCATCCTGGAAACTGTCGCTCAGGGCCGAGGTCTCGTCACCGATCACCCCCGGAATGAGGCGGATGACGGCATCGCTCATTACGGCCGCCGCCAGTTCACCCCGGTAAGTACGTAATCCCCAATGCTCACTTCCCTCGTGATCAGGTGCTCACGTACCCGTTCGTCCACCTCCCTTGTAGTGGCCACAGAGTATGATGATGTTCCGCGCTGAGCTCAACTGGTTGGCCAGTGGTTGGTCCAGGAGTTGTCCATCCGGGCTCATGTAGATGACCTCGTCGTAGGACCGTTCTGCCTTCAATTGCTCAATGGCCTTGTGGATGGGTTCGATCTGCATGACCATGCCCGCCCCGCCGCCGAAAGGGTAGTCGTCCACCCGCCGGTGCTTGTTGGTGCTCCACTGGCGCAGGTCGTGCAGGTGTACTTCCACCAAGCCCTTGGAGCGCGCCCGGTCCAGGATACTCTCGCCGAACCAACTCGTCAGTAGGTCCGGCAGGACGGTAAGGATGTCGATGCGCACGGGCCAAAGGAATGTGGAAACTCGGGAACGGGCAGCATGGAGCCCCGCTCATGCCCGCTTGCCGTGTGGAACACCTGCGGTTTTCCTTGCTTCCCTACCTTCGGCACAGTGGTTGCCTAGCGCCGCGCGATACCAGAACCATGAAGAAATTCCTCACCCTCGCCGCCTTCCTGCTCACCTATGGAGCGGCTACCGCACAAAAGCACGTCTATGAGGACCTGCTCGTGATGTTCGTTGACGAGAAGTACGAGAAGTGCCTGATGAAGGCCGAAGCCTACACCATGGGCGAGGAAACCAAGAAGGACGCGTTGCCCTTCCTGTACATGAGCATGAGCCTGTTCGAGATGAGCAAGGTGGAGAAGTACGCGGTGGATTATCCGAAGGCCGCCCGCGATGCGGTGAAGTGGGCCGAGAAGTACCGCAAGAAGGACAAGGACCGCGAGTATTTCGCCAATTATGAGGACTACTGGGCCGAACTGAACACGGTATCCTTCCAGGCGGGCGAGAACCTGCTCGATGACCCGAAGGGCATCAGCAAGGCGAAGCAGATCTTCGACGGAATGGTGGGCTACTACCCGGAGAATCCCGGTGCGTGGTTGATGCTGGCCATGACGCAGTACAAGAGCAACCTCGTGAAGGAGGGGGACCTCAGCGTGAAGGCGTACGACAAGGCACTCGCTGCTGCTGGCGACATCGCCACCCTGCCCAAGGACCAGAAGACACTTTTGAAGAACGCGCTGATCCGCTACGCCGATTACCTCGTGAGCAAAGGTCAGCGTGACCGCGCAAAGACCTACGCCGCCGTTGGCAAGGACGTCTTCATGGAAGAGCCCGATTTCAAGGGCATGTGGGACAGTCTTCGCTAGTTCGCCGGGTTCCGTGAAGAGGGCCGTTCCCAGGGACGGCCTTCTTCCTTTTTCAGCGCTTCCTCATCAGCAGCATCACCAGAGCGGGCAGCAGGAGCAGTTCGGCCACGAAGGCGAAAGCCAGCGTGAGCGTGATGAGCACGCCCATGTAGTAAACGCTGGCGAAGTCGGAGAAGATGAGCGTGACGAAGCCGGAGAGCAGCATGAGGCTGGTGACCGTAACGGCCTTTCCGGTGCGCAGGTAGGTTCGCTTGAGCGCATACGCGGGTGAGAGACCTTGTCGCAGGTGTTGCCGGAAGGCAGCGAGCATGTGGATCGTATCGTCCTCAGCAATGCCGAAGGAAATGGTGAAGATGATGGCGGTGCTCACCTTCAGGTCGATGCCCATGACCCCCATGACCCCCGCAATGAAGACCAAGGGGACCAGGTTGGGAATAAGCGCCACCAACACCATGCGCCAGTCCTTGAAGAACCAGAGCATGATCAAGCCTGTCAGCAAGATGGCGAGTCCCATTCCGCGCACCATCTGGGTGCTCAGTGTGGCATTGTTGCGATCGATCAGGTAGGCCATGCCGGTCTGGTGGAAACGCACCACGCTCGTGTCCACCTCCTGCGCGATGAAACGATCCAACGCTTCGTTCTTGCCTTTGTGGATGAAACCGCCTTCGTCCACGCTTCTTCCGGAAAGTCGCGCTGTGCGGCCGTCGGCGCTGGTGATGCTGCCGAGCAGTTGTTTGCCCATGAGTTTCGCGCGCATTGCCATCCGGGCGCACTCCAAACTGTCATCGGGAAGGCGGTAGTAGCTCCGATCACCGCCATTGAACGCCTTGTTCAGCGAGTACATCACTGTCACGGGCGATGCCATGCCGTCCACATCGTACGTGGTGTCAAGGTGTCCTTGTACCTTCTCGATCTCCTTCAGCACTGCCAGTTCCCATACGCTGTGGCCGCTATCTGGAACGTTGATCTCCAGCTCGAAGGGCCGAACGCCACCGAAGGTCTCCTCGAACCAGACGAAGCCTTCCTTGAGCGGATCATCGTTGGGCAGATCCTCCAGCAAATAGTTGTTCACCTTGATGCGGGAAGCGCCTGCGATCCCCAGAACGCTGATGATCGCGAAACCGAGGAGGATCCGTCTCCGATTGCGGATCGTCCAGCGGAAGAGGACGGGCAAGCGACCATCCCACGGGGAACCTTCATCCTTGCGCGGCAGCAACTTCTGGGGATCCGTGAGGATGAGCAGGGCGGGCAGCAATGTGAAGGCGAGGCAGAAGGCAACGAGGACCCCTATGGCGGTGTAGACCCCGAATTCCTGCAACGGTGGGATGCTGGCCGTACCGAGCGTGGCGAAGCCGATGCCGCTGGTGACAGCCGTTAGGAAAGTGGGCAGCCCCACCTCATGGTAGGTGATGGCGATGGCACGGATGCGCGGGACCCCGCGACGGATCTCCTCCAGATAGCACTCGAGGAGGTGTACCACATCGCTCATGCCCACCACGAATAGGATCGTCGGCAAGAGCATCGTGAGGATCCCGAGCGGTTTTCCCAATGCGGTCATGAAGCCTACCTGCCATAGGATCGCGAGGCCAACGACCGCGATGGGTATCCACACGCCGTACAAACTGCGGAAGCCGAACCACAGGAAGATGGCGAGCAGCACGATGGAGGCCGAAAGGAAGAACAAGGTCTCCTTGACCATGGTGATGATGTAATGGTCCTGACCAACGATGCGGCCAACGATCCGCGCATCGCTCAAACCCGTTTCCACGAGCGTGCGGCGAACATCAGCCAGCAGCAGATCGCACTTTTCCTTGCTCAGGCCCGGTTCCGCGTTCAAGGCAACGAGCATGGACTTTCCGTCGTCGCTGAAGAAGAAGTCCTTGATGCGGGGGTCGTTCCAAATGCGAGCGGAGTCGATGGCGAGCAGGGAGTCCTGGGCGAAGCGCAGGTAGGGCGTTTCGAAAACACCGAGCGGCGTGACGATGGGTTCGGAGAGACGCGTAGGGGAGAGCACCTTCATCACCAAGGGGAGCCGCTCCAACCGAGCCGCGAGCGAATCGGCCTTGGTGAGCAACGCACGATCGAAGACCCCCTCTTCGCGTTCGATGCCGAAGAGCAGGAAATCATTGTCGTACCCGAAGCGCTCCCTGAACTCGAGGTAACGGTCCAACTCGGGGCCGCTCTCCGGGAAGAACTTCTCGAAGTCGTAGTCCACACGCACGTCGCGAAGCGCGAAGGCCGCACATGCCGTGAGCAACGCGAGCAGGCCAAGCGCGATCCACGCGTTGCGCCGCGTGAGCATTCGTTCGATACGTGGGATACGCGCCTCCATCAACAGGCCTTGGTCAATGCCGGGCGCAAAGGTGGGACAGGTACCCCTCACCACACGGATACCTTTGACCACCGATGTTCCGATCCATTGTGCGTGCGATCCTGTTCGCCGTCTTTTCCGTGGCTGTGTTGCCTGCGGTTGCCGGGCCTTTGCAGAAGGCCTTCCAAGCGTTGGAGGTCCACAATTATTTCCTCGCGCGGGAACTCTTCCAGAAACAGGTGAAGAAGCATCCCGCAGCGGCATGGTACGGCCTCAGCGTGATCAGTGGCCGGGCCAACAATCCGTTCTTCAGCGTGGATTCGTGCTACTCCTTTGCGATGCGTGCCGATGCTGCGTTCACCGCCGCACCGGACAAGGAGCGCCTGTACATCGGCAAGAACGGCGTGGATCATGCCGCCATCGAAGCACAGAAAGCGCACGCCTTCGGTCTGGCGTGGGATGTGGCCAAGAGCGTCAATACCATTGCCTCCTATGACCGCTATATCAACACGTACCTGCAAAGTCCGCATGTTGCGGAAGCCACGCTGATACGCGATCACCTCGCCTTCCGGAAGGCCCGCGATCAGAACACCAGCGCAGCGTACCTCACCTTCATCGAGACCTATCCTTCGGCCCATGAAGTGTACGAGGCGCGCAACCGCTTCAATGAAGCCGTGTACCGCGAAACCACAGCGGATAGGAGTGTGGCGTCCTATAGCACCTTCATTGAACAGCATACCGAAAGCCCGTACGTGAGACAAGCGGAGGACGAGATCTTCCGGCTGGAGACCCCGGGACGAACGGCCGCCGAATACAAGGCCTTCATAGCGCGACATCCGCGCAACCACCGAGTGAACGACGCATGGCGTGCGATCTACGAGCAGTACACACGCGATCTCAGTACGAACACCATCACCCGGTTCCTGCAGGAATTCCCGGACTATCCGTTCGTGGAGGAGCTCGTGGGCGACTATCAAGCAGCAAGCCTCTTCCTCTTGCCCTTCCGGCAGGATGGCAAGTGGGGCTTCATCGACGACAAGGGTACCGAGCGCGTGAAGGCCCAGTACGAATGGGTGGAGCCCTTTGAAGGGGGACAGGCTTTGGTGGGTTTGAACGGACGGACCGGTACGATCAATCGGGGGGGGCGCGTGGTGGTTCCCGTCGAGTTCGATGACGTGAGCGACCCTGCCGAAGGGACCTCGACCGTGGAGCGCGCGGGAAAGGTGGGTGCCGTGGATCGAAGCGGGGAACTCGTGGTCCCGATGGTCTTCAGCGAGGTGGGTGAGTTCTCAGGAGGGCTCGCCTACGCCGCAGGGGAAGACAAGTACGGCTACATCAATGCGCGTGGCGAGGTGGTGATACCGTTCCAATTCGTTTCCGCAGGGACCTTCCACAACGGTATCGCCGTGGTGGAGACGGATACGGGCTTTGGGGCGATCGATATGCGCGGCAGCATCGTGGTGCCTCCGCAGTACGAATGGGTGGAGGGTTTCGAGGAGCCGTTGTCCCGTGTGCGGAAGGATGGTCGCGTTGGCTTGATCAGCTCGTTCGGTGACGTGGTGCTACCCCTGGACTACACGCACGTTGGCCCCTTCGTGGATGGTCTCGCCCTGGTGGTGGAGAACAACAAATGCGGCTACGTGGATGGTCGTGGCCAACTCGTGGTTCCGCTGGAGTACGAGGCGCCGGAAGGGGTCACGAGCTTCGGGGACTTCCGCAACGGGAGGGCCGAGGTGCAGTCAACGGGCAAACGATGCTTGATCAATGCGAAGAACGAGCGCGTATTCCCGTGCCAGTTCACCGATATCGGACCCGCCACCGGTGCGCTCGTACCCATCCGGAAGAAGGGCAAGTGGGGTTATGCGAGCAACAAGGGGACCGTGGTGTTCGACAACAAGTACGACATGGCTTGGGAGATGCTCCGAGGCATGGCCCGGGTGAAGAGCGGCGAGTTGATGGGCCTCATCGACAGCACGGGCAAGGAAGTGGTACCACCACGTTACAAGGACATCAATGAAACGCCGTTCGGAACGTTCATCGTCAAGAGCGATGCAGGATCCGGTTTGATCGACCGTACGGGCAGGGAACTCATCGCACCGGGCTACGCGATGGTCGCGCCGATGGATGCGCGCATCGTGAAAGTGGAACGGAACGAACGCTTCGGCTACATCGACCTGACCGAGGATCGTTTCATCTGGAAAGAAGCGGGCTTCGATCCGCCGACTACCGCAGCACCGTAACGTGCCCGATGAGTTCCTTGCTCACCGCGCCCTGATCGGTGCTGGAGCGGTAGCGCACCTTCCACACGTAAACGCCATCGGGTACCGGCTCCCCGTTGTAGCTGCCATCCCAGGTTGTTGACGGATCGTCCGAGGTGAAGATGCGCTCGCCCCAACGATCGAAGATGTAGAGGCTGAAATCGCGCAGCGGACCCTGGAACGATACCTGGAAGAATTCGTTGTTGCCATCGCCGTTCGGGGTGAAGGTGTTCGGCACGTACACGAACGGATCGCATTCACCTTCGATCACCTCCAAGCTGGCTTCAGCATTGATACACTGCCCGGTTACATGCAAGGAATAGGTGCCGGCTTGATCGATCGTGATCGACGAAGTGGTGGCACCCGTGCTCCATTCGTACTGCGCCCGTGGTACGGTCACATCCAGCACCAGCGGTTGGTCCGGACAGTAGATGCTGTCCGTTCCCAGCGAGATCGAATCCACGCGTTCGAGCACGTTCACACGGATCTGGTCGGTCGCAGTGCAGCCTTGCAGCGAGAGCGTCACGGAATAGTCATCCTCCGTATCGACCAGAATGGAGTCGTTCGTACTTCCGGTCGACCAGACCACATCGGCCATGCCGGCATCCACATGCAACAGCGCCGTGTCGCCTTCACAGATGGTAAGAACATCGGCGAGTTCCGGAGCCGTGAGCGGCACGTATGCGATCGTTACGTTGTCCTGTACGATGCACGCTGCCACTTGCACCTGCACGGAATAAGTACCCCCGGTGGAAACCGTGATGGAGGTGCTCGAAGATCCCGTGCTCCAGGTGTGTTGTCCGGAGATCCCAGTGGCCAGCGTTACGACCTCGCCGGGGCAAAGGAGTTGATCCACACCAAGGTCCAGGCTCGAAGGCACGAACACATCCACGGTGATGGCATCGGTGGCTGTACAGCCGTTGAGGTCGACCGTCACGGCGTAGGTTCCAGCTACCGATACGAGTTGCGACCCCGCAAGGCTACCGTTGCTCCACAGGTAGCTGGCACCGATGTTCGTTGCATCGAGCAGGAGGGAGGCACCCTCGCAGATGGTGGTATCGTTCCCAAAGTCCACTGACGGTGCCGGTAGCACGATCGCCTGCGAACCATCCGTTGCGGAGCATCCGTTGATCGTTACCGTAACGGTCACGGGCTCATCCGTGCTCGTGGCATAGGTCGAAGAAGTGGATCCATCGTGCCAGAGGTAGGAGGCGCCGGGCGTTGTTGCATCGAAACTGGCTGTGTTTCCGGGACAGATCGATTGATCACCCCCGATATCGACAACCGGTAGCGGAACGATCGTAACGTTGATCTGGTCGGTGGCTGTACACTGGGCGATCGTTGCGACCACGCTATAGGTGCCGCTTGTGGTCACATCGAGTTGCGCCGAGGTTGCGCCCGTGTTCCACAAATAGGTCGCGTTGGGCGCCGTGGCATCGAGCAACACCGGGGTGCCAGCACATGCGGTGATATCATCACCTAGATCGATGGAACCTGGATCGAGCACGAAGACTTCGACGGTATCCGATGCGGAACACACCCCCTGCGTTACGTTCACCCAAACGGTGGAAGTGGTGTTCACGGAGATCGAACTGCTCGTTTCCCCGGTGCTCCAATCGTAGCTCGCACCCGCGATACCAAGCGCGAAGACGACTTGATCCCCGCTGCACAGCTGAACATCCGGACCCAGATCGAACGTACCGGGAACGAGCACATCAATGTCCACTTGATCCGTGGCCGTGCATCCGTTCAAGGTCACCGTGACAGCGTACGATGCTGCCGCGCTCACCGTGATCGTAGGTGTGACGGAGCCATTGCTCCACGCATAGGTGGCTCCGATGTTCGTTGCATCAAGCGTCAGGTCATCACCTGCGCAGAGGGTCAGGTCATTGCCGAGATCGACGATCGGCACAGGGTTCACGATCACGTCCACGGTATCGCTCACCGAGCATGCACCCTGGCTAGCCGTCACCCAATACGTGCCGGTGATATCCGTGGTGATCGCAGGCGTTTGTTCGCCGGTGCTCCACAAATAGGAAACACCCGGCATCGTTGCATCGAAGGTCACGGTCTCTCCATCGCACAACGTTACATCGGCACCAAGGTCGAGCGCGTTCAGGCTCAATACTGCGATGTCGATCGCGTCGGATGCCGTGCATCCGTTCAAGTCCACCGTGACGCTGTAGGTGGAAGCAGTGCTCACCGTGATCGTAGGTGTGTTGGCCCCATTGCTCCACGCATAGGTCGCACCCACGTTCGTTGCATCAAGGGTAATGTCATCGCCAGCGCAAAGCGTGAGGTCGCTGCCCAGGTCCACGCTCGGCACAGGGTTCACGATCACACCCACGGTATCGCTCACGGCACATCCGCCCTGGCTGGCTTCCACCCAGTACGTGCCAGCAACGTCCGTCGTTATCGTCGCGGTTTGCTCGCCAGTGCTCCAGAGAAACGAAACCCCGGGCATCGTTGCATCGAAGGTCACGGTCTCCCCATCACAAAGCGTGACGTCCGGGCCAAGATCAAGGGAACTGAGGCTCAATACGGCAACATCCAGCTCATCGGTGGCGGTGCATCCGTTGAGATCGACCAGCACGGAATAGGTTCCCGCATTGCTCACCGTTATCGTCGGCGAACTCACACCAATGTTCCATGCATAGGTCGCGCCGGGGAAGGTCGCGTCCAGCGTAACCACATCGCCGGCGCACAGCGTAAGGTCATTGCCGAGGTCCACCGTTGGTACGGGTTGAACAGTGATATTGATCGTATCGCTCACGGAACAAAGGCCCTGCGTGGCTTCGACCCAATAGATACCTGTTGTGCTCGCAGTGATCGTGGCTGACGAGGCGCCAGTGCTCCAATCGTAGGTCGCGCCGGGTAGTGTTCCATCCAGCAATACGCTCTGCCCTTGGCAGAGGACGATGTCCGCACCCAGGTCGATGGCATCCGGTGTGGCTTCGATCACGTTGATCGCATCGGTGGCCGTGCAGCCAGCAACGTTCGAGAGCGTTACGGAATAGGTTCCGCCTTGCGCTACGCTGATCGTTGCGGTTTGAGCGCCGGTGTTCCACAAATACGAAACTCCTGCAGCGGTGGCATCCAGCAGAATGACATCGCCGGTACACAAGGTCTGGTCCGGCCCAAGGTCCACGATGGGAGTGGCAACGGTGCTAACGTCGATGGCATCGCTCACCGTGCACGAGCCTTGGGTTACAACAACAGTGTAGGTGCCGCTGGTCGATACATCGATCGTTGGCGTTTGAGCGCCGGTGTTCCAGAGGTAGGTGGCACCGGCTATAGTGGCGTCAAGTGTGAGTTGGTCGCCCATGCAGATGCTTGCATCAGGCCCCAGATCGACCGCTATTGGTGCTGCGTAGGTCGCTGTGATGGCGTCGTTCGCCACGCAGCCGTTCGCGTCGGTGAGTTGCACGGTTACCGGTCCGCCGCTCTGGATCAGGTAGGTCGAAGCGCTGGATCCATCCTGCCACAGATAGCTCGCACCGGGTTGGGCAACGTTCAACAACAGGTCATCGCCAAGGCATAGTGTCACATCGCCACCAAGGTCCACGGATGCGGCTGGGTAACCGCCGATGTTGATCGCGTCACTGGAACTGCAGCCGTTCACCGTCACTTGAACGGAATACGGGCCAGGTGTCGCGGAGATCATTGGAGTAACTGCTCCGCTGCTCCAGAGGTAGGTCGCGCCCGCTGTGCTCGCATCAAGCGTTGCCGTGATACCCGGACACACCGAGAAATCGTTCCCGAGGGAGACCACCGGGAGCGGTGTCACGAAAACTTCCGCCGAGTCACGCACAATGCAGCCATTGGTGGTCACATCCACCCAATACACACCTGCGGTGCTTGGTTGGATCGAGCTGCCGTTCGCGCCGGTGTTCCAGGAATAGGTCGCCCCTGCCACGTTCACGCTGAAAGAGGCCGACGCACCAGCACAGATGGTTTGATCGGCACCCAGGTCGAAGACGGGCAAGACGTAATTGCCAAGTGTCATGTCGTCGGCATTGCTGCAACCGTTCACCGTTACCAGCACACTGATGTTCCCCGGAGTGCTCGTTGTCAGTGTTGGGCCGCTGCTTCCACCACTCCACAAGTAGGTGCCACCAGGTAAGGTTGCATCCAATGTGATCGCCGTTCCAGGACATACGATCTGGTCCGGGCCGATGTCCACCACGGGCAACGGGGTCACGGATACGTTCATCGCATCGGTGCCTGTGCATCCGTTCACGGTGACGTCAACATCGTACGTGCCGCTTGCGTTCACGGTCAAGGTGGGACCACCGGATCCATCGTTCCAGAGGTAGGTCGCACCGGGTGTGGTGGCGTCGAGCGTGGCTTGGTCTCCTGCACAAAATGTCAGGTCCGGCCCCAGGTTGGGTGTGGGCGTGGTGTTGTACGCGATGTCAACAGCATCGCTACTGAAGCAACCGTTCAAAAGAACACCCACCGAGTAGGTGCCGGGCCCGCTCACGTTGAAGGTGCTCGCCGTACTACCGTCCTGCCATGTATAGGTGGCACCGGGAAGCGTGGCGACAAGGGTGGTACTTTGCCCGGTACACAGTGTTTGGTCCGGACCGAGGTCCACCACAGGCACTGGGTTGTAGCTCACCTGCACGTTGTCCGTGGCGGAGCAGTTGTTGGCGGTCACGGTCACGGAGTAGTTGCCCGGGGCCGTTACGTTGAAACTGGAGTTCGTGGAAGCATCCTGCCACAAGTAGCTGCCACCTGCCACGCTCGCATCCAACGTGGTGCTCTGGCCGGTGCAAAGCGTGGTGGCCGGACCGAGGTCGAACGCAGGCAGTGGCGTCACGTTCACGTTCACCGAGTCACGCAGGACGATCGTGCCCAACATGCTGATGTCGTCCAGTCCGATGTCGTTGCCGATACCATCACCGCTCATGGCCTTGAGACAGATGTTGGCGGCGGTCTGGCCAGGGCCGGTCGTCCAAGTCTGCGTGATCGTTTGCCAGCCGGTTCCGAAGGCGGGCATGTTCACTTCGGGGCCTACAATGGCACCATCGATCCACCATTGCAACCTGGCGGGTGTCCCGTTGCTCAATGAACGGGCGCGGTAGCTGAGGGTGTAGGTCTGGCCCGGGCAAACGACCACATCCTGGCACCACACTAGAAAAAGTGCACTGGGCCAGCCACTGTTGACCATCATGAAGTTGCCATTGCCCGTGCCGCTGAACTGGGGGTGGTACAACGCGGCGTTCGTGGCGATCCAGTAATTGCCGTCCGTGGTGAGCGTGCTGTTGTAGGTGAACTGGGAGGTGAAACCCGTGTTCCCGGCCGTGAAGTTGCCGTTGGTCACCAACTGCGGGCTTGGGTAGGAAACTTGGCACCAGTAGGTCCCCGCCGTGTTCACATTGATGTTCTGATTGCCCGATCCGGTGCTCCACAAGTAGTTGCTGTAACCGGAAGGACCGTTGAGCAACACCGATTGTCCCTGGCAGATCGTCTGATCGGGGTCGATGGTGATGGAGCATACCGGCTGCGCGAGGGCTGGAATGCAGGTAGCCGTCAGCAAGACCACAAGGCCCACTGAAAGACGATAGCTGCTTGGTTCCCAGACCTTCATCGCGCACACATGGCAGGCAAAGTTCGGACCATCGGGGCGAACGGGGAAAGGGGGCGGCAGGTATGTATCAACGGGCGATGAACACCCTGTTGACGCCTTCCAACCGCAATTCGTCCACTGTGTTGAAGACCTTTCTCAGATTGTCATGCACGCGTTGGCAACGGCCCTCGCTGACCTCATCATAAGCCACTGTGTTGAAGCAGAGTACACCTTCGCAGCGGTCGCGCAGGGCATGGGCGAAGCCCAGGGTATCCACCCCTCGGGCCAAGTCCAGGTCCTCGAAGAGGTCCACAACCACCAGATCGTATCGATCCCGGTCGGCATGTACGTGCAAAATGGCATCCCCCTCGGCGATCTGTAGGTCGGCCACCAGGTCTAGTTCAAAATGCGTGCGCCCCATCGCGATCATGGCGGGATCGATCTCCACTGCGGTGATCGTGGACACAATGAGGAGTTCCTTCCTCAGGATCCGCGGAACGCTCCCTCCCCCCAAACCCAGCAGCAGAACGTTCACGGGTGGTCGCTTCTTCAATTCGATCTTGGCGAACACGGACTGCCACACGCGGTGCAAGCTCCCGAAGGACTGGTTCCCGTAAGGACTGTTCAACACCAACCGCCCGGCTTCGTAACGCGCCTCCAGCTTGCCGAAGCGCCCCTCCGTCGTCGCTCTGCCGATCGGCCATAACCAACTGAGCAGGCGTGAAAACAGCGCAGACATCATGCGCACAAAGATGCCGCAACCGCTCCCCGTACTTTCGCGCCCCGTTTTGCTGAAGGGAACATCATGAACGCGATCACCCGCTACAAACTGCGCAAGGTCCTGAAGTACGCCCTCGTGGCGGCCTTCGTGGCGTGGGTGCTCACGCTCTTCAGCGGGGATGGCGTCGATCCGTTCGTGATCGCCGGTTGGGGACTTCTGGGCCTTTGGACCGGTGTGCTGGAGGAATTCCTTTTCGGTCGTCGTTTCCGATCGCTGGCCGTGCCGTTCCAGTTCTTGGGCAAGGTGATCCTCGTGAGCCTTCTCACGGTGGCCTTGATCGTGCTCGCATTGTTGCTGAATTCGGAGCGCTTCACTTTGCTCGCATCCGATGCGCCCTATCGGGTGCACGAGATCTTCGTCATGATGCAGTTCTATCAGTTGGTGCTGCGTGTGGTCGTGGTCACTTCGATTGCCATCATGGTGGTGCAGGTGGAGGAGTGGATGGGACGACGAACGTTCCTGGGTTTCCTGCTCGGGCGCTACGAACGACCCAAGCGGGAAGAACGGGTGGTACTCACCATGGACCTTGTCGGCAGCACGGGGCTTGCGGAACGTATGGGCGACCTAGCCTATTACCGCTTCCTCAACCACACCTACTCGCTCATGACCGATGCGGTGTTGCGCAACGAGGCGGATATCCACAAGTACGTGGGTGACGAAGTGATCTTCACCTGGCCCATGCGCATCGGGTTGCGGGAGCACAACTGTATGGACCTTTTCTTCGACATCACGCAGCGGATCAAGGAGCATGAGAACGATATGTTGCGCGAGTACGGTGTGGTGCCGGAATACCGCGCTGCGCTGCATGGTGGCCGTGTGATCAGCGCACAAGTAGGCCACATCAAGCGCACGGTTGACCTCAGTGGCGACGTGATGAACAGCGTGTCGCGCATGCTCGGCCTTGCCAAGAACATGAAGGTGGACTTCCTCGTGAGCGCCGAGTTGCTAGCACGCATGCCCGCCGTTGGTGAGCGGTTCACCGTGGGACCGCAGCACATCGTACCGGTGAAAGGGAAGCGCCGCGAGGTGCGCGTGCATGAAGCGGTGCGCAAGGCCATCGAGCCATGAGCCGTTCGTTCGTCCTTGTCGCCCTGCTGTTCGCGTTCTGCTTCGCGCAAGCACAGGTTCCCGTGCCCTTCACTTCGAACACCGAGCGTTTCATGGTCTTCCATCGTGGCAGTTTCCATGAGGTGGAGCCGCGACCTCCAAAGAGCGTGTTCGCCATGGAAGGGCAGGTCATGTACGTGGACCACGACGGTCACCTGAAGATGTACGACCCCGAAAGCGACCGTATGCACCTGCTCGATCGCGATCCAGGAACGGACATACGTGCGACCCGGCAGCGCATCGTATGGCACGTGCACGATACACTGAAGACCGAACGAGATGGACGTGCTGTGCCGATCATGGATCGTGTGCAGCACTATGAGGTGACCGATAGCCTCGTGGTGTTCATCGATAGCACCTTGCATCAACTGGGTGTACTGTGGAAGGGTCGCTCCCATACGCTCGCCGATGTGCTGCCCGGCAGCGAGCGACCGCAATGGATGCAAGGCAGCAACACCGTTGCATTCTTCAACAAGGAAGCGCGCAAGGTGCTGTATTTCCACCGCGGCAAAGTGGAAGTACTATGCGATAGCACCGATGTGGGCATCGTGGCCACCGGCGGCGATGTGATCGGCTACTGGGATGGCAATAGCAAGCGCTTCATGGCGATGTACAAAGGGGCCACGCTGTTCCTGAGCGATCTGCGGCCGTTGAACGCGCAGGCCGGTGAGGGCATGCTCGCTTTCGTGGATGGGAACGGCCGCTTGAAGTGTTTCCAGGACGGGATGGTGCATACCGTGTCGGACGAGGTCCCGAGCGCGTATTGGGTGAAGGATCGAGTGTTGATCTACCTGGACCAGGGCCGGTTCAAGCTCTTCCGGCCGGAAGGATCGGTCCTTGTGGAGCAGTACGTGCCAGAGCGCTGGAAAGTGGAGGGCAACATGCTCGTGTACCTCGACATCAACCGTGAAGTGCGCGGTGTGCGCAATGGTGAGCGCGTTCGTTTCGGGAGCGAACCGAACGTTGCAACCTTCGACCTCTTCGGTGATCACGTCGTCCACCGCAACATGGTCGGTAACACGGTGATCGCAACGCCCAAGCGCACCTGGGCTTACTGATGCGCGGATGCGCTCACGATACGGGTGCTTTCACGGCATCCGGATGCTGGATGGTCCAGAGGCTCACCGCGCTCTTCTTTCCCTTCAAGGAAATGCTACCGATCTCGCGCACAGGCAGGGGCCCCACCGGCAGCAGCAGGTCCAACAGTTCCTTGCTGATGAGGTTGTCCACACCATGTTCGTTGCAGCTGTTCTGGATGCGTGCGGCCGTGTTCACCACATCGCCGCTGTAGATCCGTTCCTTCTTCACCAGACCCACTTCGCCCGTTGTCACTTCACCGTAGTGGAAACCGGCCTTGAACGCCGGGACGATGCCATAGCGCTGTTCGTAGTGCGCGGCGCGACGCTGCAGCTTGGCGCGGATGTTCAAGAAGCAGCGTACGCAACGCTGTTTGTTGATGCCCCGCTTCAACGGCCAGCTAACGCTGATCTCATCGCCCACGTACTGGTAGATCTCGCCCCGCGAATCCACGATGGGGTCGGTGATGTCGCTGAAGAGCTCGTTGAGGAGGCGGAAGTACTTCACGTGCCCGAGGTCCTCGGCGATCGAGGTGGACGAACGCATGTCCAGGAACATGAAGATCCGTAGTTCTTGTTGTGGCTTGTGGTAGATGCCCGTGAGATGGCCCACACCACCGTTGCCGTATTGGTCGCTCAGCCGCACCATGAGCATGGTGGCGCCCATGAGCAAGGTCCAGTAGAGGTATTGTCCCAACCAGTTCAAACTGTAGAGCCGTTCGGTGGTCGTGCCGCCGAGGTGATCGCCCTGCGCTGGAAGCCATGCACCCGTGGCAACAACAACTGGGAACACAAGTGCTGCCATGATCGCGAGGGCGCTGAAGTACGGCAGGCGTCGCAGGCGATCGCGCAGGAGGAAGATGTAGAGACCACCACCGAACAAGCCGGCCAGGACGGATATGAGCAGGCGTTCATCGATCCGCCGCAGCAATTCGCTCTGCACGCCGTGCGACACCAACGCATTGTGCTCGAAAAGGTCGGTGACCAAACCCACCACGACCCACCCCAGGGGTGATCAGGGGCGTGCGACGAGCGCGCAACTTCAGACGGGCGAAGCGGTCCATGGGCGGCGAATGTAGCCGGGTGATGTTGCGGCAATGTGAACTTCACGCGCACCGGACAGGCCGCCCGATCGTCACTTCGTCACGGTCTCCTTGATCACGAGTTTGACGAGGTAGTACGGAACGATCGTCAACAGACCGGCGGCGAAGAAGCCTATGGCGATGGGCCTGGTGCCATCGTTGTAGAAGAACTCTCCGATCATCCATGTGCCGTTGGCGGCGATCCAGAAGACAACGGCAAGACAATGCAGGAATTCGCCCCGGTCCGTCCGACTTCGCCAAGCGATCCACACCGCCATGGCAAGGGTGGGAACGATCATGATCATGCCCATTATCCGCAGGTCCATCACCCAACAAAGATCTTTCAACAACCACAGGAGGATATGGAAGTTCTCACTGGCACGCAGGGAGCGCATCATGTCGCGTTCATTTGCAACAAAGATGGATCCGTCGAAGAGTTCCCTCTCAGAAAGGAGGTCAGGGTAATTTCACCAGCGATGAAGATGAAGGGTTGCGTGATGGTTTGCCTCTTGTTGGCGGCTGTGGATGTGTCCGGCTTCTATGTGCGTGTTCACGGGGTGGTCACCGAGTTCTTCAGCGGCGAAGGAATGAAGGGTGTTCAGGTGCGGCTGGTGAAGGACAGCGTTGAACGGGAGACCGTTATCACAGACGGACGCGGTGGCTACGAAATGTACCTGGAACGTGGCTACGATTACCTCGTGTGGTTCCACAGACAGGACCTGGTGACCAAGCATGTGCACATCGATGCACGCGAGATCCCGTTGTTCCCCGATGTGCCCTTCTACGACATGGACGTGCAGATGACCATGTTCACCTGGATCAACGGGTTCGATTTCACGGTCTTCGACATGCCGGTCGGTCGCGCACAGTACAAGCACAGTGTGCGCAACCTCAATTGGGACATCGAGTACACGGATAAGATGCGTCCGGAGGTTGCTCGGGTAATGGTGCTGTACGAGCGCGCGATCGGGGACCGCAACAGGGCCGCGTCGATCGCCGGTACCACCGCCAAACGCAAAGGCAAGCGCAAGCGCGTTTACTTCTAGCCGCGCAAGGCGGTCGCCAGCTTCACGCATTCCACCGCTTCGCGTACATCGTGCACCCGCAGGATGGTGGCCCCTTTCAGGAGGGCGATGGTGTTGAGTGCTGTTGTTCCGTTCAACGCTTCCTCCGGTGTCGTACCCAATACCTCGTTGATCATCCGCTTGCGAGAAAGGCCCACTAGGACGGGCGCTCCCAATGCGCTGACATGGGAGAGCGAGCGCAGCAGCGCGTAGTTGTGCGCCGTGGTCTTGCCGAAGCCGAAGCCTGGGTCCAGGGTCACATCGGCGATACCAGCGGTGTGGGCGGCGTTCAAGCGCTCGCTCAAATAGCGGGTGACCTCCGACACCACGTTCGTGTACTGCGGATGGGCTTGCATGGTGCGCGGTGTGCCCTGCATGTGCATGGCGATGTACGGCACACCCAACTTCGCCACCGTCGCAAGCATCTCGGTATCGAAGGTGCCTGCGCTGATGTCGTTCACCATGCACGCTCCGGCCGCCACTGAATCACGGGCAACTCGTGAGCGGTAGGTGTCGATGCTGAGCAGGACATCCGGAAAACGCGTATGGATCATTTCGATCACGGGCAGCACGCGCTCCAATTCAACCGCTTCGTTGATCTCCTCGGCACCCGGTCTTGAACTCGCACCGCCGATGTCAAGGATCGAGGCTCCTTCGTTCAGCATGCGTTCTGCCATCCGCAGTGCATCATCCGCTTGTGTCCGGCTTGGCGCGTGGAAGGAATCGGGCGTCGAATTGAGGATGCCCATCACCATCGGGAAATGCGCCTCGTACAGGCGGTCCTTCAGTCTCCAGTGCGGCATGCTGTTCGCGGATCGGAGCCGAAGGTCGGGTGCAGCGGTGAGATCGTCCGCTCCTTTCCTGGCCAGGGGGCTTCGATCGTTCGAGGTGTATTCCGTTATGTTTGGGAACCACTCCCTTTCCCGAGCACGAATCTTCGCGTCTTGGAAGGGTCGGCCCCACGAATCCTTCCCTCATGCGTTCAAGCTGCCTCTTCCTCTTCGCTGGTCTTCTGTCCGCCACGGCGCTCGTGGCACAGGACGATGTGACCATGATCCGTTCCTATCTGCTGGAGAACGCCGACCGATCGGGCCTGGCATCCACCGATGTGGAACAGTGGCGGGTGACCGATCGCCCTTCGTCCAAGGCCCCGGGAACTTCCATCGTGCATGTGGTGCAAACGGCCAACGGGCTCGACGTGCACAACGCGGTCGGAACATTTGCGCTGCGCGAAGGGCACGTGGTTCATTTCGCCGATCGCTTCGTGCGGAACGTGCATTCCAAGGTGGGTCCAGCTGCACCCGCCATCACGGCGACGCAAGCGCTGATGCACGCGGCCAAGGAATTGGACCTGTTACTATCCGAAGAACCTGTGGTATTGCGTGAACTTCCGGATGGCTCATTTGAATTGTCCACCGCCGGTATCGCGCATGATCCCGTTCGTGCCTTGTTGCTCTACCAGCCGATCAAGGACGGCTCGATCCGCCTTGCGTGGGACCTCACCATCCGTTCGTTGAACAACATCAATTGGTGGCATCTCGCCGTGGACGCCAGCACCGGCCAGTTGCTCCGCACGAACGACTACATCGTGGAATGCAGGTTCCCTTTCGACAGCCACGTTCATGCCAATGAGCGCAAGAGCAGTGGGGCCCCCGATGTTGCGGAGATCGCTGCCATGCCGGGAACTTCCGGTTACCGGGTGTTCGATGTTCCGGTGGAAAGCCCGAACCATGGACCTCGCAGTTTGGTGGTCGATCCGGGAGATGCCGTGGCTTCTCCCTTTGGTTGGCATGACATCAACGGGTTGGTCGGGGCAGAGCATACGATCACGCGCGGCAACAACGTGTTCGCGTACGAGGATGTGGATGACAATGACCAACCGGGATACAGTCCGGACGGTGGTGCGGAACTGAACTTCGATCACCCGTTGGACCTCGGCCAGCAGCCCCTTGCCAGCCAGGATGCCTCCATCACCAATTTGTTCTTCTGGAGCAACACCATGCATGATGTGTGGTACCAGTATGGATTCGATGAACAGAGCGGGAATTTCCAGGAGACCAATTACGGCGGTGTAGGAGCAGGGTCCGACGGCGTGTTCGCCGAGGCGCAGGACGGGGGCGGTAGCGACAACGCCAACTTCGCTTCACCACCGGACGGGCAGAACGGCCGGATGCAGATGTACAACTGGACATCGGGGCCAGCGCCGGATCGTGATGGTTGCTACGACAACGGGGTCATCGCCCATGAGTACGGCCATGGTATCTCCACCCGTCTCACCGGTGGGGCCAGCAATTCCGATTGCCTGGGGAATGCGGAGCAGATGGGAGAAGGGTGGAGCGATTGGTTGGGGCTCATGCTCACTATTCCGCCGGGTGCCCAAGGTGCCGACATTCGGGGCATCGGCACCTTCGCCTCGGGCGAACCCACGAACGGAGATGGTATCCGGCCGGAGCCGTACTCGACCGACTTCGGTGTCAACGACTACACCTATGCTTCCACCAACGACGGTTCGCTTGCCGAACCGCATGGCATCGGCTTCGTGTGGTGTACCATGCTCTGGGACATGACCTGGGCGCTGATCGATCAGTACGGCTTCGACCCCGATGTGTACCACGGCACGGGCGGCAACAACATCGCCATGCAATTGGTGGTCGAAGCCATGAAACTGCAGCCATGCAGCCCCGGCTTCGTGGATGGCCGTGATGCGATACTCGCGGCCGATGAACTGTTGTACGCAGGCGCGAACAAGTGCCTCCTCTGGCAAGCGTTCGCAACGCGCGGATTGGGCTACAGCGCCGATCAGGGCAGTAGCAACAGTCGCAGCGACCAAGTGGAGGCTTTCGACATACCCAACACCTGCCTAACCGCTACTACTGCACCCACCGCTGGTTTCCAGTTCGCGGTCGCGGTCGCGTGCGGCGGACTGGTCACTTTCACGGATGCTTCCACCGACATTCCCCAAGCATGGGCCTGGGATTTCGGCGATGGTGCAACTTCCGAGGACGAAGATCCCGCACACACCTACACCGCAAGCGGTACATACACGGTGACGCTCACCGTTACGAACACGATCGGTTCCGATGTGGAAGTGCAGCAGGTCATCATCGACCTGCCCGAGGCACCCATCGTTGAGGACATCACGGTATGTACCGGTAGCACGGGGGTGTTCGCAGCGGTGGCTTCGGGCGAAGCGTATTGGTACAATGCCCAAGACCTCGAACTGGGAAGCGGCAGCCCCTTCACCACATCGGTGCTTACGAATACGAGCACCTTCCTCGTTCGCAACGTGATCGCTGCTGATAGTGTACAGGTGGGTCCTTTGAACGGATCCATCGGTACTGGTGGCCAGCACGGCACCGCGTTCATCGGCACGGTGAACTTCACCGCGTTCCAGCCATTGACCATTGTTTCGGCATGGGTGGATGCGGAGGTCGCGGGCAACCGCACACTGAACCTCTGGAACGGACTGAACGGAACGAACGGTTCCCCGATCCAGACCATCGTGGTGAACGTTCCTGCGGGCCAGGGTCGCATCAACCTTGGTTTCGTGATCCCGGCTCCCGGTGTGTACAGCGTAGGTGGTGACAACATGAACTTGTATCGCAACAACGCTGGTGCGGATTATCCATACACCGTTCCCGGCCTCATCTCCCTCACCGGTTCTTCGTCCACATCGGGACCGGATTACTATTACTACCTCTACGATATGGAAGTGACCGGGGAGCCTTGCAGGAGCGAACCGGTGGAGGTGACCGCCGTTGTTGTGCCGGGGGCCGAATTCTCCTTCGTGGCCAATGGCGCTACCCTCACGTTCACCGATGCCTCCGTCGGTGCAACGAGCTGGCTCTGGGACTTCGGCGATGGGAACACCTCCACGGAACAGAACCCGGTTCAAACGTACGCGGGGAACGGGACCTACACGATCACGCTCACTGTTAACGGAGGCCCGTGTTCGTCCATGCAAACATGGGAGTTGGGTGTGGGGATCGACGATCTGCCTTCGAGCTCCGGCTTTGCGATCGCCCCCAACCCGGCATCGGATCTCTTGGCGATCACCCTGAACGCACCTGCCTCCGACAACACCTCCATCCAAGTCAATGATGCACAAGGTCGACTGGTGCTCACGGCAACGGTGCGCGCGGGTGCGCAACGCACGGAACTGGATCTGGCTGCGCTGGCTTCCGGGACCTACCAAGTGAACCTGCGCGGCGAGCATGACATTGCAACACGTCGGCTGGTGGTCGCTCGCTGACCATTGACGGCAGTATCCCCGTTCCGGACATGGATCATGACCGGAACGGGGATCTACTTTCGGCACCGCAATGGACAGGACCCTCCAGCAGTACGACGCTGTGATCAACGAGTGCATCGACCTCTTTTCGAAGAAGGCGAAGGACTACGGCACCGCCTGGAGGATCCTGCGCGTGCCCTCGCTCACCGACCAGATCTTCATCAAGGCGCAGCGCATCCGCACCTTGCAGCAGGTGGGTGAGAGCAAAGTGGGAGAGGGGATCCGGCCGGAACTGGTAGGCATCATCAACTACGCAGCGATGGCGTTGGTGCAATTGGAACGCGGTGTGGTGGACGTTCCCGATCTCGATGCTTCGTCGGCTTCCGAAGTGGTGCTCGCACAAATGCGCCACGCCCGCGATCTGATGACGCGCAAGAACCACGACTACGGCGAAGCCTGGCGCAGCATGCGGGTGAGTTCGCTCGTGGACCTCATCCTCATGAAGTTGCTGCGTATCAAGAGCATCGAGGACAACCAAGGGGCCACCCTTGTGAGCGAGGGCATAGACGCAAATTTCCTCGATATCGTGAACTACGCCGTGTTCGCGATGATCCAACTTGACGAGGCAAAGCTTGAAGGTTCGGACCGGGAATGAACAGGAGCGAGCGCTCCTGATCGTTTTCATGCACGTTCATTCCCGTCCATTACCGGTTCATGGCTTTATCGGCCCCAAGGGGCTTGGCGTGCAACCGTCCTTCCGCATGGTGTATGCGCCACCGGCGATGATCCAACCATTCGGACCCTTCACCAGCGTGAAGACGTCCGTGCCGCAATGGCTGAACGAGCCATCCACGTGAAAATCGTAGGGTGCGGTGACGGAGGCGATCGTCTCATCCACCCGCACGATCGGATCCCAGATGCGCTCCAGGAGCCGCTCGGTCCCTTTGGCGAGGTTCGTGAGGTAGCCCGCATGGCTCATGGCGTGAGCAGGCTTTCCGCTACCGGGCTGTGATGCGTAGAGCACACCATCGTGTGTGATGACTTGCGCCATGGCAGCCGTATCGCGCGCGCTCATGGCAGCGAAGAAGCGGTCGATCACAGCGAGCACCGCCTTTTCCTCACCCGGTTGGGCAACACAGGGCATGGTAACGAGCGCGGCGAGGGCGATGAGGAGCAGGTGACGCATGGGTACAAGGTAGAAGGATGCTATTCACATCGACCTGTTGGCATCCATGCGCGACCTCGGCCTCAGGACCCTCTTTAGTGCATCTATGTTCGCCCTCCGCTCCATCCGCACCGCTTACCACGACGGATGGAGCGCCTACCAAAATTTCCTGTGCATGAGAACGCAGCTTTTTGCCGCCCTGCTCTTGGTCACCCCTATCGCGAACGCCGCCCACCTGCGCGTTCACGGCATCGTAAGCGATGTGGACACCCGTGCACCGCTCACCGAGGTGCTTGTGCGTGTGTACAAGGATGGTGTGAAGCAAACCGCTTTCACCACCGGGGCGAACGGCCATTACAATGTGGCGTTGGAGAACGGCGCGCACTATGTCATCCGGTTCACCCTACCCGGTCGCGTTACGAAATGCTTCGCCGTGGACACCCACGGACCCTCCTGGGCGGATGATGCAAGCATGGAGGACGTGGAAGTGGAGATGACGCTCTTCGAACGTGTCGATGGCCTCGACCTGGGCTTCTTCGACATGCCCATGGGCATTGCCCGTTTCACCCCCATGACCGGTTACCTGGCATGGAACGCCGAATACGAGGCCCGTGTACAGCCCGAAGTGGCGCGTTTGATGGCCGAGGTGAACGAGCGCCGCGAGCGGCTCGCCATGCTCCAGCCCTGAGCCCCTTCGTTGTTGATCCCTTGTTAACGGATGGAGCGCCCTAGGGCCTCCGGCTATCTTCGGCGCCCAACTCATCGCCCATGCGCGCACTCATCCTTTTCTGTCGCCTCGTCGTTGGTTCGCTCTTCATCGTCAGTGGCCTCATCAAGGCGAACGACCCGCTCGGCTTCTCCTACAAGTTGGAGGAGTATTTCGCCGAGAGCGCGCTGAACCTGCCTGCCTTCGAGCCCTTTGCGCTGTTCTTCGCCATCCTTGCTTGCACCGCCGAAGTAGTGCTGGGCTTCGCCATCCTCTTTGGTGGAAGAATGAAGCTGGCGACCGTCGCCATCCTCGTGCTCACCCTCTTCTTCGGCTGGCTCACCGCGTACACCGCCACCTGCGATCCCAAAGGCACCTACACCGTCATGGAGAACGGACAGGAAGTGACACGCTCGGTTACCTGTGTCACGGATTGCGGCTGCTTCGGCGATGCCATGAAGGGTAGCATCGGGCGAAGCCTCACCCCGTGGGAGAGTTTTGCCAAGGACGCCATTCTCTTCGTGTTCCTGATCCCTGTCCTGCTTGCCGCCTTCTTGCGGAAGGATACCGCGTGGAACACGAAAGCCGATGACATGATCCTCCTTCCCGGCGGCCTGCTCTTCGTGGGCGTGTGGTGCTGGATCTTCACGTGGTGGGGACCGCTGTGGTTCACCCTGCTCGGCTATGCTGGTTATCTGCTCATCAAGCGTTGGAAACAAGGCGCCATCGCGGAATGGATGACCGCAACGTGGGCCATGGTGATCACCTTGGCCTTCATCTATTGGTGCTACGCGCACCTGCCCGTCCGCGACTACCGACCTTACGCGGTGGGCAAGAGCATCAGCGAGCAGAAGGCCGAGGGCAAACCGCCGGTGAACCGCGTTTTCCTGAGCTACAAGAACACTGTTACCGGTGAGGTGAAGGAGTACGATACCTCGGGCAAGTACCCGTGGGACGACTCGACCTTCGTACTCGTGGAGAACAGCAACCGCGTGGTGGAAGTGGAACCGGGTATCACGTCGCAGGTGCAGGACTTCCGCCTCACCGACCGCGACGGCTACGAACTCACGGACGACATCCTGAAGGAGCCGACACCCGTCTTGCTCGTGCTCATTTACAACCTGGAGAAAGCCGACCTGGGCTGCATGCCGCAGATCACCAAGCTCGCACAGGAGGCACAGGCCAAGGGTTGGTACGTGTATGGGATGACCGCGAACGGCTGGGAAGCCGTTGAGGAGTTCCGTCATCAGCACCAGCTCGCGTTCGACTTCACGCAGGGCGATGAGAAGGTGATAAAGACGGTGATCCGCTCCAACCCCGGTATCATGTTGCTGCAACAAGGCACCGTGAAGGGACTGTGGCATTGCAACGATGCACCGTCCTTCGAGGAGGCGAGCGGCTTGGTGAAGTAGCCGTTCGTTTCGCCGACGTGGCGGCTCCTGCTACTGCGCGTTGAGCCACTTCAACGCCGCATCGAACGCGGCGTCGTATTTCCAGTCCGCTGGTTGTTCCACCGCTTCGTCCGGTATGATGGGTCCGTGGAAAAGCTTGCCGTTGCGATCGCCCATGATGGTGGAGGCCATGAACATCTGTGCACCATCGGGAAGTGCGAACTGGCCATTGCCCGTGGTGAGCCCGAACGTTGGCTGCCCGAAGGAGCGCGTGTGGCTGTTGCCGATGAAGGAGATCGTCGTGCATTCACCGGAACTCCCGGTCTGTTGGGCGGTGAGCACCGCGATGGGTAGCTTCTTCGTCAGCGTCACCGGTTGCACAACGCGCAATAAGGGAAGGTCATCCCAACCGTATTCGCCATTTCGATAGTACCAGCGCTCCACGTTGCCACGCACATCGGTGAGGGTACCCAGCACACCGGGGTCCAGCAGCGGACCGAGGCCGCAGACCATGGGTGCCATGTTGCCACCGGTGTTCTGCCGCAGGTCGATCATCCATCCACGAACGCCTGCGTTCTCCAAGCTCGCTAGTGCGCCTTGCAAACTGTCCGCGAAGGCGAGCATGAGCAAGGAGTCGCCGCTGGCGAAACCGGGAACGCTCACATAGCCGTAGCCATCGATCACGCGGTGCTTGGCATGTTCCACCGCACCGGCGCTTTCATTGCCCGCCCACCTTGTGTGTTCTTCAGCCGTCATCAGAAAGCTGTGGTGATCGCCCAATGCGTGGAGCAGGTATTCCACGGCGAGGTGATGGTCCCGTGGATCGTTGTGCGCACCGGCCACTTTCAACGCCGTTGCGCGCAGGGTCTCGATATCGATGGAATCGCGGTAGAGCGCATGTGCACGGATGGTATCGCAGGCTGCACCGATGTATGCCACTGCTGCTTCATCCGGAACGCGCCCCTCCAGCGTGATGAGTTCCGTATGGAAGTCATCGAACCATGCCTGGCCGCGACCGTTCACGATGGCACCCACCTTCACGCTCGCTGTTCCCACAGGAAGCAGCAGCTCAAGGGTGCTGGGTCGTGCCGCGCTTGTTCCTTGGAACCAATTGAACTCGAAGACGCCTTGGTCCTTGTTCGTGAGGAAGCCCCCATTGGCATCATAGCATGCGATGTTCAAGCTCGCACCCTTGCCGGTGAGTTCCTTGGTTCGCACCTGCGCCGACACGCTGAAGATCACCGGCTCCTTCACTTCGGTAATGGTGATCGTTTGCTCCACGAAGCCAACCGCATCCACGGTATCCCGGCAGGCGATGAGCAATTCCACATCACCGCCGCCACCATCCGGTCCGCAGTAGACGTTGCGACCGGGCCACGAGAGCTCCCACCCGGCGAGTTGGGTTTTGCATCCATAACAATGCTGCTCGAAGTTGCCGTTGATCACGGCCTGGGCATGGGCAGGTATGATCGCTGCCACAGTGCCAAGGAGGAGGAGCGTGCGATGCATCATGGTCGGGGAAGGACAAGGTAGCGGGAAGATCGCGGAAGGTTTCCCGCAATTCCGGGGAAGAGGCACCCCGTTCGCAGGGTTGGCATTCGGGCGCGATCTTACGCTGCATCCTATGCTGGAAGCGGTCTTTAGCACGAACAACCGATAGAGGTACGGAATTCCCCTCCAGCATCACGACCACGAACGAAAGAACCCTCGACCCATGAAAACGACCATCCTCACCTTGGGCATAGCCCTTATCGCCTCGCTCGGCGCATCGGCACAAACCACCACGGACCCCAAGCCGGTGGCTGCTTACCAGAGCGATCACCACCGTTGCATCATGGCCAGCACCGAGACCTGGCAGAACTTCGGGGTGAACCCGGTGCAAATGGCCATGGTCAGGGACGTGCAGATCGCCTGCAAAGCGGACTACGAAGCGAGCAAGCCCGATGAAGCGGCTGCCAGTGTGGACAAGCACGAAGCGAAGTTGAAGGACATCCTCACGCCTGATCAATTCATGAAATGGAGCCAGTGGTGCGCCCAAGAGGCCGCCGCGAAGCCCCAGACCGGGACCACGAAGTAGGTTTGGTATCGACTTTTAGTACAGTCCCGATCAGCGCGATCCTGGCCACGGCCGGGATCGTTGCTTTTGCACCGCACCGAAGCTGCCGGAGGTTTCGTTCTGAGCGTGGGCATGGCGACGCTCTTGCCGCGAATGAGGCCTCCTGGGGCAGTGCCTCCCCATCCCTGTGCGTGTATGCGCGTGTTCCGCCTACGACACGAAGGGGAACGATACTTGGCCCGGTGCGGCAAAACCAAAACCCATGAATCTGAACGTTCTGATCCCGTCCCTGGTGCTGATGGTCGGCATCACCGCCTGCGGCAATGCCGACAACAAGGACACCACGACCGATAATTCGAACAACGCCACCACCATCGTGGATGGGAAGAGCGTGGTTGTGGTCAATGAGGAGGCCATTGTGCGCCGCAGCACACAAATGGACGGCATGGCCAATTGTATTCGCGTGGGCACTGCCGATACCTGGAAACAACTGAGCCTTACGAGCGACCAGATCCGTTGGATGGAAGAACTGCAAGGCCGCATGCGCACGCGCAACGAGCAGGCGTCGGCATCGGTGAACAAGGACGTGAACGAGACAACGACCTACACCTTCAGCAGCAGCGACCGCCGCAAGCTGGCCGAGATCCTAACGGACGAACAGATGACGGAATGGATGGCCATGTGCCCGCACCACGGGGTGGTGGTGGCCAACTGAGGCGGTCCGCTACGGACGCGCCTGCTTACATCGGGTTCAGGAAGGCCACCAATGCGAAGGCCGTGAGGATGACATACAAGCCGAACACGAGGACGTGGGGGGGGATACGACGAATGAGGGAAGTCATGGTAAGAGGGCTAATTCACAGCAATGACGCGGCCTCCATGCATTGGTTGCCCTGTTGTGCAACGTTAACAGAACCTTCACATGCGCACTACCTTGTCCCACATGCGTAAGGTCCTCATCCTCCCCGTAGTAGCCCTCGTTATCGCGTCCACACAACCAACTGGTGCCATGGCCCAACTATCCACCCGTGTACCGGTCAACGGAGTGATGGTGCATCCGGTAAACCATTCGGCCATGGTGCTGGAGTGGAACGGCCACACCGTGCTTGTGGACCCGCATGATGGCGCAAAGCGCTACGCGAAGTTCGCAGCACCCGGTCTCATCCTCCTCACGGACATCCACGGTGACCACATGGACCCCGCCACCCTGCAAGGGTTGGATCTGGGCAAGGCGCGGATCGTTGCACCCCAAGCCGTGATGGACCTATTACCCGAAGAGTTGAAGATGCGTTGCACTCCGCTCGCGAACGGTGCGCGCACCGAACTGCTGGGGATCGGCATCGAGGCCGTGCCCATGTACAACATGCCCGATCCCAATGACCCGCGCCATCCCAAGGGCCGTGGCAATGGCTACGTGCTCACCTGCGGTGCGGAACGCATCTACATCTCCGGCGACACCGAGGACATCCCCGAGATGCGTGCGCTCCAGAACATCGATGTGGCATTCGTGTGCATGAACCTGCCTTATACCATGACCGTGGATGCTGCTGCCAGTGGTGTTCTCGCCTTCAAACCCAAGGTGGTGTACCCCTACCACTACCGCGGCAAGGAGGGCATGAGCGATGTGGCCCACTTCAAGCAACTGGTACACGATGGCGACAAGGGCATCGAAGTGCGGCTGGTGGATTGGTACAAGGAATAAGGCGGGGCGCATACCGCCAGGGCCATCGCCCGCGTTATTCGCGCATGGTACGCCTGGCCTTCATCCTGGGTCTCGCATTGTTGTTCGCCTCGTGCGCCTCCACGCAAGGCAACGCTTACAGTGGTGTTTGGCAGCGGGCTGTTGGCGTAGCGTTCTTGAACAGATCCGGAACTTGATGGCAAACACAGGTCCACACATCGATCTCATTGGCGACATCCCCCCCACTGCGCTTAGCCTGCGGCTACGCCCAATGATATTCGGTGCGGTAGCCTAAGGCTACCAAGTGCCTGTCTTGTCGCGCGCAGCCACAGGCTGCGCGCAGCGAGGAGCGGCTGTGGAGTTGGCGTAGCTTGCGCATGCGACGTAACGCCTGCGGGGATCGGGAACGATCGATCAGCAAACAGAACGAACATGAAAGCCCTGCCTCTTCGAAGCCTGAAAATTGCATCGTTCGGGGGACTGCTTTGCTTGTGTGTTCCCGTTTTGATCTTGGGGTCATGGATCCACGCGTTCAACTTGGGAGCCACACAAATGGAGCGGGTCGAACTATTCACGGGTTATTTCCCTGCACCCTTGCAGGGGAGGTATACGATCACGCTGATAAGCATGGCTTTTTGTGTGCTGTCCATTGTGCTAGGCGGCAGGAGCTTTGCAGTGCCGGGGATAGCCTGGAGAGCATTGAACATCCTTGTTCTGGTGGCAGGTTGTTCGTTGTTCTTGCTGGATCTGTTCCAGATGATGTAGATCCATCATTGAACACCCCACTGAGCGTAGGCGCATCCTACGCTCCGCACCCTCCACCGTTCGGCAGCCTGCGGCTACACACACCACGCACTTTCGTTCCAACTGTTCATCCGGCCTTTGACGAAATGGCCGTCGATCACATGGAAGATATCAAAGCGTAGTTGCGCGCGCGCCAAGTTCATGTTACACGATGTGGTGCGTTGCGCGGCACGGTGTACCATGTTGTTGGCCGTTACTATCGGCGCTGGATGACGAGATCGTGGACGATCGGGAGGAGGTCGTACCGCCCGAGAAGTCCTTCCGCTTCCAGAAGAATGTGCGCGAAAAGGACATGGAGCCTTGGACGAAAGAAGGAGCGCTGGACCCCGGCAGTGCGTTCTAGCACCTCCTGCAGGAGTTCATGGGATCCGCTACTTCTTCAAGATCAACTCTGCTGTCGTGAGCTTCAATGCCCCGGGGTCCGAGGCCACTAGGATCGCCAGGAAGGTGTACGTGCCGTCCACCGGGATGGTAACGTTGGTGTTCTTGCCGGTGAAGCTCCACGCGGTGTGCCCGCCGAAGGTGCTCTGCATTTCGCCCACGGTGATGTTCTTCTCCGTGGGATCCACTTCCAGTTCCTGCACGATGATGCTATCGCGCAGCAAGCGCACGCGCCAGCGCAGGTCCACATTACCGTCGTACTCCATGTCCATGTGCGACCAAAGCGCAACTTCTTCGTTCTTGCTCAACGCCACGCTGGTTTCGGCCATCACGATGTTGTCGTCGGTGCTCACGGCGTTCACTGTCATGCGGCCGATCTCCTTGCCGGTGAGCGCTTCACAGGAGGGGAGGAGCAAGGTGCTGCAAAGAGCAGCCAGGCAGAGAATTTGCGCGCGCATGAGTTGGTGATGGACTTGTTCAAAGATGCTGGATCCTCCTTTGTCCGCGCGATGGGGGGCGTCTACCTTTCCGGTATGAAGCGCCACCTTATCATCCTCGCGAGTGGCATGCTGCTGTGCGCCACCGTGCTGAACGCATGCAAGAAGGACGAGGACGAGGATGCTTGTTTCTACACACCCACACCACGCATCGACCTGAACTCCTGGCCGACGGGTCTTGGCACGGGTGGCACGTGGAGCGTTCAACGCGATAGCATTCCGCTGAACGTTTACGTGGTGGCCGACAAGAGCAGCGATCCGCAGGATGTGAAGTTGACATCGGTGATCGTGCGCATCCTGGCCACCGCCACGGACAGCGTGCTCTACGCGGAGGACCGCGTGCCGCAGAGCTTCAACACCTCGTTCCAAACCACGGTATCCATCGGCAATATCTCCGCCGATCTGCCAGCGAGCTTGCGCATAACCACCACCAACGGATGCGGTTACAGCGATGCCGTGGTGCGCAACCTGCTGATCACCCCGTGAGCGTGTTTCACGTTCCCACTTCCGCGTAGGCCTCCACCTTCTTCACCAGGGTCTCCTGGTCCACCACCATGCTGCGGCGTGGATCGCGTGCATCGGCCACGCGGTACATGACGGTGCCGCGCCGCGGGTTCCACCAGCGTGCTTTGATGATGCGCTCGTGCGGGCCCAGCTCGAACTTGTCGCCCACGCAGAAGCGGGCCCAGCTGTTCAGCTCCGCCACGATCTGCCCAAAGGTGACCTCCCCATCGATCTTCAACTCACCACTGGGGGTGTACCAATGCAATACGTAGGTGTAGCCCTCGGCGCTGTCGAAACGGTTCTTCACCGGGCCCACCTGCCCATGCCACACCACGAGGTCCTTCTTCTTGAAGCGATACATGCTTGCCGGGATTTTCGTCAGGCCCGGCGGTAATAAGGTAGGGGTATGGAAGCCCGGTTCCCACGGTGGACTTGGTCTCTACAGCCCGATCGCCGTCCCCTTGTATGTTCCGTTGATCAAGCGTACCCAACGAAGTACATCTCCATTTCCCCCTTGCCCTTCGCCTGCACTTTTCCGCGCGGCGTGAAGGTGAGACCCGGCTCGTCCTTCACCAACGCATAGGTCGCCTCGCTGATGTTCACCTGCCCAACTTCACCACTGCTCTCCATGCGGCTGGCGATGTTCACCGTATCGCCCCAGATGTCGTAGGCGAACTTCTTCACACCAACGATGCCCGCGACCACGGGCCCGGTATGGATGCCCACGCGCATGTCGAACGCGGGCTTGCCCAGCGCATCACGTTCCTTCTTCCGTGCGACCATGAAGGCTTGCATTTCGAGAGCCGCTTGAACGACACCCACTGGCTTTGACGACGCGGGAACAGGCAAACCACCCGCGCACATGTACGCATCGCCGATGGTCTTGATCTTTTCGATGCCGTGCGCGGTGATGATGCCATCGAAGGCCTTGAAGCAGGTATTGAGTTCCTCGACCAATTCCTGCGGCGAGAGTTTCTCGCTTGCTTCGGTGAAGCCTTTGAAGTCGGTGAAGAGGATGGTTACGTTGTCAAAGTGCTTCGCATCAGCGTGGCCCTTTGCTTTGAGCTCATGCGCGACCTCTTCGGGCAGGATGTTGAGCAGAAGGCCTTCGGAGATGTCCTTTTCCTTTTGGATCGCCGCCCTCGAGCGGCGTGTGTATCGCAAACGGCTCCAGAGGCTCCCGGCCAGCACCAGCGCGCCGATGCCGCTGAACAGGAACACATTGCGCCGGTTCTTCTCCCGTGCCACCACCGCTTCGTTCTCAAGCACCATGCGACGCCGTTGTTCGGCATTGGCCAGGCTGTCCGCCAGCTGCTGCTGTTCGAAGTCGGCGGCGAGCATGGCCCCTGTCAGACGGGAATCGGCCAGTGCTGCGTTGGCGGAATCGCGCATCGTGTAGAACCGTTTCCAGGTGCGCATGGCGTTCCATGGATCGCCCAGGCCCTCATAGGCCATGGCCAACGGTCCCAGGTTATCGATGCTTTCCTTGGGCATCCCCCCCGCGGTGGCGATAGCCAGTCCTTCCGAGGCCGATCTGATCGCATCGGCGTACCGGTGAGCGCACAGGTATGCCCTGGCCTTGCATGAGCATGCGTAACTGACATGGTCTTGACGTCGTGCAGGATGGCGCTGCCAAAAGGCGCGCATGCGTTCGAAGTGTTCCAACGCTCCTGCGCAATCACCCTTCCGAAGGAGTATCTCCGCTTCCGTTGCGCCTTGTTCCACGCGGTACGTGACTCTGCCTTGGTCCACCATCGTTTTGGCCCGCTCGATATGATCCTTAGCCTCGGTCAGATCGCCCAGTACCATCGCAACCTCGCTCAGTCGGAGCAACATGTTGTACTCTATCGCTGGATCCCGGCCGGAGGCAAGGTCAAGGCAGCGGTTATAGGTCTGTCCCGCACGCACAGGGTCTCCGATCGACCCCAAGGTGTAACCGATCAGGAGTAAGGGTCCTGCAGATCTCGGTGGTATCGCCCAACACTTCGGCCCCGTTCAGGGCCCGCGCCAGATAGGTCGAGGCCATGTTCCACTGAGCAGCATGCACGAACAGTCGGCCGATCGCCAATTCGGTGTTCGTAACGGCCCGTGCATCCTCAGGCGGGTGAATGCGGAAAGGGCCTGCTGGTAATATGAAAGCTCGTGGACCACTTTTGTCGGTCTCTGTACATGTCGGCCAGGGAACGGTTGGCGATCGCGTACTGAAGGACGAATTCCCTCGACAGGGTGTCCGCATTGTTCGGGATGATCCGATGGACGGCATCCAAGGGCGTCAACGTAGTGTCGGCAGGCATGCAGTGCAGCGAGCGCAGTCAACCTGTTCTGAAATTCGGCGCTGGTATCCGCCCAGACGCGCCACAAGGAATCTTGTCGGGCCGGTTGTGCGCAACAAGCAGCCGCTGTGATAAGCAGAAGCACTAGGAAGAGCGGGCGGGCTTGCGTCTTCATTGATCACGCGCAAGGTCGTGATCTTCTTCCGCTCCGTGACCCCGTGTTTCCACCTGTTCCGATCGTACTCGATCGGACGTTCCATACGAAGTACATCTCCATCTCCCCTTTCCCCTTGGCCTGCACTTTTCCGCGCGGCGTGAACATGAGACCCGGCTCATCCTTCACGAGCGTATAGGTCGATTCGCTGATGTTGACCTGCCCGACCTCGCCGGAGGACTCCATGCGACTGGCCGTGTTCACCGTATCGCCCCAGATGTCGTATGCGAATTTCTTTACGCCCACGATGCCCGCTACCACGGGGCCGGTGTGGATACCCACGCGCATCTCGAACGCGGGCTTGCCCAGCGCATCACGTTCCTTCTTGCGTGCGACCATGAACGCTTGCATTTCCAGTGCCGCTTGAACGACACCCGCTGGTGTGGACGACGACGGAACAGGCAAGCCACCCGCGCACATGTACGCATCGCCGATGGTCTTGATCTTCTCGATGCCGCGTGCGGTGATGATGTGGTCGAAGGCCTTGAAGCAGGTGTTCAGTTCTTCCACCAGTTCCTGTGGCGACAGCTTCTCGCTTGCTTCGGTGAAGCCCTTGAAATCGGTGAAGAGGATGGTGGCCTCATCGAAGTGTTTCGCATCGGCGTGGCCTTTCGCTTTCAGTTCTTCCGCGACTTCCTCCGGAAGTATGTTCAATAACAGCTCCTCGCTCCGCTGATGTTCCTTTCTGATGCGGTTGCGCTGCCGGAACACCACCAGGGAGAACGCGAGCACACCCAGCCCGGCGAACAGGAGGATGTTCCGGCGCGTGCGTTCGCGTTGCACTTCCACCTCGCGCTTCAACTCCATTTCGCGCAGTCGGGCAGCGCTCTTCAGGCTATCCGATGCGGCTTCCACCTGCGCGGTCAAACTGCGGGCATCGATCAGGCGTGCGATCACTTTGATGCTGTCCTTCACATCGCTCAGGAGCTTCTGGTAGCGGAAGGCGCTGTCCAAGCGCCCTTGTTGCGCGTAACAGTCCGCGAGCAGGGCAGCCCCACGTTCCTTTTCCAGGATCACCGGTATTCGCGCGGCCAGCTGGTAGCCCTTCTTAGCATAGAAGATGGCCGAGTCCAATTGGCCCTGCGTCTTCAATTCATTCGCCAGACCGATATACGCTTGAGGCAGTTCCCTGGCTTCGCCGCGTTGCGCGAAGGTGGTGGCGACCCCTTTCCGGAAATACGACAGTGCCTCTTCCCGGTGTCCAAGGCGCGCGTGGATGCGGCCCAGATGGGTGAACGGGGTTCCCTGGTAGTCCAACCCGATGCGGGCCATCAACGCTTCCGCCAGTTCCTCGTTGCGCAGTGCGGAATCCAGCATGTTGAGCGCGAGATAGCACTCCCCCAGGTTCATGTAGGCGTAGGCCTGCATATCGAACTTGCCCTGGCGGGCGGCGGCACTCACGTTGGGCCGGTAGTATTCGATGGCCTGCTCCCAGGCCCCTTGCCGCTTCAGGTTGTTGCCCATCGCGTTATGCATGTCGATCAGCGCGACCGAGTCACCCCGGGATAGATAGTACTGCTCCGCCTTGTACGCGAGCTGCATGGACCTCCAGAGTTCTCCCTTGGTGTAGAGCACCTCCACCAAGCGACTTCCTATCCACACTTGCAAGGAGTCGGTGCCGTATTGTTCGGCCAAGGCGAGCGCTTGCTCCCCGTGTACGATGTTGCTATCGATCCGGAAGGATCCGAAGTTGTCCGCGATGAGGAAATGGGTCATCGCCAATTCCGTTCCCGGCTTCATCCCCGGCAAGAGTTGCCGGAGCGAGTCGATCCGGTGCTGGCGATCCGGTGGAAGTTGGGCTTGTGCCGCACTACCGAGCAACGGGATCAGAGCCAGGAGCAGCTTGGCCCTGAATGGGATGTTCATGCCAACTTCGGTTGGTGGACAAAATACATCTCCATTTCCCCCTTGCCCTTCGCCTGCACTTTGCCGCGCGGCGTGAACGAGAGACCCGGCTCATCCTTCACCAGCGCATACGTGGCCTCGCTGATGTTCACCTCGCCCACTTCACCGCTGCTCTCCATGCGGCTGGCGGTGTTCACTGTATCACCCCAGATATCGTAGGCGAACTTCTTCACGCCAACAATGCCAGCAACGACCGGACCGGTGTGGATGCCCACACGCATCTCGAAGGCGGGCTTGCCCAATGCATCACGTTCATTCTTCCGTGCGATCATGAAGGCCTGCATCTCCAGTGCCGCATGAACGACACCCGCTGGCGTTGAAGACGAAGGAACGGGCAAGCCACCTGCGCACATGTACGCATCGCCGATGGTCTTGATCTTCTCGATACCGCGCGCGGTGATGATATGGTCGAAGGCTTTGAAACAGGTGTTCAGTTCTTCCACCAGTTCGGAAGGAGAGAGGTGCTCGGCGACGGAAGTGAAGCCTTTGAAGTCCGTGAAGAGGATGGTGACCAGTTCGAAGTGCTTGGCATCGGCGTGGCCTTTGGCCTTGAGTTCGTTGGCGACTTCCGCAGGCAGAATGTTGAGGAGCAGGGCGTCCGATCGCTTCTTCCCACGGTACACGGTAAAGGCCAGGGCCACCAGGAGGAGCAAGCCTCCGGCGATGGAGAAGGAGATGATGCGCTGTTGCCGCAATTGCGCTTCCTGCCGCTGGATCTCCAAGGCGCTTTCCCGTTCTTTCACGGTGCCTTCGTATGCGGCCACTGCGCCCTGGTTCGATACGGACTGCAGCGAATCGCTCATGCTGATGTAAGCCATGGCCTGTATAGTAGCCTTCTCTATGGCACCGCCCATGCGGTAGCGTAGCGCCAGTTCCTTGCGGTACTTCAGAACAAGTGGAAGGTCGCTCATGACAATGGCCTGTTCCAAGGCGCGCTCGAGATGACGATCCGCCCCAGCACCGTCGCCAATGGACTTGCTCCAGAGGTAATTGCAATAGGCCACTTCGCGATTGCCGTCGGTGGAACTCAACGGCAATGGATCGGCCGCATCGAGCGCATTCAGCGAATCCAGTGAAATGCGAGCGCTATCCAGTTGACCTGCCCAGATGTAGACGGGGATGATGCGCGTCCAAGTCCTCGCCTTGTCCCGCGTATTCGTGGATAACTGGATCGAGAGCGCACGCCGGAAATACACCAAGGCCTGCAACGTGTCTCCACGATCGAGTTCAAGATCGCCGAGACTGAGCAACGTCGTTGCCGTTTGTTTCGAGTTCCGATCTCGCTGAAAGCCGCCCAAGGCCTCCTGCAGGAAGGGTTCAGCCCGGTCAGCATTGCCCCATTGTTGGTAGGCCCAACCGATCACCAGGGTCTCGTTGTTCACGGATCGGGGTTCGAATTCCATGTAGACCTCCCGAGCCTTCAGGTAGTGTTCCACGGCCAACGCGAATTGGCGACTGATCAGGTGGTAGCCACCCAGCCCATGATGGCACGATCACATTGAGCCGGGGCCCGGTCCGTTCGTAGCGCTCAAGTGCATCCTGATAGAAGAGGAGCCGTTGCTCTTGCGCTCCCATATCGTTGAACACCGCGCGTATCTGGGTCAGCGGTGAGGTCATCCCTGCGGCTCGTTGATCGCATCCAACCGGGCAATGCTCTCCTTGAAAGCCGCAAGCGCTTCAGGATAGCGACGTTCCGCTTGGAAGCGTTCGGCATCGAAGGTGAGCGCCGTGGCCAGTCCCTTGGTATAGTTGAGTTCGGTCGCCAGCGCCCGCGCCTCATCCGCAAGGCGATACGCTTCGCCCATATCGCGTATGTCAAGGAACTCGTAGCCCAATGCATGGAGCAGGTCCACACGCGCAGTGGTCTTCCCTTCGGTCTTCAAGCGTATGCGCAACGAGTCGATCGCGTGCGACTGAGCGAACACCTGACCGGTGCCCAGAAGCACCCACAGCAAAAGGGGGCTGATGGTTCTCCCTATGCGTTGCTGTGCTCTTCCCATGGTCCAATCTACGGTTCACGTACGCTTCACAAAGACCTCCTTCGCTCCCTCGGAACTTCCAGGGACGAAATACATCCCCATCTCCCGCTAACCCTGCACTATTCTGCGCGCAACGCGGAAGCCCTCTACAACTTCACCAACCTGCTCACGCGCTCCATGCGATCGTTCCCGATCAGAACGTGGTAGGTTCCCGGATCAAGCTGCCGCACATCGATACGCGAGGAACATTGCTGCGACAGGACGAGCTTCCCGGTCATGTCCGTGATCCGCACCACACCAACGCAGGTGCCGGCGGGAAGCGAGAAATGATCTTCCGCAGGGTTGGGGTACACCTGCACCTCAGCGGGCCGCACCAACTCCGGTGTTGAAACGGGCAGCACGATGGTACATGCGATGTCCGCGACATGTTCGTTGATGAGCTCATCCAGTTCGATCATGATCCTGTTGCGGATCGGCCAGAAGTTGCCTTCGCCGTTGGTAAGGATCAGCATGCCGGTGTTCGTGGCCACATCGAAGTCCATGTTGGTGCTGACGCCCATGTCACCACCACTGTGGCCCCACCATGTTCCATAAGCGTCGTCGTATGTATGGAAGCAGAGGCCCACGGCGGCATCGATGTCAGGCACCGCCGGAACGACCATGAGATCGGCGGTGGCCGTTTCCAGCAACTGCGTGCCGTCGAAGTTCCCATGGTTCATGTGGGTGTACATGAACTTGGCCAGTGACAGGGCCGTTGTGTGCAACATGCCGTCCGGATAGTCCGCGTAGCCGTAGAGGCCTGCGTCGGTGTAGGTGCCGGCCGCGTATGTGTACGGACGAGCCACCCGGGTAGTGTCCACTTCGCTGAGGAACCAGCCGGTGTTGTCCATGCACAGCGGCTGGAAGATGTTCTGGTTGCAATAGGTATTGAACGGCATGCCTGATACGGCTTCCACCACGTAACCGCACAGCGCGTAGGCAATGTTGCAGTACTGGTAGGTGCTGTTCGGCGCGAAGCTGTTGTAGTTCAACGCGGGGTCGTAGTCCGCACCGCTCGCATCCAGGTAGTTGAAGAGGAAATCGCCCAGCGGGGTGGTGGGGTCGCCCACGGTGTAGGGCATCAAGTCCCAGTTGTCTTGGATCGATGAGGTATGCGCCAGGCGCTGCTTGATGGTGATCACCGAATCGGGGTGGTTCGGCTTCACTACCGTGAAGGGGATGTGGTGGTTGACGGGATCGTCCAAGCCGACCGCGCCGTCCTCGACCAGTTGCATCAGCGCCGTTGCGGTGATGGTCTTGGAAACGGACGCCAACATGAAGATGGTGCTGTCCGTGACCGGAGTGCTCAAATCGCGGTTGGCCAGGCCGTAGTTGCCGTACCACACGATCGCATCGTCCTTCACCAGCACGGCTGCCAGTCCCGAGATGTGCTGGGTGACCATTTGACTGCTGATGTAAGTGTCCAGTGCGCCCTGGGCGCTGGCTTCCGGAGAAGGGCACAAGGATCCGAACAAGAGGAGGGCGAAAGAAGTCAGGGTTTTCAGTTCGTTCATGACGATGATGTTGCGGGAGACCGGCGATCGTTCAATGTTTTCCGGCTCGCGGCACCACCAACCGTGTCGTCATCTGCTGGCCGTTCAGCAGCATGCGGACGGTGTATAGGCCGGGCGTGAGCGTGGACACGGCGAGCGTATGGCTGCTTGCTCCTGCGCCAGGCCCAGCGATCCTGCGCGATCGTTCGTCCGGCTGCATCGATCACATCGATGGTGGCCGCGCCGCCGGTGTTCAGCGATAGGTCCAGGCGGACCAGGCCCTCGCCCTGCGCCACAGCAACGAGCGTATTTGCTGGTGCGACGGTTCCCTGTACCGCCGCAAAGGGATCGCCGAGCCAGCGAACGCCTGTGGTCACGGTGGGGAATGATCCCTCTTCGTCGGCGCTGTTGGAATACACTTCCACCACTGGGTAGTGCGTGCCGGGCCGCAGGTAATAGTAGATGTCGTCCTCGTAGAATTGATCTTCGGGCCACGGGGTTTCGAGGGTGTAGCTCCTGGTGAGATGCAGGCGAAGCACATTGGTGAAGGTGCCATAGGGCAGGATCAACGTTCCATGGCCATCGGCCTCGGCGTTGATCGAACCAGCATAATACCAGGAAGGGCCGGGGCCGACATCCGCAAAGAGGTCATCGACCCATTGCGCGCCATACGTGCATGGGAATTGGAAGGTCATTTCCGGATCCTGGTAGTCGACCACCCAGTCTGGGTCCATGTGGTATCCGAGGTAGTAACCACCGGTGGCATCGAAGGAGCGGTAGGCGTAGCCATCACCCTCGGCATGCGCCACTGTGGCGGTGGGGAAGCTATCGGTCATCGGTGTCGAGGCCGGATCCACGTACGCATAGGTAAAGGCGCTATCGATCAACAGGCCACTGAAGTTCCAAGTGACATTGGCGCCGCTGGGACCGGGATCCATCCAGGCGCTGGCGTTCACGACGAACGACTCACCCGGGCTTGCAGCGAAGTTGCCTTGGTCGATGATGGGTTGCGCGCCTGCCTGCCGGGGCAGGGCAGCGGTGCCGGCGAACAGAAGCGTGGATAGCAGAACAGGGTAGGCGTGGTTCATGCTGTGAGGGGTGTGGTGTTCCGAGTTGAATCGTTACCGATCATCCGTTACTCCTTCACAACCTTCCGCACGATCCGCTCGCCGCCGGTCTGCATTTCCAGCAAGTAGGTGCCGGGTGCCACTGACCCCAGATCGAGCGTGATGGAGGAAGGCCCGCTGGTGGGGGCGACCGTTCGCGTGAGAAGCGTCTGACCCGTCAATGCACGCACCGTACACGTGGCCACACCCGCCGTTTTCATGCTCATGGAAACGCTCAATGTGGAACTGAACGGGTTGGGCGAGATCTGCACGGAGGAATGCTCAATGCGTGCGATGCTCGTTGGGGCGCCCTCGCCGGCGAGGATGGGCTCATCGGACACGCTGTTATAGGCATAGTCCATCAGGGTGAACTCGTCGGCATTCGGGACCCTGAGCCGGGCCCAGCCATAGTGGGTCGCTCCTGCAATATCGAAGCGCAGGCCGAGATAGCGCGGACCCGGGTCGAGCACCCAAGCGAGCGCCCATGTTACCGATGGAGGAGGAACGCACAGTCGGCGCAGGTACCGCCAGGTTGGTCATAAATGATAAAGTGATTGGTCTCGCTCATACTCAGACCAGCGTCTATCACCTGTCCAATTTCAAGGCATTGCGGCCATTGTTGGGACAACCACGTCCAATCGGCGATACCATTTGTGGCCATCGGAAAGATCAAAACCTGTTGTTGCGTTCCGCTAGGGCAGACATCACAGAAGTATGGGAGCGTGAATTGGCAGAGCTTATAGTCCGCTTGGCCATTGTTATCCAGATCGAGGTGGCAGGTGTCGCCGCTGACGTTGTAGGTGGCATCAGGGATCACATCCGTGTAGATGATCTGGGCATGGGCCTGCGTGGCGATCAAGGCCAAAAGGAGTAGAGCGTGTTTCATGGTGTGAGGGTATGGCGTTCCGTGTCAGTGATCCGATCATCCGCTATTCCTTCACCACCTTCCGCACGATCCGCTCGCCGCCGGTCTGCATTTCCAGCAGGTAGCTGCCAGGTGCCAGCGATGCGAGATCGAGGGTGATGGCGGAAGGCCCGCTGGTGGCTGCGACCGTTCGAGTAAGGAGCGCCTGGCCGGTCAATGCGCGCATCGTACAGGTCCCGACGCCCGCCTTTTTCATGCCCATTGAAACGATCAATAAGGAAGTGAAGGGGTTGGGGAACACGTGCAACTGCGCGGAAGCGGGGCCTTCTCCCACACCGGTGGTGTTGTCCACCAGGTCCACGCAGTAGTCCTCGGTCTCGCCGACGTTGTAATAGTCGCAACTTGTGGTCGCTGGGTCACCTTCCACCATGACCACGCGCATCCGGGTGCTGCCTGTCAACGCGTTCGCGGGAATGTTGAGCGTGCCGCTGATGGGGCCTTGCGCAAAGACGCTGGCACTATAGGCCAATTCCCCCGGGCCGGTGAAGTTGCCGTTCTGGTTAAGGTCCACGTACACTCTCAAGTACATGGGGTAGATGTCAAATAGAACAAAGACCGTTTCAATGGTGATGGGGTGGCCTTGACCGATCTGCAGCGCGGTACCTAACCCGGCGAAATTGCCATAACCATCATTGGCGCCGGACTGGTTGTCCAAGGTGCCCACCGCAACATGGGCGATGTATTCATCTCCGGTGAGGATACTGTAGCTGGGGCAATAGGTCAGTTCGATGCACGCGCCGCAGCCCAAGGTGGTGCGGATGAAGCTTGCCGAGAAGCCGGTCAACAGACCTGCGCACAACCCTTCCACTTGGAACTCATACTCGGTGCAACCGGCAAGGCCCGCCAAGGTGAAGGTGGTCGTGGTGATGGTTTCGATCACCGACCAGATGGCCGCACCCGTTGGCCGGTACCGCAGGTTGAAGGTGTCGGTGGTGGACGATTGCCAGGTGAGGTTCACCGTATTGGAGTCCACGTTGTTCACGGCAAGTGCAAACGGTATGGCGCATTGGGTCTCCCCGGCGAAGAGCCCTTCATCGGGCGTGCTGCTGTAAGCGTAGTCCTTCAGGGTGAAGCTGGTGCCGTTGGCGGGAATGCTCAAGCGGGCCCAGCCGTGGTAGGTGGTCCCGGCGCTATCGAAGCGCAGGCCGAGGAACTTGGGTGAATTCACGGATGCACTATCCAACCATGATCCCGTGTATAACCCTGGCCGACAAGCCCATTGGGGCGGATTCACCAACCCAAAGGGTACGCACCCGGGTGCGCCCTGGGTCAGCAGTACCTGGTCACTCGCAGTGTTCCATGCCGAAGCAGGGGCGATCGCCTGTCCCGATGGAAGCTGAGAAGCGAAGGTGGCAGCATTCACCACAGCATTGGTCCCTTGTGGTGTGATCTTCACCCAACTACGCGGTCGTGTATTGGTCGCAGCGCAGTTTGGGCTGGGGCCGCCCGGGCAGGGGGTATTCACCGTGCGCTGCACGATCAGGAAGTCGATGTTCCCATCGTTGTCCACATCGAGGGAACAGGTATCGTTGCTGGCATTGTAGGTGGCATCAGGATCCACATCCGTGTAGATGATCTGGGCGTGTGCCTGCGTGGCGATAAAGGACAATAGGAGTAGTGCGTGTTTCATGGGAGGCAGGGTTGGTCTAACGGAACGAAGGTCCCACGACCGGTCCACCCCACACCTCGTAGAAATACCAGTTCTGAGAGACGATCGGAATTTGGACAGTCCGCTCAGCGCAGCAGGTTCACATGCCCGAAATACTCTTTCCCACCTACCTCAAAGTCCTGATAACGGAGCTTCCATGCATAGGTGCCGATCGGTGTGCCTTCACCATCCCAACTGGAGTCCGGCGTAGCGCAGGAGAAGATCACTTCTCCCCAGCGGTCGAAGACGGTGAACTCGAACTCACGCGGTGGTGTACCCGCGATCACCACGCGGAACGAATCGTTGATGCCATCGCCATCGGGGGTGAAGCTGTTGGGGATGAAAACGGCGGGGACATCCAGGATGCAGATCTCCCGGCTGGTCGTGTCGGTGCATGCCTCGGCATTCGTTACGGTGAGCGTTACCGTGTAGCATTCCACAGCGGAGAACCGGAAGTCGGGCGAAGTGATTGTGGAGGTGGTGCTGTCCGCATCGCCGAATTGCCAGAACCAGCTTTGGGCGTCGGTGCTTTGGTCCATGAACAGCACCGTGGATCGATCCAGCGAGGTCACCATGGCCGAAGGGTTGAACGCGGCCGTGGGACTGGGGCGCACGGTGATCAGGTCCGGGCGTTGCAAGGCATTGCTACAGCCGTTGGCGTCGGTAGCCGTAACGGAAACCGAGTAGATGCCGGGGTCCGGGTAACAATGCAGGGGCGCCACGTCGGTAGCGCTGGTGCCATCGCCGAAGTCCCACGTATAGGAAAGATCGGGGACCTCAGCAGCGGCGAAGGGGATGCAGATGGGCGCGCAGCCGTTGCTATCCGGCTCGAAGACGGGTTGCGGCACCACGGGCACGTAGACCACGGCGGTATCCGGAAGGGACAAGCAACCGTTGGCATCGGTGGCGATCACGGTGTAGGAGGCGGTGGCATCGGGCGCCACAACTGGTCCGTCCGGACTCCAGGCATAGGTGTAGCCAAGGGTGCCTCCACTGGCCTGTGCGAGCAGCGTGGCACTGGTGCCAGAGCAGATCAAGGTATCGAAGGCGACCACCACGACCGGGGCTGGCTCATCGATCTGCACGTTCGCGGTACTCGAGCATCCGTTGGCATCTGTGATGGTACAGGTGTAGAGGCCTGCGCTCAAGCTATCGGCTTGTGCGTTCGCGCCGCCCGCAGGGCTCCATTGGTAGCTGAAGGGTGCGCTGCCGCTGGTGGCCACCGCAAGTGCGGAACCGTCGCTGGTACCGTTGCAGAGCGTGCTGGTGCTTTCGATCGTGAGGGCAGGCCCGGTGCCTTCGGTAATGGTGGTGGAGGCGGTGTCCACACAGCCGTTGGCATCGGTAACGGTGAAGAGATAGGAACCAGCGGACAGGCCCGTGGCCGACGAATCGGTGCCGCCGGTGGGCGACCACAGATAGATGAATGGGACGGCACCATCCACCACGGTGGCCGTGGCCGAGCCATCCGCAACGCCGGGGCAAGTGACAGGTGTGTTGGTAAGCGAGACCTGTGGCGGTGGCAGGCTGATGGAGACATCATCAATGAAGTTGCCGATGCCTGGGTTGCCGGTCCCGCTGGAAATGGGGAAGAAGAGCAAGGTGAAGATGTTGCTGCCGCCCATTGGCAGGGTATAGGCGTACGTGTGGTAGCCCCAGGTCAGTCCATCGCTTACCGTGGCCACCACGGACCACGCGCCATCGTGCCCGATCCGCACCTCCATCACATCCGGCGCCTCCCACCGCGCCCGGTGCGCCACGTTGATGATCACCTCCTGGCCCGGGGTAGCGGTGAAGTCTTGGTACATGCCCGCGAACATGTTGGCGCACAATTCCATGAACTGTACACCGGAATAGGCGTTGACTCCCTCGTACCCGGTGCCCCACATTTCGATCACGCTGTCCGCAGCGGTGGTATGCCAGCATGGTACGTCGCCGTTCTCCAACCACAATATGCTGTTCGGCGTTGCGGATACCCCATCCTCAAAGTCACCGTTGCAGAGCAGCTCGCACCCTTGTGCGCGCAAGCTGAACGCGCTCACCAGAAGCAGAAGGATCGATATGGAACGAGCTAGCGCCAAACGGCGTGGTTGAGTTTCGTGCGTTGAGTGGACAGCGGACGAAGGCGTTGGTGAAGGGTGTGGTGTTCCGAGTTAGATCATGGATGGATCATGCGTTATTCCTTCATCACCTTCCGCACGATCCGCTCGCCGTCCATTTGCATTTCCAGTAGATAGGTGCCGGGCGCCAGCGATGCCAGATCGAGGGTGATGGAGGAAGGCCCGCTGGTCGCCGCAGCGTATCGCGTGATAAGCACCTGGCCGGTCAACGAAAGCACGCTGCAGCTCACGGCACCCGTTGTTCCGGTGGGGAGTGCAATGCTCAACGTGGAGGTGAACGGGTTGGGCGCTACCTGCATGCCCCGGAGCGCGGTGCTCGTAATGCCTGTGGTGATCGATCCCATATCCCCCGCCAGGATCCCTTCACCGGGCACGCTGTTGTAGGCATAGTCCTTCACGGTGAAGCTCGTACCGTTAGGGGAATGCTCGATCGAGCCCACCCATAGAACGTGTTACCAGCGCTATCGAAGCGGAGGCCGAGGAACATGGAGGAATCCACGGAAGCACCGCCCAACCATGATCCAGTGAACGATCCCAGATTGCAGAACCATTGGCCAAGCCCCCCAAATGGTGAGAAGACGCAGGTTGGTGAGCCCTGAGTGATCAGGACCTGAGCACCCGCATTGTTCCAGCTCAAAGCAGGGGCGATCGCCTGCCACGCTGGAAGTTGTGAAGCAAAGGAGGCCGCATTTACCACAGCATTGGTCCCTTGGGGTGTGATCTTCACCCAACTACGCAGCCTTGTATTGGTCGCTACGCAGTTCAGGCCAGGGCCGTTAGGGCAGGGGGCATTTATCGTGCTTTGCACGATCAGGAAGTCGATGTTCCCATCGTTGTCCAGATCGAGGGAACAGGTGTCGTTGGTGCCCGTGTAGGTGGCATCCGGTATCACATCCGTGTAGATGATCTGGGCGTGCGCCTGCAAGGCGATGAAGGCCAAAAGGAGTAGAGCGTGTTTCATGCGTTGGCAGCGGGTTGGTCGAACGGAACGAAGGTCCCCCGACCGGCCCATCCCACACCTCGTAGAAATACCTGCAGGGAGATGAGACCTCAGACGTCAGAACTGGATCGTTGTGGGACCAGACGGACATGCTGCCAGCAAGGTGCGATCTTCTGATCTTCTAATTGTCTGATCTTCTGATCACCCTTCGGATCGCCTCCACGAGCTCCTCCTGCTTGAAAGGCTTCGGCACAAAGCCGTCCATGCCCGCATCCAGGCACTGTTGCACTTCGGATTGCATCACGTTAGCCGTCATGGCGAGGATGGGAATGCGCGACTTCGTGCTGGACAGCGCTCGGATCGCACGCGTGGCTTCGTAGCCGTCCATCACGGGCATCTGCACATCCATGAGGATGAGGTCGTAATCGTTCACTTGGAGCATTTCCAGTGCAAGCTTTCCATTCACGGCCACGTCCACAACAACGCCAGCAATGGCATCGGTCAATTCCTCCTTCGCCACCAAGACGTTCAGTTTGTTGTCCTCAGCGAGGAGGATGTGGAGGTCGCGCAGCGGTGAATGGGAAGTGGTGAATGGCGAATGGTCAGCAACGACAGGATCTTCCATTGCAAGGTCCGCGTAGGGTATGGTGAACGTGAAGCTGCTCCCTTCCCTGGGCGTGCTCATGGCACTGATCGTTCCGCCCTGCATCTCGACCAGTCGCTTGCAGATGGTGAGCCCGAGGCCCGTGCCACCGAAGCGCCGCGTGTGGTCGCTCTCGGCCTGCGTGAACTCATCGAAGACGCGCAGCAACCGTTCCGGAGCGATGCCGATCCCGGTGTCCGTGACGGTCGCGCGAAGCATCAGCGCATCGCTCAAATGCTCCTGCACATCGAGCGTGATGCGGACCGATCCGCGCTCGGTGAACTTGATGGCATTGCCCACCAGGTTCATCAGCACCTGTTGCAAGCGCACTGGATCGCCCATCACGGCGACGGGCACATCGTCCGCGATCGTGGCCTCCAAGGTCAAGCCCTTCTCTTCGGCGCGGTAACGCATCACCTCCAACACGCCCTGGATCACGGTGCGCGGCTCCATGCGGACCTTCTCCAGTTGCAGCTTGCCCGCTTCGATCTTGCTCAGGTCCAGGATCTCGTTCACGATGCCGAGCAGGGCCTCACTGCTGGTCGCGATGGCGTCAAGGTGTTCTTGTTGCGAGGGCAGGTGCTCCTTCCGCAGCAGCACGGTGCTCATGCCCACGATGGCGTTCATCGGCGTGCGGATCTCGTGGCTCATGTTCGCGAGGAACTGCTGCTTCACCTGTTCGCTGTGCTCGGCGCGTTCCTTGGCCTTGCTCAAGTCCGCCGTGCGCTGCGCCACGGTCCGCTCCAGATGCTTCTTCTGGCGGGTGAGCGAGCGGATGTACAGCACCACTCCGCCTCCGACCGCGATCACGCACAACGCATAGAACCACCACGTGCGGTACCACGGCGGCAACACGGTCAGTTGGAACGTGGTGCCCTTCGTGTCCCAGAGGCCATCGCGGTTGTCGCCACGCACGTGGAAGGTGTAGGTGCCGGGATCGAGGTTCGTGTACACCGCGCTGCGGTCCTTGCCGGCCATGATCCAATCGGTGTCGAAGCCGTCCAACTTGTATTGGTAGCGGTGCTCCTCGGGTTCACTGAACTCCATGGTGGCGAACTCGAAGGTGATCATGGCCGCATCGCCGTAAGGGAGCACGAGCTCGCGCGTGAGGTGCGTGGGGGCCGTCAGGGGTGAACCCTCCGCACCGAAGGCGATGGACCGGTTCGTCAGTTTGATGTCCGTGATGTGCACCACCGCAGGCAGTGTATCGGGGCGCAGTTCCTCCGGGCGGAAATAGTTGAAACCGTTGACGCCGCCGAAGTAGAGCGTGCCGTCCGCGGTCTTGCAGTAGGCATAGCGGTTGAACTCATCGCCTTGCAGGCCATCGCTCGCATCGAAGCTGCGCACCGCATGCGTGTGCGGATCGAAGTTCGCGATGCCCTTGTTGGTGCTCATCCAGAGTTGGCCGTCGTTATCGGAGAGCAAGCCGTAGATCACATTGTTCGGCAGGCCGTCGGCGGTGCTGAACCGCGTGAACCGTCCCGTGCGCTTGTCCAGTCTGTTCAAGCCGCCGCCGTTGGTGCCCACCCACAGGATGTTCGCGTCCTTCGGATCGTTGAGCAGGCAGAAGATCACATCGGCGGAAAGTGAACGCGGATCGTCCGGCATGCTGGCATAGTGGGTCCAGTCTCGGGTGGCCGGGTCGAGGCGCAGCAGGCCCTTCATGGTACCGAGCCAGAAGATCCCCTGCGCGTCCGGGAGAATGGCCTGCACGAATTCGTACGTACCACCTTGCGCGGGGATGGGATAGGGGATGCTGCTGAACCGCTTGGTGCGCGTATTGAATTGGCCGAAGGCCTTGGTACTGCCGAAGCGGATGAGGCTATCACGCCCGATGTGCAGTGGAAAGCGGACCGGGAGGTGCGGGTCGGCAAAGCGCTGCGTGCTTCCGTCCCGTTCATCGTAACGTGTGAGCCCATCCCCAAGGTTCGTCCAGAGCACCCCACGGCCTTCCTCCACTACGCAGGGTTCATAGGTCCCCGGATCGATCTCCTTGCCATAGGTTTCGATGGGGAACTGTGTGAGGCCCTGCCCTTTGAACAGATAGACCCATTGCGACCAGGTGAAGGCGAACATGCGCCCGTCGTGCAAGGGCGCCATCATCCGCATGCTGTGCAACCGCTGCTTGTGGAAGCGTTCCGCGCGTGGGTCGTACAGCAAGACCCCGAAGCCGTTCGTTCCCATCCACATCACACCGCTGCGATCGCGGTACAGGCAGATCGGCTTCAACGCTTCGATCCTCAGTTCGGCGGATGCCGGGATCAGGCGGGATACCCGGCCGGTGCGCGGGTCGCAGCGCCACAAGTCGGTGGTCCGTCGCCCACAGCGCTCCATGGGCATCGGTGGTCGCGCGGAACACACTCATCCAACCTGCGATGGGAGCCGATGGTGGGGTGACGCGTTCGCGTCATCGCGCGATTCCAACGCTGTATGACTGAAGCCGTAGGTGCGATGCCGGTTGGTATCGGTGGCAAAGGCGGCCCAGTCCTCTTCCCCCTGCCCGGCAATGATGGGGCTCCACCGCAGCAATTGTGGATCCGCGATCATGGCCGCGATGCGCGCTTCATCGCGGGTATCCAAGATGAAGGTGCGCACGTTCAGGTCCTCGCCGTTCAAGGTCCACGCCCCGCGCAATAGGCCCGATCCATCCACGGCCATCCAATGCATCTTCACTCCCGGGGACACCCCGACCAGATCAACGTGCGCGCCTGGTCCCGCAGGGGATGATCCACTTCGGTCCGGATCGATGCGGTACAGCCCCTGGCCTGACGACACCCAGAGATGCCCTGCAGGGTCTTCTGCGATGACGTTCGTGGCGCATTGTGTGCCATCATTGTGTGAGCGAGGATCACGCTTTCCAGCCTGGCCTGAGGCTCCATCACCACAAGGGAAATGGTGGAAGACCTCCGTTGCGGGATCGAACACGTCCAGCCCGCTGTTCGTGCCCACCCACAGCAGCCCTGCACGGTCCTCGTGGATCGCCTGGATGAAGTTGTCGCGCACGGTGGTGCTGTCCGCCGGATCGTTGCGGAACACACGGAAGGAATAGCCATCGTAGCGGTTCAGGCCATCCTTGGTGGCGAACCACATGAAACCCGCCCGGTCCTGGATGATGCTGCTCACCATACCCTGCGAGAGGCCGTCCTCGATGGTGAGCGCACGGAAAGGAAGGATGAGCGTATCCTCCTGCGCCTGCGCCCCGAGGCCAGAGAGAACCAGAACAGCACCGCTATGCGCAGCTGCATCTCACGGCGTGTAAATGCCTTTCGTCATCGCGTACACCACCAGCCCCGCCGCATTCCGCGCGCCGGTCTTCAGCAGCAGGTTGTTCCGGTGGAACTCCACCGTCCGCGGGCTCACGAAGATCTTCTCGGCGATCTCCGCCGTGGTGAGTTCCCGGCAGATGCCGCGCAGCACGTCGAGCTCACGCTCGCTGAGCAGATCGATCTCGTTGAAGGTGGGCTTCACCTTGCGGTCCTTCACCAGGCCGTGCAGCATCACGCGGCTCACCAGCTCGCTGAAGTAGAATCCGTTCGCATGCACGGACCGGATCGCCGTATCGATCTCGTCCGGCTCGGCGTTCTTCAGCATGTAGCCGTTCGCGCCCAGTTCCATCAGGTGGGAAATGAACTTGTCCTCATCGTGCGTGCTGAGGATGAGCACCTTCACCTGCGGGAAGTCCTGCTTGATGCGCTTGGTGGTCTCGATGCCGTCGAGCACCGGCATCTCCAGATCCAAGAGCACGATGTCCACCGACGTGGACTTCAGCGCGGTGAGCAGTTCCTCGCCATTGGCGCACTCCAGCACCACCTGCACACCGGCCATGTCGCGCAGCAGCATCGCCATGCCATAGCGGAAGAGCCGTTGGTCGTCGGCGAGGGCCAGTCGGATCATGGTGCGAAGTTCAACGGTCAGGATGGGCTGCGACCTAGTAGTTACACCAGTTCTGTTGGTGGTGCTATGGGATATCGAACAAGGCCTTCAACTCGGCCTCGACACCGGTCCCTAGCCCATCAGTTCATCCACGGCGCTGGCACAGGCCGCAGGCCCGGATCCACGCGCTTCCTTGCCCACGCGCTCCAACAGTTCCAGCAGGTGCTTTGCCCCAAGGTAGTGCGCGAGCGGCCGCAGGTCATGGGCGGTCGCCGCCAGCCCTTGGGCGTCCTCGCGCTGCACACATTCCACCAGCGAACGGAATTGAGCGGGAGCATCTTCCAAATAGATGCGTACCCATTGCTCCATGCGCGACCGATCCCCTTTGAAGAGCCGCTCGAGGTAGGAGAGGTCGATGTGCATGCGGTTGTGATCCAGCGAGTGGTCCCGTCGGGTCTGCAATATCGCACAGGGCTGGTAGAGAAGGGGAGGTGGTTAGGCGTTGGAAACAAAGTGCATCTCCAACACCCCCTTGCCCTTCGCCTGTACTTTTCCGCAAGGTGTGAAGGTGAGGCCCGGCTCGTTCTTCACCAGTTCATAGGTCGTTTCGCTGATGTTCACCTGGCCGGGCACCGGAGGTCCATGCGGATGGCGGTGTTCACCGCATCGCCCCGATGTCGCGTTTGGACCAAGTCGACAACCGACGTTCTTCGGACGGATCGAGCGCAGAGACCGGGTCACCCGCCCATTGCGGTCGCTATCGCCTTCATCAACTCTTCGCGCTTGAACGGCTTGGGGATATGTCCCACCATGCCAGCCTGAGTGCACAGGTCATGGTCGGCCTCCAACACATTGGCCGTCATTGCGATTATCGGCACCTCTGACCTGTCCTTGTTCAAAGCACGGATCGCCCGCGTGGCCTCGTAACCGTTCATCTCCGGCATCTGCACGTCCATGAGGATGATATCGTAGCGATTCGTGCGTGCCATTTCCACGGCGATCTTTCCATTTACGGCCACATCCACTTTCGCCCCAGGAATGGCATCGGCCAGTTCGTCCTGCGCCACCATTGCATTGAATTCGTTGTCCTCGGCCAACAGGATACGCAGGTCGCGCAGGTCCAAATTATGGTCAGTGGACAACGGTGCTGCGGAGCTCGTTTCACCGACCACGTACGGGATGCTGACCGTGAACGTACTTCCTTGGCCTGGCGCGCTGCGCACGGTGATGTTACCGCCCTGCAGTTCCGCCAGTCGCTTGCTGATGGTAAGACCCAGCCCGGTGCCACCATACTTGCGTGTCGTGTCCGCATAAGCTTGGGTGAACTCTTCGAAGATCTTGTCGATCCGGTCCGCAGGGATGCCTATTCCCGTATCGGAGACGTCGACCTGCAGTGTGATATGGTTACCGGTGCGCTCATGTTTCGAGATCGCGATGTTGACCTTGCCCACTTCGGTGAACTTGACCGCGTTGCCCACGAGGTTCACCAGGATCTGGTTCAAGCGGGTGGGATCCCCGATAAGGGTGCGTGGCACATCCTGGTCCACATGAACGTTCAGTACCAAGCCTTTGGCCTCGGCCCGAAAGCGAAGGATGTCCTCCACATTGTTCAGGACCGTCCGCACCTCGAAGGGCACCTTCTCCAATTCAACGGAGCCCGCTTCGAACTTGCTCAGGTCCAAAATGTCGTTCAGGATGACCAGCAGGTTGTCCGAACTCTGGGCGATGGCATCGAGGTACTTGTCCTGTTCCGGAGGATGCTGGTTCCGCCTCAGGATCCCGGTCATTCCCATGATGGCGTTCATGGGCGTGCGGATCTCATGGCTCATATTGGCCAGGAACTGGTGCTTGAATCGCTCGTTGCGTTCGGCCCGCTCGCGCAGTTGATCGCTGCGCTGTTTCTCCCGTCTGATGCGGTTGCGTTGCCGCAGGAAGACGATCGAGACCAGGGCCATGGCACCGAGGGCGGCGATGCTGATGTTCCGCTGGGCGCTCTTGCGCGTGAGGGCCTCCTGGGCCTGGATATCCTTGCGCTCCTGTTCCGCGCGGGTGTCCGCTTCGCGTTTGTCGAAGTCGTACTGCATCTGCTGCTGCGTAAGCAGGCGCGTGTTCTGCTCGTTGTCGATGCTGTCGCGGTAAGCGATGTACAGCTTGTGATCTGCGAACGCCGAACGCCAGTCACCGGTGGCGCTGTCCAGCGCGAGGACGCTCCGGTAGTACTCCGCGTACTTGGAACGGCTGTTCAATTCCCGCGTCAGTTCATAGGCCTCGCGGAAGCGCGCACGTGCGTTCCGTATATCGCCCAGTCGGGCATGGCAGATACCGAGGCGCCTGGACAGATCGGCGATATTGCTCTTGTTCGAGATGCTCCGAAAGGCGTCAAGACCCAGTTCATAGTTGCGCATTGCCTCGGCCATTTCGCCTTGGGCCAAGTACAACTCGCCAATGCATCGGTAGGAATCGCCGGTGCCGAAGCGGTCTTTTATACGCTGGTTCCCGGCAAGGGCGAGGCGATGGTTCTTCAGCGCCTCTTCGTAGTTGCCAGAGGCCACGTGGATACTGCCGATGGCATTGTAGCAGCCGATCGAATTGATCTCATCTCCCGCTTCCTGGAACAAGATGATGCAGCGGGTGTACATATCCAAGGCCTTCGCCCGATCACCCATGCGCACGTATGAAGCGGCGATATTGCTATAGGCGCTGACGATCCCGAGCTTATCGCCTTTGGCCTCATGGATCCTCAGCGCCGCGAAGGAGCAGCGGGATGACTCTGGGTAGTTGCCCATGCTCCCGTACGTCCAAGCCATGAGGCCATAACTGCTGGCCATTGCCAGAGAGTCCTGGTTTTGTCGGGCGTGCTCGAACGCCTCGGTGAAGTATCGCAATGCCTCAGGCAGGCGGCCTGCGTCGGCATGGTCCTGTCCGATGTGCAAGTATGCCCGGCTAGCGTCCGCTTGGAGCCCCAGTTCCTTGTAAAGCGTGACCGCCATGGTATCGCCCGCCAGGGCTTCGCTGAATCTGCCAAGCTTCCAGTAAGCGCGTCCTATCCGCGTCAAAGAATGGGCCTTCCACTTGGGATGATCGAGCTTGTTCGCCAGGTCATAAGCTTCCTTCCCGTAAGCGAGCGAGCTATCCGGCTCAGTGTTCAGGAAGTAAAAAGACAGTTTCAACAGCGCCTTCACCCGGAGCGTATCCGCTGTGGCGTGGCGAATGGCCGCTCGCAGCGTATCGATCCGTGCGGGGTCTTGTGCGATGGATCCCTGTGCGACAAGGCCGAACACAAGTGCGACCAGCACCCAATGCGGATCGATGCTTCTCGCTCTCATGTTCCCGATCGACCGTTGGAAAGCACGGCGCGCATGGCGTTCATCAGTTCTTCCCGCGTGAACGGCTTTGGAATGTGACCCGTCATTCCCGCCTCGCGACAGAGCCTCAGTTCCGCCTCCATCACATTCGCCGTCATCGCGATGATCGGCGTGCGTGACTTCCCCTTCGGCAGGGAGAGGATCGCGCGTGTAGCGTCGTAGCCGTTCATCTCCGGCATCTGCACGTCCATGAGGATCAGATCATAATCGCTGGAACTTGCCATTTCCACGGCGACCTTTCCGTTCTCGGCCCGATGCACGTGCACTCCCGGAATGGCATCCGTGAGTTCATCCTGCGCGACCATCGCATTGAACGCGTTGTCCTCGGCCAGCAGGATCCGCAGATCGCGCAGGTCCACGTAATGACCATTGGACGATGGGGTGGTTGGACTCGCCTCACCGACCACGTACGGGATGCCTCCCGTGAACGTGCTTCCTTGGCCTGGCGAGCTGCGCACAGTGATCGTACCGTCCTGCAGTTCGACCAGTCGCTTGCTAATGGTGAGGCCCAGGCCGGTCCCACCGTATTTGCGGGTCGTATCCGCATAGGCTTGCGTGAACTCCTCGAAGATCTTGTCCAACTTGTCCGCAGGGATGCCGATGCCCGTATCGACCACCTCCGCTTGCAATAGGATACGTTCGTCCGTTGCGTTCTTCACGGCTGCTCCCAGCCTGACAGTGCCACCGTGTTGTGAACTTGATGGCATTGCCGACCAGGTTCACGAGCACTTGGTGCAGGCGTGTGGGATCGCCAATAAGGATGGGTGGCACCGCGGGCGCGATATCCAGCGTCAGAGCGATGCCTTTCTCATCAGCTTTGAACCGAAGGATCTCCATTACGTTCCCCAGCACATTCCGCGGATCGAATGGTACTCGCTCCAGGTCGATCCGTCCTGCCTGGATCTTGCTCAGGTCCAGGATGTCGTTCAGGATCACCAGCAGGTTCTCCGAGCTTTGCGCGACGGCATCCAGGTATTTGTCCTGCTCCGGGAGGTGATGGTTGCGGCGCAGGATGCCGGTCATGCCCATGATCGCGTTCATCGGCGTGCGGATCTCGTGGCTCATGTTGGCCAGGAACTGGTGCTTGGTCCGCTCGCTCTCCTCGGCGAGCCGGCGTAGGGCATCGGCCTCCTTCCGAGCGCGGGTGATGAAGCGTAGCCGATACCAGAGTCCGATGGCTAGGACAAGAACTACCACCCCGCCGAAGAGATACGCGTTCCGCAGCCGCTCCGCCCGCACCCGATCGAGTTCCAAAACAACGCGCTCCTTGGCGTACTGAAGACTGTCTGCGAGCAGGTCCTTTTCATACGCGTAGGCTTGCTCCATGGTGGCCACCGTCGTAATGCTCTCGCGCGACAAGACCGAGTCCTTGTATGCGATGTACTCGAGCAGACGGGTGTAGGCCTGTTCACTGTTGCCTGCGGCCGCATGCGCCTTGTGCAATGCGAGCAGGTTGTCCATGGTCTCTTTCAACAGGTTGCGCTGGGAGGCCTGCTGGTAGCCGATGAGGGCCTGCTCCACAGCTTGGGTGCTTCTGCCAAGCGTCCGTAGCTCCTCCGATCGGAGCGCCCGGATGAAGGTCGCCCAAGGCCAGTTGTTGCGTGCCTCGAAAACGCCCTGAACGCTTTCCAACAGCTCCAATGCCTCCCGGTGCCGGCCCTGTAGAGCGGCCAGGCTGGCCTTTTCCACCCGGAGGCTTGCGATCATGTTGGAGTCGTTCGCACAACAATCGACCATCACCGCTTCAGCGATGATCAGTTCCCGGCTGGCGCGGTCGAGCTCGTTGATGCGTCCGAGCAGGTTGGCCAGGCTGCGATGCATCTGGTGCTCCCACCAACCGTCGCCACACAAACGGCTCAGTCGAATACCCTCCTCATACGAGCGTTGCGAAGCGGCCAAGTCCTCTTGGGCGCCCTGGATCCCGCCCAATGCGTCCAAGGTCATGTACCATCTCGCCGTATCGTGAAGCAGCTGGCTTTGTTGCAAGCTTCGTTGCAGCAAAGGAGCGGCATTACCCATCTGGCCCAGTGTGATATACGCCCTGCCCAAACCGTGATCACAAGCGTTCATCCCCCACGCGTCATCCACCTCGACGAAGCTGTTCCGCGCCTTCTCAAAAGCGGAAACGGCAACCTGGTAGTCACGTTGCTGCATGGCGGAAGCGCCTTGGAGGAAATCGGTCCACGCCCTCCGGGCCGGATCGGAGCGCAACTTCCGATCGGACAGCGCGGCGTGCAGCAGTGTGTCAGGAACCGTTTTGAAGCGTCCCGATGAGCCTTTCCCGAGGAGCTGTTCGCGCTGTTGGAAGCCAAGGCCCTCGGTGTAGATGCTTGCATTCGGATCACCCTGCGCGATCATGTCGTGCACACCCATTACCGCCACGAGGGTGACCAGCAGCGTTAGCAGGTGCGATCGTCGTGCGCTCATGTTGAGGGCGGGTCCATCACCCGCACGGCATGGATGGCGTTCAACAGTTCTTCACGGCTGAAGGGCTTCGGGATGTGGCCGATCATGCCCGCTTCACGGCACAACTTCAGCTCGGCCTCCATCACGTTCGCCGTCATGGCGACGATGGGCACACGCGACCGGTCATCCGGAAGGGCGCGTATGGCGCGCGTGGCATCGTAGCCGTTCATCTCCGGCATCTGCACGTCCATCAGGATCACATCATAGTCGCCTGACCCCGCCATCTGCACCGCGATCGTTCCGTTCTCCGCTCGGTCCACGCGCACGCCGGGAATGGCATCCTCCAGTTCATCCTGCGCCACCATGGCGTTGAACTCGTTGTCCTCGGCAAGGAGGATGCGAAGGCCACGCAACATCACCTCGTCTGCCGTGCCGCTGATCTGTTTTTCGATGGTTGCGGCGATGCTGAAGGGTATCGACACCATGAAGTTGCTTCCCTTGTCCTTTTCGCTGATGGCCGTCAAGGTGCCTCCCTGCATTTCAACCAGCCGCTTGCTGATGGAGAGGCCCAGGCCGGTTCCACCGTACTTCCGTGTGGTGTCGCTGTATGCCTGCGTGAACTCCTCGAACACCCGGTCGAGGCGGTCCTGGGGGATCCCCACGCCAGTGTCGCTCACCATGATGCGAAGCATGCAGTGCGTTGCGGTAAGGTCCGACGCGCCTACCGAAATGCGCACTTCGCCCTCTTCGGTGAACTTTATGCCATTGCCCACCAGGTTGAGCAGGACCTGCTGCAGCCGTGTTGGATCCCCGATCAAGCGACGTGGCACGTCAGGGTCGATATCGAGGTTCAGCTGCAGGCCCTTTTCCTCCGCCTTGAAATGCAACAGGTCTCGGATATGGGCGACGAGCTCATGCGTGTCGAACGGTACGCTCTCCAGGATGATCTTCCCGGCCTCCATCTTGGACAGGTCGAGGATGTCGTTGATGACCACGAGCAAGTTGTCGGAACTCTGCGCTATGGCGTCTAGGTACTTATCCTGTTCCGGTGGATGCTCGTTGCGGCGCAGGATGCCGGTCATGCCCATGATGGCGTTCATGGGTGTCCGGATCTCGTGGCTCATGTTGGCCAGGAACTGCTGTTTGATCAGTTCGCTCTTCTCCGCGCGTTCCTTGGCATGGCTCAACTCGGCCGTGCGCACCGCGACGGTCTGCTCCAGTAGTTCCTTCTGCCGTTTGAGCCCGGCCGTGCGCAAACTGATGAACAGCACGATGCTTCCAGCGATCACGAGCACATACGATAGGTACGCCCACCAGGTCTTCCACCATGGCGGCAGCACCACGAGGTTGAACGAGGTTCCTTGCTCGTCCCAGATCCCATCGCGGTTGTCGCCCCGCACACGGAAGGTGTAAGTGCCGGGATCGAGGTTGGTGTAGATGGCGGAGTTGTCGGTGCCGGACATGATCCAATCGGGATCGAAGCCTTCCAGCTTGTACTGGTAGCGATGTTCCTCGGGTGCGGAGAACTCCATGCTCGCGAAGGAGAAGGTGACCATGTTCGCGCTGTAGGGGATCCGCATGCCCTCGCTCAAGTAGCTCGGTGCCTGCAAGGCCGCATTGTCCTCCTCGAATGCGATCGAGCGGTTCATGAGCTTGATGTCCGTTATCCGCACGTCCACGGGCCGCGCATCCTCTCTCAGTTCATCCGGATGGAAGTGGTTGAATCCGTTCACCCCGCCGAAGAAGAGCCTTCCGTCCTTCAACTTGCAGAACGCGTTGCGATTGAACTCATCGCTCTGAAGGCCATCGCTCGCGGTGAAATTCCGGAAGGTGTTGGAGGAAGGTGAATAGTGCGAGATGCCCTTGTTGGTGCTCATCCACAGGTCTCCGTCCGCATCGCTCAGGATACCATAGACCACATCGTTCGGAAGGCCATCCTTCTCTGTGAGGCGTGTGCACGTGCCGGTGCGTTTGTCGAAACGGTTCAGGCCACCGCCGTTCGTACCGATCCAGAGGTAGCGGTCCGGTTCCGTCGGATCGGCAAGGATGGAGAAGATCAGGTCGAAGCTCAGCGACGTGGGATCATCCGGGTCGTTCGCGTAGTGCTTCCATGCTCCCGTGGATGGATCCAATCGCAGCAGGCCTTTCACCGTGCCGATCCAGAAGATGCCTTGTGCATCCTGGTGGATCGCTTGGACGAAGAGGTAAGGATACTGGACGGGTACGACTGGAAATCGAAAGCGGGAGAATCGGTGGCTCGACTTGTCGAAACGGTAGAAGGCGGTGTCGCACCCGAACCAGAGTGCCTTGTTCCCATCTTGATGGATGGGGAAGCAGGATTTGCGGTGTGGCACCAATCGTCCGGTCTCATCGGCGAGCGGGAAACGTTGGGCGTTGCCCGTCTTGAGATCCAGGCTGAACAGGTCGCCTTTGCAGAGCCAGAGCAGTCCGTCCTCGTCCTGCGTGACGGCTTCGGTGTCATCGATCAGGCCATCGAATAGCTTCTTGAGTTCAGCACCTTGATCGACCGACTCCGCGATGAAGGTGCGCGTGGCAGGGTCGAATACGCTGAGGAACTTGCGTTGGCTGAGGCTGAGCACATCGCCATCAATGGTGGGTTGCAACCAGCGCACGCTCGCCCCTGGCTGCGTGTTGAAACGCTCGACGCGCGGGTCGTACGCGAGCACACCATAGCCGGCCGACCCGACCCACACCAGTCCGTTACGGTCCTGATACGTGGAGATCACGTTGTCCAATATCCCGTTCAGATTAGGGTCCCTTGGTCGCACCATCGTCATGCGCAGCGTGCGGGTATCGAAGCGCCAGAGTTGCCCTGTGCCGATCCACATCGATCCATTCGCATCGATGGTCACTTGGTCGGTTTCCAGCCGACTGCCACCCGGATAGTCGACCTGGTGAACGATCCTGGAACGGCGGTAACGGGATCGTACTCCGCGATGAAGTAGGGGTACACGCCGAAGATCCTTCCGGTCTTCTCGTCTTCCAAGATCATGCCGTTCACGTGCGTGTTCCGGTCCTCGTTCCACGGACCGGCGCTCAGGCGCTGCATATCCAATGTATCCATCCGGTCAGGTCCGGAATTGTTCGGGTGGAAACGGAACGAGCAATTGGCGAAGAGGTAGCCCCAGATCACACCTCGTGCGTCCTGCATGATCCGGCAGGGCCTGTTGAAGTAGCGCCGCACCGTATACATGGGCAGTGCTGTCGGACCAACTCCGGCAGGTGTGGTGAACGAAACCTTGAAAAGTCCCTTGGTCGTGGCCGCCCAGATGTTGCCATCAGCGTCTTCCTCCACATTCAGCACCATGGACGCATCCCCATCCGCTCCCAAGCGGATATGCTGGAACACTTCGTGTTGACGATCGAAGACATCAAGACCCTTGGTCGCCATCCCAACCCAGATCCTCCCGTTGGTGTCCTCGGCGATGCAGCTGATGTAATTTTCTGCCAACGTGGTGGAATCGGTGGCATTGTTCCGGTAGACCTTGAAACCATAGCCGTCAAAACGGTCGAGTCCATCTTTCGTGGCGAACCACATGAAGCCGTATCGATCCTGCATGATGCGCGTCACCATGCCCTGCGAGAGCCCGTCGTTGATGGTGAGCAGGCGGAAGGGAAGCGAAACGGTGTCCGAAGCAACCGCGTGCGGGTGGAGGCGCGATGGCCCCTGCGCGACCGCGCCTGCATGCAGGGCAGCGGCGAACAGCAAGGACAACGAGGAGCGCTTCATCCCTTGGATGGTTGTGTGGAAAGCACGCTGTGCAGCACATTCACGAGTTCTTCACGCTTGAAGGGTTTCGGCACGAAGCCGTTCATGCGGGCCTCCATGCACTTGTCCACCTCGGCCTTCAGCACGTTCGCCGTCATGGCGATGATCGGGATTCGCGACTTGTTCCCTGCCAGCGCACGGATCGCCCGTGCAGCATCGAAGCCGTTCATCTCCGGCATCTGGATGTCCATCAGCACCAGGTCGTAGTTCCCGGCCTTCACCATCTCCACGGCGATACGTCCATTGCCCGCTACATCCACATGGGACCCGGGGATAACGTCCGCCAGCTCATCCTGAGCCACCATCACGTTGAACTCGTTGTCCTCCGCGAGCAGGATGCGCAGGTCGTGTAACACGCCAGCGGGCGCGTCTTTCATTTCCGCCTTTGCTGAAGTCTCCTTGCTCGGCAACCCATAAGGCAACTCCACCGTGAAGGTGCTCCCTGCACCGTGGGTGCTCTCCATGACGATGGTGCCGTGCTGTAGTTCCACGAGCCGCTTCGTGATCGTGAGTCCCAGGCCACTTCCGCCGTATTTACGGCTGGTCTCATTGTCCGCCTGCGTGAATTCCTCGAAGATGCTCCCCTTGCGATCATCCCGGATACCGATACCGGTATCGCTGGTGACGAATGACAGCACGACCCGATCAGCGCTCTGCTCTTTCACATGCACAGCGATCCTCACCTCACCCTTTTCGGTGAACTTGATCGCATTGCCCACCAGGTTCAGCATGATCTGACCAAGGCGCGTGGGGTCTCCCATCACCCTTGCCGGGACATCCTCATCCACCTTGCATTCGAACCGCAATCCCTTCTCTTCGGCCTTATGGCGGAGGATATCCATGGCTTGCCGGAGCACATCCCGAGGTTGCAAGACCACCCGCTCCAGCTCGATCTTGCCCGCCTCCAATTTGCCAATGTCGAGGATGTCGTTGAGGATCACGAGCAGGTTGCTGGAGCTCTCGGCAATGGCCGCGAGGTATTTCTCCTGAGCAGGCAGTCGTTCGTTCCGCCGCAGGCTGGAGGTCATGCCCATGATCGCGTTCATCGGCGTGCGGATCTCGTGGCTCATATTGGCCAGGAACTGTTGCTTGATCCGTTCACTGTGCTCGGCACGCCGCCGTTGCGCATCGGCTTCCTCCTTTTCGTGGATCAAGGCCTCGGTGCGTTCCGCAACGGTCACTTCAAGGATCTCCTTCTGTTTCTGCAGTCCAGCGGTGCGCAATCGGATATAAAGGAGCAGGCTGCCCGCTGCAACGAGCGCGTACATCACATAAGCCCACCAGGTCTTCCACCACGGAGGCAACACCACCAATTGGAACGAAGTGCCTTCCGTGTCCCAGACCCCATCGCGATTGTCACCCCGAACACGGAAGGTGTAGGTGCCCGGATCGAGGTTGGTGTAGATCGCGGAGTTCGCCGTGCCGGCCATGATCCAATCGGGATCGAAGCCATCCAGCTTGTATTGGTAGTGGTGAAGCTCCGGGGACGAGAACTCCATGCTGGCGAACTCGAAGGTGACCATGTTCTCGCTGTACGGGATCTCCATTCCATCGCTCAGGTACACCGGCAAGCGTAAGAGCGGATCCGATGCGTTGAACTCGACCGACCGATTGATCAGCTTGATGCCGGTGATATGGATCTGCGACGGGCGTGGATCATCCTTCAGCTCCTCCGGCTTGAAGTAGTTGAAGCCGTTCACGCCACCGAAGAACAGCGTACCATCGCTCAGCTTGCAGTACGCATAGCGATTGAACTCATCGCTCTGGAGGCCATAGCTCTCGTCGAAATTCCGGAACACGTTCGTGCTCGGCGTGAACCGGGAGATCCCTTTGTTGGTGCTCATCCACAGGTTGCCCGAGGCATCGCTGAGCACGCCGTAGACCACATCATTGGGCAATCCCTGTGCGCTGGAGTACCGCGTCACCTTGCCGGTGGTCTTGTCGAAGCGGTTCAATCCCCCTCCGTTGGTGCCGATCCAAAGCACGTTCGGGTCCGACGGGTCCGGTTCAATGCTGAAGATCACGTTCACTGCCAGCGTCGACGGATCCGCGGCATCATTCTCATAGTGCTTCCAACTCTGGTCGCGCGGGTCGAAGCGGAGCAGGCCACGGAGAGTGCCCAGCCAGAAGATCCCATCCTTGGCCTCGTGGATCACCTGCAGGAATTCATAGGCTTCCCTAACCGCAGGGATCGGGTACGCGAATGCGGTGAACGCATGGGTCTCGTGGTCGAATCGCCAGAAGGCCGTCTTCCAACCGAACCAGACGTCATCCCGCTTGTCGAGGTGGAGCGGGAAGCAATACTCACGGATAAGTTCGTTCCGGTCGGGAGCCTCCGATGGGATGAACCGCTCCAGCACGTTTTGAGCCGGGCCATAGCGGACCAGACCGCCCGCGCTGAGCCAATAGGAGCCATCCTTGGCTTGGAGCGTGGACATGGGCCATGTGTTGTAACCGTCCAGTGCGGCACGGCCATCGTACTCGTGACGACCGACTTCCAGCGAATAGCGCTCCGTGGCCGGGTCGAACACGCTCATGAAGTGGGACGTGCGACCGATCAGGACCTTGTCATCGATGGTCCGGGCCATCCCGTTCATGCTCTGATCCGGATGGTTGTGGAAGCGTTCGATCCGCGGATCGTACTGGAGTACGCCGTACCCTGTTGTGCCGATCCAGATGAGCCTGTTCCGATCGAGGTAGGTGTACACCACGTTCTCGGTCATGGTCTGCAGGTTCGGGTCACGCGCGTTCAGTCGTGTCAACCGGGCGCTAACAGGGTCGAATCGGAACAGGCCCGTCCTTCCAGCGATCCAGATCGCACCTTTCTGGTCGACGGTCGCCACCGTGTGCGAAAGGGTCAGGATGTTGGGAGGTCCTTCGTAGATCGTTCTGATCACCGCGTCATCCGCATCCACCTCGGCCACGCCGAATTCATGCAACGCGTACATCCTGTCGCGGACGGTATCCTCGACCATGATCGCTTCGAACCGGTCAATATCGGAGACACGTGTTGGTCGGTCCCATTGCACGCTATCCACGCGGTCCTTACCGCCGTGGTCCGGAACGATGCGATAGAACATCCTGTTCTCCTCGTGTCCCCAGACCCTTCCCTTCCGGTCCGCATGGGCCATGACCTTTTGGGAGAAGAAGTGGGTGAGCTTGAAGTCGCGGAGCGAACGGTGGTCCGAGCTCTTCGTTGACGATCCGTTGAACGTGATCTTCACCAAACCCTTCCTCGTGCCGACCCAGAGATCGCCGGAGAGGTCTTCCGTTATCACCTCCACCATTATACCATCTGCAGGTGTGCCGCGCAGCGGGTAATGGAGGAAGGTCTCCGTATTCGGCTCGAAGAGATCGAGCCCGATCGTGGTCCCCACCCAGAGGCGCCCTTCACGATCCTCGTGCAGGGTAACGACGAAGCTGTTGTTCAGCGAGGTGCTGTCCAGCGGGTCGTGCCGGAACACCTTGAAGGAATAACCGTCGTACCGGTTCAATCCATCCTTCGTGGCGAACCACATGAAGCCATGATGGTCCTGCGTGATGCAGTTCACCATGCCTTGTGAGAGACCGTCCTTGATCGTCAATGTGCGGAAGGGAAGTGCGAGCGTATCCCATTGCGAGATCGCAGGTGCGCACACCAGCATGAGCAGGAGTGTCAGGAATTGCGGTCGGAGCTTCCTCATGTGGCGCTTCGTTGTGTGAGGACTTCCTGCAGCGCTTTCATCAGTTCCTCCCGTTTGAAGGGCTTTGGGACGAAGGCGTTCATTCCCGCCTCCATGCACCGATCCACTTCCGCCTGCATCACGTTGGCCGTCAAGGCCACGATCGGCAGCCGCGACTTGTTCCCGGGCAACGCGCGGATGGCACGCGTGGCCATGTAACCGTCCATCTCCGGCATCTGCACATCCATCAGCGCCACGTCGTAGTTGTTCTTCGCGGCCAAGTCCAGCGCTTCCTTCCCGTTCGAGGCCACATCCACTTTCACCCCGGGGATCGCGAACTCCAATTCGTCCTGTGCCACCATTACGTTGAAGGAGTTGTCCTCTGCGAGGAGGACGCGTAGATCCTTCAATTCACGGTAAAGGCCCAACGGCTGGCGATGCGTGGTTACTGTTTCGGGACGATGCTGCACGACAACGGGCCCGGCTTGTGTGGACTCTGCGGAAGCGAGGGCGCTCACGAAGTACATCTCCATTTCCCCTTTCCCCTTCGCCTGCACCCTACCACGCGAACGGAATTGCAGATCAGGCTCGTCCTTCACGAACGCGTAGGTGGCACTGCTGATGTTCACTTCCCCGACCTCGCCACTGCTCTCCATCCGGCTGGCGATGTTCACGGTATCGCCCCATATGTCGTATTGGAATTTGCGGCGGCCAACTATTCCGGCGACCACCGGTCCGGTGTGGATGCCCACCCGCATCTCGAACGATGGCTTCCCCTGGGATCCACGTTCGAGGCGGCGCTCGGCCATGATGCCCTGCATCTCCAATGCGGCTCGCACCACCGAAGCCGGCAATCCGCCGGAAGGATCGGGTACCCCGCCCGCCGCCATGTACGCGTCACCGATGGTCTTGATCTTTTCCACGCCGTGCTTCTCCATGATCCGGTCGAAGGCGTTGAAGCACACGTTCAATTCGTCCACGAGCTCGGAGGGGGATAACTTCTCGCTCACTCCGGTGAAATCCCGGAAGTCGCTGAACAGCACCGTGACCTGATCGTAGTGTCGCGCTTCTGCATGTCCCATCCGCTTGAGCGCCGCAGCGATCCCCGCAGGCAGGATGTTCTTCAAGAGTTCGTCGGCCCTGTCTTTCTCACGGCTCAGTTCGTGCGTGCGCATGAACACGGTCATCTCCAGCTTCTCACGCTGCTTTCGCAAACCTCGGATGTAGTAGAGCGTTCCCCCGATCAGCACGAACACGACCAGGGCATAGAACCACCAGGTCATGTACCAGGGTGGTCGCACGGTTAGGCGGAATGACGTGCCTTGCTCATCCCATATGCCATCGCGGTTCATGCCCCGCACACGGAAGGTGTAGGTGCCCGGGTCGAGGTTCGTATAAATGGCGCTGTTGTCCGTGCCCGCATCGATCCAATCGGGATCGAAACCCTCGAGCTTGTAGCGATACTGGTGCAGCTCCGGTGCAGCATACTCCATGCTTGCGAAGGAGAAGGAGACCATGTTCGAACTGTACGGGATCTCCATGCCCTCGCTCAGATGGACCGGTCGTGCGAGCGGCGACCCCTCCGTGCCGAAGTGCACTGGCTTGTTCATCAGTTCGATACCGGTGATGCGCACTGTCACCGGGGTCGTATCCTCTTCGAGCTCCTTTGTATCGAACCAGTTGAAACCGCTGACCCCGCCGAAATAGAGCCGACCGTTCTCATCCTTGCAGTATGCATGGCGGTTGAACTCGTCGCTCTGCAGACCATCGCCTGCACTGAAGTTCCGGAAGCTCTTCGTCCGTGGGTCGAAGCGGCTGATGCCTTTGTTCGTGCTCATCCACAGGCGACCACGGTCGTCGCTGAGCACACCGTACACCACGTCGTTCGGAAGACCATCCGCGGTGGTGAAGCGTGTGACATCACCGGTCCGTGCATCGAAGCGGTTCAGGCCTCCGCTGTTCATGCCGAGCCACAGCACGTTGATGGGGTCCGTGCATCAGGGGCGATGGAAAAGATGATGTTCACAGCGAGTGAACGTGGATCGTTCACCTCGTTCTGGTAGTGCTTCCATGCACCAGTGACGGGATCCAACCGCAACAACCCCTTCATGGTGCCGGCCCACATGATGCCATCCGGACCCTCGTGCAATGCAGCTGTGAAAGGGTAGGGGTCGTTGACCATGGTAATGGGCCATGGGAACTGCGTCATGGACAGCGTGCGGCGATCCAAGCGCCATAAGGCCTGCTCGCCACCATACCATAGCGCTTCATTCCCACCCAAGAGCAAGGGAAATACGGTGGCATCCTTCGGTTGGTCCTGACTACGCTGCGAATGAAGGATCCGCTCATCGTTCCTGGCGGCGTCGTAACGCATCAACTGGCCGTTCGGCATGCTCATCCAATAAACACCCTGCTCATCCTGCAAGGCGAAGTCGCAAACGGAGTATTCGAACAGACCATATTCCCTTCGGAGCTCTCCTGCGCTTCTCATTTGCACGATATACTTCCGTGCCTTCGGGTCGAAGACGCTTAGGAATTGATGGAAACGCGTGACGATGATGGATCCATTGGCACCAGGCTGCAATGAGCGAATACTCGCATCGGACCAATTGTTGAACCGTTCAATGCGCTGATCGTATTTCAGGAGGCCATAACCGGAAGTGCCCACCCACATCGTCCCGTTCCGGTCGATCATGGTACGCTTGACCGTTCCGATCATATGCCCGATGTTGGCATCCGAAGCACGCACCAACGATAGTTCTTGCGCAACAGGGTCGAACCTGTACAGCCCTCTGAAGGTGGACATCCAGAGCACACCATGGACATCGATCGATGGGTCGTCGCATTGTATCCAAGGGTAGTCATCGAGAGTGACATAGAGGTAGGTCGGCTTGCCGCTCACGGGGTCGAGCTCCACGATCCCGTTCATGTAATTCGCATAGATCTTGTTCCGAAGGGTATCCTCAAGAACGCTTAGCGTACGCAGCTCATGCCGGGTGTCTCCACGCCCGAATCGGTCCAGGGTGTCGATCACCTCGTTGCCTTCGTGCCGTGGTGTGAGGCGGTAGGCGATGGAATCCATGCATCCCCACAGGCGGCCATCGCGGGTGCGCGACACAGTGGCGTATCGGCTGCTGTACCACTTGGTCGTGAACGGGGGTAAGGGCCGCCCTTCCTCCAAGGGCCGCTCGAACGTGAGCTTCGCCATCGCCTCGGTGCTGGATACCCACAGATCGCCGTTGAAGTCCAAGACAATGTTCACGATGCTTCCCCAACTTCCCTTGGGATGTTGGATGGGCACGTGGATGAAGCGCTCCGTGTTCCGATCGAACAGGTCCAAACCGGCTGAGGTGCCCACCCACATTCGGTTGTGGTCGTCTTGGTAAAGTTTGTTGACCGTGCTCTCCCTGATCGTCGTGCTGTCCTCTGGGTCATGCCGGAACACCGTGAAGGTGTAACCGTCGTAGCGGTTCAGTCCGTCCTTGGTCCCGAACCACATGAAGCCCAGATCGTCCTGCATGATGGTGTTCACCATGCCTTGGGAAAGGCCATCGTTGATGGTGAGCGCCTTGAAGAGCATGTCGACGGTGTCGATAACGCTGGTGTGCGAACGTTCCTGGGCAGCGACGCGCGGCTGCGCGAGCAGGAGCACCAACACCATATGGATGATGCGTCCCTTCATGCTCCAGAGCGGGAGGTTGTTAGAGCACCTTGGAGCGCCAGGAGCAGCTCTTCGCGTTTGAACGGTTTCGGCACGTAGCCGTTCATTCCGGCTTCCTTGCAGCGATCCAGATCGGCCTGCATGGCGTTCGCCGTCATGGCGATGATGGGGACATGCGACATGTTCCCAGGGAGCGAACGGATCGCCTTGGTCGCATCATAGCCGTTCATCTCTGGCATTTGCACATCCATCAGGACCACATCGTAGGTATGCTCTTTCACCATGGAGAGCGCTTCCCGGCCGTCAACAGCCACATCCACCACCACGCCCGGGATCGCATCGTTCAACTCGTCTTGGGCCACCATCACATTGAAGGCATTGTCCTCCGCAAGGAGTATGCGAAGTTCGCGGAGGTCGTGATGCCTTGGGCTCGTTGCTTGTGCTTTTGATACGGTCGTGGCCGTGGTGAACGGAATGGTCGCTTCAAAGGTGCTGCCCTTGCCTTCTTCGCTGGATATTTCCATGGTGCCGCCCATCAATTCCGTCAACCGTTTGCTGATGGTGAGGCCCAGTCCGATATCGCCTCGCTTCTTGCGGCCGACACTGTAGTCCTGGTTGATCTCCCCCGAAGATCCCTTCCATGCGAGCCGGTGACATGCCCACACCGGTGTCCTTCACTGAGAAGCACACCAGGAACTTGTCCCCAGTGGTTCCGCCAGCGCTCGCTTGGACATGAATACTACCGCTGTCCGTGAACTTGATCGCGGTCTGCACGAGGTTGGAGAGCACTTGTTCCAACCGCGTGGGATCGCCCATGATGATGTGAGGTACTTCCGGCGCGACCTCAATGGACAACCGCACGCCCTTAACCTCGCAGGTGGACCTCCAGGCGGCAAGAACGCGCTCCAAGATCACCCTCGGATCCAGAGCGATCGATTCCGGTTGCAGCATGCCCGCATCCATCTTGCTCAGGTCGAGGATGTCGCTCAAAGTGCGGAGCAGACGATCGGCATTGTCGCGCACGGCTTCGAGTTGCGCTTCCTGCTTCGGTAGGTGTTCATTGCGCAGCATGATGCCGCTCATGCCCATGATGGCGTTCATGGGCGTGCGGATCTCGTGGCTCATGTTGGCCAGGAAGCGCTCCTTGAACTTTTCGCTGCGCTCCGCGCGCGCCATGGCTTCCTGGAGTTCATTGCGCTGGCGCTCAAGTCGATTTCGTACCCGGGTCATGAAGCGCAAGCGGGCCACGAGGGCGAGGGCGAGCACCATGAACAAAGCGGCTCCAGCGATGTACACGTACATCTGCGCTCGCTTGTCGTCCAGCTGCACTGTTCTCTGGCGCGCCGCGCATCGTCCTTTGCACGTTGGAGGATCTTGTCCTGCTCCAGGTCGTGCTTCATCATCAACCGCACCACCGGGACTCCTTGGCGCGACCTCCGGACCGAGTCGCGGGCAACAATGAACTTCTCATGCGAGGTAGGCGGATCGGTGGTCGCCGAGACTGGCGTGCAATTGATATGTCGAATCGTATCCAGCCGCGAGCATGAACGGATCCCGAAACGGCCGGCGACGGGCGAATCCCCTGTTCATACGATGAGATGGCACCTGACCAGCCCCGCCGTCGCGTGCGTGCTTCGGCCATGCGGACCAAAGCTGGGGCCAGTTCCTGGTGGTCATCGGGTCCTCGAAGCATGGCGAGGGCGCATTCAGCTCCGGCAATGGGGCTGGACCATTTCCCCTCGACAACTGCACTTCATCATGGCCGTACGTGCTGGCTACGGCGGTCGGCATCGGCGACACGGCGATAGCTGGCATCGGGCCACCTGGTAATTATCGATGGCAAGCTGCGGCTGTCCCTGCTTTGGATCCGGCCGATGTAGCGCAACGAATGCTCCAAGTCCGTCGAACGAACCGATCCGATCCCGCAATGCGCCCGATCTGGTCCTGCCAATAGAGAGCGGAGTCCGTTGATCCGCCCGTAGTGGGGCCGTACCAAGCGAGCCGGCAAATTGAAAGGCGAGCCCCCAATGAATCCGTAGTCAACTGGTAATTGGCGCGCCCTGGCGAAACCCTTTAGCACATCGACCGCGCCTTGGTGCTGCGTTCAACAACTCCAATCGGAAGCCACCTGCACGCGATGTCCGGAGCGGGTTCCGAGGAGTTGGTATGACCGGCAGCCTGACAAGATGACGCCCAGAGCGTTGGCTCACCGATGGTCAGGCCTTTAGGTGGCAGTCGATGGCGGCGGTGGGTAGCTGCTTGCAGGCCAGTCCGAACGCCTATTGGATTCCCATCCGCCGCCGGATGTCACCCGAAGCCTCGGTTCTTGGAGGTATCGACCTTCGCCTGACTCGATGTCGCTCGCAAGTTCGCCGTACGGTGGTCACCGTGCGCCCAGGCTGTCCTTGAGCGACCACGGAAGAGTTCTCCAGTGCTCGAAAAGGTGCATGTAACCGGCCCGGCTATGCTGTGCGCGACCGAGCAGTGCCACGGTCCGGGCCCGCAGTAACGACAATCCAGTGGATACAGCCCTGTCACTTGCCGGACCCATGGCAGCGATCAACGAATCCACGGCCGCCAATGCCATGAACGCGCATTGGCCGCGCTGTCCAAATGGGCATGAGCAAGTCCAAATGCTTTTCGATGGAGCGTGCCAATGCGGGAGGGGTTATCGGCGATGGTCATGCGTGTGGCGGAATCGGCTGGGCGATCGACCAGAACGTGGCGCGATGGTGCCTGCGATGAGCACGACAGCACTCAACCATGTCGTGGTGGAGTTCTTCATCATTACCTCCCCGGGTTTTTGGAGAGTGCCTGGGTCAGCTTCTCGAGCAGATCCTTGCGTTCGAAAGGCTTCGGGACAAAGCCGTCCATTCCGGCTTCCATGCATTTGTCCACCTCGCTCTTCAATACGTTCGCCGACAAAGCGATGATGGGAACGCGCGACATGTTCCCGGAGAGGGACCGGATCGCCCGTGTGGCTTCATAACCATCCATCTCCGGCATCTGTAGGTCCATCAGCACCACGTCGTACGAATTGGCTTCTACCTTTTCCACCGCGATCCGTCCATTGGCGGCGTGGTCCACTTGCACGTCTGGAATGGCATCCGCAAGCTCGTCCTGTGCCACCATCACGTTGAATTCGTTGTCCTCCACGAGCAGGATGCGCAAGCCGCGTAGGACGATCCTGGAGCTGTCCGGGTCAGCGCTCATGGCTTCTTCATTCCCGCTCAAAGGCCTTCCGGCTTCAGCGAGCGCTCCATAGGGAACGGTGACGGTAAAAACGCTGCCTTTGTCCTTCGCGCTCTCCACGGTGATGGTGCCGCCTTGCAGTTCGATGTAACGCTTGCTGATGGTCAGGCCCAGGCCCGTGCCACCGTATTTGCGCGTGGTATCGCTATACGCCTGCGTGAATTCCTCGAAGATCCCGTCGAGCTTGTCCGCAACGATCCCGATCCCCGTATCGATCACCCTGGCACGCAGAACGACCTTCTCCTGTTCGCGCTGTTGCACCACAAGCTCGATCTTGACCCCGCCGCGCTCGGTGAACTTGATCCCGTTGCCTGCGAGGTTCAACAGCACCTGGTGCAGGCGTGTGGGGTCGCCCATCACCTGCTCCGGAACCTCGTCGGCGATGGTCGCGCGCAACTCCAGGCCTTTCTCCTCCGCCTTGAACCGGAGAATGTCCACCACGTTCGTAAGGACCTTGCGCGGTGAGAAGGCGACCGATTCCAACTCCACTTTTCCAGCTTCAAGCTGGTCCAGATCAAGGATGTCGTTCAGGATCACCAGCAGGTTCTCGGAGCTCTGCGTGATCGCATCCAGGAACTTCTGTTGTGAAGGCATGTGTTCGTTCCTGCGCAGGATGCCTGTCATGCCCATGATGGCGTTCATGGGCGTGCGGATCTCGTGGCTCATGTTGGCCAGGAACTGCTCCTTCACTTTCTCCGATCGCTCGGCACGCAACTTCTCCTCCTCGATGAGCGCGTTGCCAGCGGCCAGCTCACGACGCACTCGCCCCACTTGACGCAATCGGCTCCAGAGACCAGCGGAAACGACCATGACCCCGATGCCAGCGAAGAGGAAAAGGTTCCGCTGCCTGCCAGCCTTTGTGGCGGCCGTGCGGTAGGTCGCGGCTTCCAGTGAGAGCTCCTCCTCGCGGGTCAGGCTGTCCATCATCTGCTGCTGGCGGAGGTCGAGTTCCATCATCTCGCTGGCGATCGCATTGCTCACCATGCTGTCCCGCATCGCGGCGAACTCCTGGGAGTACCGAAGAGCGCTTTGGTAGTCGCCTAGCGCAGCATGGATCTTGGGCAAGGCCTGGAGGTTATCCACGGATTCCTTGAACAAGCCACGTTCCCGAGCAACCGACAATCCTCGCATGGCGTACCCGAGCGCGGCGCGGTTCTCATGCATCGCGTGGCAAACTTCAGCGAGGCGGGAGTTCACATAGCTTATCCAAACGTCGTTCTTCGCTTGCTCGAACGCCGCCAAGGCTTCTTCGAACGACCTGCGCGCGCCGATCAAGTCCCCGAGTTCCAGGCGCACGTTGGCAAGTTGGGTTGATGCCACGGCGATCCGGCTCGCACCGCCCAATCTGGTGTAGAACGCCAATGCTTGCTCGTAAAACTCCGCAGCATGACCGGTGCTGTCGGTTTCCATGTACAGATCGCCCTCAATGCGCAATGCATCCGCCTCCAAGGCTTCGAAACCCGCGGATCGAGCCATGGCCATGGCCCGCCGCTCGTACTCCCGGCACTTGTCCCGGTCGCCCTGGAAGTTGAACACCCAGGACAGTCGAAGAAGTAAGTTGGCCTCTTCGTAGCGTATCCCGGAGCGTTGAAGATCGTCCAGCGCGCTGAAGTACAAACGCATGGCGCTGGCTTGATCACCCATCATGTTCAACGCTTCGCCCTTCTGCGAACGGGCCAGTGCCGAACCCACTTCGTCCTTTGCGGATCCGAAGCCCCGATCGGCGATGTCGCATTGGGAAGCGCACAAGGCGAAGCCTCCGCGTTTGAATAGTACGGTGGCCTGTAAGAGCCTCGCCCATGAGCCAACGAGCCCAATGCTCGTGGTGTCGCGCAGGATCTCCGTCACCGCCGGCTCTGCGGCCAGTTCGGCAGCCGAAAGCCCGAGCACATGATGCAGAACTCGCAACGCTTGAACGCGGTCCGCGTGATCGCGCGCCGCGTCGTTCGCTACAGAGCGGAGGCTATCCACTGATTGACCGAACACGACCTGCGAAAACGGCAGGACGAGCAGTAGTGCGATCTTCCGCCACATCGGTTCAGGGGGTGTACAGTCCCTTGCTCATCGCGTAAACCACGATGCCTGCGGTGTTGCGCGCACCGATCTTGAGCAGGATGTTGTTGCGGTGCCCTTCCACCGTGCGCGGACTGAGGAAAAGCTTGCCCGCGATCTCCGTGGTGGTCAGCTCCTGGCAGATCAAGCGCAGCACTTCGAGCTCGCGCTCGGTCAGGGGTTCAACATCATGGAAGGTGGGCTTCAGCTTTTCCTTCTTCACAAGCCTTTGAAGCATGACCCGGCTCACCATTTCGGAGAAGTGGTATCCGCTGGTGGCAACGGAACGCACCGCATTCTCGATCTCGTCGGGTTCGGCGGTCTTCACCACGTAGCCGTTCGCTCCCAGTTCCATCAGATGCACGATGAACTTCTCCTCATGATGCATGCTCAACACGATCACCCTCACCTCCGGATGGTCCTGACGAACGCGGCGCATGGTCTCCATCCCGTCCATTACCGGCATCTCCAGATCGAGCAGGACGATGTCGATGGCATTGCCCTTCAATCCGGTGAGCAGTTCCTCGCCGTTGTTGCACTCGAACAAGACCTGCACATCGGGCATGTCGCGGAGCAACATGGCCATGCCTCGGCGGAAGAGGGGCTGGTCGTCGGCGAGGGCAAGCCTGATCATCGCTGCAAGATGGGCAACCGGTCCAATTGAGCACCCCGTATTTCTACCTGTTGCCAAGAACAGGTGGATCTACGCTGGTCCAGACTGAACTCCCTGCGGACTTTTGTGCAGTGATCACAACAGATCGCATCCCTCGCATGCCAGCGCCAAGCGAAAGACCCGCCCACGGAGCGTTGTTCTCCGTTCTTCCTCCCGATTGGATATTGGACCTCGCCGGGCATGGGTTCGAGTTGCAGACCTTGAATGGCCATGCGTTGGTAATGGTGGACCGCGCCCCGTTGGAGGTCACCCCGTGTGGCATGGCCAGGGACCAGCGCGGTATGATGGGATTGCGGGGTGCGGCACTCACCTTGATCGGCGAGGTGGCCCAGGTGAGCGATGCGGTGATGCACGGCATATACAGCGGAACGATCGCGGGCACAGCGGTGCTGATGGACCAGTATGTCGAGTGCCGCAACGGAGTACCCCGGACCATTGTGCGGGTCATCAGCCGCTTGGGCGGTGAGGGCACGGATGCAGCCTTCGATCTCGATTCCCATGTGCTCAGGATGATCGCCGGACCTGCCATGGGAGCTGGCAAGGACAGATGATCCCCGGGGCGATCACCCGGCCGAACCGATGGCGGCGCGCAGTTCCGCGATCACCTCGGCGTTCATGCCCGGCAGGCGGTCCACCAATTCCTTGCAGCCCTCGATGCCCTCGGCTCGAGCAAGCCCCTCGATCGTGGTCAGTGTATCGAAAAGCCCCTGTGCGCCCATGTAGTTCACTTGGGGCCGAAGGCTGTGGGCAGCCACAGCAAGGCCTTCTGCATCACCCGACCCGGCCTTTGCTGCCAGATCGGCGAAGAGTCCTGGCGATGCGTCGAGGTACATGCGGATGTACTTCTCCATGCGTGAGCGATCACCTTTGCAGAAACGCTCCAAGTATTCAAGATCAACGGCTGCCATAGGATCAAATTAAGCGCTCTGCGAACTTACTTTGGCTACGCACACACCTGAACCATGAGCCAGGAACAGAGGATGATCTTCGTCGTGGACGATGATGCCATGCTGGCCACGATGCTTGCCGATCATCTCCAGAACACGTTTCCGCACAGGGTATCGGTGTTCCACACGGGTGAAGAGTGCCTGACCCGGCTGAGCGAGCACCCTGACCTGGGCGATCCTCGACTATCACCTCAACAGTGTTGTGAGGGACGCCGCCGATGGACTGCGCATACTTGAGAAGATCAAGACGCTGGACAGGCAGGTGCACGTGATCATGCTCAGCAGCCAGGCCCAGTATGGCATCGCGCTGCAAACCGTGCAGAAGGGTGCCGAGCAATACGTTCTGAAGGGGAGGGACCAATTCGACCAGATCGACGGATCGTCCAGGAGATGTTGAGCTGACCGAGCGGTTCAACTACGACCCACGAAGTACATCTCCATCTCCCCCTTGCCCTTCGCCTGCACTTTGCCGCGCGGGGTGAAGGTGAGGCCGTGCTCAGCCTTCACCAACGCATACGTCGCTCTCGCTGATGTTCACCTGGCCTACTTCACCGGATGATTCCATGCGGCTGGCCGTGTTCACGGTATCGCCCCAGATGTCGTAGGCGAACTTCTTCACGCCCACGATGCCGGCGACCACGGGGCCCGTGTGGATGCCCACACGCATCTCGAAAAAGGGCATGCGCGCAGCATCGCGTTCCTTCTTGCGCGCGATCATGAACGCTTGCATCTCCAGCGCGGCATGTACGACACCCGCTGGTGTGGACGACGACGGAACAGGCAAGCCACCCGCACACATGTACGCATCGCCGATGGTCTTGATCTTCTCGATGCCGCGTGCAGTGATGATACCGTCGAAGGCTTTGAAGCAAGTGTTCAGTTCTTCCACCAGTTCCTGTGGCGACAACTTCTCGCTTGCTTCGGTGAAGCCTTTGAAATCGGTGAAGAGGATGGTGACGTTGTCGAAGTGCTTGGCATCGGCGTGGCCTTTTGCCTTGAGCTCCTCCGCGACCTCGTCGGGCAGGATGTTCCGCAAGAGCTCGTCCGAGCGTTCCTTTTCGTGCCGCAATTCGGCCGTACGATCGTGTACTTCCTTGTCCAGTTCATCACGCTGGCGCGCCAACAAGCGGTTCTGATGAGCAGACCGCACGGCCAGGAAAATGGCGATGGTGACCGGCATGGTGAGGTAATAGGAGAAGCGCAGGAAGGTGCGCAACCAACGCACCATCTCATTCCCGGTGTACTGGTAGTACTGCTCCAGAAAAACACCGTTGGTGATGAAGAGCACCGCGCCGATACCGATGATCCAACTACCATGCACCTGGTTGCGCACGGCGCGCACCGCCTGGCGCGCCACCTCGAAGAAGAAAAGGATGGTGAACCAGGCATCGAGGTTGCGCCCTCCCGCTGGATCGAAGAACGGCTCGTAGCTCGCGATGATCATGAGCACCGTGAGCGTGCCGAAGAGCAGCATGCTCCGTCGGTCCACCGTGGCGAAGAGCGTGCGCATCACCATCACCAGGAAGAAGAGGGCGAGCGGATAGACCACGGGGTTCAACAAGCTGATACCGCTCACCGCTCGGAGCGAAAGACCGAAGTCGCCCTTGGGCGGTATGTTGGTGAAGCCGACCAAGGCCATGAACAGCGAGAAGAGCGCGAGCATCAGCCAGCTCCTATCGCGTTTGGACCGCGACATGATGACACCGGCGAGCAGGAGGATGATGAGGTTGATGCCGACGAACAGCCCATATTGGAGCAGGGTGCTGTCCTCCAAGCGCTCGATGGTGCCGTTCACCTCCGGCAGGTGCAGGGTGAGGGCCAGCTGGTTCGCTGTTGCGTAACTGGCCAGGAACATGGGGTCATGAACGCAGCGCATGGCGATCGTTTCGGGCGCACCATCTCCAGCGAAGCGCAGCCGCACTTTCCGACGAGGAACAAAGGGCGCGGCTTGGTACCCGTCACCGGTGCCGTATGCAGGCACCGTCCCGAAATGCTCCACCAACTCGCTATTGAAGAACACTTCCATTGCGCCTTGGCTGTAGATGTCCAGGTCCACCGGAGCATGGGCGAGCGACGTATCCACCTGCAGTTGGAAGCGCACCCAATACACCTGGCCGGTAACGAGCTGGGCGCGATCGAAGCTGTCCAAGGGCTGCCAGGCACCATCATCGCACGCACGAGCGGCGAACGCCGTATCGTCGGCAAGCCGGTAACGCGGGTTGCCATGCGCTACAAGGTCGATCCCCGGAACGGAGATCACGATGCTGCGCACGAAGGCTCGTCCGTCGCGAAGCGCGTCCGCAGTGATGAGCAAAGTGTCCTGCTGCGCTCTTCCACCTACGGGGCTGAACAACGCCAGGAACAGGAGCAATGCTGCCTTCTTCATGATCTGTGCGCAATGTCGGATGTTCCCGCGTTCCAAGAACCGGTATTTCCACCTGTTCTCAAGGAACCCCGTCAGGTGCGTTCCACGAAGTACATCTCCATCTCTCCTTTGCCCTTCGCCTGCACTTTTCCGCGCGGCGTGAAGGTGAGACCGGGTTCATCCTTGACCAGCACATAGGTAGCCTCGCTGATGTTCACCTGTCCCACTTCACCACTGCTCTCCATGCGGCTCGCCGTATTCACCGTATCGCCCCAGATGTCGTAGGCGAACTTCTTCACGCCCACGATGCCGGCGACCACGGGGCCGGTGTGGATGCCCACACGCATCTCGAAAAAGGGCATGCCCGCAGCATCGCGTTCCTTCTTCCGTGCGATCATGAACGCCTGCATCTCCAACGCCGCTTGAACGACACCCGCTGGGGTCGATGAGGCTGGAACAGGCAAGCCACCGGCACACATATATGCATCGCCGATGGTCTTGATCTTCTCGATGCCGCGTGCGGTGATGATACCGTCGAAGGCTTTGAAGCAAGTGTTCAGTTCTTCCACCAGTTCCTGTGGCGACAACTTCTCGCTTGCTTCGGTGAAGCCTTTGAAATCGGTGAAGAGGATGGTGACCTGATCGAAGTGCTTGGCATCGGCGTGGCCTTTTGCTTTCAGTTCGTTGGCGACTTCCGCAGGAAGGATGTTGAGCAACAAGGCATCCGACCGTTTCTTCCCGCGGTATACGGTAAAGGCCAAGGCCACCAGGAGGAGCAAGCCTCCGGTGATGGAGAAGGAGATGATGCGCTGTTGCCGAAGCGCGCCTTTTGCTGTTCCAGCTCCACGGCTCTCCCTTTCCCTCCACTTCGTACACGGCGATCGAGCGCTGTTGGATTCGGCTTGCAGCGAGTCGTTCAGGCGGATGTATGCCCGGGCTTGGATCGCCGCGTTGGTGGCATCGCCTCGTTCGTGGTACCGTTCGCTCAACTCCTTGCGGTACTTCAGGATCAACGGCATGGAGGACAATCGCAACGCCTCGTTCAATGCGCGTTCCAGGTAGCCATCTGCCAACGTAGACTGTCCGATGGCTTTCTGGCACAGGTAGTTGGTGTAGTCCACTTCGCATTCGCCATCCGTGTTCGAAAGGGGCAGTGGGGTCTTGGCATGGAGCGCGTTCAACGCATCCACCTCCACACGCGCACTGTCCAGATCGCCCTTCGCAATGAGCACCTTGGCCAATTGGGACCTGAGGGTCGCCATTCGTATCTCCGTGATCTCCTTCCAGTAGGGTACTGAACTACGGTATAATCTTAGGGCCTCCACCGTATCGCCTCGGCTCAGTTCCAGATCCCCCAGGTTCAATACGCAGGTCATCGCCTGATTGCGGTTCCCTTCCAGCTGGAAAGCCTCCAATGCTTCGCGCAGGAAGGGTTCAGCACGGTCCGGATTGCCCCAATCCTGATAGCACCATCCGATCACCATGGTCTCGTTGGTGGCATTGCTTGGATCCGTATTCCGCAAGCCCTCGCGTGCCTTCATATAGTGTTCAATGGCCTGCCCGTATTGCCGGGCGCTCAGATAATACCCGCCGAGCCCATGCTCGCAGACCGCCGCGTTCAGCGCGGGCCCATTGCGCCGGTACCGCTCTAAGGCATCCCGATAGAACTCGAACCGCTCCTGCTGCAGCCCGGCGTGTTGTAAGGCCGCGTATGGTTCCGAGTGGTGAATCCATGCCTTGCTCCACACCTGCCGCATCGAGCCGGGCGATCCAATCGGTCTTGTATGCGGCGATCGCCTCCGGATGGCGCTGCGCCATTGCGTGCCGGAAGGCATGGATCATGGGCGCATGGGCCGGACCGACTTCGTATTGAAGTTCACTTGCCAGGGTGATCGCTTCATCCAGCAGTTCCCAGCTTTCGGTCAAGCTCTCGCCGGAGAGATCCCAGGCGAGCGCGATCAGAAGGTCGACACGATCGGTGGTCCTTCCTTCGGTCTTCAGCAGTGCGCAGAGAGTCGGAAGACAGGGTTTGGGCGCTCAGCTGTGCCGGGCATGCGAACAGCAACAGGCCTATGCCAAGGAGAAGGCGGATCCGCGCATGGGATGGGCTTGATAGATGGATGCCCGCAAGGAATAAGCCAAGTACACCTACGCTCCCTGGAGCTTCCACGGACAAAGTACATCTCCATCTCTCCCTTCCTTCGCCTGCACTTTGCCGCGCGGGGTGAACTCCAAGATCGTCAGCCCGGAGTCGAGGCATCCTTCACCATCGCATACGTGGCCTCGCTGATGTTCACCTGTCCAACTTCTCCGGAGGACTCCATGCGGCTTGCCGTGTTCACGGTATCGCCCCAGATGTCGTAGCTGAACTTCTTCACGCCCACGATGCCCGCTACCACGGGGCCGGTGTGGATGCCGATACGGACCTCGAAGTACGGGAGACCCGCCGCGACTTTACGCTCCTTGGCTTCGGCAATGGTCGCGTTCATCTCGAAGGCGGCCTTGATCACATCGGTGGCGTGCGTGTTGTTGGGCGTGGGCAATCCGCCAGCGGCCATGTACGCATCGCCGATGGTCTTGATCTTCTCGATGCCGTGCTTCTCCGTGATGCGGTCGAAGGCGCTGAAGCACTCGTTGAGGTCGCGGACGAGTTCCTGCGGGCTCAGCGTTTCGCTCATCGCGGTGAAGCCCTTGAAGTCGGTGAACAGCACGGTGACCTGGTCGATGTGCACGGCCTCCGCCGAGCCTTTCGCCTTCAGTTCCTCCGCCACCTCTTCCGGCAGGATGTTGAGCAGCAGCTCCTCACTGCGGGCCTTCTTCCCCTTGCCGATGCGGTTGCGCTGGCGCACCACGCCCCAGGGAAGAGCAGCGCGAAGGCCAATCCGCCACCGATGCCGTTGCGCACCATCCGCTTCGCCGCTTCGGTTCCTGTGCGGCCGAGGCGTCCTTCTTCTCCTGTCGGCCGCATGGTCGGCTGCTTCTTTCTTATCGAACTCATACTGCATTTCAAGCTGTGTGACTTCTGGTGCTCTCCTCGTTGTACATGCTGTCGCGATGGGCCACCATCTGCTCGTAGTACAAGAGCGCGTTCCCCTCGCCCATGGCCTTGCCGCCCCTTCGTACAGGCATGCGCAGGCTGCGCCTGCCGATCCAAGGAACGATCTCTTCTGTGCCCGGCTCTTTGGCAATCGTTCACGGCAAGGGGGAGGTCGCCTTGCCTCGCCATGCGAGGCCGATGCCTGTTCAGGCTCGGCCAGGCCGCGCTTGTCCCCGATCTCTTCCTGAATGGCCTCGCTCCTGCGGAGGGTATTCCAACGCGCGGGCAAAGATCCCTGCTGCCGTATGGATGCTGCCCGAAATATTGACCAGGTTCTCCGCCAGGCACTTTTCATCCCCAGTTCCTCGCTCAGTTCCGCTGCCTGCTGGAAGTACTCCAGCGCGCGGGCCCGATCGCCTTGCGCTTGGTGGATGGTCCCCATGTTGTTGAGGTTGCCGATCAGCCGCTCTCCATTGCCCAGTTCTTCGTTAAGGGCCCGGGCTTTTTGATAATTCTCCAAAGCCTGTGCGTAGTTGCGCTGGGCCTGGTGAACGACCCCGATGTTGTGCAGGGCGACGGCAAGGCCTTCCTTGTTCCCCGACCGCTCTGTTCAAGGCCAGGCCCTTCTGGTAATACTCGAGCGCCATGGGGTAATTGCGCTTGCTCATCATCATGACGCCGATGTTGTTCATCACATCCACGGCGTCCTGCCATTCTTCCCGTTCGCTCCATGATGACCACGGACTTTTTGAAGAACTCCAAACCGAGCGGGTAGTTACCCAGGTTCGCGTACGCCGTTCCGACATTGACGTAGCCGATCGCGAGGCCCCCCCCCCGCTTGGCTGGTCGCGGCCCTTTCTGGAAATGGTCCAGCGCCTGGGTGAAGTCGCCCTGGTACTGTGCTGTAAGGCCTGCGATGGTGTACCCTTGTACGGTCGCGATGGGGTACAGGACGCTCCTTGGCGTAACGGTGCAGCGCGTCGGACCAATACCGCTACCGTGTCGGGCTTGGGGCCAGGTATCCGGGAAGCCTAGAACACAGCCGCTGTAGGCGTCCACCGGATGAGAGTCGGAACGGAGGGATCGTTCAGATGCCAGCGTGTCAGGTCACCGCCTGCGCCCTTGAGCGAGATCCCAAGAACAAATGCGATGATCAGTGTGCCGTATTCTCTCATGCTGTTGGTCTAGCTTGGTTCAAGCGACCCTGACGAAATACATCTCCATCTCCCCCTTCCCCTTCGCCTGCACCTTTCCCGCGGGGTGAAGCGCAGTGAGCCCGAGTTCGTCCTTCACCAACGCATACGTCGCTCTCACTGATGTTCACCTGCCCCACTTCACCACTGCTTTCCATGCGGCTAGCGGTGTTCACCGTATCGCCCCAGATGTCATAGGCGAACTTCTTTACCCCCACGATACCCGCCACAACGGGGCCGGTGTGGATGCCGATTCGGATCTCGAAGTAGGGCAGGCCCGCAGCGACCTTCCGCGCCTTGCCTTCGGCGATGAAGTCGCGGATCTCCAGTGCGGCCTTCACCACATCCAGCGCATGCGTGGTGTTGGGCGTTGGCAATCCGCCTGCGGCCATGTACGCATCGCCGATGGTCTTGATCTTCTCGATGCCGTGCTTGTGCATGATGTGGTCGAAGGCCGAGAAGCATTCGTGGAGGTGTCGCGCACCAGTTCCTTCGGCGTGAGCTGCTCGCTCATGGCCGTGAACCCCTTGAAGTCCGTGAAGAGCACCGTGACCTTGTCGATCTGCTTCGCGTCCGCCTCGCCTTTGGCTTTCAACTCTTCGGCGACTTCCTGGGGCAGGATGTTCAAAAGCAGTTCTTCGCTACGACCATGTTCCTTCTTGATGCGCCTGCGCTGTGCGAAGAACACACCTGCGAACAGGAGCACCACCAGGAAGCCGCCAACGAAACCGTTGCGCACGAGTTTCTGCTTCTGGATCTCCTTGGCCTGCACCTCCTTGTCCTTGCCGAGCAACATGATCTGCTGCTCCTTTTTCTCGGTATCGTACTGGATCTGCAACGCGGCCACGGCCTTTGCTTTGTCCGCGTTCAGCACGCTATCCTTCATCACGGCGTACGCCTTCTGATAAGCGAAGGCCTTGTTCACATCGCCGATCTGTTCATACAGGAGCGCCAACCCGTGAAGGGCATCTTGTTGCTCCTTCAGCATGCGCAGTTCCTTGGCCAGTTCCAATGCACTCAACAGCAGTCCTCGCGCTTCGACGTGGGCCTCGGGTTTTGTAGTGCCAATCGCTTTCAACTGTTCCTCGGTGGCGTTCGCCAGCAGATGTGCCAGTCCGAGCGAGGCCCAAACTTCTTCCACATAAGCCGATGTGCGGCCCTGGTGGGCCCCAAGCGCCGACCGGAAAAGCACTGCAGCTTCCACGATCCGGCCGGCCGCTGCGCGGGTCTCGGCGAGGTAGCCCTCAGCCTCGTGGTAGCGCCATTCCTTGTACAACGGATGCTTCTGCATCCAGTCCTGGTGCTCCCGCATGGCTTCCTCCAGGTAGTGAGCGGCACTATCCGGATCGCCCATGAGCCAATAGGTGCGACCTAGTTGGTTCAGCACCGAGAGCCTGTCGTCCATCTCGATGGTATGCTTCAGTGCGCGCAGGTGGCAATTCAATGCAGCGCGCAGGTCGCCCATTGAACGGTAGGCTTTGGCCAGTGCATCCTGGGCATACCAGATCTCGGAATCAAGACCCACCTGGATCGCCTTGTCCTGCATCGTCAATCCCTCCTGCACCGCCGTCTTGTAATCGGCCTGTTCAGTGGCGGTCATGCAAAGTCTGCCATGCGCCCAAAGGGACCAGATGATGTTCCCATCCTGGTCGAACAAAGCGGTGGCGCGTTCCACGTTGCGCTGTTTCAGTTCCCGGTCCGAGGCGTAGGGTTCGAAATCCTCCGGGGTGAAAAGGCACATGGCCACACCACTGCTGTCACCAACTGACCGGTAGAACGCAATGGCTTGTTCCAGCATTGCTGCGGTGCCCCCAGCGTAACGTTGGATACCGTTCCAGTAGAGTATCTCAGCGGCAAGGGCGCGGTCGCCCAAGGAGTCCGCTATGTGCAACGAACGTTCGAACCGCTTGCGTGCGGTGGTATCGGCCATGCTGGAGATGTAGTGTGGTGCACCGTAGGTGAGGGCCCATGACCGTGGATCACCACTGCGCTCGGTCGCAGCGGCAGCCAGTTGGTTCACGGAATCACACACGCCATACTCACCCAGGTAGTAGTAAGCCCATCGCTGGCTCACCCACGCATCGGCCAGGGCTTCGTCACTCTTCAACTTCTGCCCCAGTGCCACAGCCTGCCGCGACAACACGAAGGCCCGCTTCGGATCGATCGTAGCGCAGGTCTTGGCCAATGCGGCGAGGGTGTAGGCACGCACAAGGTTCTCCGTGGGTTGGCGCTTCAAGGCTACTTGAAGGCTGTCCATCCGCGCGCGCTGCGCATGCGCGCAAAGGGCCGAGACAAGGAGAGGCGGGGGCGCTAAGCGGGTCATGTGATCCCTCGCAACGATGTCAGCCTTGCCAAGGCTCCGGCTGACAAAGTACATCTCCATCTCCCCTTTCCCCTTCGCCTGCACCTTGCCGCGCGGGGTGAACGCGAACATTGGGCTGTCGTTGTCCGGGGTCGGGCACGCCGAGGCAGCGTCCTTTACCAGCGCATACGTCGCCTCGCTGATGTTCACCTGTCCCACTTCACCACTGCTCTCCATGCGGCTGGCCGTGTTCACCGTATCGCCCCAGATGTCATAGGCGAACTTCTTCACGCCCACGATGCCCGCCACAACGGGGCCGGTGTGGATGCCGATGCGGATCTCGAAGTAGGGGAGGCCCGCCGCGACTTTCCGTGCCTTGCCTTCGGCGATGAAGTCGCGGATCTCCAGCGCTGCCTTCACCACATCCAGCGCGTGCGTGGTGTTCGGCGTAGGCAATCCGCCAGCGGCCATGTACGCATCGCCAATGGTCTTGATCTTCTCGATGCCGTGCCTGGCCATGATGTGGTCGAAGGCACTGAAGCACTCGTGCAGGTCATGCACCAGTTCCTTCGGGGTCACCTTCTCGCTCATCGCCGTGAAGCCCTTGAAGTCCGTGAAGAGCACGGTGACATCGCTGATCAACTTCGCCTCGGCTTCGCCCTTCGCCTTCAACTCTTCGGCAACTTCTTCCGGCAGGATGTTGAGCAGGAGTTCATCGCTGCGATCGCGCTCTTTGCGGATGATGTTGTTCTGCTCCTGCAGGATGCGGTGCGTGCGCTGTTTGTAGCGGTAGCGGTTCAACAGTGCACCGAGAAGCACCAAGGCGAGGACCCCACCGGCGGCGTATACGTTCCGCATCCACTTCTGCTTTTCTATCTCGCCCTCCTGGATCTGCTTGTCCTTGTTCAGCAGGGTTATCTGTTGTTCCTTCTTCTCCGTCCCGTACTGGATGTTCAGGCTGTTGACGGCCATGGCCTTGTCCGCCGTGAGCACACTGTCCTTCAACTCGGCGTAGTACTGGTGATGGGCAAGTGCCTGTGGAATGTCCCCCATCAGCTGGTACGTCTCGCTCAATTCCTGCAGGATCTCATACCCGGCACGCGGAGCACCGATGGTTCGGCTGATCTCCAAGGCACCGCGCTGTGCCTCGATCGAACGGGTATAGCGCTCGCTCACCGGTATGCCTACTTGCTGGAGTTCTTGCGCCGTGGCATCCCTGATCGCTTGACCGAGATAGAACAGGTGTATCAAGTGGAGATAACCCGGCTCCGGATCGCGGCGATCGATCACCAACGCTTTCCGGTACGCTTCGATCGCCTTCGCATGGTCTCGTTTATGCTGCCAAGCTCGGCCCATGTGTCCCAAAAGTTCAGCGCTGTCGGCAGCAGCGAGACCGTCCAGTTGGTACGCTTCGAGCGTGAAGAAGAGCGCACTGTCCGGCATGCCGGTCTCCAAGTACTCATTGATGATCCCGCTGTAACCGTAGACGATCCGTTCAACGGTGCCCGTCTTCCGCGCCAGTTCCAAGGAACGACGATACTGCTCCATCGCCTGCGTATGCTCGCCCATGTCCGTGAACACATCCCCCAGGTTGTTCAATGCGGCCGATTCGGTATCGAGGTCGCCCATGCCACCAGCGATCCGTGCGGCTTCGATCAGGCACTCCGCTGCCTTGGAATAGTTCGATGTTTCGGTATGGTACTCGCCCATGGCAATGAGCGTGTTCACGCGTCCGGCCGTTGCATCGGGCTGCCCTTTCAACGCTTGGAGCAGACTGTCCAGGACGTTCTCCTGCGCACATGCACCGGGAAGTGACCAGAGCAGCCAAGCCCACACCGTGGCATGGGAAAGGAAGATCCTTCGCTTGCTCCGCGCGGTGCACGTGAGCGATCCCTTCTGCCCGGTCCGCACGTCCCGTGTGGGTATGGTGTTGCCGTTCGCGTCGCGAGCCATATGCATGCTCAAAGATGATCAGCTCGCGCGAACGAGCAGGCCCTCTTGCCCCGCCCATCTCAACACGAACCTTTCATCAACGCGTCGGCGACTTGGAGCCGGGAGCCGAACGTCCTACCGCAAAGCCCTGCCATGACGCAACGCTACGCACCCACCATCCTGGTCCTCGCATCGTTGGCCCTCGCCGGCGGTGCCCGCGCCCAGTTCACCTCGTACGAGCGCACCGTGAACGCCGGTGCGTTCAGCATCGAGCCGTCCATCCGTTCGGCACAGCTTGCGCAAGGGGAGGGCACGGCACTGCTGGCCGTGAACGCCGAGATAGGTACGCTGGGCGATGCCGACATGCTCTTGCAGAAGATCGATGCCACGGGCACCGTCACGCACAGCCTCAGCATCGGCGACATGGGTGGGCAGGGCTACCATGATGTGGGCATGGAGGTGGTGCAACAGGGCGATGCCTATTTCATCTGCGGCTACACGCGCAGCATCGACGTGGTTTCGCCGCCCACCTTCACCGCCTTCCTCCTGAAGACCGATACGGCGCTGAACCTGCTCTGGCAGCGCAACTACCTGCTGCCCGGTCCGCTGGAGATCTACGCCAACGCCATGACGGTGAGCGCCAGCGGCGACCTCATCATCGCCGGACAGGTGTACGATGGTACCGACTTCCTAACGCTGGTGATGAAGGTGAGCGCCACCGATGGAGCGGTGCTCTGGGCCAACCGCTACGGCATGGAATACGGCGAACGCGTGTACTGCGTGCGCGAGCTGCCCGGCGGCGACATCCTACTCAGCGGCAACGTGGTCCTCACCTTCGAGCTCGTGCTGCCCTTCGCCTTCAAGGTGGATGCCGACGGCGACTTCCGCTGGGGCAGGTACTACAACTACCCGCCCATGAACATCGTGGAGCAGTCGAACTTCCACTTCATGCACGCGCGCACTGAGGACGACATCCTGCTGTGCGGCCACACCGATGTGCTCGGCTCGGGCGCACAGGACGGCTACATCGTGAACATCGATTCCAGCGGCACCATCAACTGGGCACGCACCTACGGCACACCGGCCTTCGATCTGCCAACGACCTTCCACTATGATGATGCGGCCAGCGAGCTGGTCATGCTCGGCCACACCGGTTGGTTCACAGCGGCCGGCGCGCCCACCGCCATGGCCATGCGCATTGCGCCCGGTGGCTTGCTGCTGGATGCGCAGATCTACGGCGACACCACCGGCCTGGTGCAGAACGCGGCGCTCACCACCACCCAGCGCCTGGGACCCAACACCCGCTTCCTCGCTGGTTGGCGCGGCTTCCCGGGGGACCTCTACTACACCGGTGTGGACAACGACCTGGTGAACACCTGCAGCAGTGCACCGGTATCGCCCTTCTCACCGGCGCACACCACCACCAGTGGTGCCTTCGTGGCGGCGGTATCGCCCATTGTGCCGCAGGAGAACAACACGCCCTTCAACACGTCCACCTTCAACAGCGGAACGGTGCTGTGCGATAATGCCACCACCATCGCCGAAGGCGATGTGTTGCCAGCGCCGTTCGCGGTGGTGCCGAACCCTGCGACAACGAGCTTCGAACTGCTGGCGCGGGAGCCGCTCACCACCAAGGATGTGATCGAGGTGGTGGACCTCAACGGCCGCGTTGTGCGCACCCTGCGCGGCGCAACGCGCACCGTGATACCGCGCGGCGACATGGCTGCAGGGCTCTACACCGTGCGCGTGGCACGTGCGGGAAAACACGTGGGCACGGCACGCGTGGTGGTGGAGCGCGCCGTAGGTCGGTGTCACGATCAGGTCCCGGAACCGAACATCATGGCGCGGAGCGCCCACACGTACGTCACACCGGAAGACGCGCGCGTAGAGGTGTGCGCGGGTGAGCGTCTATCCGGTGTCTCACAGATGCGGCCACGCTCATGGACACCGGCTCCCCAAAAAGGCCCCGTCGCCGGTGTGACGTCGCGTTGGTGGGTAGTGGCGGGGCCGTCCCCGGGGCGCGCGTGGGGTGTGCGCGGGTGGCCTCCGTGTCCGGCGGGCCCCTCCCCAGGCCCACCCGTCGGCCGGTGTGACGATCGCGTTGTGGGTGGTGATGCTAATGGTGCACCACGCCACACCGGAAGCGCGCGTAGGGTGTGCGCGGGTGAGCGTCCCGGTGTCTCACAGATGCGCCACGCTCATGAGACACCGGCTCCCCACAGGCCACCCGTCGGCCGGTGTGACGTCGCGTTGTGGGTGATCGCAATGGTGCACAGCACCCCACGCACGTCACACCGGAAGCCGCGCGCGTAGAGGTGTGCGCGGGTGAGCGTCTATCCGGTGTCTCACAGATGCGGCCACGCTCATGAGACACCGGCTCCCCAACCCACAGGCCCACCCGTCGGCCGGTGTGACGATCACGTTGTGGGTAGTGATCGCAATGGTGCACAGCACCCCACGTACGTCACACCGGAAGCCGCGCGCGTAGAGGTGTGCGCGGGTGAGCGGCTATCCGGTGTCTCACAGATGCGGCCACGCTCATGAGACACCGGCTCCCCAACCCACAGGCCCACCCGTCGGCCGGTGTGACGGTCGCGTTGTGGGTAGTGATCGCAATGGTGCAGCACCCCGTACGTCACCGGAAGCCGCGCGTAGAGGGTGGGCGGGTGACAACTATCGGTGTCTCACAGATGCGGCCACGCCGGGGCCGGCTCCACCACAGGCGTCGGCCGGTGTGACGGTCGCGTTGTGGGTGGTGATCGCAGTGGTGCCGCACCCCGTACGCCCGGAAGACGCGTGCGGCGCGAGTGCGTGCGGGTGAGCGGCTGTCGGTGTCGCACAAATGCTCTCAAGCCTGCGCAGGGTCTCTCGTCTTCGAGGACCCTGCGTGTTACTGCGCCGGGCCAAGTGCGTAGGTGGCTGAGTTCTTCTTCCACCTTTTTGGTGCCAAAGGGTGGAGCCAAAAGGCACAACCCCGGGTCAAGGCCCGGGGCAGGCTATACAAAGCACCTGGCCGGCCCGCGCCAGCACGCGCACGGGCTGCCGGTCCGGCCGGTGCCGCGCTGAAAGCCCGCCCCGGCGAAGGCCGGGGTTGACACCCACCGCACGCTGTGCCAGGCACTCAGCGGTGCGGTGGGCGCTCGTGCTACTCTGCTCACTAGTGCGATCACGTCCGAGCAAACATCACCATGGCGCAGAGCGCATCCACCCCAATGCCCGAACGCGAACAACCCCGGCAGCAGTGCCGGGGTTGTTGCATAGAAGCGTGTTCAACAGTGCGCTACCATCGTTTCACCCGCTCACCCTCGTTCGTGATCACCCACGTCTCGCTCTTGCCCACCACCTCGCCTTCTGCAGCGTGGAAAGAAAGCGTGCCGTTGTAGGGAGTAAAACGGCCGTGAAGCCCCGGCAAGCTGCTGGCGCGACGCAGCAAGGCGTTGCGCAGGAAGCCGGGCAGCCCGCTGGTGAGGTGGTGCAACATCTGCAGGATCGCATCCATCTCGCACATGTCGGAAGCGCTCTTCCCAGGCACAGGTGGGGAATTGCTCGTCTTCCGTTGCTCCGTCCGCGCCTTCGTGTGCTGACCATACGATGTGCATGGCATTGCCTGTAGAGGCGTACGGCATGCTATGGGGTTCGTTCTTGTTCATGGTGTTGGGGTCTTCTTGCGTTACCCCGGGCACCTACCCGGGGGCAATGCCCCAACCCCGGCGTCCTTGCGGACCCGGGGCAGGTGCTTCGCCGAAACCGAGCGGCGTTGGAAGTGCCTTCAAATTCGAAAGGCATCAGGCGGCCATGGCCTGCGCGGGGTCGCTCTTGCTGCTGGCACCGGCGGCGCCCACAGCGCTCACGGCGAACCAGTAGAAGGTACCCGGCTCCAGGCTGTCCACGTCCAGGCGGCTCTTGGTGGTAACCGCCGTGAGCTCCCAGTTGAACGGGTTGCTGCTGGTGCTCATGAACACCTGGTAGCTCTTCGCACCGCGCACGCCCTTCCAATCCAGCGCCACGCGGCCGCTCATATTGGTGAGCTTGCTGCCCAGTGCCTGCGGAGGAGGCAGCTCGCCTATCGGCTCGCCGGGTTCCACCACATCGAAACCGCCGTCCTGCACTTTGGGCTTATCGCCCTTGCTCACGGCTTGCACGTAACCGGCCAGCTCCTTGATCGGGTCGCGCAATTCCTTCTCGGCCACATCGCGCTCCGTAAAGGCCAGCTTGCCGCCGTTGAAGAGCACGTCCTGATTGGCCACATCCAGCCGGTCGCAGGCTGCAGTTAGTGTGGCCAGTGCCGGCGTTGGCGTCGTGTAGATCGCGCTGCCGGTCATCATGGTCACATGGTTCCGTCCCTTTTTCACCAGGTCCGTTGGGGTGAGGCCAGAAATGCCCAGTTTAACAGTGTACGTCGTCTTCATGTTGTGAAGGTTTTTATAATCAGGTTTATTCCTGATCGGAGCTTTGTTCGTTGCACCGCCCCAGCGTTGCGAAACGCCCATCCATTATTACCCACCCAGGCCTCGTAGCATTACGCGAGGCACGCCGTGTTCAAGCTGCCTTCGGTGGCACGGCGGACCTTCGGAATGCGCCTGTGGACGGGCGTTTCAGCAAAATGCCACTGGCTGGATGATGGGGTGCGTTCCTCGATCGAGTTTCGTGGAACTTCGATCGAAGTGCGACGAGTTTCGATCGAAGTGAGAGGATCCTCGATCGAAGTACGCCGAGTTTCGATCGAAGAAAGAGGATCCTCGATCGAAGTGCGCCTCGACTCGATCGAAGTACGGGAAGTTTCGATCGAAGTGCGACGAGTTTCGATCGAAGAACGAGGAGTTTCGATCGAAGTGAGCCTCGACTCGATCGAAGAACGAGGAGTCTCGATCGAAGTAAGCCTCGACTCGATCGAAGAGAGAGGATTCTCGATCGAAGTGAGCCTCGTCTCGACCGAAGTGCGACGAGTTTCGATCGAAGTACGAGGAGTTTCGATCGAAGTGAGCCTCGACTCGATCGAAGAACGAGGAGTTTCGATCGAAGTGAAGGAAGTTCAGTTCGAAGTGCGGCGAGTTTCGATCGAAGAGAGCCTCGACTCGATCGAAGAACGGGGAGTTTCGATCGAAGTGAGCTTCCTCCTGTGCGAAGTGCGCCTACCCCTGGACGACGTACGAGCAGGTAGGATCCGGTCCGCCGTCCTTCTAGCGAAGAACGGATCGTTCAGGACGAAGAACGAGGAGTTTGGATCAGCGGTCCTCAACTTCACTCCAGTACGCAGCTCAACACCAGCCGAACGACGCGATACTGGACCGCACCCGCGCGCAACCGAACCTAGACGACCAGTCCCCAGCGAAAGGCGGAAAGCACCAGGCCCGTGCGCGTGCTCACCCCCAGCTTCTCGTTCAGGTTACGAATGTGGCTTTGCACCGTACGCGTGCTTATCCCCAGCTTATCACCTATACCCCTATAGCTCAACTCTTCGGCGTCGCATGTCAGCTGCAGTACCTCCATTTCGCGCGCACTCAGTGCCTGCTTTACCTGCGCGCGGCCACGCAGCCCTGCGGCCACGCGGTCCCCGGTGCATCTGTGCCAGCACGCAGTCATACTCGCCGGTGGTGCTCAACTGGCGCAAGGCGGCATGGAAGTCCTTTACCGAACTGTGGAACGTGAAGAAGCCCTGGCTGCGCACCTCCATCGCCCGGCGAACCCAGGGCTCGTCCACATCACCGCCACAAGCCAGGGGCATGGTGGCGGTTTGGCTGCGCACGATCCACTCAATGGTGGCTATCCCTTCCAGCGGGCGCAGGGTCAGGTCCACCAGTGCCAGGTCCGGCGGCGAGTAGGATCGTGCATGCCTCCTCATAGGCAGGGCCATCCGCTACAACCAGTACCAGCTGATGTGGTGTGGTGCTTTGTATGCAAAGTGCGAGCGCATCGCGCACAAGGCCCTTGGCCATGATCAGGGCTATGCGCATTGGGTTGCCATGTTGTTGTTCCATGGGATGCGAAGTAGGCAAGGCCAACCGAAAGCCACAATACCGGAAAACAGGTATTTTGACGAACGGTTAGGGGGCACGGAGCGACCAAGCCTAAGGGTCCCTACCTGTTTTCAGGTATTGCGCAGGCCGATCCGCTTCGCTCCATTTGTGGGCGGCTATCTTGAGCCACCATGACCAAGGCTCTGCCAGCCCCTGACCTCGACCCCATCCTGAACGACCCCTATCAGGAGCCGGAGGCATTCTACCGCACGGACCATGAAGGGAAGTTGGACTATGACCAGATCGTAAAGGGTCAGCGACCGTTCTCTGTTGACCTTCCATCGATACCGGACCGTGCAAAAGGCAAAGTCGGCGTTCGACCTGGCGGACTTCGAACCGCAGTACTGGGACTTGGTGAATCTGGTGCGGCAGGAAGTGGGCGCGTGGCGCAAGGGCGGATAATCCAACGTCACCCGCGTTACCCGCGACCTCGTGTTGTTCTGGTTCAACGAGGAGAAGCCACCACATCGAAATTGTTCTTCGCACAACGTGAGGCGATCGAGACGGCGATCTACCTGAACGAAGTCGCGCAAGGCTCGAACCCCGGGCAGAACATTCTGCGCAAACTGCGTGAGCAACAGCTTGCCGTCAGTGACGATACCGCCCAGCAACTACCGCGCATCGCCTTCAAGATGGCAACCGGCACCGGCAAGACGGTGGTGATGGCTGCGCTTATCCTCTACCACTATCTGAACCGGCGCGAGTATCGCGGCGACGTGCGCTTCGCGGATTACTTCCTCATCATCGCACCCGGCATCACCATCCGCGACCGCTTGGGTGTGCTGCGGGTGGAAGCGCACCGCAACAACAAGCAGAAGAGCGTTGACTATTACACCGAGAGGTCACTGGTGCCGCCGCAGTACAACACGTTCATCGACGGGCTGAACGCGCACTTGGTGATCACCAATTACCATGCGTTCATGCCGCGGACTTTGCAGGGGAACAAGAAGAGCCCCTTCGATGGCAAGATCGGTGCGGATGGCAAGAAGTCGCAGGCGCTGGAGAGTTTCGACCAGGTGGTGAAGCGCGTGATGAGCAACCTGAAGCCCGGGCGACGCCTTCTTGTGCTGAACGACGAGGCCCACCACTGCTACCGGCCCAAGAGCGAGACCAAGGCGAATACCGATTTCGAAGAGCACGACGAGAACGAACGCGCTGCCGTTTGGTTCACCGGGCTAACGGAAATTGCGCAGCGGTACAAGCTCACCGGGGTCTATGACCTATCGGCAACACCATATTACCTGAAGGGCTCGGGCTATGTGCCCTACGCTCTTCGGCTGGGTGGTCAGCGAGTTCGGTCTTATCGAAGCCATCGAGAGGGCTTGGTGAAGATCCCCTACCTGCCCATTGCGGACGATACGCAGGAGTTGACAGAGCCCGTGCTCAAGAACCTCTACGAGCACACCTACAAACAACTGCCGCGCAAGGGGCAGAAGAAAGAGAAGAGCCTTGCGAAGAAGGAAGGCCGGGCACGCAACGAGGAACTGCCCGACATGCCCCCGCTCGTGAAGGGTGCGCTGGACCAGTTCCATCAGCACTACAACAACTATGAGAAGGGCCAGGTGAGCGACGAGTTCCGCAAGGTGTTCGCTGCGGAGATCGCGGAGTTCAAGAAGGAGTATGCCCGGCTCTATGGCCAGGGCGCGGCCGATGAGATCACTGACGGTGAACTGCTGCGCGAAGTGGTGAACACCGTGGGCAAGCCCGGCAAGCTCGGCGCACACATCCGTTGCGTGGTGAGCGTGAGCATGCTCACCGAGGGCTGGGACGCGAACACCGTTACGCACATCATGGGCCTGCGCGCTTTCGGTAGCCAGTTGTTGTGCGAACAGGTCGCGGGCCGTGCGCTGCGCCGCCGTGAGTACTTCTTGCAGGGCTACGACAAGGACGGCCAGCCCACCAACGAAGGAGCGGAAGATCGAAGCGCTACAAGTTCCCGCCGGAGTATGCGCACATCATCGGTGTGCCCTTCAAGATGTTCCGCAGCGGAAGTGGGGTGCAGACCATTGCTCCACAGACGAAAGGCGAGCACATCACCGCGTTGGAGGAGCGACAGGCCGAACACGAGATCAAGTTCCTGAACGTGGACGGCTACAAGAAGGTGGTGCTGCCCGAAACATTGCGCCACGACTTCCCAAAGCTAGCGCCCTATGAGTTCGACGGCAGCAAGTTCCCGCTGAACACCGAACTGGGCAGTGCCTTCTCGCCGGACGAGTCGAAGATGCGGGTGGAGCAGGTGCTCCAGAAGCGCCACCAGGAGATCATCTTCCTCATCACCGGCTACCTCATCCGCCGGGTGTTCGGTGGCGAAGGCGAGGACGAGAAGGACCCGCTGGCATCTGTTCGGTGCGCTGCGCGGCATCGTGCAGGAATGGTACGAGACCAAGGTGCGCATGCTGAACATCGTGGCCCCCGAGCACCGCAAGCTGCTTTACTACGCCGATCCGGTGGGCATCTGCGACCACATCATGAAGGGCATCAATCCGGAGCGCGACACGCGCGAGTTCGTGCGGCCAGTGCTGAATCCCGTACAACCCGGTAGGCAGCACCCTATACGTGAACGGCCATACCCGGCGCGAGACCTTCGACACCAAGAAGAGCCACGTGAACAAGGTGGCCATGGACAGCAAGTGGGAAGGCATCTGCGCCAAGACGCTGGAAGAGCTAGCCCGCCGTGGTGAGCTACGTGAAGAACCACTTCCTCACCTTCGAGATCCCCTACCTGAAGGAAGGCAAGGACCACAAGTACCGACCGGACTTCATCGTGCGCATCAAGCTGGCGAATGGTGACATGGCCAACCTGATCATCGAGATTACGGGCATGGAGTTCGACAAGAAGGAGAAGCGCTGGTACGTGCTGAACCGCTGGCTCCCCGCCGTGAACGCCGTGCGCAAGGAGTACGATATGGACCCCTGGTACTTCACCGAAGTGGCAGGGACATCCGTGACATCAAGAACGACTTGACGCGGGC
>JADJDP010000019.1 GCA_016702645.1 Flavobacteriales bacterium
CCGGCAAGAGCACCTTGCTGAAGTGCATCGCGGGCATCGAGACGCCGGACGAGGGCATCATCACCTTCAACAAGGGCCTGCGCGTGGGCTACCTGGACCAGAGCGTACACATGACGGCCACGCACTCTTTGCTGGACGAGATGTTGGACCAGGACGATCCTGTGACCAATGCCGTGCGTGCGTACGAACATGCTATCGCCCGCCATTCGGAGCCAGCGGTCCTGCAAGCTGCCATCGACAACATGGAGGAGCTGAAGGCCTGGGACTTCGAAGCGCATGTGCAGGTCTTGCTGCACCGCTTCGGCCTACGCGACATGGAACAGCCGGTGAACACCCTGAGCGGTGGTCAGCAGAAGCGCCTCGCCATGGCCAAGGTGCTCATCCACGCACCGGACGTGCTGATCCTGGACGAGCCCACCAACCACCTCGACGTGACACGATCGAGCAGTTGGAGGACGAACTGAGCGCGCCCAACCGTGACCGCTGCTGCTCGTCACCCACGACCGCTATTTCCTGGACAACGTCTGCGACGAGATCATCGAGATGGAGTTCGGTGAGTTCACACGCTTCAAGGGGAACTACACCTATTACGTGGAGAAGAAGGCGCAACTGGACGAGGTGCGCGATGCCACCCAACAGCACCTGCGCGGCCTCATGCGCAGCGAACTGGAATGGGTGCGCAAGATGCCCCGCGCCCGTGGCACCAAGAGCAAGAGCCGCCTCGATGCCTTCGACAAGATCAAGGCCGATGCCACGCGCGACTTCTCGCGCGACGAAGTGAAGATCGACGTGAAGACCGAACGCCTCGGTGGCAAGGTGATCGAAGTGCGCAACCTCACCAAGGGCTGGGGCGATCACGACAAGCCGGAAACCTACAAGCCCATCGTCGCGCACTTCTCCTACTCCCTGAAGCGTGGCGACCGCATCGGCATCGTGGGGCCGAACGGCATCGGCAAGAGCACCTTCCTGGACCTGCTCACGATGAAGACGCCACCCGACGCGGGTACGGTGAGCATCGGCGATACGGTGGTGCTCGGCACCTTCGGGCAACAAGGCCTGCAGATCAAGGAGGACAAGCGCATCATCGATGTGGTGCGCGACATCGCGGAGATCATCCCGCTGAACAAGGGGGAAGACGCTCACGGCATCGGGTCTGTTGGAACGATTCCTGTTCGACAAGGAGCAGCAGTGGCAATACGTGAGCACCTTGAGCGGTGGCGAGAAGCGCCGACTCTACCTGTGCACGGTGCTGATGAAGAACCCGAACGTCCTCATCCTTGATGAGCCGACGAACGACCTCGACATCCCCACGCTGAACGCGCTGGAGGACTTCCTGCAAGACCTCGACGTGTGCCTCTTGATCGTGAGCCACGACCGCTTCTTCATGGACAAGCTGTGTACGAAGCTCCTGGTGTTCGAGGGCGAAGGGAAAGTGAAAGAATGGGTGGGCAGCTACACGGAGCTACGCGAGGTGCAAAAGCGACGCCTCACAGCGGCCAAGTCCGCAGCACCTAGCAAGGAACCGGTGAAGGCCGCACCGGTCGAGGAGGTGAAGAAGGCGACTGGAGCCAAGCTCACCTTCAACGAACGCAAGGAGCTGAACCGCATCGATACCGAGATGCCCAAGCTGGAGAAGAAGAAGGAGGAACTCCTCGCCGTCCTCGCAAAAGGAGGCACCGACCACCATGTGATGATGGAACGCAGCATGGAGCTGGAGGAGACGATCAAGCAACTGGACCGGATGACGGACCGCTGGCTGGAGCTGAGCGAGAGGGCGTAGGGCCATCCGCAGATTCCGCAGATGGGCCGCCTAACGGCAGGCTTGTGTGAATCCGATCGTGGATACTGGAGATCCTGAGACGTACGCAATCATCGGCGCGGCGATGGAGGTTCATGCGGAGCTGGGGCATGGCTTTCTTGAGAACGTGTACCACGAAGCGCTTTGTCGTGAACTTGACACTCGTGGCATTCCTCACCAACGGGAAGTCATTGTTCCGATCCTGTACAAAGGCCTGCCACTAGCCAGTGTCTACCGGGCGGATCTGGTGTGCTTTGGCAGTGTGGTTGTTGAATTGAAGGCGTTGCAGCGTATCTCGGGCATAGAAAAAGCACAATTGCTCAACTACTTGAAGGCGACAGGGATCTCCCGAGGCTTGCTGCTCAACTTTGGCAGCCAGAGTCTCCAGCACGAACGTTTGGTCTGGAAGCACGAGGACTGGCGCAGCATCTTTCAACCTGAAGATCGCCGGTAGGCGATCCATCTGCGAAATCTGCGGATGTACTTTCTAGAACTTCGCGCACGGCACGATACGTCGCTTTGCCGCTGATCTCTTCTTGTGCTTCGCCGCAAGCTCGTAGCCGAGCGTGATCTCGTGCGCTCCGGCGGATTGTCCAGCCAGGCGGGAGATGGTGATATCATAGCTGTAGCCGATGCGCAGGTCGTTGAGGATCACGCCCACCATGGCGGCGATGGCGTCGTTGTTACCGTACCCCGGCTCATAGCGCTTCAGCAGAGGGATCCCCCGATACCACAAGCCAACATAGAAGGGGTCGCGCTCGAAGTAGCCGCCGATATCCAATTGGTCGTACTTGTCCTGCATGCGGTAGTTGAAGGCGAGCACCAGATTCTGCGGATGTTCGCGGATCACCGGCGTGCGGAAGGTGGTGCGCCAACCGCCATGCATGCTGAACTTCATCGGCATGCGCGTCTCATTGCTCAACAGCGATTGGTTGGGGCGATTGAGGTGGTGCAACGAAGTGCCGAGCCAGTATTTCGGCGTGAAGAAGAGCACACCCGCGGCCATATCCGCATAGCCGATACTGCTGCCCTGCAAATACTCGTAGGTACCCACGCTGCCACCACGCGCTAGTTGGTCCCCGAAGGTGAGCTTGGTGAAATCCACGGCATGGTTCACCCACCCGATCTGCAACGCAGGGCGGATGAAGACCTTCCGCTTGAGCTCGATCTCGTAAGCGTACTGCCCGCTCACGCTGGTGTAGCGCAAAGCACCACTTCCCGCCCGGTCATGCGTGACCAAAAAACCGATGCCGCTGTTGACATCGCTCAGGTAGTGATCGATGGCGAAGTTGGTCGTGACGAACGCACCGGGAAAGGCCGGCCACTGATCGCGCACTGCCATTCCCAAGCGGGTCTGGAGCCCGGTGCCAGCGAAGGCCGGACTTATGTACGTGGGCGATGCATAGAACTGCGTGAACTGGGCATCCTGCGCTAGCAAGGGCCCGAGCACGCCGCAGAACAGCAGCAGCAGCCAACCACGTCGTTCATTCATGCGGTGTCAAACGTGCCGTGGACGCGTCGCGCACAAGGAGGATGTCCATCGCCTGTTCGCGGCCGTCCATGTCGGAAGCCTTCGCGAAAAGCTCGCTCTGCTGCGTGAGGAAACCGGGCGCTTCAACCGTCATGGCATAACGCTGCCCGGGTGTGAGCACCATCAGGTAGCGCCCTGTGCTCTCGTTCGTGTTGTAAATGCCAACTACCTCTTCGCCGGTCTGATCGGTGAGGAGGATCCGTGCCTTCACAGGTTCATCTCCCGCATCTGCCACGATCCCGCGCACTACCATGTATTCCAGTTGGCTGCCGGGGAACACCACTTGGTAGATGTCCTGCATCCCCATTCCGCCGGGGCGTTCACTGCTGAAGTAACCTGTGTAGCCGTCCTCGCTCAAGCAGAAGTAGATGTCGTCGTTCACGGTATTGAGCGGGTAGCCCATGTTCTCCGGGATCCCCCATCCGTTCAGGTCGGCATCCAACAAGGTGGTCTTGAAGATGTCGTAACCACCCATCGTCGAATGACCCTTGCTGCTGAAGAAGAGAGTGATGCCATCGCTGTGCATGAAGGGCGCATCCTCATCGAAGGGCGTGTTCACCTTGGGGCCGAGGTTCAGCGGCAAGCTCCATTCGCCATTGGGCAACCGGCGGATACGGTAGAGATCGCGCCCACCGAAACCACCGGTGCGATCGCTGGTGAAGTAGATCTCATCGCCACCGGGCGCAATGCTCGCACTGGGTTCGTGGTCCTTGCTGTTGATCCGTTCGGTCATGAGCAAAGGGTCCTGCCATTTGCCCGCGTGGAAACGTGTCTCGAAAAGATCGCCGCTCACAAGGCTGAGGGAGGTGTGGTACACGATCATGCTGCTCCCATCGGGGTTCAGACCCACGGTGGCGTCATGCGTGTTGGTGTTGATCGGCTTGCCGGCGTTCACGGCGTTGCTCCATACTTCATCGATGCGCTTCGCGATGTACACGTCCTCCAACCATTGGCCGGTGGGATCCTTCAACCCACCCGTGGTGCCTTCGCGTCGGGAGGTGAAGTACATCGTGTTGCCATCGGCGGTGATCAGCGGACAGTAGTCATGCGCCGCGGAGTTGATCATGGCGCCCATGTTCTGGATACGCACGTCCACTGGCTTCTTCACCAGTTCCTTCGCGTTCACGGCCATGGAAACCAAGCGATCCACGTCCACGTCCTTCACCGCACGGTAGTTCAATTGCTTGTAGCGATGGAGCAGATCGACCGCATCATCGAAGCGCTGCTGGCGATGACGCGCAACGGCCAGCTCATAGTGCGCTTCGGTATGACCACCCCGAACAGCGCGCTCCAAATGCGGGATCGCCTTGTCGCGCTGGCCGGGCAGGTTGGCCAGGCAAAGGCCGTACTCATAGTACACCTCCACGAAGCTGGTGTCCACCGGCAAAAGACGTTTGTACATCTTGGCGGCTTCCGCAAAATCCTCGGCCGCCAGGTGCGCCTTGGCCTGATCCAGCAGCTGATTGTGGGGGCGCTTGTAGTTCACCTGCGCCACCAAGGCGGTTCCGATGAGCAGAGCGCTGAGAGTGGAGAGTTTCCGTTCCATGGTACTATCGCAAAAGGGTGAGGTCGCCCTTCAGTACGGTCTCGCGACCATCACTGAAGGTGGCTTGGCATTTCCAGACATAGACATCCTGCTTGGCAGGGTGGCCTTTGTACCAGCCATCCCACCCACGACGCACATCGTTGCTCACGAACACCAGTTCGCCCCAACGGTTGAAGATCTCCAGGTTGTACTTCTCCACCCCTTCGTACTTCGGGAAGAAGAAATCGTTCTCGTAGCTCGCGGCATCGTACAGTCCATCGGTGGGTCCGCTGCTGTTGGGTGTGAACGCGTTCGGGAACTCGAGATCACCGCTCACCTCACCTGTTGTCGCACCTACCACCGTGAAGGTGTCCGGGCAGTTCCATTCGTTGTTGGCTATCAGCGTCACATCGAAGGTGCCCGCTTGGGTATAGTAGTGCACCGGGTTGAAGTCGGCGCTCGTTGTACCATCACCGAAGTCCCACACATAGCTGCTGGCGTTGGCGCTCAAGTTGTAGGTGAAGACCGGCTGGCTCGGCACGATCACATGATCGGGCTGCAGGACGAAGAAGGCGTTGGCGCGCGGATGCACGACCACGCTGTCCACCTTGATCGCGGTGTTCACTCCTCCCCCTATGCCAAATGCGGTCAAGCTCACGGTATAGACCCCTGGTACGGTGTAGATGTAAGTGGGGTTATCCGCAGTGCTCGTACCGCCATCCCCGAAATTCCACTGGTAGCTCAGTCCGGCCAGGCTGGTATTGGTGAAGCTTACCGTGAGCGGTGCACAACCCGCTCCCTGGCCAATGAAGCTGGCCGTGGGCAGCGGTGGCGTGATCGTGACCACTTGCGTAGCCGTATCACTGCAGAAGGTGCCGTTCACCACCAGCGTGATGGTGAAGCTCCCCCAGGTGCCGTAGGTGTGCGTGCCGGGCTGCTGTTGAGCGCTGACCTGACCATCGCCGTAGGTCCATTCATGGAGCCAGTTGCCCGGACCGCTCGTGTTGTTCAGTGTCACTGTGGCATCGGGGAACTGCTGCGTGAACGGTGTGGCTTGGAACGCAGCGCTCGGTACCGGGTACACCATCACGGTTTGCGTAGCGATGGATACGCAACCCCATGGCGAAGTGGCCGTGAGGGTGATCGTGCGCGTCTGGTCCACTGTGGTGGTGTTCACGTACGTGTGTGTTGGCGATGCACCGACGAGGATCGTACCGTCACCCATGTCCCACAGGTAAGAGCTTGCACCCGTGCTGCTGTTGATCGGCTCCACCGTCACCGGCGAGCAACCTCCCGCGTTCGCGGTGAACGAAGCCGTGATGGTGGGATACACATCGATCGGATGCACTGTGGTATCCATGCAGCCGAACGGCGATGTGGCGATGAGCGCAGCGTCGAAGGTCACTGGCGTTGGGCTCGTATGTTGGTATGTATGGCTTGTATTGCCCGGTATCGTCACCAGGAATTGTCCATCACCGAACTGCCACAGCAAGGAGTCGGCACCGATGGTGAGATCCTGGAACGGAACGATGAGCGGCTGGCAGCCATTGAGCACACCGGGAATGAACTGCGCGATGGGCTGAGGGTGGACGAGGACCGGTGCGGTTGCGGTATCGGTGCAACCGAAGGACGATGTGGCGATGAGCACCGGATCGAAGGTGACATCCGCCAACCCTTGGTTGAAGTAGGTATGCGAAGGTGCGGTGGCCGTGCTGCCTTGCTGATCACCAAAAGTCCAGAGGTAAGTGCTGGCTCCCGTGCTCACGTTGATGAAGTCCACGGGCAGGGGTGCGCAACCCGCGCTATCGGCTACGAAAGCGGCGATCACATCCGGATAGACATCCACTTGAGCCGTTGCTGTGTTCACACAACCGTGATCAGTGGTGATCGTGAGCGTGATGGGATAGGTCACGGCTCCCGGACCAGCGTAGTTGTACCATGTGTGGTCGTGGATGGCAAGCGTGGTGTCACTGCTCGCTCCATCGCCGTAGTCCCAATGGAAGTCCGTCGCACCCGTGCTGTTGTTAGTTAGCTGGGCAGTGAGCGGGTGACAGCCGAATAGCGGTGTGGTGGTGAACTGCGCGAGCGGGGTCGGGTACACGATCACATCCGCCGTTGCGGTATCGGCGCAGCCGAAAGCGTTCTCCCCTACCAAGGTGATGTTGAACACCTGATCATTGGTGGTGGCATTGACGTAGGTGTGCGTCGGTGATGGACCCGCACCCGTGGTTCCATCTCCGGAAATCCCACTGGTACAACACGGCTCCCACTACGCTGGGGAAGGTCACCGCCAACGGACTGCATCCACTATCGGGTTGCGCCACGAAGGTGAAGTCCGGCGTGGGGTACACCATGATCTGCTGCGTGGCCGTGCTCTGGCATCCAGCGGGCGAGAACGCAGTGAGCGTCACCGTATGGATGTCCAGGAAGAACGTGGTGTTCGTGTAGGTGTGCTGCGGGTTGAAGGCGGTGCTGGTATTGCCGTCACCGAAATCCCACAGGTAAGTGGTCGCACCACTGCTCGTATTGGTGAATCCCACATCCATGGGCGCACACGTGGGCTGAGCGTTGTGGACGAAACCTGCTTGTACACCCGGAGCCACCGTGATGTCCACGGTAGCCGTATCGGCACAACCAAAGGGTGAACTCGCGATCAGCGTCACCGTGTACACCGTATCCGCCGTTCCGAAATTGGTATAGGTGTGGCTCGGTGAAGCCGCAATGTCCGTCTGCCCATCACCGAAGAGCCAGAGGTACTGCGAAGCACCCGTAGTGGTGTTCGTGAAGTCCACGTTCATCGGCGAGCAGCTCAGCAGGGAACTCGGCGTGAAAGCCGCCACCGGGCGTGCCTGCACGTTGACCCATTGTGTACCGGAACCACCGCAATAGGGGGTGGTCACGTTCAACGTGATCACGTACGGACCTGCCGCCCCATACTGATGCGTTGGGAACTGATCACTGGAGGTGTTCCCGTCACCGAAGTTCCAATCCCAGATCGTGACGGGATTACCGGGATCGGTTCCGATGACCGGGGTGAACTGCGCGGTTTCGCCAAAGCAGAGGTTGGCAACTTGGATGGCGACCGTGGGCGGGTCATAGACGTTCACCGTCCGGTTGAAGCTGTGGGTGCAACCGAGCGCGTTCGTGACGGTCAGGTTGATCACATACGCACCCGAAGCGTTGTAGCTGTGCTGTGGCGGGTTCGGGCTCGTATCAAAGGTTCCGTCGCCAAAGTCCCATGCGTACTGAACAGCGCTGATCGACTGATCCGTGATCGTGACCGTGATCGAATCGCACGCGGCATCCTGATCGAGGACGAAATCAGCTGTTGGTATCGGCAGCACGACCACCTGTACACTCGCGGTATCGGAGCATCCCGCCGTAGCGCCCTGGATGCTTGCGGTGTAGCTCACCGTGAAGGTGCCAGCCTGGTTGAAGGTGTGTGCCTGATCACCGGCACCGGTCCATTGGAAACCGTTGCCGGTACCGAAATCCCACTGGAAGTAGTTCGCTCCACCGCCGGTCGTCTCATTGAAGAAGGCGGTCTCACCGATGCAGATCGTGTCAGGCGTTACCGTGAGCGTCACGGACGGCGGTGGCACGATGGTAATCTGGATGTAGGCCGTGTCGATGCCGCAATAGTTGCTGTCGAGCAGCATCACATCGTAGGTACCGATCGCCGGATACTGGATCACGCGCGGGAACGTCGGCGGCCAAGGCGTCCAGTCGATGATGGAATCCTGCCCAGCGCCCCAGTAGTCACCGAAATTCCAGTACTCGTACCGCTGGAAGATGTTGCCCTGCATCAGGCAGTTACGATCGGTGGTGTTCGCGAACGTCACCGTTCGGTCCGGCCAACAAAGCAGGGTGGCGCTCGCCGCGATGCTCGCGTCATCGATGTCCCAAATGCGGATCGGGTTGAAGGTGGCGAGGCTGGCACCACCTTGCAGGGTGTTACAGGTGTTCTCCGCTGTAAGGCTTACGGTGGTCTCGCAATCCACCGTCCCCTGCTGGTAGGTATGCGTTACGGTCTGGTTCCAGTTGGTGTGGTCGAAGGTCAGGATCGGTGAACCGTCGCCGAAATCCCATTGAAAAACAGTGTTCGGCGAAACGTTGGTGCTGCTATTGATGAAATCCACCGGATGCGGAGCGCACACCTGCGTAAGGCCACCGAGCGGGATCTGGATGGAAGCGCTGGTGCTCTGCTCCATGACGACCGTGCCGGTGACCACACAACCGGTGGAGATCTCCGTGAACGTGACGGTGTAACTGGCAACAACAGCGCTGTAGTTGTGCGGCACCGTCATCGGCGGGGCCAGGGCCGCGCCGTTCTGGACCGGGCTGCCGTCACCCCAATTGATGGAATAGGCGCCTACCGATTGGGGTGTGGCAATGAGGAGTTGGAAAGCCGTGCCCGAACAGCTGTACCACATCGGTGCGGAAGAGGGCGTCCCGTAGTAGTCGTACAACTGAGGACACTGCGCACCGGCACCTAGTGCGGTGACAGATGCGAGCAGGACACTGGCGTAGCGACGGATGGGACCCACGTAAGCGGTTCTTCGGTGCCCTTCCTACGTCGGGCGGTTGACATAGGATACGCGAAGCCCGTTCCCGATCCGACGAACACCCTGGGCATGGCGGTGAGGGTGGTGCCACAACGAACCATCGCCCTGCATCACCGTATGAACGCCCGGCTGCTTCTGCTCATTCGCAGCCTTGTGCATGGAACGATTCGATCTCTGCGTCATCGGTGGCGGTCCAGCAGGCTACGCGGCTGCCATGCGCGGCATCGACCTCGGCAAGCGGGTGCTCCTAGTGGAGCGCGATCGCATCGGGGGCACCGGGATCTACAACGGTGCGCTCACCTCCAAGACCCTTTGGGAGATCGCGCAGCGCGTTTCCAGCACGAACGAGTTGATGCGTACGCGTGGCCGCGAACCCTTCCGCCTGAGTTGGGAAGAAGTGTCCAAGGCCATGAACGAAGCCGCCTTCGAGCGCAAGTACCTCTATGCCTGCCACATGCAGTTGCTGGCATCACAGAAAGACGAACCCGGCAAAGGGTCCTTCCACCACGAGCGTGGTAACGCCCGCTTTCTGGATCCGAACACGCTCCTGATCGAACGACCTGACCGTGCCATCCGCGCACAAGCAGACCATATCGTGATCGCAACCGGCAGCCGACCGCGGACGATCCCCGGGGTAGAGGTCGATGAACGATCGATCCTCACCAGCGACGGGGTCTTCCATCTCGAGGACTTCCCCAAGAGCATCGTCATCATCGGTGCGGGTGTCATCGGCTGCGAATTCGCGACCATCTTCTCGCTGCTCGGCTCCACGCGGGTACACCTCATCGACCGCGCCGACCGTATCCTGCCATGCGAGGATGCCGACGTGACAGACCTCATCGCCCGCAATCTCGAACGCAAAGGCGTGATCATCCATCGCCAGGCCAAACTGGAGAAGATCGCCGCTTTGAACGGCGCGGTGGAATACCACCTCTCCTATTCCGACGGCCGCACCGAAACCGTACGTGTGGAGAAAGCCTTGCTCTCCGTAGGACGCACTGCGAACGTGGAGGGCCTTGGTCTGGTGGAAGCAGGTGTGAACACCGACCCCAAGACCGGCAACGTCCTCGTGAACGACACGCGCACCTCTCAGGCGCACATCCACGTCGTGGGCGATGCCACCGGGACGAACATGCTCGTGAACCTCGGTGAAATGGAAGGTCGCCACGCCGTGGAGCAACTTTGCAATGGGATCACCGCGCCGTTGAGCTACGACAACATCAGCACCATCATGTTCCTCGACCCCGAAGTGGCCGGTGTCGGAATGAACGAACAGGATTGCCGCAGCCGCGGGATCGCCTATCGTGTAGCGCGTGTGGACTATTCCTGCCTCGCGCGCGCCATCGCCATGCGTCGGACGAAGGGTTTCTTCAAAGTCCTCGTGACGAACGATGCTGAAATGCATGTGCTCGGCATGCGGGCCGTTGGCGACCACGCCTCCAGTGCCATCGAAGCCGTGGCCATGATGATGAAGCTCGGCATCCCCATCCGCGAGCTCGCCGACCTGATCCATCCCCATCCGAGCATCACCGAAGGCGTCCAGGAATGTGCGCGCTTGCTACTTGGTACCAGCACCTTCAAGCCTGAGGTGTTCGCTGACAAGATGCAGTGCTACACTTGGGTACCAGCGGAAGCGAAGAGCGTTGCTGCGTAGATTAATGGGCGCAATGGGCGCGAAGAGCACAAAGCGTCGAGCTACCCAGCACCGCCCTCCGTACAACGCTCCTCAAGAGAATTCCTTTGCGCTCTTCGCGCCCTTTGCAGCGATCCCGCTAAGGAGTCCCGGGATCCTGGAAGTCCGGATCGTTCACGAAGTCCATGTCCGTGAGCATGTTGAGGAAGGCGAGCAACTGTGCCTTCTTTTCCGGAGTGAGTTGCAAGCCCCCTTGCGTGAACTTCATGAACGGGCTGATGGTGGTGGAGGGATGACCGCCACTATCGTAGTGATCGATCACCTCTTCCAGCGTGGCGAAGCGACCATCATGCATGTAAGGAGCGCTCAGGGCCACATTGCGCAAGGTCGGCACCTTGAACACGCCCATGTCCTGGGGCAATCCCGTCACCCCACCCAGCCCGAGGTCGGTGAACTGGCTGTCCAACCCGTTGTTACGCATTATCCCATCCGTGAAGAGCGCACCTCCGTGTGGATGACAGTGGAAGCAATCGGCACCCCATTGACCACCCAATCCCAGACTCGGGTCACCACCTTCCTGTTGCGTGAGAAGAATGCCCAACCCTTCATCGATGGTCGGTTGGATCTCACCACGCTGGAACTGATCAAAGCGTGAGTTGCCGCTGATCATGGTGCGCAGGAACTGCGCGATGGCCTTCGCCGCCTTGTACTTGTCAATGCTTCCGCCGAATGCATCGGCGAACAGTCCTTGATAACCCGGATCGGCTTGGAGCTTCGCAACGGCGTTCGGCCACTGCTCGTGCATCTCTATCGGGTTCTCCACCGGCTGCAGGATCTGCTCTTCCAGGCTTGTGGCGCGACCATCCCAGAAGAAGCGCTGCTCCCAACCGAGGTTCTGCAACGCCATGCTATTGCGATCGCCAGCTATCCCATCGATGCCCACACTGAACTGCAAGCCATGGTCGCTGAAGGCGAACTGTGGCGCATGGCACGAAGCACAACTCTGCGTGTTGTTGCCGCTCAAGCGCTCTTCATAGAAGAGGAAGCGGCCCAGCGTAACCCCCTCCACTGTCATGGGGTTATCCGCCGGGATCGTCATCGGCGGCATGTTCGCCGGGATCTCCAACGTGTACGGTGTGGTCTGCACTGGTGTGCCACCACCTCCTCCATTATCCTCTTCCTCCTCATCGGGCTTGCAAGCAGTCAGCAGCAACGTGGCAGCGAGGAGGCTCAGCGCGATCGGTCGTTGGTGGCGGCTCATGGTACCTGGTCCAAGCTTCGGTCGTCAGTGAGTGCGTTGAGAAAGGCGATGAGATCCGGTCTTTCCTCGGAGGTCAGTGCAAAGCTCCGCATTTCGGGGTCGCGATTCGCGTGGGGCAGGCCACCACTGGCGAAGTGCTCGATCACCTCTTCCAAGGTCGCCATGCTGCCGTTGTGCATGTACGGTGCAGTGAGCGCGATGTTGCGCAAGGTGGGCGTCTTGAACTTCCCATTGTCCTGGGAGCGCAGGGGTGATCGCGCCCGGCCACTATCGGCGTACTGGAGATACTGCCCCACGTTATGGAAGTCATGATCGCTCAGGTCAAGCCCCCATGGCACGCCGTGCAATTGAGCGTTTCGCTGTTGAAGAGCTGCATGCCACGCACTTCGGCATCGGTCATTGCTGAGGCATCTCCTTGAAGGTAGCGGTCATACCGCGACCAACCGCTGATCAGCGTGCGTTCATAACTGGCTATGGCACGCGTGATCACGTAAGGATCCAACGCACGTCCGTAGGCCTTCATGCTCAATGAACGGTACGGCTCCAGGTCTCGAAGCGTTTCGGCAGCAAGGGTGATGTTGTGGTCCATCTCCGCTTCATCATGGACCGGTGCGATCACCTGCCGCTCCAAGGTGGGCACGCCGCCATCGCGGAAGAAGGACGTGTGATAGGCCACGTTCGCCAGCGTGGGCGAGTTGCGCATACCCGTCGCTCCATCAACACCCACGCTCATGGGCAGCGTATCGCTGAAGGCCCGATCCACATGATGGCAACTCGCGCACGAGATCGTGTTGGTCCGTGAGAGCCGGGTATCGAAGAAGAGCGCTTTGCCCAATCGCACGGATGCATCCGTCAGTGGGTTCTCCGCAGGGTTGCTTGGGAACGGGTAGCCAACGGGCAGCTGCAGATAGAACAGCGGGTTTTCCTCCATCCGGGTTCATCCTCCGTCTCCCGGCGACAACCGACAAGGAGCGCGAGCAGCGCTATGATAAGAAGCGCTCTCACTGCATATGCAGGCTATTGGACACGTTCCGAGTGAGTTTCAGGGCGAGGGGCAGGTTGCCACCATGCGACTGGTTCTCCACCGCCACATCAATGGTATCCGGTCCGCTCTGCAGGAAGCCATCCACATCAATGCGCAGGGTAAGGTCCGTGATGGTGTTCGACGCGGTGGTGAAGGGCAATGCTGGAAAGAGGTCCACCGTGGTGTAGCACGTGTCCATACCTGTGTGTACGTGACATGCCGGTGTTCACGCTCAATGGATGATCACTTCCATAAAGCGAGGGATCCGTATGGTTCAATTCCGGTGGCAGACCCAATCCGGCACGTACTCCGTACCATGTTCCCGCTGGCACGGCCAGGTCCATGTTGAATGCGCCGTTGTTCAGATCGAGGAGGCGCACTGGATCCACCTTGGTCTCACCGTTGGCATCAACGAGGCGGATATCGCTCAGGTACATTCGAAGGAACTCGACCTGAAAACGGTAGTCGTGGGGCGCACGGTACTCGGTGTACGGTGCGAAGGGTGCTCCCTCCCACTCCGGAACGACTTGGATACGTAAGGTGCCCATAGCGGCATTGCCACCACTTGGCGGAATGGGGTCGTCGGTACGGCAGGCCGCAACGAACAGTACCGTCAGACAGGCCACCCACCAGAGGCGGGTGCGGGGATTTCGATCGGATCGCATGTTGGAAGTAGAACGCCGGAACCAAGGGTTCTGTGCGCAGCCCAAATTTACGGTGTGGACCAGCCTGCCATGAATGACGTTGCTCACTTCCGGTCGACCGGTGGTGGAAGCCCACGGCTATCTTACCCGCATGTTCACGGTTCTCCGCAGTAGTGCAGGCGCGGGCAAGACGCACGCACTGGTGAAGCACTATCTGGCGCACTGCCTGCGCTGGGAGGTGAGCGCGTACCGTCAGGTGCTAGCCCTCACGTTCACCAACAAGGCGGCGGGCGAGATGAAGGAGCGCGTGATCGGGAACTTGGAAAAACTCGCCGCGAACACGCTGGACAACGATGCGCTCCGGGACCTGCAAGCGCACTTGGTGAAGGAGTGCGCTGCGGATGAAGCCGCGATAGCACAACGCGCCGAAGCCGTGTTGAAGCACATGCTCCATCACTGGGGCGAGGTGGGGATCAGCACCATCGATGCCTTCACCCGACGCGTGGTGCAGCCATTTGCGCGGGACCTGCAACTGGACCACGACCTGCGCATGACCACCGAGGAACGTTGGTACCGCGATCGTGCCGTGGATGCCCTCATCGCCGAAGCCGGCGTGGACGCGCAGGTGACCGAGCTGCTCAGCGAAGCCTGCCAGCAACTGCTGCACGAAGAGCGCGCTTGGGATCCCGGCGCACCCTTGCGTGAATTGAGCAGCGAACTAGGCAACGAGCGCGCACTTGCCCCCTTGCGTGCATTGCATGGCTTGGACCCTTCGTTGGTGAAGCCGTTGGTCGCGAGGCTGCGATCCGAAACGAACAGCTTCCGCGCGGCACTGGCACGCATCGGTGCCGAAGCGCACGCCCTCATCGATGGTGCTGGCCTCACTGTGGAAGACCTGGCCAATGGCAAAGGCGGATATTACGGCTGGTTCAAGAAGCTCAGGGATTTCGGTGATGTGTGGATCACGCCGGGAAGCAATACGCTGAAGACCATTGAAGTTGGCAAGTGGTACAGCTCGAAGGCCGGACCCGATGCGCGTGCGGCCTTGGAGCCCTTGGCGATTGAACTACAGCACCTGTACAATGAAGCCGAAACGCTGCGCGAACAAGGCCAGCGGACGTACTTCATCCGCAGAGCGGTGCTGCGCGAGTTGCCGTCTGCGTTCGCCCTGGATCAGCTGGATCGCTGCCTGGAAAATTTGAAGCAAGCTGATGGTGTGGCCTTCTTCAGCGACCTGACACGTAAAGTGTCGCAGGTCGTGCGCGAGGAGCCGGTGCCTTACATCTATGAGCGCCTCGGTGAGCGCTACCGTCACTTCCTCATCGATGAGTTCCAGGATACCTCGCTCTTGCAATGGCACACGCTGCTGCCACTGATCGATAATGCGCTGGCCTCCGGCGGAAGCGCGCTGATCGTGGGTGATGCCAAGCAGGCGATCTACCGTTGGCGCAACGGCGAAGTGCGGCTGTTCAAAGATCTACCGAACCTCTTCCCCCCAGCCAAGACCGACCTCGAAGTCGAACGGGAGGCGACGCTTGTCCGCAACTTCAAGGCTCCTGAGCCCCTTGCGGACAACCACCGTTCCGCGAGCACCATCGTGAACTTCAACAACGCGCTCTTCGGTCCGCTGGCGGAAGTGCTGCCAGCCGACCTGCGCAGCGTTTACCATGCGCACGAGCAGCATCCGAGAAAAAAGTCCGTGGGCTTGGTGCATCTGGAAAAACTGGAAAAGGACAAGAGCGGGGAGGAAGCCACCGGGGCAATGCTCGACTTCCTACTGCGCAGTGTGAACGAAACGATCGCGGATGGCTTCGTTCCGGGAGATATCGCCGTGCTTGTACGATCGAAATCGCTCGGTCGCACAGTGGCAGCGCATCTCATCGCCCATGGCTTCGCCGTGATATCACCTGATGGCTTGCGATTGAGCGGGGATCCGGTGATCGAAGGGATCATCGACCTCCTGCGCTTCCTGCACAAGGGCGACGCAACAGCGGCAACGCGCGTATTGCAGCACCAAGCACGGAACAACGCCAACGGGGCATCGGCTGTCGACCCGTTCGAAGCGGATACCTTGATCGATCCGCCGAAAGCCATGCGTGCATGGCTCGCCAAGAACGGTTCCCCAAGCCTGCGCACGACCATCTCCGCGTTGATAACCCAGTTGGCCCGCAGCATGGGCTGCAAGCCAGCCGAGGACGCTCACTTGCTCACGCTCCTTGACGAGGTACATACTTGGACGAACGAACACGGACAGGACATCGGCGGTTTCCTGGAACACTGGGAACGTAGCGGTGGCGAACGCGCGTCGGCTCCACCTGCGAACAGCCATGCCGTGCAAGTGATGACCGTGCACAAGGCGAAAGGCTTGGAATTCTCCGTGGTGATCGTTCCCAATGCACGCATGGCCAGCACCGCGAGCCACGGCGAGCGCCTTTGGGTGAGACCGGGGGATGCGGTCCCCGAACTGGAGCACGCACTCGTGCGCGAGAGCGCCGCGCTCGGCGAAGCAGAATTGGAGGAACTCGATGAGGAGCAGGGCCTCCGCACGTTGGACAACCTCGATCTGCTGTACGTCGCCTTCACACGGCCGAAACAGCGGCTCTACGCCTTGGTCCCCGAAGCCCGTGCGGATGATGTGACGATCGCTCTGCTCGCCAATATGAGCGCAACAGGCGATGGTTCCCGATCGATCATGGGGGAGCGCACCGCTCCCTGGCAACTGCGCACGACGCCGCTTGGCGAACCCATGACGGATGTTGGAACCACGCAAGAACGCCCGGTGGTGAGCGTACGGTTCGAAGCGCCGGAAAGCTGGGATCCCGCCGATCCGGACCCCTACCGTCGGTTCGGCAATGCGATGCATGAAGTGCTTGGCAGGGTGCAGCACGCTGGCATGTTGGACGGGGTGCTCACTTCAGCCGTGGAAGAAGGAGTGCTCGATGCGGCCGAAGCCGGGCCGCTCACTGCTCGATTACAGGCACTGCTCACCTCGCCTCATCTTGCGGCCTACTATGGCGAACAACTCACCGTGCGCACCGAGGCGAGCATCATAACAGCGGATGGCAAGAGCCATCGCCCGGATCGCCTGGTTTTCGAGGACGCGATCGCGCGCGTCCTGGATATCAAGACCGGCGCACCCAATGACCGACACGAGGAGCAGGTGCGCAATTACATGCGCTTGCTCACCGAACTGGGTCACACACATGTGGAAGGCGCGCTGCTGTACGTCACCACCGGCACTTTGATCCCGTTGCGATGAACATCCTATGGAACGCGAAAAGCTTCAATGAACTGACCGTGGACGAGTTGCACGATCTGCTGCGCCTGCGTACCGATGTCTTCGTGGTGGAACAAGCCTGCGCATATGCCGAGATCGATGGTCGCGATCCAGCTGCGATCCACATTCTGGGGCGAACAACCGAGGGGGATCTCATCGCCTGTGCGCGCATCCTTCCGCCCGATGACCATGGCCTTCCGCATGTGGGTCGGGTGGTGGTGCGCGCGGATCGTCGTGGACATGGGATCGCGGGTGATCTCATGCAATTCGCCTTGCAGGAACTGCAACGCGCTCACGGATCACGCCGATCGGAGCTCGCTGCGCAAGCGCACTTGGAAAAATTCTACGAACGCTTCGGGTACGTTCGCCAAGGACCTGATTATCCGTGGGATGGTATCCCGCACGTGGACATGAGGCGCGATGCTGACTGACCGCCCTCAGCGGAGCAGGGAGAAGTGGCCTACGTAATCCTTCGCGAAACTGCCGAACTCCTTCACGCGTGCAGTGAATAGAAAGAGGCCCTGTGGCAGGCCATCACCGTTCCAGCCTTTCTTGGGATCGGTCGTGCGGAAGCGTTCCTCACCCCAACGATCGAAAATGACCAGCTCGTATTCGTGCGCACCCTTCACCATCGGTAGCCATTCCTCGTTCAAGTCGTCACCATCCGGCGTGAAGGCGAGCGGTGCATAGAACAGGTGGTCGCTCACGATCACAACGCGCGTGGTACTATCGGTGCATCCGTCGATACTGGTGACCACTTGCGTGATGGTGAACTGTCCCCCTTCATCGAACCAATGTTCAAAGCGGGTGTCGCGCACTTCCTGCCCTTCGATCGAATAGCGCCAATCCACGGAAAGGTTGCTGTAGTCCTCGATCCACACATGCGGATCGAAAATGCTCACCTCGGCAGGCAAAGCCGTGAAAGCGGCCACGGGACTTGGGTAGACCTGCACCACGCCGATACGCTCAACGGTTTCCTCGTGGATGCAACCCGTGCTGGTCGCTGCGGTGAGAGAAACGGTGTACGTTCCGGGGTTCTCGTAGATGTGGACCAGACCGCTATCGTTGCTCACCGTGCCATCACCCAAGCTCCATGCATAGGTCATGGGCGTCCATGCCGTGCTCAGGTTGTTGAAGGCGAAAGGTGATCCCACACACGCGTTCGGATCACTGGTGAAATCCACGACCGGCAATGGATACACTACCACCGAATCGGTGTAGCTGTCGGTGCAACCGCTCTCGGTGTAAGTGACGGTCACCGGATGTACTCCCACCGGAAGGAAGCGCGCAGTGGGCCCCACGCCATCACCTGTGCTCGGATCAGCAACACCACCGAAATCCCATGCGATGCTCGTAGTGGGCGTGTAGATCCCTTCCGCCAGGAACTCGGCAAGTTCGTCCGGGCAGCGGATCGGTGGCGGCTCGAAGTAGGCCTGCAATGGCAGCGACAGTTCGAACGTGTTGAAGCTCGTGTCGGCACACGGTGCACCCGGATTGGCGATGAGCGTGACCGTGTACGTCCCCGGGAGGGTATACGTCCATGTGGGTTCCATTTCGGTACTCACATCGGCCGATGTGTTCGGTTCACCGAAATCCCACAACCACTCGGTCCCGTTCAGGCTTTCGTTCTCGAAGGCTTGCGTGAGGCCCGTGCAGATCTGCCCCCCGCTCTGGTCGGCGATCACGGCCGTTACCGCCGCATTGCACTGCACCACCTTGAACATGAAATCGCGGCGCGATTCCCCGATGACCACGCCGTTACGGATCTCGGTAACGCACACGCCAACGGTGAAGGCACCCTGCAAGGTTGGATGCAAGGTGAGCAAGCCGTTTACTGGATCGATGGCGATCGGAGGATCCGAATCCAATGGCATACCGGCTGAATAACCGGCGGCCCAAGTAACCTCTTGATAGGGCGGTGGTGGTGCTAGCGGCGCAGGGTTGAGGGCATCGGCACCTTGGAAGGGTGCGCACAGGCCGTAAACGAGCTGGTCGCCATCGGGGTCGGTGGCACTGTGATCGAAACTGAGGTCCTGGTCCATGCACAGGGCGATGGGAGGATACTCGGCGAAACGTGGCGAACTGTTCACGGCATCAGGCGGACCCGGAATATGCACCGTGCACGTGATCCCTTGCTGACCGCTGAGGTTCACCATGGCAGGGGTACGGCAGCAGCGTTGATAGCTGATGGTATAGCCACCGGGAATGGGTGGAAGATCGAAGATGTGCTCGTACAAGGTGGTCGCCACGCACACTTCCGGGGGTGCGGTCAAGCATGGGTCATCCAGGTCCACCGGGATGATCGTTTCACCGGGATCGGACACGCTCACGTTCGTGATCTCGGTCCCGTTCATGTCATACACTACGAAGAGCGCGAGCGCATCGAAGCCGGTACCGTTCTGGTTGTCCGGTCCACAATCCCGGTAAAGAGCCAGCGTCACCTTGTACTGGTTGCCCCCCAAGTGGTCATAGTACATCTCCCCGCCGATGATGTGCGTTGCACAAGCGGTTCCCGCGAGGACAAAAGCCCCTATCAGGCTGGTGGCTCGCAAGGTTCTGTTCATCGTGGGGATCCGCTATCGGTGTTCCGCAAGATCTCTATCGCAAGAGCGTAACATGTCCACTGAACTCCCGACCGTCATCGATCCGGAGCACATAGTAATAGGTACCGTCGGGCACACCGTCGCCATCCCATTGGTTCTTGTAATTGCGGCTGGTGTACACCTTGCTGCCCCAGCGGTTGTACACGTACAGGTCGTTGTTGTATTGGTCCACATTGATGATGTGGAAGGTCTCGTTGTTCCCGTCGCCGTTCGGACTGAAGACGTTCGGTATCGTGAGCGGTCCACCGATCACGACATAGTAGGCATCCGTGGTGTCCGCGCAACCTTGCGCAGTGGTCACCACCAGCGTGATGTGGTAAGTGCCCGGCCATGGGGTGGTCCAACTGGCCACGGCATCATCACTGGTCCATTCAGTGTCATCGATGGTCCACCACCAGCTATCGATGGCACCACCGGGTGCTGCGCTGCCATCGGTGAAGGTCACTGGCACTCCAACTAGTTGTGGTGACGCGGGTGTCACAGAGAAAGCCGCAACGGGCTGAGCTGCATTGCTGATCGTGGTGGAATAGAAACCCGTGCATCCGTTCTCCGCAACGAGCAACGACACCTCATGGTCCCCGGGATCGGCGAATTGCACAGTGACCTCCGGCGTATTGGCCGTGGTGGGTTGGCTTCCTGCACCCAGCTGCCACTGCAAGTTTGCATTCGCCCCGAACGTGCCTTCCGCCAGGAGCGTGACAGGCAGGTTCCCGCAAGCGAACGGCGGTGTGGTGATGAAGGGCTCCGGAGAAAGATAGACGTTGAATACGCTCGTGGTCGTATCGGCGCACGTGGTACCCGGATTGGCGATGAGCGTTACGTTGTAGGTACCGGGCTCACTGAAGGTCCAGCTCGGGTTGGTCGTGTTGGCGGTATCCGCTTCGATCCCTGCCACACCGAAGTCCCAGTGGTACTGCACCGCACCAGCGCTTCCACTGCTAAAGTTCATGGTGAGGTCTTGGCAGAACTCAGTTTGCGGCTGGATCCCTGCGGTTACCACTGCATCGCACGCCACCACCTTGAATAGGAAATCGCGGCGGGTCTCGTTCAGCAACACCCCATTTCGGTATTCCTGTACCAACACCCCGATCGTGAAATTGCCTTGAAGGTTCGGCGTTAGTGTGAGCAAACCGGTGGCGGGATCCACTGCGATCGCGGGGTCGGAATCGATCGGATAACCCTCCGTGTAAGGAGCCAGCCAGGTCACCGGAGCGTAGGGTGGTGCCGTAGGAGGGTTCGGCTGCGGATCCAAGGCGGTGCCCCCATTGAAGGGCGTACACAATGCGTACACGAGGCTGTCACCATCCGGATCCGTGGCACTGTGATCGAAGCTCAATGGTGCATTGAGGCAGAGGGCGATCGGTGGCAACTCGTTGAAGCGCGGCGAACTGTTGCTCGCGATGCTCTGTCCGGGAACACGTGTGGTGACCGTGAGGCCGAGATCACCCGGGTTCTGCAAGTTGTTGATGATGCCGGTGCGGCAACAACGTTGATAGCTGAGGATGTATCCATCAACTGTTGGCGGCAGGTCGAAGATGCCGACGTAGGAAGTGGTTTCCACGCACAGGTTCGGCGGAAGCGTCAGGCACGGGCTGTCCAGTACGATGGGTACGTTCTGCGCCCCGGGGAAGGTGAGCGTCTGGGTCGCATAGAGCGAGCCGTCGGCGTTGAAGACCCCGACCGCCGCAGTAGCATCGAAGGCGATACCCGTGCAATCCCTGTAGAGCTTCAGCGTGACCTGGTACTGGCTTCCCCCCAAGTGATCGTAGAACAACTCCCCACCAACGATGTGGGTGGCTTGGGCGCACAAAAAGCTGGTTGCAGCGAGCAGGGAAAGTGACCGGCGTAGGAACATGGTGATGGGACCGCTGGAAGGCCTTCGGCGTTGCCTGTGCCGTATACTTCCTTGGCGCTGTTAATCTACCGGATCCCGGCGAACATCCGCTCCCACTCAGCCCCCTCCATTTCCACGAAGGGACCCTTACAGGCAAGCATCTCGTGTATCCGAACCCGCTCCGGGTAAGCCGCCCCGTTCACTTGGTGCACCAGATGCCGCTTTCCGATGACTTGGATATCCGTGAAGGCCGTGGGACCTTCGATGCGGTAGTAGTGCTGTCCGGCTGCCAATCTGCGATAAGCCGGGAACATCGGCTCCTTTGCGCCGGGGGGTCGGGGACTATCTTCCGCCACGCTCATGGAACCTTTTCTCGAACGCCTCGCCAAGCTGCTGTTGCAACGGCACCGGAACGAACTGGACCGGTTGGCTGTCGTGCTTCCGGGCCGTCGCGCTGGGTTGCATCTGCGAAAGTACCTCGCCCGGTCGGCAGGCACCACCCTCTGGAGCCCGGAACTCTTCGATCCAGGTTCCTTCATGCAACGCGTTTCGGGTATGCGCCAAGGTGGGACCACCGAAATGCTCTTCCTGTTGCACCAAGCACACCGGGATGTGGAGGGCGACAGGGCCGAGCCGCTGGCCGAGTTCCTGAAGTGGGCGCCTGTTACCCTTAGGGATATGAGCGAGGTGGATGCGCACCTGCTCGACCCGGATCAATTGTACCGTGACCTGCGCGCTTATCACGAGATCGAGGATTGGAGCTTCCGGGGAAGCGAAGCGCTCAGCCCTTCGCAGCAGCGGTCCCTGCAGCAATGGGCGCGCACCGGGGCACTCCACAAGCGCTTCACCGAACTGATGAACGAACGGCACGTTGGCACATCGGGAGCCGTGGCACGCAAAGCCGTTGATGCCTTGCGCGATAAGCTGTGGCGGTCGCCTTGGGCGATGACCTGGTTCGCCGGGCTCAATGCGCTCGACCCTGCCACCACCGCCGTGGTGCAACACCTTAGGAAGCAACAGACTGGTCAGGTGGCGTGGGACAGCGATCGCTATTACTTGGATGACCCGCAGCAGGAAGCCGGAAGGTTCCTCCGACGCTCGATAAGGGATGTGGTGAACGGTGCCTTCCATCCGATCAATGGCATCGTGGAAGGCGACCGCACCATCGATGTGGCCACGGTGCCGAACCGGCTCGCGCAAGTACACCATGCGGCCCAATGGCTAGCAGGGCTTTCGCTGGAAGAACGTGCGGATACGGTGGTCGTTCTCGCCGATGAAAGCCTCTTGCTCCCGCTGATCGACGCATTGCCCGCAGACATAGGGCCGATGAACGTGACCATGGGCTTATCGCTGACTGCGCTGCCCGTGAACGGACTGGTGGAGGCCTTTCTGCAAGTTCATGCCACAGCAGCAACGGGAATGATGCTGGCCGATCTCGAGCGGCTGCTGCTGCATCCCTTCCTGCACGAAGGCGCTCGAACGACCAAGCTGCTTGAACAACTGCACAAGAACGGGTCCACGCGGATCTTCATCGAGAACCTACTGATCATGGCGAGGCATGCCGACTTCGCTCATGCGGACCACTTGCGAGCGGCTTTGGCGCCGGTCGAGCAGAACAGTGATGTGCATTCGCGGGTTCGCGAGCTCATCGCGTGGGCGAAAAAATGCCGCGCAGCCGACCGACTTGCAGTGGAGCAACTCTTTCATCTGGCACAAGTGGAGCGGGCCTTGGAACAAGCGTTGAGGCGGTATGATGCATCAGGGATCGATGCGGCCACATACCGCCTTCTCAGGCAGCGGGCCTTGCGCGATGAGCGACTGACACTCTTGGGCGAACCGCTCACCGGACTCCAGATCATGGGCTTGCTCGAAACGCGCAGCATCGATCATGAACGTGTCATCGTACTTGGAGCTACCGAGGAGACCTTGCCGGGCACGGCCACGGCCCAAAGTTGGATCCCACTCGACCTGCGTCGGTACCACGGCCTGCCCTTGCCAAGCGATGCACAGGCGATCGCCGCATACCACGTCCATCGGTTGTTGCACCACTCGCGTGAGCTACGACTGGTAGGTCACGGTGGTGGTGATGGCTCCGGTGAGCCCACCCGTTTCATTGCACAATGGCGCCATGATCTGGTGCCGAACACGAGAACGCGCATCAACGACGATGTCCAGCGAGCGAATATGCCTTCGCGATCGACCGCAGCCATTGTGGTGGCCAAATCCACAGCGGTGATCGAACGCCTGGACAGCCTTGCCGCGAGAGGCTTCTCCCCGACCGCCCTCGGTACCTGGTTACGCTGCCCGCTGGACTTCCACATCACTCATGTGCTGGGCATACGCCCACCGGACCACAACGATGGAACGTTGGGGAGCGACGTGTTGGGCAGCGCCGTTCACCGCACCTTGGAGAGCATTTATCGACCATCGCTTGGGGCAGTGCTCGAAGCATCGGCACTTCGCACAGCAGCGAAGGAAGTACATGAGCGCTTGCTGACACAACTGCGCAAGGACTTCCCGGATCGGGTGCTGGCGGAAGGCAACTTCCGACTTCGCATCGAGATGGCAACACACGCAATGGCGAACTACCTCGAGCGTGAGGCCGACCGATGCGCCGCGATCACCACCATACCCTTGGCACTGGAATCATCGCTTTCCGCCGCGCTTGCTCCGCAAGTGAAGCTCTGCGGAACCTGCGATCGCATGGAGGAACGGAACGGGCTCATGCACCTGCTTGACCTGAAGACCGGAAGTGTGAAACCCGAAGATCTGCGGCTGAAGAGCCTTGAACGAGCGGACCTGCTGCCACGGCATCGATACGCGCTGCAATTGGTCATCTACGCGTTCATGGCGTTCCAACAAGAAAGTGCGCTCAACGTGATGCGCGCCGGGGTGGTGCCGCTGCGCAAACCTTCGGATGCCGAAGGTGTATGGCTCACCATCAACGGCTCCAACCTGATCGACCGTAGCATGCTCGAACCCATGGGCGCACTGCTCGAACAGTTGGTCGCTGAATTGCGCGACCCCGCGAAACCCTTCGTACACGATGTGGAGAGCGAGTGGTGCGCGAGTTGCATCACCTGAAAAAGAAGAAGGGAGACCTTTGCCTCCCTTCCATTGTTCTCGCGGGATCCGCTCTAGCGGTAAACGATCTTGTGCGTGCTGGATTCTCCGCCACGCTTCACCTTCAAGTAATAGACCCCATTGCTTTGGCTCGTGAGGTCCATCTCCTTGCGGTAAGTTCCTTCAAATTCACGCAAGGTCTCGTTGAACACGGACTGACCGAGCGCGTTCATTACTTCCACTGTGACATCCATCGGTGTCTTGGTGCTGAAGCTGAAGATGAAGTGACCATTGTTGGGGTTCGGTTGGATGCTCACGCTTCCGTCCTCTCCGGCTGCGGCCAAGCCTTTGTAGATGATCCCTGTGCGATCGGCACCGCCCAACGAAACGTAATAATCGGCGTTGTTGGCGGCTTCAGCGGTCCATGCGTCGTTCAAGAGTTCGAACTCGCCTTTGCCACTGACGGGAATGGTTGCGATCACGTATTCCTGACCAGCAGCCCATGCGGTCTCGAGGGCGGCCATCGGGGTAACGCCGAAACCGGCGAACACCTGGTAGTTCTGGCTACCGTTCTCGCGAAGCGCACCAGAACGTGAAATGGGCAGGTATTGCGCGGGAGCGCCTTCCTGCTGAATGGCTCCGAGCGTGGCCCCCGAAGCAGCGTCCCAGCGGATGGTGAAAACCATGCTGGAGAAGATCCCATTGAAGGAACTGGCGGGGCGAACGCGCACTTCGAGCTTGTCGCCATTATGGTACAAGCCAACATCCACCTGGTCTTGAGCGGTAATCGTGCTAGCAGTGAACAGCGTGGCAGCGGCGAACAGAAGGTGGGAGAACGAGAGCTTCATGGTTGTTCGATGGGGTGTTGTGAACGGTGCTTCTTCAAAAGCCGACGCAAGATAGGTTGAGGCGGATCGGTCTGCAAGCGACGAGCTTTTATGCCCTCCTCGACCCGATCCCCGACCAAAAACCGAACGGGGGTCCTTTTGGGACCCCCGCGCGGTAAACCTGCAAGGAATGATTGGAACCAGCCCAAGACCAGGAAGAGGGCCTTGGTTGAGGAAAAGACGGGGGTGCTGGAATGGGGTTGCCAGCAAGACGAAAAAAAATCAGGGGGTGAACTTGTACCCCTACGCCCCGTATGGAGTGAAAGTGCTGGGGCACACGTGGGTCCACCTCGAAGTACTTCCGGAAAGCCACGATGAAATTGTCCACCGTGCGCGTAGTGGGAAAGACATTGTATCCCCAGACCTTTTGGAGGATCTCCTCCCGCGATACCACCTGCCCGGCCTTTTCCACAAGCAACCGCAGGAGCATGGCTTCCCGCTGGCTCAGGGTTCGCTTCTCCCCGTTCCGCCCGATGGCCTCATAACTGGTGAAATCGAGGTGGTTGCCCGCGAATGAGTAGGTGGTGGGGTTGGTCGGCACCTCGTCGGAACCATGGCGACGGACCAGCTTTCCGATGCGCAGCAGCAACTCCTCGAGGTCGAAGGGCTTTGACAGATGGTCATCGCCCGCCCGTAGCCCCCGGATCCGATCGGCGGGAGCATTTCGAGCGGTGAGGAAGAGCACCGGGGTGGTGTCACCTTCCAGTCGCACGGTCTCGATGACGGTGTAGCCATCGAGCCCGGGCAACATCACATCCATAACGACCAGGTCGAAGCGGGCACCGCGCAGTCGGTCCAACCCTTCCGGACCAGTGAGGGCTGTAGTAACAGCGTATCCCTCCAACTCGAAGTTCATCTTCAAGGTGGACCGCAACGTCGGTTCATCTTCCACGAGCAGGATGCGCCCCTTCTCCATGACACAAAGATGGCCCCGGCTACTTTTGAGCACACTACCCCGCCATGCCTTTCCTACCGGAACAAGCAGAATTCGCCAACACGCTCCAAGAGAACACGCTCGTTGGGCACCTCGGTATCCGCTTCCTCGTGGACGAACAGGGGCGATTCTGCGCCACGATGCCCGTGGATGCCCGCACACATCAACCGGCCGGACTGTTGCACGGTGGCGCGACGGCTGCACTTGCGGAATCCCTGGGTAGCATGGGGTCTTCCTTACTGATCGATATGGACAAGCAAGGAGTTGTGGGCATCGAGGTGAGCGCGAACCATTTGAAGGGGGTTCGAAGCGGCACGGTTACGGCCACCGGGGAGCTTCTGCATCAGGGGCGTACCACACATGTGTGGGACATCCGGGTGCGCAACGAGGCGGGCGAACTGTGCGCGGTTTGTCGCTTGACCAATGTGATCATCGCACTGCGTTGAGCGCGGCGGAAGTGATCCAAGAGCTGCTCGCGTGCAAGGCGACCTTCGCTGCGTTCAAGGTACCGGGCCGTGATACCATCGTGCAGGTGCAGCACGACCAGGTCCTTCACGCACCCCGCACGGGTGAAGGAGCGTTCGTCATCGCGCCCTTCACGGGTGATGCTGTTTGCATACGACCGGACATCGAACTCTCCACCGCTTCCGAGCGCTCTTCACTGGAAGGGATGGCCATCCGCTACGAGATGCCAGCGACCCCGCTCGCGGGGACACGAGGTTTGGACCGCAATGGCTACCGGACCGCCGTGGAACGAGCGGTAGCTGCGATAAAAACCGGTCCGCTGGAGAAGGTCGTGCTCTCACGCACCATGGAAGTGGACCTCGCTCGTATCGACATCGGCAGTTTGTACTCGGCCGCCGCACTCTCGATGCCCGACGCTTGCATCGCATTGATCCACACGGCAGAACATGGCATATGGATAGGTGCATCGCCGGAGCGGTTGCTGGTCATGCATGACGATCGCGTACAAGTGGACGCACTTGCCGGCACCATGCCTTCGATGATGGGGATGACCATGGCAGCATGGGGTGCGAAAGAGCGTGAGGAACAGGAACTGGTGGCCCGATCGGTCCTCCAAACCATGCATGAACAAGGCGTGCTCGATCAGAAGACCGATGGCCCTGCGACCGTGATCGCTGGCAGGGTTGCGCACTTGCGCACCCGGATCACCGGTCGTTCGCTCAAGAAGGATCCGCTGGCATTGGCCAACGCATTGCACCCGACCCCTGCTGTGGGTGGAACGCCGCGAACGGAAGCAATGCGGCTCATTCACGCATTGGAACCGCGTGACCGATCGCTGTACGCAGGATTCTGGGGGCCGATGGATGGTCATGGCGCTGAGTTCTTCGTGAACATCCGCTGCATACAGGTGATCGGAAACGTGGGCCTCCTGCACGTGGGTGCCGGGATCACCGCGGGGTCCGATCCGGACCACGAATGCGACGAAGTGGAACTGAAGGCGCGGACCTGGCTCGATCTCATCGAAGCACAACGCCGCACCGGATAGCTTTGGCCGCGTGACGAAGACCTCCGACCATTTCGCGGCTGCTGAACTAGCGAGGCTATGCGCCGCCAAGGGTGTGCGCCACGCGGTGATCAGTCCGGGATCGCGCAGTGCACCGCTGGTGATCGCATTCACCAAACAGCCAGGGATGCAATGCCTGCAGGTCATTGATGAGCGCAGCGCCGCCTTCTTCGCGTTGGGTATGGCGCAGCAGCTTCACGCTCCCGTTGCCTTGATCTGCACGAGTGGTAGTGCCGTATTGAACTACGGCCCGGCCATCGCAGAAGCGTTCTACCAACGTGTGCCGCTCCTTGTCGTCACCGCCGATCGTCCGGAAGAATGGGTGGACCAAGGCGAGGGACAGGCGATCCGTCAGCAAGGTGTGCTCTCCTTGCACATGAAACGGAGCGTGCAATTGCCACGCGATGCGCACGATGAGCTTTCCCGTTGGCACTGTGGAAGGCTCATCAACGAAGCCATGGACACGACGCTGCTGCCAGTTGGTGGCCCAGTGCATGTGAACGTGCCGTTCCAAGAGCCGCTGTACGGAACGGTCCAACAGGCAACTCTCCCGTTGTCCGATGAAAGCCCACAGGCGGGGCGCCTGTTGCACTCCCGCCTCATCGCCCCGGTGATGACAGAGACCTTCATCCTCCCGGATCATGCGCGCTGGCTCATCGGCCAGTTCAGCGCATGCAAGAAGGTGATGATCCTTGCAGGCCAGGGCTTGTGGAGCGATGGTATGAAGACGTTGCTTGCGAAGGTGGGATCGCTTCCGCAGGTGAGCGTGCTTGTGGAAGCCACCAGCAATTTGGACGACCCAGCATTCATCACCACGATCGACCGCGTGATCGAAGGCGTCACCGAGCAGAACGAGAACGACCTGAAGCCGATCTCCTGATCACTTTCGGTGGAGCGATCGTGAGCAAGCGGATCAAAGGGCTCTTGCGCAAGTGGAAGCCCGCGCAGCACTGGAACGTGGATGCCGGTCAACGCCACTACGACACCTACCAGAGCCTCACGCATGACATCGCGGTATCACCCGAGATCTTCTTCGCACAAATGGCAGGAGGCGTGCAAGGCAACGAGAGCATCTATCGGGATGCATGGCGCATGGTGAATGAACGGTTACAAGGCAAGCACGCGGAACTGCTGGCCGAAGCACCGTTCTGCGACCTCACGGTCTTTGCTGCTTTGATGGACCAAATTCCGGAGAAGAGCGATGTGCAACTCGCCAACAGCACACCTGCCCGCTACGCCCAACTCTTCGAACGCACTCGCGGCTTGCGGTGGTTCAGCAATCGCGGAACGAGCGGGATCGATGGCTGTACGAGCACGGCCGTCGGTGCAACCATCGCTTCACAAAAGCCAACCACGCTCATCACCGGGGATACAGCATTCCTTTACGACAGCAACGCGTTCTGGAACGCGCACCTCTCCCCTCTCCTGCGCATCATCGTCATCGACAACGGCGGCGGCAACATCTTCCGCGTCATCGAAGGGCCAGACAAGGATCCAGAACTATTGAAGTGGTTCGATGCTCCGCACGCTCGCGATCCGATGGCTCTCGCCCGCTCCTTCAATCTGCCGTGCTACGAGGCGAACGACATGGCTTCGTTGAAAACCGGGCTGGAACAGATCTACAAGCCGCAGGAGAAACCGGCGGTGCTTGTAATACGCACGGATGCGGAGGTTAGCCCAACGGTGCTGCGCGAGTACTTCAAGAAATTGAGAGCGTGAAACACTGGCTCTCCGCATTCCGCCTGCGCACGTTGCCACTTGCGTTGAGCAGTATCCTTGTTGGAAGCGGGTTGGCATATCGTCTCGGTGAATTGGTAAGAACCGCACCGAGGTTCAAGTGGTCGGTATTCGTTCTTTCAATAGTGACCGCCCTCCTGCTCCAGATCCTCAGTAATCTGGCCAACGACCTTGGCGACCACCAGCACGGTACGGACAACGAAGACCGCGTCGGGCCACGGCGTGCTGTTCAGAGCGGCGCCATTTCTCCGGCCGCGATGAAACGCGCAATGGTTGTCTGCGGGCTTCTTGCCTTCGGCAGCGGCCTTGGTCTGATCACGATCGCGCTCGGCCTTACGACCTCGACACTGGTCTTCCTACTTCTCGGCCTCGCCGCCATCGCCGCTGCCGTGAAATACACTTTCGGGAAGAACCCGTACGGCTACGCCGGTCTCGGAGACCTTAGCGTGTTCGGGTTCTTTGGGATCATCGGTGTCGGGGGTACGTTCTTTCTACAAGAACGTTGGTTGCTTACCTGGCTGGTGGAGCCCGCTGTTGCATTCGGCCTTCTGAGCACTGGCGTGCTCAACTTGAACAATATGCGTGACATCGTGAATGACGCGGCGAGCGGGAAGCGAACGTTGGTGGTGCGAGTGGGAAGCAAGAGCGCAAAGTGTATCACACAGCCTTCCTGTTGCTGGCCCGGCTACATCTCCTTATCCTATTCACGCGATCGGCGAAGCCAGTGGTGGCGAAATGGCTCTTCCTTCTCCCCTTGCCAGTGCCGATCATGCACCTGAGCCGCGTGTGGTCCAACCACGAACCACGCCTGCTCGACCCACAGCTCAAGACGCTCGCGCTGACGACCTTCCTCACGGCCATCCTCTTCTCGCTGGGCCTTATCCTTGCGTGATGCTCCGCGCAAGCTGGATCGAACGAACCCTCACCCCGAAGTTCGAATTGGGTACCTCGAAGGGTGCGATCACCGCGCGCACGGTGTGGTACCTGATCGTCTGGCATGGCGAACGCCCCGAGATCCAGGGCATCGGCGAAGCAGCGCTCTTCCCCGGCCACAGCAAGGAGTACCCGGCTGATGTGAAAGTGAAGCTCCTTGAACTCTGCGAGCGCACGGACAACTGGAACCAACGCCTCGTCACCGACCTGGTGGATGTTCCCAGCGTGCGCTTCGCTGTGGAGCAATGCCTGCGCGACCTCGAAGTCGGCGGAACGAAAACGCTCTTTCCATCGGACTTCACTCTCGGACGAAAGACCATCCCGATCAACGGCTTGGTTTGGATGGGCGACAAGGCCACGATGAAGAAGCGTATCCGCGAGCAGATGGATTGCGGTTACACCACGGTGAAAATGAAGATCGGCGCGATCGGCATCGAGGATGAACTCGAACTGTTGCGCGCCGTGCGAAAGGAACACGGACCGAAGGAACTCACCCTGCGTGTGGATGCGAACGGTGCTTTCTCCATGAAGAACGTCCAGGAAGTACTGGGACATCTCGCCGAGTTGGATGTGCATAGCATTGAGCAGCCCGTTCCGCCGGGACTATACGAGGTGATGGCCGAGCTCTGTGCCAGCACACCCGTACCCATTGCGTTGGACGAAGACCTCATCGGCCTGAACACGCGCGATGCGAAGGAGGACCTGCTTGACAACGTGAAGCCGCAGTATATCGTCATCAAGCCCAGCCTCGTGGGTGGATGGACAGCCGCTCAGGAGTGGATCGACCTGGCGACCGCACGTGGTATCGGTTGGTGGATCACCTCCGCATTGGAGAGCAGCATCGGCCTCAACGCCATCGCGCAATACACTGCCACGTTGAACGTGACGATGGCGCAAGGACTCGGTACGGGCACGGTCTATGCGAACAACATCCCGTCCCCACTGCTGGCCGATCGCGGCTTCTTGAAGTACCGTCCCGAGGAAGCATGGGACCTCAGTACCATCGGGTGATGCGGCCGAACCAATTCGATCGCCTCAAGGTCGATGGTCGTGTCTTGGAAGGAGCGGCGATCCCATCCTACTTCGATGCGTTGGAGGAAGTGAACAAGTCGGACGCTGATTGGGCACAGAAGCTGAGGGATACAGCGATCCAACTTGTTGAAGGCGATGGCATCACCGCGTTCACCAGCGGGACCACAGGTCCACCGAAGCAGTTCCACATTCCGGCAAAGGATCTCGTCGCCAGCGCTGAACTCACACGCGACGCCTTCGGTCTTCGCGCGGGTGACCGCGTGCTGCATTGCCTGCCATGCGACTACATCGCGGGCAAGCTGATGCTCGCACGGGCCTTTCGTCTTGGGACTCGATACCCACTTCATCGATCCACGCGGCAGCGTGATCGATAAGCTGAACAGCAACGATCGCTTCCGCTTTGCAGCGATGGTACCCGTACAACTGCATCGCCTGTTGCAGGAAGATCGAACGCGCCAATTCGAAATGATCCTGCTCGGCGGCGGCCCGGTGAGCGAAGCACTTGTTCAAGCGCTCCAAGGGCTTTCAACGCACGTCTTCCATGGTTATGGAAGCACGGAAACGGTGACACACGTCGCGCTCCGCCGATTGAACGGTGCGGTATCGGAAGATGTCTACACGGCGATCGGCGATGTACACTTTGCCCGTGACCCACGGGGATGCCTCGTCGTGTACACACCACACCTGAGCACTACACAACACGTCACCAATGATCTGGTGACATTGATCGACGATACGCACTTCCGGTGGCTTGGTCGTTACGACCATGTGATCCTTAGCGGTGGCAAGAAGATCTTCCCGGAGCAACTGGAAGCGAAGACCGCAGGCATCATCTCCTATCCTCACTACTTCAGCGGTGCGCCCGACCCCGTGCTGGGCCAAGCCGTCGTTCTAACGCTGGAAACCGAACGTCCGGAGAACGAAGTACTAGCCGATGTGATGGAGAAGATGATGTTCGTCCTCGACCGCCACGAATGGCCACGACGTGTGATCACGGTTCGTAAGATCGAACGGACGACGAGCGGGAAGATCAAGCGCTAGCCCCACGTCGCGCAGTAGGTCCGACTAAGGAAGACCATCCGGCGTGACACGCGGGAACCTACTTGATCTTGTTCGCCGCTTCCTTGTCGAACTCTTCGCCGGGATCCTCCATCGGCTTGGAGCCGGTGTAGGTCCGCCAGCGCTCCAACACGGCTTCCATATCAGCAGGTAGCGGGCTCTCGAAGTGCAAGCGCTTTCCGGTGATCGGGTGATCGAAGTCGAGCGTGCGTGCATGCAAGGCCTGCCGTGGGACGATCTTGAAGCAATTCTCCACGAACTGCTTGTATTTGGTGAACGTAGTCCCCTTCAACACGCGATCACCGCCATAAGCAGCATCGTTGAAGAGCGGATGGCCGGTCCATTGCATGTGTACCCGGATCTGGTGCGTGCGACCGGTTTCCAGTTTGCACTCCACCAAGGTCACATAACGGAAGCGTTCGATCACCCGCCAACGGGTCACCGCGGCTTTCCCTTGGTCTCCTTCAGGGAACACGAACTGCACAGTGCGGTCCTTCACGCTTCGGCCGATATGCCCTTCGATCACCCCTTCATCCTCATTGAAATCGCCCCAGACCAGCGCGTTGTAGCGGCGGTCGCTGGTACGATCGAAGAACTGGCGAGCCAGGTGCGTGAGGGCTTCCTCCGTCTTCCCGATCACCATCACACCGCTGGTGTCCTTGTCCAACCGATGCACGAGCCCCGGACGAGGGATCTCCGCCCCCGGTGTGCTGGGCAGCTTGCCGAAGTGGTAGAGCAATGCGTTCACCAGTGTGCCGGTCCAGTTGCCATGACCCGGGTGTACCACAAGCCCGGCCTGCTTTTCTATCACCAGCACATGGTCATCCTCGAAGAGCACATTGAGCGGAATGTTTTCAGGCGTCAACTCCACCTCGCGCTGCGGATAAGGCAGCACGATGCTGATCACATCACCGGGCTTCACCTTCTGGCTCGGCTTGGCGGCCTTCTCGTTCACCAGAACATTGCCTGCCTTCGCCGCGACCTGGATGCGGTTGCGGGATGTGTGCGCCAGGCGGTCGAACAGGAATTTGTCCAGCCGTATCTGCGACTGCTTCGGATCACAAACGATGCGGTGATGCTCGTAAAGTTCCTGCTCTTCGCCTTGCGGGTCGATCTCTTCTATGGCCATCAGCGCTGTATGAGCAAGCGCTCTTGCGCCAGGGGATTTCCTTCACGATCGACAAGACGGACGATGTACATGCCCGGGTTCAGATGACCTATCTCCATGGCCCTGTTCGCCATCCAACTCTCCTGCTTCACCAAGCGGCCTGTGGCATCCAGGCATTGCACGATCGATCCCGGCATCGCATCATCACAGCGAACCAGCACCGCATCGTTCGCCGGGTTGGGCACAAGTGTCAATTGTCGCGGTGAGCTTGCCGAACCGCCATCATCGATCCCCGCGAACGGATCGGTGGCAGCCACGAAGACCGGCCGCATCATCAACGAACCTTCCACCGGGAAGGGTTGGAAGGTGGTGGTGGTGCGGTAGAAGATCTTGTTCTGGTTGTTGCGGTTGCGATCGAAGCCAAGGTTCATCCGCACGTTATTGGGCTGCACCCATCCCACATAGAAGGTGCCCTCCACCCAGATCGTGCTGTCCAACGGGTACTCCACGAAGTGATCGATCCCGTCCAGCCTGTACTCCGGTGCGGAGAAGGAAAAATTCTGCCAGATGATGTTCTCAGGGGTGAGGGAGTTCCAGACAGTGACCAGGAAGGTGCCCTGCAACGGGTTGGGCGAGGATTGCGGATCGTTCGCCTGCGGATTGAAGTACATGCGTACCGCACGCAGGGAATCACCGCCAACCACATCGAAACGATAGGCGAGCGCCGAGCCATTGGTGTTCAGTCCAACGCTCAGCTCAGCGCTGCCATCATCATAGCTCATGTAATTGCTGATCTCCTGGATGAAGGTCACCGTGTCGTTGTACCGGTTGATGTCCGGAGTGCAGTTCGTCCAAAGCTTCACGCGCCAGAAAGCGGCATCGGTGCTCAAGGTCGGATCATAAACGAAATCGTTCGGGGTGCTGTTGATCGCGTGATCGCTGGGGAAGATGAGCGAGGCATTGCCACTGGTGTTGTTGCCGTTGTTGAAGTTGAAGGGCGGCCCGCCGTTCTCCTCCTTCGCCAGCATGCCATAGGTGATGAACCGATCCACGTTGTCCAGGTTCTGCTGCTGCGCCGTAATGCTCTGTGCCATGTAGGATCCCGGCGCTTCCTGGAACTTGTGGAAAGGCACACTGGTGTAGGTCTGCAACAGGCTGGATTCCGGGTACATGTACGCCACGTCGATCAAGCGTGTATCATCGAAGGTGCGCTGCGCACCCATGCGCACGTAGTCCAGGTGCCAGTGATCGAACGACCCGCTGAGCGTGGCGTAGTTCAGGAAACGGAACTTGAAATCGGGTCCGAAGAAGAGCGGATCCTTGACGGGCACGAGGATCTGTTGGAAGGGCTGCAATGGCACGTACGGCGTGCTCCATGCATGGTACCAGAACTGCGCAACGGGTGACCAGAACTCCAGCACCAGACTGTCGATCGGCTGTGCGCTGTTATCGCCGCTGAGGCCCTGTGGCTGGTAGAAGAAACTGAGGTAGAGCGAATCCTCGGGTGCGTAGGTGGAGAGATCGATGTCCACCGTGGTGAGGTGATCGGCGATACCGTGCGCGGTGTACGACCCGAAATTGTACGGGTAACCGGTGCGCGAAAGCCCATCGAAGGTGGCCACACCGATGGTGGGTGGATCGACCGGGTAGGTACCGTTGATGTACACATCATCATCCTGCCAAAGGACCAAGGGAACAACGCTGTTGTCCGGGTTCACGTAGGTGCGGGGGTCCTGAGCGACGGTGTACACGAGCATCGAGTCCTGCACCAGGTCCGGCGAGACGAGATCGATGGTATCGGGCGAAGGGCTCTGGATGGTATCGAACACATTGTAGGCCGGCCATGCTTGCACCGTTTCCTCCGCGACCGGGTAGGTGGTCACCGCGCGAACCACCACGGTCACTTCCGGCAGGGCGGTTCGCGTGGTCGTATCCACTCCTGCCGTGTCGGTCATGTAGAGGAAGGTGGTATCGGCAGAGAAGACCATGTCAGGTGTGGAAACACCCGCCACCTCCAAGCGATAGATCGTCTCTGTGAGCGAAACGTTCGGGTCATCGCCCTGCGCCCAACGCTTGCGCGTGCGATCGATCGAGAAGTCGTCCACCAGCGGGATCGACTGCGGTGCGTACTGGTAGATGAAATGCTCGTTCAGCCCGTTCGCCTTCTGCATGGCGCGCACCGCCTCGGGAACGGGGCGTGCGGTCAACGGCGTGAGCGATACGCCTTGGGCGAGCACCGCCCAGGAAGCGGTCCAGAGCACTGCGACGAGAAAGAGCTTACAGGTCCGCATCGGAGCTGTCCGTATTGGAGTAGTTCGTGGGGTCGTTCCAACCATCAGGGGGGCGTAGTCCGGCGGTATCGGCGGTGAGCCAAAGGTCGATGGTGCTGCCCAAAGCAATGCGGTTGTTGGCGCCCGCCGCAGGAGATTGGCGGCGCACCCTCGCCAACGTGGAATCCGCGGAGGTATTGCAGCCCTCGCATTCCACCACCACACCCAGGTTCAAGGAAGCCATGTTGAGCACCAAACCCACATCGGCGCTGGTGAGCCCGATGAGGTCCGGAACTGGGACGCGTTCACCGCGTTCTCCGCTGCCCAGCACCAGAGTGATCGCCTCCCCTCGCCGGATGCGGTCGTTCGGCTGGATGGGCTGGCCCTTGTAAAGCTGGGCGATCACGCAATCAACGCACGGATCCGGCTTGTACTGGAGTTCGCGCACCTTGAGCCCGATGATCTCCAGCACGCTGATCGCCTGGCGCTTGCTCAGGTCCACCAACTTGGGCATGTCGATCATCTTGGGCTGGCTGGCGTTGAGCACCAGGTACACTTTGCGGCCGGGCTTCACATCCTTGCCTGCATCGGGATCCTGGTCCACCACGCTGCCTTTGGGCAGTTCATCGGTGTACACCGAATCGATCACGATGGCGATGAGTTCACGCTTGGCCAGCATGTCCGCTGCCTCCGCGAAGGTCTGGCCCTGTACATCGGGCACACGGGCGGCCACGTTGTGCCGCGTGTAGTGCCGCAACCACGCCCAACCGCCCAGCAGGAGCAAACCCGCCACGAGCACGGGCAGCAGGTTGCGGAACAAGCGGCTTTTGAACATGGGGAATGGGAGGAATGCCGCAGGGGCGAAAGCGGCGGCGCCGAAGATAACGGACTGCGGCCGGCCCATCGGGGGGGGGGGGGGGGGGGGGGGGGGGGCGGGGGGGGGGGGGGGGGGGGGGGGGGGGGGGGGGGGGGGGGGGGGGGGGGGGGGGTCCAGGAAGGGGGGGGGGGAGGGGGGGGGGGGGGGGGGGGGGGGGGGGGGGGGGGGGGGGGGGGGGGGGGGGGGGGGCGGGGGGGGGGGGCGGGGGGGGGGGGGGGGGGGGGCGAGGGGGGGGGGGGGGGGGGGGGGGGGGGGGGGGGGGGGGGGGGGGTTTGTGCGGGGGGGGGGGGGGGAGGGTGGGCCAGGTTGCGAAATGCGGGGGGGGGCCCGGGAAATGGGGGCCTTCTTGGGGGAGGGAATCACATCCAGGCCGTCCACAGCGCAGCGTGTACAGTTCGCCGGGCGAAGGACCAGGATCCTCGAAGGCGCAAGGATATTTGTCATCAACCTAAAATGATGTCCCGTCCCTTGATCGCCGTGGTGCGCGGCGGCTACTCCGGCGAATCCGTCATCAGCCACCAGAGCGCGGCGCGCATGCTCGGCGCCATCGACAGTGCGCGCTACGAAGCGCTGTACGTGACCGTGGAACGTGAAAGCTGGTCCTGCTCCGATGCGGGTGAGAAGTCGATCGTCTTCGATCGTGGAGCGTTCGCTGTGGATCGCGGAAATGGGATCGAGCACTTCGCCGCAGCGCTCATCGCCATACACGGTGCGCCCGGCGAGGACGGCAAACTGCAAGGCTATTTGGACATGCTCGGCGTGCCTTACCAGACCGGCGGTGTCCTGAGCATGGCGCTCTCCTTCAGCAAATTCGGCACAACGGCCTTGCTGCGCCAGCTCGATTTCGAAGTGGCGCCTTCTGTATTCCTGCTGCGCGGAAGTACGGATGCCGCAGAGCGCGTCGCAGAACTCGGTTATCCCTGTTTCGTGAAACCGGACCAGAGCGGCAGCAGTTTGGGTGTGACCAAAGTGAAGCGTCCCGAGGATCTCGCAGCAGCGCTCGAAGTCGCTTTCAAGGAAGGAACTAGCGTGATGGTGGAAGCGGCGGTGAGCGGTGCCGAACTCACCTGCGGCGTCATCGACCTCGATGGCCACCCACAAGCATTGCCGGTTTGCGAGATCCGTCACTCGCGCGAGTTCTTCGATTATGAAGCGAAGTACCACGCTGCGGACACGCAGGAGCTGGTGCCCGCTCCCCTACCCGATGAAGTAACGCGCCTGGTGCAGGAGCGTAGTGCGGCGATCTACGCCGCGCTGGAATGCCGTGGCATGGTGCGCGTGGACCACTTCTGGACCGGCGAGCGATTGGTGACGATCGAAGTGAACGCCACGCCGGGTTTCAGCGGGGCGAGCATCTTCCCGAAAATGCTGGAGGTCTCGGGCATCGGTGTGCCGAAGGCGATCAATGCCCTCGTGGCGCGGATGTTAGCGCACTCCGTAGCGTGAGCGGAGGAAGGCAACGGCCTTCTCCACTGCGCGTGCACGATGGCTGATGCGGTTCTTCGCTTCCACATCCATCTCGGCGAAGGTGAGCGTGCTTCCGACAGGAATGAAAACGGGATCATATCCGAATCCACCGTTGCCGCGAGGTTCAAGCGCGATGGTCCCCTCCACCCTGCCTTCGAACACCTGCTCATCAGCCCGTGATACCCACGCGATCACCGTGCGGAAACGGGCGCTTCGATCCGTTGCTCCTTCCATCTCATTCAACAATCGCTGCATGTTCGCCGCAGCGCTCTTTGCTTCGCCCGCATACCGTGCGGAGCGCACACCGGGGTCACCGTTCAGCGCATCAACCTCCAGTCCGGTATCATCCGCCAGGCAAGGGAGGCCGCAGCGTTCATGCGCGAACCGTGCTTTCTCCAAAGCATTGGCGACCAGTGTGTCGCCGTTCTCCGGCAACTCCTTGGGGATCCCGGCCTCCGCAAGACCGATGATCTCCATGCCCGGCGGCAGCAGGGCGCGCAACTCCGCCACCTTGCCTTCGTTCCCTGTACACAACACCATGCGCATGCGCCGAAGATCGTCATCCGGATCGGCGCACATCGCTTGGTACATTGCCCGCCCCAATTCGTAGAGCGTATTGCGCCGGATCCTCGAACACTTGCGCCATGACTGGCAACGCATCCGAACGAAGGACACCTTCGCCCGCAATGCGTTCACGGTCTTCGGTGGCAACTCGCTGGTGCTGCTGAGCCAGTTGCTGCTCACGCCGCTGATCGCACGCATCTATGGGCCCGATGCGTATGGTATCTACGGCCTCTTCCTAGCGCTGGTCCTCAACCTGTCCTCCTTCACGGACCTGGGTTATTCCAATGCGTACGTCCTGCCCAAGGAGGACCACCGGTTCCTGCACCTGTTCCGGCTGAACTTCACCCTGCTGGGCATCATGGTCATCCTCGCAACGATCGTGGCGCTCAACCGGGAGTTGCTCTATACCCTCCTACCTGATTGGCGGCCCTTGGGCGACCACATCTGCCTGCTGCCGGTGAGCCTGATCGCTTACAGCCTGTCGGTGTTCTTCACCCAATGGCTCACGCGCTTGCGTGCCTTCAGCACCAGCGTGTACATCGGCAGTTCCGCCACGGTCACCTTGCGGCTCTTCAACTTGGGCTATGGCGTCCTGGCCAAAGGACCTTACGGCCTCATCATCGGCGATGCGATCGTGGGGGTGCTTGCGCTGATCGCTTACTGGACCGCCACGCTCAAGTTCGGCATCCGGAAGTTGTTCAGCGGTTGGTCATGGCAGGGTATCCGCGAGTTGGCGGTGGAATACAAACGCTACCCGCTCCTCACCTTTCCGGAGCGGTGGGTGACCCTGTTGGGCATGCAGCTTCCGGTGCTGTTGCTCATTGGTGATCCAGGGGTGGTTGGGCAATTCGCCCTTTCCAGCTCCTTGCTCATGATACCGCTGCGACTGCTCGGCTATTCCTTCTCCACGGTCTTCGTACAAAAGGCAGCGGAAACGGTGGAGAGCGACCCCGAACTGCTCGGCCGCATCACCAAGGGCTTGTACCTACGGCTCTTCTGGGTGGGCCTTGCGCCGTTCACGGCCATGGTGTTCTTCTCCGACGTGGTCTTCGCCTTCGTGCTCGGTGAAGCATGGAGGGACGCCGGGGTGATGACCGCCTACATGGGCCTCTTCTTCTTCTTCCGGTTGATCAGCGAACCCATGGTGACGATCTTCTACGTGCAACGTCGTGAGCATATGCTGTTGGTGTTCCAATCCGCGCTCATGGTGGCTCGGCTCGCGGTCATGCTGCCTCTGTTCCATGCGGATGCCGGATCGGGTGCGGTGATACTCGGGTTCTGCGCGGTGAGCGCCTTGGGTTATCTGCTGTTGGGCCACATGCTGCTCAGGGCAACGGGGCAACCGGCAACCAAGCTCATGTTGCGCAGTCTGATGATCACCTTGGTGGCATGCGTGTTCTTCGCAGCCGTGCGCTATCTCTCCCTCGGCAACCTCTGGCCCACGTTGTAAGGGATCACCGCTCCGAACCACGCTTCTACATTTGACCACATGACCACGTTCGACCCACGCGCGTATTGGGAACAGCGGCTCGAGAGTAGCAGCGGACTGGAAGGAGTGGGCTACGTTGGCTTGGGGCACGCTTTCAACGCGTGGATGTACCGCGTGCGCCGCAGCGTGTTCAACCGCACGGTGCGCGAGCACATGCCGCAACGTGGCAGCGCTGCGGTGCTCGATATAGGGTCCGGCACGGGCGTGTACCTCCGTTGCTGGCGATCGCTCGGCGTCCGTACGATCACCGGAACGGACATCACCGATACCGCCGTGGCCCGCCTCAAGAGCGACCTGACCGGCGTGGAACTCTTCCGGATGGACATCACCGAAGGCGATCCGCGATCAAGGGGGCCTACGATGCCGTTAGCTGCATGGATGTGCTCTTCCACGTGGTGGACGATGCGCGCTTGCAACAGGCACTGTTGAACATGCGCCTTGCGCTCAAGCCCGGTGGCACTGTCTTTCCTTTCGGACAACTTCCTGCACCACCGGATCGAAGAGCGAAACGCACTTCGTCATCCGCACCCTGGCGCAATACGAGACCGCCTTGCACAACGCCGGGTTGCGTATCGTGGAACGGCGACCCATGTTCCATCTCTTGAACCGCCCGATGGATTCGCGTTCATCGTTGTTGTGGCGCTGGTGGTCGCTGGTGGAAGCGGTGTGCCACCGCAGCTACTTCCTCGGCGGCGTGCTCGGTGCCGTGGCCTATCCGTTCGAACTGCTCCTCGTGCGCGCACGTCGCGAGGGCGTATCCACGGAGATCGTGATGCGCAAGGCTGTGTGATGGTGGGGTCCTCCACATCACGAGTTGGTATCCCAACGCGCAGGTTCCGCACGAAGCTCCCTTCATCGAGCGGCATGTGCGTGCACTGGACGCGCATGTGATCAACACGGTCTGGCAGATCGACGTGCGCCAGGCGTATCGCTGGGAATGGCTCGGCAAAGGCCCACAGGCGGACCGTACGCTCTTGTTGCGAACACCCTTGAAGCGCTGGCTGATCCTGGAATGGATGGCGACCTTCCTGGTCCTTTGGGCATGGGTAACACGCGATCGCAAGCTGCCGGTGGATGTGATCAATTTCCACATCGCCTACCCGAACTGCACGCGCATCCGCTTGCTCCGCTGGATCATGCGCAAACCACTGGTGATCACCGAGCACTACAGTGCCTATCGCATCGGCTTCAATTCGAAAGCCAAGGGTGTGGACCGCATCCGGCGCATCTTCCATGCGGGTGTTCCGGTGATCGTGGTATCACGCGCGTTGCAGGGCGATATCGTGCGTTTCGCTGGACCACCGCTCCCGACCATGCATGTGGTGGACAATGCGGTGAGCCAGGCGGTCTTTCACCCCGACCCGACCGTGCTGCCTGAACCCGGTCGCTTCTTCACCCTGGCGGCCTGGCGCATTCCGAAGCGACCCGACCTGCTGCTGGATGCCCTTGTGCAACTGCGCGCCGAGGGGTACGATGCCCGCTTGCGCATCGCGGGTGTCGGGCCGGGCTCGCCAGCCATGCTCGAACGCATCGCTTCGCTGGGCTTGACCGCACATGTGGAACTCCTGGGCCAGTTGGACGAACATGCCGTGGCCGATGAAATGCGGCGCGCGCACGCACTGGTGCATGCCAGCGATTATGAAACCTATTCCGCGGTCTGCGCCGAAGCCCTGTGTTGCGGTACTCCGGTCATCGCGTCGCGGGTGGGTGGCATTCCCGAATTCGTAACGGACCAATTGGGCGTGCTCGTTCCGGAAAACTCCGTGGCAGCATGGGTCCGGTGCTGGAAGGAAGCTTGGCAACCTTTGCTCGCGATCGATCGGAACCAACTGGCGGCCACCATGGTGCAACGTGCGGGATCAGCAACGGTAGGAGCACGCTACCATCGCGTATTGAAAGCGGTGATGGACGAACATCGATCCAGCCACTGAGGCGCTCGCCATCTTTGCAACCCACCGTATCGAATGGAACTTCGCGGCAAGCGGATCCTGCTCTTCAGTCCAGAACCATGGCAGGGATTGCACATGAGCAAACACCACTTGGCGCAAGCATTGGCCAAGCGCGGCAACACGGTGTACTTCGTGGATCCACCGCTGCCCGGCAACACGGGCTTCGCCTGTGAGCGGATCGGCGATGTGCAGGTAGTGCGTTACCGGCATTGGCTGCGCGGTGTGAACCGGATGCCACTGTGGGTGAACCGCTGGTATTACGAACGGTTGATCCTCGATATCGCCGCGCGTACCGGTGGACCGTTCGATATCCTTTGGAACTTCGATACGAGCCGGATGCAGTCGTTCCCCGATGGCGTTGGGAAGAAGCTCCTTCACCTCGCCGATTTCGATATTCTCTACATCGGCAAGGAACTCATCCCCACGGCCGACATCGTATTCACCACCTGCCAGGTCGTGGCCGATGAAGTGGCACCGCGCACGTCCGCACGCACGATCAACATGGGCCACGCTTTGGACGAGCGTTGGCTGGAGGACATCGACAGCTTGGTGGACCGGCCGGCGCGTGAACCGGTGAACGTTGTGTTCATGGGCCAACTCGCCAACAGCTACAACGATTGGGAAGGATTCGAGCAAGTGGCTTCCTCGCATCCCCGGTTGAACTTCACCTTCATCGGCCCCTTCGACCCCAACTTCCCCGAACCTGCGTTCCATCGTTTGCACGCTCTTACCAACGTCAGCTTCACCGGTCTGAAGGCCAAACAGGAACTGGTTCCGCTCGTGCGCGCTGCCGACATCCTGTTGTTCGGCTTCCGGTCGGCCACGCGGGCGAAGGAGCGGGCCAATCCGCACAAGGTGTTGGAGTACCTGAGCACCGGGAACGTGATCGTGGGATCCTACACCATGGAGTACGCACTGCGGACGGATCTTTTCCGAATGGCCCCGAAAGGTGGCAACCTGAACGAAACATTCGATGGCGCATTGCGGGATCGTGCCTCATTGAACACCCCTGCCGAACGTGCGCGCCGGATCGCTTTCGCGAAGGACCGCAGCATGTCACGATCGATCGAACGCATGGAACGCGAGCTCGGCCGGTGAACATGGAGCCGCTCGTATCAGTTGTGATGCCGGCCTTCAACGCCGAGAAGTACATCGCAGAAGCGATCCGCTCGGTGATCGCACAAACGCATACCAACTGGGAACTGCTCGTTGTGGACGACGGTAGCACCGATGGTACCAGCGCGATCATGGAGAGCTTCCATGATCCGCGCATCCGCATATTCCACAAGAAGAACGGTGGCATAGGCAGTGCCCGTAATCTTGCTTTGGAACATGCGCGTGGTGGCTTCATGTGCGGATTGGACGCGGATGATGTGTTCCCCCCCGAGAGCCTGGCCGCGCGTCTCGCGGTCTTCGGATCCGATCCCGACACGGACATGGTGGACGGTACCGTGCTCTTCATGGACGCCACGCTCACGAAGACACAACGTGTTTTCAGTCCTTCCTTCGAAGGCGAACCGTTCCATGAACTCGTGGCCTTGAGCGCTTCCTGTTTCATGGGCTTCAGCTGGATGGTGCGCTGGCACGAGCACATGACCTTGCGCTTCGCAGAACACCTGAGCCACGGCGAAGACCTCTGCTTCTATCTGGCATACTGCCCCGGACGGCGCTACCGGTACACGAAAGCGGTGGTGCTGAACTACCGCCGAACGGGTGCCACCACGATGGCGAACCTGGAGGGTCTTGCGCGCTCCTATGCCCGCATCTACCTATGGTTGTGCGAACAGGAAAAAGCGAACACGCGTGAACTGGCCGCGTTCAGGAAACGCACACGATCCATCATGGTGAAGTCGTTCCTGCGGGCAGGTGAGCCGCTCAACGCGTTGCACACCTTGATGGGCCGTGGTCCGTTCTCGGTCGCCCCGCACCTGGAGCACTCCGTGCGCGTGGATTGACGCGGCGAAGCTTCATCAAGCCCTTTGGCGCAACTGGCGCTCAGCCCAAAGCTTGTTCAAGCCTGCATCCAGGGTGGTGCGCGGCGCAAGGCCCCATGTTCGCTGGAGAAGGCTTGGGTCGAGAACGTTCCATGATATCGATGGTGGCTGATCACCACGCAGCTGCACCACCCCATCACGGCCGATGATGCGAGCCATGTGGGCGCGCAGTTCCGCCAACGAAGTCCCGATCCCGGTCCCCACGTTCAGCAAGGGTTCCTTTATGGGTCGTTCAACGGCCGCCAGCAGGACATCGATCATGTCATCGATGAAGACATAGTCGCGCACCACGTCCAGTCCGTTCCAAACTTCAATGGGCGAACCCGTGCAAATGCGCTCCATCCACTGTTCCACCACCCCCTGTTCCTTGCGACCGGTTCCTGTTCTGCCATACAAGTTGGCCACACGCAGGGTGAGCGCTTCGAATCCCAGTTGCTTGGCACGCACGTTCATATAAAGCTCGAAACAGTGTTTGCCCGTGCCATAGGCACCCCGCGGATCAGGGACCGTACGCTCGGTGTGCGGAACAGTTCCACTGCTTCCATAGAGCGTTCCACCCGATGAAACGAAGATGAAGCGCCCGATGCGCGCGCGCCCGCAGGACTCCAGAAACTGCAATCCATGAGTGAGGTTGGCCTCAAGGTCCCCACCCGGATCGGCGTCGGCCACGACGGGTACGGTCGACCATGCCAGATGTACCACGGCGTGCGCTCCCGCGAGGTGGTCGGCAAGCACGACATCCTTCATCCCGCTCACCACGATGTGAAGTGTCGGGAACGCGGTGCGCAAGGCTTCCGCCGCGGCTAGGGAACGCACAACGGCAATGGGCTCGATCGCTTCAGTAGGGAGCAGCGCTGCCGACATACCTCCGAAAGCGGAACCATTCACCAACCGATGCAGGAGCGCCCTTCCGACGAAGCCATCGGCTCCTGTGATCACCACCTTCATGCGAGCAGCCTGTCCAGTTCGTTGACCATGGTGGATGTATCCCTGTACTTCAGCGCAATAGCCGCACATCGTTCGCGAAGACCTCCGCGATCGGTGGCAAGCAGCGATCGAACCGTTCGAACAAATGACGCAGGATCGCGAACAGGGATGTCCGGAACCACGATGCCCACGCCTTCGATCGCGGCGATGTCCGCATCATCCGAAACGCCGGCCGGGATCACCAACGGAAGACCCGCGGCCCAGTAATGAGCGCTCTTCACCGGAGTGCGGAACACCTGTGATGGTGTTGGCGGAATGGCCACCACCCCGAGGTCACCAGCCGACAAGTACTGATGAAGGATCGCCGGAGGAACGGGTGGTTGCAATACGAGGTAGCGTTGAAGTGCCGGGTAGGCGTTGTGGGCACGAATACGATCGATCTCCGCTGTTTGTGTGATCACCAGGAACCGGAAGGTCGGATCCACCTCCACAAGTTGTTGTACGAACCGCATGTACGCATCGACGGAATGGTAGATGCCGCCGAACTTGCCCACATAGACGAAGGTGATGGCATCGCCCAACGCATGCTCGTCACGGATCCGACGACGTACTTCCGCATCGAACAGCGCGCTCCGCATCGATGGTGATCCCGTGCAAGACCACTTCACCTCGGGGCTGTTGTTCCAATGCCAGTGCCTGCACGGCTCTTGTGGGTACGATCATGGCCTTCGCCCATCGCATTTGCCAGCGTTCGAAGGCGGAAACGGCGCGGGCGCGGATCGAGCCCGCACGCCAGATCCCGAGATCGACCATGTAACGACTGTGCGGTTCGAAACAAACCACCATGCACGGACCCAAACCAAGGATCTGCGCGATGATCGCGTACGTGCCACCATATGAGAGGTACCCCACCATCCACGTGCGGGGATGGTGACGAACAGAACTGCGTGCGGCAGCCAGCATACGGAACATGTTGAAGGTGCGCTGCAACCACTGGCGTCTCCGTACATCGTACCGCAACGGCATCCACGTGATGCGAGCGTTGGCAAGGTGCTCGAGAAGATGATCGGCGGACGGAGCCGAGGGTGGTTCCTCGGTGATGAACAGCACCCGGCGATGCGGTGCACGCTCCTGGAGCCGCAGTACGTAATCGAGCATCAGCGGAGCAACCAGCGGATCGGCGAGCGCATGCTGGCAGAAAACCACCATGCGATCGGAGGCGCGCGAAATCGTGCTATCGCCCATCTCGCCGTTTGGATCCACCCTTCAATGCCTCCTGCTGCGCGATGGAACCCGGTTCGCCCTTTGAGTAGGCGGTCAGGTCGAACGGCAGTCCACGATCGGCCATTTGCACGCGTCTTCGATTGAGGAAGTCCACGATGTACAATCCCGAAACGAAGAGCGGTACCAAGGGGATCTTGAAGCGCACGAGCGCGCCGAAGTTGGGCGTGGAGATACCGATGAAAAAACCGAACAGGACCACGAAGCTGAAGCACATGAGCACGATGGGATTACCAAAAAGCGCTCGAAGGAAGAAACGCACACGCGTGCGGAAGAGCATGAGGACGGTGAACGCCAGCAGCCAGAAATTCTCAAGGGCACTGAGCAACATCACGATGGACCGTGACTCCCACAAATACGGCCTGAAAAGCGCGGCATTGGTGGCGATGGGGAATTTGGAAAGGAGACCGGTGATGGTCCCGTCGATCGGTCCCACATCGAACCGGTTGCTTCCGTAGGCATCCACCCGCACCATATCGCTTTGGGTGGTTTGAATGGTGGCTATCACCTTGTCCAGCGAGAACTTGTCCAGCGAATCGCCGAGTTTGGTGAGCACATAGAGGGATGTGCTCGCCATGGCGATGATGATCAGGGGGAGCAGCACGAACTTGACAAGGATGCTGCGGATGCGGGACACCCGGAAGTAGAGCAGCCAGAAAAGGGATACCGGAAAAAGCGCCATGAAAATGTAGGGCTTCATCATGATCAGCAGGAACATGCTCACGGCCAGCCCGGCGATGTTGAAGGTCATCCTTCGTCGCTTAAAGACCAATTCATCCCAGCAATGCAACCACCAACATGCTGCGCTCAGGGTCATGGTGTCCTTCATGATGGCGGATCCCCAGAATACGACCGATGGCATGAAGAGGAAGGCGATGGCAAGCTTGTTCGTGAGCGATGGGAAGTAGTTGACGAACGTCCGGTAGCAGCGCCACACACCCACATAGGAAATACTGGCAAGCACCACGGTCGTGATCAGGTAGCTGTGGAAGGTCAGCATGACCAACGGACTGATGAGGCGGATGAGGAAGAAGGACCGGGTATCGAAGTACACGTACGAATACGGGTACCCGATCGTCTCGTTGAACAAGGACAGATTGGCGAGGTCGTTGGCACCGAAAAGCACGGTGAAATAGCTGTTCGGGTCGGTCTCTGCCAGACGGCTCATGGAAACAGCCGAGTAGAAGTAGGCGATGGTATCACCTCCTTCGTAGTAGTAGAAATAGATGAGACTGAAGGCCACCCCACCGACGATCTTGGAAATGAGGCCCCACAGGTAGAAGCGGTACTCCGGGTGCTTCTTGATGTTCATGTTCTTCTGCCGGGCGAACATGGTGTACAAGACGATGAGGTACACCGCGGCCAACGCCCATTCCCAGTAGGCAATGTCAACGTTACCGTGATAGTAGACCCAGAGCAGCGACATCCGGCCAAAGGTCGGCAACGGCACGGTCGCTTCTTCGTTCGCTTCGCAATGCGTTGCACACCTTCGCGGCTGGCATGATCAAGCAGGTCCTTTCCGGTGCCCGGTGGTACGTCTTGAACATGGCGCATTGGTTCCGGCAACGCCGCACCGGAGAAAGCGGGCCGTCAGTTTGGATCGATGTGCACGAGAACATCTGGCATCGCTACCTGCACATCTTCCTTCTCTTCCTTCGAATACGAGGCTACACGGTGCATGTGCGCCACCGCTGGGGTTTCATCGGGTGCTGGGCATCGTTCGAGCTGTTCAGGCTCAGCAGCCAGCACGTCCGGTTCTATTTCCGCAATGCTGCCATCCCCGCCGGGGCCTGGCTCTTCACCGACAGACCGACCGCACGCCCACATGTCCTGCTCGACGCGGATCATTTCACCATCCCGGGTGAAGTGAGGTCGGGCTTCCGTGTGCCCATGGCATTGTTCTACACGATCCATGCGCATGGCATCCAAGATCGTTTTCCCGTGGATCCGAGCGCTCCCCGCGAACGCGTGGTCTTCTTTTTCGGCAACATGGATCCGAAGGCCTACGTGCGCAACGAGGTGCAAGCGGTCTTCGGTTGCTTCAACCGGATGCACCTGTTGCAGCTTGTGAGAAGTGAGTTCGCCGATCAGGTGTACGAACCCCACAAGCTCGGCGCGCTCGATGCCCGCGGCGAGCGGCACATCGTGCTGGTGGACCGTGCCCATGCGCACATCGACACCCGGAACCTGCTTCCCATCCTGTCCCGCTACGACTTCTTCCTGGCTCCTTCGGGGGTTGTCATGCCCTTGTGCCACAATCTGGTGGAGGCGCTTTGCGCGGGCTGCATCCCCATCCTGCAGCACCCGCACTTGATGGAACCGCCACTACGGCATGGCGTGGACTGCCTGTCCTTCACCACCGAACAGGAACTGGTGGACTTGCTACGGAACGTTCCGATGATGGATGCCGGTACCGTGTTGCAAATGCGCCGCAACGCGCTTGCCTATTATCAGCGCTACCTGACACCCGAAGCGGTGGTGGGCGAAATGGAAAAGCAAGGTGCGAAGCTGCAACGCCTCTTGCTGAACGGCGAATACGTGAGCGTGGAACTGTTGCGAAAGAAGCTTCAGGCGAACGGGATCGAGGGGCCGCTCCCCCGTTCCTAGTGGTGGTAAGGCGTTCCGTTCAGGATGGTATAGGCTCGATAGAGCTGCTCGGCGAACAGCGCGCGTACGAGCTGGTGGGGAAAGGTCATGGCCGAAAGTGCGAGGACCAGATCCGCCCGGTCGCGCATGGCATCGTTCAAGCCATAGGCACCTCCAATGACGAAGGTCACCTGTTTCACCCCTTGATCACGCCACTTGCCGAGCCGGTCGGCGAATGCAGGGCTGGTCAAATGGGTACCCCGCTCATCGAGCACCACCACACGCTCCCCTGGCTTGATGGCCGCGAGGAGCCGCTCGCATTCCACCCGCTGCTGGTAGGCAGGGGCACCCGTGCCCGCCTCCGCCACCACCACCTGCTCGAAGGCCGTCAAACGCTCGATCCGCTTCACATAGTCCGCCACGCTATCGCCGACCGCCCCCCGGTCCGTCCTGCCCACGAGCAACAGCCTGATCTTCATGCGGTGGTGGATGTTGACAAGTAAGCGGTGAAGGATGCGGCCCGCTGGCCCGGTATTTGTCAAATTTCGGCACAAACGTATTCAGCGATGAACCGCTCCCTCCTACTGGTCCTCGCCTTGGTGTTCTCCACCGGCCTTTTCGCACAGGATCCTGTGAAGGACCAGGTCGTTGAGGCCATCAAGACGGGTAACTCGCACGACCTCGCCGCGCTCTTCATCGCCAACATCGACCTCACGGTGAAGGAGACCGCTGACGTGTACAGCAAGGCACAAGCCGAGCAGATCCTGCGCAAGTTCTTCAACGACCACCCCCCTGTGGACCTGGTGATCGAGCACAGCGGGGTGAGCAAGAGCGGTGATAAGTACTTCATCGGCATCCTGCGCACACGCACCGGCTACTTCCGCACCACCTTCTTCCTGAAGAAGACAGAGGCGACCTTCCAGGTGAAGCAGTTGCGGATCGAGAACAGCAAGAACGACTTCTAGCCGTGCTGCCACCCGGCACCGAAGAACTCATCGACCGCGCGTTGCGGGAGGACCTCGGTGACGGCGACCATACAAGTCTTTCGACCATTCCGGAGAACGCCAAGGGCGCGGCGCGCTTGCTGGTGAAAGAGGCCGGTGTGCTGGCCGGACTGGAACTTGCCGAAGCGATCATCCATCGGTTCGATGAACGACTGAACGTGAAGCCGTACCTGATGGACGGTGCGCATATCGCACCCAACGACATCGCGTTCACGATCATGGGGCCGTCGCGTTCCATTCTCATGGTGGAACGACTGGTGCTGAACTTCATGCAGCGGATGAGCGGGATCGCCACGCTCACGCACCACTATGTGCAAGCCATCGAAGGCACGGGATGTCGTGTGCTGGACACGCGCAAGACCACTCCCACCCTGCGCGCACTGGAGAAGTGGGCCGTGCGGATCGGGGGAGGCACGAACCACCGCCATGGTTTGTACGACATGATCATGATCAAGGACAACCACACGGACATGGCCGGAGGAATTCCGCAGGCGATAGCAGCGGCCAAGGCATACCTCGCCGAAAAGGGACGCGACCTGCCGATCGAAGTGGAGACCCGCAACCTGCGCGAGGTGGAACAAGTGATGACCACCGGGGGCGTGCAACGCATCATGCTGGACAACTTCGACCCCTTGACCTTGCGCAAGGCGGTGGAGTTCATCGGCGGCCGCTTCGAAACGGAAGCCAGCGGCGGTATCACGCTTGCCACCGCCAGGTCCTTCGCCGAAACAGGTGTGGACTACATTTCGGTCGGAGCCCTCACGCACAGCGCACCAAGCCTGGACCTGAGCCTGAAAGCCATTTGACCGTATGCTCGAACGCATCAAGCGGAAGATCCTTTACTCAAGCACCTTCCGCGGGATCATGCGCTGGAGCAAGCGGGTGGTGCCCCCGGGCTTCGAGGGTTTCGACCTCTACCAGATCTCTCGCTTCTTCTTCGGGGCCCTTGCCGAGGGCCATTTGGTTACGCGTGCATCGGCGATCGCTTTCAAGCTCTTCCTCGCGTTCTTCCCGGCGGTCATCGTTCTCCTCACGCTCATTCCGTACGTGCCCATCGTGGACTTCCAGGAGAAGTTGCTGACCACCTTCCAGGACATGATGCCGATGGAAGTGTTCCGCTTCATCGAAAGCACGTTGAACGACCTGGTGGTGAAGAAGCACGGCGCGCTGCTTTCGGTGAGCTTCGTGATCGGCGTGTACGTGGCGAGCAACAGCATCGATGCCATCCTCATGGGTTTCAGCGGAAGCGCGAACATCACCCAATGGCACAGCCCGTTCAAGCAGCGCTTATTGAGCCTGGGCCTATTGGTGGCTCTTGCCCTCCTGACGGTCATCGCCATTCCGCTGCTCACCTTCAGCGGCACCGCCATCCGGAAACTGAACGACCTGGGCCACTTGGCCAATGAGTTCCAAGTGTTCGCCTTGTTCGGGGCGAAGTGGCTGGTTTCCATCCTCGTGGTGATCATGTCCGTGTCGCTGCTCTACAACGCGGGCGACCCGACCGCCCGCCGCTTCAAGTTCATCACGCCCGGTGCCTTGCTCGCCGTCTTCCTCATCCTCCTCATCAGCCAGGCGTTGGCCTTCCTGTTCAGCAACATCACCGACTACAATGCCCTGTACGGATCCATCGGTGCCATCCTGGCCGTGCAGCTTTGGTTCTACTTCAACATGATCGCCATCCTGGTCGGGTACGAGCTCAATACCAGCATCGCCAGGGCGCGCCGCCTGAGAACTTCCAAGCTGGTGGTGCCCCCCGAGCAGCCATCCTGAGGGAAGGAATACCTTCGGCCTTGCCGCCCCAACGGCGGTGATGCATGCGCCACCTTCTTCTTGCTTTCGTCGCTCTGGTACCGCTCGCCACGACCGCACAACGTTTCGACGACAGGCATCCGCCCAACACCTACCGCAACGCGGACAATCCCCACTATTGGAAGAACCGCCCCCCTTACGAGGGCTACTGGCAGCAGGACGTGCATTACCTGATCAAGGCCCGCATGGACGACGAGCGGGACGTGGTGGACGGCGATCTGACGCTGTACTACCACAACAATTCGCCCGACACGCTGCGGTACGTGTTCTTCCATCTCTACCAGGAAGCATACGTTAACGGATCGCACCTGGAACAGCAGATGATCGCCGAAGGCGCGGACATGCGGCGCTACCGCAACATGGCATATGCTGGTACCCGCATCCACAGCCTGACCTCCGGAGGCGATACCCTTGCCACCGAGCAGGACAACACCATCCTGAAGGTGTGGTTGAACGAAGCGCTGTTGCCCGGCGAACGGACCGTGTTCCGCATCAACTTCAGCACGCACTGGGCCATGGGGCTCCCGCGCCGGATGAAGCTCTTCAACGCGTGGGGATCGAAGCACTACGACGGCGTCCACTGGTACCCGCGCATCGCGGTGTACGACCGGAAGTTCGGCTGGGACACGCAGCAACATCTGGGCATGGAGTTCTATGGCGACTTCGGCACCTTCGATGTGGACCTCGATTTCCCGCACCACTACGTAGTGGATGCAACGGGCGTATTGCAGAACCCACAGGAGGTGATGCCCGCCGAACTGCGTGCCCGCTTGGACATCGCCAACTTCAAGAACAAGCCGTGGAACGAAAGACCATCCGTGATCACCCCGCCCGAACCCGGCAAACGCAAGGTGTGGAAGTTCCACAGCGAGAACACGCATGACTTCGCCTTCACGGCGGATCCGACCTACCGCATCGGTGAAGCCGAGTGGAACGGTGTGCAGTGCATCGCACTGGCGCAGGAACCGCACGCGAGCAAGTGGCAGAACGCGGCGGACTATTGCGCCAAGGTGATCGAAGCGCACAGCACTTCCTTCGGCATGTACGTGTACCCCAAGATGATCGTGGCCGATGCACGCGATGGCATGGAGTACCCCATGCTCACGCTGGACAGTGGCAACGACCCCAACTACCGTGGGCTCTTCGTCCATGAGATCGGCCACAACTGGTTCTTCGGGATGGTCGGGAACAACGAGACCTACCGCGCCATGCTCGATGAGGGTTTCACGCAATTCCTCACCGCATGGGGATTGGAGCGGATCGATGGTGACACCATGGTCGTGGACACCCCGAGAACGCGTTATGAGCGACGCTACACCTTGCCCGAGCTGGCGCGCGAGAGCGAGGTGTATTACAGCTACCAGCGCGATGCCGTGCGGGACAAACTACCCGCATCAACACGCACAGCGATGAGTTCGACCACTGGACCGACAAGGGCTCCGGTGGTTATGGCCACGTGTACACCAAGACGGCCACCATGCTCTACAATTTGCAGTACGTCCTGGGTGACACGCTATTTCTCGCGGCGATGCGGAACTACTTCGATCGGTGGCAAATGTGCCATCCATATGTGGAGGACTTCCGCCAGTGCATGATGGACTTCACCAAAGTGGACCTGAACTGGTTCTTCGATCAGTGGATCGAGACCGACAAGCGGATCGACTATGCCGTGAAGTGCGTTACCGGCAGGCACGAGGATGAGGGACAGACGATCCATCTCCGGCGGAAGGGCTCGCTCCAAATGCCCATCGATCTGCAAGTGACCGCGAAGGATGGGAAGCTCTACGACTTCCACATCCCGAACACCTGGTTCGTGAAGAAGACGAACGCCACCGTGCTTCCGCGTTGGACCGGCTTCGGCAACCTGCGGCGCGACTACACCGCCACGATCGATATCCCCACCGGCATCGAACAGGTGGTGATCGACCCCACCAACCGCCTGGCCGATCATTACAAGCTGAACGACCAATTGCCCCCCCCGGTCGAGGTGACCTTCGATCACCACATCCGGAACCAACCTGATCGCCGCACCTACGAGATGTTCGTACGACCCGATGTGTGGTGGAACGGCTATGACGGTGTGAAGGCCGGCTTCCACTCGAACGGCAGCTACATGCGGTACAAGCATCGCTTCCACTTCAGCGCGTGGCTCAATACGGGGATCGCCCAACACCTGCCGGAAAGCAACAGTGCCACGAGCATCGACTCCATCCCCAATAACCGGGACACCGGCTTCGACCCCATTTCCTTCAACTTCCGGTACAGCAACGGCACGGAAAAGCTGCTACGCGGATCGAACGTGTTCGTGCATGCGCGCATGCTCGACGGGCTGCAGCGCTACGGTGCCGGATTCCAATGGGCACTGCCCAACAACAAGACCGAGGCAGGGATCGAAGCGCTATACTTCATCCGCACCGATAGCACGGATCTCACGTATCTCCTCTTCCCCGACCAATGGGACCTGGACCGCTTGAACGGATCCCTCAATGCGAGCCTGCGGCAACGCTATGGCTACGGGAACAGCCGCGGAGATGTCCTGCTGGAGATGCGCAACAGCGCACCCGGTTCAGCCAGTGGTTATGGGCAGGTGCGCTTGACCGCCATCAACACCAACTCCTTGGGAAAAATGCAATTGCGCACACGCTTCCTGGGCCAGTACGGCACCGGAGCAACGCCGCGTGAAAGTGCGCTCTACCTCGCCGGAGCCTCGCCGGAAGAGATGATGGAGAACAAGTACGTGCGCAGTGTGGGCATGGTGCCGTACGACTGGCTGGGCTACGGTGCCGATGTGCAACACTTCCAATATGGAGGGGGGCTTGGACTGCGTGGTTACGCCGGTTATTTGGCGCCGGAGCTCGATGCCGATGGCAACCTGCTCTTCACCCATCGCGGGAACACGGGTGTGAGCGTGAGCGGCGAACTGGACCTCGACGGCCTCGTGCGCTTCAGGCCCGGCAACCTGGCGCGTGTGCTCCACATGGACGCGTACCTCTTCGGCGATGTGGGAACAATGGGCTATCGTTCGCTCAGTAACGGTTCGCTCGTGTTCGCGGAACCACGCGCCGATGCAGGGGCCGGTTTCGCGCTCACGATCAGATCATGGGGGCCGCTCACGGACATCAAGCCGCTCACGATCCGATTCGACATGCCCCTGTTCATTTCCTCACTGCCCGCAGCGGAAACAGAACATTTCGCGTTCCGCTATCTCGTTGCCATCGGGCGTAGTTTCTAACGACCATGCGAACCATCCTTTCGCACTACTCACTGCTGCGGTCACATCGACCCACGCGCAATCTTCAGGTACCGTCTCCGGTCGTTGGACGACCATCGATGACAACACGGGGAAGCCGCGCAGTGTGGTGGAGATCACCGTGGTGAACGGCACGCTCACGGGCCGGATCGTGGACCTCTACGACAAAACGCGGCTGGAGAAGCGTTGCGACAAGTGCCCGGGTGATCGCAAGGACCAGCGGATCGTGGGCATGGAGATCATCCGCGGAATGAAAGCGGATGGTGATGCATGGGAGGATGGCACCATCCTCGATCCCGAAACCGGCAAGGTGTACGACTGCAAGCTCTGGCTGGAGGGCGATGTGCTGAAATTGCGCGGATACGTGGCGTTCTTCTACCGAACGCAGACGTGGGTACGCGGGCGCTAAGGGCGACCGATCACTTCCATCACGATATCCGGCAATCCCGTGGCGCGCAATGCAATGGGGAAATTGTGCACGATCCGCTCGCGCATGGCCTCGGGCCCCAGCGGTGCCACGTGCAGCAGCGCATTACGGATCGTCCCTTCCAGCACATCCACATCCCTGCGCGGCACGATGTAGCCCGTATCGCCCACTATCACTGGCATCGCGCCCGTGTTGCTCACGATGGGGATGCATCCGCAGAGCATCGCTTCGCACAACGCATTGCCGAATCCCTCGCTCACGCTCAACTGCAGATAGTAGGTGGCCGATCCGTACCAGGTCGTGATCCGGTCGTGCGGCACGAAGGGGATCTCCTTCACGTTCGCTGGTTTCACGGGGAACGAACCTTCAGCTGCCCCGACGATCACGAACTCCGCATCCGGGAAATGCGGTGCAACCTGCAGGATCATGTCCAAGCCTTTGAGCACTTGCACCGATGGCTGATGCGCACCGGAGGCCACCGTGATGAATCGCTTCGGCAGTCGCTCTCCCTTCGCTTTCCATTGCTCGGGATCGAAACCGTATCCCAATACGGTGATGGGTGTCTTCAGGCCCGGGCAGAAATGCAGGATCCCCTGCGCCGGCGGATCGATGTCGTGGTAGGTGGGTACATGGTGTACCAAGGAGGCGTCAAGCGGTATGATCCGATCGCACAACCGGAAGCAGGTACGTGTGGACCAGCCCAGCAAGCGTTTGCGGAAGTGACCATAGTTGAGCGAGGGGAAGCCGACACAATCACTTCCGTTGGAGATCACGATGCTGCGCTTTCCGAAGAGCCTGGCGATCACGATCGGCAACAACGCATGATGGCCAGCGAACTGGCACACCACGGCATGCGCGCGCGGCACTTCGCGTAGCAGCGAGAAGAGCAGGCCCATGAGCAGGAACGGGACTTTCCACTTCGATCCCGGCACGAAGGCGATCACACGAACATCGAACACCGCCTCCAGGATCCGCTGATCGTTCTTCACGAAGGAACTTGCGCCCTTGTGCACATAGATGATCCGCTTGCGAACGCTCATGCTATCGGATGCGCCACGTCTCGTTGCCCGGAACGACCTTGGAGCGATCGGTCGCTTGCTTGATCCAGTCCATCACTTCGCGCGTCAGGCCAAGCACATGCGCCACCGGTAGGAAAAGCACCGACACGAGCACCGCGCGCAGGGGTAGGTCCAACCACGGATCACCGGTGAGGGGGATCCATGGAACCAAGACCCCAAGTGCTGCAATGAGCACCGGCAGCACCAGCATGCGCGGTGTGAAAGGCCACAGGCGATAACGATGATGGAGGAACCAGGTGCGATATGCGTTCACCACGACGAGCGAAATGAGCGTGGCGTAGGCCGCACCTACGATACCCATGGACCGGATCAGGAAGAAGTTCGCCACCGCGTTGATGATCAACATGCTGAAGCTGCTCCACGCGTCCAGCCGGTAACTGCGGGACATGCTGATGATCCCGGAAGCCAGCCCGTTCGCGCTGTTGAGCAGGTAGGCGAGTCCGATGACGAAGGCCACTTCCGCAGCACCAGCGTACTCCGGCGGAAGCAGTTCGAAGAGGTCATCGAGCCCGGTCCACATGAGCAGGAACAGGAAGCTGCTCGCGAGCAACTGCACCAGCGCCGAGCGGCGGTAGAGCATGCCGATCATCTCCCGGTCATTGCGTTTCCAAGCATCGGCGAGCAAGGGCATGGCCGCCTGCAACAACGCACGTCCCGGAGCAGCGATCAACGATCCGAAGTAGAATGCCACAGCGTAGTGCGCCACGTACGTGAGGGCATTGTCACCGAGGAGTGCACCGATCATGAGCTGGTCCATGTTGCCCAGCACGATGCCCGCGACACTGGCACTGAGGGTGAAGCCGCTGTAGGTGATCATGCTGCGGCGCAAGCGGCGCGGGAACCACCGTTCGTTCCAACCGATCTTGAAGTGACCGGCGCGATACAGATCGAACACGAGCGTGAGCGCGCAAACGAGGAAGATGGCCGTGTACAGGAACATGAACTGCTCGAAGGGCATGGGGTGCCATGCCTGAAAGGCGATGAGCACGGTTTGCAACACGCGCAACACGAACTCCCGGATGAAAGTGGGCTGCACCGTGCGCCGCAAGGAACGGCTGTAGCTCCGCAACAGGATGAAGAAGATCTCGGCGAAGACCAGTGGCAGCAACAACAAACCGTGGGTGCCGTAGAGCGCATTGCGATCGGCAAAAACGTCGCTGAGGACATTGTGCAGAAGGCCAAGGACAAGCATGGCCCCCAAGCCCATGACCGTCCCGAAGAGCAACAACATACCGAGCAAACCACGATGCTTGCGCGCCGGATCGCGGAAGTAGGGGAAGTACCTGATCACGGTGTTCTCCGCACCCAACTGGGCCACTTGCGCCGCGATGGTGGCGATGGAGAGCAGCAGGCGCGTGAGCCCGAACTGATCGGCTTGCAGCACTTTGGGGTACAGCAGTACCACGTTCACGAAGCCCAGCGCGATACCGAGGTAAGCGAGCAAGGTGTTGAGCGCGGCCTGCCTGGCGATGATGCCCATGACGGCAGCGAAAGTAGGTGCCCCCGCTTCGGCTTACTTTCGATCCATGCGGAACCACGCCCCCCGGCGCACCATGCTCGCCGCGCTGATGGCGGCGGCGCTCGGAACGCTTGCTCAGGGCACAATCTGGCATTTCGGTGACGGTGCTGGACTGGATTTCAACGGGGGCGCACCCGCAGCCATCGGCGGTGGTGCATCCTACTCCTTGGACAACAGCACCACCGCGTCAGATGCAGCGGGCAACCTCCTCTTCTATTCCAACGGGGTCAGCGTTTGGGACGCCACGCACAACGTGATGCCGAACGGATCCGGGTTGTTGGGCGATCACGACGGCGGGCAATGTGCGCTGGCCGTGCATCGCCCTGGCACGAACGAGTTCTATCTCTTCACCGTGGACAATTGGAACGGGCCTAACGGCCTGCGCTATTCGGTGGTGGACATGACATTGAACGGCGGGCTGGGTGACGTGACCCTGAAGAACCAATTGCTTCACGCTCCGAGCACCGAGCGACTGGAAGCAGTGCATAACCCGACAGATGGAAGTTGGTGGTTGATCTCGCACGATTGGGGGAACGCGCAATTCCGGGCGTACAACATCAGCAACACCGGTTTGAACACGACACCTGTGCTGAGCACGATCGGGTCCGTGCACAGCGGGTTCAACTACGATGCAGCAGGACAGCTCACCGCATCGCCGAACGGCACCATGCTCTGCTGCGGCATCTACGATCAGGACCTCTTCCAGGTGTTCGACTTCGACGCAACAACAGGAATTGTGAGCAATGCCCGCGACCTGCCGGGGTACAACAACGCATGGGGATGCGCTTTCTCTCCCAACAGCGAGCGGCTCTACCTCACCAAGTGGTTCGACAATGAAGTCCACCAAGTGGATCTCACGGCAGGAACGTGGTCGATTGTACAGGCAAGTGATATGCTCGTGGGCAACACATCGGGCAATGTGGGCGGCTACCAAGCCGGCTATCTCCAACTCGGGCCTGACGGCAAGGTGTACGTGGCCAAATTCGGGCAGAGCACCATTGCAGCCATCAATTCGCCCAATGCTCTCGGTACGGGATGCGGTTTCGTTGACAATGCGGTATCACTCGGCGCGGGCATTTGCAATGCAGGTCTCTGCCGCAGCCCAATGGATGATGGGCCGGAGTGCACCTTTAGCGTTACACTGTCCCCTGCTGGCGGTTGCGCTGGGCAGCTGATCGAATTCACAGCCACGGTGCTCTCTGGTTCACCCTCCAGTTGGCAATGGTCCTTCAGCGACGGCGGTAGTTCCAACGATCCGCAGAACACGACACATACGTTCTCGGAAGAAGGTGTTTACATCTTGCAACTGATCGTTTCCGAGGTCGGCAACGCATGTGTCGATACGGCCGAGATCACGTTCACCATCCTTGCCCCGGGAAACGCCGGACTCGATACGGCGATCGCTGTGTGCAAAAGTGACGTCCTCCTTTCCCTCAACGATCTGCTGAGCCCGGATGCTGACCCCAATGGGTCATGGTACCTACCCGGTTGGACCCCGACCGAAGCCTATTTCCATCCTGCCATAGTGGGACACACGATCATTGCATATGTGATTTCCGGAAACCCATGCGGCCCTGATACCGCTTATGTGGACGTCGAGGTAAAGGATTGTGTGGGTATCGAAACGTGGGTCGGTCCCTCTGGCAGCCTAAGTCCGATCCCAGCCGATGAAGTCCTGACATTCACGACTCCCACGCCACGGTGGTTTTCAACGTTCACAGTGATCGATGCGCTGGGCCAGGTTGTACTTTCCATCACGCAACCGAACGGTGTCTCCGACACACATTTTGACGTGAGAGGTCTGAGTGACGGACAGTATTGCCTGCTTGCGACTGACGGCAGTGGTGGACGGTCCTGCTATCGGTTCATCGTGCAGCACCGCTGACCTTTCCACCGAGCACCCCAGCCATCTTCTCCGCCAACTCCACTCGCGAATACTCCCTGCCTGCGGTGGTGGTCGGTGCTGCGTCGAACAGTTGCCGCAACGGCACCGTGCTCCAGTCGTGCTGCGAGCGATCCACCAACAGATGCGGGGAGTTCAGCACACGCGCCACATCGCCATCGGCAGGCCCAATGGCAAGGATCGGCCTCCCGACAGAGAGGTACTCGAACAGCTTGGAGGTAAGGATCCCCGCACTGCCCGGAACGTCGTTGATGGAAAGCAACAGGACGCGCGCGCGCTGCATTTCCACCATCGCTTCGTGGTGCGATACACGGCCGATGCGCTCGACATGACCCTCCAGTCCTGCCGCACGTACACTGTCGAGCACGCTGCGATCCACCGGGCCGATGAAACGCAGCTTGAAACGCGCGCCGAACGATGTGTCGTTCGCGCAGAGTTCGGCCAGCGCCTTCCACAGCCCGGGGCAATCGCGCGTGGCGCTCATGGAACCGACATGCACGAGACTGAACACCTGGTCAACCGCAGCCGCAGGTGATGGCACGTCCGCCGGATCGAAACCATTGGTGATCACTTCAACCTCACGACCTGCGATCACCTGCAGATCCTTGGCGCAACTCCAACTCACCGTGATCACACGATCCGCCTCCTTCAGCACACTGCGCTCCATGCGACGGTGACGCCCATCGGCCCAGGAGGAAAGCTTGAGCTGCTGGTAGAAATCGATCCCGGTCCATGGATCACGGAAGTCGGCGATCCACTTCACCCCAAGTGCCCGCTTCAGTTCACGACCGATGAGGTGCATGCTGTGTGGCGGACCGGTGGTGACGATGGCATCGACGGGATGCTGGCGCAGGTATTCCTTCAGATAGCGGATGGATGGCCGCACCCACCAGACGCGCGCATCGGGCACGAAGAAATTGCTGCGCACCCACAACGCCAGGTCCTCCTTCCAACCGCCCCTGCCCTCTTCACTTAGAAAGGCCGTTTGTACACGATCGTCCTGCTTCTTGCCCGTGAAGCGTTTGTACAGGCTGAAGGGCTCGGTGATCGGCCTAGCTATCACTTCCAATTTGGGCGACACATCCTTCAATAGTTCGGGGTCGTCCGCGACCAACTCCGGGTTGGCAGGTGTGTAGATGATCGGCTGCCAGCCGTAAGCGGGCAGGTACTTGCTCATCTTCAGCCAGCGGTACACACCGGCACCGCCGTTGGGCGGCCAGTAGTACGTGATAACGAGGACGCGCTTCATAGCAGCTTACGCCGCTGTGCGTGCGGCACGCTGATCCATGTACAAGGCACCGAGCGCCAGCAACAGGATGAGGATGGACGTGGCCAGCATGATGGGCTTCGCCGTGGTGTATGCCTTGCCCTCGATCGTGAAGACCACTTTGTGTTCACCCGCGGGAACCGCCATGGCACGCAACACATAGTTGGCGCGCACGTGATCCACCGGTTTGCCGTCGATGCTCGCCTTCCAATCGGGGCCGTACCAAATGGAAGAGAACACCACGATACCACCACCAGCGGAACGCACGGTGTATTGCTGCTCGTTGGTGTTGTAGCTGTCCAACGTCACGCTCGCGGAAGGATCGGCGGTGGCCGCTGCTGCACCAAGCTGCCCGCGATAACGTTCATCCACCAGCGCGGTCTTCGCTGGATCGATGGTGCCCACTGCAACGATCTCTTCATCCCCGTTCTTCACATAGCGCAATTCCTCCACGAACCATGCACTGCCGAGCGCATTGCTGTTGAGGATGGGAGCCCGCTCGTTGCTGTAGATGAGGTAGCGCGCGTTGAGCATGTTGAGCACGCCTTCGCCCGCGAGCATGCTGTCCATGGACTGCTGCGTGGTCCCACTGTTCAACATGCCGCCCACCCGCTGGATCGCCGGACCGATCTGGAACTCGATCAGCTCCTGGTAGCGCTTCAGCTTGGCCCCGTGGTAGCCGCCGAGGCTCTTGTGGAAGTAGCTGACGCGCGAATCCTGGAACGGGCTGGCGAGCGTGAGCACGCGGAAATCGCTGTTGCGCCGCAGGCTCGCGAAACGCGCGATCAGCTCTTCGTCCTTGCCTACCAACTTGTCCGTGCCGCGCTCACCCGCACGCTGTTGCTTCATGCGATCGATCGCCGCTTTGTGGTACGCTTCCGCCGTTGGCGTCCATTCGCTTTGCAGGATCGCCATGTCCGCTGCATTGGGTTTGAAGGGCATCGCGCTCGCCTTCGCATCCTCCCAAGCCAGGTAGCGACCGCGGTCCTTCTCGTTGTTCACGTAGCGCTTGTCGATGGTGAACTGGTCCACCACGATCAACAGGCCGAGACCGCCGATGAGGATCGCCTTGTGCAGCTTGCGACGACCGTAGAAGAAGAGCAGCACCACGCCGAAGGCAACGAATGCGAAGCTGCGCCACACATCCGCGGTGAACACATCCACACGGTAGGCCTTGATGCCATCCACAAGGTCCATCACCTCGTTCTCCGGAGCCGCACCCGTTTCAATGCGTGCGTTGAACTTCTCGCGCTCGCCATCGCTCAGGAACTCGAAAAAGGTTTCCGGCATCACCGCGAAGGCTAGCAACAAGGCGAGCAGCGCACCTGCGGGGATCAGGAAGCGCCGTTCGGCGATCTTGTCCCAACCCTTTTCCTTCACCAAACGATCCAGGTAGAGCATACCGAGCACGGGCGCGGCCAGCTCCACGATCACGAGGATGATGGTGACCGCGCGGAACTTGCTGTAGCCGGGCACATGGTCCAGGAAGAAATCGGTGAGAGGCATGTAGTTGTGGCCCCAACTGAGCATGAGCGTGACCAGCAACGAACTGAACAACGCATAGGCGAGTGTATCCTTCCACAGCACAAGTCCTGCGAGCAGGTACGCGATGACCACGAGGCCCGCCACCACGGGCGCTTCGATCTTCAACAGGATGAAGATGAGCGGGATGGCAGCCAGGATCCACCAACGCGCCAAGCCTTCCGCCTGCGCCAATGCGAGCAACAAAAGCAGCACGACGATGGCACCGAGGTAGACCGGACCGGATGTGAAATCCTGATCGCCCCAGTAGTTGTTCACGTAGCTGCCGCCTTGGTACTCCTTCACCAGCGCATTGCGGAAGCCGGGATCGCGGAACTGGTTGAAGTCCGCCTGGGCCTGGATCATGGATCCCGATGCTCCGCCTTTGGCATTGGGCACCAGCAACGTGAAGCTCTCCTGTTTGCCGTAGCTCCACTGCGTCACGTAATCGCGATCAAGGCCATCGGTGCGGATGTCGCTCGAAGGCGAGCCGTCGGGTTTGATGGTGAGTTCGCTCCGACCACGCGTGCTGTACGCACCATACTCGTAGGTGGTCCACAACATGCCGAGGTTGCACACCAGCGCCAACACCACAGCACCTAGTGCGAGACCGGAGCGCTTCAGGAACGAAGGCAACTCCTTCTCACGCACCACGCGCACGGCTTCCGCCAATACAAAGAGCACGATGACGAAACCGAGGTAGTAGGTGATCTGCACGTGGTTCATGGCCACCTCCAGCGCAAGGAAAAGTGCAAGCAGGGCTGCACCCAGGAGCATCCTGCCGCGAAAGAGCATGTACACCGCACCGAGCACCATGGGCATGTAGCCGATGGCGTTGGCCTTGCTGTTGTGTCCCGCCTCCAGGATGGCGAAGAAGTAGGACGAGAATCCGAACGCGACCGCACCCACGATGCTCAACCATGGATCCACGCGCAAACAGCGCATGAGCACGTACATGCCCAGCAGGTAGAGGAAGAGGAAACTCGCGGGTCGTGGCAGGAAGCCGTGCAGCGCATCATCGATGAAGGAGAGCGCGGTATCGGGCCACGCGAGGGAGATCTGGTACGCGGGCATACCGCTGAACATGCTTCCTGTCCACAAGGGCTCCTCACCAAAGGCATCGCGATGCTCCTGGATCTCCTGCGCCATGCCCTGCCAGTTGCGCTTATCACCTTGCACCAGCTGCTTGCCTTCCAGCACGGGGCTGAAGTAGGCGAGGCTGAGCGCATAGAACAGGGCCAGCGCCGCGATCACGGGCAGCAGGCTTTTCCATTGGATCGCTTTCATGCGGAAGGAAAGAGGTGGGTTACTTGATCTCCTCGTACTCGGCGTCGATGATGCCCGTATCGCGGTCCAGGCGGTGCGGGGCTTTCTCGATGCGCACATCACCTGTCGGGCGCTGTGGACCGGTGGGCCGCTGCATGGCTCTGGCGCTCTGCCTGCGCAGGTACATGCGCAGCAGCCACCATAGCACCAGCAACACCGCAATGGTGCGCAATGTGGCGGTGGCCGAGAGCAGGAACATGGTCGGCGAAAGTAGCCCTCCGCCCAACAAAGCACCGGCCCGGACATCTGTGCATCTTTCGCGACTTTCGCCGCCGGAATGCTCTTCAACTCGCTGGTCTTCGCCATCTTCCTGCCGACGGTGTTCGCCATCTACTGGCTGCTCCGTGGGAACCGGAAGGCGCAGAACCTGGTCATCGTCGCGGCGAGCTGCGTGTTCTACGGTTGGTGGGATGTTCGTTTCCTGTTCCTCTTGCTCTTTTCCACCGCACTGGACTACTACACCGGGCTGCGGATCGAAGCAAGCCAGCAGCAGCATGCGCGACGCACGTGGCTGTGGATCAGCGTCGGCATCAACCTGGGCTTCCTGGGCGTTTTCAAGTACTACAACTTCTTCATCACCGGTTTCAGCGACCTGCTCGGGACGATCGGGATCCAGGCGCATCCGCCGTTGTTGGATGTCATGCTGCCGGTCGGGATCTCGTTCTACACCTTCCACGGTCTGTCGTACGTGATCGACATCTACAACCGGCGGATCAAAGCCGAACGGAGCTTCGTGGACTACTCGGTCTTCGTCAGCTTCTTCGCGTTGCTCGTGGCAGGTCCCATCGAACGCGCCACGCACCTGTTGCCGCAGGTGCTGAAACCGCGTGTGTTCGACGCGGCATCCGCCACCGACGGCCTGCGACAAATGCTGTGGGGCTTCTTCAAGAAGGTCGTCATCGCCGACAACTGCGCACCCGTGGTCAATGACATCTTCGCACATCCCGGGTGGCACACGGCGGATACGCTCGCACTCGGTGCCGTGCTCTTCGCATTCCAGATCTACGGTGATTTCAGCGGCTACAGCGATATCGCCATCGGTTGTGCGCGCCTCTTCGGCTTCAGCCTCCTGCGCAACTTCGCCTACCCGTACTTCAGTCGCGATATCGCCGAGTTCTGGCGGCGCTGGCACATCAGTTTGAGCAGTTGGTTCAGGGACTATGTGTACGTCCCGCTCGGGGGTAGCCACGGGCCGCTGCGATCGAAGTTGCGCAATGTGCTCGTGATCTTCCTCCTGAGCGGATTCTGGCACGGCGCGAACTGGACCTTCATCGTGTGGGGTGCCATCAACGGCCTGCTTTTCCTGCCCCTGTTGTTGAGAGGCAAGAACCGAAAGCACGACCGGGGAGCCGCGATCGTGCAACTGAAGGACCTGCCCGCCGTGCTGTTCACCTTCGGATGCACGGTGATCGCCTGGATCTTCTTCCGCGCCGACAACCTCACGATCGCATTGAACTACCTGCGCGGCATGGCTTCACCCTCCTTGTTCGGGATCCCGGAGGAACTTACCTGGTGGCTCGCTGCGCTCATCGCGGTGTTGATCGTGGTCGAATGGGCGCAACGCAGCCGGCCGCACGGTCTGGAGGTGGCGCATTTACCCCCTGGCAGCGTCGCCTGGCCTATACCGGTGTGTTCCTGCTCATCTTCTTCTTCGGCAGATTCGGTGAGAGCACCTTCATTTACTTCCAGTTCTGAGTGATGCGGCACTTCCTCATCAAACTGTCCGTTGCCCTTTTAGCGGCCATGGCGCTCCATGCTTTCGCGGGTTGTTTTGCTGATGGACGCTTGGATGCATTCTATCTGCGCTTCACCGGCGAACGACAGGGCTCTCTTATTGTTGGGACCTCGAGAGCCGCCCAAGGCTTGCGACCTGCGGTGATAATGAGCGAAATGGACGAAGAGCATTGCGCACCGCTGTTCAATTTCGCCTTTACGCTTGCACAAACCCCTTACGGCCCGACATATCTACGTGCCATATGCGCCAAACTCGACCCTACAGTACGCGACGGCCTTTTCTTGGTAACGGTGGATCCGTGGAGCCTTTGCGATGTCATCGGTGCTGACATCGAACCCGGTACGATGCCCGAAGAGAAATATCAAGTGGGTGAGCAATGGACCTTCACCGGGCACCCCAACTACGAATACCTGGTGCGCAATGCCCCGGCCGGCTGGGGCAGCTTCATCGGCGGCCCGTTCCACGACATTGACACCACGTTGACCCTGCACCAGGATGGTTGGTTGCAAGTCAAATTCAGCCTTGGACGGCCAGTTGGTCGCAAGCGAACAAATGCGAAACTGATGACTATCAAAAGAGATGGTGCCGAAGCATCGACCCGGAACCACTCGCCTGCGGTACCTGGAAGAACTGGTGGAGATGCTACGGCCCCATGGACGGGTGTTCCTTGTGCGCATGCCCGTGTGCAACGCCATGGCCCAATTGGAGGAAGAACTGTGGCCCGGTCTCGATACCACGCTGGAAGGGCTTGCCTCCAAACAGGGAATCCCCTACTGGAACCTGATGCCCGAGCGTGATCGCTACACCTACACGGACGGCAACCACTTGGACACCACAAGCGCCCGCGTCCTCAGTGCTGAACTGGCCCGCCGCATCGCTTCCACGGGAAACACGGGGTTTTGAGGCCTCTGGTCGCGTACTTTCGCGGTCCCGTGCGCGGTTCGCGCCCTTCTATTTCCACCTTTCCCTACTGAGATGTCCTCCTTCGACGCGCTCGGTCTCCGCGCGGAGATCCTACTTTCCCTCAAAGAGATCGGGTTCACCACCCCCACCCCCGTTCAGGAGCAAGCCATTCCGCTGCTGCTGAAGACGGAAAAGGACGTGGTGGCCCTGGCCCAAACGGGTACCGGCAAGACCGCCGCCTTCGGCCTGCCCATGCTGCAGTTCCTGGACCCCGGTGAGCGCAGTGTGCAAGCGCTGGTCTTGGCCCCCACGCGTGAGTTGTGCGTGCAGATCACCAAGGATATCGAGCGCTTCGCCTCGAACATGAAAGGCACCCGTGTGGTGAGCGTGTATGGCGGCGCGAGCATACGCGACCAGATCCGCGACATACAGCGAGGTGCGCAGATCGTGGTGGCCACGCCCGGCCGCTTGCTGGACATGCTCGGCCGCAAAGCCGTGGACCTGGGTGCCGTGGACGTGGTGGTGCTGGACGAGGCCGACGAAATGCTGAACATGGGCTTCCAGGAAGATCTCACAGAGATCCTCCAAAGCACCCCGCCCGAAAAACGCACGTGGCTCTTCAGCGCTACCATGAGCAGCGAGGTGCGCCGGATCGCCAAGCGCTACATGCGCGAATTCGAAGAGGTGAGCATCGGCCCGGCGAACGCTGCGGCCACCATGATCCAGCACCAGTACTGCGTGGTCCACTCCAAGGACCGCTATGCTGCCCTGAAGCGCTTCGTGGATGCCGACTCCGAGCTGTTCGGGATCGTGTTCTGTCGTACCAAGCACGAAACGCAGGACCTCGCCGCAGCCTTGGTGAAGGACGGCTACAACGCCGATGCGATCCATGGCGACCTGAGCCAGGCCCAACGCGATCAGGTGATGGGCCGGTACCGCGCCCGCAGTTTGCGCCTGCTCATCGCAACCGATGTGGCCGCGCGCGGCATCGATGTGAAGGACGTGACGCACGTGATCCACTTCGACCTGCCGGGTGAAACGGAGAGCTACACCCACCGCAGCGGCCGCACCGGTCGCGCCGGTCGCGCAGGGATCTCGCTGAGCATCATCGGTGTGCGCGATGTGAACAAGGTGCGCATGCTCGAACGTGGATTGAAGACCCACTTCATGTTCGTACGCGTACCCGGTGGAGCGGAGATCGGGCAACAGCAGGTGAAGGCGTACATGCATCGCTTGAAGAGCGTGGAGGTGGACCACGAAGGCCTGGCCGAACTGCTCTCCGAAGCACGCACGGAACTGCAGAGCTTCGAGAAGGAAGAACTCATCGATCGTTTCATGAGCCTTGCGTTCAACCGCATCATCGAAGCACACCGCACCTCGTACGACCTCAACGTGGACATGAGCCGCAAGGACCATAGCGCACGTACCGAGCGTCCCTCGTCGTCGGAGCGCTTCAGCACCGGTCGCCAGATGTTCATCAACCTCGGTACGGCCGACGGTTTCGACAAGGGCAAGATGCTCGGCTACATCTGCGGGATCAGCGGCGTGAGCGGAGAGGTCATCGGTCGTATGCTCATCAAGGACGTGTACTCCTTCATCGATATCGAACCAGCCCATTTCGATCAAGTCCTCAGCGCGTTCAACAACGCCAACTACAAAGGGCGTAGCGTGCGTGTGGATGCCGCAGAGGGTGCTGGCAAGGGCGGACCACGGAACGATGCCCCACGTTCCGGCGGCGGTTACAAAGGAGGAGGTGGCGGTTACAAAGGAGGCGGCGGTGGGTACAAGGGAGGCGGTGGTGGTTACAAGAGCGACCGACCGCACCAGAGCAGCTACCGAGGCAGCGAGGACCGTGGCGCTTCCAGCGGCAGTGGGGGCTTCCAAAAGAAGGAAGGCTTCTACACACCCAAGCCCTTCCCACGGAAGGAGCGACGGTCCTAGAACAAGGCCTGGTCACGGGTCGGCAATGACCCCATCCCAACCATCCATCAAGTGGAAGGTCAGCGCACCAGCACGGTCAAGCGCTGGGAAGAATGGCCTTCGCGCACTTCCAACAAGTAGCTGCCGGGTGTAAGTGTGCGGACATCCATCCGCACCAAGCCAGCGTTGTTCGCGTTCACCACGGAGACCACACGCCCAGCGGCATCGAACAAGCGCAAGGTTGAACCCGCCTTCACGTCCGTGATAGTCAGTTCGTCGTCCGCCGGTTGCGGGTAGATCCGGAAGGTCGCCGCAGCAGCGTCCACCAGACCCACAGTCCCAAAATACACCGGCAGGCTCTCGCTCATGCAGCCGTTCGCATCGGTGATCACCACGCTGTAGTTGCCGTTCACCAGTGGGCCCATTCCTGTTCGGTCGCACCGGGGATCACCGCACCATCCAGGTACCACTGGTAGCCGACCGCAGCGGTGGAGATCACTGTCATTCCGGTGTTCGTCGCGGTGGGTGTCGGCGGCGGTGCCAGCACATCGATCGTCACCGTGGTATCATGGGAACAGCCGAAGGCGTCCGTGCCAAAGACCGTCCATGTGAAATCGCTCGGGGGCCATGCCTCAACGGACGCCCCCGAATTGCTGCTGATGAAGAGGTTCGGGCTCCACGAGTAGATCTGTGCACCCTCCGCGATGATGTTGGCGGTATCGCCCGGACAGAGGGTGTTGTCGCCTGCGGCCGCGATCACTGTGGGCAGCTCATGCACAGTAAGGGTCACCTCATCCTCGGCCTGGCATCCGTTGGCATCGGTAACGAGCACCGTGTAGGTGGTGGTCTCGATCGGCGCCGCGATCGGGTTGGCGATCGCACCGTTGTTCAGGCCCGTGGAAGGAGACCATTGGTAGTTCGCGCCACCGCTCGCTTGCAGTTGATGGCTCGTTCCGATGGGGGCCATCTTCGTTCACCACGCTCAACACAACATCCCATGTACCCGCAGTGGGATACTGCACCAAGGGGTTGGGCTCGGTGCTGGTGGAAGGCACGCCGCCCTCGAAGTACCACGCGTAGCTGCTGACCGTACCAAGGCTGGCGTCCGTGAACTGCACGGATCCACCCGGGCAAAAGCTCGCATCGTTCGATGTGAAGTTCGCCGCATGCGCGAGGTATTCCAGGGTGAGGCCGCTCACTACCGGATCATTGAAGAACGAACACCCTACGCCGGGATAGCACGAGTCCTGCACGCGCACGTGGCCATTGACGGATCCGCCCCCCGTGGCGATCGCATTGGCGAGCACGCTCATGGAAATGTTCGCCGTGCGGTTGAAGGTCACGCACTCCGACACGTTGCCCGTTTCGTAGTACACCTGTGTGTACGTGTCCGGTGCGGTCTCCAACTCGATCCAGATCTTGCTGCTACCACCGAAGACCTGTTGCCAGCATGCCAACCAACCGAACTCCAGCGTACCTCCGGCCGTGTTGGCGGTCGTGTTGGGGAAACTGAAGTCCACCCAACTGTTCAGCTGTGATCCCTGGATGGTGGGCAGCGTGTGCGTGTAGGTTGTTTGTGCCTGGGCCAACGTTGTGCAGACCAGGAAGGGAAGGACGCGGAGGATGTGTTTCATGTCGTCGGATCGGTGGGCGCAAAATAGACCGAACCGCTTTGGGTCCTGACCACATCCAGCCCGCGTGCATTTGCACAGGACCGTCGGGTGCGATCATCGATCCGTCGCTCCATGCGATCCACTTCGCCGCAAAAAGAAAGCGACCCATGTCAACGAGCCGCTCACTTCTCCCAGCGATCGCTGGGATCCGGAACAAATGGATGGCGCAGACTAGGCGTGCATGTGCCGCTCCTCCAGGATCTGGTTCGCCCGGTCCAGGATGCGCGTATCATCCAACGCCACGATGCCACCATCCGGGCCGCTCTCCAAATGCACGCCCATGGGTCTTCCGTTCGGGTGCGTATATCCTCCGAAATAGTTCCACACCGTTTCCACGTTCAGGTCGAGTTCCTTGGCAATGCGGTGGATGCTCCCATCGGGCAGGTTGTCCTTAATCCGCCGCAGCTCATTGAATGTGATGTTCATGATGGGATGATTTTGGTTGGTGGGAGAGAAAGGTAAGCTCACGAAGAGGTCATTTCCAATAGCCGTCCGGCACGGTCTTCGGGGTGCGGCGCTATCTTTCCAACCATGCCCCGCGCCCACGGTACGCTGTTGTTGGCAAGCCTGCTCTTCTTCGCGCGATCGGCCGCACAACAATACGATCTCCGCACCCTCTCTTTGGAGCAAGGGCTGCCCAGTGCCGTGGTGCATGCGCTATGCGAGGACCGCGATGGCTTCTTGTGGGTGGGAACCGCACAAGGGGCAGCAAGGAGCGAGGGGCTTCATTTCGAAGCCATCGGACCGGCCGAAGGACTGGGCGGCGATCAAGTGACCGCCGTTCACTGTGATACCAAAGGCCGCGTGTGGCTGGGGTGCAGCAACGGTGCGGTCAACGTGTGGGACCACGGCACGATCCGCACGATCGCATCACCGCAGAACAGCCATGGCGTTGAGGCCTTCGCTGCGGACGGCCAGCACATGTGGTGGGCCACCGCCGGCGGTGGGATCCTGCGCACACCGTACGATGGCCGCACCAGCCAGCCGATGAACGAAGGCCTTCCCCACTTGCACGTGAACGCCTTGTTGCGCGATGTGCGCGGAAATCTCATCGCCGGAACGGACAGCGGATTGTTCACCTACGACGGGAAGCGATGGAATGCAGCCGCTGTGAACGCATCGCTGCCGCATTCGACCGTGAACAGCCTGTACGCCGATAGCACCGGCGTGCTGGTCGGGACCGCGAACGGCTTCGCGGAACTGGATACGGAACTGCGCGCACTGCCCGCCATGCAACGCTTCCTCGGAGCCTTCCCCATCGCGTTGCCCGATGCCCGGATCAACGCCATCCTTCGCGGTCGGAACGGCGACCTCTGGCTGGGCACACCCAGCGGACTCCTGCACCTCACACATACCGGCGGCTTTCCCGCGCTCATGGTCATCCGCGAAGACAACGGCCTCGGTCACGACTTCGTGCGCGCGATCCTACAGGATCGCAGTGGTGCGATCTGGGTGGGAACAGGGTACGGTGGGGTGGCACGTTTCACGAGCGATGCCTTCATGCATTTCACCGATCGCGATGGGCTCGCGTCCAGCACCGTGAGTTCCGTTTTCCGCACACCGGACGACCTGCTCTACCTGGGTACCGTTGGAGGTGGTGTGGCGCGCTGGGACGGCAACACGGTCACCGTCTTCAGCAAGGAGCAGGGACTCACGGACCCGTTCGTGATCGCCCTGGGTGAAGATGCACAAGGCTTCCTCCTGGCAGGCACTGTGGGTCAGGGTCTTTTTCGGGCCCAAGGCGATCGTTTCGAGCACGTGCCCGCCGCGAAGGGCATCGATGCGAAGCGCATCAACGCGATCCAGCTCGATGGCGAAGGCCGTTGTTGGATCGGCACCGATCAAGGGCTGTACGTCAACCCGGGCGATGGTCGCTATTTGAAGGTGGACGGAGCCACCCATGCCGTGAACCGGGTGTACACGAACGGCGATACGTTGTGGGCGGCAACTGCTGAAGGCCTTTACCTGCTGCCTACACGCACCTTTCCATGGCGCATGCGCAAACAGGCACAGCTCCCAGCTGTGGCACTTACGAGCATCACACGCGACGCGCCCGGCAATTTGTGGATCGGCAGCGAGGGTCGCGGGTTGTACCGGTTGCACAACAACCATGTGGACAGCTTCACGGTGGCCGATGGTCTCGCCAGCAATGCGGTGGAGCAGGTCCTGTTGGATGCGCAGGCGAACATCTGGCTGGGCACACCACGCGGCATCGACATGCTGGAGCTCGATGTGTTGCAGGAACAGGTCATCGACATCCATCACTATGGTCCGGAGGAAGGCTTCATCGGGATCGAGTGCGTCCGCAATGCGTGCATGCTCGATCGCGACAGTGCGCTGTGGTTCGGAACCGTGCGCGGTGCCACACGCTATGACCCGCGACGCGTGTTGGAAGATCCGCGCGAGCCGCTGGTACACCTCACCGACCTGCGACTGTTCTATGAGAAGCCCGATTGGAAACCGTGGTGCCGAGGCACGAACAACGACGGCCTACCACAGGAACTCGCACTGCCTTACGACCAGAACCACCTCACCTTCGCCTTCACCGGGATCTCCCTCGCCTACCCGGAGAAAGTGCGCTACCGTTACATCCTGGAAAACTACGATCCGGACTGGTCTCCGATCACCGCCACCGATCGCATCACGTACAGCAACATCCCACCCGGCGATTACACCTTCCGTGTCCTGGCGCGCAATGGCAGTGGTGTGTGGACGGAGGAACCGGTGAGCTACGCCTTCACGATCGCACCACCCATCTGGCAGACCCTGCCCTTCCGTGTAGGTGGTGGCGCCACCCTGTTGCTCGGCTTCTTCGGTTTCGTGCGCCTGCGCACCCGTCGACTGCGATTGGATCGCGAACGATTGGAACGCACGGTGCAGCAGCGCACCAAGGAATTGGAAGTGGAGAAAGGACGCAGCGAAGAGTTGCTGTTGAACATCCTTCCGGAAGAAGTGGCCGATGAACTCAAGGAGAACGGTCGCGCCGCCGCCCACCGCTACGAACATTGCACCGTGCTCTTCAGTGACTTCAAGGGCTTCACCACCTTCAGCAGCCTCATGGACAGCGATACGCTCGTGAGCGAACTGCACCACTACTTCGGCCTCTTCGATCGCCTGTGCGATGCGCACGGTGTGGAAAAGATCAAGACCATCGGCGACGCGTACATGTGCGCCGCAGGGATCCCGAAACCGCGCGACACCCATGCACTGGACGCCGTGCTCATGGCACTCGCCATGATCGATGCCGTGGAGCACAGCAACGCGGAGCGCAGGGCCAAAGGCCTCCAGGAATGGCCCGTGCGCATCGGCTTGCACAGCGGTCCATTGGTGGCAGGCGTGGTGGGCGAGAAGAAATTCGCCTACGACATCTGGGGCGATACCGTGAACCTGGCCAGCCGAATGGAAAGCAATAGCGAGGCCGGTCGCATCAACATCAGCGGTCCGGTCTACGCGCAGGTGATGCGCTACATCGAAGTACAGCCGCGCGGCCCGATCAAGGTGAAGGGCAAAGGCGAGATGCAGATGTACTTCGCACTAAGACTGAAGGAAGCGTACAGCGCGGATGCAAAAGGCCTGGTGCCCAACGCAGCGCTTGCGGCCCTGCGCTATGGACCGACGTCCAGCGGAAATGGGCACGATCCCGCGAAGTCCGGTCTCTAGCCTTTCCACACGTAGGTGGCATCGGGCACGTCCCACACCTTGCCCTTCGCATCCTTCACCACCACCTTCACCGTGAAGGGTGTTCCGGAAGGAAGGTTGGTGATCATGGTCTTCATCTCCGTCGTCAGAACTTCATTGGTACCGCGGAGCAATGCCTCCTTGGCCTTGCAGTCGCGAATGCAGAGGGTGAGCGAGGTGATGCGGGCATCCGGCACGCAGCCGTGCAGTTCAACGGTCTTGAGGTTGGTCCATTCGCTCTTGTTGATATCGCCCGCAGCTTTGTTCGACACGCTGATGCGCGGTGGGCCACCATCGGGCCCGAACATGCTGGCAGTGGCGGTGGCGGGAATGCGCAAGGGTGCGGCGGAAACCGAAACGAGCGCGGCAGCGAGAAGGATGGTGTGTGTGAACATGGTGTTGGGTGTTGGTACGACCTGACAATGCAGTGCGCAGGTAGGAGGTAACGCACCGCGCCAACGACCCATCCCAAACACCTAGCTCAACCCACTGATCACCCCGTTCGCATCGATGTCCATCCCTTCCGCTGCGGGCACTTCCGGCAGGCCGGGCATTCGCATGATCTCACCGCAGATCGGCACCACGAAACCGGCACCGGCAGCGATCTCGATGTCCCGCACGGTAAGACGGAAGCCCGTGGGAGCCGCGCGCAGTTCCTTGTTGTCGCTGAAGCTGTACTGGGTCTTCGCCATGCAGATGGAAGCACCATCGAGCCCGAGCTTGGTGATGCGCCGCAACGCGGTCTCGGCATCGCCACTGTAGTCCACACCATCGGCGCGGTAGATCTCCTTCGCGATGCGCTCGATCTTCTCTTTGATAGGTAGCGAGAGTTCGTACAGTGGCTTGAAATTGCTCTTGCCAGCATCCACCACACGCAACACCGCCTCGGCCAGATCGGTCATGCCTGCACCACCTTTCGCGAAGCCTTGTGCGAGCACCGCTTCGGCACCACGCTCTTTGCAGTATGCCTTGATCATCGCGATCTCCTCCTCGGTGTCCGTGGGGAAATGGTTGATGGCCACCACCGCCTGCACACCGAACTTGGCGACGTTCTCGATGTGGCGGCCCAGGTTGGCGAGCCCAGTCCTCAACCGCTCCGGTGCCGCGTTGTTCACCTCTTTAATGTCGGCTCCGCCATGGTAACGCAACGCTCGCACGGTGGCCACGATCACCGCAGCGCTCGGCTTCAACCCTGCCGCGCGGCACTTGATGTCGAAGAACTTCTCCGCGCCGAGGTCGGAGCCGAAGCCCGCTTCCGTCACCACGTAGTCGCCAAGGCTCATGCCCATCTTCGTGGCGAGGACGCTGTTGACACCTTGTGCGATGTTGGCGAATGGACCGCCGTGGAGGATGGCCGGATTGCCCTCCAGCGTTTGCACCAGGTTCGGAAGGATGGCCTGCTTCAGCAACAAAGCCATGGCACCTTGCGCGTTCAGGTCGCGGGCATACACCGGTGTGCGATCGAACCGCTGGCCCACGTAGATGTTTCCAAAGCGCTCCTTCAGGTCTTCGATGCCGGTGGCGAGACAGAGGATCGCCATCACCTCGCTCGCAGGTGTGATGTTGAAGCCGTCCTGTCGGGGAATGCTGTTGTTGGGACCACCGAGCCCGATGGTGATATCGCGCAACGCGCGATCGTTCATGTCCATCACGCGCTTCCAGCTGATCGTGCGCGGATCGATGTTGAGCGTGCGCTTGCGGTTCTGCAGGTTGTTGTCGATGAGCGCCGCCAGCAGGTTGTTCGCCTTTTCGATCGCTGCGAAATCGCCCGTGAAGTGCAGATTGATGTCCTCCATGGGAACCACCTGCGCATAACCACCGCCGGCCGCGCCGCCTTTCATGCCGAAGACCGGACCCAGGCTGGGCTCGCGTAACACGACCACGCTCTTCTTGCCGAGTTTGCTCAGGCCTTCGTGCAATCCGATGCTCGTGGTGGTCTTGCCTTCACCGGCCGGAGTGGGCGAGAGCGCCGTGACGAGGATCAACTTGCTCTTCGCGACGCGCGCATCGTCGATCAGGTCCAGCGGCAACTTTGCCTTCGTACGACCATAGGGCTCGATCACCTCGGGATCGATGCCCAGTTTCTCCGCAATGCGGGCGATGGGTTGCAATTGCGCTTTCTGCGCGATCTCGAGGTCGGAAGGAAATGCCATGGGAATTGTTCAGGTTAGCCGCAAAGACGCGAAGGCGCAAAGGGAGGAAAGCATGTCCCAGACCTCCGCAGCGGTCTTCCGAGGTACGAGGAGACCCTGCGGTTACAGGAAGGGACCGAGCGAAGATGGTGAATGGGATCATCCGTTGAACACGATGGAGAAGCCCGCCTTCTCCAGATCCTTCCAATAGCTCGGATAGCTCTTGTTCACCACGGTGGGATCCGTGATGGTGATGGAGCCGAGTTGCAATGCCAGCGGTGCCAACGCCATTGCCATACGGTGGTCGATGTCGGGACTGAAGGTGCCGGGTGTGCGGTGATCGAGGCCCTTCTTCACCGCAAAGGCACCCTCCGCGAAGGCGGCGACCCCACCCAGCCGGGTGATCACATCCGCCACGGCACGCAAACGATCGGTCTCCTTCACACGCAGGTTGTCCAGGCCGGTGAACACGGCTGGTTGGTTCCTTGCAGCCAGCGTGAGGGCCAGTGGCTGAAAAAGATCGGGGACGTGCCGCAGGTTGCGCGGCAGCTCTTCCCACGTCCCGGGCTGCGCACGATGGGAAAGCTGTGCTCCCTTTTCGGTGAACCGCGTTCCAACCCACGGCGCCCAAAGACGCTGTGCTTCGCGATCGCCTTGCATGGTATCATCACCCAAGCCGGCGAGCACCACTTCCGCACCCGGCGAAAGGGCGACGATCTCGTACCAGAACGCCGCGCTGCTCCAATCGGGCGGCACACGCATCGGCGATGGGACATAAGGGCCGGGATCCACGCGTACGCCATCCAGTTCCAGTCGCGGGTACACACCGAAGTGCGCGAGCATCTTCAGGGTCATGTGAACGAACGGTTCGCTCAGGCGCGTGCCGGTCCACCGAAGTGTGAGGCCTTCCTTCATCAGTGGAGCCACCATCAACAACGCGCTCAGGTATTGGCTGCTGATGGGTGATTCGAAATGCACCTCTCCACCTTTCAACGCACGGCCTCGCACGCGATATCCTTCAGGCACGCGCTCGATATCGGCACCCAGCGCGCGCAATGCGTTGATGAGATCATCGTGCGGTCGTTCCAGCAAGCGCGGAATGCCCGTGAGCAGGTGCTCCTCCCCTTCGCGCACGCTTGCCCATGCCAGCAGGAAGCGGAACGTCGTGCCGCCCGCACCGCAATCCATCACCTGCGGGTTGTCACGCAGGAGTTCGTGCATCACGCGGGTGTCATCGCCATCGCTCAAGTTGGACACGAGAGCGAGGTCGCCACAAAGCGAAGCCATGAGCAGCGCACGGTTGCTCACGCTCTTGCTGCGCGGCAGTTCAATGGACGCGCGGATGGCCGATGATGGACGGTGGATGGTAACGGAGTTCATGTGGTCATGTGGTCATGTGCCCCAACGCGCAAAGCCATCACCTCATGTGGCCATGTAATCAAATGCCCTTGCGCCGCTAACGTATGTCATGGGGATGGCATGTGCCCATGTGGACATGTGAGCATGTGGTCATGAACTCATCCCAGAACGTCGTGCGCAAGGCAACATGCGCATTCATGGTCGCATGGAGCGTGAGCCTCGCGCGCCGCCCAGATGTCCACATGGGCACATGCCCTCACCCTTCCTTCACCAACAACCGGTAGTGCTCCAACGCTTCGCGCACCTGCGCCGCCGTGATGGGCACGTCCACCTGCGCACTGCCGATACCGGTGAGCAGCGTGAAGCGGAACTGCCCGCCGCTGTTCTTCTTGTCGTTGCGCATGAGCTCGATGATGCGGTGGGCCTCCGAACCTTGCAGGCTGAAGGGTTTGTACAGACCAAGAAGTTGTGCGGCGATGCGATCATTGCTTTCACGGTCAAGCAGTCCCGCGCGGCAACTGAGCCATGCCTCGCATATCATCCCGATGGCGATGGCCTCCCCGTGGAAGAGCGCCCGCTGCTGGCCTTCCCAGGAGTACGCCTCGATGCCGTGACCGATGGTATGCCCGAAGTTCAACAGCTTGCGCGGTCCTTTTTCGCGTGGGTCCTCCTTCACCACCTCGGCCTTGATGGCAGCGCTGCGACGTACGAGCGGCTCGAGCGCACCCAGGTCGTGCAAGGGTGCATTGCTCACCGCGTTCCAATGTTCGGCGCTGCGCACCAAACCGTGCTTGATCATTTCCGCCACGCCGTTCAGCAGTTCGCGTTTGCCCAAGCTCTTGAGGAAGGGCACATGCACGTATACCGCCAACGGATCGTGGAACACGCCCACCACGTTCTTCACGCCACCGAGGTCGATCCCCGTCTTGCCGCCGATGCCCGCATCCACCATGCCCATGAGTGAGGTGGGAACATGCACGCAATGCAAACCGCGCTTGAACGTGCCCGCGATGAAACCACCGAGATCGGTGACAACACCGCCACCGAGGTTCACGAGCAAGGCCTCGCGATCGGCAGCGCGATCGGTGAGGTGCTGCCAGATGTCACTGCACACGCTCAGGCTCTTGGATGCTTCGCCCACCGGCACGCCGATGGTCTCGGCATCGCGCAAACGCGGCACATGAGCGAGCAGTTCCGGCAGGCAATGACGCAAGGTGTTCTCATCGCCCAGGATGAAACAGGCCGAGGGATCCAACTCGCCGATCCGCTTGTTGAAGGTGCCCAGCGCCCCTGCGCCAAGCACCACGGGATGCGCGCCCGCATCGATCGTCTCCACCTCCGGCAGCCGGTTCATCGTTCCTACTTTTGGCCGCCTTCGCGCCTTCCCAAAGGAACGAAGGAACGCGCCTCCCCATGCCAACGATGGCCGCCGCCCCTCCCAGCACCCGTCTTCCCGACCTCGGCGACACGCGCATCGCCTTTTCCCAATACACGGATCGCGGGCTGCTCCGGGCGTATTGGCTCTTCCGCATCATCGGTATTCCATGGCTCAGTTCCGTGGGCGGCAGCGTTTCCAAGGTGGCGCTCGCCCTGCGCCTGCCCATCAAAGGCGCGATCAAGGCCACCATCTTCAAGCATTTCTGCGGAGGCGAAACGATCGAAGAGAGCTTGGCCACTGCGCAGAAGCTCGGCGACGGCGGCCTCGGTACCATCCTCGATTACAGCGTGGAAGGACAGGAGGACGATGACACCCTGGACCATACCACCGAAGAGATCCTCGCCAGCATCGCCATGGCCGCGCGGCGCAAGGACATCCCATTCTCGGTCTTCAAGCCCAGCGGTATTTCACCCACCCACCTGCTCACTGCGGTAAGCGAGGGACATACGCTTTCAACGGAGGATGAACGCGAGTGGAAACTGGTGCAGGCCCGCATGGAACGTATTTGCACCGCGGCAGCGCAAGCGGGAGTTCCCGTGCTGGTGGATGCCGAGGAAAGTTGGATGCAACCCGCCATCGATGCAATGACCACACGCATGATGGAGCGCTTCAATCGCGAACGCGCGATCGTGTACAACACGGTGCAGCATTACCGCCACGATCGCCTTGTGTTCTTGAAGGTCGCATTCACCGAAGCGGAGAAGGGCGGCTACCACTTGGGGGTGAAACTGGTGCGCGGTGCCTACATGGAGAAGGAGCGCGCGCTGGCGGAAAAAGAGGGAAGGCCCTCACCCATCCACGCCGACAAGGCCGCCGTGGACCGCGACTACGACGAAGCGTTGCGGTTCTGTGCCGAGCGGCTCGACCACATGGCCGTGATGGTGGGCACCCACAACGAGCAGAGCACCTTGCTCATGGCGAAGCTGATGGACGAACGGGGCCTTGCCCGCAACGATCGCCGCGTCTTCTTCGCGCAACTCCTGGGCATGAGCGACAACATCAGCTACAACATGGCGGCGGCGGGCTACAACGTGGCCAAGTACGTGCCCTATGGCCCCGTGCGCGAAGTGCTGCCCTACCTCATCCGCCGCGCGGCGGAGAACACCAGCGCCCGGGGGCAGATGGGGCGGGAGTTGAAGTTCATCGTGGCGGAGCGAGCGCGCAGGCGTTCGAAGTAGCGCCCTCGGAAACAGCCGCTGGAGTATTGGTCCATTCGGACCATCGGGCCATTGTTCCATGTTCAGGATGGGTTTGAGCTCCCATCAGCCACAAACTCCCTGCGGCAGTGCCGAAACGCGACACTCTCAGTCCATCGGCGATATTTAGCCGTTCACCGAGGCAAGTGGATAACTCGTCGAAGAAAAATTTGACACGGGGAACCCGATCCATCTAGTTTCATCGCCGAGTTGAGGAAAATGCCATCTGAACAATGGCTTTTCATCGACGGATACGGGTGCTCCGGAACGCAAGGCCGGTTCACTAGGGGAAATGAACAGCTCAGGAAAGGAAGTGGCTTGGTGATGAACAATACCACCGAGAATAGACCACTGATAGCGACCTCTTGCTCCAACTGAACGAACCAAACACCGACGAATGAGAAACTACGACCCCTTCCAAAAACAAGCCGGGCCAGCGTGCAGGATGCTCCGGAGCCTAGTGCTCTTGATGCTGCTCGCCTCGTCCTCCATCGCCTTGCGCGCGGCAGTTGCAACATTCAACTCTTCGGGCAGCTATCCGGCCGCAATTCCCGATGGAACAGGCTCCCTTGTTCGGACCTTCAGCGTGAGCGGGATCACCGGGGCCGTCAATAGCGTCACCCTAACCGTGCAGGGAACGCATATGCGGGGGGATCGATACGTTTACGCTGCGACCAGGATGCTACCAGCACCACCCATACGATCATCAACCGGGTTGGTCGCTCGTTCAGTGGTTTTGGGGATAGTTCGGATCTCGGAGGGCCATACGTATTCTCCGACGCCGCGGGGTCCACGTTTTGGACCGCCGCAGGGGCCGCTGGTGCAGCGGCAGCCGTTCCAGCAGGAAGCTACCGCACCACATCGGCCAATTTCAACACCGCCACATCCATACTATCCACGTTCGGATTTCCTGCCGGTGTGACAGGGACCAATATCAACGGAACTTGGACCGTGACGATCTCAGATGTGGCCACCCCGGACGGGGGAAGCATCACAGCCGCCATGGTACTGACAGTGGACTACACGCCACCTCCAGCCAATGATGCATGCGCGAATGCGATCAACGTAACCACCTATCCTTATACGAGCGCATCGATATCCAACGCGAGTGCTTCTGATGATTCCCCCGTAGTAGGTGGACCGTACACTTGTAATACAAGCGGCAGTGGTGGGCCTTACAAGAACATATGGTGGAGGGTGACGGGTATTTGTGGGACCATGACCGCCAATCTGTGTGGATGGATTTCGATACGGAGATGGCCGTCTTCACAGGCGCCTGCGGTAGCGCAGGCTATGTGGGCTGCAACGACGACTACACTGGAACAGGCCAGTGTTCCAACACCCTGCGAAGCCGCATCACCTGGACGGCCACCCAAGGGAACGATCTGCCACATCTCGGCAGGAAGCTATGGTGCTACTTCGGCTACCGGAAACCTAGTGCTGAACGTGACCGTCCTGGATAGTGATGGCGATGGAGTTGGGGATGCATGTGACAATTGCCCAAGCACCGCGAACACCAACCAATTGAATACCGATGGGGACGCACAGGGCGATCTGTGCGATGCCGATGACGACAATGATGGTGTGCTCGATGGGCCTGACACTGCGGACCTGAATCCTGATCAGTGCGCGGATGCTGATGGCGACGGTTGCGATGATTGCTCCCAGAACGGCGGCTCTTTCGCAGCCGGGGCGAACAACTTCCCCTCAACGACGGACTCGATACCGATAGCGACGGCTTGTGCAATGCCGGTGATACCGATGACGACAACGATGGGTTGACCGACGCGGCCGAGATCTCCTGCGGTTCCAACCCGTTGAACAGCGCCAGCACCTGCGAGGTGTGCGATGGCGCGGACAACGACCTCGATGCTTCCACCGATGAAGGCTTCACCAATACCGATGGTGATGGCCAGGCAGATTGCGTGGATGGTGACGATGACAACGATGGCGTTGCCGATGGTTCGGACCCTGCACCTCTCAACACCAACCTCTGCGGCCTGGATGCCGATGGCGACGGTTGCGATGATTGCGCTGGAACGGGCCACGATGGTTTTGGTCCACTGGCGAACAACAGCGTTGCCGATGACGGCCCCGATGCCGACTCAGATGGTATCTGCGACAGCGGCGACAACTGCGTGAACAACGCCAACCCCGGCCAGGAAGATGCCGACAGTGATGGCGACGGCGACGCATGCGACAACTGCGTAAGCGACGCCAACCCCACCCAAGCCAACGCCGATGGTGATGCCTTGGGCGACCAGTGCGACCCCTGCAACGATGTGGCCAACACCCTACCCGGTGCTGCCTGCGACGATGTGGATGACGACACCGTGCTTGATGTGTACGTGCAAAGCGGCACGGTGCCCAATGCCACCTGCGCATGCGCCGGTACGCCATGCACCACGGACCTGAACCTCATCTTCAATACCGATGGTGTCACGAACATCCAGTGGGAATTGCGCCAGCAGGTGAGCAACATCGTTGTGCAAAGCGGTGGTGGTGTGTACCCGGCCGTTCCGGAGTACGGCATCGAGACCTGCCTGCCCGATGGTGACTACTATCTGGTGGTGACCAGCGATCTGGGCGGTATCGTGCAAGGTGGTGTCCAGGGCGGTTACCGTCTGGAGACCGATGCAGGTGTGCGCCTCATCGACAACACGAACAACTTCCTCACGGGCTTTACCAGCCAGATCGCCGGTGGACAAGGCTTCAGCCTGCCGACGGGTACCGATCGCTTGATCTACGTGAGCTGCGACAAGATGGACTGGCGCACCGGTGAGTACATCGTGGCCAACAACAACCCCGCGGTCGCGGCCTATCACGGTGGAGCCTTCGCTGCACAGACCGGCTACGAGATGTGGTTCTACAACCCCAACGGTGGCTACAGCTTCCGCCGCTTCCACAGCCACGCGGTGAGCGACGGTTTCGCACCCAACAACCCGCAACGTGCCTGCCACATCCGTGTGAACGGCTGGGGAGGTGTGAACACCATTCCAGCACAGAGCGATCTGCTGAACGTGAAGGTGCGCGGACGCATCATGGTAGGCCTTACCCCCACCAATTTGCCATGGGGTCCTGCCTGCCGCTTCAAGATGGACGCCAACCGTGCGGAGTGCCCACTCACCCAGTTGATGGATGTGCCCGGCAACGTGCAACTGAGCTGCGGTGCAACGCGTGCCATTGGTACCGGTGGTGCCAACTTGGTGCATGCGCGCCCGGTGAACCGTTACCTGGGCGGTGTGAGCACACCGGCCAACAAGTACCAGTTCCGCTTCCGCATCGAAGCTGAGTTCGTGGACTTCACCAAGACCAGTGCCACCGGCCAGTACTGGGTGAACACCGTGGGCTTGGCACCGTGCAAACAGTACGATGTGGAAGTGCGTGCCAGCTTCGATAACGGGGTTACTTGGTGCAATACCTACGCTGCAGCCAACCCGTACGCACCGCTGTGGGGACGTACCTGCGTCTTCAACACCGCGTGCGCTGTGGGTGGCGGTAACCAGAACTTGGCTGCCACTGGTTCGGCAGGCTCACCAGGACAACTCAGCTTGTACCCCAACCCCAACAATGGCGAGCAGCTCTTCCTGAGCATCGATCTGGTGAAGGAAGGTGTGGAGAAGGTGAACGTGGACATCTTCGACAGCTTCGGCAAGCGTGTGAACGCGAGCACCATCGCTGTCAATGAAGGCTTCGTGAACACCACCTTGGACCTCAACGGATCCTTGGCCGCCGGTATGTACATCGTGAACATCACCGCCGGTGATGACACCTACACCGAGCGACTGGTGATCCAGCCGTAAGGTCCTACGACCTCAACGCGGAACCCCCCGTCCTGAAAAGGGCGGGGGTTCTTGCTTGTGTGTTCAATGCGGTCACCAACGCGTTCCGAACCTCGGCGGATCACCTGTACGGGCCAACGACAGTGCCCACATTGGATCGAACGAGGTCGGTGGTCGAACAATGCTCTTGACGCGATCGCCGAATTGCTACGGCAGTTGGATGACGGATCGATCCAACATTGCTGAAGGTGTTTAGATACCGCGTGCGGTAGGCGTCCACGATCAGCGCGGCACCGCCCGGATCGGGGAGCTCGTGGGCGTGCCGGTGCGATCCGGACTGGTGCTTTGATCGTGGTCGCCTTTGGGCTCCACCTTTTGGCGAAGCAAAAGGTGGAATATCCAGTGTCTTCGATCTTCTTCGAGGTGCCTGATGATCAACCTAGGACACTCGCCCTCAAGCCCACGGCATGTGCTATTATCGCGGTCACGAGTCGGCTCTCGGGAACATCCTTCGCAACTACACCGCGCATCACCGAACCCACACCACCATGCATAGCACAGGTGCGAACAAGAGCGACCGCCCCGCGAAACGAACGCTCATCATCGGTTGGGATGCTGCGGACTGGATGATCCTCGATCCGTTGTTCGAACGAGGACGAATGCCGCGACTGCGCCAATTGATCGCGAACGGAACGCGCGCGGACCTCGGCACCCTCGAACCGAAACTGTCGCCACTGCTCTGGACATCGATCGCCACGGGAAAGACCGCCGACAAACACGGCATCCTCAATTTCGTGGAGCCCCAACCGGATGGTAGCGGTCTGCGTGTTTCGCAGTCCACCACGCGCAAGACCAAGGCGATCTGGAACATCCTGTCACAAGCCGGATGCACCACCAACGTGATCGGTTGGTACGCTTCGCACCCGGCGGAACCGGTGCGCGGACACATCATTTCGAACCTGCTGCAGGAAGGCGAACCCAAGAACCTGGATGCCGCGTGGCCGATCCTTCCCGGCGTGGTACATCCTGAAGCGCTTGCTGCCAGCATCGCCGACAGCCGGCAAGGTGCTCGCAGCTTTCCACGTGAACAGCTGCGCAAGCTGCTACCCAAACTCGACGAGATCGGGAAGAACGATGATCATGGAGCAACCTTGCAAAAGCTCATGGCCTATGCCGCCAGCATCGAAGCGGCGGCGCATGTGGCCATGGCGGCAGGCGAGTGGGATGCAACGATGATCTTCTTCGATGCGATCGATACCGTGGGGCATCATTTCATGCAGTTCCGTCCACCGCGCATGGCGCACGTGTCCGATCGCGAGGTGCGTTTGTACGGCGACGTGATGGACCGTGTGTACGAGTGGCACGACGAAGCGCTGGGGCGATTGCTCGATCGTGCCGGCCCGGACACCACGGTGCTGCTGCTGTCCGACCACGGCTTCCATAGCGGGGCGAACAGGCCCAACCTCAAAGGACTTCCCCGGAGCGGCGCATGGAACTGGAATCGAGTTGGCACCGGCCCTATGGTATGCTCGTGGCATCGGGACCCGGTGTGGTGCCGGGTGCCTTGTGCGGTCCGTGCTCGGTGCTCGACCTCACACCCACTGCGCTCGCCTTGCTCGCCGTTCGAAGCCTCGGCCGCCATCAAGCAACTGGTGGCCCTGGGCTATCTGGCCGCGCTTCCCGAGGACGCCCGATCACGGATCGATCTCGTGAGCCGCGAGAGCCGGTTCAACCTCGCCGTTTCCCTGATGTCCCGGAACCGGTATGCGGAAGCGGCAGCGCTCTTCACTGCATTGGTGAGCGAGCGGCCATCGGACGTGCGTTACGGATCATGCCTCGTGCAATGCCAGACCGCCCAAGGAGCCCATGCGGATGCGCTCATCACCGCTCGCGATCTGCTGGCACGTGACCCGAGCAGCCGGGAGTTCCGGCTCATGCTCGCTCACGCACTTGCCCTCACGGGCGATCTCGCCTCGTCCCTTCGCGAAAGCGGGATCTTGGAGAAAGCGGCCGTGGGAAAACCGGAATTCGCGCTGGGCCTTGCCGCGTTGGCCATGGTACAAGGGCGCTACGATGCCGCCGCGCAACACGCGGGTATCGCTGCGGCCAACGATCCGCACAACACAGCGGGACACCTCGCATTGGCGCGTGCCGAACTGGCGCGAGGCCGTTTCGAAGAAGCGGCCGGACATGCCCTCGACGCATTGGAGATCGCCCAGGCGATGCGAAGCACACCATCTGTGGGTGCGGCACTTGCTTAGTACGGCGATCGCCGAGCGCACAACAAAGCATCGACACCGCCCTGCAGTACGATCCCGATGCACGGGAGAGCCATCGTTTCGCTGCGCTGCTGTGCGCGATAGCGAACGATCACGAAGGCAGTGCTCAACATCGCGCGCGTGCTAAGGAGCTATCCGCGTCCGATCACCATGCAGCGAGCGATCCGCCTTTCGGGCCTGCAGATTTCGCGGTGAAGAACGGACTCCTTCCCTCCTATCATCGTTCCAAGCCCGTCACATGGCCGCAAAGGCGCCAAGACGCCAAGACCTTCGCGCTGGATGAATGCTTGACCACGAACAAAGCGATGATGGACCCTACATACGAGGTCCTTCGCCGCATTCGCGGTCAACCTCTTTGCGACCAAAGTTGAAAAAAGCGCCTTCGCGACCAAACTCGTTCGTGATGTTCGATCTGCATGCAGCTTCGGTGTGCCGCTTGCCTACACCTTATTGCGGTGCAGGCTCCGGTCCACCACCGCTGCCATGAGCCCTTCATCCAAAGTGCCCCCCAGGAACACATTGATCGCCCTGGCTTGCTCATGCGGCGTGCCGATGAGTTCCGCATAGCGCACACGAAGACGCGGAAGTTCGGTTGAGAAGGCGAGCAGCGCATGGATGCGCACCAGGTCCTGCTGGAACACCGCCTTGAGCCGCTCCGCCGGGAGCGCCGCACCCCGCTTGCCCGAGCGCGCCAGCATCTTCGCCTGGCTCATCAGCACTTCGTCCAGGTCGCGGTCCAGGAAGATCGCGCGGTAGGACCGGTCGTCCGGCAAGCGGGGAGCAATTGGTGGATCACCTTCACGGCCTTGCCGCGCGCTTCCTCCAACCAGTGGTGGTCCGCTGGCAACGCCTTCACGCGCTCGAACTCGAAGTAGCCCTTGGGGTTGTCCGCATCAGCGGCACGCGCACCATCGGTGAGCGGCTCCATGCCACCTGCCGCCAGCATCTGCATCACCAAGCTGGTGCCCGAGCGCGGAAGGCCGGATACGACAGTGATGAATTCGGCCACGATGGCAATGTAAATAGTGATGCCGCTGCGAGCGGGATACCGAACTGCGTGTAGCTATTTTTTTTCAACCGCACACAACCTCACTCCCGCTCCTACGTCGCCGCACCAAGACCGATCACACCGGCTTCCCGACGAAGGCGATCCGGCCTACGACAAAATTCACCCGAGGCTTGGAAGTGATCATAGGGTCATCTACTTTTCACGTCCATTTCACGCTCCCCCTCCCGAAACCAACCCTACGCTCCCCATTTTTTCACGCACTGGATCTTGTGAGGCCTTGCCCACATACGATCCAAAAACTCCAGGCCCAACAGGCCTTACCAACGTAAAGGCACGAACGCCTACCAGCCCCTAACCCTTCTCCAAGAACCAAAACCAACGAACATGAATTGTAGAAACTCTTCAAATACGCCACGGCGGACGCGGTGGTGGATGAGTGCGGCGCTAGCTGCAGCATCACTGCTGTTGGCTGTACCAAGCTTCGGACAAGCTGGCGGTACAACTTGTGCCACCGCGCCTTTGATCACATTGCCATTCACTTTGGCCAGTGGCACCACTTGTGGTGGTGTGAACGACTATACCTCTGCGAACACGGGTTCTTGCACTGCCTCCAATAACTACAAAGCGGGTGAGGATATCCTTTGGCGTTTCGTTGCACCCAGTACGGGGAACGTGACGATCACGTTCACCGACAATAGCGGCGGTGCATGGATGGCTGCGCACCTTTTCCTTAATTGCCCTTCACCTTCAGGAACGTGTATTGGCACGACAGGATGTTCAGGTTGCGGCGCTCATTCTGGAACATATCCAGTAACATCTGGAAACACCTATTATGTGATGATGGACAACTGGCCATCACCCAGCTGTGGGACGTTCGCCAACCTTTCCATCACAATCGCCGGCGCGCCACCGAGCCCTTGTGCGGCGCCCACGCCCTTGGCTGCATGCGGCACTACACAATCCGTAACGCTCACTGGTAGCGGTGATGCTGCGTGGGTAACAAACCCATGCTTTTCTTCCCCCGGTCAGGAGAGGATCTATAGCTATACGCCACCGACAACAGGCGCGTACACGCTCACGGTCACGTCCGCGACAGGAGGGTATATCGATTACCTCTGGCGCACAACTGCATGTGCCCCAACGGGCTGGACCTGCATCGATGACATCAATTTAGCGACCGGCCCCCTAACGATAGGTACTCTTACTGCTGGTGTGCCTATCCTTCTCTATTTGGATGCTGAGGGCACAAGCTCGCGCACCCATGTTTTCCGCATAGACTGCGCAGCACCTATCACCTACAACCCCTGCCCGCCCGTTGGCAATATTGCAGCCTGCGGATCAAGTGGATCCGTTGTTTCTGGCACTGGAGCCGGTGCTTACGCGTTGGGTCCATATACCCCGAGCGGCCAGGAGAAGATCTTCACCTATACCGCCAATGTTACTGGCGTCCACACGTTCAACGTAACCGCCTTGACCGGAAGTTGGATCGACTTTTTCTGGAAGCCAGTTGGCACATGCGATGGCACGGGTTGGAACTACTGGGATGATGTGAACGTTACCGGCCTTGTACCTGGTGACCCAGGCAACGGCGGCGTTGCCCCGAACTTCACTTCGGGCCAGCAGTACTACATCATGTGGGATGCTGAGGACAATTCTGGTCGCACGGTGAACTTCACGGTCAACTGCCCGTCACCCGTTGCTGATCCATGTGCGGCTCAAACCGCCATGCCTGCTTGCGGCACCAGCGTAACCACTACGGTTGCCGCTGGCGCGGGCGCATGGAGCGGGTATCTTGATTGCTCCATTGCCACCTTCCCGATCAACGGTAAGGAGTACGTGTACACCTACACGCCTCCTGCATCGGGCAACTTCGTGTTGGAGATCACGGCCCTGTCCATCGTGGATGTAGGTACCTACGTGGAGTGGCTGTACACCAGCAATACCTGTGCAGCTCCGCAGGCGAACTGGACCTGTTTGGCTGATGCCAACACCACAGGGACCACCGCACCCTTCGCACTTGTGGGTGGTACCACTTACCGCTTCCTCGTGAAAGCTGAAGGAACCGGTGGAGCATCCGCTACCTGGCGTTTGAACTGCCCTCCTGCACCTGCGAACGATGCGTGCGCTGCCCCGATCGTGGTGAGCAGTTATCCGTACACAAGCCCGGTCATCAATAACGGTTGGGCGACGGATGATCTTTCGGCGGTCATTTGCTCTGGTAGCGGACCCTTCAAGAACGTATGGTGGACGGTGACCGGCGTTTGCGGTACGATGACCGCCCAGACCTGCGGCGCGAACTTCGACACCGAACTCGCGGTGTATTCCGGCACATGCGGCAGCTTGGTCAGTATCGGCTGCAATGACGATGCGGCAGCTTGGGCCTTGCAGCGGTTCGCTACAGAGCCATCTTACTTGGACAGCTACTCAAGGTACGGTTTACTATATCTCTGCCGGTAGCTATTCCTCCTTCTCGAGCACAGGCGATATCGTGCTGAACGTAACGGTTGCGGACGGCGACGGTGACGGCGTAGGCGATGCCTGCGACAACTGCCCAGCAGTCTCGAACGTTGCCCAAACGAACACGGATGGCGACAGCGAAGGTGATGCCTGCGACGCCGATGACGACAACGACGGCATTGCCGATGGTACCGACACTGCTCCGCTGAACCCGGACTGTGTGCGGATGCCGATGGTGATGGTTGCGATGATTGCTCCCAGAACGGAGGTTCCTTCGCGGCCGGTGCCAACAACTTCCCAGCGAACGATGGTACCGACACCGACGGTGATGGTCTCTGCGATAGCGGCGATGGCGACGACGACAACGACGGTGTTGCCGACGGCTCTGACAACGCTTCGTTAAACCCGAACTCCTGTGAAGAGCAGCAGCGGTGGTGGTGGTGATGGGGCGCGGGGGGGGGCGCGGGGGGGGGGCGGGGGGGGGGGGGGGGGGGGGGGGGGGGCGAGGTGGTGACGGTTGCGATGATTGCTCCGGTACGACGACGGCTTCGGCCCGCTGGCCAACAACGACCCGGCCGACGACGGTGCCGATAACGACAGCGACGGGCTCTGCGACAGCTTTGACACCGACGACGACAACGACGGCCTGAGCGACGTGGCCGAGGCTGCTGCTGGAACAGACCCCTTCGACCCCGATAGCGATAACGATGGCTTCCAAGACGGCACCGACACCTGTCCTGCTTACGCCGGTCAAGTGGGTGACTTCTGCGATGCCGACGGCGGCCCTGGATACACGCTGGGCCAGATCGGCACCACCGGATCCTTCCCCTTCTGCGGTTGTTCGGCGGTTGCCTGCAACATCAGCGTACGCCTGAACATCCAAACCGACGGTGCCGCCTTCATCGGCTGGTCCATCTACCAGCAGGGTAGCAACGTACTGGTGCACCAAAGCGCTCCAGTGCAGTACCCGGCCAACCTCGGTGGTGCCACCTACGGCACCGTATGCCTGCCTGATGGCGACTTCTACCTGGTGGTTACCAGCAGCACCGGCCTCGGCTTCGGAGCTGGCGGCGGCTACCGCTTGGAAACACTCGCTGGTCAGCGCTTGGTCGACAACACGGCCAACTTCAACACAGGCTCCGTGAGCCAGATCGCCGGTGGACAGGGCTTCGACCTGCCTGCGGGCGTGGATCGCTTGATCTACACCAGTTGCGACAAGATGGATTGGCGTAGCAACGAGTACATCGTGGCCAACGACAACCCTGCCGTTGCCGCCTACCATGGTGGCCCCAATGCTGCACAGACCGGCTATGAGATGTGGTTCTACGACCCCAACGGTGGTTACAGCTTCCGCCGCTTCCACAGCCACGCGGTGAGCGACGGGTTCGCACCCAACAACCCGCAGCGTGCCTGCCACATCAAGGTCAACGGCTGGGGCGGTGTCAACACCATTCCAGCGCAGAGCGATCTGTTGAACGTGAAGGTGCGTGGTCGCATCATGGTGCTTGGTGTACCCACCAATCTGCCATGGGGTCCTGCCTGCCGCTTCAAGATGGATGCGAACCGTGCTGCCTGCCCGCTCACGCACCTGATGGACGTGCCCGGCAACGTGCAACTGAGCTGCGGTGCAACGCGTGCCATCGGTACCGGTGGTGCCAACCTGGTGCATGCTCGCCCGGTGAACCGTTACCTGGGTGGTGTGAGCACACCGGCCAACCGCTACCAGTTCAAGTTCATCGCCGAGACCACCACGATCAAGACCAGCGCAACCGGTCAATACTGGGTGAACACCGCCGGACTGAACCCCTGCGTGCCTTATGAAGTGTACGTGCGTGCCAGCTTCGACAACGGTGTCACCTGGTGCGATACCTACGCTCCTGCTCTGCCGAATCCGTTCGCACCACGTTGGGGCCGCATGTGCATCCTCAACACCGCGTGCGCTGCCGGTAGCGGCAACCAAAACGTGGCTGCCCTGCAGGCTGGCCTCAACCTCTACCCCAACCCCAACAATGGCGAGCAGCTCTTCCTGAGCATCGACATGGTGAAGGAAGGTGTGGAGAAGGTGAACGTGGACATCTTCGACAGCTTCGGCAAGCGTGTGAACGCAAGCACCATCGCTGTCAATGAGGGCTTCGTGAACACCACGCTCGACCTCAACGGCAGCCTCGCCGCTGGTATGTACATCGTGAACATCACCGCCGGTGATGACACCTACACCGAGCGACTGGTGATCCAGCCGTAAGGTCCTACGACCACAATGCGGAACCCCCGTCCTGAAAAGGGCGGGGGTTCTTTGCTGGGCTACCAACGAGGTCCTACCTTGGAACCACGATGAAAGTGCTTCTGGACATCAAGGATGAAAGCGGCCCCTCTGGAGATCCTCCGCGCCTGGCTTTCGTGAAGCCAAGCCGCTGTCCGATGAAAAGGCCTCCTACTCTTGGACTGAAGGAGGCCGTGGATGAAATGAAGCTGGTGAAGGGAAAGGCTGGACCTGCTCGATGAGCTTTGAGGTTAGGTCCATTGCTCCGTTCGATCGTCAAGCCAAGCGCTCCTCTAAGCGGCGGCTAGGATCGGTGGGCTGCCAGCCCCCGCCCCGGGACCCCCATCATGACAAGTCCAAGCCACCATCACGGACATGGAGGTCATGGAACTCGTGAGACAGATACCCGAGTAGCGTTCGACCTGCGCGCTTGTTCGGGGGATGACCGGTCATCCAAGCTACGCGCCACCCACGGAAGCGATCGTTCTGGGACATCCCGACCAACCTAGGTTGGTACCACCAAACCGATCACCATGGTCCGCAACCTCAGCACCCTTTCCATCCTCCACTACGTCTACGGCATCCTGGTCTGCCTCCTCGGTGCCGCCATGCTCGTGTTCATCTTCGTGGGCATGATGATGCAAAGCGACCTGGTGCAACAGGAAAACGATCCACCTCCCATGGCCGTGGGCACCTTCTTCCAAGGCCTCGGTTGGCTCCTGTTCGCACTGGTGGAACTGATGGGCATCCTCATCCTGCTGAGCGGTCGCTGGATCGCGAAGCGGCGCAACCGCAACGCATCCTGGTGATCGCGGGCTTCTGCTGCCTCAACTTCCCGCTGGGGTACCGCGCTCGGGATCTACACCTTCGTGGTGCTGCTGAACGAGGAGGTGAAGCAGTCCTACGGCGTGATCTGAAGCGCACCCAACGGGGAAGTTCAGAGCGTTCCGGTAAGGTGGATCATCCGGTACAGCTGTGCCGGCAAGGGCCATGCATCGTCATAGAGCAGGTTGATGAGGATCACCCAGCCCAACACCTGGACGATCCGCGTGCGATCGAGCCGCGCATGCGCGATGCGAACGATCAACAACAACAGCGGTAGCACGTAGGCCATGCTGCGGTTGATGTCATGCACTGACATCGCCACGAGGTTCAAGGTGAAGAACACCAGCACCATCGCCAGCGCAAAGGCCCGCCATTCCTTGCGCAGGAAATGCAGGACGATGATCACGAACGGAACAACAAATCCTTCTATGCCGATGTACAAGGCATAAGGCCAGCGCACCAGGTTCTGCCGCATGTAGTGGAGCACATCCACCGGCACCGTGACCAAGCCAGCGAAATGCGCCAAGCACGAACGGACGAGGAAGTAGCAGCCCCAGGAGATCAACGTCCACCGCGCAACGCCGCTTCGACATCCACGGAGCATGGTGCGAATGGAAGCGTGCTCATCTTGTTCGTAAAGTCCCAGTAGCAGCAGGGCGGGTGAGGCGATCAAGGCCCGCTCATCGGTGAAGTACGCGAGCAGCAGTGGGATCACCATCCACGCGCGGCGGCGCAGGAGGATCGCGACCAGCAGCAGATCGAAAGCAAGGGTATCGAAGAGGCCACCGTAGTCCACGGTGTACACATGGCCGCACAGGATGAGCGAGAAAGCGAAGGCCCACGCGAGGGCCCACCGCTTGTTGCCCAGGAGATCCCGCAATACCAGCAGCAACAAGGCTTGGAACAACACCAGCAGGACGAATTGAAGAACGAGCGCTCCTGCAACGGTGTCGACCAAAGCAGTCGCAACAGCAATGCAGGCACCATGCGGAAACCGAGCTTGGACCCGTGCGATCGCGGGTCGTGCACATGCGTAATGATCGGTGAACGGCTCAGCCGCCTGGAGGAAGAGCGCGTCCCAATTCGCATCCACTTCGTGCAGCACCAGCGCCACGTCATAGGAAGGAAAACTCCAGAAGACCACGAAGAGCACCAGTGCGGCCACGCTGCACCAATACCGATCGGCTATACTGCGGACCACCGGCGGAACCGAACGAGGCAGGTCCCGGGAAAGGTCCACATACGTCGATCAACCGCGTGTCGCGCATCGTTCCTTCGGACCACCGTTCCGTACGTCCAAAGTAGCGTGGAAGCCCGCAGGTGACCTGCTATCGCATCGGGCGCCTCTTCCCGGCCCTAGCGGATCCCGAGCAGGGTGGCCGTGCTATCGCGATCGCTATCGCGCAACGCGCCGATCGTCAAGTGCATGGGCTTGCCGTGTACGGTGACATCCACGGCATAGATCAGGCTGTCGCTCGTGCGGCGGGAATCGGTGAAGCGGACCCCGGCATTGGGCAGTGCTCCGCGCAACACTTGGAGATCGATGGCGCGTGCATCCAACTCCGCCTGAGCTGTGGGCGTGGATCGGTCA
>JADJDP010000020.1 GCA_016702645.1 Flavobacteriales bacterium
CGATGGTCCCCTCCCACCATGCCTTCGAACACCTGCTCATCGGCCCCGTGATACCCACGCGATGCGCCGTGCGGAAACGGGCGCTTCGAGTGGGCTCCTTCCATCTCATTCAACAATCGCTGCATGTTCGCCGCAGCGCTCTTAACTTCGCCCGCATACCGTGCGGAGCGCACACAGGGTCACCGTTCAGCGCATCAACCTCAGTCCGGTATCATCCGCCGGGCAAGGGAAGCCGCAACGTTCATGCGCGAACCGTGAACTCTCCAATGCATTGGCGACCAGTGTGTCGCCGTTCTCCGGCAACTCCTTGGGGATCCGGCTCCCGCAAGACCGATGATCCGGATGCCCGGCAGTAACGGGGCGCGCAACTCCGCCACCTTGCCTTCGTTCCCTGTACACAAGACCATGCGCATGCGCCGAAAGATGCGTAATCCCGGATCCGGCGCACATCGCCGGTACGTTACCCGCCCAATTCATAGGCGTATTGCGCCGGATCATCGAACACTTGCGCCATGACTGGCAACGCATCCGAACGAAGGACACCTTCGCCCGCAATGCGTTCACGGTCTTCGGTGGCAATTCGCTGGTGCTGCTGAGGCCAGTTGCTGCTCACGCCGATACATCGCGCGCATCTACGGGCCCGATGCGTACGGTATCTACACGGCCTCTTCCTCGCGCTGGTGCTCAACCTGTCCTCGTTCGCGGACTTGGGTTATTCCAATGCGTACGTACTGCCCAAGGAGGACCACCGGTTCCTGCACCTGTTCCGGCTCAACTTCACCCTGCTGGGCATCGTGGTCGTACTCGCGACGATCGTGGCGCTCAACCGGGAGTTGCTCTATACCCTCCACCTGATTGGCGTCCCTTGGGCGACCACATCTGCCTGCCGGTGAGCCTGATCGCTTACAGCCTCTCCGGTGTTCTTCACCCAATGGCTCACGCGCATCCGCGCCTTCAGCACCAGCGTGGCCGTCAGCAGTTCCGCCACGGTCACCTTGCGGCTCTTCAACGGGCTAGGGTGTCCCGGCCAAAGGACCGTACGGCCTCATCATCGGTGATGCGCTCGTGGGGGTGCTTGCGCTGATCGCTTACTGGACCGCCACGCTCAAGTTCGGCATCCGGAAGTTGTTCAGCGGTTGGTCGTGGCAGGGCATCCGCGAGTTGGCGGTGGAATACAAACGCTACCCGCTCCTCACCTTTCCGGAGCGTTGGGTGACCCTGTTGGGCATGCAGCTTCCGGTGCTCTTGCTCATTGGTGATCCAGGGGTGGTTGGGCAATTCGCCCTTTCCAGCTACTTGCTCATGATACCTCTGCGACTGCTCGGCTATTCGTTCTCCACGGTCTTCGTACAAAAGGCAGCGGAAACGGTGGAGAGCGATCCCGAACTGCTCGGCCGCATCACCAAGGGCTTGTACCTACGGCTCTTCTGGGTGGGTCTCGCGCCGTTCACTGCCATGGTCTTCTTCTCCGACGTGGTCTTCGCCTTCGTGCTGGGTGAAGCATGGAGGGACGCCGGGGTGATGACCGCCTTCATGGGCCTCTTCTTCTTCTTCCGGTTGATCGGCGAACCCATGGTGACGATCTTCTACGTGCAACGTCGTGAGCATATGCTGTTGGTGTTCCAATCCGCGCTCATGGTGGCTCGGCTCGCGGTCATGCTCCCTCTGTTGCATGCGGATGCCGGATCGGGTGCGGTGATACTCGGGTTCTGCGCGGTGAGCGCCTTGGGCTATCTCTTGTTGGGCCACATGTTGCACCGGGCCACCGGGCAACCGGCAACCAAGCTCATGTTGCGCAGTCTGATGATCACCTTGGTGGCATGCGTGTTCTTCGCAGCCGTGCGCTATCTCTCCCTAGGCAACCTCTGGCCCACGTTGTAAGGGATCACCGCTCCAACCCACGCTTCTACATTTGACCACATGACCACGTTCGACCCACGCGCGTATTGGGAACAGCGGCTCGAGCGGAGCAGCGGACTGGAAGGAGTGGGCTACGTTGGCTTGGGGCATGCGTTCAACTCGTGGATGTACCGCGTGCGCCGTAATGTGTTCAACCGTACGGTGCGCAAGCACATGCCGCAACGTGGCAGCGCTGCGGTGCTCGATATCGGGTCCGGCACGGGCGTGTACCTCCGTTGCTGGCGATCGCTCGGCGTCCGCACGATCACCGGAACGGACATCACCGATACCGCCGTGGCCCGCCTCAAGATCGATCTGCCGGAAGTGGAGCTCTTCCGGATGGACATCACCGAAGGCGATCCGCGGATCAAGGGGGCCTACGATGCCGTTAGCTGCATGGATGTCCTCTTCCACGTGGTGGACGATGCGCGCTTGCAACAGGCACTGTTGAACATGCGCCTTGCGCTCAAGCCCGGTGGCACTGTTTTCCTTTCGGACAATTTCCTGCACCACCTGATCGAAGGGCGAAACGCACTTCGTCATCCGCACCTGGCGCAGACGGAGACCGCGTTGTAACAGGCCGGGTTGCGCATCGTGGAACGGCGGCCCATGTTCCATCTCTTGAACCGCCCGATGGATTCGCGTTCATCGTTGTTGTGGCGCTGGTGGTCGCTCGTGGAAGTGGTGTGCCACCGCAGCTACTTCCTCGGCGGCCTGCTCGGTGCCGTGGCCTACCCGTTCGAACTGCTCCTCGTGCGCGCACGTCGCGAGGGCGTATCCACGGAGATCATGATCTGCAAGGCTGCGTGATGGTGGGGTCCTCCACATCACGAGCTGGTATCCCAACGCGCTGGTTTCGCACGAAGCTCCTTTCATCGAGCGGCATGTGCGTGCACTGGACACGCACACGATCAACACGGTCTGGCAGATCGACGTGCGCCAAGCGGATCGCTGGGGAATGGCTCGGCAAAGGCCCACAGGCAGACCGTACGCTCTTGTTGCGAACACCCTTGAAGCGCTGGCTGATCATGGAATGGATGGCGACCTTCCTGGTCCTTTGGGGATGGGTAACACGCGATCGCAAGCTGCCGGTGGATGTGATCAATTTCCACATCGCCTACCCGAACTGCACGCGCATCCGCTTGCTCCGCTGGATCATGCGCAAACCACTGGTGATCACCGAACACTACAGCGCCTATCGCATCGGCTTCAATTCGAAAGCCAAGGGTGTGGACCGCATCCGGCGCATCTTCCATGCGGGTGTTCCGGTGATCGTGGTGTCACGCGCATTGCAAGGCGATATCGAGCGTTTCGCTGGACCACCACTACCGACCATGCATGTGGTGGACAATGCGGTGAGCCAGGCGGTCTTTCACCCCGACCCATCCGCAAGCCCCGAACCCGGTCGATTCTTCACCCTGGCTATCTGGCGCTTTCCCAAGCGACCCGACCTTCTGCTGGATACCCTTGCACAACTGCGCGCCGAGGGGTACGATGCCCGCTTGCGCATCGCGGGTGTCGGGCCGGGTTCGCCAGCCATGATCGAACGGATCGCTTCGCTGGGCCTGGGCCCCCATGTGGAACTCCTGGGCCAGTTGGACGAACACGCCGTGGCCGATGAAATGCGGCGCGCACATGCGCTGGTGCATGCCAGCGATTACGAAACCTATTCCGCGGTCTGCGCCGAAGCCCTTTGTTGCGGTACTCCGGTCATCGCATCGCGCGTAGGTGGCATTCCCGAATTCGTAACGGACCATCTGGGTGTGCTTGTTCCCGAGAATTCAGTGGAGGCGTGGGTGCGGTGCTGGAAAGAAGCTTGGCGACCTTTGCTCGCGATGGATCGGAACCACCTGGCTTCCACCATGGAGCAACGTGCGGGATCAACAACCGTGGGAGCACGCTACCACCGCGTGTTGAAGACGGTGATGGACGAGCACCGATCCAGTCACTGAGGCGCTCGCCATCTTTGCAACCCACCGTATCGAATGGAACTTCGCGGCAAGCGGATCCTGCTCTTCAGTCCAGAACCATGGCAGGGATTGCATATGAGCAAACACCACTTGGCGCAAGCATTGGCCAAGCGCGGCAACACGGTGTACTTCGTGGATCCACCGCGGCCTGGCAACAAGGGCTTCGTATGTGAGCGGATAGGCGATGTGCAGGTGGTGCGATACCGGCATTGGCTGCGCGGTGTGAACCGGATGCCACTATGGGTGAACCGCTGGTATTACAAGCGTCTGGTACAAGACCTAGCGAAGCGTACCGGAGGCCCCTTCGACATCCTCTGGAACTTCGATACGAGCCGGATGCAGTCGTTCCCCGAAAGGTCGGTAAAAAACTCCTGCATCTCGCAGACTACGATATCCTGTACATCGGTCAAGGTCTGATCCCCAGTGCGGATATCATCTTCACCACCTGCCAGGTGGTGGCAGATGAAGTTGCACCACGTGCAGCGGCGCGCGTCATCAACATCGGTCATGCATTGGACGCCCGGTGGTTGAAGGACATCGATGCCCTGGCCCAGCGCGAACCGCACGGACCGAAGAACGTGGTGTTCATGGGCCAGCTCGCCATTACCTACAACGATTGGGAAGGTTTCCATCGGACCGCCTCTTCACATCCTCATCTCTCGTTCACTTTCATCGGCCCTTTTGACCCGGGCTTTCCAGAACCGTTCTTCCACACCTTGCGCGCCTTGCCCAATGTGCATTTCACCGGCCTCAAGAGCAAAGATGAACTGGTGCCGATCGTACGCGAAGCGGACATCCTGTTGTTCGGCTTCCGCTCCGGAACGCGCGCGAAGGAACGCGCCAATCCGCACAAGGTGCTCGAATACCTGAGCACCGGCAACGTGATCGTTGGATCCTACACCATGGAATACGCCGACCGCCAAGACCTGTTCCTCATGGCGGAGGAAGGTGGGGACTTGAACGAGACCTTCGATGGTGCGCTTCGCGAGTTCGACCGGCTCAACGCTCCGGAGGAGCGAGCACGGCGTATCGCCTATGCGCGTGCCCGTACCATGGACGCTCTAATTTCCCGCATCGAAGAAGAACTCTCCCGGTGACCGCATGGCGCCCTTGGTCTCCATAATCATGCCCACGTACAATGCGGAGCCCTTCATTGCGGAAGCGATCGGTTCCGTACTGGCACAGGAACACGAAAACTGGGAACTCCTGATCGTGGACGACGCGAGCACGGATGGCACGGCGAAGGTCATCGACGGTTTCACGGATCCACGTATCTCCGTTTTCCACCAGGCGGTCAACGGCGGTATCGGCAGTGCTCGCAACGTAGCGATGGACCATGTGCGTGGGAACTTCCTGTGCACGTTCGACTCGGACGATGTCCTGCCACCGCAGAGCCTTTCGAGCCGAGTGAAAGTGATGATCGACCGGCCTGAGGTGGATATCGTGGACGGCCGGGTTGTCGTCTATGAACGCGACCTCGTCCGGACGATACGCACCTTCGATCCCACCTTCGAAGGAGAACCACTGGATGAACTCGTCTCGCTCCGGACCAGTTGCTTCTTTGGACCAACCTGGATGCTGCGGTGGGATCCAGCCAGTACCCTCCGCTTCAACACGGAGGTTACACATGCCGAAGACCTGCTGTTCTATTTGAACTATGCAAAAGGCAAGCGCTACACCTATGTGAGGACGCCTGTGCTGCACTATCGCGTTACAGGTTATTCAGCCATGTCCAAGTACGATGGACTCGAGCGATCCTACCGGTACATCGAGCGATGGCTGAAGGAACGCCCCGATCTCGCTTCGCAAGAACAGGTCCGCCGCTTCGACCATCGCTGGCGCAGCATCATGTTCCGCACCTGGCTTAAGGCAGGCAAGCCGATACCGGCGATCAAGGCGCGGTTCTTCTGAAAGATCAGGATCTTGTCGCTGCTTGAAGCTTGCGCCAGGTGGCAGCCAAGCCATCCTTCAACTGGACACGGGGTTCGTATCCAAGTTCTGCGCGGGCCCGCGACACATCCAGGACGTTGGTGGTGATCAACGAAACACCCACACCACGCCGTACCACTTCGTTCTCTTGCCCTGTGACCTCGTTGATCAAGTGAGCCAGTTGCTCCAGACTGGTGCCCACGCCGGTGCCTAGATTGAAGACCATACTGGACGTACGGGCCGTGAACGAGGCTATGATCGCGTCCACCACATCGTCGATATACAAATAGTCCCGTACCATGGCCAGGTCGTTCCAAGCCCCAGAGGTTGCTTGCGCAAAGCACACGCCAGCCAATGCTCGACCACCCCTTGCGGTCGCTGGTGCGCGGCACTTCTTCCGTACACATTGCCCGGGCGCAACACGATGTGCTCCATGCCGCTCGCATGCGCTATCACTTTCAGGTACTTCTCCACGCAGAGCTTGGCAGCTCCGTAGCTCCCGACCGGAACGGTCCGGTGGTCCTCCGTGATGGGAGATCGAACCGGCTGCCCATACACCGTACCACCGGATGAGAGGAACACGATCCGGCTGACGCGCGCCCTTGCCGCAGCGGTGATCAGCCGAAGGCTTCCTTCCACGTTCGCATGAAGATCTCCTATGGGATCCTCCTCTGCGGTGGACGGGACAGTGGACCAGCCTGCGTGCAGGAACACGTCACAGCCGGTGAAGAACTCATCCACGTCGCCGGTCAAGGGCAACACTTCAGCACCTGCGAACGACGCTTCCACGATATCAGCACTGGTTCCATGGGATACCAGTGCCCGTACGCTCACCGCCTGTCCTGCCAACTTCCGCAACACCGCGCCGCCGATGAGACCACTTCCGCCAGTGAGTACGAGTTTCATGGTTCTGTGTGCGACGTGGTCTTGGAAATCACGCCAATAGTAACGTGCCTCGCCCCCATTCCGGATCGACGCTCCGCTTACTTTGGCCGCGATGCGAACGGTCCGATGGTCCGCTGGGGTTGCCGCCGTTGCGTTGGCGATAATCGGGGCATACCTGTTCACCCTGGACCATGATGCGCTCGTGCGCCTAGTGGGGCGTGTGAGCGGTTATGGGAAACTGGACAAGATCAGTGGGCAACTCACCGGCGTTCGTTCCCTCCTGGTGCGTTCCGCTCCAATCTTGATGGCCGGGATGTTCGCCTTCTGTGCGTGGAAACCCCGCATCATCCTCGTCCCGATCTCCCGTGTTGCAGAAGCCTTCCGGTATGGAAGGGCGGTGGCGCTGGACGTTTGGCGAATTATGCCCCTGTGGGGCGCTGGACGTTCAGGCTCTTGTTGCTCGGCAGCCTGATGGTGCACGGTTGGTATGCTATCACCGCCCCCGCCCATGTGGACGAAGCAATGACCTGGTTGCTCTTCTCCTCCCGTGGCCCCTTGGTGGCGTGGACCTTTTATGCAGCACCCAACAACCACCTGCTGCATTCGCTGTTCACCACGGTCACGAACTGGCTTCCGGTGGAACCGCTGCTTGCGATCCGTGTGCCCACCGTGCTGATCGCGCTTTGCGCCCAAGCGGTGCTGCACCTCATGCTTCGCCGCCTCACGAACGCGTTCGCCACGTTGATCGCGATCTCCCTCGCCATCAGGAGCTATCCCCTGCTCTACTACGGCTATGTGAGCCGTGGCTACATGCTGGTGTTCTTTTCCTTCGTGCTGGCGTACGGCGCAACGATCCTTGTTATGCGGACAGGGGACCGGCGGGCCATGCTGCTCCTCACACTGTCGTGCGCCATGGGGATGATCACCATGCCCTCGTTCCTCCACGCTGCCGGCTTGCTGTTCGCCTTTGCCTCCCTGCACGTCCCAACCGGCAACTCACGTGTGTACCGCGGTTCCTTGTTCGCATCGGGCGTGCTCCTCGTCATCATCACAGCGGCGTTCTATCTACCCGCGATCGCCATGAGCGGACTTGCTGCTTTCACAAGCAATAAATGGGTGAAACCCACGGGCCGAATGGATGTGCTCGCGCACTGGTGGCCCCACTTCAGCAGTACGTTCAATTGGATCACGGGTACCGCATACGGGTTCTTGGTGGTGGCCGTGGTGGTGATCGGTGCCTGGCTGACCGCACCATCGCGTCGTGGCATCGTTCTGCTCAACGTGTTCCTGCTCACCGGCTCGCTACTGAGACCGTGCGCCCATGGCGGCATCCCCTGCGAACGCACGTGGATACCTGATCGTTCCGATCGCGTTTGTGCCGCGTTGCTCATACGGCCGGTCGGTTGCATGGAAGCGCTCGAAGCCTTGGATGGGCATTGCGATCGCGATCGCCGCTCCTCTTCGGCCTGATCGTGCGCTTCGAGCGCGTGTTGCCGGAGCAGGAGTACATGGCGTTCAGTGCACGGACAATGTTCCAGGCCGTACGAACCGTGGAACCGCAGGACATCTATTGCGAGTTCGTCGTGATGGGGGACCACTTGTTCTTCGACCTGCAGAGCCGCGGCATTCCGGCCACCATCGTCCATTCTCCCGAGGGTATTGAGCGGGCCAGCCATCTGTCCGAGCCGGTTTATTCGTTGTTGATCGTTCGCGAAGCAGCACCGGTGAACGACCCGAACTATCGCGAACTCTATGCTGACGACATACAGCGCGTTTACGTGCGTCGCGACCTACACCCTGGAGAGTAGGGCCTAGTCCGATGCCAGCGACCGCTGGAGTAGTTCCACCATGCGGGAAGAATCGCGGTAGCGCCGTGCGGTGGCAACGCAGCGTTCGCGCAATTGCTGGCGATCCCCCTCCAGCAACCGCCGCATTTCGTTCAGGAAAGGCCCGGGGTCGATCGTGGGCAGATCATCCACGGCAATACCCACGTGCTCCTCTTCGGCGATACGATGATCATCGGATACACCGCGCGGTATCACCACAGGCAAGCCTGCGGCCCAGTAGTGCGCGGTCTTCACCGGGGTACGGTACGCTTGCGATGGTGTCGGAGGAATGGCGATCACACCCACATCCGCCACGGAGAGGTAACGATGCAGATCGCTCGCCGGAACGGGAGGATGCAGCACCAGCCTCTCGCTGAGGAACGGGAAAAGCCGGTGTGCACGAAAGCGCTCCAGTTCGGCTTCCTGCGAAATGATGAAAAAACGCAACTGCGGATCGACAACCGAGAGACGCTCCACGAAACGCATGTAGTCATCCACGCTATGGTAGATGCCACCGAACTTGCCCACGTACACGAGCACCGTTGCTCCGCCCAGGTCCCATTCGTTGCGCATGTCGGATCGTGCGGTCGCATCGAAGTGCCCACCATCCACATCGATGGTGATGGCCTGCATTTCCACACGGCCAGTGGCACCGTTGGCGAGAGCTAGATCGCGTACCGCAGTCGTAGGAACGACCAACAGATCGCTCCGTTCCATCTGCCATCGCTCCAACCGATCCATCACCAGTGCCTTGATCGAACGTCGGCCCCAAATGCCCATCTCCACCATGTACCGGCTATGCGGCTCGAAGCAAACCACAGCGCACTTGCCCAAACCCAGCCAGCGACCCAGCATAGCGTAGGATCCACCATACGAGAGATAACCGACCAGCCAGCTCCGCTCATAGTGCTTGACGAAAGCGCGCGTGCTCGACCAGAGCGTGCGCAGGATGCGCCATTTCTGCAACCACTGCCTTCCGGTCACGTCGTAACGCAACGGCACCCACTTCACCCGCGCCTGGCCCAACACCTCCCGGATACCGGCAGGCTCGATCGCGTTGGGCGGTTCCTCCGTGAAGAACAGCACATCGTACGCGGTCGTTCGCTGCTGGAGCTTGAGGACATAGTCCAGCATCAACGGGCCTACGAGCGGATCACCAATGCCATGCGGACAAAAGACCACTAGCGCCTTCCGGGACCGAGGGATCACGCCCCTCTGTGTTTCAGCCGGGATGGTTGCGTCCATCACGATCCTCTTCCGCGTGAAGCCTTCCTCCCTTGCGGATGCGCCGTAGGATCGAGTGCCTTTGGTTCGCCTCTGCGATACTCCATCAGGTCGAAACGCATCCCGCGGTTCTCCGCCTGCAGACGCCGACGATTGAGCAGGTCCACTATGTAAAGACATGAGACGAACAAGGGCACCATCGGGATCTTGAAACGCACGAGCGCCCCGAAGTTGGGCGTGGAAATGCCGATGAAAAATCCGAAAAGGACCGCGAAGCTGAAGGTCATGAGCACGATGGGATTGCCCGAAAGGCAACGCAGGAAGAACTTCACACGGGTCCGGAAGAGCAAGAGCACAGTGAAGCCGAGCATCCAGGTGTTCTCCAACGCGCTGAGCACCATCACGATCGAGCGGGACTCCCACAGGTATGGCCGGAAAAGGGCTGCGTTCGTGGCAATGGGGAATTTCGACAAAAGTCCCGTTATCGTACCATCAATGGGTCCGACATCGAACCGATTGCTACCGTACTGGTCCACGCGCACCATATCGCTCTGTGTGTTCTGGATGGTGGCCACCACCTTGTCCAAGGAGAACTTGTCCAGCGATTCACCGAGTTTGGTGAGCACATACAAGGAGGAACCAAGCATGATGGCGAAGACCATTGGCACCAGCACGAACTTCACCAATAAGCTACGGATGCGCGAAACCTGGAAGTAGAGCAACCACAAAAACGATACAGGGACGAGAGCCATGAAGATGTACGGCTTCATCATGATCAGCAGGAACATGCTCACACCAAGACCGACAAGGTTGAACCCCAGCCTTCGTCGTTTGAACACGAACTCGTCCCAGCAATGCAACCACCAGCACGCGGCACTGAGCGTCATGGTATCCTTCATGATCGCCGACCCCCAGAACACCACCGATGGCATGAACAGGAAAGCGATGGCCAAGCGGTTCGTGATCGATGGGAAGTAGCCCACGAACGTGCGAAAGCAGCGCCACACACCTGCGTAGGAAATGCTCGCAAGCACCAGTGTGGTAATGAGGTAACTATGGAACGTTACCATCACCAATGGGCTGATGAGGCGGATAAGGAAGAAGGAGCGTGTGTCGAAGTACACGTAGGAGTATGGGTACCCAATGGTTTCGTTGAACAGGGATAGGTTCGCCATGTCGTTGGCACCGAAGAGCACGGTGAAATAGCTGGCCGGGTTCGATTCGGCCAGGCGGCTCATTGAAACAGCCGAATAGAAGTACGCGATGGTATCGCCACCTGCGTAGTAGTAGAAGTAGATCGTGCTGAACGCCACACCACCCACCACCTTTGCGATGAGACCCCAGAGGTAGAATTTGTACTCCGGATGCTTCTTGATGTTCATGTTCTTCTGCCGGGCGAACATGGTGTACAAGACGATGAGGTACACCGCGGCCAACGCCCATTCCCAGTAGGCAATGTCAACGTTACCGTGATAGTAGACCCAGAGCAGCGACATCCGGCCAAAGGTCGGCAACGGCACTAGTCGCTTCTTCGTTCGCTTCGCAATGTGTTGCACACCTTCGCGGCCGGCATGATCAAGCAGGTCCTTTCCGGTGCCCGGTGGTACGTCTTGAACATGGCGCATTGGTTCCGGCAACGCCGCACCGGAGAAAGCGGGCCGTCAGTTTGGATCGATGTGCACGAGAACATCTGGCATCGCTACCTGCACATCTTCCTTCTCTTCCTTCGAATACGAGGCTACACGGTGCATGTGCGCCACCGCTGGGGTTTCATCGGTGCTGGGCATCGTTCGAGCTGTTCAGGCTCAGCCAGCACGTCCGGTTCTATTTCCGCAATGCTGCCATCCCCGCCGGGGCCTGGCTCTTCACCGACAGACCGACCGCACGCCCACATGTCCTGCTCGACGCGGATCATTTCACCATCCCGGGTGAAGTGAGGTCGGGCCTCCGTGTGCCCATGGCATTGTTCTACACGATCTATGCGCATGGCATCCAAGATCGTTTCCCCGTGGACCCGAACGCTCCCCGCCAACGCGTGGTCTTCTTTTTCGGCAACATGGATCCGAAGGCCTACGTGCGCAACGAGGTGCAGGCGGTCTTCGGTTGCTTCAACCGGATGCACCTGTTGAAGCGCTGAGAAGTGAGTTCGCCGATCAGGTGTACGAACCCCACAAGCTGGTCGCGGTCGATGCCCGCGGCGAGCGGCACATCGTGCTGGTGGACCGTGCCCACGCGCACATCGACACCCGGAACCTGCTTCCCATCCTGTCCCGGTACGACTTCTTCCTGGCTCCTTCGGGGTTGTCATGCCCTTGTGCCACAATCTGGTGGAGGCGCTTTGCGCTGGCTGCATCCCCATCCTGCAGCACACCCGCACTTGATGGAACCGCCACTACGGCATGGTGTGGATTGCCTGTCCTTCACCACCGAACAGGAACTGGTGGAATTGCTACGGAACGTTCCGATGATGGATGCCGGTACCGTGCTGCAAATGCGCCGCAACGCGCTGGCCTATTATCAGCGCTACCTGACACCGGAAGCGGTGGTGGGCGAAATGGAAAAGCAAGGTGCGAAGCTGCAACGCCTCCGGCTGAACGGCGAATACGTGAGCGTGGAACTGTTGCGAAAGAAGCTTCTAGCGAACGGGATCGAGGGGCCGCTCCCCCGTTCCTAGTGGTGGTAAGGCGTCCCGTTCAGGATGGTGTAGGCCCGATAGAGTTGCTCGGCGAACAACGCGCGCACGAGCTGGTGGGGAAAGGTCATGGCCGAAAGCGCGAGGACAAGATCCGCCCGGTCCCGCATGGCATCGTTCAAGCCATAGGCCCCACCAATGACGAAGGTCACCTGTTTCACCCCTTGATCGCCACTCGCCGGGAGCCGGTCGGCGAATGCAGGGCTGGTCCAAGTGGCTTCCCCGCTCATCGAGCACCACCACACGCTCCCCTGGCTTGATGGCCGCGAAGCCGCTCGCATTCCACCCGCTGCTGGTAGGCAGGGCACCCGTGCCCGCCTCCGCCACCACCACCTGCTCGAAGGCCGTCAAAGCGCTCAATTCGCTTCACGTAGCCCGCCACGCTATCGCCGACCAACCCCGGTCCGTCCTGCCCACAAGCAACAGCCTGATTCTTCATGCGGTGGTGGATGTTGACAAGTAAGCGGTGAAGGATGCGGCCCGCTGGCCCCGGTATTTGTCAAATTTCGGCACAAACGTATTCAGCGATGAACCGCTCCCTCCTACTGGTCCTCGCCTTGGTGTTCTCCACCGGCCTTTTCGCACAGGATCGTGAAGGACCAGGTGGTTGAGGCCATCAAGACCGGTAACTCGCACGACCTCGCCGCGCTCTTCATCGCCAACATCGACCTCACGGTGAAGGAGACCGCCGACGTGTACAGCAAGGCACAAGCCGAGCAGATCATGCGAAAGTTCTTCAACGACCACCCCTGTGGACCTGGTGATCGAGCACAGCGGGGTGAGCAAGAGCAGTGACAAGTACTTCATCGGCATCCTGCGCACGCACCGGCTACTTCCGCACCACCTTCTTCCTGAAGAAGACGGAGGCGACCTTCCAAGTGAAGCAATTGCGGATCGAGAACAGCAAAGAACGACTTCTAGCCGTGCTGCCACCCCGGCACCGAAGAACTCATCGACCGCGCGTTGCGGGAGGACCTCGGTGACGGCGACCATACAAGTCTCTCGACCATTCCGGAGAACGCCAAGGGCGCGGCGCGCTTGCTGGTGAAGGAGGCCGGTGTCCTCGCCGGGCTGGAACTTGCCGAAGCCATCATCCACCGGTTCGATGAACGGCTGAACGTGAAGCCGTACCTGATGGACGGCGCGAACATCACACCCAACGACATCGCCTTCACGATCATGGGCCCTTCGCGGTCCATTCTCATGGTGGAAAGACTAGTGCTCAACTTCATGCAGCGGATGAGCGGGATCGCCACGCTCACCCACCGCTATGTACAAGCCGTGGAGGGCACCGGATGCAAGGTGTTGGACACACGCAAGACCACTCCCACCCTGCGCGCACTGGAGAAGTGGGCGGTGCGGATCGGGGGGGGCACGAACCACCGCCATGGTTTGTACGACATGATCATGATCAAGGACAACCACACGGACATGGCCGGTGGAATTCCGCAAGCGATAGCAGCGGCCAGGCATACCTCACCGAAAAAAGGACGCGACCTGCCGATCGAAGTGGAGACCCGCAACCTGCGCGAGGTGGAACAAGTGATGACCACCGGTGGTGTGCAACGCATCATGCTGGACAACTTCGACCCTTTGTCCTTGCGCAAGGCGGTGGAGTTCATCGGCGGCCGGTTCGAAACGGAAGCCAGCGGCGGTATCACGCTTGCCACCGCAAGGTCCTTCGCGGAAACGGGTGTGGACTACATTTCGGTCGGAGCCCTCACGCACAGCGCACCAAGCCTTGATCTGAGCCTGAAAGCCCTTTGACCGCATGCTCGAACGCATCAAGCGGAAGGTCAGCTACTCAAGCACCTTCCGCGGGATCATGCGCTGGAGCAAGCGGGTGGTGCCGCCCGGCTTCGAAGGGTTCGATCTTTACCAGATCTCGCGGTTCTTCTTCCGGGCGCTTGCCGAGGGCCACTTGGTCACACGTGCTTCGGCGATCGCTTTCAAGCTCTTCCTCGCGTTCTTCCCTGCGGTCATCGTTCTCCTCACGCTCATCCCGTACGTGCCCATCGTGGACTTCCAGGAGAAGTTGCTGACCACCTTCAGGACATGATGCCGATGGAGGTGTTCCGCTTCATCGAAAGCACGTTGAACGACCTGGTGGTGAAGAAGCATGGCGCGCTGCTTTCTGTGAGCTTCGTGATCGGCGTGTACGTGGCGAGCAACAGCATCGATGCCATCCTCATGGGTTTCAGCGGAAGCGCGGAACGGCATCACCCAATGGCGCAGCCCGTTCAAGCGGCGCTTATTGAGCCTGGGTTTGTTGTTGGAACTCGCCCTCCTGACGGTCATCGCCATTCCGCTGCTCACCTTCAGCGGCTCCGCCATCGGGAAACTGAACGACCCGGGCCACTTGGCCCAATGAGTTCCAGATGTTCGCCTTGTTCGGGCAAAGTGGCT
>JADJDP010000021.1 GCA_016702645.1 Flavobacteriales bacterium
GATCTCCGCCTGGGCTTGCGCCTGTTTGCTGAGCACGTTCATGCGCTCGGCGTTCTGTGCTTCCACGGCGCTCATGGGCAGGTCGTTGTCGCCCCTCGACTCCGCTCGGGGTGACAAGTCAGCGGAAACAGCGGCTGCTGCAACGGGAGCTGCCACGCGCGTTACGGTGGGTCCGCTCATCACGGGCTCCAGGATCACGGTGCTTCCTACTGCAATTCCGTTGGTCGCTTGGGGCTCAGCTCGGCGGCTGCAGGTTGGGCGAGCTTGCTCTTGTCCACCGTGAACTTGATGGCGTCGGTAGCGGCCTTGGTGCGCAGGTAGTACATGCCGGTCTTCAGGCCCGCCTTCCAGCTGTAGAAGTGCATGCTGGTGAGCTTGCCGAAGTTGGCGTTCTCCATGAAGATGTTGAGGCTCTGGCTCTGGCAGATGTAGGCGCCACGGTCCGCGGCCATGTCGATGATCACCTTCTGGCTGATCTCCCACGCGGTCTTGTAGAGGTCCTTGAGGTTCTGCGGGATCTCCGGGATGTTGGCCACGCTGCCGTTGGCGGCGATGATCTTGTTCTTGAGGTCCTCGCCCCAGAGGCCCAGTTTCACCAGGTCGCGCAGCAGGTACTTGTTCACCACCACGAACTCGCCGCTGAGCACGCGGCGCGTGTAGATGTTGCTGGTGTAAGGCTCGAAGCACTCGTTGTTGCCGAGGATCTGCGCGGTGCTCGCGGTCGGCATCGGGGCCAGCAGCAAACTGTTGCGCACACCGTGCTCCTTCACTTCGGCACGCAGCGCGTCCCACTCCCAACGGTCGCTGGGCTTCACCTTCCACATGTCGGGCTGGAAGACGCCCTTGCTCATGGGGCTGCCTTCGTAGGTCTCGTAGGGGCCTTCCTCCTTCGCCAGGTCCTTGCTGGCGGTGAGGGCGGCGTAGTAGATGGTCTCGAAGATCTCGCGGTTCAGCACCTTGGCCTCCACGCTATCGAACGGATAGCGCATGAGGATGAAGGCATCCGCCAGGCCTTGCACGCCGATGCCGATGGGGCGGTGGCGCATGTTGCTGCGCTTGGCCTCGGGGATCGGGTAGTAGTTCTCGTCGATGACGCGGTTGAGGTTCTTGGTCAACTGCATCGTCACCTCGAAGAGCTTGTCGTGATCGAACTTGCCCTTCTCCACGAACTTGGGCAGTGCGATGGAACCGAGGTTGCACACGGCCACTTCGTCGGGGCTGGTGTACTCGATGATCTCCGTGCAGAGGTTGCTGCTCTTGATGGTGCCCAGGTTCTGCTGGTTGCTCTTGGCGTTGGCGGCGTCCTTGAAGAGGATGTAGGGCGTGCCGGTCTCGATCTGGCTTTCCAGGATCTTGAACCAGAGGTCCTGCGCCTTGATGGTCTCGCGGCCTTTGCCTGCGGCCTCGTACTTCTCGTACAGCTCCTCGAACTTGGCGCCGAAGGTGTCCGCGAGGCCGGGGCACTCGTTGGGGCACATCAGGGTCCACTGGCCGCCTTGCTCCACGCGCTTCATGAAGAGGTCGGGGATCCACATGGCGAAGAAGAGGTCGCGTGCGCGCATCTCCTCCTTGCCGTGGTTCTTCTTCAGCTCCAGGAAGTCGAACACATCGGCGTGCCAGGGCTCCAGGTAGATGGCGAAGCTGCCTTTGCGCTTGCCGCCGCCCTGGTCCACGTAACGCGCGGTGTCGTTGAACACGCGCAGCATGGGCACGATGCCGTTGCTGGTGCCGTTGGTGCCTTTGATGTAGCTGCCCTTCGCGCGCAGGTTGTGTACGCTGAGGCCGATGCCACCGGCGCTCTGGCTGATCTGCGCGCACTGCTTCAGCGTGTCGTAGATGCCGCTGATGCTGTCGTCCTTCAACTGGAGAAGGAAGCAGCTGCTCATCTGCGGCTTGGGCGAACCGGCGTTGAAGAGCGTGGGCGTGGCGTGGGTGTACCAGCCTTCGCTCAGGTCGTTGTAGGTGCGGATGGCGCTATCGATGTCCGTCTTGTGGATGCCGATGGCCACACGCATCAGCATGTGCTGCGGACGCTCCACCACCTCGCCGTGCAGGCGCAGCAGGTAGCTGCGCTCCAGGGTCTTGAAGCCGAAGAAGTCGTAGTTGAAGTCGCGGTCGTAGATGATGGCGCTATCCAATACATCGGCGTTCTTCGCGATGATCTCGGCCACATCATCGGCCAGCAGTGCGGCCTTGGCACCCGTCTTCGGGTCCATATACGTGTAGAGGTCCTTCATGGTCTCGCTGAAGGACTTCTTGGTGTTCTTGTGCAGGTTGCTCACGGCGATGCGGCTCGCGAGCAGTGCGTAGTCCGGGTGCTTCACCGTCATGGTGGCGGCCACCTCGGCGGTGAGGTTGTCCAGCTGCGAAGTGGTGACACCATCGAAGATGCCGTCGATCACCTTGAGGGTGACCTGCGTGGCATCCACGCTGGGGTCCAGTTCATAGCAGAGCTTCTTAACACGGGCGGTGATCTTGTCGAATTTCACCGCCTCCCGGCGGCCGTCGCGCTTGATGACGTACATGCTTTTCTTCCTGGTATTAACCTCCACTTGCGGCTCCCGCCTTGGGTGTAGGGTGGTTGGTGGTTCGTTCTCCCCTTGGTGGCGTTCGGCGTGCCTGGCGTCGACCGGGGTTCTAAAAGTCCTCTTCTCTTTTGCACTGCCGAAGTCGTCGTCCGGCTCTTCGTCAACTGATCAATGTGGGATCGTGCTGGCGTCGCGAAACCCGCACAGGGCTAAGCGTGCCGGCGGTCACCCGCCTAGAAATCCGCGTCCAGCGTGAACTTGCTTTGCTCCTTGTCGTTGTTGAGCACGCCCGCCTTCTGGTACTCGCCCACGCGCTTCTCGAAGAAGTTGGTCTTGCCCTGCAGGCTGATCATTTCCATGAAGTCGAACGGGTTCATGGCGTGGTAGATCTTCTCGTTGCCGAGCTCCACCAGGAGACGGTCGGCCACGAACTCGATGTACTGCTGCATCAACTTGGCGTTCATCCCGATCAGGTTCACGGGCAACGCATCGGTCACGAACTCCTTCTCGATCTCCACCGCATCGCGGATGATCGCTTCCACCGTCTTCTTCGGCAGCTTGTTGATGAGGTGCTTGGTGTAGAGCAGGCAGGCGAAGTCGCAGTGCAGGCCCTCGTCGCGGCTGATCAGCTCATTGCTGAAGGTGAGGCCCGGCATGAGGCCGCGCTTCTTCAACCAGAAGATGGAGCAGAAGCTGCCGCTGAAGAAGATGCCTTCCACCGCCGCGAAGGCGATGAGGCGTTCGGCGAAGCTGCCCTTGTCGATCCAACGCAAGGCCCAGTCCGCTTTCTTCTTCACGCAATCCATGGTGTCGATGGCGTGGAAGAGATTGTGCTTCTCGATGGGGTCCTTGATGTAGGTATCGATGAGGAGCGAGTAGGTCTCGCTGTGGATGTTCTCCACGGCGATCTGGAAGCCGTAGAAGAAGCGCGCCTCGGTGTACTGCACTTCGTGGAGGAAGTTCTCCGCGAGGTTCTCGTTCACGATGCCGTCGCTCGCGGCGAAGAAGGCGAGCACATGCTTGATGAAGAAACGTTCGTCGTCGTTGAGCTTCGTTCCCCAATCCACCAAGTCGGCGTGGAGGTCGATCTCCTCGGCCGTCCAGAAGCTGGCTTCGTGCTTCTTGTAGTAGTTCCAGATGTCGCTGTGCTGGATCGGGAAGATCACGAAGCGATCCTTGTTCTCCTTGAGCAATGGTTCGTTTGCTGCGGCGACATCAGCGGGTAGTACATCATCCATGCTCATCTGCTTCTCGTTGCTCATCGGTTGTCGTGGATCTTTCGGGGACGGCGGATCAGAGGGGGAAGGCCCCCGGAATTCTTTTTCTCGGGCTTGTTGTTGGTTCCGTTCGCGGCGTGCTCCCGGATGGAACTCCGGGATGACAGCGTCGTTTGGCGGGACACAAAAATGGATCCGCGAGCAGCTACCGACAAGCGTTCGCGTGCTCCAACTGTTCGGAGTTTTCAACACGGCCAAGTTCCTCAGCAACGACGCCACGTTGATCGCGCGAGGACATGTGCAAGACAATTCTTTTCACGATCGGTTAACATCGCGGAAAGCGCCCGACACTAGGGCGATAGCGAAGAGGTGAAAGTGCGAACGCGCGCTGTGCGGGACTTGCAGGAACGCGTGTGCGAACTATTGCACGGTGCAAGCGCGAATGCGAAATGCGATGTCACGCAGAGGTGCATAGAGCGTGGCGGAACACGATGCGTCACGCCGCGTACCACGTCACTCCGGGCGATGGGAGGCTCCGCGACCGAGACCCGGAGTCTCACCAATGAACAGGTTCGTTGATCATTGGTGAGACTCCGGATGGCCGTAACAAGCGATCTGAGATCGCCCGGCCTCCGGAGTGACGTTCGTTACGCCAATACGTTCGCCGAACCTCCGCGTGACAAGCTTCTACTTCTTCCTCTTGGGTGCTTTCTCCCACTCGGTGTGGATCACCTCCAACTCATCGTACCACTCCTGCCCATATGCGCGCACGAGCGCGTCCTTCAGGAAACGGTACACGGGCACATCGAGCTTGGCGCCGCACGTGCATGCCGGTTTGCAGATCGGCCACTTGTGATAGTTCAATCCATCGTGCTCCTTCAACTTCACCACGCGGATCGGATAGAGGTGACAACTGATCGGCTTGCGGAACGGGATCGCACCATCCTTCCAGGCCATCTCCACGCCGCATAGTGCAATGCCCTTCTCATCGAACACGGTGAACGCGCACTCCTTTCTTCCTTCCACGAGCGTGGTGACGAGATCACCATCGCTGTCCACTTCGCTCACGCCGTGCGCATCGATCGCGCGTTGTCCCTTCTCCGGGATGTACGGCTTGATCTTCGGCCAGAGCTTCTTCAGTTGCTCTTCCTCGTCCTGCTCAACGGCGCCCCGCTCTCCCCTGCCACGCAACAAGCGCCCTTGCAGGCGTTGAGGTCGCACACAAAGCGTTTCTCGAAGAGGTCTTCGCTGATGAGGGTGTTGCGGTGTTCGATCATTGGCCCAAAGCTACAAGCCACTAGCTGCTAGCTTCGAGCCACTAGCTCTACCACGCACAAACACACGCACATGAAAGACTTCAAGAAACTCAAGATGTGGCAGAAGGCCATGGACATCACCGACATGGTCTTCGACCTCTACGAGGAACAACCATGGCAGAAGGTGGCGGAACTCAAGGGACAGTCCACGCGCGCGGCCATCTCGATCGCTTCGAACATCGCCGAGGGGAATTCGCGACGAAGCGAGAAGGACAAACACCGTTACATGGAGATCGCGCTGGGCTCCGCTTTCGAACTCGAGACCCAGACCCTCGCATTGCAGCGCCGGAAATGGGTCCGAGCGTCGGTGTCCTGCTGAACGCCATCGACGAGGAGCAAAGGATGCTCGGGCCTTCATGGGCAAGCTGCATTCATGCCGTAAGCCAGCGCTCGTGGCTCGAAGCTAGCGGCTCATGGCTCCGTCCTACTTTCGCGCCCGCGACGCTGAAGGTTTCCAGAGCGCTCGCCCAACATCATGAGCAATCAAGAAGACCGTCTCAAGACGCTTATCGGCCATGCCAAGGAGTATGGCTTCGTGTTCCAGAGCAGCGAGATCTACGATGGCCTGAGCGCCACCTACGACTACGGCCCGTACGGCGCCGAGCTGAAGAACAACATCCGGCAGTACTGGTGGGCGGCCATGACGAAGCTCAACGAGAACATCGTGGGCATCGATGCGGCCATCTTCATGCACCCAACCGTATGGAAGGCGAGCGGTCACGTGGACGCTTTCAACGATCCGCTCATCGACAACAGGGACAGCAAGAAGCGCTACCGTGCCGATGTGCTCTTGGAAGACCACATGGCCAAGTACGCGGACAAGATCGAGAAGGAGACCGAGAAGGCGAAGAAGAAGTTCGGCGATGCCTTCAACGAAGAACAGTTCCGCGCGACGAACCCGAACGTACTGCGCGCACAGGAGCGCATCAACGCCGTGGAAGGAAGGATGAAGACCGCGCTCGAAGCGAACGACCTCGAAGCGGTGCGCCAGCTCATCATCGACGAGGAGATCAAGTGCCCGGTGAGCGGCACGGCCAACTGGACGGAAGTGCGCCAGTTCAATTTGATGTTCGCTACCGAGCTCGGCAGCGTGAGCGGTGAGAGCAGCACGATCTACCTGCGTCCGGAAACGGCGCAAGGCATCTTCGTGAACTTCCTGAACGTGCAGAAGAGCGCACGGATGAAGATCCCCTTCGGCATCGCGCAAACCGGCAAGGCCTTCCGCAACGAGATCGTGGCACGGCAGTTCATCTTCCGCATGCGCGAGTTCGAGCAGATGGAGATGCAGTTCTTCGTGAAGCCCGGTACCGAGATGGAGTGGTACAACGCGTGGAAGGAGAAGCGCATCGCCTGGCACCGTGCGTTGGGCATGCCTGCGGAGAACTACCGCTTCCACGACCACATCAAGCTGGCGCACTACGCCAACGCCGCCTGCGACATCGAGTTCAAGTTCTCCTTCGGCTTCAAGGAGCTGGAGGGCATCCACTCGCGTACCGACTTCGACCTGAAGAAGCACGAGGAGTTCAGCGGCAAGAAGCTGCAGTTCTTCGATCCCGAGACGAACGAGAGCTACGTGCCTTATGTGGTGGAGACGAGCATCGGCTTGGACCGCATGTTCCTCGCCGTGCTGAGCGCAGCGTACGAAGAAGAGAAACTGGAGAACGGCGAGGACCGCGTGGTGCTCCGCATTCCCGCTCCCCTCGCTCCCGTGAAGGTGACCGTGATGCCGCTGGTGAAGAAGGACGGACTGCCGGAGAAGGCACGCGCCATCATCGACGGCCTGAAGCTCTCGCACAACTGCCAGTACGACGAGAAGGACAGCATCGGCAAACGCTACCGCCGCCAGGACGCCATCGGCACGCCGTATTGCATCACCGTGGACTACGACACGATGACGAACGACACGGTGACCCTGCGCGACCGCGACACCATGTTACAGGAGCGTGTGGCCATCGCCGATCTCGATCGCATCGTGAGCGAAAAGGTGGACCTGCGGAAGTTGCTTAAGCAGCTCTAGGCAACCAGTAACTTCCGGCTCCGAGGTCCGTCCCACGACCGATCTCCTTAGTGATCACCATGCGTACCATCCTGCTTGCTCTTGCCGCAACGGTCGGCTTTCCCATGCTTGCACAGCAGGGCATCGTCGCCACCGTCGACCTACGTGACCAAGCCAGCGACCGCTTGAAGATTGAACTGGTCGTACCGTCATTCGGCACCGGGCCGCTGGTTTTCGCACTGCCTCGCATCGTGCCAGGCATCTACGGTGCCATGGACCATGGCCGACTGGCCGGAACCGTGGAGGCCTTCGACGGCGACGGTAACCCGCTGCCCATTGAACGCATGGAAGTGGGCCGATGGCGGATACCGGAACCGCAAGGCTTGCATCGCATCACCTACTCCGTTGACGATGGCTGGGAGGAATTCGACATCCGCTTCACGATGGGCAACTATCGCTCCTCCGAAGGCACGGTGAAAAGCGATGCTGTCGTGTTGAACCACAACACCATCTTCGGCTACTTCGAAGGGCACGAGCAACTGCCGTACACCATCCACCTCAAGAAGCCCGCCGCCCACTATGCGGCAACGAGCCTGCCGCGCGCACAGGAGAGCCCGGACGAGATCGTGTTCCAGGCATCGAGCTATCGACATCTGGTCGACAATCCGATGCTGATCGCACCACCGGACACGGCGCACATCCGCCTGCCGGACATTGATGTGCTGGTGGCCTGCCACAGCACAACCGGCCAAGCCATCGCCCAGGACATCGCCAAGCACATCCGTCCGCTGCTCGCCGACCAGCGCACTTATCTGGGCGGTGCATTGCCGGTGAGGAAGTACACCTTCCTCATCTACCACAATCCGAGCGACCGCGAAGGCAGCAGCATGGGCGATGGCTTGGAGCATTCCGCCTCCACACTGATCCTGCTGTGCATGCCCTTGGATGCGGAAGCCATTGCGCGTAGCGTCTATGGCATCGCGAGCCACGAGTTCTTCCATACCATTCTTCCATTGAGCGTTCACAGCGAGGAGATCGAGCAATATGACTTCCGCACACCGCGCATGAGCCGACACCTTTGGCTCTATGAAGGCATGACCGAATACTTCGCCATCCACATGCCCATCAAGCAGGGTCGGCAGAGCATGGATGAGTTCATGGAGGTGCTCAACGGCAAATTGGAGATGATGCGCAAGTTCCCGGATGACATCGCCCTGACCGTGCTGAGCCAACAGGCGATGGAGCGCCAGGACCTGTACTACAACTTCTATCTCAAGGGCACGCTGTTCTGCATGGGATTGGACATTGCACTGCGCGAACGCTCCAAAGGGGCTTTCGGTGTGCAGGAACTGGTGCGCGACCTGCAACGCGAGTACGGGGTCGGTCGGCCGTTCAAGGACGAGGAGCTGTTCGCCACGATCGAACGGCTCACCGGACCTGATATCGGCGCTCTCCTTCAACGGCACTTGAACGAAGCCAGCACACTGCCAATGAAGGAGTGGTTGGAAAAAGTGGGCATCGACTGGACGCGAATGGAAAGGCGGTGGTGACCCCCAAGCCCGCAAAGAGCAGCGCCGGATGCGCGTGTGGTGGATCGGGCGTTGAGACGTCCGGTATTTTCGTCGCATGGCCCGTCGGCATCGCAAGAAGCGCCCTACTTGCCCGAACTGCGGCACCGATCTCCGCAAGGAGTTCGAGTTCTGTCCGCACTGCGGCCAGGAGAACCACGACCTGCGTGTACCCTTCAAGACCTTCCTGTACGAGTTCGTGGAGAATCTCACGCACTTCGACACGAAGTTGTGGAACACATTGAGGGTCATCTTCACCAAGCCGGGCCAGTTGACGAAGGACTTCGTGGAGGGCAGACGGGCACGCTACGTTCACCCGGCGCGGTTCTACGTTTTCGTGAGCGTGATCTTCTTCGCGTTGCTGACCGTTTGGTTGGACCGTGCTGTTGTGACAGTGGAAGGTGGTTACCAATACGTTGGACATCGACCCCGACAAGCGTACGGCCATGTTGAAGAACATCCTTCCCAGCGACCGACGGGTTCCGTGGACAATGGGACAGCCTCACGATGGACATGCTTCCGGTGAAATCCCTATCGACAGTCCGCACTATCGCCACGCGGCGGCCAGATTGCGAAGGCCGACCGATACCACCCTGGACAGCCTCCTGCGCGGGGCCGAGGATCCGCTTCCGGGAACCCGTACGGCCTTCGGCAGCGCGCTCAGGCGCCGGAGACGCTGACAGCCTGAACGTACCGTACCGCGCCTTCGTGAACGGCGTGCTGACGTCGTTCACGCGATCGTCGTGAGGAGCGCATCTTCACGAAGGGCGGGCTGAACGAAGCCGAACTCGATTCCTTCCTGGGTCCCTCAGCGCGATTCCTTTCTGGTTCGAACGTCGCACGCTCCGCGCTGGGCAGTTTGGACATGACCACCACCGCCGGAAAGCAGCGGTTGAGCCACGCCGCGGTGAGGGCATCCTCGGTGATCATGTTCATCCTCATGCCGTTCACGGCGGTGCTCCTGCTCTGGATCTTCTTCCGACAGCGGTACTACTGGGAGCACCTGATCTTCTCCGTGCACACCCATACCATTTTCTTCCTCTTCTTCAGCCTTGTGCTTCTTCTGGCCCTGGGCTTTCCGGATAGCTGGCCGGGCTGGTCCGGGCTGGTCATCGCATTGGCTTGCCCGGGCTATCTGCTGGCCTCCCTGCGCAGGGTTTATGGGCAAGTCCGGGCCTCCACGGCCGGGAGGTTCCTGGTCATGAGCATACCCTACCTGCTGGTCGCCATCCTGCTGCTCGGCGTCGGTTTGTTCTGGGGCTTCATCAATCTTTGAAGTCGAACAGCCGCGGGAGACTATTTTCGCCCTCCCTTTCAGAAATGGGGGCACCCACCCAGGTGGCGGAATTGGTAGACGCGCTGGTCTCAAACACCAGTGATGCAAGTCGTGCGGGTTCGACTCCCGCCCTGGGTACCATCGCTCTCGCGCCTTCGCGCATGAGCTCATGACCTCCCGGGCGATGCAACAGCACGAACTCGTTTACGCGGACCCACGGAAGCAGGAGCGTTATGACCACGCTTACATGCGCATGGCGCAGGAGTGGGCCAAGCTCAGCCACTGCACTCGGAAGAAAGTAGGCGCGCTCATCGTGCGCGAGGGCATGATCATCAGCGACGGGTACAACGGCACACCCACCGGCTTCCCCAATGATTGTGAAGACGGCACCGGCCTCACCCATTGGTACGTTCTGCATGCGGAAGCCAATGCGATCATGAAGGTGGCACGGAGCACGAACAACGCGCGCGGGGCCACGTTGTACCTGACACACTCCCCGTGCAGGGATTGCAGCAAGCTCATCCTTCAGGCCGGTATCAAGCGGCTGGTTTATTTGGACGCGTACAAGGACCCGGCTGGCTTGGAACTACTGCAGAACGGGAGCGTGCTGGTACACAAGCTGGAGACCTCGTGAGCACATGAACGAACAGCGACGGCCCCTTTCCCCTTTCATGCCCTTGATGCTGGCCGTGGCCTTGGTCATCGGTCTGTTCATCGGCCAGGAAATGGGTGGCGGCAGTGGTCCGCTCGCGGTGTTCAAGCTGGCCGAGCCATCTGCTTCCGACAAGATCGGGCAGGTATTGGACCTCATCGACCGCCAGTATGTGGACACCGTGGAGAAGAGCGCCTTGGTGGACGAGGTGCTCCAGGATATCCTGCAACGACTGGATCCGCACAGCTACTACATCAGCGCCGCCGAATTGCGCGCTGCGCAAGAACCCCTGGAGGGCAGTTTCGATGGGATCGGGGTGGAATTCGCAATACAGCGCGATACCGTTGTGGTGGTGAGCCCGGTTGAGGGTGGTCCAAGTGCAGCGGTCGGGGTGATGGCCGGTGACCGGATCATCAAGGCCGATAGCGTGCAACTCGCCGGGGTGGGCATCACCAATGATGGCGTGATGCGCAACCTCCGCGGACCCGAAGGCAGCAAGGTGAAGGTGCTGCTCGTACGACGCGGCAAACGCGCCCCTTTCGAGGTAACGGTCGAACGAGGCAAGATCCCCATCAACAGCGTAGCAGTGGCGCTCATGCAACCGGACGGAACCGGTTACATCAAACTGAGCCGCTTCGCGAAGAACACGCACCAGGAATTCCTCGATGCGGCGGAAGGGTTGCGCGAACAGGGCATGCAACGCATGGTCCTGGACCTGCGTGGGAACGGCGGAGGGTTCCTCAACGCGGCCGTTGAACTTGCGGACGAGTTCCTGCCCGCTGGCAGCAAGATGGTGTACACGGAAGGGCGTAGTTCGCCTCGTCGTGACTTCATCGCTACGAACCAGGGCGAGTATGAGCGGATACCGCTCGCCATATTGATCGATGAGGGTTCCGCCAGCGCCAGCGAGATCATTGCCGGTGCGGTGCAGGACAACGACCGGGGCTTGATCGTTGGCAGGCGGTCGTTCGGCAAAGGGCTCGTGCAGGAACACGTTGACCTGCCGGATGAGAGCGCAGTGCGCATAACCACGGCCCGCTACTACACACCCAGCGGGCGTTCGATCCAGAAGCCCTACGGCGAAGGCATCGACTACGACGCGGAGTACGCAGCGCGCTTCGATCACGGCGAACTGCTTTCGGCGGACAGCATCCACCTGGATTCCTCCAAGACCTACCGGACGTTGGCCGGGCGCGTGGTTTATGGCGGCGGCGGCATCATGCCGGACATCTTCGTTCCGACGGACACGACGGAAGGATCCCAGTACTTGTCGGACCTGTTCTTCTCCGGTACCCTCAACCAGTTCGCCTTCGATGTTGCGGACCGCGACCGCGCACGGTTCAGATCTTACGGGAGCTACAAGGAGTTCGCCGATCGCTTCGTGGTAGGCAATTCCCTGCTCAGCGAACTGGAAGCCGTCGCACGCAAACAAGGGATCCAGGTGCGTGATACCGATGTGGAGCGTTCCAACAACCAACTGACCGCTCGATTGAAAGCGGGGATCGCACGCAACTTGTGGGGCGATGCCGGATTTTACACGATCATCCTCCGCACCGATCCCATTTTCCAGCGTGCGGATCGCGAGCTAGCGGCCAGGAACGGTGTCATCAGTTCCCGATAGCGGAATTTGTACGAACGAGAAAGGGGCCTTTCGGCCCCTCTCACGATAGATCCACGGAAGGCTCAGTGAGCGGCTTCCTCAACCTGTTCCACGGCGCTCTCGGCAGCGGCAGCGGTGCTGTCCACAACGGCTTCGGTCGCAGCCTCCGCACCAGCGGAAACCTGATCCAATAGCTCGTTGGCGGTAGCCTCCGCTTCCTTGGCCTCTTGCTCCATAGCCTCGGTGTTCTCACCACCACAAGCCACCAAGAAGGCGGACATCGCAGCGACGAGGGCGAACTTCTTCAACATGGGGGATGCCCTTGGAAGGTTAGTACGCTTACTGAGCAGGAGCAACCTCGGCAGCGACCGTGTCGACCACAGCAGCAGCAGCGGCAGCAGCAGCAGCAGCAGCCTCATCGGCCATGCGGGTGCTATCGGCCTTCATCACTGCGGACAAGCTGTCGGCAACAGCCTTTGCTTGTGCTTCGATCTCCTCAGCGGAAGGACCGCAAGCAACAATGAACGATGCCATCACGGCGAGAACGGCGAATTTCTTCAACATTGGTGAGTACGTTTGGTGAAAGTGGCCGCAAATGTAAACGTCTCCCGATCACTTCCAAGAGGTTACCCTAGAAAGGTCAAAGTATCTTCGACACCTGCTTGAAAACGACCCATTAGCACCCATCAAATGGCCTTCACCCTACCCTCCCTCCCGTACGCGACCAACGCTTTGGAGCCGCACATCGATACCCGAACCATGGAGATCCACCATGGAAAACACCACAATGCCTATGTGACCAACCTGAACAAGGCCATTGAGGGCACCCCTATGGAAAGCAAGACCATCGAGGAACTCATGGCAGGGATGGACATGAACAACATGGCCGTGCGGAACAACGGCGGTGGGCACTACAATCACAGCCTTTTCTGGACCGTCATGGGGCCCGACGCGGGTGGCACCCCCTCGGGCGAACTCGCCACAGCCATCGATCGGGACTTCGGCTCGTTCGATGCCTGCAAAGAGAAGTTCGCGAACGCCGGGGCAACACGCTTTGGAAGCGGTTGGGCATGGCTTTGCGTGCACAAGGGTGGCAAGCTTGAAGTGTGCTCCACCCCGAACCAGGACAACCCGCTCATGCCGAACACGGGCTGCGGCGGAACCCCCGTCCTTGGGATGGATGTATGGGAGCACGCTTACTACCTGCACTACCAGAACCGTCGCCCGGACTACATCGCCGCCTTTTGGAACGTGGTGAACTGGGCCGAAGTGGCCCGCCGTTTCGCGGCTGGGAAATAGGCCGCACTTCGCTTGATGAACGGGCATCGCCGGCAACGGTGGATGCCCGTTCTACTTTTGGCCCGATGCGGTCCGCCTTGTTGCTTATGATGCTCCTGCAATTGGCGACCACCAGCCGTGCAAGTGGACCATTTCAAGAGCGCCCCATCCTGGACCAAACAGTTCTTGACAGCCTGCTGGCCGAAGGCTGGGCCTTGGACACCCTTGCCCACAGGGAGAACTCGCGGCTGATCTCCAGCGGACTTGCCGTGCTGCTCGGACCCTTCGGTGCGCACCGGCTATACCTCGGCACCACACCCAAGGTGGCCATCATCTATGGGGTAACCTTCGGAGGGTTCGGAATACTGGCCCTTATCGATCTCGGTCACCTCCTTTTCAGCAACGACCTGGAGCCCTACCGGAACAACGACCGGGTGTTCATGTGGTCACGACGGAAAGAGCCTACTCCACCGTAACGCTCTTGGCCAGGTTGCGGGGCTGGTCCACGTTACAACCGCGCATGACGGCGACGTGATAGCTGAACAGCTGCAAGGGTACCACGCTCAGGAGCGGGACCAGCTGATCCGATGTTTCGGGGATCTCGATCGTGTGATCGGCAAGCCCCTTCACCACGGTATCGCCCTCGGTGACAATGGCGATGATCTTGCCCTTGCGTGCCTTCACTTCCTGGATGTTGCTCACGACCTTCTCGTAGCTCGCGCCCTTGGTCGCAATGACGATCACGGGCATCGCTTCATCGATCAAGGCGATAGGACCATGCTTCATCTCTGCGGCGGGGTATCCTTCCGCATGGATGTAACCTGATCTCCTTCAACTTGAGGGCTCCTTCGAGCGCTACCGGGAAACTGTAACCGCGACCGAGGTAGAGCGCGTTCGTGGCGTCCTTGTAGATATCAGCGATGTAGCGGATCTGCGCTTCGGTCTGTAGCACCTTCTGCACCTTGTCCGGAATGGCTTCCAGTTCGTTGAGCAGGCGGTGGAAATTGCTGCCGCCGATCGTGCCCTTTTTCTGGCCGATCATGAGCGCCATGAGCGTGAGCACGGTTACTTGCGCGGTGAAGGCCTTGGTGCTGGCCACGCCGATCTCGGGGCCAGCGTGGGTATAGGAACCGGCGTGCGTCACACGCGCGATGCTGCTTCCGACCACATTGCAAATACCGATGATCGTTGCACCGCGCCCCTTGGCGAGTTCGATGGCGGCCAGCGTATCGGCCGTCTCACCGCTCTGGCTGATGGCGATCACGATGTCATCCTCGTTCACGATCGGATTGCGGTAGCGGAATTCACTGGCGTACTCCACTTCCACAGGAATGCGGGCGAGGTCCTCGAACAGATACTCCCCGACCAAGCCAGCGTGCCAGCTGGTGCCGCAACCGAGGATCAGGATGCGCTTCGCATTCACGAGCTTCTGCTCATAGTCCTTCACACCGCCGAGCATCACCTCTCCTTTGGCAAGGTTCAAGCGGCCGCGCATGCTGTCTCGCACGCTGCGGGGCTGTTCGTGGATCTCCTTCAGCATGAAGTGATCGTAGCCGCCCTTCTCCAGCGCCTCCAGGTGCATCTCCAGTTCGTGGATGAACGGGGTCTTATCCTGGTTCTTCACGTTGCGGATCTTCAATCCACTATGGCGATCGATCACCGCCATTTCGCCGTCTTCCAGGTACACCACGTTCTTGGTGTGTTCCACGATGGGCGTGGCGTCACTGGCCAGGAAATGCTCGTTCTCACCAATGCCGATCACCAATGGGGAGCTCTTGCGCGCCGCCACCAGGAGATCCGGGGACTTGCGGTCCATGACCACGATCGCGTAAGCACCAACAACGCTTTCCAAGGCGAGCCTCACCGCTTCCGGGAGGTCCACACCCTCGGTCCGCTGGATGTCATCGATCAAATGGACCAGCACTTCCGTATCGGTTTCGCTGCGGAAGGTGTGTCCCCGCTGCGATAGCTCCGCCTTGATGGGAGCGTAGTTCTCGATGATGCCGTTATGGATCAAGGCAAGATCGCCGCTCGTTGACTGGTGCGGGTGCGCGTTCACATCGTTGGGCGGGCCGTGCGTGGCCCAGCGTGTGTGGCCCATACCCACTGAACCCTTCGTTGACCTGCCATTGACGTGCGCCTCCAAGTCGCTCACCTTGCCCTGGCACTTGAATATCGTGAGGTCCCCGCCGTTCAAAAGGGCCACACCGGCACTATCGTAGCCCCGGTACTCCAACCGCTTGAGGCCGTTGATGAGGATCGGGTAGGCGTCCTTGTCGCCCAAGTATGCCACTATGCCGCACATGGGATGGGTTCAGTATGAGGTAAAAGTAAGCCGCAGTAGCATGGGGTCTTGAGCGGCCGCTGGACCGTTGAGCACCACGCGATTGGCCGTAACTCCGGTACTACCCGCCAACACCTCGATCCCGTTGTTCGGTATCGACCCTTCGAGCACCCGCTGCACGTAGCGCGTGATATTGAAACGGAACTCGTTGTCCGAGGGTCGGTAGTTGCCGTCGATCAAGCCGAGTCCGCCGAACTGGTCCGGCAGGTAGGTCTCCACGCCAAGTGAATCCTTGCGGAAGATGAACAACTGGGCGGGAGGTGCATAGTAAGGATAGTAGCTACCCTTCACCGGCATGATCAGTTCTGCCTTCGCGAGCACCTGGTCCATACCGGCCAGGTCCATCAGGTTGGGGAAGCGCACCGCAGTGCGTGTTCCACCAAGCGTTTGGATGAAGGTCACCGCGGTCGGCGCTATGGTGTCCGAGAGTGCGACCGGAAGTGCTCCGTCCGTGGAGAGCGAAAAATCATGCTCCACAACCGTGTACCTAACACAGTTGGTGTTGATGAGAAAGGGAAGCTCGAGCGTCAGCGCAGGATCCACGTTCACGTCTCGATAGTAGAGCGTCACCTTGGAATCGGCAGCGATGAGGTTGAAGTAGAGGATACCTGCTTCGAACGGGAGTTGCGCTCCATTGTCCACTGTTACATAAAGGCCCTTGAAAAACTGGGCAAACGCCTCATTGTCCGTGAAATCGCTCGTTCCAAAGGCATCGATGAACCTATCCGCCAGCACTCCCGACAGCTTGATGCGTAGCTGGGGAGCCAGACTATCACCGCTGATGTAGGGTTTCGAAACCGGCTGAGGTGTCACACGTCCACCGCGGTTCGCTACAAGATCATCGGGGAACACCGCCGGTGACCGATCGGTATGGTAGCTCGAATCCAGTGACAGCGTCTCGTTCAACTCGAAGACTTGGAAGACCTGCGGGTTGAGGTTGCCGTAGCCATAATTGGCACCATCGTAGGCCAGGGAGAGAACCAAGCTGTCAGCGACCAGCCCCGAGTTGTCAGCGCCAGCGCCGATACTGTTCGCGCTCAAGCGGATCTGGGTTACGAGCCCGGCCTTGACCAACCCGAACTGCGGATCGAGATAGGAACCAACGAGGTGGCGCGAAAGTCCGCTTGTGCGAATGGCCGTATCCGCGAACGTGAACGCATGCAATTGAACGGTATCGATAACGGTTCCAAGCGGATCCCCCGGGAGGAGGTCCAAACCCAGATCTTCATCCGGTTTCTTGCAGGCCCCGATGAGTACGGTAAGGGCCATCGCCACCAACCACGGCGACGCGGATGTCCACGGAGATCGAATGGCGAGGGACACGGCGCTCACACGAGGGCGGCCTCGAGCACGCTGTTGTAGAAGTCGGCGTGCGCGTTCACTTGCTCACCCTCGGCAGCATAGGCCATCGTCGGCTTGTCCACAGCCTTGATCGCGGTTTCCAGACCCTTACCGAGTTTCGGGCTGGCCTTCACCACCGCATCGCTCAGACCCATTGCGAACTTGTACAGGTCATCGGTCGTCGGTTTGGACAGACCCTTCAAAAGGTCCTTGTCGAAGCCCTCCATGACCAGCTTCTTCGCCAGGTCCTTGTCCAGCGCTTCGGCCTTCTGGTCGTACACACTGAATACCAGCTTGGCGTTCTCGAAGTGCGGGTCGTCCGCGAAGTAGTGACGGATATAAAGTGGAACAAAGGCCGTCATCCAGCCGTGGCAGTGGATGATATCCGGCACCCAGCCCAGCTTGCGCACGGTCTCCAGCACGCCGCGGCCGAAGAAAAGAGCGCGTTCATCGTTGTCCGCGTAGAACTCGCCATCCACATCGTGCGTGGCCGCCTTGCGCTTGAAATACTCCTCGTTATCGATGAAGTACACCTGCATGCGGGCACTCGGCACACTGGCCACCTTGATAAGCAGCGCATGGTCCGTATCGTTGATGATGAGGTTCATACCACTGAGCCTTATGACCTCGTGCAGCTGGTGCCTGCGCTCATTGATGCAACCGAACTTGGGCATGAACACCCTGATCTCGTTGCCTCGATCCAGAATGCCTTGCGGCAATTGGCGGGACACCCTGGCCATCTCTTCGGGTATGTCCATGAATGGGGAAATGGACTGGGAGATGGTCAGCACTTTCACGTTCTTCAAGCTCATAGGGGGGAGGTGGGAATTCGGGGTACAAAAATATAGACTTTCAGGGGTAACTTCAACGTGACCCAGTAGCTTGGGCACCCATAAAGCCCGTGCACAACGGGTTCTCCTTGGAACAGATCGCCTCTCCTGCGGCCATTGCCCAGTGGTCCGCCAGGGCACGCTCAAGTGCTGGTACTGTAGGCTTCGTGCCCACTATGGGAGCCTTGCACGAGGGTCATTTGGACCTGGTCCGACGCGCGAAAAAGGCCTGCGATAAAGTTGTCTGCAGCATTTTCGTCAACCCCCTTCAATTCAACAACCCGGAGGACCTTGCCCGCTATCCCCAGCAGCCTGCCGAGGACCAAGCCCTATTGGAAAGCGTGGGATGTGATGCGCTCTTCTTTCCCACGAAACAGGACCTGTTCGCCGGTTTCACCCCAACCACTTACGATCTGGGTGGACTGGACCGGCACTGGGAGGGCCCATCGCGACCCGGACATTTCCAAGGTGTGGTGAACGTGGTGGAGCGGCTTTTCTTCCATGTGCGGCCGGATGCAGCGTATTTCGGGGAAAAGGACCGGCAGCAACTGGCCATCGTTCAGTTCGTGGCGAAGAACCAACACTGGCCAGAGCGAATTGCCCCATGCCCCACGGTGCGAACAGCGGATGGCTTGGCACTAAGCTCACGGAACCTTCGATTGAGCGATGGTGAACGAGGAGATGCCATCGTGCTTTCCCAAGCTCTTCTCGCCACAAGGTCGCTGGCGTTCAAGGCTTCGGTCAACGACACCCTTGCTGCTGGGCTCGGCTTGTTGCACGCTGTACCGGGGGTTCAAGTGGATTATTTCGGGATCGCTCATCCCGAAACGCTGGAACCCCTGTTGGATTGGGGAGAGTTGACAGAGGCGATCGCCTTGGTCGCAGCGCAAGTTGGGCCTGTGCGGCTGATAGACAACATGACCCTGCGTCGCTGAGGTGCCCATCCGGCAGGCCCGCTAGATTTGACGCCCACCTGCGAGGGTCGATCCCCGCAGCACCCATAGATGACCATCGAAGTTCTGCGAGCCAAGCTCCACCGTGTGAGCATCACCGAGGCCGACGTGAACTACATCGGCAGTATTACACTGGATGAGGACCTGGTGGATGCTGTCGGCTTCGTGGAAGGAGAAAAGGTGCAGGTGCTCAACGTGAACAATGGAGAACGCCTGGAAACCTATGTGATCAAGGGCGAGCGTGGCAGCGGGGCAGTGCGCCTGAACGGACCCGCAGCGCTGAAAGGCAGCGTGGGCGATATCGTGATCGTGGTGTCGTATGCGCAGATGAGCTTGGAAGAGGCTCGCGTTTTCCGCCCGCGGATCGTCTTCCCGGATGAGCGCACGAACAAACTGAAAGGGTGAAGAAGGCGCTGATCAACCTGCTGAAGGTTCTGCTACCCCTTGCCATCGGGGTCTGGCTCATCTTCAAGCAATACAACGACCTGGACGCGCAACAACGGCAGGAACTTTTCGATGCTTTCCGGCAAGCGGATCTTTGGGTCCTTGGTGTAGCAACCATCGTCGGCTGGCTAGCGCACGTGAGCCGCGGCTGGCGTTGGCGCTACCTCTTGGAACCGCTCGGCCATCGCACTGGTTTTTGGAACTGCTACCATGGTGTTATGATCGGCTACTTCGTGAACATGTTCATACCACGCGCAGGTGAAGCCAGCCGGGCTGCAACGCTTTATCGCTCGGAGGGAGTGCCGTTCGAGAAGGGGTTCGGGACGATCATGGCCGAACGCGTGGTGGACATGGCGGTATTGCTCGCCTTCGCGGCGGTGGCGGTGGCATTGCAGTTGGACAAGCTGGATCTCTTCCAAGAGCGCATCGCGCAGTTCAACTCCGCACAGGGCGCAACCGACGGAGAAGGAAACGGTTGGGGTTGGTGGTTGCTGGCAGCGGCGGTCATCGCAGTGCTCGTCGGCATATGGTTCGTGCTCTCCAGGCCGGCGCTCCGCGCCCGTGCCATGGACCTCCTACGCGGCTTTTTGCAGGGGCTCCAGACCGTCTTCCGGACCAAGAAAAAGACGCTTTTCCTGTTGCATACCATCTTCATCTGGGGGGCCTACCTGGCCATGTTCCAGATCGGCTTCTATTGTCTCCCCTCCACCCAGGATGTTCCCTTCGCGGGAATCCTTGCGGGGTTCATCGCAGGGGCCATCGGCATCATCCTCGTACAGGGTGGCATCGGTGTGTATCCTGCGTTCGTGGCGCTCATCGTAGGGGTGTACATGGCAGCTCCCGAAGGCGGTGGATTGCTTCGCCCCGATGCCTTGGCCATGGGCTGGCTGCTGTGGGCGGCCCAAACGCTCATGATCATCGTGCTGGGTGGTGCATCCCTACTTTTGACAGCCTTGAAAAAGACCCGCGCCTGATGACCACCGATGCAGCCGTAACCACCACCGATCGTCGGATCGTGGACCTCACGAACGTGAAGCGCTTGTGCAACATCTGGCGGATGAAGGGTGATCGCATCGTGTTCACCAATGGATGCTTCGATATCCTCCACCGGGGTCATGTCGAGTACCTGCAAGAAGCGGCTTCGCTCGGCGATCGTCTCGTCATCGGTGTGAACAGCGATGCCAGCGTGAAGCGCCAGGGAAAAGGACCGGAACGCCCGCTCAACGATCAGGACAGCCGAGCGAAGGTGCTGGCGGCATTGCGTCTGGTGGATGCCGTTGTGATCTTCGACGAGGACGCACCGCTCGCATTGATAGAAGCCATCGTTCCGGATGTGCTAGTGAAAGGCGGCGACTGGAGCGAGGACCGTATCGTGGGCGCCGATGTAGTTCGCAAGAACGGTGGCGAAGTGCGCAGCTTGAAGTTGGTGGATGGCTTCTCCACCACAGCGCTCGTCGAGAAGATCCGCCGTGGCTAAGCTGCGCTCCAAGTTCGTTTGCCAGCAATGCGGAACCAGTTATTCGCAGTGGCTGGGACAATGCGCGCAGTGCAAACAATGGAACACGCTGGTCGAAGAGGTCGTGGACCGCGTGGAGGAAAAGCGCGGCACACCGGCGAGCATAAAGAGCCGCAGTCCAAAGCCGGTCTCGATCGATGAGATCCCGGTTCAGGATGGACCGCGCATCGCACTGAGCGATCGCGAGTTCACACGTGTGCTCGGAGGCGGGCTTGTTCCCGGCAGCATCACCCTCATCGGTGGTGAGCCCGGTATCGGCAAGAGCACCTTGCTCCTACAGACCGCCATCCGGAATCCTTCCCTGAAAACTCTTTATGTATCAGGTGAAGAGAGCGAGCACCAAGTGAAGATGCGCGCGGACCGATTGCAGGAAGGACGACCAAAGGGCGGTAATGGTTGTTACGTGCTCACCGAGACGAACACGCAGAACATCTTCAAGCACATCGAAGCACTGGAGCCCACGCTCGTGGTGATCGATAGTGTGCAAACACTGCATACCGCGGTCCTCGATGCCAGCCCCGGCAGCGTGGGACAGGTGCGCGAATGCACGGCGGAGCTCATGCGCTTCGCGAAGGCCACCGACATCCCCATGGTGCTCATCGGCCACATCACCAAGGACGGTTTCATCGCGGGACCGAAGGTGTTGGAACACATGGTGGATTGCGTGCTCCAGTTCGAAGGTGATCGCGATCACGCATATCGGTTGTTGCGACCACTGAAGAACCGCTTCGGCAGCACGAACGAGCTCGGCATCTATGAAATGCAGGGCACCGGCCTTGCCGAGGTGGAAGATCCGAGCCAGGTGCTGCTCGGTAGTCGTGGTGAACGACCGAGCGGTGTGGTGGTGGCCGCCACCATGGAGGGAATGCGACCCTTGCTCATCGAAGTACAGGCCCTTGTGAGCAGTGCTGTTTATGGCACACCGCAACGCAGCTCCACCGGGTTCGACCTGCGCCGCATGAACATGTTGTTGGCGGTGATGGAAAAGCGCTGTGGTTTCCGGCTCGGGCAAAAAGATGTCTTTCTCAACCTCGCTGGCGGCTTCCGTGTGGAGGAACCTGCGATCGATCTTGCCGTGATATGCGCTGTGCTCAGCAGCAACGCCGATATCGCCGTACCCATGGATGTTTGTTTCGCCGGTGAAGTGGGCCTCACGGGTGAAATACGGCCGGTTACACGCACCGACCAACGCATTGCCGAGGCATCCAAATTGGGCTTCGCGCGGATCTTCGTGCCGCGGGGAACGAAGGGCATTGCCCCGGCGAAAGGGATCGACGTGGTGCAGGTCGCACGTGTGGAGGAAGTGCTCGCGCAACTCTTCGGTTGAGCGGCCTCCTTCACCTCCTGTTCAGGTCCGCTCAGGAGCGAGCCGCATACGTTCTCCGCACGTATTCGGCCTTCTCCAACAATGCCTCTATCCGCAGGTCCAATATGGAACGATCGCTCATTTGCGGTAACGCTTTCCGCAGCTGCCTCAGCGCACTCTTCATCCTGGCACGCACCACGTTCTCTTGATAAGCAGCATAGATCGCGCTCCCGGGTCGGCGAAGCAGCCCCAATCCCAAGCCGCTTGTTTTCTCGTGCACCATCCGATCGATGAAGGCGCGATCGAAGAGCGTTGGGATCCGTTGTGGCACATAGGATAAACCCATGGAGGTGGCGAAGTCCTGCCACTTGAACGTGTTGATGGTGCCATAACCCACCACCGGTACCCATGGGATCCCGATGGCATCGGCAATGATCGCCCCGTGCATTGCCTCGGCGAGCAGTACACCGGTTCGTTGGATCCGCTGCATCACCTCCATCGGATCATCTGCGGGGTCGATCAGCTCAATGCCCTCCTCGGACAGCAATCCTTCCCAATCGCGGTAAAATGAAAGCTGCCGACATGCGGCATGTAAGCGCACGGCATCGTTGTAGGCGTCGGCCGTAGATGGAAGAGATGGCGTACCAGGATCGCTCCATCATCGATCGCTTTGCCCTCGGGCAATCCCAATGGCTTTGCCGTTAGTGGACCCCGCACGCACACCACGTCATCGTTCGGACCCAGATCAGGAAGAACCCCATAGGTGCCGGGGTCACCGGCGGCGAAACCGCTGGAGAAATAAATACGGCGCCGGGTGCGATCGCTGCCCCGTTTCAACCCGATGATCGAACCGATACCGATGAACTGCTCCGTATCATCCTGATCGAACATCCCGGGGAACAGCGCGTGGAAGACCAAAGGGTTCAGGGCATCCCCGAAGTTGCGGCCTTCGTGGTAGGTCAGCTTCATCGAGGCGAAGATGGGGACTTGGCATCAGCCTCCGGCGCAACCACACGATCCGAACATTCTGCTCGAGCGATCGGACACATCGCATGAAGGTGCTTTCGGTTGCCTGCAAGCAACCCATTCGCAAGCGCCCGTTCTAGGCACGTCGATCGTACCGCCACCACTCTTCCGGTGCGATCACCCACCAATGCCGTCCACCCCGCTCGGGCAACTCTTCACGACCGTGTTGATAGATGCCCACCTGATCGAGCAGCGCTACCATCCATATGCGCGGTTCTCACCTGCCTTGTTGAAGGAAGCACGAAAGGCGCGTGAGCGGATCACGCGCAAGGGCGCTTGTGCGGTGCTCGTGATCGTTCCCCCGAGATCCGGTGGATCCACCATCGACCAATGAGGACCACTTGCGTGAGGAGAGCCAGGGACGGAGCATCATAGCCCTTGCGGTGGTTGCCGAGAACGCTGCTATGAACGCAGCGACGAAATTCTACTTCCGCTACTACCCGCAGGCGTTCGAGACCATGGTGTTCACGGAAGAGGAGGACGCAAGGGCCTGGTTGAACAAACAACTCTCGACACACAAGGGTCTCGCAGTGGTGGACGGGCAAGGCAAATGATGGATCCGTGCAAGAGCGGTCAGCCACACCGCGCCCATCCTCCTATTTGAACGCTGCCAACCCCGTCACCTCCATACCCGTGATGAGCAGATGGATGTCGTGGGTTCCTTCGTAGGTCACCACGCTTTCCAGGTTCATCATGTGGCGCATGATGGGGTACTCATTGGTGATCCCCATACCGCCAAGGATCTGCCGCGCTTCGCGCGCGACGGTCAGGGCAAGGTGAACGTTGTTGCGCTTCGCCATACTGATCTGTGCGGTGGTAGCGCGGCCTTCGTTTCGCAACACTCCGAGACGCCAGGTGAGCAGTTGCGCCTTGGTGATCTCCGTGATCATCTCCGCGAGCTTCTTCTGCGTGAGTTGGAAGCCACCAATGGGCTTGCCGAACTGGATTCGTTGTTGTGAGTAACGCAACGCGGTATCGTAGCATTCCATGGCCACACCGAGCGTTCCCCATGCAATGCCGTAGCGCGCACTATCGAGACAACCGAGCGGAGCACCCAGGCCGCTCTTGTTCGGCAGCAAATTGCTCTTCGGCACTTTCACATTGTCGAACACGAGTTCGCCAGTGGGACTTGCACGCAACGAAAGCTTGCCGTGCGTGGTGGGCGTGGTGAAGCCTTCCATGCCACGCTCGACGATGAGGCCGTGGATGCGCCCTTCCGTGTTCTCGGCCTTCGCCCACACCACCGCAATATCGGACAGCGGGCTGTTGCTGATCCACATCTTGGCACCGTTCAACAGGTAGTGGTCGCCCTTGTCCACGAACGTGGTGACCATGCCGCCGGGATTGCTGCCATGATCGGGTTCGGTAAGGCCGAAGCAACCGATCTTCTTGCCTTGCGCCAGCTGTGGCAGCCACTTCTTCTTCTGCTCCTCGCTCCCGTATTTCCAGATCGGATACATCACCAAGGAACCTTGTACGCTGCACAAACTGCGGAGCCCGCTGTCGCAGCGTTCGATCTCCTGCATGATCAGGCCGTAACTGATCTGGTCCAGGCCCATGCCTCCATACTCGGTGGGGACCATCGGTCCGAACGCACCGATCTCCGCCAAACCGGGTATGATGTCCGGGCTGAACGTTGCGGTCTCGAAGCGCTCTTCGATGATCGGCTTCAAGTGCTTGCTCACATGCTTGCGTGCCGTATCGCGGATCAGCTTGTGCTCTTCCGTGAGCAATTCGTCCACCAAGTAATGATCGTGGCTTTGGTAGAGGTCCGTAGCGGCCTTCTTCGGGGTGGCGGTGGTTGTGCTCATGCGGTGATGTTGGCGCTTGCGCCGGGGCGGCGAAATTAGGTCACGCCCTCGGCCGCGCCTTTCCCGGCGATCCTACTTTTACACGCATGATCCCGGCACCACGTCCGCACGACCCGCTCGCGGCCGATTGGATCACCGCGCTCTTTCTCGTGTGCTTATTGGTGCTGGCCATCATCAACCACGCAGCGCCCCGCACTTGGCGGTTACTGCTACACGCTGCCTTTCGGATGCGTCTTGGCCGACAGACCTTGCGCGAGGATGTGGACCTGCAGGACCGGAACTTCCTGGGCCTGCTTTTGGTGGCTGTGGCGGTGGTAGCGCTGTTCTGTTGGCAAGCGATAGCCGGGAGCGGCGCAGCCCGAGTGCCTCCATACCTACTGCTCGTTGGGGTCGTGGCGGGGGTGTTCGTCGCACAGGGGTTATTGCCTCGGATGCTCGCCGGCCTCTTACGAGTGGATGCCGGCTCAAGTGAATACCTCTATACCGGCTCGCTGCTCTATGCCTTGCTGGGCATGGTGATGCTTCCTGTGGTGGTGCTCGGCACCTACCACGCGGAGTGGCGTGGCACCCTTCTCATTGCGGGTTCGGCCCTACTTGCGATCACGATCCTCTACCGATGGGTGAGGGGGGCGTGGATCGGCATGGGTGAGGGTGTCTCGCTGGGGTACATTTTCCTCTACCTTTGCGCCGCCGAAATAGTGCCCGTCCTTCTAGCGATCCACGCGCTCCGGCAGTCCTCTTAACCGCGCCCAACCCATAAGCCGATCGGCCTTGAAGATCAAGACCATCCTCGTTTCGCAGCCCGCTCCCACGGACGAGAAATCGCCTTACCACGAGCTCGCGAAGAAGTTCAACCTCAAGATCGACTTCCGCCCCTTCATCAAGGTGGAGGCGGTGCAGGGGCAGGACTTCCGCCAGGAGCGGATCAATATCCTGGACCACACTGCCATCGTGCTCACCAGCCGGAACGCGGTGGACCACTTCTTCCGCATGTGCAAGGAGCTTCGGCTCACCGTGCCGGAGACGATGAAGTACTTCTGCATCTCGGAATCGGTGGCTTACTACGTCCAGAAGTACATCGTTTACCGCAAACGCAAGGTCTTCATCGGCAAGCAGAGCTTCGGCGACCTGATGGACGTGATCAAGAAGCACAAGGACGAGACCTACCTCGTCCCGTGCAGCGATATCCAGAAAGGCGAGATCCCCGAACTGCTGGACAAGGCCAACGTGAAGTATACCAACGCTGTGTTCTACCGCACGGTGGCGAGCGACCTCAGTGACATCAAGGAACTCAGCTACGATATGCTGGTGTTCTTCAGCCCCGGTGGGATCGAGAGCCTGAAGAAGAACTTCCCGAAGTTCAAACAGAACGGGGTCTTCATAGCAGCATTCGGACCCACGACCGCCAAAGCCGTGCGCGACAATGGACTTCGCCTCGACTTGGAGGCCCCCCTCCCGGAAGCCCCGAGCATGACGGGGGCCATGGAGCTCTTCATCAAGCGCGAAGCGAAGAAGAAGTGACCACCGCGCGTCACCGGGCGAACCGTCCGTGACGGGCAAGCCCACCGACCCGCGTGCAGCGCGCTACCTTCAGCAAACACGAGAGACTGCGCGGACGCCTGCGTGTACAGGAGGTGGCCACCACCGGCCGAAGCGTACACGAACCACCGTTCAAGCTCGTTGGCAAATTGATGGCGCTCCCCACCGATGCCCCCGCACAGATCGCGTTCGCGGTTCCCAAGCGCAACCTGCCCTTGGCGGTGCATCGCAATCGCGTAAAGCGCCTGTTGCGCGAGGCTTATCGGATCAACAAACATCGTTGGTACGGGAAATTGCAGGCCTCCGGCAAACAATGCGCATGGCTCATCGTCTTCCAAGGGAAAGCTCCCGTAACACTTGCTGAGACCGAGCTGAAAATATCCCGCGCACTGGACCGTTGGTTGAAACAGCATGGATAAACTCCTCGCATGGCCGTTGATCGCCTTGGTGCGCGTGTACCAATGGACCATCTCGCCTTTGCTGCCGGGGGTCTGTCGATACACACCTTCTTGCTCCGAGTACGGGCTGGTCGCGCTGCGCAGGCACGGCGGCTTCCGCGGCGGCTGGCTCACCCTCAAGCGCTTTCTATCTTGTCACCCATGGGGCGGACATGGTCATGATCCCGTTCCCGAAGCACATCCACACCATGAACATCCATAGCTCGAGAACTCCAGCCAAGTGGCGCACGTGGATCATCGCCGCTGCCATTTCCGGTGGTGGTGCCATCACCATTTCCGCTGGCGACAGCTACTTCGAGATCAGCAAGAACCTGGAGATCTTCACGGAACTGTACAAGGAGCTCAACATCTACTACGTGGATGATACGCAGCCCGGCAAGCTGATGAAGACGGGCATCGATGCGATGCTCAACTCGCTGGATCCGTACACGCAGTACATCCCGGAGAGCGACATGGAGGATTACCGCTTCATGACCACCGGCCAGTACGGTGGCATCGGGGCATTGATCAAGCGGAAGGGTGATATGGTGGTGGTGAGCGAACCTTACGAGAACTACCCTGCGATGAAAGCCGGCATCTGGGCGGGTGATGAGATCATGGAGGTGGACGGCCGAAAGATCTCGGGCATGAACACCGACGAGGTGAGCAAACTGCTGAAGGGTCAGGCCGGTAGTGTGGTGAAGGTGGTAACACGGCGCGCTGGGGGAGCCGCGACCATGCACGAACTAACGCGGGAGGAGATCAAGATCCCGGATGTGCCGTTCAAGGGTATCGTGGACGAGGCGAACCATGTGGGCTACATAAAGCTGAACAGCTTCACGCAAACCGCGGGACAGGAAGTGCGGACCGCGCTGAAAGAGCTGAAGGAACAGGGTGCCACGCACATGATACTGGACCTGCGCGGGAATGGTGGTGGCCTCCTGCGCGAAGCCGTGAACATCGTGAACCTCTTCGTCCCGAAGAACGAACTGGTGGTGGAGACCAAAGGGAAGATCGCCGAGTGGGACAAGACGTACAAGACACTGAGCGAGGCGATGGAGGCCGAAATGCCGCTCGTCGTATTGGTGGATGGCGGCAGTGCCAGCGCGAGCGAGATCGTGTGTGGCGCGCTACAGGACCTGGACCGCGCCGTGGTGGTGGGTGAACGCACCTATGGCAAAGGACTCGTGCAACAAACCCGCGACCTGTACTACAACAGCAAATTGAAGGTGACCGTCGCGAAGTACTACATCCCCAGCGGGCGCTGCATCCAGAAGATCGACTACGCACATCGGGACAGCAGCGGCACGGCCGTTACCGTTGCGGATAGTACGATCAAGGCGTTCAAGACACGCAACGGCAGGCCCGTGTTCGACGGTCGTGGCGTAGCGCCGGATGTGAACGTGATGGAGCCGGACCTGGCCAAGGTGGTGGGGGGGCTCTATCAGGAAGACCTGTTTTTCGACTTCGCAACGAACTACCGCCACACGCACCCGGATATCGGGCCTGCTGAATCCTTCAAGGTGACCGACGAGATCTACACTGCCTTCATGGACTTCGTGAAGGACAAGCGCTTCGAATACGATACCGAGAGCATGGAAGCCCTGGACTCGCTCATCGCGAAGACGAAGCAGGAACGCTACTATGAGCATGCACAGGTGCAGATCGAAGCGCTTCGCAAGGAGCTCGCTCCGGACCGCAGTGAAGACCTCGTTCGCTTCCGGAGCGACATCGAGGAAGCGCTGAAGTACGAGATCGTGGCCCGCTACCACTTCCAAACGGGACGTGCAAAAGCCGGCATGGGTACCGACCCCTATGTGCGCAAAGCCATCGACCTGTTCGCGCAGAACGGGGTGAACGCCATCCTCACGGGAACGGGGAAATAGGACCGAAGGCTTCGCATGCCCCTCAGGCGAAGCTCCTTCCCCTTCCGCACGGTGCATGTGATTGCGCTCGTGCTGTGTATCGCCTTCCTACCCTGGAGCACGGCCTTCCTGAGCATGGCGCAAATGCTGCTCGCGGCCAATTGGTTCGCCGAGGGCATTGTAAAAGGAACGATGAAAGAGCGGCTGCGCTCCGCGTTCACGACGGCGCCATCGCTCGTCTTCCTCTCCTTCCTGCTTCTACATGTCGTGGGCCTGCTTTGGACCCAGGACATGGCGTGGGGAATGGACCTGGGTCGCATCCTCTTCCCCGTACTTGTCTTCGGCGCTGTGCTCGCCGGATCGCCAAGGCTCACGCACAGTGAGTTGCGTATCATCCTTCTCTCCGGTGCCTGGAGTGCGGTGGCGTGTGCGTTGTTCGGGGTGCTCTTCAACAAGGCTGCGGCCGACGACTATCGAGCGCTCTCGATCTTCATCAGTCACATACGGCTCGCGCTGCTGCTCTGCATTGCCGTGGTCGTATTCCTCCACTACCGCTCCGTGAAGTGGTGGATGAACGCGGCGCAATACTGCGGTGCTCTGCTCGCGGTGTACTTCCTCGATCGCCTCGGCAGCATCCAAGGGTTCGTGATCCTCGCACTTATTGCTTCCGTGATGCTCCTGCGTTGGTCTCGTCGTTGGGGAACTGTTCCGCGTTGGGCGCTTCGGATATCCGTTGCGGTCGTCCCTATAGCACTCGTCGCGGCAGCCCTTGCGCTGATCGATGCCCGTCATGAACCCATCCCTGCAGACCTTGCTGCACGCGTCGAGTACACCGCCGGTGGCGAGAGATACTACCATGACACCACCAACACGCAAACAGAGAACGGCACCCATGTCTGGACCTACCTCGCTTGGGGAGAACTGAGGCGGGCTTGGTTGCTGCGTAGCGATCGCACGCTCGATGATCCCGACGACAAAGGACATCCCTTATGGAGCACGGCGGTGCGCTACCTGGCTTCAAAAGGGATGCGCAAGGACAGCGTGAACGTGATGGCGTTGAGCGATGACGATGTGCGCGCGATCGAGCATGGTATGTCGAACGCCTTGCATGATCAACGCGGCAGCATCCGGGTGCGCATGGAAGAAGTGCTCTTCGAACTGGACCTCTACCGCAACAAAGGGCTCGCGAGCGGCCACTCGGTCACCATGCGCATCGAATTCCAAAAAGCAGGTTGGGCGCTGGCGAAGGCGAACTGGTTGTACGGCGTTGGAACCGGTGATACACAACGCGCGTTCGATGCCTACTACAGCAGCGCGCAGCACGCTCGAACCGCAGTGGCGACTGCGCGCGCACAACGAGTACCTGACGCTGTGGATCAGTTTCGGCGTCTTCGGGCTGTTGTGGTCGCTCTGCACCTGGTGGTGGCCCGCGTACAAGCTTGGCGCATGGAAGCAACCGCTCTTCATCGCTTGGGCGATCGCCTTCGGCGTGTCGTGCTTCACGGATGACACCATCGAGACACAGGCGGGTGCGACCTTCTTCGCGCTGTACTATGCGCTCTTCGTTTTCGCAGCGCCGAAAGCACAGCCTATTCCAACAGATCCAGTACGCGCGATACCGGTATCCGCGTAATGCAGTCGCAGGGTCGACCAGCGGCACAATCGGGGCAACCGGGGTCGAACACGAGCGCGTGAGCATTGGTACCGATGGGCGCCCACCGTGCTGGGAAGATGGGACGGCGCATCGAAAAGAGGCCGACCGTGCGCAAGCCCAAAGCCGCTGCGATGTGCATGGGGCCGGTGCTCGCCGCCACCATCGCATCGCAGGAACCGATGAGCATCATGAGCTCTTCGAGGTCGAGTTGGCCACCAGCATCGGTGACGTGCTCCAGTTCCAGAGGAAGTGAAGCACGATACCGCGCAGCCTCTTCGGCCGTCCCGGTGATGATCACTTGCCACACCATTGGATCCAGCGACCGGATGAGGTCGGCATAGTTGGCCAGCCCCCATCCTACTCCACTGCCGAGCAATGGATGTATCACCAGCCGGCGCCTGTCATCGCGGATCATGGCTCGGACCCTCTCCGAAGGAACAGGCTTTCGAAGACCCAAGTGCGGCACCAGTTCCTTGGCAGACCCCGGCATAGGCAGACCGAACGGCTCAAGCAGCTTGATGTTCAGTTGCGCTTCATGCAGCATGCTTCGTTTGCGCGAGAAATGCACACGCTCGTTGCAGGCGGTCCAATGCCACCAACGGTGGCTCGTTCCGATCCGACGAGGTATTCCGGCACCCTTGGCCCAACACGCCACATCCCGGTGCGGGAAAACATGCACGATCGCGTCCGCCCCGACCGCTTCCAATTCCAACGTTGCCGTCCGCTCGCCGAGGCGGTCGAGTTCTTCCAACGTGATGATCCGGTCCACATGTGCGCTGTACTTCCACACCGCTCGCGCGTACTCCTTGCAGAGCACGATGATGCGCGTGCCGGGGGCATTCGCCTTGATCCACCCGGCCGTGGTGAGCGTGACCACTGCATCGCCCAGGGCATCGGGGCGACTGAGGATGATGGTGCCCGGAACGCTCATGCCCGTGCCAGTGCGCGCAACTTGGTGTACTTCGATCGCGTGGCATATGCACTGATGCGTGCAATGGTGAAGCCATGGCGACCGTCGAGAAAACCCAGCTGCACGAAATAGGAGCCGATGAACTTCGCCACCGGCGCGAGCCAGAGCTTGATGAAACCCGCGCGCTTGCCTTTCGCTGCGTTGGCCTTGGCTGCGATCGTCGTGAAATAGTCCACCTGTTTCAGATGATCCGCCACGGTGTAATAGCTGTAGTGCAGGATGTCCCCTTCAAGGTGTTCGACCCGCGCGCCTTCGCGTAGTTCATATCGATCGTGCGGATCGATGCCGGTCCAATGGCCGAGCCGACTGTTCCACAGGCGAAGTTTACGATCCGGGTACCAGCCCCCGTGACGGATCCAGGTTCCGCAGTAATTGGTGAGCCTGTTCATCGTGTAGCCGTCCGCCTCACCATTCTTCGCCTTGCGCACATTCTCACGCAGGCGATCGTCCAATGCCTCATCGGCGTCCAGCGAAAGGATGAAGGGATGCGCAGCTTGCGTGATGGCCCAGTTCTTCTGCGCGATGTGGCCATCGAAGGCGTGCTGCACGAAGCGCGCTCCATGTTCCTTCACAATGGCTTCGGTGCGATCGGTGCTGAAGGAATCAACCACCACGATGTCGTCCGCGACCCCTTTCACCGAAGCGAGGCAACGGCCGATGTTGCGTTCCTCGTTGAAGGTGATGACGACGACCGAGAGCGGACGCATGCGTTTCTACCCGACCAGAGCGGGAGCCGCAAGCTACACGCTAGTGAACGACCACAAATCGACCCTGAGCAAGTCGGCGATCGTCCTTGAGCACGCTGTAATGGTAAAGCCCTTCAGAAAAGGTGCTGGTGTTGAGCACATCCCGTGGACCTTGGACGATCTGCTGCACGATCGCGCGCCCCGTGGCGTCCTGGACCAGCAACAGCGAACGGCCTTGTGCAAGCTCACCGCTCAAGGTCATGATCAGGTGATCATCTGCAGGGGAAGGATGGACGAGCACGGTGGTCGATGGGATCTCTTCCATGCCGATCCCATGCACCAAGTTGACGCAATAATCTTCCACCTCGCCATTGGAAAAAGAGGTGCAAGCATCGGAGACGTTGCTCCCGTACTTCATCACCACCCTCATGCGTGTCGTTCCGGGCATCGCGTCGGCCGGAACGTCAATACTCGCAACCACCGATGTGTTGATACCTGCCGTGGATTGATAGAGCCGTTCCGGTTCCGAGAAGATCCCGTCCTGGTCCAGGTCCACCCAGATGCTCCACCACTCACTGTAAGCGAATGTTATGTACCCTGGAACGAGGGTGATCGATTGAGCTGGGCCGATGTCCAGGTATCCCGAGACATCCGTGTGATCGCCGTAACCGCCGTCGTTGCCACTGGTATGGTCCACGTTGTTGAAGGCCACACGCTCGATCCATTCGGCACTGGTGTTCTGACCCTGCGATGAGCAGTAGTCGTTGTCAACACATACACCGCAACCAAGCGTGCTGAAGAGCTCGCTTCCGGACCATTCGCCCGTGACACCGTTGCAAACGCTCGCCAATTGAACTTCATAGCTCATGCACGGCAGGAGACCGCTGATCGTCGTGAAGTTGTTCACCTCGTCCTCCAACACCGTCCAATCCACCGCACCGACAGGTCGTATACGCACATCATAGGACGTAGCACCAATGACCGTGGACCACGTGAGGTTGGCGTCGTTCTCACCGATGAAACCCATGATGATGTTGTCCGGCGGATCGCAGCATCCTGCACTTATCCACGAGAACGAAGCGCTGTAGTCGCTCAAGTCCGCTCCGCAGATCACGCGCACCTGGAATTCATAGGGCGTGCAGGTCTGAAGACCACTGATGGTGAAGGCCGTTGAGGAGATCCCGCTAAGCGCGATCCAATCCACCGCTCCGATCTCCCGGTAGCGTATGTCGAAGGTGGAACCCGAGACCACGTTCCATGAAAGAAGCGCAGCGGTGAGGTCCACGTTGTGGACGTCCAAGCCATAAGGCGCTGGGCAAGGGCCACATGCGTTCATGAGCAGTTGGATGCTCGTGCCCGCGTTTATGCGCCCGCCCGTGACGATCGATCCCGGCAGGTTGCCGACCTCGTCCACGCCATCGAAAAGCAAGTCTCGGACCTGCAATGCACCAGCGGCAGGATCGGCCTGCACCAAGGCCATGAGCGAAGGGCACGGTGCGCTGTAAAGGAGCGCCACGACGCCAGCGGTGAGAGGGGCCGCGAACGACGTCCCGTTCGCGGTGCTGAAGCCCCCGGTCTGGTTGGTGGTGAGCACCGCCGCACCGGGCGCACCGACATCAATGGTCGTGGCACCGTAACCGGAAAAGGTGCGGTTGTCGTTCACATCCGTGGCTGTCACGCTGATCATGTAATCGCTGGGGCAGGCTGTGGGCATATCGCCTACGAGGTCCACATCCACGTTGTTGTTCGCTGTGGAACCACAACTGAGGACACCCTCCGTGCCAAGCGTGTCGAACATGGCGCACCACACGGGTGAGTCCTCGGGTTGTCCATTGTCTATACCCCAACTCGCGTTGGTAACCACCACAAAAGCACCGGTTGCCCCATTGCTGTCGTTGTACCGACGCCGCATGATGAGCGGGTAGGTGTATGCAGCCACCACCTGCGCTTCTTGAACGCCGCCGTATGCCACGGGCATCATCTTGACGTTCCAGTTCGCACCAACAACCCCAACGCCATTGTTCCCGACCGCACCGATCATCCCCGCCACCTGCGTACCATGGTTGGTGGCGTACACCGCGTCGTTGCCAGTGGGGGTGTTCCAACCAAGGTGGTCGTCCACGTATCCGTTGCCAGCGTCGTCGACACCATTGTCAGGCACTTCGCCGTTGTTGTGCCAGGCATTGGCGGCTAGATCGGGTTGTGAAAGGTCGCAGCGCTCGATGATGCACACCACGATGGTATCGCCGGTGGCCGTAACGCCGCCCGTGCTGATGTCCCACGCCGCCGTGCTGTTGATGTTCGTGTGGTGCCATTGATCGCCGAACTGCGGATCGTTCGGCACCGCACGCTCCTTCACCAGATGGTTGTTCTGCGCCAACTGCACACCTGCATGATCGCGCACGGCTCGCAGCATTACGTGCTGTTCGATCGTTCGCGCATCGAAATGCAGCAACCAAACCCGCATGGGAGCACTCACCTCCTTCACCGTGCGCAAGCCCGTGCGAGTTCCTTCGACCTCCTGCAGGTCCCGCACGACCACCTCCGGCGTGGTGCCTTCGCGAAGCATCACGAGGATATCACCTTCCACATACGCCGGTTCCTGTGCAAAAGCACCCAGCGTGATCAAGAGAAAGGGGACGGACAATAAAGCCTTCCAGCGCATCATGCGTTCAGCATCCAACAACAAGACAACACGACGGGACGTCGCGTTGTTCCGCTGCCTAAAGATGGGTGACCAGGAAGCGCCCCACTGCGATCTCGGTCTCGTTGCGGGTGATCCGGTAGAAGTACATGCCGTCGGCAAGGAAGGCGGTGGTCAACGTGGCGCGGCCGTTCTCGATCGTTTTGATGGCCACCTGACGGCCTGTTCGATCGAGCACGGTGATGAGCAGCTTACCCTGTGCCTCGGGACCGGTCATGTCGATGAAGATGTCGCGGTCCGCAGGATCGGGGAACAAGCGGATGCTCGTGCCTTCGGTCTCGTTGATCCCCGTGGGCATCTCCACGGTCACTTCCACGCGCTCGCTTTCGCAGAGCACCGTCGGGTTCTCCACTTCCCAATCGTAGAAGAAATAGTAGTAGGCCGTGGCGTTCGCGCCAGCTACCGTGCTGCCGGTCATGCTACCGTAAGCGCCCAACGCATAGGGATAGGTCTGACCGCTACCGGGGCCATCACGCCAGAGCTGTGGGTCACCGCTCAGGATGCGCAACCCATAGTTGCCCGGACCCGGCACGTTGAAGTTAAGTTGGACACGGCTCTCGCCATCGGGGATGTTGAACGTGCCCTGCGAGATGACCGCACCAGCCCCGTTCACCAGTGCGATGGGGCGATTGCCCGCTCCGTCGGCGTAAACCTTCACGCTGCGGATCACAAAGGGCTCATTGGCGGTGAAGAGTTGCCAATTGTTGCCGTTGGTGTGGTAGGCACCGGTGGCTGAATTGTTCGTGCGGGCCCCGAAGGAAGTCACCACCGCATTGCCCGCGGAACTGGTACACCAGAAGTTCGTTGTGCCGGTGAGGAACGGTGTGTCGTAGCTGTTGCCGGTGCCGACAGCAGTTCCACCCGTGGCCACATTGTACCACTGGATGCCGGTACCCGTAGCGTTCAGCGTGGCCGTTCCTGGACCAGGCAGTTGCACATCGTTGGCGGTGGGCGGTACCGGTGCTGCAATGATGGTCACATCAACGGCCGCGCTGGTGTACGAGCCACAAAGTCCGTTGAACGTAACGGTGTAGCTGCCGGTCTGCGTGGGGGCGATGCTCTGGGTCTGCTCGCTCGTGCTCCACACGTTGCCGGTGGCAGCACTCGATGTCAACAGGAAGCCATCATCCGCACACGCGGTGGCATATCCGTTCGCCGATATCGTGGGTGCTACTTCCACTGGAGGGTTGAGCAACGAGCTGTTGGAATAGTCGCTCGTCTCCGAGCCGCATTCCACCTGAACTTGGAACTCGTAGGCGATGCACGGATCCAATCCACTCACGCTGGTGTTGTCCTCCTCGATCACAAGAATATCGATCCAATTCGCTGCGCCTACCGCACGGTAACGCACATTGAACGGACCTGCACCGGTGGACGTCCAGCTGTAGATCGCATCCGCACCTTGGCGAACAACATTGCCGCCAAAAGGCGCAGGACATGATCCACATGCGCCCATGATCAGTTGTATGCTGCTACCGGAATTGATGCGGCCACCCGTTACCGTATTGCCCGGCAGGTTGCCCACTTGATCCACACCGGCGAAAAGTTGTTGACGCACGTAGCGTGCACCTTCCTCGGGGTCGGCATGCACGAGCGCCATCATGGTGGCGCACGGTGCGCTATAGAGCAACCCGATCACACCGGCAGTGAGCGGGCAGGCGAAACTGGTGCCGCTGGTGCTGCCATAACCGCCACCGATGCTCGTGGTGCGAACGTCCTCCCCTGGAGCACCCACGTCGATGGTGGTGAGGCCGTAGGCCGAAAAGGTGCGCTGGTCCGCATCGTTCGTGGCGGTCACGCTGATCATGAAATCGCTGCCGCACGCGGTGGGCAGATCGCCAACCACATCCACGTTCACGGCATTGTTCGCGGTTGCCCCACAATTCAAAACACCTGCGGTACCCAACGTGTCATACATGGCGCACCAAAGCGGCGAGTCGTTAGGGTCGCCCCCATCAATGCCCCAGCTGGCGCTGGTAGCCACCACGAAGGCACCCTTCGAGCCACCCGTACTGTTGTACATCCGGCGCATCACCAAGGGGTAGGTGTACGCTGCCACCACTTGGGCCTCTTGCACACCACCGTAGTTCACCGGCATCATCTTCACGCTCCAGTTGGCACCAGCCACTCCAATGCTGTTGTTACCGGTAGCGCCCACCATGCCCGCGCATTGCGTTCCATGGCCGCCACTGTACACATTGTCGTTGTTGTTGGGCGTGTTCCAGCCGAGGAAATCGTCCACATAGCCATTGGCATCATCGTCCTGGCCGTTGTCCGGCACTTCGCCCCAATTGTGCCAAGCGTTCGCGGTCAGGTCGACATGGCCCAGGTCCGCATTCTCAATGATGCATACCACGATGGTATCGCCTGTTGCCGTCACACCACCAGTGGTCACGTCCCAAGCCTCCTCGCTATTGATGTTCTGGTGGTGCCACTGCTGGCCGTAGGTCGCATCGTTGGGGACGAGGCGCTCCTTCACGAAGTGGTTGTACTGTGCCATCTGTACAGCAGGGTTGCCCTGCAAGGCACGCAGCATCTTCGCCTCAGGAACGGATAGATGATCGAACTGGAGCAGCCAAGCCCGCATGGGTGCGCTCACCTCGCGAACCACGGTAAGACCCGTTGCGGCGTTCTCGATCCGCGCGAGTTCACCAACGAGGGAATAAGCGGACGCTTCCGGGGCGAGCATCACCAGCACATCGCCGGCGACATGGTCCGGCCCTTGGGCGGAAACGGAGAGCGCAGCCGGCGTGGAAAGTGCGAGCGCAAGGAGGGGAAGGAACTTCTTCATGGTTCTGGTTCTGTGCAGGGGCCCCAAACTTAGGTGACCAGTGGTGTACCCCGGGACGGGCATGGACAGAGCCTTGCACAAGGGTGACGAAGGGGCTTGGAAGGCTGATGGACTACCCCCGCACATACACCCGCTTCACCCGCTGCGAAATGCTGGTGAGCAGCTCGTAGGGAATGGTGCCCATATCGCGGGCCACATCGGAGATGGGGTGCTTGGCATCGAAAACCACGGCAAGGTCACCCACGGTGCAGGGGATGCCGGTGACATCCACCATGCACATGTCCATGCACACATTGCCGATGATGGGTGCTGGTCGCCCGGCGATCCACACCCGGCCAACCCCATTCCCCAGGCGGCGTGAGAGGCCATCGGCGTATCCGATGGGCAGTGTGGCGATGACGCGATCACCTGCAACAACACCGCGTCGGCCATAGCCCACCGTATCGCCAGTGCGCAACTGCTTCAGTTGAGCGATCGGTGATCGCAGCGCCGCTGCTGGCATCAGCTGTGCGGTTTCGGTTGCATCCACACCGATGCCGTGCAGCCCGATGCCCACGCGCACCATGTCGAAGTGGGCCGAAGGCCAGCGGGTGATACCTGCGGAGTTGGCTATGTGCCGCAGCGGCCGGTAACCGAGCACTCCATCGATGGCATCGGCCATGCGTGTGAACGCAGCGATCTGTTCGCGGGTGAATTCATCCAGTGCGGGATCCTCGCTCCCCACCAAATGCGAGAGGATGGAGGCGACTTTCACCCCAGGCTGATCACGCAATGCTTCCAACAGCCGCGGCAATTCCGCTTCCGTGAAGCCGAGACGATGCATGCCCGTATCGAGCTTGATGTGCACCGGCGGGCAAGACCCAGCGGCCTGCCGGTACGCCATCGCGGAGCGCAAGGAGGCCGGATCGTACACCTCCGGCTCCAACTCGAAGCGGTGCAGCGTTTCCATGGCCACCGGCTCCGGGTTCATCACCATGATCGCCGTGGTGATGCCCTGCTGTCGCAATTCGATCCCCTCGTCGGCATAGGCCACCCCCAAGTAGTGGACCTGCTCGTGGGCGAAAAGCCGGGCCAATTCCAGCGCACCGGTGCCGTAACCGAAGGCCTTCACCATGGCCATGGTGCGCACCCCGCGCGGAAGCAGTGCGCGATAGTGATTGAGGTTGTGACGTATCGCTTCGAGATCGATCTCGAGTTCGGTGCCGTGAACTTGTTCCTGCCAGCGTTCCACGATGCGTTCGAACCCGAAGCGACGCGCGCCCTTGATGAGCACGACCGTTCCGGGGAAGTCCTTCGGATCCTCGCGCTGGAGCAGCGTATCCACATCGGGATAGAAGCGGGACCCGACAGGGAACTTGTCCCGCTGCGCATGGATCGCCGGGCCAACGCCAATCACCCGCACGGGCTTCCCACCCGATCCATCAAGCCGTTCCGGAGCGAGGGTGCGCGCCACCGCAGCGTACAATTGTTCCTGGCTGCGTTCGCTCTCGGGCACATCACTGATCACCAGCACGCGATCCCGACCGTGGGCAGCGCGCTGCACATAGGCCATCGCCATGGCGAGCGAATTCTCGTCCATGCTGTAGCTGTCGTCGATGAGCGTGGTGCCATGCGTGCCCTGTAGCGTGCGCATGCGCATGTCCACCGGTTCCAACAAGGCCAGTCGCCCGCTGATCCACTCGGCGGTCCGGCCCAGATGCAAGCACACGGTGATGCAGGTCAGCGCGTTCTCCAAACTGGCATCGTCGGTGAAGGGTATCGCGAACGTCCGCTCCTTGCCTTGATGTTCCAGACGAATACGGGTGGCCTCGCCCACGATATCGCACGAAACGACGCGAACGAAGTCCGCAACGCCCCCGTGCCCCACCATCGACCATTCCTTGTGCTGTACGTTCGGGAGCAGGTAGTGGAGTTTGTCCAACTCGCTCCAGTCGTTCGGGTGTATCCACACCTCCGCGTGCGTGAAGAGCTTGAGCTTCTCGATCGCTTTTGCATCGCCGCCCCGATCCTTGAACCCTTCATCATGCGCATCGCCGATGTTCGTGAGCACACCGATCGTGGGCCGGATGATGGGCTCCAACTTCTCCATCTCGCCCGGCTTGCTGATGCCTGCCTCGAAGATCGCCAACGTATGCTCACCGCCCATTTGCCACACGCTGAGCGGGACACCCACCTGGCTGTTCCAGCTTGCGGGGCTCCGCACGATACGCTCTTCGCCACGCAGCATCTGGAAGAGCCACTCCTTCACGATCGTTTTGCCATTGCTACCGGTGATGCCGATGACAGGACAGGTGAAGTGCGAGCGATGCCATGCCGCGAGTTGTTGCAATGCCGCGAGCGTGTCCGCAACTCGGATGAAGTTCGCCTTGCCCACCAGCGCAGCATCCGGTTCGTCCATCACCAGGAAATGGCGAGCACCCCGCGCGATCAGGTCCGCGATGTACCGGTGCCCATCGTGCCGGGGGCCGCGCAATGCGATGAAGAGCGTGGTGTTGGTGATGGTGGCACCGCGCGAATCGATCAGCAACTGCTCGATGAGGTCTTCTCCGGAAGCAGTGGCCGCGCTCAACGTACCGGAAACCACCTCGGCGATGGTCGCCACGGGATAGCGGGCACCGCTCATCGCACGGCGGTTTCAACAGTGGCACGCGCTGCTTCGAAGCAACTTCGGCAAAGCGGTTCGTAGCTCTCCTTCTCTCCCAGCACCACCAGGCTTTCGCTGGCACTGGTACGATGGCTGAAGCTCGCGAGCGCCCCACAGCGAACACAGATGGCATGCACCTTCGTCACATACTCGGCGATCGCCATCAACTGCGGCATGGGGCCGAAGGGCCTGCCGAGGAAATCCATGTCGAGCCCCGCAACGATCACACGCACACCCTGCCCGGCAAGCTGTGCGCACACTTGCGGGAGTCCTTCATCGAAGAACTGGGCCTCGTCGACCCCTACCACTTCAATGTCGCTCGCAAGGAGAAGCAGATTGCTGCTATTGGGCACCGGGGTACTGCGGATGGTGGTCCCTTCATGGCTCACCACGTTGGTCTCATCGTACCGCGTGTCCACACCGGGTTTGAAGATCTCGACCCGCTGCTTGGCGAACTCCGCACGGCGCAATCGGCGGATGAGCTCCTCCGTTTTCCCACTGAACATGCTCCCGCAGATGACCTCGATCCAGCCCCTTCGCGGGGCGCGGCTTCCAGTGTGCTCCAGGAACATCGGGGTGCGGGAACCGCTTACGGGCCTTTGCGGGCGCTGCTTTGCGGGGGTGCCGCGAAAATAGGGATCTTCGCATTGGACCGATCGTCAAACTCCCATGCCCATGAGCGATGACAAGGGTTTCCGGAAGATGAGCGAACTGGTGGACGCCTTGCGCAACGCCGAGTCCGGCTTGCGCGGTGGAACGCTGGGGATCGCCGAACTCGATAACGCTTGCAGCGACGCCCGCGAACTGTACGAACGGCTCGTGGTGCTCAGGCACAAAGCCCGCGAAGGAGCGGTGGCGAAAGGAAGTCCCCCTCAACGGTCGAAGGAGGAGACCACCAAGGCCAAGGAGCCGGTGCCGGTGCAAACGAACCCCACTGCGCCCGCACCAGCACTTCCATTGGCTGAGGTACCAGCGATGAAATTGGATACCCGCCCCCAGGAAACTCGCCAGACCTCCTTGATCGAAGCGATCGCGGACACCGAGCAAGAAGAAGCACCGGTGATGAAGACCGCGAGCGAATTCCTGAAGGAAGCCACCGCCGCGAAGGCCACTGCCGGAAAGACCGCCCCCACCATCGCGGAGAAACTGGAAAAGTCACATATCGACGACCTGGGCAAAGCCATCAGCATCAGCGACAAATTCTGGTTCACCAAGGAGCTCTTCAATGAGGATCGCGGCGCGCTGGACAGGGCCATTGTGGAGATCAATTCGGCGAAGGACCTCGAGGAGGCCATGACGCTGCTGGAGTTGTCCATCATACCGAACCCGAAGAAACCGGCCGACCCGGATGCACGGGCCACGTTCATGGAACTGCTCAACCGCCGCTTCGCATGAAGCGGATAGCGCACGTCGTCCTTTTGATCCTGAGCGCGAGCGCTGCCAACTCGCAGGATGCGGCGACGATCACGCTGCGTGCTCGCGCTTGGCTCGATACGCTCACTTCGCCTTCCTTTCATGGGCGCGGATACGTGAACGATGGCCAGCGCATCGCCAGCGATTGGATCGCAAAGCAGTTCGGCCGGATGGGCCTGCAACCGGTGAAGCAGGACTTCTTCGAGCCCTTCCAGTTCAACGTGAACACGTTCCCGGATAGCGTCATCGTAAGCATCGATGGCAAGCGGCTCGTGCCTGGCATCGACTTCCTCGTGGATCCCGCGAGCGGAAAGGCGGATGGCACGTTCGGGATCGTACACATCACCCACAAGGACCTCAATGGGCCCGAGCGCCGCAACATGACCATGGGCGTCCTGAGCGGAAAAGCAGCATGCGTACACTGGCCCGAAACGAAGAACGCCGACTCGCTCCGCCTGTTCCGGAAATGGGAGGAGGACCTCATGCATTATGGTCCGGTGCTGAAGCCCGGCTCCAAGCTCACTTGGAGCGTGGCGCAGGAAGCCATGCCGCACCCACTGATCGAAGTGGCGAGCAACGCCCTCACCGATAGCTCGGCCGTGTTGGAACTGCACGTGCAGAACAAATTGCTCGTGCGCAACCCAGCGCGCAATGTGTTGGGCATGGTGAAGGGTAAGGGGAAGAAGTGGGTCGTCGTGGGTGCGCACTACGATCACCTCGGCCGCATGGGGCCCGATGCGCTCTTTCCCGGTGCGAACGACAACGCGAGCGGCACAGCGATGATGTTGAGCCTGGCGGAACATTATACGCAGAAGAAGAACAAGCCGAAGCACAACCTGCTCTTCGTTGCATTTGCGGGTGAAGAGGCGGGCTTGGTAGGCAGTGAGTGGTGCGCGGTGGATCGTCCGATCGATTGGGCCGATGTGCGCATGATGATCAACCTCGACATCCTTGGTACCGGCGATGATGGTATCATGGTGGTGAACGCCACCGCGCAACAGAAGGCCTTCGACCAGCTGGTGGCCATCAATGGATCCAAGGGGTATTTGAAGGAAGTGAAGGCGCGTGGCCCGGCGTGCAACAGTGATCATTGTCCGTTCGTGCAACGCGGTGTGCCCGCCATCTTCATCTACACGCTCGGCGGTGTGGCCTACTACCACGATGTGCTGGACCGGAGCGAGACGCTTCCCCTCACGGAGTTCGCCGATCTGCGCGCATTGCTGCGCGATTACATCAACGCGGTGAAGTGAAAAAGAAAGAGGTCCGCAAAGGCGCAAAGACGCAAAGGGCCCAAGCGGCGCTCGGAGCGGAGCCCATTCAACGTTGCGTGACCGTCGCTTCGTTGCGTCGTCGCGGTTAAGATCCGCCCCATGTCCTCCTCCACCGCGCAACTCGTTCTGGTCCCCACGCCCATCGGCAACCTGGACGATATCACCATCCGCGCGCAACGGGTGCTGAACGAAGTGGACGCGGTGATCGCCGAGGACACGCGTGTAACGGGAAAGTTGCTGCAACACCTCGGGATCGGTAAGCCGTTGATCAGCTTCCACATCAACAACGAGCACCGCATGGTGGAGCAACTGGTCGCACGGCTGCGGCAAGGCGAACGCTTCGCATTGGCCAGCGATGCAGGGACCCCGGCGATCAGCGATCCAGGGTTCCTGCTGGTGCGCGAGGCCTTGCGCGCCGGCATCACGGTCGAATGCCTCCCGGGCGCCACGGCCTTCGTGCCCGCGCTGGTGGTGAGCGGACTTCCCTGCGACCGCTTCGTGTTCGAGGGCTTCCTTCCGCAGAAGAAAGGAAGGCGCACGCGGCTCGAAGGGTTGCGGGGCGAAGAACGCACGATGGTCCTCTATGAAAGCCCGCATCGGCTGCTGCGTGCGCTGAAAGAGTTCGCTGAAGTGTTCGGAAGCGAACGAGCTGCCAGCATTTCCAGGGAATTGAGCAAGTTGCATGAGGAAACCGTGCGCGGAACATTGGCCGAACTGCTCGTCCACTTCGAGACACATGCACCGCGTGGCGAATTCGTGGTCGTGATCGCCGGTGCCAACACGTGAGCCATGAAAGCCTGGACCCTCATCCGACATGGTGATCCCGATCGCGCTTTCGAACTCCGCGAACATCCATCTCCGCATCCAGCACGCGGCCAGGTCCTTATCCGTTGCGAAGGCTTCGGGCTGAACTACGCAGACACCATGGCGGTGTTGGGACTGTACCGCGAAGCGCCTCCGTTACCGAGCGTGATCGGGTACGAGGTCGTGGGCCGCGTGGAACAACTCGGCGAAGGAGTTCCAGCCGAACTGTTGGGCAAGCGTGTAACCGCGCTTACTCGTTTTGGCGGGTATGCCGAAGAAGCGATCACGGATCACCGTGCCTGTGCAGTGATCCCGGAAGACCTGCCGCTCGGCGAGGCGGCTGCGCTTGCCACACAAGGGTGCACCGCTTGGTATGCGGCGCGCATCCTTTGTCCCTTGAGAAAAGGAGAGCGGGTGATCGTGCATAGCGCTGCCGGAGGAGTTGGGCACCTGATCGTGCAGCTTGCTGTGAACTCAGGCTGCGAGGTCTTCGCGATTGTCGGCGGCAAGGAGAAGGCGGATCTCGTGCGCCATCTGGGGGCCACCCATGTGATCGACCGGAGCGCAGGCGACTACGCGCGGCAGTTGTCCGCACTGCTCGGAAAGCACCGAGCGGATGCGAGCTTCAACGCGGTGGGGGGAGCCAGCTTCAAGAAGGACCTCTCCCTGATCGGTGGTGGCGGCCGCTTGGTCCTCTTCGGTGGTGCCGAACGCGGCGGCATCGGCATGTTCGGCACGGTGCGTTTCGTATGGCGCATGGGTGTTGTGCTACCCATCTTCCTCATGATGAAAAGCCGCTCATTGCTCGGGATCAACATGCTGCGCCTGAGCGACCACCGACAAGATCTTATCGCCGAGTGCTTGCGCGAAGTGGTACAAGCAAAGCAGGACGGCATCCTGAAGACCCACGTCCACGGCACCTTCGATGCGGATCAACTACCCGCAGCCATCAAAGCGCTCGCCAGCGGAAGGACCATGGGAAAGGTGGTCGTGAAGTGGTGAGACGGAAGAGCGAGCGCGAACCTCTGTGCGGTCGTACATTTCCGTAGGAAGCAATACTAGCTTTCGACTGGAATGTCGGTACCACTCCGCTCCATACCAACACGGCTGGCCATCATGTCCCTGGTGGAACCGGGCTTCATCGAGCAACGCTTCCGCGAGGGAGTGAAGCTGGACCGAGCTGGCTTCGAGGAGAACCGCGCTGCCCGGCACCTGCTGGCCGGCAAGGACACCTACGTGATGTTGAGCACTCTTCCGGAGGACATCGACTTCGAACTGAGCGTACTGGGTACGGACCACTTCGGAGCTGCTGAAGAGATCGAAGGGCTGAGCGCGCTTGCCGTGGTGGCACATGGCCAACTGACCAAAGGGGTGACCGCGATCTTCTTCAAGTACTTCCCGCCCCAGTTCCCGGCGCAGGTGTTCAACAACGAAGCGGATGCACGCGCCTGGCTGATGGAACAGCGACCGCGCTGAGGATCACGGCTTCATGATCAAGGTGCTGGGTACATCAGCAAGCCAGGGTGCGCGGCTTTCGGCAGCGCGTGTCCAGCCGTTGTAGCTGGTAAAAAGCAGATCATAGCCCGCGAGGAGCGTTCCGTCTATGGCCCGGTTGGGCAGGATGGTCAACCGATCGGGTGCACCTTGTGCCAAGCGTTGGGCACCACTGCGGAACGATGGTTCGCGCTGCACGAGTCCCGCTGGATCCAACAGCGTTACCCGGGTCGCCGGTTCCAACAACAGGCGCTCGGCATAAGTGCAACAGGAAAGATCACCTGGCGCGGCAAGCGGGAGCAGCACGGCACTGGCCTTTGAAAAGCCCTTGTCCATGAAAACCCCGACACTGCATTGCGCTCCTTCGATGAGCTGGCGCACCTTGGGGTCGAGCCGGTCATCCGCAGGGAGCAGGCTATCGCGACCCCGGAGCGAATCGATGAGCTTGCCTGGATCGATGACACGCGAGGTGATGCCCAACAGATCGCCGAGCAAGGTGCCGCGCAACAAGGGTGTACCAGCACCCACCAGGAGCAGATCGTAACCGCCGCTGTTCGCCATCTGCTCGATCTCGCGGGATACATCGCCGCTCACACGATGTTCGGTCGTCACGGGCAGGCCGAGCTTCTCCGCTTCGCGCAAGAGCGGCTTGAACCCATCGCGCTCGAACTCACCGCTATCGATCGGGTTGATGTCACCGCTGGGTGTAACGTGGAGCGCGGTGATGGACGCTTGGTCGCGTTCACCTCCGGCCAGTTGGTTCACGAGCCGCAGCGAGCGTCGCCCACTTTCGGGTTGACCGAACGAGAGGAGCACGCGCCAGCCGGGCGGGGTCGTTCCGGTGATCGGCGCTGCCTCCACTTTCGGCTTTCGGAAGATGCGCTCGATGAGGTCCAACGCAGGGCCGGTCATGAAGGTGCTGAAGAGTGCCATGAGCACCATGATGGCGAACAGCTCGGCGTTGAGCACACCCAGGTCGTAGCCGATGTTGAGCACCACCAGCTCCATGAGGCCGCGTGTGTTCATGAGCGCGCCTATCGTGAGGCTGTCCTTCCATGTATTGCCCGTGATGCGCGCGGCAATGCTGGCCGCACCGAACTTGCCCACCACCGCCACGCCGATCACCACGGCGCAGGTCCACCAAAGGTCCTCGTCGTTGAGCAGGCCGATGCGTGTGCGCAAGCCCGTGAACACGAAAAATAGCGGGAGCAGGAGCACCAAGCTCACATCCTCCAATTTGCTCACGAGGATCCGGCGGAAGGACAGATTGGGCGGCATGATCACACCGGCGAGGAAGGCCCCGAAGAGCGGGTGGATACCGATGATCTCCGTCGTCCATGCGGAAGCGAGCATGACCACGAACATCATGGCAAGCAAGGGCTTGCCGATGGTGGGCCGTTCCCCATGGATATCGCCCACGCGTCGCAGGAAGGGGCGCAACACTCCCACCATGAAGGCCACGTACACCACGGCGGCGGCGATGGTGTAGAACGCGCTGTGGAAGTCGCCCGCCTTCACGATGGCGATCACCGCAGCCAGCACGCACCACGCCGTTACATCATCACTGGCAGCGGTGGCCAAAGCCGTGGTGCCCACATGCGTGCGTGTGAGCCCTCGTTCCTGGATGATGCGCGCCAGCACCGGGAAGGCGGTGATGCTCATGGCAATGCCCATGAACAGCCCGAAGGAGCGGAAGGCCACCGTGGGTGGCGCGAAATCGAGATAGAGCCAGTAGGCCAGCCCGATGCCCAACGCATAGAGCACGATGATGCTCGTGTGGCTGATGACCAACGCGGTGGACGCACGACCACCAAGCACTTTCAGGTCCAGCTCCATGCCGATGACGAACATGAAAAGCACCAGGCCGATCTGGCTCATGAACTGCAGGTTCAACAAGGAGCCCGCAGGGAAAAGGAACTCGAACACATCGGGGAACCAGTAGCCCACCACCGAAGGGCCGAGCACGATACCTGCTACGATCTCCCCGATCACCGTGGGCTGGCCCATCTTGGAGAAGAGGTAGGCAAAGAGCCGCGCCACCGCAACGCTGGCCACGATCTGCATGAGCAGCACGGCAAGTGCGTGGCGCATGTTGCCATGCACGGTCAGCTGGAACTGGTCCAGCGCTGTGCCCGAAGCAGTTGAGTTCGCCGTCGTGCTCAGCTCTTCCGCCAAATGCGGCCGAAGTCCCTCGCCCTGCACGACCGCATAGTAGATGATGGCACCGAAGACCAGCAGCGAAACCACATAGAAGAGGATGCTGCGCTTCGCAATGGACATGGGACAAAGCTATCGGGTGCGTGTGAAGTCGATGACCATCAGGCTAACACCAAGTGCTGGCTAGCCGCACGTAAGAGACGCATCCTCGAACCGCCATCTACCTTTGAACACCCATGTCCCACCCCGTTCCGCTCAACGTGCTCCCCGTGGCCCAATGGGGTCTTGGCTTGGAGCGCCCGCTCCTGATAGCGGGACCGTGCAGCGCCGAGAGCGAGGAGCAAGTGATGACGACAGCACGTGCGATCAAAGCTGCAGGTAAAGCACAGGTGTTCCGTGCCGGCCTGTGGAAACCACGCACGCGCCCCGGCAACTTCGAGGGCGCCGGTCCGCAAGGCTTGCAGTGGTTGAGGCGCATGAAGGAGGAGACGGGCCTGCTCGCCATTACGGAGGTGGCCACGGCCGAGCATGTGGGGGCCTGCTTGGAGGCGGGCATCGACATGCTGTGGATCGGCGCGCGCACCACACCCAATCCCTTCAGCGTACAGGCCATTGCCGATGCGTTGAAGGGAGTGGACATCCCGGTGCTGGTGAAGAACCCCATCAACCCCGATCTGCAATTGTGGATAGGGGCCTTGGAACGTCTGCACCGCGCCGGGCTCAGGAAGCTCGCTGCCGTACACCGCGGCTTCAGTTGGTTCGAGCGTACGCCTTATCGCAACAGCCCCATGTGGGAATTCCCCATCCGGCTGAAGGCCGCCCACCCGGAAGTGGAACTGATCTGTGACCCCAGCCATATCGCCGGTAGTGTGGACCGCATTGGCACCGTGGCCCAACAGGCCCTTGACCTGGGCTTCGGTGGCTTGATGGTGGAAGTACACCACGACCCCGAGCATGCCCGCAGCGATGCCGATCAGCAGATGACCCCTGCCGCTTATGCGGAAATGCTGAACGCCTTGATCTTCCGCGCTGCAGTGCCCACCGAGGGCATGAGCGATCGATTAGCGGAGTTGCGCGACTTGATCGACCAACTGGATGAGGAGATCGCCCAAAAGCTGGGAACCCGCATGGACATCGCTGAGCGCATCGGCGACCACAAACGAGCGCACAATGTGGCGATCCTGCAACCGGAGCGCTGGGACAGCATCCTGCGCAGACAACTGCGCCTGGCCCAACAACTGGGACTGAGCGCGGATTTCGTGCGGGACTTGATGGACGCCATCCATCGCGAGAGCATCCGCCGGCAAAGCAGTGGGATCGGTGAACCGGCCTCAGGATCACCAGCCTCTGTGGATATTGAGCGGGAGGGGTGAAGCACCAACTCCCCTACTTTCGGGGCCGCCCTGTTCCGCCCTGCAACGGAACGGCGATCGTCCGGAACCATTTCAACCTGAAAACCCGATCCTGAAGATGAGAAAGATCCTTACGCTGTGCGGTGCGTTGCTGGTGTCAGCAGCGAGCGCGCAATTGGCCTTCACCAATGCCAGCGCCGTTCTCTCGAACGAAGGCCACGCTGGCGCATGTGTGGGCGTCGCGGACATGGATGGCGATGGCTTGGACGACATCATCCAGCTCGACATGAGCAGGCATGTGTACGTGCTATACCAGAACGCCGACCACACCTTCGTCACCTACGACTACGGCCAGGTGGACGGCAGTGAACAATGGGGCTGGGCGATCGCCGACCTGAACAACGATGGGCACAAGGACATTTGTTCCGGCGTTTCCACCACGCGTTTCCTGAGCATTGCATCGCGCGGCGTTTATACGCTCAGCAACCTCAACGGACCGACCATCTTCACGCAGTGCATGACCATGGCCGATTGGAACAACGATGGCCGTGTGGACGTGTACGCCTGCAACGACGTGGGGCCGAACAACATCTGGATCACCAATGCCAGCGGCGTTCCGCAGTACGATGCGGACTTCATGGACTGGAGCACTCCGGCCTGTGCCTCCGGACCCGTGAGCGCGAGCGACGATATGAGCGGCAACTACGGCAGCACCGCCACCGACTTCGACAACGATGGTGATATCGACCTGCACATCAGCCACTGCCGCCAGGGAGTGAACGATCCGGACGATTGCCGCCGTTGGGACCGCCTTTTCGTGAACGATGGCAACGGAAACTATGAGGACCTCGCCGCCGAGTACGGCTTGGAGAACCGCGAGCAAGTGTGGACCACTGATTTCGGCGATTACGACAACGATGGTGACCTGGACGCGTTCCAGACCACGCACAGCAGCACGCTCATGCTCCAGGAGAACGATGGCACCGGCCACTTCACCAACGTGACCGCAGGCAGCGGCTTGGAGATCAGCGGCTTCTTCCTGCAAGCCAAGATGGAAGACATGGACAACGATGGTTTCCTGGACGTGCTCACCGGCAGCGCAGAGCACTTCTTCAAAGGCAACGGCGATGGCACCTTCACGGAGATCGACAACCTTTTCCCCTCCAGTAAGGAGATCCTCAGCTTCGCATTCGGCGACCTGAACGGTGACGGTTTTCAGGACGTGTACGCCGGTTACGGCGACGGGTATGTGGATGGCGATGCCAACTTCCCCGATCGCCTTTGGCTGAACACCCCCAACGGCAACCACTGGCTCAACGTGAACCTGGAAGGTGTGCAGAGCAACAAGGATGCGGTGGGCGCGCGTGTTACCATCGAAGGCCCATGGGGCACCATGATCCGCGAGGTGCATGCAGGCGAGAGCTACGGCATCGTCAACTCCTTCACTCTGCACTTCGGACTTGGCAATTACACCACCATCCCGACCCTTACGATCACCTGGCCAAGCGGTCAAGTGGACACCTACAATGATGTGGCCGTGGATCAGGTCATTGGAGCGGTCGAAGGCACCTGCCTGAGCCCATCCGCAGAGATCACCACCCCTACCGCGCCCATCGTTTGCGGTAACGGCGACCAACTGACGCTCACCGCCAACCCCGGCTTCAACTATGAGTGGAGCACCGGTGCAACCACCCAGAGCATCGTGGTTACCACTCCCGGCAACTACGTGGTGACCATTGATGATGGTGCTGGTTGCGAAGCCACCACGAGCATCACTGTCCTGCAGAGCCCTGACGAGACCCCCGTTGTCACCCTCGTGGGCGACGAGACCTTCTGCGAAGGCGGATCGGTGACCCTGACCAGCTCGGCGGCCTCCGGCTACGACTGGAGCAATGGCCCGACCACCCAAAGCATCGAAGTCACGACCTCAGGAACATACAACGTGACCATAGACGGCGTGTGCGGCGCATACACCAGTGATGATGTGGTGGTGACGGTGCTCGATGCACCGGACGCACCCACCGCCAATGACGTTACGATCCCGGTCGCAGGCACCGCCGATCTCTCCGCCACCGGTAACAACATCAACTGGTACAACGTGGCCACGGGCGGCACTTCCATCGGAAGCGGCAACACCTTCACCACGCCTTTCCTCAACAACAACACGACGACCACCTACTATGTGAGCGCCGGAACAGTGAACGGTGGTGGCAGCTGGTACGGTGGCGCAACGGACCGTTTGCAAACCGCAGCTCCAGGCCAATACCACAACAACGCCGACAACTACCTCTTCTTCACCGCTACGGAAGCGTTCACCATCGTGAGCGTGAAGGTGTACGCCAACAATGCGGGCAATCGGACGGTCGCGTTGATCAACCGCTCCAACGGTGCCACCTTGGCCACGTCCACCATCAACATCCCGGCGGGTGAGAGCCGCATCACACTGGACTTTGCAGTGCCCGATGCGGGCGATTACGGCTTGCGCGTTGTGGGCGGTAACCCACAGCTCTGGCGCGATGGAACGGGCAGCAACCCGGCCTACCCCTACGCCTTGGGCACGGTGGGCAGCATCACGAGCAGCAGCGTTGCCGGCGCGAATGCAACTGCCTACTACTACTTCTTCTACGATTGGGAGGTGGAGTCCGATGGCATCCTGTGCGAAAGCACCCGCACACCGGTGGTGGTGACCGTGGGCACGGTGGGTATCGCCGATGCGAACAGCAGCGATGTAACGGTGTTCCCGAACCCTGCGACGGAGAACATCACGGTGAACTTCGGTACTGCCCGTGGTGCGGCCACCGTGGAATTGCTGGACGTGACCGGTCGACTTGCCAAAGGCGTGAGCACGACCCAGCAGAGCCCTGTGCTCACCTTCGGTGTACAGGACCTGGCACCCGGTGAGTACATGGTGCGTGTGAAACAGAACGACAACACGAGCATGCACCGCGTGGTGATCAAGTAAGAGCCATCCTCCTTCGAAGCCCCGATGCGCCGTGCGGCGGATCGGGGCTTCGTCTTTGTATCCTTCCCCATTGGGGCGCGTTGAAGTGGCCGGTCCACGAAAAGACCACCCACCCATGCGCTCCACCAGCCTCGCCGTACTCACCCTCCTCGTGATCATTGTCGGTCTCACCGGCTGCGCCAAAGAGAGCGTGGACCTTGCCCAGGACGTTGGCCTGCTCTCCAACACCTGTGGTACCGAAGGAGCCCGTTTGCAGGCCACCGTTGATGGTGCCTCGTATTGCGGTAATGCACAGCTGATCGCCACGGGTTCCGAGGGAACGGTGATCGTCACCGGCGTGGACCTTACGGGAAGCACGCTCATCATCCAAGCCGACTCCTTGGCGGTCGGCGAACAAGCCATCACGGACGCGACGAACGGCGTCCTCTACATGCAGAACAGCGCACCCTACGTTGTGATGCCCGGCCAACCCGGCACGCTCACCATCAGCCACGTGGATACGACCGCGCATGTGTTCAAGGCGAACTTCAACGTCACCTTGCACAACGAGATGAGCGGCGGTACCCGTTCGGTGCAAGGCAGCGTGGATGTGGTGTACACCGTGGAGGAGTAATCGGCCCTGCCGCGCAGCCCGTGCTACCTTCGGGCGATGCGGCGCGACCCTACAGACAGTGCTCCTCCCATTCGACTAGCCGTTATCGGCGTGGGTGGAACCGGATGTGCGTTGCTACCCCTGCTCGCTTCCCTTCCGCTGGTTTCCATCACGCTCATTGATGGCGATACGGTGGAGGCGACCAACCTCTCAAGACAGCCCCTTTACGGTCCCGGTGACGTGGGTCGCTTGAAGGTGGAGGTGGCGAGGGAACGCCTGCTCCACCTTGCACCTTCACTGCCGATCATGAGCGTGCCCTCCTTCCTTGACACGGGCAATGCCCAGTTGCTGCTCGCCGATCACGACCTCGTTGCAGACTGTACGGATGACCTCCATGCACGCCTACTGATCGACCGCATCTGCGGAGCGCACGGGATACCGCTCGTAAGCGGTGCCGTGCATGGTGTGCAAGTACAGGTCGTCACGCTTCACGTTGGATCATCCACGTCGCTTCGATCGTTCTTCCCCGGCCGCAGTAGCGCAGAACAGGATGGTTGCGACATGCGGCGGGTTCCCGCTTCGGTGACAGCGTTCGCGGGTGCGCTGATGGCCGAGCACATACTGGCCCTTGTCAATGGCGATCGCTCCCGCGCAGGCATTCTCGAACTGATCGACACGCGCGATGGGCGTTGGTTGCGCCTCGCGCCACCTGTTCCAGAACAAAGACGGGAACTGCTCGCCGAACGAACAAAGTCGGAGCAGGCATGAGCGAGTTGCTCATCCCGGCGGCGATCCTCCTCATCGCTTTCCTCTATGCTTCCGTGGGCCACGGTGGTGCCAGCGGCTATCTCGCGCTACTGGTCATGCTCGGTTTCACACAGGATGTCACGCGGCCTTCGGCCTTGTTGTTGAACCTGCTCGTGAGCGTGATCGCCTTTGCGCAGTTCGCGCGGGCGGGATATTTCCGCTTCCATCTGTTCTGGCCATTCGCACTGGCATCGATCCCCATGAGCTACCTCGGCGCTGGGATCCATGTGGATGCGGAGATCTACACACGCATCCTCGCGCTGTGTTTGCTGGTCGCCGTGGCACGCCTGCTCCGGCTCTTTGGTACATGGCGTTCGGAAACGCGGGAACTCAACATTGCATTGGCCTTGCTGATCGGCACTGGTATCGGATTCGTTTCAGGCATTATCGGTATAGGCGGTGGCATCCTGCTGAGCCCGATCTTGCTTTTGCTCCGCTGGTGCGACGCGAAGGAGTCTGCTGCCGTGAGCGCACTCTTCATCTTCGTGAACAGCGCTTCCGGCATGACCCGCGTTGGGGGCGACGGTACATGGCTCACCCCGGATATCACGGGTTGGATCATCGCGGCATTCACCGGCGGACTGATCGGAAGCACGATCGGGGCCAAGCGCTTGAGCGATGTGCGCTTGCGGCAGGTGCTCGGCGGGGTGCTTTTGTTCGCCTCGATCAAACTCCTGTGGACATGATCACGGTGGAAAAGGCGAAGCGGATCTTGCTTGAGCATGCGCGGACACTGCCTGCTAACGATGTCACCCTGGCGTTGTGCGGCTCGCGCTACGTGGTCTCAGCGGTAACAGCATCGTACGATCATCCGTTGTTCGATATGAGCGCTGTGGATGGGTATGCGCTCGGCATTGCCGGGACGGACAACGACTGGAAAGTGGTCGGCGAGATAGCTGCAGGCGAGGCCATGGCGGGCGAGATAAGGATCGGTGAGTGCGCCCGGATCTTCACCGGGGCCATGGTCCCGGTCGGTGCTGTCGCCGTGGTGATGCAGGAATTCGTCGAGCGCAACGGCGACCGGATCGTTCACAACGACCAACGTCTAAGGCCTGGCAGCAATATCCGCAGGAAGGGAGAACAGGCTCAACAAGGACAAGTGATCCTTCAGGCTGGCCAGCGCATCAGTGCCGCGGCGAAGGGGTTGCTCGCCTCCGTGGGTGTTACAAGCGTTCCGGTGGTACCCGGGCCAAAGGTCTCGGTGATCCTCACGGGTGATGAGTTCACCACAGGACCAACCCTGCCACCCGGAAAGATCTTCGGGAGCAACGATGTCATGCTCGATGCACTGCTGACCCATGCGGGAGCGATCACGGAATTCAAGGAGGTGCCGGATGATGCATCACAATTGGAGCAGGCGATCCTGAGTGGTCTCGGGTCTTCCGACATGGTGCTCTCCACGGGCGGCGCTTCCGTTGGTGACCATGATCTGGTGCGCGCCGTTGTTGAACGCTGCGGTGGCAAGGTCCTTTTCCACGGCGTGGCGCAAAAGCCCGGCAAGCCCATGCTCTTCGCCTTGTTCGGCGATAAACCGTTCTTCGGATTGCCCGGCAACCCGCGCGCGGTGATCATCCTATTCTGGGAATATGTCCTGCCATTTCTGCGAGCCGTGCAAGGCGCGAAGGATCCAGGACCGAAAACGGAATTGCTTCCGATAGCGCATGACCTTCGGGTCAATGGCGACCGTTCCGAGTTCCGCGCAGCACAAGTACGTGGAGGCAGGGTGACCCTCTTGCGAGATGAGGGCTCTCACATGCTGGCCTCCTTGATCGACGCGGACGCACTGGCATACCTGCCCGCTCAGCGCCGCGAATGGAGAACCGGGGATCCCGTGGAAGTCCACTACCTACCGCAATGACCGATCGAGCATGGACCGGTGTCATCCTGGCTGGAGGCCAAAGCAGCCGCATGGGTCGCGACAAGGCGCTTATCGAGCTGGACGGACGCACGATGCTCGATCGCACCATCGCACTGTTGCGCCCACATGTGCGCGAGATCCTGGTGATCGGAGACCCTACGAAGTACACCCTGCACAACGCAATGGTCGTTCCCGATGAACAGCCCGACAAGGGACCGCTCGGCGGCATCGTCACCGCTATGAAGCGCGCCCGTTACGTGCGCGTGCTCGTGCTTGCTTGCGATATGCCCGCCATCAATGATCGCCTGCTCGTGCATCTCAAGAGAGAACTCGACCGGGATGGTGATGTGGCCCTCCCCGACACCAGTCCATGATCGAGCCACTGGCGGCTGCGTACCACCGTCACGCCATCGACACCTTTGAGGACTGCTTGAGGAATAATGTGCTGAAGATGAGCGATGCCATCGCACGTGTGAAGCCTGTGTACCTTGACATTGAACCGGGGAAGGACGGATGGCCTGTGGATCTCTTCCGCAACTTGAACTCGCCTGCCGACCTTTGAACCATTGTGATGAAGGCCCTGCTCTTCGGAATGATCGCTGAAAAGGCGAATGCCAGCGAGATCGCCGTGTCGGCAAACACGACGCATGCACTGCGGCTTGAGCTGGAGCAGCGTATCAGCGGCTTGGACAGGTTGAGCTATTCCATCGCGGTGGATCGTCTCATTGTGCATGATGACGTGCCCCTGATCGGCAATGAAGAAGTCGCCGTGCTTCCCCCATTCGCAGGAGGATGAGCGACGTGAGGCCACACAAAGTGAAGGACATCTTCGTGGAGGGTGCCATACCTCCATCCTTCATCGCGGAAAGCATCGCCAAGCATTCAACACGCACAGACATCGGCGCACATGAGATCTTCCTCGGGCAGGTGCGTGGTGATAGTTTCGTGGTGAGCCATCCTGAGCCGAGTCGAAGGACGAACCACGATCCCAAGAACACCCTTCGACAGGTTCACCACGACAGCCGCGTTACGGCCATCGAATACACCACCTACCGCGAAATGGCCATGGAGCGCATGACGACCTTGCGTGAGGAGGCCTTCACCCGTTGGCCAACGATGACCTGCTTGCATGTGCACCATAGTCTAGGCACCATCAAGGCGGGTGAACTATGCTTCATGGTCTTCGCGAGCGCACCTCACCGCCAACAGGCGCGTGAGGCAGTGGCTTGGGTGGTTGACGCGATCAAAGCGAACTGCCGATCTTCGGCAAAGAAGTTCTTTCGGGCGGTGACCACCTCTGGAAAAGCAATTCGTAAGGGCCTGGAATTCCACGGCCCGACCAACCCATGATAGACATCACCCATAAACCCACCACCCTGCGCGAGGCCACGGCCACGGCATTGGTCAGCGTGAGCGATCCAGCAACGATCGCTGCGCTCCGCGAAAAGCGCGTACCGAAGGGCGATGTGCTGGAGAGCGCACGGGTGGCTGCACTGTTCGGCGTGAAGAAGACCCATGAGCTGATCCCCGATTGTCACCCCATGCCGATCGAGCACGCTGATGTGCGCTTCGACATCGGGCAAATGGAGGTCCTCATCACCATGCATGTGCGCACGATCTATCGCACCGGTGTGGAAGTGGAAGCCATGCATGGCGCAAGTGTGGCCGCGCTCACGGTCTACGATATGCTCAAGCCCATCGACAAAGGCGTGGTGATCGGCGGATCAAGCTGCTGGAGAAGAAGGGCGGCAAGAGCGACTGGAAGGACCATTTCGATGCACCCGTGAAGGCCGCTGTGCTGGGCGATCAGTGATGGCGTGGCGAACGGGAAGAAGGAGGACAAGGCCGGTGCCGCGATCTTGGAGCGTCTGCTGAAGCTCGGAGTGAGCGTGAGCGAAAGCGGGGTTGTGGCGGATGAACCCTCCATGATAACAGAGAAGGTGAAGACGTGGGCAGCACTTGGCCTCGATCTCATCCTTACCACCGGAGGTACCGGACTCTCCCCGCGCGATCGCACGCCCGAAGCGATCGCGCCGATCCTCGACCGCGTAGTGCCAGGCATGATGGAAGCCGCACGCAGCTACGGCCAGGAACGCATGCCCTGGGCCATGATGAGCCGTCGTGTGGCAGGCATGATCGGCCGTACGCTGGCGATCACATTGCCGGGAAGTACGCGTGGAGCGCAGGAGTCGATGGACGCGCTATTCCCATTCGTGCTGCATGTGGTGAAGGTGCAGGAGCACGCGTTCCGCCACGGGAAATAGTCCTCGTTTAACTTGTCGGTCGATATGCGTTGGCCGCTTGTTGTCCTTTCCGTCGCATTGTGCGGCATGCTCCATGCGCAGCTCGTCGCGCCACAGCTCAAGACCATCACCATGCGCGATGGCCTTTCGAGCGACCATGTGCAGTGCATGGCCCTGGACCAGCGAGGGTATTTATGGATAGGCACCAGCGATGGCCTCAACCGCTACGACGGAAAGCATGTGAAGGTGTACCGGGCAGGAGGGATCGGCTCCATTCCAAGCGACCTTGTTCTGTGCATGACATCCGCCGAAGACGGCTTGATCCATCTTGGAACCAGCGCCCCCTACCTCACCATCCTCGATCCGCTGGCCGACACGCTGGTCAATATCCCCTTGCCCGTGCCCGATTTCTCGAAGCACGGCGAACAACGCGCAAACCGCATACACATCGATCGGAAGAAGCGCATCTGGGTGGCGCACGGTGCACGGTGCCTCAGCCGCTTTGATCCCATAACGCGCTCGTTCACTACCGTGGAGATAGCACCACCGATGCCTACACCGCGTTCGCGCGAAGTCATCATTGGGATCCATGAGGACGAACAGGGCATCCTCTGGCTGGCCACGTTCAAAGGCATGGTGCGCTTCGACCCTGAGCGCATGAGCATAGAACCTGTGGACCTGCACGCACCGTCCGGCGAACCAGGAGATGGCTACTCCTTCCAGATCCGAGGTGCGGTGGATGATGACAGTTGCCTGGTCATCGGCACATGGAGCGAAGGCATTTTCCGAATGCGAAAGCGCGATGGTGAGGTCCGATTGTTATGGCCATCACCGGATCACAAGCCCACATTCGTGGACCACATGGTGCAGGACATGCTGCGTGTGGATGGCATCGCCTACGTGGCCACCATCGATCAGGGACTGCTCCGGATGGACCTGTTGACAGGCGTGGTGGAACACTTCGACCGAACATTGTCCGAGGAGGGATGCCGCAGCAGCAAGCCCCTTCTCCCCGGTGCCGCGCGGCTCATGCACCAGGGCGATGCACTCTACATCGGTTCCTATTCGGTGGGCCTGGCAGTATGGTCGGGCCGGAACAATGCAGTGAGCGCCATCCAGCTTCCGGCGCACGACCCGAAGGAAGAGACCGACGAAGTATTCGCCGTGCATCGCGACCCAGGGTCACGAAACCTGTTCGCACATTCGCACCACCGCGGTGTGCTGGTGTACGACAGCACAGGAACAAACCTGCTGCGCCAGTTGCACCGGCCAGACCCCGCACGGCGCTACTACCAGCACCTGCGCCTCGATGCGGACCGATTGCTCTTGGGCAGTGCCCCGCACGCATGGATCGGTACCATAGGCACAGGTGCAATGGAAAGACCGCGCTTCTTCATGGAAGGCACACCGTGCGGAGGTATGACCTGGTGGGCGCGTGGCGATGGCAAGAACGGTCTCTGGTGCTTCACCGGAACGAATGGCATCCACCATGTGGACACGATCAACGGGCGTTGCATCGCTATCGCGGACACACTTCCCGACTTGGCCCGGTCCCTGGGCACATGGCCGTGGGACATCTTCACCGACCGCACCGGCAGGCAGTGGTTCCTCAGCGCAACATCGCCACCCGTGATGCTCCATCGGGATGGTCGCACCGAACGCGTGACGGGTCCGGAATTGCTGGCACCCTTCGAGGTGAGCGACATGGCACAAGCACCCGATGGCCGTCTCTGGTTCGCAGTGAAGCACACTGGCCTTGCCATGCTGGAAGCGGATGCAACGGATGTGCGTTCGATCAAAGACATGAGCGCACAGCTCACATCGCGCAACGTCACGGACATCGTGGCCATGCAGGATGGCTCGCTTTGGCTCACGCTTCCGAACGCTTTGCAGCGCTTCGATCCTGCGACGGGCCGTTGCCGGGTGATCACCGTGGTGGACGGGTTGCCTTCCGGTCCGCTGAACTTCAGCACGTCGCATGCACCGCTGATGCCCCCGCTGGTCGTAGGAACGTGGGAAGGGTTCTTCACCGTGCGCGATGAAGCGCTCGCACCGGTTCCGCCACCTACCGTGCAGATCCCACGCATGCTCGCACACGATAGTCTTATCGCTACCCTCCTGGACCGATCAACGGGGAGGGACATCGCTCTTACGCATGATCTGAACCGCATCACGTTCTTCCTGCGTAGTACCAACCTGATCGATCACCAACGGGACGAATTCGCCTACCGTTTGATCGGGACCGACACCACTTGGATCAACGCGGGCAACGAGGACCGCATCACCTTCAACAACCTGCCGCCGGGCGACCACCGTTTCGAAGCAAGGGCACGCACGGCGCAAGGACCGTGGGGGGCGGTGACCACGGCGGGCTTCACCATCTTGCCGCCCTTCTGGGCCACATGGTGGTTCCGGGGCGTGATGGTACTAGCAATGATGGTGAGCGCGTGGCTCGCGTTCCGCGCGTTGCTGCGTGTGCGGTTGCGCGAACAACGCATCCAGTTGGAGCGCGAGCGTGCGTTGCTCGAGGAGCGGATCCGCATCGCCCACGATCTGCATGACGACCTTGGCAGCAGCCTGGCCTTGATCGCCATGGAAGGGGAGCTTGCGCGGATGGACGGGGGCAGCAATGCACGCGATGCACTCAAGCGCGTGAGCGAGGGCGCACGTGAAGTGACGGACAACATGCGACGCATCGTTTGGGCCCTCGGCTCCGGGCAGGAAACGTTGGGGGACCTGGCAGCATACATCCGGTCGTCCGCCGCCGAGTTGATGGAACGCGCCGAGCTGGAGCTGGATGCCACGGTCCGGATCGCCACACCGGAACTGAAGCTCACTGCCGACCAGCGTCGACACTTGCTGCTGATCACAAAGGAGTTGTTGCTCAATGTGGTGAAGCACGCCGGGGCACACAGCACCACGTTACGAATGGCCCAGCAGAACGGACACCTCGCGCTGATCGTTTCAGATGACGGCCGTGGGTTCGACACGGCGGCACGCATGGGCGCTGGCACCGGCACCACCAGCGTACAACAGCGGGTGAGGGCTTTGGGCGGAACATTGGACATTCGAAGCACGCAAGGCGAAGGCACCACGGTGGAAGTCACGGTTCCATTGAACGCGCAAGAGGTCTAGTACACGAATACTGCGTCCGAGGACGGCTCTACATTTCACCAGTGAACACCCCCCTGCGCCTCGCTATCGTGGAAGACCTGCCGCAGATGCGCCAGTACCTCCGGAACGTGATAGCACGAGCGGAGGACATGGAACTGGTGGCCGAATACAAGAGCGCTGAGGAAGCCTTCCCTGCCATCACGGAAATGAAGGCCGATGTGGTGATCAGCGATATCGGTCTACCAGGTGCGAACGGGATCGAACTGTTGCGCAAGTTGAGACCCTTCATGCCACGCGCGCAGTTCATGGTCTTCACGGTCCATGATGACGACCTGCGCGTCTTCGAAGCCCTGAAAGCCGGCGCCAACAGCTACATGCTCAAATCAAGCGCACCGATCGCCATACTCGAAGGTGTGCGCGAACTGATGCATGGCGGGGCCCCCATGAGCGCCAGCGTGGCCCGCAGGCTGGTGGACCACCTACGCCCGACGTCCTCCACCACCGCCAATGACCACGAGGCTCTCACGCCCCGCGAAAAAAGGTGTTGGATCAACTTGCCCAAGGACTGCTCTATAAGGAGATCGCACAGCAGGAAGGTCTGTCCATAAGCACGGTGAAGAGCCATATCCACAGCATCTACAAGAAGCTGCACGTGGGGAGCAAGGAGGAGGCCTTGGAAAAATACAAGGGGGGCTGAACCGCTCACCCCCCTATGCTCACCATCGGGCGTTCGCTCAGATCGTGCAGCACCTCTTCCTCCTTCTCCGGCTTGAACTGGGGTAATCCGCCGAGCATGGCGTGCTTGGCCAGCACGTTCTTTTCGATCAACGGTGCGATGTCCTCTCCCCTTCTCAACGCTGAGAGCAGATCCGTTTCCTCGCGGCTGAACAGGCAGTTCCGCATCTTCCCTTCCGCCGTGAGGCGCATGCGGTCGCAATCCCCACAGAAGGGTTCGGTGACCGTGCTGATGACCGCGAATGTGCCGGGCCATTCGGGCACTCGGTAGGCTTTGGCAGTGCTGTGCGGATCGTCGTTGAGCTTCTCGAACGAATGGACGCTACCGATGTGCCCGAGCATCTCGGCATACGTGTACACGCGCTCTCTTCCCCAGTGATTGCCAGCGAACGGCATGAACTCGATGAAGCGAACATGCACATCATGCTGGCGCGTGAACTCCACGAAACGCAGGATCTCGTCGTCGTTCACACCGCGCATCACCACCATGTTGATCTTCACCCGCAGCCCGCGCTCGAGCGCAAGCAGGATGTTGGAATGCACCTTGTCGAAACCGTCCCGCCGGGTGATCCTCTTGAAGCGCTCCGCATCGAAGGTGTCCAAACTGATGTTGATGCTTCGCAGACCGGCGGCGATCAATCCATCGAGGTGCTTGTCCAGGGACATCGCATTGGTCGTGAGCCCGAGGGACACGCCGAGTTGCGCCATGTCCCGCACGATGTCCACAGCATCCGGCCGCACCAATGGCTCCCCGCCGGTCAAGCGGATCTTGCTGATGCCATAGCGTTGGACGAACAACCGGGCGATGGTGGCGATCTCCTCGCGCGTCATCAATTCCTCCCGCTTCAGGAAATGCTGGTCCTCCGGCATGCAGTAGGTGCAGCGCAGATCGCACTTGTCCACAATGCTGATGCGCAAGCTGCGGTGGGTGCGACCATGCTGGTCGACAAGCGGTGACAAGGACATGCGGGACCGGCAAAGTACGCGCGACCAGAGGCGATGCGGTGGAAAAGATGAGGTGAAGCCGGCAGCCGTAACGTTCATTGGCCGCTTAGATTTGAGATGGAAAGCAACTTCCGCGGTCGCCTTCCCTGACCGCGAAGAACCCGCTCACCAAGCCACCATGGAACACATCCGAACCACCTTCCTGACGGTCAGCGCACTGTTCGCGTTAAGTGGACGCGCACAGGGCACCATCGACAACACCTTCACGGTCGGCACCGGTGCGAGCGCTCGTGTGATCACCTCGGTGATGCAGAACGACGGCAAGATGGTGATTGGTGGTGCGTTCGTGACCTACAACGGAACGGCGCGCAACCGGGTGGCCCGGGTGCTGCGCGATGGCTCGTTGGACGCCACGTTCGCTCCGGGTTCGGGGGCCAACAACAACGTGAGCTGCGTTGCGCTTGCCACAGGAGGTGACATCTACATCGCCGGGACCTTCACCAGTTACAACGGAACCGGAAGGAACCGGATAGCGCGTCTCAATAGCGATGGTTCCCTGGATGCCGGCTTCGCACCGGGAACGGGCTTCAACGCTTCGGTCATCAGGGTCCTCGTTCAACCCGATGGCAAGGTGATCGCTGTCGGGGATTTCACCAGTTACAACGGTACCGGGCGCAACCGGGTGGCGCGCCTCAATGCGGATGGTACACTGGATACTTCGTTCGATCCCGGAAGCGGTGCGAACTTCCTCGTCACCAGTGCGGCCCTGCAGAGCGATGGTAAGATCCTCATCGGTGGTTATTTCAATGACTACAACGGTACGCTCGTTGTGGCGCTGGCCAGGTTGAACGATGATGGCACGCTGGACATGGGCTACAATAGCGGCGGTGCAGGCCTGAACAATTCGGTGGAGGTGATCGAGCTCCAGCCGGATGGCAAAGCCCTCGTGGGCGGCAACTTCACGTCGTACAACGGTACCGGCCGCAACCGCATCCTTCGAACCAATACCGACGGCAGTCTGGACGCTGGCTTCAACCCCGGCTCCGGTGCCAACGCATTCGTGCTGGCCTTCGCACAACAATCCGATGGTGCGGTCATCGTGGGCGGCAACTTCACCACCTTCAACGGGGCCGCGCACAACCGCATTTGTCGGATCGGCTCCAACGGGGCCTTGGACGCCACATGGACGTCCGTTGCGAACGGCGATGTGAACACCTTGTGCTGGATCCCCGAGGGAAAGGTCTTCGTCGGTGGGTTCTTCACGACGATCGCCACTACCGCGCGTGCCCGCCTGGCCCGATTGAACGCTTTGTGCAAGGACAACGTGAACATGGTGGTCGCCACCGACGGGGCCGGATCGGAGACCTCTTGGGAGCTACGACCTTACGGCTACCAATACGCCGCGTACAGCGGTAGTGGTCTTCCTGATAACGCGACCACCAGCGCCAGCGGATGTCTTGCCGATGGTTGTTATGAGCTGATCGTGAACGATGCCGGCAGCAACGGCATCACCGATGGCGGTTACGTGCTGAGGTCCCAGAACGGCGATCGCATCATCGACGACTCCCTCAACTTCACTTCGGGAGCATTGAGCCAGATCAGCGGTGGTCAGGGTGGTCCGGTGAACTTCTGCATCCCCATCAGCACTCAAAAGCCCATTTATGTCAGCCGGGACAAGGTCGATTGGTTGAACGGCCAGTACATCGTGTCCTCGGCGAACGCTACCGTTTCCCAGGTATGGAGCGACTTCGGCAGCGGCTCGCCGGAGCGCGCAACGAGCGGCTATGATTTCTGGTTCTATGACCCCAATGGGAATTACAGCTTCAAGCGCAGCCGACGTCACAGCAGCAGCGATGGCTTCGCACCGGCGAACGCCACACGCGCCTGCCACAGGAAGATCAACAATTGGCCAGCGGCCAACCACATTCCGGCGAACACCTTGATGAACGTTCGGATCCGCACCGTGGTCCTCGGCGCAGCAAGCGCGTGGGGGCCGGCCTACCGCTTCAAGATCGATGCGTTACGCGCATCCTGTCCGCTCACCAAGTTGATGGACGTTCCCACCAACCCCTACCTCAGTTGTGGGCAGACGCGTGTGTTCGGACCCGGCAACTACGTGCATGCTCGACCCGTGCAGGGGGCGAACAAGTACCAATTCCGCTTCCAGATCCCGGATGAGTTCTTCACGGTGACGCGCACCAGCAGCACCTATTTTCTGCAGTTGAACTGGGGAGTGAACCCCTTGCAAGCAGGCAAGACCTACGAGGTGGACGTACGCACGAGCTTCGATGGTGGTGCCACTTGGTGCAGCGATTTCGTTCCACCCGCCCTGGACCCATGGGGTGATGTGTGCCTCCTCACCATAACCAGCAGCTTGCAAGGCGGTGGACAACGCATGGACGTGCAAGCCGAAGAAACCATGGAAGAGGAAGCCGCTTCCTTGAGCGCATGGCCCAACCCAAACGAGGGCGATGCGCTGAACATGAGGATCGCCGGTATCGATCCATCCACCGACCAGTTGAGCATCAGCGTATTGGATGCGATGGGCCGTATCGTGCACCAACAACAAGTAATGGTTTTGGCACCCGTGTGGAACGGCGTTATTGCGTTCGAAACAGCGTTGCCTTCTGGAGCATATGTAGTGCAGGTGGGCGCGGGAGCGCAGCAGTGGGTGGAGCGATGGGTGGTGCGCGAGTGAGCAAGGACGTGATGAAAATGCGTTGCGGCTGGTGCCTCAAGGACCAGGCGTACATGGACTACCATGACAACGTGTGGGGCCATCCGGAGCACAACGACAAGGCGCTCTTCGCCAAGTTGGTGCTCGATGGTGCGCAAGCGGGCTTGAGTTGGCATACCATATTGATCCGCACCGAAGGCTACCGCAAGGCCTTCGACAACTGGAACACGGAGAAGATCGCGCGGTACGGGAAGAAGGACGTCGAACGCCTGCTCAACGACCCCGGTATTATTCGCAACCGTTCCAAGGTTGAAAGCGCGATCAAGAACGCGCGGGCCTACCTGAAGATCATGGAGAACGGGAAAGGCTCCTTCGATGGTTTCCTCTGGAAGCATGTGGACCATACCCCCATCGTGAACCAGTGGAAGGAATTGAAGCAGATACCTGCGAGCACAACGCAGAGCGATGCGATGAGCAAGGACCTGAAGAAACACGGGTTCAGTTTCGTGGGCACCACCATTGTCTACGCGTTCATGCAAGCATGCGGCATGGTGGACGATCACCTGGTGACATGCTGGCGACGTACAGAGCGACCTGCCAAGTGATGGAGGTGCCCAAGCGCATACTCCGGCAATGCCTGCGCGCGATATTGCCGCATTGGCGTTTTCCGGGGAAATTCTGGCTGGCCGATGTTTTGGGTTCGCGGTTGGCTCCGATCCCGCCGGAAGAACTGCTGGTGATCGGAGGTATACAGATCCGCATCGACCACCGCTTGGTCCCGTGTCGTCACATATACTACGGCATCTACGAACAGGATTTCGTCCGCTTTCTGCAACGCACGCTCCACCGCGGGGATGTATTCATCGACCTGGGAGCCAACATCGGTTACATGATGGCGGTAGGTCATCAGTTGGTAGGCGAGGAAGGTGTAGTGCTCGCGTTCGAACCATCGCATACGTGCCAGGACCAGCTGCGCGCCGACAATCCCAAATTCCCAGAAGGCGTGCATCTCGACGCTACGGCGATCATGGATCGTAGCGGTCGCTTTCCATTCCTCGATACACCCAAGGTGATATCACATGGTTTCTCATGCCTCTTCCATGACCGTCAGCCTGCGGCAGGAGATCGCGTTTACGAAGTGGAAGCGGTGACCCTCGATGAAGTGGCCGAACATCATGGACTAAAGCGCATCGCATGCGTGAAGGTCGACATCGAAGGTGCCGAGCACATCGCTCTGCTCGGCGCGGAAAAACTCCTGCGTGCCGGAGCAGTGGACCACTGGCTCGTGGAAACCACCAACCTGCGCCCGATGTCTCGCGCCAACAACGAAAAGGTCGTTGCGCTGCTCACGGGCCATGGCTACCGGTCCTTTCTTCCTGATCGGAACGGAGTGCTCCTGCCCTACCACATCGACCTCTCCAGCGTGTTCCGCCACGACATCATCTGGCGTAAGGAGTGGCGAGGTCGCTAACTACCTTTCGTCCATGTCCTATCCGGTGGGAGCAGTGCGCGTGCTGCGCGTTGACAGCGGTTCATCCGCTTCGTTGGACGACCTCTTGGTGACCGAGGAGCCCCTCGAGATCCGGCTGGGCCATGGACCCGATCACGATCGCGCCGAAATGCGCTTGAGCGTGACCATGCGCACACCGGGCCATGACGAAGAACTGGCGCTCGGCTTCCTCTATACCGAAGGCATCATCACGGAACCCGGTCAGGTGGTGCGCATTGCCTATTGCCAGAACGTCAAGGTCGAGGAGCGCGGGAACGTCGTTCGCGCGGAACTGCATCCTTCGGTGGAACTGGATGCCGCACGGTGGCAACGCAACTTCTACACGTCGAGCAGCTGTGGTGTCTGCGGCAAGAGCAGCATCGAAGCGGTACACGCCACCTGCCTGCGTCCCATCGTTCCCTTCGGGCCGATCGATCCGCCGATGATCACCGCCCTGCCCGATCGCATGCGCGCCGCCCAAACCGTGTTCAAACACACCGGTGGCATCCACGCCGCTGCGCTCTTCAGCAGAACAGGAGAATTGCTTCTGCTGCGCGAGGATGTGGGTCGGCACAACGCGGTGGACAAGGTCATCGGTGCGGCGCTCAATGATCGATCGGATGTTGGCTCGTGCATCCTGCTCGTTAGCGGCCGGGCCGGTTTTGAACTCGTGCAAAAAGTGCGTGGTCGCCGGGATCCCGCTCATGGCTGCCGTTGGCGCGCCCTCCTCGCTCGCTGTGGAACTCGCCCGAAAAAGCGGGCTCACGCTCATCGGATTCCTCCGGGATGAGCGCTTCAACGTGTACGCACCAAAAGGAAAAGACTAACATCGCGTCATGGCAGGGACGACAAAGGATCGCATTTCGGCATTGGATCGCGAGCGGATCGCGATCGCACCTTATGATGCCAACTGGCCGCTGCTTTACACCGAGATCGAAAAGCAGATCAAGCAGATGGTGCCGCGCCAACTGATGCAGCGGATCTCGCACATCGGCAGCACGGCCGTGCCCGGGCTCAGCGGCAAACCCATCGTGGATGTGCAGGTGGAGGTGAACGATCTGGAGCGGGTGCGCGAAACGATCGCTCCGCTCATGGAAGAAGCGGGCTACGAGTTCTTCTGGCGACCCACCATGGGCGATGCAGCGCCCTTCTATGCCTGGTTCATCCTGCGCAACGAAGCCAAGGAACGGATCGCGCATGTGCACATGGTGGAATCCGGCCAGGCCAGTGCCGACCGTATCGTCTTCCGCGACTACCTCCGCAGCCACCCCGAGGAAAGCGCGCGCTATGAAGCGCTCAAGCAGGACCTGGCGAAACGATTCCCCAAGGACCGCGCTTCCTATACGGCGAACAAAGGCAGCTATGTGAGCGAAGTGCTGCGCAAAGCGCGCGGCGAAAAAATGCGGAAATAAGGTCCCATGCAGGCTCGATACATCCTGGCGCTTCTTCCTCTGCTGCTGTGCACGTCGCTCTTCGCGCAGCGCACCTTCGATGTCACCATCGCCGATAGCACCTACCACATGAAGCAGTACTGGTTCGTGCTGTACACCACCGGACCGGATACCACCAAGCTGGACAGCACCGCATCAGCGGAACTGTTGAAGGCGCACCTGGCACACCAGGACGAGCAAGGCAAGCGCGGCCTCATCGTGATGGCCGGCCCCTTCGGGGACAAGAGCGATTGGCGCGGCCTGCTACTTTACGATTGCGAAACACGCGATGAAGTGGAAGGCTACCTGCGCCAGGACCCGTTCGTGAAGCGCGGCAAGCTCGCGTACGCGATCCACCCGTGGTACGGGGCGGTGGGCACCAAATTGAAGTAGGGACTATGGCGAACTCAGCAGCCAGGCATGGCGCTGGCCACCGTCGCGGGAACGCCAGAAATAACAGAACCGCTGGCGCTTGCTGGTGAGCAAACGTTCCACTTCCGGACGCTCACGCTGCGGATAGAACAAACGAAGCAGGCCGGTAACGGGATCGAATCCGGGTGCTGGTGCCTCACCTTCGACGAAGGAAACCTCCAATCCACGCACACTGCTGCTCGATGAAGTGGGCACGCCCGTGAAGCTCAACATGTCGGAGGCCTTCCGAACGAGCCGCGTTACACGTAACACTTCGATCATACCGGCGGAACGCAAAGCCAACGCATGATGCAATCCTGAATCGGAGGTTTGCTGGAGATGATCGGTGGTCGGGGTGGCCATGGGCGTGCTTGCGAGCACCAAGGTCACTCGATCGCATGACCCGTCCAAGGATCCATTGCGGTTGGAGCAAAACTTAACGTTGACTTTACATGGCGGGGCGGCACGCCGGTCGTCAACCGCGCACCAACCTGCCCGGGCCCTACTCGATCCGTTGCACTTCGATCACCTTTCCGTTGAAGGTCACCTGCTCTCCGATCCGCCTGTCCTTGAGCACCTGGCCCATGGGCGAGGCGAGTGAAATGGCAAAACAGGTCCCGCCGTCGAGATCGATACGCCCGAGCCCGATGGCAACGAAGTAGGTGCCTTGGTCCGTTCCCACCAGACTTCCGAATGCCACACGATCGAAGGTGCGCTCAAGTGGAACGCGCGTGAGTTCCGGCCGAAGGGCGATGAGTTTGGCGAGCTGTTCCTCCAGTTTGTCCAACTCCTGCTGCACCATGGCGCGGCCAACCTCGTGCTTGTCGCCGGCACTGCTTTTCGTATCGCTGGTGAAGGAGCCACGTAAAGAAGCGATCTCCAGTTGTGCGGAGTTCACCTTCTCATCCAGAAGGGCTTGCAGACGATCCAGGAGGTCGGCCTTGTTCACGGGCTTGTCCACGGACCACCGCGCATCACATTCACGAACGAGCTTCCATTGAATCGGAAGAGCCCACCGGAGAAGCCGAACCACAAGGTGCCGTGGCGGTCTTCAACAAATGCTTGGATAGCGAAGTACTTCGTCAGGTCTGGGCGGTCGGTTTGGTCGAACAGCGTGAAGGACTTCCCGTTGTAGCGGTAGGCACCAACGCGAACCGCGCCGATCCAGATGTTGCCTGACCGATCCGCGTAGAGGTTGTAGATATCGTTGGCAACAAGGCCCTTCATCTCGGGGAACTGCGTGAACCGTTGTCCATCGAATCGGCTCACCCCACCCTCTTCGATGTATTCGGGAAAGTCGGACGTGATGGACCCGAACCAGATGTTCCCCTGCGGGTCCCCCGTTATGCTGGCGACGTTATTGCTGTATAGTCCGTCCTTCTTGGTGAAATGCGTGAAGGTTTTGGAACCTGCCCCGGGCGAAGACCCGGGGTCATACTTGCACGCTCCGTATCCATCACGCCCGACCCAGATGTTCCCCTTGCTGTCCTCGAAGAGGTCCCACACTTTGCCCGGCGTCATCTTGTAGCTCGGTGTTTCGATCACCGGCACGGGTAGCTGGAAGGCGAGGAAGCGCTCGTTCTCGAAACGGAATACACCATCGCTCGTGCCAGCCCAAACGGTTCCGCCGCGATCCACCAGCACTTTGCATCCCGAGCCTTGCAGTCCTTCCGCGCTGCCAAAGTTCGGTGAATGTTTTGCCGTTGAAGCGGGAGGCGCCAGTATGCGTTCCGAACCAGAGGTTGCCATCACGATCTTCAGCGATCCCTGTGACCACATCACCAACAAGACCTTCGGCGATGGAGAAGTAGCGCAGCGCCTTTCCATCCCAACGGGCCACACCTTGTCCGTTCGTGCCGAACCACAGGTTGCCATTGCTGTCCTCGAAGGCCGCTACGATATACTCGGCGATCTGTGCGGTGTCCGAACCAGCAGCGAGTGGTACGGAGGTCGTGTCGGTTGCTTCCGTGCGGGTGAACCATCTTGTCCTCCGAGTTGGCCGCTGCAAGACGCCAGCGCAAAGCGCTCGTGTTAAGGCAATGGTGCATGGTCGAAGCGCAAGGGGCGGTCCGTTGGCCGACCCCGGGTGCTGTGGTGATGCGCGGAACAAGGTACGCCAAGTACGACAGGTGTGGGGGCACCATGTTTTCACCGCGGCAGGCACCCTCGCAAAATCGTTTGCCACTCCAGCTCGGACTGTGATCGTACAACCCGCGCCGCGCCGTCCCCACGAGCGCCGGGTCCCAGGTTGCTATTGAACACGGCCTGCGGAGCCGCGCGGCAGTTGATCGTGTCCCATCGATATCGTGCAACGCACCCTGTGCATTGGAGGTGGTGAAGGAGGGGGGGGGGGTGAGACCGGTCGCACTTCAAGCGTCCCAGATGTCTTCGACCGTACCGCGGCACCGTGGGATATGGATGCCCACGTGACCAAGCTGGCCTGCACCTGATCACCCTGCGGGTTACGGTATGGATCCGGGCATGTCGCGAAGTCGAAGGCGGCATACAACGGGAAACGAGCAGTGCCATCGGCCTCCGTTCCAGATCTTCCACCTTCACCGCAAATCCCTTGCATCATGGATGCGCTCCTACTCCTCTTCCCGGATCGTTCTCGCGGTGCAACTGGCGGCACAAGGGCCGGCAAGCTATTGGAGAAGAACGCCGTACTCGCATTCCGCACAGTTCCATCGCCAAATGGCGTTCACGCATGCCAGACATCGATACCATCCTGGACGGGGTGCGGATCCCCGCATCGCCGTACTTCTCCGATGGATTGAAGGTGAAAGGCTACCTGGGCGGTGCCCGTGGCGCAAAAGGTCCCTCTCCCCTAGCGCGGGATCACTGCCGTGGCGGCAACCGCGAGATGGGCGAAGTCGAGCGTGATGGCCAGTTGATGCGCTTTCATCGCCAACACGGCCAGCTCGGGGCTAGGCACGGTAGGGTCGCCACCCAGTGAACCCGCTGGCAACGATGGAGGCGAAGGGAAGGAGGAGTTCGGTGGTGCCGATGTGAACGACGTGCTCAACCTGATGCCGCTACTCGCACAAGTCCCCGAGGCCGATACTTCGCGCATCGGCTTGTTCGGCACAAGTCGCGGTGGGCTAATGACCTCCGCCTGGCCCTCAATTTCACGCACACCACGGATCCTTGATTGAGGCAGCGGTGGTCCATTCGGGCATTTCGGACGCGGTAGCGATCCTTGCGGACCGGAAGGAAATGGAACCGAATGCGTTCGCGCCCCTGATCCCCGGCTATTTCTGGGGCGCTGAACCGCGACTCCGTTCTCTTCACCCGTTCACCTGTGCGCTGGGCAGAGCGCCTGTGCACGACCACGCCCATCCTGCATGCGGAAGCCGGCACCGGCGACTGGCGCGAAGCCCTGGCGAACTTGATCACCACGGCCATCCAGCATGGCGCAGGCACTCTCACCTGGCCTGCAAGCATCCTGCTTGCCGGGAGTTGATCTTGTTGCTGGAGGGCGAGACCACGGTATGGTGACCTGCCGAACGGAAGGACCGTCGACATGAAATGATCATGTCGCATTGGGGATGCAGCCACGCCACCCTCCTGGGGGTCCTGGATACAAGTCGTATCGACTCCTGTGCGCGACGGCAGGAGAGTCCTGGGCCCAAGAGTCCTATTGAGTCGGCGTCATGCCGGGAGCTGAATGGTCTTGGCTCCCAATTCAGGTTGCCCGGTTGTTGGTCGCCTGGATCAACGCAGACGCCGAGCAGGAGGAGCAGGATCGGGACGTAGACTGTTCTTGACATCAGTAGGAGTTTGAGGGGTTCGTATGACTGCCACCAAGGCGACGGGCATTTCTGCCAGCTTGCGTAATGCAATGTAGAGATCAAGTCCATTTCAAAAGCAACCCAGCGCCTTGGCCGTGGTCCGCGTTCGCGCGATGCTGCTCTCAGCCATGGTGTTTCGTTACAGGATCCCCGTCACTCATGATGCTTAGAAAGTGGGCGGGGAGCCAACCCCGCCGGCCAGCGCTCTTCCTGGCCCAGGTTAGACGGCTCACGCTTCGCACTGCTTCGCGAAGCCTCGCAGTGCTTCGCGAGCAGCGGACAGGCCGCTGCGGAGGAGGAAGGAGGCTTGGTCCCCTTTCGCCACATTGCACCCCGGTTCCACCGACCCAACCATAAGCTGAATGTCAGAGTCACGCCAACTATCCGCGATCCTGTTCGCTGACATTGTCGGCTTCTCAGCGCTCATGCAGAGCGATGAAAAGCGTGCACTTGTCCTTCGCCACAAGCTCAAGGAGGACCTCGAGGCCACTGTTCAGCTGCATAACGGCAGGATCATCAAATGGATGGGCGACGGCGTGTTGTGCACGTTCAATAGCGCCATCCAGTCGTTGCATACGGCGATCGCTGTGCAGGTGCGCATGCAACAGGAACCGGTGGTCCCGCTGCGCATCGGCATCCATCAGGCCGATGTGATCTTCCACGATGACGATGTGCATGGCGATGGGGTGAACATCGCATCGCGGTTGGAATCATTGGCGACCCCCGGCAGCATCTTCATCTCGTCCAAGGTGCAGGATGACGTGAAAAGCCAGAGCGACATCCAGACCGTTTCGCTGGGCAAGTACCTGCTGAAGAACATGCAGGAACCGGTGGAGATCTTCGCGGTGAGCAACGCCGGCCTGGTCGTCCCATCGAACAAGAAGCTCGAAGGCAAGGGCATCAAATACGTCAGCGATCGCATTTCCATCAAGAAGAGAACGCTGCTTCTAAGGGTCATGCTGTTGGTCGGCATTGCAGCAGTGGCCGCCTACTTGTTCATCCCACCCTATCTCGGCAAGCTGCATGCGCGCAATACGTTGCTGCCCGCCATCCAACAGCTCGCCGAGGACAATTTCGTCATGCCCACCGCTGGCTTCGACATGGCACTGGAAGCGGAGAAGCACATCCCGGAGGATTCCGCGCTGATCAAGCTGTGGCCCAACGTTGCCGCGGTGGTCACCCTGGAAACCCAACCATCGGGGGCAGAGGTCTTCTGGAAGGACTATGATAAACCGGATGAAGCCTGGAGAAACGCTGGCACCACACCACTGAAGGAGGTCAGAATGCCACTTGGATACCTGCGCATGGAGATCAGGAAGGAAGGCTACAAGACCATGGAATGGGCCAGGGGATGGCCCAGGGACATCCCATCTGGTGACACGATCCGACTGGATGCACTCGGCAGCTTGCCGGAGAACATGACACGGATCCCGGCGCGAAAGGCGAGCATGAACATCGTGGGCTTGGAACAGGAAGGTGGGAAACCCGTCGGGGAATTCCTGATCGACAGGCACGAGGTGACCAACAAGGAATTCAAGGCCTTCGTGGACGCCGGTGGCTACACCGATACCAGCTACTGGAAGCACGCCTTCTATGGCAAAGGCGTCGCGTACGCCGCAGCGGATGCAATGTCCACGTTCATCGACCGGACGAACAGGCCCGGTCCGGCGAACTGGGAAGCGGGCACCTATCCCGATGGCACGGAGAACCACCCGGTGACCGGTATCTCCTGGTACGAAGCAGCGGCCTACGCCGCCTACGCGAAAAAGCAACTACCCACCATTTACCATTGGAGCGTGGTGGCCCACACGAACAGGACACAGTTCATTGTACCGCTCAGCAACTTCAATGGCACATCCACGGTCCCGGTCGGAAGCCTGCGCGGATACAGCTCCTTCGGGGTGTACGACCTGGCGGGCAATGCGCGGGAATGGTGCATGAACGCCAGCAACATCAAAGGCCAGAACTACATCCTGGGCGGCGGGTGGAACGACCCCACCTTCGCCTTCAACGACAGTTACACCCAGTCCGCCATGGACCGCGGTGTGGCCAATGGATTCCGTTGCATCAAGTTGCTCGAAGGCGATACCACTGTGGCCCGGCTCACGGTTGATGTGGCTCCCCTTTTCCGTGACTACAGGAAGGAACAGCCGGTGGACGACCAGACGTTCGCCCTCATCCTGAACCAGTTCATCTATGACAAGAAGCCGCTCGATCCGGTGATCGAGGAGACCATTGAAGGAGACATCTGGAAGGCCGAGAGGGTATCGTTCGATGCAGGCTACAACAACGAGCGGATAGTGGCCTGGATCTACATGCCCAAGGACGGAAAGCCAGGATACCAGCCCATCATGTTCTTCCCCGGTTCGGGGGACATCTACTCCACCCAGTATGACCCCAACAAGGTGACCCGCTTTCTCAGCTTTGTGATGAAGAGCGGGCGCGCGCTGGTGGTGCCCATTTACAAGGGCACCCATGAGCGACACGATGAGCTCAACTCGGACCTTCCCAATGAAACGGTCTTCTACAAGGAGCATGTGTTGATGTGGAACAAGGAATTCAGCAGGACCATCGACTACCTGGAAACGCGACCCGACATGGAAGCGGATAAGGTCGGCTACTTCGGCTGGAGCTGGGGTGGCTACATGGGCGGTATCATCCCTGCCGTGGAGAAACGGATCAAAGCGGTGGTGTTGAACGTGGGTGGCATGGTGATGAACAAGTCCTTGCCCGAGGCCGACCAGCTGAACTACCTGCCGCGTGTGACACAGCCCACGCTGATGCTGAACGGCAAGCACGATATGTTCTTCCCCATGGAAACGGCGCAGAAACCCATGTTCGATCTGCTTGGCACCCCGGCCCAGCATAAGAAGATCATCGTGTACGAAGTGGGCCACCTGGTGCCCCGGCTGGATCTAGTGAAGGAGTCGCTGGCCTGGTACGATACCTATCTGGGAAAGGTCGATTGATCACGAGTAGTCCGGTCGATGCGTAGGTGGCCAGGAGGATCGGGACAGGTGACGACAGTTACGTTTCAGAACGGCACCATAGACGGTCTGGACCCCTACTGCAACTGTCGCGTGTATTCGGCCTCGTCGAAGTGGCCCAGTGATCTTTGTATGAGCCCGTCCGAGTTCATCGTCCATTCCTCGTAGCCACTTATGCGCACCGGCTTGCCGCTACCGCCGGGGCCGGTGTTCGTGCCGATGAGTGTCCAGTGGTATACCGCGTGTTCACCTTCCAATACAAGGCTGTCCAATTGCACGATCATATCGGGGAAGGCGCTCATGAAAGCCTGCGCGGAGGTGGTGATCGCTTCCCGCCCCACCGCCGGTTCGCCAGCGTTGATCTTCAAGGATCCATCCGTGGCGAAGTGCGCTGCCACGCTCGCCGCGTTCTGGCTGCACCATGCGGTGGTGTAGCGGTTCGCGAACGCGTTCATCTTCTCGGTATCCATGGGAGTTGTTTTGGATGCGCATGCGATTAGCAGAGCAACGGCGGCCGCAACAGTGAACGATGCGGCAATGGACTTGCGTCGCTGATGGTGATGGGTCATGCGATCTCTTCTGACATTGGTGGATGGTGCAATGATCGAAAGTTAGCGTGCGTCTGTTGGCGCGGAGATGATGGGGCGGATGAGCGTTTCAGACAAGCACGAAATGCGTGCTCCGTCCACCGGCCCGGCCCTTCTTCAGGATCTTTTTGGCGACCAGGTCCGCGATGTCCGTGAGGCGGTGTCCTGCGAAGTCTTTGACGGCTTGGCGTACTTGCTCGGTGAGAGGATTCCCTCAAAGCCGTCAGCAACTTGTTCCAGCCTTTCACCTGACGCCGGGTTCAGGATGGTGTTCGCATGCGTTGGCAGAAGCGGTGCTTGTTGAGCACGGCGGACAGCGTCTCTTCCGAAGCGCATTCGCGCTCAAGGCATGCGATGAACCAGAGCCGAAGCCATTCGGCGGTCACGTCAAGCGATACGCGTTACCGAAGCGCTCCAGGATATCGTAATAAGCGTTTGCGCTCGGTGCGGATACGCGCGCTCATGCTGTAGAAGCGTTGCGGCGAACCATCGCTGCGCGCGAGCAACAGGTCGGCGATGGCGCGCGCGATGCGGCCGTTGCCATCGTCGAACGGATGCGGGGTGACGAACCAGAAGTGCAGGCGGCAGCGATCGACGGGTCGAGCGACTTTTCGGTGCTTGCACCGGGCCGCGACCCGGTGTTCACCCATTTGAGGAAGGCTGTCATCTCCTTCTTCAACCGCCCGGCTACGGGTGCTTCGTAATGCACGCGCTCCCTGCCCATCGGGCCGCTCACCACTTGCATCGGGCCGGTCGGATCGTCCCGCCATTGTCCCACCAGGGTCTTGTACATGCCACTGCGACCCGTCGGGAACAAGGCGGCGTGCCAACCGAACAGCCGCTCGGCCGTGAGCTTCGCGCCGGAATGCTGCGTGGCATCGAGCATCATCTCCACGATGCCTTCCACGTTGCGGTCCATCGGTGCTGCGCCCGAAACATCCAGCCCCAGACGGCGCGCGAGCGATGAGCGCACCTGCGCCGGATCGAGCACTTCGCCCTCGATGGCGCTGGTGCGCACCACGTCCAGGATCATGGTCTCCAGGTTCGCTTCGCTGCGCGAGTCGAAACCCACGGCGGCCATGCGGCCCAGCAAATGGCGTCTGCATCTGGCGGGCCTTCGCCACGGCAGGTGCCAACGCAGCCGCGTCCCACTTGAAGGCGGGCCAGTCCTTGCGCTGGTGGATGTAGAGGGGCATGGCCGTTCCGGAATGCGGAGAAAGGTACGGATATACTCCGC
>JADJDP010000022.1 GCA_016702645.1 Flavobacteriales bacterium
GCGCGAACTCCTTGATGTCGGCACCCGCAACGAAGGCCTTCGCTCCACTACCGGTGATGATGAGCACACGCACGCTCTTGTCGGCGTCGGCTGCGCTCAGGGCTTGGTCCAGCTCGGCGATGGTGGCGCGGTTGAGCGCGTTGAGCTGATCCGGACGATTGATGGTGATGGTGCGGACGCCATCAGCATCGTTCACCAACAGGTTCATGTAGGACATGGTGGTAGTTGTCGCCCTGAGCTTGTCGAAGGGTGACGTGCGACAGGGTTCGGCCAAAAGTACCGGTGAACGCGGATACGCTCTCTCGATGTCCTCTTCGGCAGGCTCAGGGTGACAATTCACGATACAACGGCAGGGAGACAATGAAGGTCGTCCCTTCACCAACCCGCGTCTCGAATCGGACGCTACCGTGCGCCTGCTCCACCATGCGCTTCACCATCGCGAGCCCCAAGCCCATTCCGCTGCTCTTCGTGGTGAAACTCGGCTCGAAGATGTGCCCTTGCACTTCTTCGGGGATACCCGTGCCGTTGTCGCGCACCTCGACCACGGCGAGCTCCTTTTCCTGCCGCAATACCACTTCGATCCTTCCTCTGCGATCCGCGGGTATGGCTTGGAGGGCGTTCTTCAGCAGGTTGTTGAACACGCGCAGGAGATGTTCACGGTCGGCCCTTACCATCAAGGGAGCGGATGCCTGCAGGACGATGTCTGCGTTCGGTTCACCGGCGAGCAGAGCCACCGAACTACGGGCCACCTCGTTCAGGTCGAGCACGGTTTCATGCGCGGCGCTCATCTGCGCAAAGCGCGAGAAGTCACCGGCCACGCGGCTCAGCGCATCGATCTGCTCCACCATGCTCGTGCTGAAGCGGTCCAACTTCTCTTTCGCGTCCGCTGCTTGTGGATCCCAAGAGCGCTGGAAGTGCTGGATGCCGAGCTTCATCGGCGTGAGCGGGTTCTTGATCTCGTGCGCCACCTGGCGCGCCATTTCCTTCCATGCGCTTTCGCGTTCGCTTTGGGCCAACTTCTCCGCGCTCTCGCGCAGTTCGTCCACCTTGCGGTTGTAAACGGCCACCAGTTCACCCACTTCGTCCTTTCCGCGATAACGGATCGGCTCGTTCGCATGTTGCAACGCCACCCCTGCAAGCGAACGCTTCAATAGGTCCAGCGGTCGCGTGGTCCAATTGCTGATGAAGACCGCGAGCAACACACTGAGTGCGGACAGGAGCACGAAGAGGTTCACCACGGCCACGAGCAGCTCCGACCGCTCTTCTTCTTGCTGCACTTGGTCGGCGAAACGCGGCAGTGCGATGTGCGCCAGCACAGTCCCGGTTCGATCCAGGAGTGGAACGTACGCAGTGCGATACGCTGCCTTGCCCACGCTCTCCTCGTGCACGAAGGCGCTTTTGCCCTCGATCGCGATGCGTGCATACGCCGTCGGATCCATGCGCGGGCCGAGCAGCCCGCTGGTGAACATCTGCGGGCGGGAGGATGCGAGCAGGCGACCATCCGTTGCGTACACGGTGATGTCGGTGAAAAAGGTGTTGCCGACCTGGCCAAGGAGATGCTCGAGGTACGCGGTGTTCGCTTCCCCGACGATACGCTCATCGCCGAGACGACGCTGCAACTCCAATTGGACCGACCGAGCCTTCTCCAAACTGGCGGTTTCCGCCCGCTGCGTGAACTGCCTTGTGAGCAAACGCTGGGATCCGATGCCGAAGAAGACGAGACCCGTGATCGCGAAGAGCACCAACGCCGCGCGCACTTTGGTGCCGATACCGAGCGAGGGGACCGACCTTGTGATCAACGCCTGTGCAGTGAGTGTGAGCAGCGCGAGCAGGCCGAAAAAGGTGAAGAGATAACTGAAGGTCGTTGCCTTGTCGATGAGCCCCCGATGCGGAAGACCCAGCACCATGATCGTACTGCCGCCTACCGCTTTGGCCAGATAATCGAAGCCTTCCGCGGTGTACCAGCTTTCTCCTTCGTCGTTGAGGCTGCGAGCCCAGCGCTGAGGTTGCGGAGCACGATCGCTCCGGTCCATGAGCATGCCATTGGCGTAGCGCGCCCGCACATAGCGTTCGGCCCGTCGCGCAACGTCATCATCGCCTGCGAGGAGTAGTTCGGGGAACCCAAGTCCTTGTGAGAGGGATCGCGGTTGCGCTTCGATGATGAGTTGTGCAGGTGCGAGGCTGTCGGTCGGCATCACCGCGATACGCGCGTGGTAGAAGAGGTCACCGCCGGACCGCTCGTCGATGAAGAGGTCCGGCATATCGCTCACACCGGAGGGGAATATGGTCGTGCCGTCTCCGAAGCTGCGCGGGGGCTCCAGGTCGGTGGCGCAGCGCACATCGCCCTGCGGACCGAAGCCGAAGAGCCGAATGTCATAACGATCCCAGTAGCCGCTGAAATAGGGTTGGCGGACGATGGCCTCGAGTTCTCCGGGAAGACATACCGAGGGGCCCGTCAGCAGCCGATAGATCGCGCTGTCGCGGCGCAACGCCGGAGCTTCCGCTCGGAAGAGCTGTTCCACCACGGGGTCTTCACGACCAGCAAGCCGTTCCGCGAGCACCACACGTTCGCGTTGTTCGCGGTTGTGCATGTACTTGGTGAGGATGTGCGTGCTCGTTCCCGCGAGCAAGCCGATGACGACAACACCGTAGAGGAAGGTGAACGTGCGTTGACGAGCGAACGCGAACACGATGAACACGGGTGCCGGCCAGAGGAAGAGCACTGTATCGACGATGCCGAACCAGTGGTGAGCGACGACGGAGAGGACCAAGGAAGCCGACGCCGCGACGACGGCCGGGCGCATGTGCGTGGACGGAACCACGAGATCCACCACGACAGAAGCAACGAGGCACCATGCTCCGAGCAACAAGGCGATTGCGAAGAGCGAAGCAACCCCGAACGCACCAATACCCTGCACGTGGTAGAGGTCGAGATCGATGCTGCTGTCGTTCACGAGACCGATGCACAAGTGTGTGATCCATGCCGCATGGAGAAGCACGGCCCCTGAAGCGAGGAAAACGACCCCGGGGGATGACAGGGGCGGCAGATAGCGCAGCGCATTGCGCAGGAAGGCACCACCGACCACGAGCAGGATCGCGTTGATCAGCAGATCTCCGAGCGAAGGGAACATCGCAGAGGTGGCGTAGATGGCCGGATCGAACAAGGGCCATCGATCGAAGGGTGCCGTGGAACCCCATGTGAGCGACGCCCAGCGCAACAGGAACAAGCACCCGGCGAAAAGGACCGCACCCAGAAGGACATTTCCAGCGCGGACCATGCGCAGGCAGGCCATCCACAACGCGGTGATCAGCAAGATCGCAGTGAGTGCGAGCAGGGCCATGCGCCAAAGCAGCCAATCGCCCATTTCGATCGCGCCTTCGTTCCATGCGAGCCGGAACAGAGCCGTGCCGTCCACGCCCATTATCACCGGGCCGATCCCACCCGTTGGTTCCGCGCGCAAGCCGGAAGACACGTGGATCGACCGATGGAAATGGGGCTCGAGATAGCGGTTCACGACCTCGGGAGAATCCCAGACGGATCGCAGTGCGTGGACCTTCAATGATCCGACCCCGACCTGTGCGTGCAAAAGGATGTTGTTCCCGATCGTGACGTGCGAAGCGCCCATCCCGATCAGTGTCTCGGGTGCGAACGGCACCCCACCGGACCATGCCACAAGACTGTCGTTCACGAACGCGTGGAGGGTGACACCACTGCGCTGTTCCACTTCCTCCAACACGCTCGAATTGGCGCGCATCCATTCGGAAGCGCCCGCGCTGCTGATCTCTTGTGCCTCTTTCTCCGCGAAGGCGAGCAGATCCGCTTGGAGTTCGATCACCTTCGCTTGCAAGCCGACCGCTTCGTCCACGAGCAGGTGATCGGAGTCGGGTTCGGTGGTGAGGAGCGCCCCGGCCGCGCACAAAGCGGCAAGCAAGAGGAAGAGCAGGGGGCGGGACATGGCGCGCGCTTGCCGCAAGCGATGCGCCAAAGTACGCGAGGGGACGGGGCTTAGCCCTTCAGGGCTTCCGCACCGCCCACGATCTCCAGGATCTCGCCGGTGATGGCCGCCTGACGCGCTTTGTTGTAGGACAGCTTCAGCTCTTTCAGAAGGCTGTCGGCGTTGTCGGTGGCCTTGTGCATGGCGGTCATGCGAGCGCCGTGCTCACTGGCGAAACTGTCCAGCAGGGCCTTGTAGAGTTGGATCTTCAGGCTCTTGGGAACGATCTCCTCCACGATGGTGGCGCGATCGGGTTCCATGATATGGTCCGTTTTGGAGGCGGAACCGGCTTTCTTCTCGGCAGGAAGCACCGGGAGGTATTGCTCCTCGGTGGTGATCTGCATGGCGGCGTTCTTGAACTTGTTGTAGAAGAGTACCACGCGATCGTAGTTGCCCTCTGCGAACTGCTTCATGATGAGCTCCGCCACCGGGGCGACCGCATCGAAGTTCAATCCATCGAACAACTTGGAGAGGTCGGTTGGCAGGTTCGCATCCAACAGGCCGCCACGACGATAAAGGTCCATGGCCTTTTTGCCGATGGGCATGACAGCCACTTCCTGCCCGTTCGCCTTGGCGTCCGAGATGGCCTTGCGCACCAGGCGGAACACCTGTGTGTTGAAGGCACCTGCGAGACCCCGGTTGCTCACAATGGGTACGAGGAGCACTTTCTTCACCGGGCGCTGAGCACTGTACTTGCCCTCGTTGCTATCCAGCGAAGCGCTCACGTTGCTGAGGATGCTCTGCAGCTTCTCGGCATAAGGACGCATGCGAACGATGGCATCCTGGGCACGACGCAACTTGGCCGCGCTCACCATTTTCATGGCCGCGGTGATCTGCTTGGTGCTGTTCACCGAGACGATCCGTCCGCGTACCTCTTTCAGGTTGGCCATTGCGCTGCTCCGATGGACTTAGTTGTGCAGGCTCTTCACCAGGTCGGCGGCCACGGCTTCGAGTGTGCTCGTGATCTGGTCGTTGTAGTCGCCCTTCTTCAGCGAAGCGAGCACATCAGCGTGCTTGTTGCGGAGAACGGTCAGGAACTCGTTCTCGAACTGCTTGATGTTCTTCACGGGAACCTTCGTGAGCAGGCCGCGCGTACCGCAATAGAGGATGGCGATCTGTTCCTCCACACGCATGGGGCTGTTCTGCCCTTGCTTCATGATCTCCACGTTGCGCGCTCCTTTGTCCAACACCGCTTTCGTTGCGGCATCGAGGTCGCTGCCGAACTTGCTGAAGGCTTCGAGTTCGCGGTAGGCAGCTTGGTCCAGCTTCAGTGTACCCGCCACCTTCTTCATGCTCTTGATCTGCGCGTTACCTCCCACGCGGCTCACACTGATACCCACGTTGATCGCAGGTCGCACACCGCTGAGGAAGAGATTGCTCTCCAGGAAGATCTGTCCATCGGTGATGGAGATCACGTTCGTGGGGATGTACGCGGACACGTCACCGGCCTGCGTCTCGATGATGGGCAATGCGGTGAGCGAACCACCACCCTTCACTTTGCCTTTCAGCGAAGCGGGTTGGTCGTTCATCTGCGCGGCAACACCATCGTCGGCGATGATCTTCGCGGCACGCTCCAGCAGGCGGCTGTGCAGATAGAACACGTCACCGGGGTATGCCTCACGGCCGGGAGGACGACGCAGCAGCAGTGATACCTCACGGTAAGCCACGGCTTGCTTGGAGAGGTCGTCGAACACGATCAGCGCAGGACGACCGGTATCGCGGAAGTATTCGCCGATAGCGGCACCGGTGAACGGCGCGTAGAACTGCATGGGCGCAGGGTCGCTGGCGTTGGAGGCCACCACCGTGGTGTAGGCCATGGCGCCTGCTTCTTCCAGCACCTTCACGGTACCGGCAACGGTGGAGCCCTTCTGGCCGATGGCCACGTAGATGCAGTAAACGGGTTTGCCGGCCTCGAAGAACTCCTTCTGGTTGATGATGGTGTCGATGGCCACCGTGCTCTTGCCGGTCTGGCGGTCACCGATGATGAGCTCGCGCTGGCCGCGGCCGATCGGGATCATGGCATCAACGGCCTTGATACCTGTTTGAAGCGGCTCCTTCACCGGCTCGCGATAGATCACACCGGGCGCTTTGCGCTCCAGGGGCATTTCGAACAACTCACCGCCAAGGGGGCCTTTGCCATCGATCGGTTCGCCAAGGGTGTTCACCACACGGCCCACCATGCCTTCGCCGGTCTTGATGCTTGCGATACGCTTGGTGCGCTTCACGGTATCGCCTTCCTTGATCCCAACGGAAGGGCCGAGCAACACGACACCTACGTTGTCCTCCTCCAGGTTCAACACGATCCCGCGCAGGCCGCTGGCGAACTCCACGAGCTCGCCGCTCTGCACACTGTTCAACCCGTAGATGCGGGCGATACCATCACCCACTTGGAGCACGGTGCCGACCTCTTCGAGCTCGGCCTCGCTGCGGAAACCGGCGAGTTCTTGTTTGAGGATCGCTGTTACTTCAGCGGGGTTCACTTCGGCCATGGCGGGAAGTCGTTAGATCGAGGGGATGTACGGGTTCTTGGAGAATTCGCGACGCAGATCGGCAAGGCGGCGGCTCACGCTACCGTCGTACTGTTCGTCGCCGATGCGGATGGTGACGCCTCCGATCAGGTTCGCGTCCACTTTTTCCACCAATTCGATGGATTTTCCAGGATGCTGCTTTTCAGCAAGGGCGCGCACCTTGATGCGGGTGCTCTCGTTGAGCGGAACGGCCGAGGTGACCTGGGCCACAACGATGTTCTTGTGGACCTTGTAGAGTTCGCTGAAGGCGGCGGCCACATCGGGAAGCAGGCGCTCGCGGCCCTTGCGCACCAGAATGCCCATGAAGGTGGCGGTGAGCTGGCCGATCTTGCCTGCGAAGACACGGTCCAGGATCTTGTCCTTCTTGTCGGCCTTCACCACCGGACTGTTCAGCAGCACGATCAGTTCACGGTTGCCGAAGCAAGTTGTGGCCACCAAGCGCATGTCCTCATGCACACCGGCGAGCACACCCTTCTCTTGGGCGAGCTCCATCAGTGAGCGGGCGTAGCGGTAGGCGACCGGGGCGATGATCATGACTTGCGCAGCTCGGCTTCGGCCATCACCTTGTCAACGAGGCCCTGTTGTGCAACGCTCACATCGAGCTTGTCCTTGAGGATGCGCTCAGCGACCATGATGCTCAACTCGGCCACCTGGTTCTTCATCTCCGTGATGGCGGCGTTCTTCTCGTTCTGGATATCGGTGCGAGCGCGGCTCAGCAACGCATCCGCTTCGGTCTTCGCCTTGGCCTTCGCCCCGGCGATCTCCTTGTCGCGGATGTCGCGCGCGTCCTTCAACAACAGTTCACGCTCCTCGCGGGCTTGTTGCATGATGGATTCATTGTTCGCCGCCATCCTCGCCATGTCCTCGCGCATTTTCTTCGCTTCGTTCAGCGCGTCCTCGATGGAGGATTCACGCTGCTTCACGCTGCTGAGGATCGGCTTCCAGGCGTACTTGGCCAAAAGCCAAACGACAATACCGAACGAGAGGCACATCCAAAAGAGGAGGCCGAGGTCGGGGGTGACGAGATCCATGGGTGTTGCGGATTGTTATCGATGACCACAGGACGCGGATGCGACCTGTGCGACAGCTTCCTTCCGGAGGCGTGTCCTAGAGACCCACGATGAAGCCGAGAGCCACAGCACCCAGCGCCACACCCTCAACGAGAGCGGCTGCAAGGATCATGTTGCTCACGATATCACCTTTCGCCTCGGGCTGGCGGGCGATGCTTTCCAGCGCGCTGCCACCGATGCGGCCTACGCCGAGGCCGGCGCCTACGGCAGCGAGACCGGCACCGATAACGGCACCTGCTTTTGCAACGGCCATGCTGGCATCAGGAGCGGCTTGGAGAAGGAAATTGAGGATGGTCATCGAATGATGTATTGAGTGGTTGTCGTTGATCAGTGGTGTTCGGCGTGCGCGTGGTGCGGCTCGTGCACCGCAGTTCCGATGTAGATGGCGGTGAGCAGCGTGAAGACGTAAGCCTGCAACGCAGCCACCAGTAGTTCGAGGCAGTTGATGAAGATGGTGAAGGCCAGCGCGAAGGGGCTGGTGGCGTAACCACCGATCAAACTCTCGCCGTTGTTGCTGAAGATGAAGATGAGGCAGAAGAACACCAGCAGCACGATGTGGCCGGCCATCATGTTCGCGAACAACCGGATGAGCAGCGTGAAGGGCCGGATGAAAATTCCCATGATCTCGATCGGCGTGAGGATGATCAGCACCGGCCAAGGGATGCCCGGCATGGCGATGATGTGCATCCAGAAGTGCTTGTTCGCAACGGCCGCCACGATCAAGAAGGTGATGGTGGCCAACACCAAGGGCGTAACGATGTTCCCCGTTACGTTCGCACCGAATGGGAAGATGGGGATGAGGCCGATGAGGTTGAGGAACCAAATGAAGAAGAACAGTGTGAGCAGGTAGGGCGTGAAGCGCATGTAGTGCTTCTCGCCGATGCTGTTCTTCGCGATGTCGTCGCGGACGAACAGGATCACCGGCTCCAGGAAACTGGCGACGCCCTTCGGGGCACTGACGCCGCGCCTCTTGTAGCCCTTGGCCATGCCGATGAAGACCACGCACATGAGGATCACGCACATGATCAACGTGGCAGCGTTCTTCGTGATGCTGAGGTCGGTGATGGCAGCCGTCGCGGTCTCGTCCAAGTTGCCGTGCGCATCCACGACGGTCATCTTGTTCTTGTGGTTCAGCGCATAGGTGCCGTGGTTGCCGGTGTACTTCTCACCGTGCATCAGGTGGCCGCTGCTGAAGAACTCCCATCCGCCGGGGGTCTTCAGGATCACAGGCAAGGGAAGGTGGGTATGGCCCCACAAGTGCCAGTCATGACTGTCGCCGATATGCTCCATGATGAGCTCCCCGGCCTTGAACTCCTTCTTGACCTCACCATGGCCATGTTCTTCGGTGCCCTGTTCATGGCTCACGGCCATGACATGTGCGCTGTCCACGGCTACCGTGTCGTGCGCTTCCGCATGATCATGAGCATGATCCTGGGCCGCCAACGCCCCGGGCACCAGTGTGCCGAACAGCGCGAAAGCCGCGCTAATCAAGGCTTTCCGGAGGATCATCAAGGAGGGTAGGCCCTTCATTGCGGCCGCGAAAGTAGGCACTATCGCGATCCGAGCAAACGGGTGTGCCGAAAGCAGTTATCAGCCCTTCCGTCGGGTCTCCTTGAAGAGCAACCAAAGCGCGCCCGTGACGCCGAGAAATACCCCGAGCACCGTGAACCAAGGGGTGGCCAGTTCAAGTTCGTCATCGAGCCAACGACCGCCCAGGATGAACAGCACCATGCCCACCACCATTTGGGTACCCATGGCACCGTAGCGGGCGTAGCTTTTGGCTGGACCGGTGACCTCTTCCAGTTCCTCCTTGTCGATACCGTCCTCGAGCTTCATGTCATTTGCCCGCCGTGCGGATCACACGGGAGAGGCGGACGGTGCTGAAGGCGAGATAGGCAACATAGCGCCCTGCAAAGGCCACCGTGAGCGGTTTGTCAACTTCCGGAGGGGCCACCTTGAGCAGGATGGCGAAGACGAGCAGGGAACCCATGAGCTTCATGACCAATCCGCCCATGAAACGGCGAATGAAGATGTTGGCCTGCGCCGAACTGCGCTCCTGCCACATCAGCAGCGCGAGGGTAACGAGCGTGAAGTAGGTGAGCAGGAACACGAAGTGCCAAGTGAAGGCATTTCCGGTGAAATACACACCGCACCAGGTAGCCAGCGCACACAGCGCACTGAACAGGAGCAATGGGAACAGGAAAGGTGCTTTGGACATCGGCAGACAACCTCAGCGCCGAAGGGGCAAAGGCCGTATCAGTGGAACGGCGTTAGCGGGCTGCTTGAGCAGGCTGCTCGGCACGCGGGGCTGTTTGCAGGCGCGTGGGATCCATCTCCTTCACCACACCACCGGCCATGCTGCAATTTCCGGTGAACACTGCGCCCGGCTCGATCGCAAGCTTCTTGGTGTTGATGTCGCCCTGGAGCTTGGCCGTGGCCTTCAAGCTCAGCAGGTCCTGGCAGTTGATCTTGCCGATCACCGTGCCTTCGATATCGCTGCTCTGGCAGATCACTTCGCCCTCGATCACACCGCTCTGGCCCACGATCACACGGCCCTTCGCGTTCACGGTGCCTTTCACACGACCATCGATGCGAATGTTGCTGTCGCTGCGGATCTCACCTTCGATGGAGGTGCCCTCCATGATGCTGTTGATCTTGCCGGGGTTCGCTGGTTCCATGGGCTTGTTCATGTTGGTGTTCGCCGGTTTTTCGCTTCGGAACATGGTCCGTGGAGCTTGAAGAGGTTAAGAGAGCTTGGGTGCGAATATAGCCTCGCGATCAGCATATCCTACTGACCGTCAAGGTACTTCTCCTGAAAGAACGTCTCATAACCGGCGATGTCGCGCGACTTGTAGAGCAGGGCATAATTCTCCGGGGAGATGGCGAACGAGGGGTAGCCCATGTCGTTGATCCCCGCCAGCATGTCCGGGTTGCCTGTGAAGAGCGAATGGTATTCGATCGCCTGTGTCTTGTCCGCAAGTGGCGTCACCAGCACCACATGTTGGTCGGTGCCCATGAGGCTGCTGGTGACCTCGAGCGTTACCGCTCCGAAGTAGGCCGCATTGAAATCGGAGAGCGTCGTCTTGATGGTGGTAACGTCGTTGCCTTCGTTCGGTATCACCACCATGTAGTAATGCTCGCCGTCGCTCCTTTTGAACAGGGGCGGTGGTGCGATGCCTTTCGGAGCCCCATCCGTGGCGCCTCCGTCCAGGCTGGCGAGCAATACTTCCGCCGCATTGGCCTCGTCGGTCCCGGGCCACTGGGCCTTCACCTCGCCGAGGGCAGCGCGGAACCCGGCCAGATCACGCGTGCCGCCAATAGCCATGGCCTTGAGGATATGGTACTTGGGACGGAAATGATTGCGCGGTTCTTCCAGTAGGACATGATCGCACGCCGTGATCACCGGGTAGTAGGCGTATGAGCGGAACAACTGGTACACTTCCTTGTAGGCGGCTTCCTCTTCCTTCCGGCGCACCTCATCGGCCTGCAGGATGTTGGGGTCGCGCACCAAACGGGCGAACTCCGAGTCGGGCCAGCGCTCCAGAATGATATCGGCATAGGTCTTCGACCCGCTACCGCCCATGAGATCCACCCAACCGCCGGCCTCCTTCTCCAAATAGATGCGGTAAAGCTGATAGTGCGCCTCGGCCGTGAAGTCGCACTCGTCGAAGCGCGTATTGAGCACCTCGAAGCTCTCGATGGCGTTCTCCACATCCTTGAGCTGCTCTTTGTAGATCATGCCACTGGTGTACAGTGCCGTGCAGATGCGCGCGTTGGAAGCCATGGTCGCGGCTTCGTCCTGTGGCAGGTCGCGCAGGTAGAAATCGGGGTTCTTCCACTCAGCCTCACCCTTCTCTTTGTTCTCCTCGCCCTCCTCTTCTTCCTCTTCACCTCCTTGGGCAAGCGCACTACCGCTACGGTCCTTGCGCCGCCAGTCGTCCTCCAGCTTCCGGTTCCCCCATTTCTTGCGGAAATTGGTGAGGCCTCGACCTATCTGCTGTGGATCGTAGAAGTACCAGGCACCTCGTGTTCCGGTTCCGGGTGTAGGCGGCTTGGGGGTGCCAGCTCCGAGGCCGCACGGGCCTCCTCTTCCTTCTGCGCTGCTTCGGCTTCCGCTTGCTCACGGGCGCGAATGATGCTGCGGATCTTCTTCTCCCGCTCTTCCGGATCGAGCCCCATGATCGCCTGCAAGCTGTCCTCGCGCGAAATGATGTTCAACTGTTCCACGAGGTCACCGAGCACACGGGCACGCGTGTCAACTTCATCGAATCGTACATGCTCTTCGCTCAGGAGCGAGCGCGTGCTATCGTAGTACTGCTGCGCAGGCACGTAGGCCCTGTCGTCGAAGTAGATGTCGGCGAGCTTCAGGAAACTCTTGGCCTTTTGCTTGGTGTCGGTGGTGCTGACCCTCACGCTCGTGAGCAGGTGGTCGATGGCCAGCGAATCCTCACGGTCCTTCAGGTCCAGGTCCGCCAGCGCGTAATGGATCATGTCGAAGTGGTCGATGTGCTTGTCGTCCCGCAACATCGCGCGGAGCTTCTTGCGCAGCGACTTCGTATCGCCCTTGTTGAAGGCCAGCGCTTGGAAGATCTGCGCGTGGAAGGCGATCTCGTAAGGCGGGTTCATCTTCACCACCTGTGCGAACTGGTTGATGGCTTTTTCCTCCTGCCCTTTCAACTGATAGAGTTGTGCGAGGATGAAGGCCCAGCGCACGCGCTCGCGCTTCTGCTCGGCGAGCGTTACGGCACGCTCCAGGTGAAGGATGGCGTCATCCACTTTGCCGCGCTTCAGCTCCAACTCGGCACGCACGGCGCTCAGCTCTCCCTGGTCCAGGTCCTTGGGAAGTTTCTTCAGATCGGTCACATGGTCCAGTGCGCTCTGGGCCTTCGCGTACTGCTCCAGCTGGATCGCGGTACGCGCCAACCAGATCTCACTTTCCAGTTCGCGGTTGCCACCCTTGAACTTGCGGCTGATGTAAGTGAAGCCGCGTTCGGCCTCGGAGAAGTTGCGTTTGTAGAACTGGCTTCGGCCAATGACGAACCAGGCATCGTCTATCCACTTGTTCTTCTCCTTGCCCTCGATGTCCATGCTGTGCCGTTCGATGACGAGCGAGCATTTGTCGATGCATTTTTCGAGGTCCGGGATCGCAGCCCGTGACTGTTCCTCGGTCCCGTAAACGAAGAGCGGGAGGACCTCGTCGAAATTGTCCTGGTGCGCGTCCTCGATGTCCATCACCAACTCCTTCAACTTCTCGTTGGCGTTGAACCAGCCGTTGTCACGGGCGGTGAGGCGGTGGAAGGTGCGGTTGAGGAAGGCGTCCTTCTCCTGCGAACAGGCAGCCACCAGCAGGCATACGAACAACCCGGTCCAGAGGAGGGCGTGGCGGGAAGGAAGCTGGCGCGGGGTCACGGGGTGTTGAACTACGAACGGGCGAAGTTATTTCATGGCCGGTGTCCGCAGCGGGTTGCGAAGATGGGGGAACGGAGCCGTAGCGCGGTGATCGCGCACCTTTGTGCCCATGGCCCAGGAGCGCACGAAGGCGGAGAAAGGACGTATGCGCCGTTTGCTCAGGCGCATGCGCAGCAAGTACCGGCTGCTGCTCATCGACGACCGCACCTTCGAGGAGCGCTTCAGCGTGAAGCTCAACCGGCTGTCCGTGCTGGTGTTCACCGTGCTCACCTTTCTCCTCTACGGCGCACTCATCGTATCCGTGATCGTCTTCACCCCCCTCAAGCGGTTCATCCCCGGTTACTCCGACCAAGAAACCAAGCTCAACGCCTACCGCAGCACCATCGAGGCCGATTCGCTGGAAATGGTGGTGCATGCCCAAGACCTGTACATCGCCAATCTCCGGGGCATCCTCAGCGGGTCCCTGCCATCGGACAGCATAGCCAAGCTCACCCCGAGCGACTTGAAACCGACGGCCGAGGATCTTCTGCCGGGGCGCTCCGACAGCCTGCTGCGCGCGCGAGTGGCCAAAGAGGAGCAGTACAGCTTGATGGAGGATCGCGGCACCACCGAACGGCGAGAGCTGGCCAGCCTGCTCTTCGTACCACCTGTGCAGGGTATTGTTACCAGCACCTTCGATCGTGGTAAGGAACACTACGGCATCGATATCGTGACCAAGCCCGATGCGGCGGTGAAGGCCTGCCTCGGCGGCACCGTGACATTGGCCAGTTGGACCACCGATGCCGGGAACGTTTTGCAGTTGCAGCATGCCAACGGGCTCACGAGCATCTACAAACACAACAGCGTGCTGCTGAAGAAGGCCGGTGATCGTGTGAAAGCTGGCGAAGCCATCGCCATCGTGGGCAGCACCGGTGAGACGAGCACCGGTCCCCACTTGCACTATGAGCTCTGGCACAACGGCGAGCCGGTGGACCCCGGAGCGTACATGGTCTTCAAATAGTGGTTCCATTGTCGCCCTGAGCTTGTCGAAGGGCACCCAGCATCTTGATCGTCTTGCCCCTGAAAGCCCATAGCCAAAACCATACGCGCGCATGGTCACCAAGGCGGTGATGCGGCGTGCGTTGGATCCGGTGGCCACACAGTTGGGTGTGCTGCGGCAGTTGGTGGAGTTCGGAGGAAGTACCGTGTTCGGTCGCGAGCACAAGCTGCACCAAGTGCATGATCACGCAGGACTCGTGCAGGCGACCCCCGTTCGGGACTACGAGGGCTTCCGTCCGTACATCGACCGCATCATCGCGGGCGAAAAGCACGTGTTATGGCCTGGCCAGCCACTCTACTTGTGCAAGACCAGCGGTACCACCAGTGGTGCCAAGTACATCCCCATCACGCAGCACTCGCTGCCCAACCACATCGGCAGTGCGCGACGTGCGTTGCTCGCGTACATCGCATACAGTGGCCGCGCAGAGTTCGTGGGTGGCAAGATGATCTTCCTGCAAGGCAGCCCCGTGCTGGACAAGAGTGGGCTCATCCCAACCGGACGCCTCAGCGGCATCGTGGCGAACCACGTTCCCAAGTACCTCTTGAAGAACCGCATGCCCAGCTTCGCCACCAACAGCATCCCCGATTGGGAAACCAAGGTGGAAGCCGTGGTGGGTGAGACCATGACCGAGGACATGCGCTTGATCAGTGGCATACCCAGCTGGGTGCGCATGTACATGGAGCGCCTGCTCGCGCGCACTGGCAAGCGAACGGTGCGGGAAGTGTTCCCCAATTTCTCGCTCTTCGTTTATGGTGGAGTCAACTATGCGCCGTATCGCAGCAGCATGGAAACGCTCATCGGCGGAAGCGTGCCGAGCGTGGAACTCTTCCCCGCAAGCGAAGGCTTCATCGCGTACCAGGATAAGAGCCATGAAGAAGGCTTGTTGCTCGTGGTGGACAACGGCATCTACTACGAGTTCATACCAACGAGCGAGTTGGGCAAGCCATCACCCAAGCGACTTTCACTCACTGAAGTGGAAGTGGGCGTGAACTACGCACTTGTGTTGCACACGAACGCCGGCCTCTGGGGCTATGAGATCGGCGATACCGTCAAGTTCGTTTCGCTCTCGCCACCGCGCATCGTTGTCACAGGTCGCACGAAGCATTTCACGAGCGCATTTGGTGAGCACGTGATCGCCGAAGAAGTGGAGAGCGCGTTGAAGGAAGCGATGGACAACTTGCCATGCGAAGTGGCCGAGTTCACGGTGGCTCCGCAACTCACGCCATCCGATGGTGGACTGCCCTATCACGAGTGGTTCGTCGAGTTCGCCGTGCCACCGAAAGACATGCAAGCACTCGCTGCCGCGCTGGATGCTGCCATGCGCAAGCGCAACATCTACTACCGCGACTTGATCACCGGCAGCGTGCTTCGTCCGTTGGTGCTCACGCCGGTATCGCGCGGAGGTTTTGCGGCCTTGATGAAAGCGCGCGGCATGAACGACGCGCAGAGCAAGATGCCGAGGTTGGCGAACGACAGGAGGTACGTGGAGGGCTTGTGAGCCGATTCACCTAACCACCTCCACCTCCACTCTCCGGTTGATCGCCCGTCCTTCTTCGGTGGTGTTGTCGGCGATGGGTTCCCTGCTTCCGGCGGATGTTGTTGTGATGTGTGCATCCGGGGCACCGCGTTCGATCAACGCAGAGCGCAACCGATCAGCGCGTGCTTGCGCTAAGCGTTCATTGTGCGCGGGTGTGCCACTATCGTCGGCGTGGCCGATGATACGGATGCGCAAGGTCGGTTCGTCCTTCAGCAGTGCTGCGAGGCGATCCAGTTCCGCGACGTAACGACCCAGCGGTTCGTCGCTATCAGTATCGAAGTAGAGCGAGAGGCGATCCGGAAATGCGGGATCAGAGACACGATCCGTTTGTGTCATCATCACCTTGGTACGACACGTATCCACACAGCCAGCGATGCGCTCCACCGCGTTCAGGTGTACGTTGTCCACGTAGTAGTATGCGAAGGGTCCGTCGTTCTCATTGCCCGCGAGCATCAAGGTGCAGGCCGTATCGGGGTCGAAGTTGCCGAGCAGCAATTGGGTTGCGCATAGGTTGGGAGTGAAGGTGCCGCACAGTGTCATGGGTGCATCGGTGTGCGTGATGGGAAGTCCACGCGGTGAACGCCATGCCCAAGGGAAGCGCAAGCGCTCACGATCGTAGCGGATGCTGAAGGTGTCCGTGACAGCGATGCCGATGGCGTCCATGGCGTAGGCATAGGTGCTGTTACGCCATACGTCGAACGCAATGCGATAGGTCGTACACGGACTGAGCGTGTCGGCAAGTGGTATCCGGATGTACTCGCGATTGTCCGGGTAGCCCTGGGAGTAGGTGTACAAACCCGTCAGCCCGTTCATGAGGTCGGGTGTGCCGCTGCTGGCGTTGCGCCAGCTATCCGGTTTCGGATGCACGTTGTTGTCGAAGCCCGGATCGGGGATCAACTCCGGACCTGTTGCCGCCGCAACACCGTGAGGACAAGCTTGATCGGCGGTAAGCAAGGCGATATGTTCCGGTGCGCTCGTATCCGCCACCAGCGACACGCCATCGAGGTACACATACGCGGTGCGTTTCATCCACGCATGCCACGCACCGCGCCGTGGTTCGGGATCCATCCGCGCATCGACCTTGCGCTTCATGCTCGCCTTCTTGTCGGCGTTCATTGCCTTGCGCGTGCTGCTGTTGCACGGATGAAAGTTGCCGACGATGACGAACTGCTCACCGCCAGTGGCGTTGTACAAACCGCTTACCGTTGTCCACGATGCGGTGTCATCCAGCAGGCGGCCCAATGGGTTCTCCATGTGCGCATGCTCTCGCGCTCGTAAGGGCACACCCTTCCGCGAAAGATCCTCCGCGGAGAAGATCGCACCCACGCGATCGGTGATGTAGCCCGCGTATTCCGCAACGCTCACCCGGAATGAAAGCCGGTAGCGGCGCCCGTTCTCAAGCGGGTGCTCCAGCGGGAACTGGAGGTATTCGCGCGAGCCGCATTCATCGGGCATATCGCTGGTGAGGACGAGCCCCGCGTACGTGGTGCCGTTCCATGCGGGTTGTGCGCCGCTCCAGTTCAGCGGCACACCGAAGCTGCTGCTGCACGCACTGTAAAGGTCGGGGTCGCCTTGCGCGGCTTTCACACGGCCATCCACGGTGAGCTTCTTGATCACCGGGCCTTGGGGGCAGCGACCGACTTTTTCCAAGCCACCGTTGATCACCAACTCTTGCGCTTGTGTGTTCTGCAACGAGCACACAAAGAGCGTAGGGAGGACGATGAAGCGCATGCGCGGCGCAAGATCAACGATCCGCGACGAGGATCCGTGTTCACCGGAACGTCGTTGGCGCGAATATGCTCACCTGCGCCAGCAAGCTTCCAACGATCGGCTAGTACCACACTGCCATCCACAATATGAACAGCGCACCCAGGCCAATGGCCAGTATGCGGTAACCCATGGGGATGGGTGCGATTTTGCGGTTCATCGTGCTGGTTAGTTGGAGACCTTCTTCCAGAGGGTGCCACCAAAGACGAGCGCGAGCACCACGAGCGCGAGGAAAATGAAGAAGATGATCTTGGCGATCTCGGCAGCACCTGCTGCTATGCCGGTGAATCCGAAAATGCCCGCGATGATGGCGATGACGAGGAAGATGAGTATCCAGCGAAACATGGCGTTCTGTTTTGCCTTCGAGTGAAACACCAATTGTGCCGTGGCGCTGGTGCGGTGCGATGGACCTTCCGTAGTATGCACATCTGTGGAAAGCGTGGAACTCCTTACCCGCGGAATGTGCTACAACACCCCGTGATGAAGACCGCTTCCTCCAAGAACGGGTTTGCTGGAACCATGAAGAAAGGGAGCCACGCACGATCGCTCGTACCAAAGGGAACGGCACCCCTTGCGGGATGCCGTTCCTGTCATCGACTTTCCTTCCACCAAAGGAGCGAGTCGAACGAGTTGGTCAGTGTCCGTCGTTGTCGTGGTCCTGGCGTGTGGCCCTGTCAAAGCCCTCTTTGCGTTTCTCCCACCAGATCCTCACGGCGCTGCGGGTCTCCTCGGCTTTCACCTTCACGGTGTTGCGCTCGGCTTCATTGGCATCCGTACTGATGCCCTCGATGCTGGCGATGGCACCTTCCACCAGCGCCTTCTCCTTCTCCAGTTCATCCTTCATCGTTTGCTGCCGTGTACGCTCGATGGAGCGGATGTCCTTTTTCGCGAGCTCCGTATTGCAGTCGTTCAGGTCCTTGTCTATCCCGTCCCGCAGGTCCCGCAGGTCGGTGAGGATGGCGTTACGCTCCTTCTCCCATTCCAGGAGGGAGTTCGATTCGCGTGCTGCGGCCTCCTCGGCGATCTTGCTCAGCGTTGCGCTCGTGTCTTCGGCTTGTTCCGCTGGTGTTTCGGAACAACCGGGCAGTAGGACGGCTCCGCTCAAAGCGGTGGCGATCAAAAAGCTCTTCAGGGTGGTAGTCATGGCTTAGGGGTTGGTCCTTGTGGCTCCCAAGACTGTTCCGCTATGTTCCATTGAGCCGGAGTAGCGCACTCATCCCCAAGCGTGTCAGGCGTTCCGGGCCGTTATACCGGATCACATGAACAATTCTGCCCTGAGCCGGGTGGGGCGATCTTTCCCCGGTTCACACCACCTTCACGAGCAAATTCTTCCCATCCGAACCTACCGGATAGGTCTTCAGATCCTGCTTTGCAGGTCCGCCGAGAACCTTGCCTTCCAGGTCGAACCGGCTGTGATGCCAGTCGCATTCCAGTCCGCCGGTCACCTCCTTCAAGGGCCCCTGTTTGTGTGGGCACAGGAGTTCCAATGCGGTGTACGTGCCGTCGGCGCGCTTCACGATCATCAACTTGTTCGCGAGACCCTGGCCGCTGACGATGGCCGTATTGCCATTGCCCATCGTGTCCATCGGCACGGTGAGCATGCCGTTCTCCACGGCGAGCATCTTCGAGCCACTGGCACAGCTTTCCATCGAAACGAGGGCGGGTGCTAGCGCGATGGCTGCGCACGCCTGGCAGGAGGATCGGAGAAAACCGCGACGGTCCATGGTGATGGGTTGTTGATCGGATGAAGGTAGCGAGGCTACCGATCACTCCTTCTGAACGGATATCCCCACCAGCTTCTTCTCCACCATCCACGTAGCAGCCTGCACCATGCTCTGTGCATACGTGCGCAGGCTGTCCAAATCCGTTGGACGATCACCAGCGAGGTTGAAGGTGCTGCGCGAAGGATGGTCGTACAAACGCTCCGTCTCGCCAGTGCGGATCCAATAGCTTGATCGGTTGAGCGCGGCGATACGATGATCAGAGCAGAAATATGCGCATGGATGCGTGCCGCGCATAAGGTCCATACCGAGGGTATTGTTCATGTGCGGTATATGTAGCGTTCCAAGCACTGTTTCAGGAAGGTCCACCTGCGTCCCGAGGCCATGTTCCATGCGTGGTACAACAAGACCCGGTGCGTGGATGATGAGCGGCACATGGTGGAAAGCGAGCGGCACTTCGTAAACCGGATCGAAGCGTTGGCCATGATCGCCGACGATGACGAAGACGGTGTTCGTGAACCACGCTTCCTTTCGTGCTGCGGAGAAGAATTCGGCAAGGGCGCGGTCGGCGTACTCGTAGATGTTCTCATCGCCTTCGGTGCTCGTAGGTGCGAAGCCAGCGATGTCGTCCGGCACATTGTAGCCCTTGTGGCTGCTGATGGTCATTACCGTAGCGAAGAAGGGGGCATCGCTCCTCCGTTGCAGTTCACCGATGTGTTCCAACGTCTTCGTGTACAATGCATGATCGGTTACACCCCAGCTATTGCGCGGGATGCTCGCGTCGAAGTCGTCCTGTGCAATGAAGGTGTCGAAACCGTTGTTCGGAAGGAAGCCGTTCATGTTGTCGAACAGCGGATCACCCGGATAGAGGAAGCTGGTGGTGTAGCCTGCCGCGCGTAGTGATCCGGGCAGTCCGTGGAAGTCCTGCAGCACCATGCTCGGGTGCGAGAGCGGATGCTGGGAACCGATGGCGGGCAGTCCGTACAACGAGCTGAAGATGCCATTGCAAGTCCGCGTGCCAGCGGCGTAGAAGCGATCGAAGACAAGCGACGAATCCATCACACCCTCCAGGAAGGGCATCAGGTTCTTTGGATGTCCGAAGCGATGCAGCCGGTTCGCGCTCAGGCTTTCCACAAGGATCAGCACCACGTTCTGCGGATCCGCAGGTGCGTCATATGTCACATCGCGCGCAATGGGTGATGCGTAACGCTGCTCTTTGATGCCGAGGTACCGACGCACGTTCGTGATCGCTTCTTCCGCAGGCATGTAGTTCACCTTGTCCTGCCCGAGGCTTTCCAGGAAGCTGTACACAGCGTTCGTGCTCAGTTGGTTCAGGAAGGGCGTCTCACTGAAGTAGGCATCCTCCGCAGTGAGCGGTGCATCACCGGGGTCCAGCGTTCCGCGCATTCCAGGGATCAGTACAAGTAGCGTGGCGGTGAAGAGCAACCAACGACGGCGAGCAGGCATCGGCGCTTCCGTGACATCGAGCGAGCGGAACAACCTACTGATGGTGCGTACAGCGAACCATGCGAGCGCGATGAACGCCAGCAACGCGATGAAGTAAGGCGGGGAGCTCACGAGTTCCTTCAATGATTGCTGCACCGTCTGCGCCGTGCTCAGCGCCATGTCGGTGAGGCGCATATTGGTGTAGGCGTAGAAGGGAAGGTCGGTGCATGCACAGAAGAGCATGACGATGAAAAGCAAGGTGTAGATCCATCGCGCGGCTATGACAGGCCAGCGGCGGTGCTACCTACGAGCGTGACGCCCACCGAGCAACAGCGTCGGCACCAGGAGCATCCAGGCGTTCACGTACAGTTCGAAGAGCAGCCCGCGATCGAAGAAGGCGCGGAGGATGTGCGATGTGCTCGCGCCATCGGACTGATCGCCGTGAGCAACGAACAGGTATAGCCGGAAGAGCTGACCCGTGAGCAGCCCGAGCAGGAACAGCTTCCACAAGAGCAGGAGGTGGCGCGGCATGGGCTCCGAAGATCGTGTGCGCCGCGATGCCATCGCACCGTATCCGTTATCCTTGCTCACCGTCGTGCCGCATCAATGACCACCCAGGAGACCCTTGAACAAGTGTTGGGCTACCTGCCCGCTGTGCTGGCGGTGCTCTTGAGCGTGGTGTTCATCACACGACGCGTCAACGTCGATTCGGTGTTGATGTTGATCGGCAGCGTGCTGAGCCTTGCCATCGCAATCATCTGGCGCTTGCTATGGAGCAGCCTCACGGAAGGCGATGAGTACGGGTCTCCGGACTACAGTAGCATCCTGATCTACCAGTCGATACGATCGATCGCCAGCACTGTTGCCTACCTCTTGTTCGGCGTGGGCGTGTTCATGCTTGTGCAGCGGCATGTCAATACTGGGTCACCCGACCCCTTGGAAAGCGGTAGGATCTTCAGCGAGCGGACGGAGGCTCTTGCACTTGCGAACGAGCTCGATGCACTCTACCACGGAATGGTGTTGCATTGCGTGCTCATGATCGTGAGCTTGGTCGCTGCTCCGGTGGTGCTGCTCGTGATGTTGGCGTCCAACGAGGAGGAGGGCGCCTATTTGATCGGTGTGTTGGGGATGGTGGCAGTGCTTGTCTTCGGTGTCCTGTTCACCGTGAAGTGGTGCAAGTTGCACTACCGTCATTGGCGCGTCGCCATCGAGCAGACCGGCTTCAACGAGTTCAGTGCAGGTCAGGCCGTGGGCTTCTTGTTCATACCGCTTTTCAACCTCTACTGGATGTTCCGCTCATACGTCACGCTCAGTGAATTGCTCTACAAGGCCGGGTCGCAACCGAAGTACAGCGGCCGCACGCCCTTGATCGATACCGGCACTTCACGCACGCTCTGTGTGATCCACATCTTCACCTTCGTTCCTTACCTCGGCGCTCTCTTGGGCGTGGTGAACATCTTCATCTGGTTCAACGTGCATGCACAACATAAGCGTACGGTGACGCACATGCTTCGCGCGGAAACTTCCACTCCAACCAACTGAACACGCCTCGCATATGGACTATCTCCAGTTGTTCACATCGATCATCGGCTTGTTCCCGGAGATCATCGTTCTGCTCGCGAGCATCCTTTATGTGCGCAAAGCTCCAGGCGTGGACGCCCTGCTCATGGTCGTGGAAGCGCGCTCACCATGGTGCTGTCCTTCGGTTGGCTGATCCCCACCTTACCCGGGGGAACTTGTTCTCGGATGACGGCTCGGGGAGTACTTCCGCATGCTGTCATATGGCTCCACCGGGGCAGCCCTGCTGTTCATGTCGGGGTTGTTCATGCTGGTGTTGAAGCAGGTTCCAGAAGCACGGTCTTCTTCGGCGGCGTGACGAACGCTCTTGTGTTCCGGACCGAACAGGCTGTGAGCCCGACCTTCGCAATGTGAAGCAGCTGATCGGCGATGATGTAGCGCACGCGGCGGAACTCCTGCGTGAAGGCGGGATCGTTGCCATTCCCACGGAGACCGTCTACGGCCTCGCGGCGAACGCCTTCGATGAGGCAGCTGTGTTGAAGGTCTTCGAAGCGAAGCAACGACCAAGCTTCGATCCGCTCATCGTTCACATTGGCAGGCGTGAGGATGTGCACCGTGTGATGAAAGAATTATCGCCCGGTGCGGAAGCACTGATGGATCACTTCTGGCCCGGACCGCTCACACTTGTATTGCCGAAACAGGACATCGTTCCGGATCTCGTCACCAGCGGACTGGATACCGTGGGTGTGCGCATGCCAGCGCATCCGCTAGCGCTTGAACTCTTGCGGTCACTGGACTTTCCATTGGCGGCCCCAAGTGCGAATCCCTTCGGCTATGTGAGCCCCACGACCGCGCAGCACGTTGCGGATCAATTGGGCGATCGCATCCCGTACATCCTCGATGGTGGCCCCTGCATTGTTGGCGTCGAATCGACGATCGTTGGTTTGGATGATGGGCGCTGGGTGCTTTACCGTCCAGGTGGCATTGCCGTGGAACGCATTGAGGAGGTGATAGGGCGTGTTGCTGTAACCATGAAGAAGGTGATGCCTGTTGCGCCCGGTATGCTCGAAAGTCACTACGCGCCGCGCAAGCCGGTTCATGTCGGCGATGTCATCACCTTGTCGCAACAACACAAGAGCAAGCGTATCGGAATGATCAGTTTCCGCGAAGATCACGATGTACATTGTTGCGAAGTGCTTTCATCCAGTGGTGATCTCTCCGAAGCGGCCAGGCATCTCTTCTCAGCATTGCGCACGCTCGACGCTAGCGACTGCGATGTGATCTTGGCAGAACGCTTTCCTGATGAAGGACTTGGTCGAGGTGCATCAACGATCGCCTGAGGCGTGCGGCGGCGCGTTGATCTACCTGAAGGGCTTGCTCACCTGCCGCCCGACCCATCGGAACGGAGCGCCTGCGCGTCTCGCCAGGCTTTGCTTCGCCGGTGTCGTTTCGATCCATAGACCCATCATGATCGCTTCGTTCGGCACCAGTACGATGTCGCCCATGTCAATGGATGAAGGACGAACGGTCGCACGCTTCTCCTGCGCTTCGAGTGCGATGGGAACGCAGCAGGGCAGAGCGCTTGCCGGGAAGGTGGTGCTCCCCGCACTTCCATCGGGAGCAATGGCCCGCACGGTCCATTCGTGTTCGCCATCGGGCACATCGAAACCGAAGAAGCCACGTTCATCGGCCATGATCCGCTTGTCCGTTCCGACCACTTCGATGATGCAACCGGGGATCGGCTTGTCGTTCAGCATGGCACGGCCGGTAAACGCATGCCTGCCTTCCACGTACATGGGAACATCAGGTGCGATCCCCGCATGATGGCCGGTGCCCACTGGAACTTCCACGGTCGAGTAACCGATCATGTGGATGCGCAGGGAAAGTCCAACATCGTACAAAGAGTCGGGGATGGATAGCGAGAAACGGCCATCCAGATCGCTCGCGCTGCGAACTGGCGTGTTCTCCAAACGAATGGACACAAAGGGGGCGGGTTCTCCGTTCTCGTCCAGCACACGGCCGGTAACCCTCAACGCTTCGGCTACCACTCGCACGCCTGCATCCCCGAACGTGCCGGGTATCCCGCCCGTGATGACGGGAAGTTCCTCCAGTTGATGCTGTGGAACGGGGCCCTGTCCCCTCACCTCGTCGATGTAGTAGGTCAATTCAGAACGGCCACCGCTGATGATCGTCTGTCCTGTGCGAACGGCTTTGGCAGTATCGGCCCCCAAAGGATCCAACTTGATCGGAAGGGTAGGGTGAACAGCCACTTCCCCTTTCACCATCGGAATGCTCACATTCCCCATTTGCACTTTTTCGATGATCTGGTCCGTGCTGTCCTTGGGCGTGGCCACCATCTCACCAAGCGTTATGTGCGTTATCTCCACCGGGCGGGCGATCATCTTACCCACCGTTGGGGCACAGTTCTGCGCATCCGCATCCGGCGCGGCGAATGCCATGGCCAGTCCCACAGCCGCCGCCGGCAGCAGGCGCGGTGACCGATCCGCCTCCAAGGTGATGACGCGGTCCAATTGTCCCTGGCTTAAGCGCGCGCACTTGGGCATGGCATCCTTCCGGAAGAGGTCGATGAGTTGGGCGTCGCTTACACGGGTAAGGTCCATCACCGTGTGCTGGCAGCTATCGCAATGCCTTCCGGCGATGCCCGGTGCGCCGTCCGCGGCGGGGGTCATCGCGTTCCAGTTCTCGTGACAGGGCTTGGGTACCGAGATGGAGATCTTCATAGGAGGCTTTGGTAGGATGATGCGGGAACGGGGCCGATCACATGATCGGTACACCGAGGGGTGATCCGGGTTCATCGGCGTGCCCCGGAACGGCGATCTTTGCGCCCCGCTCTTCCATGTGCACAGGAACACATGCCCACATGAGCACATGAAAAAGATCGCCATCCTCGGTTCCACCGGTTCCATCGGCACCCAAGCCTTGGAGGTCGTGCGCGAACAGCCCGAGCACTTCCAGGTGGAGTTGCTCACCTGCAATGGGAAGGTGGATCTTCTGATCGAGCAGGCTCTGGAGTTCAAACCGAACGCTGTTGTGATCGGTGACGCGTCCAAGCTCGACGCGGTGAAGAATGCACTCTTCCCGAAAGGCGTCAAGGTCTTTGCCGGTGTCGAAGCCCTGGAGCAATCCGTTGCAATGGCCGATATCGACGTGGTGCTCACGGCGCTCGTTGGCTACGCGGGCTTGCGCCCGACGTTGGCGGCGATCGAAGCAGGCAAAGCCATTGCGCTCGCGAACAAGGAGACGCTCGTGGTCGCCGGTGAGTTGGTGACGAAAGCGGCGAGCGCCAAAGGCGTGAACATCTATCCGGTCGATAGCGAGCACAGCGCCATCTTCCAATGCATGGCGGGCGAATGGCACAACCCCATCGAGAAGATCGTGCTCACCGCCAGTGGCGGTCCTTTCCGTGGAAGAACGCGCGCTGAACTCGCCGCCGTCACCAAGGCACAAGCGCTCAAGCACCCAAACTGGAACATGGGTGCCAAGATCACCGTGGACAGTGCGAGCCTGATGAACAAAGGATTGGAAGCGATCGAGGCGAAGTGGCTCTTCAACCTGAAGCGCGAGCAGATCGAGATCGTCGTGCATCCGCAGAGCATCATCCACAGCATCGTGCAGTTCGCTGATGGAAGCATGAAGGCGCAGATGGGCCTGCCCGGACATGAAGCTGCCGATACAATACGCGCTCGCCTATCCGGATCGCCTTCCAACGAAGTGGCCGCGCTTCGACTTCGCCAAGTACAGTGCGCTGACCTTCGAACAACCTGACCTCAACACGTTCCGCAACCTTGCGCTCGCCTTGGAAGCAATGGACCAGGGTGGCAATGCGCCCTGTGTCCTCAACGCGGCGAACGAAGTCGCCGTTGAACTCTTCCTGCGTGATGCCATCGGCTTCCTCGAGATGAGCGAGCTGGTGGAACATTGCCTCGCGCACGCATCCTTCATCACAAACCCCACCCTCGCCGACCTCGAAGCCAGCGACGCCGAAGCACGGCGACTGGCACGTGAACGCGTTCCTTCCGCATGGAGATCCTGATCAAAGGCGCACAGCTCATCCTCAGCCTGAGCATCCTCGTGGTGCTGCACGAGTTGGGCCACTTCCTTCCTGCCCGCTGGTTCAAGACCCGCGTGGAGAAGTTCTACCTCTTCTTCGATCCCTGGTTCTCGCTTTTCAAGAAGAAGATCGGTGATACCGAGTACGGTATCGGCTGGTTGCCTCTTGGGCGGCTACGTGAAGATCAGCGGCATGGTGGACGAGAGCATGGACAAGAGCCAGATGGCCAAACCACCCGAGCCCTGGGAGTTCCGTAGCAAACCCGCATGGCAGCGACTGATCATCATGGTGGGCGGTGTAACGGTGAACCTGCTCCTTGGCATGGTCATCTATATCGGCATCCTGTGGGCATGGGGCAAGGAGTTCATCCCCTTGGACCAAACGAAGTACGGTCTTCATCCCAGCGAAATGATGCTCGCGCAAGGAGTGCGCGAAGGCGATCGTGTGACCGCCGTGAACGGGGTTGCACCACGCAGTTTGGAAGAACTGAACAAGGAGCTCACCAAGTCGGTCATCAGCAATGGCACCGCGAACGATCTCCCTGGAGCGCGGGGGCGAACCATTGGAGATCGTGCTTACCGCGGGTGTGGAAGAAGAGATGACCAAGAGCAAGCAGGCGCATTTCATGCCACGCGTACCCTTCGTCGTGGATAGCATCGTTGCAGGCGCGAACGCATCCCTTAGTTCGCTCGCAAAGGGGGATAGTATCGTGGCCGTGGACGGAAGAAGCACGGCCTACTTCGGCGACTTCGTGAAGGCCATGGAGGTGAACAAGGGAGGATGGGTGTTCATCGACGCCATACGCAACGGAACACGTTCGTCACATCTTGTGAAGGTGGATGATAATGGTCGTGTGGGCATTGGGAACAAGACGGGGTCCGCGTGGTTCACCATGGGCAAGGAGGACTACACCTTCCTACAATCCATCCCGGCGGGCATCGCCAATGGGTGGGAGACGCTCGGTCTTTACGTGAGTTCGCTCAAGTTGCTCTTCTCCTCCAGCGGGGCGAGCCAGATCGGTGGCTTCGGTGCCATTGGCGGGTTGTTCAGTCCGCATTGGGATTGGCAGGTCTTCTGGAACATGACCGCCTTCTTGAGCATCATCCTCGCCTTCATGAACATCCTGCCCATACCGGCCCTGGATGGTGGTCACGTGGTCTTCCTGCTTTATGAGATTATCACCGGTCGCGCCCCGAACCAGCGCGTGCTGGAAGTGGCGCAGATGGTGGGCATGGTATTGCTGCTCAGTCTCATCGTTTTCGCCAACGGCAACGACCTGTTCAAGGCGGTCTTCGGTAGCTGAACACATCGGGTTGGACACCCTTCGATAACCTATGACCGAGGGGATCCGTATCAGCAGCCATGCCGCATGTACTGCTGATCGAGGACGACGCCCTGGTGCGTAAGCTGCTGGAGAAGCGATTGATAGCTGCGGGTTGGCAGGTTACCGCTTTGCGCGATGGTCGTGAACTCGTGCAGCAGTTGAACGGACTGTCCCTCGACCTCATACTCATCGATCTCGGCCTTCCCCATGTGGACGGCCTCACTTTGGTGGAAGAGATACGTGCTCACGGTATCACCACGCAGGTGATGGTGCTCACCGCCTACGACCTCCCACACCTGCACGCCACGGTGCGCAGCACCGGCGCCAACGACTTGGTGCAGAAGCCCTATGACCAGGAGGAACTGATCGAGCGCATGCAGCGTTTGATCGCGGCATAGCAGCGCTCAAAGGCGAACTTCGCCTCCGTGTTGCACACCCATGACGTTCTCATCATAGGCCGGGGCTTGGCAGGTACCGTACTGAGCGAGACGCTTGCCGATGCAGGCCTTCGCGTGATGATCTTCGATGCGCAGCTGCCCGGTCGTGCGAGTGCCGTGGCCACCGGGATCGTCAACCCCATCGTGCTGCGACGCACCGTTCCGAGTTGGCGTGCCTCGGAAATGCTGGCGATCGCGGGTGCGTTCTACCGGGAACTCGAATTGGACTACGAGGCGTCGTTCTGGCATCCCATGCCGCTGGTGGAGCTCTTCCCAACGGCACAAGAGGCGGGACTCTGGCATATGCGCATGAAGGAGGAGGAATTCTCCCGCTTGCTCGCTGTGGGACCCGGCGATGATCCTGCCATAGCGCAATTGCCACAACCGTATGGCAGCGGAGTGGTGAAGCGTTGCGCTTGGCTCGACATTCCCACGCTCCTTCGATTGCACAGGGAGCGGTGGATCAAGGCCGGTGCGTTGGAGGCGCGCAGCGTGAGGGATGCCGATGTGCGAACAACGAGCGAAGGAGTGGAGATCGATGGGCATAGCGCACCGATCTTGATCCGTTGTGCCGGCCCCTTCCAGCCGATGGAAGGTCTGGTGCCCGTGCGCGGTGAAGGACTCACGGTGCGTATGCCCGGACTGGCCCTTCGCTCCATGGTGCACCGCGGCTTGTTCTTGCTGCCGGTGGGCGACGAGACCTATCGCGCGGGGGCCACGTTCGCGTGGGACGATGTCTGGAGCGGTCCAACGCAAAAAGGACGGGACCACCTCATGGACAAGCTCACGCGCCTATGGAGCGGCGAGATCGAAGTGCTCGATCACTGGGCAGGTGTGCGTCCTGCCGCCCAGGATCGGCGCCCGATACTGGGGCGGATGAACGGACATGAAGCGGTCTTCACCGGGCTGGGATCACGAGGGGCCCTGCTGGCACCATGGTGTGCTGCACACTTGTTGGAGCATGTCACCAAAGGCGCATCCATCGATCCGGAAGTGAACGCGGCGCGCTTTCGCTGATCAACGCGATTTCTGTTTTCCGAGCGCGAGCTTTGCGCCCCGTTGATAGTTCAATCTCATGGTCCATTCCTTCCGTTCTTCCACTCTCTACTTCTTCGCGTTCTTCCTGCTCGTTGCTTGTGGCGGTTCCCGCAACAGCGTGAAGAACAATGCGTCCGGGACCGATCATCGCTGGACGGTGATCGATTCGCTGGTGAACATCGGCCAGTATGCCACGGCGTTGGAGAAGGTGGAAGCACTTCGGATCGAAGCGGCAGGTACCGGAGATTGGCGTACCGAATTCCGCACATGGGTACGCCGCAGTGAGTACCAATTGATGACAGGCGTGGAGCGCAGGACGATCCTTGCGGAGATGGACGACCGTGCGAACACGGCCGCCACGCCATTGGCGCAGCTGCTCCATAGTGTGCGTGCCGAGGGTTGGTGGAACTACTACCGCGATGAACGCTGGACGATCCTCGAGCGCACCGAGCTGGGCGGTGTTGGGGGCGACGACCCGGAGACATGGACCCAGCAACGTTTCATGGCCGAGGTGATAGGCGCTTTCCGCGCTTCGCTGGAACCGTACGATACGCTTGTGCAGATCCCTGTGGGCGAACTGGCCGGCCTGTTGCAAGGTGATACGGCCACACGAACGCTACGCGACAAGCTCTACGATCTGCTGGCGCAGCGCGCGTTGGCCGTCTTTACCGACCCTGAAACACGTATCACCGAACCAGCTTGGCGCTTCCAGTTGGACAATGCGAGCTGGTTCGACCTCTTCGATCCCTTCGCGTGGCGCAAGCTCAACCATCGCGACAGCACCGCTTGGGAGTTCCAAGCCATGCGAACGTTCCAGCATCTCGAGCGGTCCCACCTCGACGACGACAAGCTCGATGCGTACGTGGATGTGGTGATGCAACGCCTAGCCCATGTGCGCCAATACAGCACCTTGTCCAACAAGGACAGCCTGTACCTCGCTGCATTGGAACTGCTACGCACGCGCGTGCCCTACGATGCCTGCGAAGCAGAGGTGATGGTCGCCATGGCCAGATGGCATGAAGAACAAAGCTCTCGGTACGACCGGCTTGCTGGTGTTGCGTTCAAGGACGAACGACGCACGGCGCTCGACCTGTGCACTTCCGCGATCACCAAATGGCCGGGTTCCTTCGGGGCGCGTAATTCGCTTGCAATGAAGTCGCGGCTCGAGCGCACGAACCTGCAGGTACGCTCGGAGGAGGCGGTGCCGGCTGTCAAGCCCTTCCGCGTTGCACTGCAGTTCACCAACGCCAAGCAAGTATGGCTGCGTGTGGTTAAGGACCCATTGGACCCGAACCTGGCGCAGCGATGGGACCGGGATCACGACCGGTTCCTCACCACGGAGAGGCCCGAGCGCGGTTGGACGGTTGCCCTACCCGATGATGGTGACCTCAACGAACACGTTGTTGAACTTCCCGTCGAGGGGCTTCCCTTCGGACGATATGCGGTGCTTGTGTGCAACACACCGGACTTTCGCGCGGGTACCGATGTGATCAGCTGGTGCAATGTGCAGGTGACCAACCTCGCCGTGGTGCAACGTCAGCACGGTACCGAAGTCGACCTGCTCGTCGTCGATCGCACAACAGGCAAACCGAAAGGAGGGGTGAAAGCGGCGACCTATGTGCGCAACGTGGACCACACGGCGACAGAGCGGCTCATTGGGATTGCCGACTTTGTTACGGACAGCGATGGTATGGTACGCACGAACCTGGCGGATCGGCAGGGTGAGGTACGTTGGTGGCTGGAGGATGGTGATGATCGTTTGATGGGCGCTCCGTTCTGGGTATACGGCCACTCCGACGAGCACCAGTCCGATAGCCTCCGCCTTTTTCTTTTCACTGATCGCGCCGTTTACCGCCCCGGCCAGGAGCTGTTCGTCAAAGGCATCGCGACGGTGAAGCGTGGAGGAGGCACCGAGGTGAAGCGCGGCCATTCCGGCATGTTGCAATTCATCGGGGCCAATGGTGAGGTGATCGATTCGCTGAAGTACACCACCGATGCCTTCGGCTCGTTCAGCGCACGCCTGACCATCCCGCTCGGAGGGCTCACGGGAATGTGCCAAGCTGATCACCGATCACGCGCAGAAGATGGTGCGCATCGAAGAGTACAAGCGCCCGCTGTTCGAAGTGACCTTCGAGCCGATCACGACCACGCCCGAACTTGGCGGGGAGGCAACCGTGACGGGCATGGCGAAGAGCTACGCGGGAGCGCCGCTCGATGGAGCCAGCGTGAAATACACGGTAACGCGCAGTGCGAACATGCCCTGGTGGTGTGGCTGGAACTGGCGCGGATTGCCCTGGGGGCGCAGTACGGAGATCGCCAGTGGATCAACCACCTGCGATGCGACCGGGAAGTTCAAGGTCACCTTCCTTGCGCAGGCCGACAATGTCTTCTCGCGCGATGCCGATCCCTCCTTCACCTACACGGTGGAAGCGTGGGCCACGGACATCAATGGCGAGACGCAAACATCGAGCACATCGCTGACCGTGGGTTACCGTACAGTGGACATCACCATCGATCTGGGTGATGCCTTGGATCGCTCAACGGCCGACAGCTTGGGAGTGCGTGTGACCAATTTGAACGGGCAGCCGGTCGACCTTCCCTTTGATGTGCGCATCACGCGATTGATGCAGCCTCCGGGTGGTGTGAAACGAGAGCGCATGTGGGAGCGCCCCGATCGTTTTGTGATAACGGCAGTACAGCACGACTCGCTTTTCCCCGGCGAGGTGTACGACAATGAGAACGACCCGGCCACTTGGGTGGCCATAGGGGATGTGGCCACATTGCACAGTGGTCCTGCGCGCGGCAAAGCGATCCCGTTGCGAACAGTTCGAGACCTCGAGGTGGGCACGTATCGCCTTGTTGTGAGTACTGTGGATCCCGGTGGTCGTGAGTTGACGGTGCAGAAGGTGATCACGCTCTTCGATCCCGAGATCCAGAACACTGGGTTTGAGAACGAGGTCTTCCATGTGGAAGTGGTGAAAGGCTCGAGCGAACCCGGCGAGAAGGCCGTGTTGCTACTGAGCAGCGCCCTACCGGAGTGCCGTGTGCTCATGGAGGTGGAACGTGAGGACGCCATCGTTGTGCGGCGACCCTTCACCTTGCGCAAAGGACAGCAGCGGGTGGAGCTTCCCGTCCTTGAAACCGATCGTGGAGGTTTCACAGTGCATTTCGTATGCATGGAGCGAGGTCGCGACCACAACCGCCAGCAGTACATCGACGTGCCGTGGAGCAACAAACAGCTGCAGGTCGAATGGATGAGCTTCCGCGACAAGCTCTTACCGGGCTCCAAGGAAGAGTGGCGATTGAAGATCACCGGACCGAAGAAGGAGAATGTTGCCGCGCAGGTGCTCGCCGCGATGTACGACGCCTCGCTCGATCAGTTCGCCATGCCGGACTGGTGGATGCAGGTGTGGATGAACAACTACCCGAAAAGAGGATGGGGCCGCTGTGAACCTACAGGAGCAGGTAACTCCCAGTCCATTCATGTGCAGAGCGGCTGGGTCGGCGACAGCACGCGCAACTACGTGCGCTTGATCGGTGATGACGGAGGATCTGCTCGGCTTGAGCGGACGTTATCGCAATTTCCGCGGATCGGTCTCGAGGGGCGGTGAGCGAGAGGAGACGATGAGCCTTGGCTATTTCGATATTGGCGGTGATAGCATGAACGGGCTGGCCGAGGTCGCAGCGGTGCCGGTGGACCAAAGAGGAAAACTGGGAGAGGACGATGATGAAGCACAGAACACGACCAAGTCGGGAACAGGTGGCCCGGCATTGCGCACCGACTTCCGCGAAACGGCCTTCTTCTTCCCGGACCTGCTGACCGATCGCGATGGCAACGTGGTGCTGCGCTTCACCATGCCCGATGCGCTCACGCGCTGGAACTTCATGGGCCTTGCGCACACCAAGGAGTTGCAGCTAGCGCAGTTCAACCGATCCACGATCACGCAGAAGCCGTTGATGGTGGCGCCCAACCTGCCGCGCTTCCTGCGCAAGGGCGATCGCATCGTACTCACCGCCAAGGTCAACGTGATCGAAGGTGGCATTGTGAATGGTGGTGCGAAACTGGAACTCTTCGATCCGTACACGAACAAGGCCATCAACGGAGCGTTCGCGCTCGCGAAGAACGAACGCTCCTTCACCGCCGCCCCGGGACGAAGCGCGAACGTTTCTTGGAACATCCAGGTGCCCGAAGGAGTTGATGCGGTTGCCGTGCGGATCACCGCAGGGGCATCGGGCATGAAGGATGGCGAGGAACGTATGCTGCCGATCCTCACGGACAGGGTGCTCGTGACCGAGAGTGTTCCGCTTTCCATCACCAAGGCCGGAACGAAGTCGTTCTCCCTGCCGAACCTGCTCGCTTGTCGCCCTGAGCCTGCCGAAGGGCAAACACTACAGCATCGCTCCCTCACCTTGGAGTACACGCCCAACCCGGCGTGGTATGCTGTGCAGGCGCTACCGTATTTGATGGAGTTCCCGCACGAATGTGCCGAACAGATCTTCAGCCGCTACTATGCCAACCACCTTGCAGCACACATCGTGAGCGAGCGTCCGGTGGTCAAGAAGGTGTTCGAAGCGTGGAGCAAAGGGACCCCCGGTAACGAGGGTGCGTTCCTGAGCGCACTGGAGAAGAACCCGGAATTGAAAGGAGTGCTTTTGGAGGAAACGCCCTGGGTGATGAACGCGAAGGATGAAGGAGAGCGCAAACGACGTATCGCACTGTTCTTCGACCTGCACCGCATGGCCAACGAGGAATCCGCTGCCATGAAGAAGCTGGCGGACATGCAACTGCGCAACGGCGCCTGGCCATGGTGGAGCGGCATGCAGCCATCGCGCTACATCACCCAGCACATCGTGGCGGGCTTTGGGCACTTGCAGCAATTGGGTGCGTTGGATACGGATCCCGACAGTGAAGCCGGTCGCATGGTGCGCAATGCGGTAACATGGCTGGATGAACAAGTTGAGGAAGATCATCAGCGCATGCGTCGTGAGTTCACCCTTCAAGGGCGATACGCTACCCATGCCCTCGGCCGAGGACCTCCACTACCTGTACGCGCGAAGTTGCTTCCCTCAAATACCAGTGGGGCGTAAGAAGAACAGCGCCGTTGAGTTCATCATGGGTCACGCGAAGGACAACTGGACGCGCTTCGGTATGCAGGAGCAGGCGATGATCGCGCTCGCGCTCTCGCGGCTGGAGAAGGACAGTGCGATCCCGAAGCTGATCACCAACTCGCTTGCACAGCGCGCTACCATGAGCGAGGAACTGGGCATGTACTGGAAGGACTTCCGGGCAGGCTACCATTGGAACGAGTTCCCCACGGAAATGCACGCGCTCATGATCGAAGCCTTCGACCAGGTGGCCCAGGATCAGGAGAAGGTGGATGCCCTGCGGCAATACCTGTTGAAGCTGAAGCAGACCACCGCTTGGAAGACGACCAAGGCCACGGCGGATGCTTGCTACGCACTGCTGCTTGCCGGTGATGACTGGCTTGCAGCGAAGGAGCCACCCGTGATCACAGTAGGTAATGTCACCCTGAGATCGCCGAAGGGTGATAACGCCGAAGCCGGTACGGGCTATTTCGAACAGACCTGGCCCGGCAGTGAAGTGGAACCCGCAATGGGACAAGTGACGGTTACCACCACAAGCGACGGTGTGCAATGGGGGGCTCTTCACTGGCAGTACTTCGAGCAAATGGACAAGGTCAAAGCGCACGAAAGCCCCTTCAGCTTGCAGAGACAAGTGATGCTGAACGAGCAGACGGAGGGCGGCGCCCGTCTTGTCGCACTCGACACCTCACGCCCGTTGAAGCCCGGCGATAAGCTCACCGTTCGCATGGAACTGCGCACGGACCGCTACCTCGATCTGGTGCACCTGAAGGACCTGCATGCCGCGGGGCTTGACGCAACGCAAGCGTTGAGCGGTTACCAATGGAAGGGAGGTCTGGGGTACTACTTGAGCATCCGGGATGCGGCCATGCACTTCTTCTTCGATCGCATCGCTCCGGGTACTTACGTGTTCGAGTACGACCTGAAGGTGACACATGCAGGTGCTTTCAGCAACGGTATTACGAGCGTGGAGTGCATGTATGCGCCGGAGTTCTCCTCGCACAGCGAAGGCCTGCGCATCGAGGTGAAGGAGTGAGGCTCCTAAGGTGGAACTGTCGGCCGTGTACCCGGTCGTGGTGAGCGAATGGTTGGTCGCATCCGGCGCGTACCGATCTGTTGTGCGTCTCCATTCTCGTGTGCGAACGGTTCGCGGCTCGCTCGATATCGTGGGCTCCGCCACCCGGAACAGGCCGTTACTTTCGCAGCATGCGTACACCGATCATGCTGCTCCTCGCAGCCACTTTGACCGCTTGTGGCGATGGTAAACAAGAAGCCGCAGAGGCGATGGCGGCACAGGATAGCACCGCCACCGTATTGTCCGTGGACCTTGCCGCGCAAGACATGCCCCTCTTCGTTGAATTGGGCGATGCCGCCACGCTGGGTGTTGATGCCCCGGCCGTGAAATGGAACGAGGAGATGGGGCGCGTTGAGGTGTCGGCAGGGGAGCACTTCAGTATCACGATCATGGAGGAGGTGGCCGATATCGCTCGGTTGAAGTCCGACCTGGACCGCGACATGTTGCAAAAGCACACGGTGACGGAGGAGGCGGCCGACAAGCTCATTTATCGGTCGCAGTTCCCGGATGATGCGCTTGTGTTCGTTCATTTCTACCAGGTGGTGCAGGCTCAGGGGCGCTCGTTCATTGTTCAGGACAACAGCAGTGGTCGATTCAGCGAGGCGGATATCGCGCGCATGGCAAAGGCTGTTCGAACGGAGCGGCCGGTGTGATGCGCTGCTGGTCCGCTTTCGTCCTTCTGGTCGGTTTGGCTCCCGCTTCTGCGCAGGACGGGCTAGTGTGGCAGGATAGCCTCCGGGCTTATTGGGACCGGATCAACACCGAATACCGCGATCCAGCCCACAGTCCGCTGCTTCCAGAGGATCGCGCCCACTTCACCGAACTTGAGCGCTTTGTCCCGGACAGCACCTACCGCGTTCGGGCCGCCTTCAGACCCCGTCAGGGCAGGACCTTCGGCATGAAGACCACAACGGACCGCCTGCCGACCTACCAAGCCGTGGGGGTTCTGCGCTTCACGATACGGGGCAGGAAGGAGCGCCTTACCGTGTACCGGAACGTGGACCTGTCCACCAAGCCGGAATACGTCCATTACCTCTTCATCCCCTTCACCGACCTCACCAATGGGGAAAGCACCTATGGCGGGGGGCGCTATGTGGAATTGACAGGCCCTTTGGGCAAGACCGTGGAGTTGGACTTCAACCGGGCCTACAACCCCTATTGTGCCTACGGGGGCCGCTATTCCTGCCCGATACCCCCGGCGGAGAACCACTTGGAAATACCCGTGGAAGCGGGGGTAAAGGCCTTCGCACACTAGCCCCCATCCTCTTCGCACCGCAACCCCTTGAAGTTCCGGCCGTAAACACGCGCCGTCCGGGTGGAACACACGTCCGGAATTCTATCTTCGTCCGCCGAAGTTCCCACGCCATGCGCCTACGATCCCTCTTCATCGCCTCTGTTCTCGCAGCTCCATCGTTCGCCGGAACCATCGTGCTCGAAGGTCATTACCAAGGCAAGAACCTGTTCATCCAGAATCCTTTCTCCGAGGCAGGGGTCGGTTTTTGTGTGTTCGAGGTCACGGTGAACGACCAGATCGCCCCGGACGAGATCAACTCCAGCGCCTTCGAACTGGACTTGAACAACTTCGGCCTCAAACCGGGGGATGCGGTGGTGGTGAAGGTGCGCCACAAGGACGGATGCACTCCTGTGATCCTGAATCCGGAAGTGCTCAAGCCCAAGAGCACCTTCGACATCCTTAACCAGAGCATCGGCACGGATGGTGTCTATCGCTGGACCGCTACGAACGAGACCGGCGAGCTGCCTTACATCGTGGAACAGAAGCGCTGGAACAAATGGGTGAAGGTGGGTGAGGTGATGGGGTCCGGCCGCCCAGGTGAGCACACGTACGAGTTCAAGGTGACCCCGCACCAAGGGGAGAACACCTTCCGTGTCAAGCAGGTGGACCTCACGCGTCGCGCGCGCTTCAGCCAAGACGTCAAATACACCGACCCGAGCGTGCTGCCGGTTACCTGGGGTCCTGTGAAACCCAAGGACGAGATCGTTTTCAGCGCAAGTACGCTGTACGAGATCTATGACCAGTACGGCAACATCGTGAAGCGGGGCTATGCTTCGCGGATCGATATCGCCACGCTGAAGAAGGACCTCTACTACCTCAACTACGACAACAAGACCGGCGAGACCTTCCTCAAGCGCTGATCATCGACCATCAACGAACCCCTGTCACCCTGAGCTTGTCGAGGGGGACAGGGGTTCTTTTTTGAACCCAAATCGACCATGACCCGCATCGAACACATCGGCATCGCCGTGAAGGACCTCGCTGCCGCCGAGGAGATCTATGCCCGCTTGTTGGGCGTTCCCAGCTACAAGCGTGAGGCTGTGGAGAGCGAGGGGGTGATCACCTCCTTTTTCAAGACCGGGCCGAACAAGATCGAACTGCTGGAGAGCACGAAGGCCGACGGACCCATTGCCAAGGCGATCGACAAGCGGGGTGAGGGGATCCACCACATCGCGTTCGAAGTTGCGGACATCCGTGCGGAAATGGACCGCCTGAAAGCGGAGGGCTTCATCCTTTTGAACGAGGAACCCAAGCGCGGCGCGGACAACAAGCTCGTGTGCTTCGTGCACCCCAAGAGCGCCAACGGCGTGCTCGTCGAGTTGTGCCAGGAGAACCCGGAGTGATCAGCGCGGGATGGTAGCCCGCCAGTTGAGCGGATCAGCGCGCCACTTGATACCACCGTCCGTGCAACCCACCACCAGCGTGTCCCCTCCTCCTGCCCAAGGAGGTTGAACGCGTAGTGCCATTGTGCAACGGTCGGCGCGTTCGGGACGATGTTCATCCTCCAGGTATGCGTGCGTCGCATGATGCCATTACGACGAAGCTGGAGCACGATCAGCGCATCTGCTGATGATCCCATCATCGTTTCAGTGCGTTCGATATCCAATGAGAGATGCAGCGGAACACCGATGGATGCGCTCGGCACCGGTGCGGAGAGGAGCGTCACGTATCCGCCGCTTGTTGCCCGAGGGTTTCTCTCTTGAGGATGGGGATGATCAACTCCTTGGTTCCACCGTGGGAATAGAGCGGGAGATCCTCATGGCCACCCACGGCCAATGCGTGCTGCGGATCCGCCGTGAGAAAGAGATGCTTGTATTTGAGCAGGTCCATTTGCCCAGTCACGAGCAGGTTGGTGAGGTACTGCCAGCTTTGGAAGAGGTTGAGAAGTACGAACAACAGGGAGATGGCGAGCAGGGTCCAGCGACGGCCGCCGTAGCGCGGGACCGCAAGCGCGATGGGCAACGCGAACACGGCGAGCATGTCCACATAGGTGCGCTGTCCGAAATTGTCACCGTAGGCCCAGTTCCACCACGCTGCCGTGACGTAGCCGAATGCTGCCAGGAACATCAGAAGACCGGCGCCCTGCCGTCGAGACTTCCTCCATAGGATGACCGCCCCGGGAACGACGAGCAAGAGAAGCGGCCAATAGAAGAACAAGCCATTGCGCGGGCTGAACAAATTCTCCGCAATGGCCGGGCGCGTCCAATGAAAACCTTCACCGGGATAGGGGCGAACGATGAAGGAGCCGCTCTGCAGGAACCACAACAGGCCCTGGAGCGAGACGATGGCTCCGAAGACCAATGCGGAAACGATCACCCACTTGGAACGAAGCAGTGCCCGGAGGGTGCCCTTGTTCCACGAGGCACCGAACGACGCAAGTGGCAAAGCCATGACCACCAGGAAATTGACCGGACGGATCCACGTCGCCAATGCGAGCAGCGCAGCGCACCCCACCAGTCTTCGCGCGGTCGGTTCGAGGAGCAACCAACGCGTATGGAGCATCAGCAGGGCGATCGTGGCGAATCCATACACGTGGGACATGGCCGGGTGCACAACGGCCTGTGTGATGAGCCCGGTGCCGAGTGTGATGACGGTCAGCACAATGGCCACGACCCCATCGGTGATCCCACTGGCAAGCAACCATCTGCGCAATGCGAGCAAGCCCACAAGCAACCAGGTGAGCGCGGCCACGCCAACGGCGATCTGGTAGTGGAGCGAATAACCGTCCTCGATCGGGTCCGTCTTGAGCAGGGTGTGCACATGTGCAGCGAGCACGAAGGGTGACATGAAGGCGGCCGCACCACCCAAATGCTTGATCACCTCCGCATCAATGGAGGGATGCAACACGCCCTTGCCGGGGTGCATGTTCGCATCCCCTTCGAACAGGAACATACGCAGATATTCATAGTAGCCCTTCCCATCGCTGTTGATGGCATCGTGCCAATCGTTCCCGGGCACACCGATGTAGCGGAACTGCACCAAGGCCCACGCCGTGAAGACGCCGAGGAGCACGACTACGATGAGGGATCGCGGCCCGACCTTGTACATGTCGGAAAAGTAGGTGCGCGGGACTAGACCAACCGCAGGCGCGCGCACATGGCAATGATGTCTTCGCGCTCCAACTCCAAATGCTCGGCATGCGCTCCGGCAGCCCGTGCGCCCATCACATGCTGGATGCTGTCATCGATGAAGAGCGTGCGTGCGGGATCCGCATCATGAAGCCCGAGCACATGCTGGAAGATGGCCGCGTCGGGTTTGCGCATGCCGAGCTCGCAACTGTAGTATGCCCCGTGGAACAACCCCTTGAAGTCGGCGATATCGTTGGTGTGCGCCACGATGGTCTCGAACGCCGGAACATGGATCGCGTTCGTGTTGCTCAACAAGAGCACCTGGTATCGCTCCTTCAACCGATGAACCAGCTCTATTCGCTCCTGGGGGATGGTGCCGAGCATCGCGTTCCAGCAAGCGTCCACCTCAGGATCGCTGATCGGGGCGTTCAGCAAAGCGCGGATCCGATCACGAAAGCCGCACGGCGATAGACTGCCGGTCTCGAAGGCATCGAACACATGGTCCTGCTTCGCTTTGCTGAACAGCATGTCGAAATCGGAGTAGCCGAGATCTCGGAAGGCGTTCGCCGAGGCGTGGTAATCCACATCGATGAGGACTCCTCCGAGATCGAGCAGGATCGTGGTGTACTTGGTCATTGCGGGTCGGCGAAATTACCCGCGCGCTCCGGTCACCACTTCTACATTTGCCGCCGATCGGGCCCATAGCTCAGCGGTCAGAGCAGGGGACTCATAATCCCTTGGTCGCAGGTTCAAATCCTGCTGGGCCCACCACTCGATCAGTACGGCTTCACCGCCAACACACGGATGAACACGTCATCGATGAGCACGTGCGCCTGGCGGTCACGGTTCCAGAAGTAGAAGGCAAGGCGATCTCCCGGCTCCAGCGGCGGCACGGGAACGCGATACTCGACTTGCTCCCACTTCCCCAGCCGTGCAGGCAGCGGGTTGATGAAGAAGGGTTCGTAGAGACCCTGTGACCCATCGGCGTGTTTCACGTCGGCAATGGCGAGAAGCGGCTGCGAGGCACCTGCCCGAACCTCCAGGCGCTGATAGCCCACCTCCAGATAGAGCGCACGACCGGTCGGCAGGGAACCATCGGCTGCGCTGAAGCCGAGCGCGTATTCCATGGCGGGGGTGATGATGCACGCGTGCGAGCCGCTGAAAGCAATGCTGGTGCGCTGGATGCCACTACCGCTCCAGTGCTCGCAAGCACGCTCCAAGTCGCAGCTTTCCTCCAACACGACCTCCATGCCATTGGGGTTGAACGGCGGGGATTGGTAATTGCCGGCGAGTTGTCCGCGGTAACGATCGTCCCAACGCAGAAAGGTGTGGGCGTACTTCGCGCGATCCATGCTTTCGTGGTGCAGGATGAACGCGTTGTATTGCCACATCTGGAACAGCAGCAGGAGACAGCAGCCGGTGATGAAAACCCGTGCGGACAACCACCAGCGTGGGCCGAGCGAGTTCAACAGGAAGGCCATCGGCAAGGCGAGAACGGGGTAGTGGTCCACGAACACACGCGCGCCGAACCCGCCGCCGTAGTACCAGATCCACCATGCGCTGATCACGTAAGCGTTCGCTGTCCAGTAAAGCATCATCCACGCACCGCGCAGGCGATCGTTTCGCAGGAACCATATCGTGCCGAAAAGTGAGAGGAGTAGTACGGGCGTCCATAAGAAGAGCCCTCGCCGGAACCCGAAGAGCACCTTGGCCACCTCCGGACGGTCCCAATGGAATCCTTCGCCCTGGTAGCCGTACGCGAACCACTTCCCTATCTGGGCGTGCCATAGCAACGGCTGGATCGAGATCACGACCGCGGCGACCACGATCGACGTGAAGAGGACCAAGCGATGGCTCCACATGCGCCTGAGCATCGGAACAAAGCTGGCTCCCGCAACGATCGGTACGGCGAGGATGATCAACCCGTTCACCGGTCGAATGAGAACGATCAGACCCAACAGCGCTGCTGCGAGGATCATCGACGTAGGAGGGCCACCGGAAGAAAAGCGATGCACGGTGAGAAGGAAGAGGCACACAACGCAGAACGAATGCACGTGCGACCAGCCGGGCTGCAGCGCCGCGTATTGCATGAGCTGCGTACCAAAACCGATAGCAAGCAGCACCCATACCACGACGACCTCACGTATGCCCATCCGCAGAAGCAACGCGCGCAATGCGAGCAGTCCGATCAGTAAGTACGCCCAGCCTCCGATGCTGATAGCGCGCATCTCATGGATGCTCAAACCATCGCGCGGTGCCTTCGGGTCTCCCAATGCTATGTCGTGGCCGATCGCGAACCAGGGAGCCATCATCACGGAAGTGCCGCAGAAATACTTGTTGAGCGTGCCGGTGGGCGTTTCCCGAACATATTCCCACTGGTAGGCCTCCTTGCCCAGGTCATGGCGAATGAAGATCGCCTGCAGGTACCCATAGTAGCCCTTCACATCGCTGCGTACCACGCGCAAGGGCATATCGGCCACCGGACCGTTCCACAACTCACGCACGGATACGACCGCCGTGACGAACACCACGAGCATCACCACGAGCAAGGACAGGGAGGGGCGACGCACGATGATGGCCAAGGATGGGGCGGTGAAGTTCGCGAACGGGCTACTTTCGTCGCATAGGCATGAAGAAGATCATTGTAACAGGCGGAGCGGGCTTCATCGGATCGCATACCGTGGTGGAACTGACGAGTGCTGGCTACGAACCGGTGATCGTGGACGACCTGCGCAACAGCGAAGCGCGGATGATCGATGGCCTCACGGCGATCCTGGGAGTTCGTCCGCGTTTTCATCGCATCGATTGTGCCGATGAAGCGGCCATGCGCAGTGTACTGAACACGGAAGGTGATGTGCATGGTGTGATCCACTTCGCCGCATACAAAGCGGTGGGGGAGAGCGTGGCCGAACCGGCCATGTACTACCGCAATAACATCGGTTCGCTCGCGGTCCTCCTCGCGCTGATGAACGAACGGGCGATACCGCATTTGGTGTTCTCGTCCAGTTGCACGGTATATGGACAGCCGACCTCGCTTCCGGTGAACGAAGCCGCACCCGACAGGAATGCGTCTTCGCCATACGGTTATACCAAGGTGGTGTGCGAACAATTGGTTCGCGACCAATGCGCAGCAACCCCGGAGCTGAAAGCAGTGTTGCTGCGCTACTTCAATCCGATCGGTGCGCACCCATCCGCACGTATCGGCGAATTGCCACGCGGTGTCCCCGGCAACTTGGTGCCGTTCGTAACGCAGACAGCTGCTGGCCTGCGCGGGAAGCTTCGCGTGAACGGCAATGACTACGCAACATCCGACGGCACCTGTGTGCGTGACTACATCCACGTGATGGACCTGGCCCGTGCCCACGTGGTGGCACTTGGATGGATGGAGCAACGAACGGGGTCCACCTGCGAGGTCTTCAACTTGGGCACAGGCAGGGGGAACACCGTGATGGAAGTGGTGAACACCTTCGCCGAGGTGAACGCCGTTGATGTTCCTTACGAGATCGGACCACGCCGCGCTGGCGATGTGGAAGCGGTGTACGCCGACACCACCAAGAGCCGGGAAGTCCTCGGCTGGACATGCGACCACGACCTGCGCGATGCGCTGCGCGATGCATGGAACTGGCAGCGCTCGCTGGGCAATTGACCGACCCGATGGACCCCGTCACGCTCGTCGCCCTGGCTGGTGGGAAGAGCACACGCTTTGGTCGACCCAAGCAGTTGGAGCCGGTCGGCCCGAACGGAGAGGCCTTGCTCGACATCACGTTGCGTAACGCTTTGCGAGCAGGATGCACCAGCGCCATCATCGTAGTGCGACCCGAACACGAGAAGATCTTCGCGGGTAGGTATGCGAACGACCCATGGCTCCAACTGGTCGTGCAGCACGAAGCGCGAGGAACGGCCCATGCTGTCATGCAGGTCGTGGAGCATTTGCAAGGCACAATGATCATCGCCAACGGGGATGATCATTACGGTGAAGGCTCCATGCGAATGGCCATGCACCATGCGACACATGGGCCCCCGGAAGAGCATGCCATGGTCGGATTTCGTCTGGCGAACACATTGAGTGCGAGTGGACCCGTGAACCGAGCCTTGTGTGGGATGAACGAAGAGGACCTTCTCATCTGCACGGAAGAGGTGGAAGGGTTGGTGGCCGGTAGCGAGGGAACGATCACGGACGCACAAGGCCGGGAGCTGGGATCCGGAAGCGGTCGTGAGCATGAACCTCTGGGTGCTTCGCCATTCCTTATCGGGTTTGTTCCGGGCGCAGGTCGGGTGGACAGCTCGGGAAGGAGCGGAGTTCGGGTTGCCGGAGGTCGTGCATGCCGCCATTGCTCAGCGACACCGCTTTCGCACGCTGCAGACGAACGATACGTGGTGCGGTCTGACCTATCCGGAGGATGCCGACCTTGTGCGCCGTACCCTTTCCGCACGTGGTTTACCATGGACAGTCGCGGCACCCTCGGCAGCATTTGCGAAGCCTTCGGCATTGCGCTCAACGGGCACGACTGCATACCGTTCGGCACGGGCCTCATCAACCAGACCTTCCGGCTCAAGGATCGCCATGGCGACAACGACTGGATCCTCCAGCAAGTGAACACCGCAGTGTTCACGCGGCCTGAACTGATCGCATACAACAACTACCTCGCGGCCGAACACTTGCGTTCGCACCATCCGGAGTACCGCTTCATGCGCGGCCTGCGCACCACCGATGGCAAGGACCTTTTCATTCGCGATGACCTTGGTGCATGGCGGGTGTTCCCCTTCTACCACAACACCGTGACCTATGATGGTGCTGTTACGCCCGACCAGGCCTTCAGCGCTGCCCAGCAGTTCGGGAGGCTCACCCGCAACCTGGAGGGTGTGTACGTTGGTGCGTTCAAGACGATCATTCCCGGCTTCCATGATCTTGCTGTGCGTTATGAGGCCTTCAAGAAGAGCATCGATGCGAGCGGGTCGGAACGCAAGGCCATGGCATTTGATGCCACGCAATATTTCTTGAAGAACGCGCACATCGTGGAGGAGTTCAAGGTGGCCATGATGGACCCCGATGTGCATACACGCATCACTCACAACTACACCAAGGTGAACAATGTGCTCTTCGACAAGGACACGAACGAAGCAGTGTGCGTGGTGGATCTGGATACACTGATGCCCGGTAAGGCGATCTTCGATCTTGGCGATATGATCCGGACGTTCATTTCACCGGCAGCGGAGGACGATCCAGATCCCTCGCATACCGAAGTGAACGAGGATGTGTACGAGAAGCTCGTCGAAGGCTACTTCAGTGAAATGGCCCCGCTCATGAGCTTCAGCGAGCGTACGTTGGTGCATTGGTGCGGGCAGATGCTGATCTACGAGCAAGGCCTTCGTTTCCTCACGGACTTCCTGCGCGACGATGTGTATTACCGCGTGGACAGGCCGGAACACAACTTGGATCGCGCGAAGAACCAGATGCATCTGCTGAAAGCCTACACCGCGAAACAGAAGGCGCTCAACGAACGCGTTCGGTACTTGCTCAAGTAGCATCGGGCCATCGAATGATCGAACGACCAGAAACCCGGAAAGGAAGCTTGGAGCTGTTGGTCGTCAGCTTCCTGCTCTTCATTCCGCACTATGCGTTTGCGCAGGGGCCCGAACCGGCGCGGCATGAAATGAAGTGGTTCCAGGACGCCAAGCTGGGCATCTTCATCCACTGGGGCATCTATAGCGTGAACGGGGTGGACGAAAGCTGGGCCTTCTACAACAAGAAGATGGCCCATGAAGATTACATGCAGCAGCTCGGAGGCTTCACGGCGAGCAAGTACGATCCTGCGGCGTGGGCTGACCTGATCCAAAGAAGCGGAGCGAAGTACGCGGTGATCACCACCAAGCACCACGATGGAGTGGCGATGTGGCCGACAACATACGGTCACGCCTTTCAACGCCAAGAGCATCTTGTCGCTTTGAATTCCGTCTACACCGGAGGAGTGCTCAAGTCGGATGTGGATCTGATCGGCCCACTGTTCGCTGAGTTGCGTAACCGAGGATTGAAATGCGGGGCCTACTACTCCCTGATCGACTGGACCTATCCGGATTATCCTGCGTTCACCAAGGACAGCTCGCGTTATGCGATCAAGGATGACGCTGCTCGGTGGCAGCGCTTCCGCGACTTCTACCAAGGCCAGATCAACGAGATCGCGACCCAACTCAACCCCGACCTCTGGTGGTTCGATGGAGATTGGGAACACAGTGCGGAGGAGTGGGAAGCGATGAAGGTGCGGCGGATGATCCTGGAGAAGAACCCACGCGCGATCATCAACGGCCGCCTTGCTGGTTTTGGTGACTACGCTACGCCGGAGCAGAACGTCCCGGTGGAAACACCGAAGGCGCCCGCGTGGGAACTGTGCATGACGATGGGTGAGCAATGGGGTTAGCAACCAACGGACACCAACTACAAGAGCACGAACGACCTCATCGCCATATTCGCCGACGTCATCGGCCACGGTGGGAACTTGCTGTTGGACATCGGTCCGCGTGAGGATGGCACCATTCCGCCAGGGCAGGTGACAAGGCTCGAAGAGATCGGTCAGTGGATATCGAAGCACTCACAGGCGATCCATGGTACGCAGGCCGGGTTGCCGAATGGACACTTCTTCGGGCCAACCACGCTCAGTGCGGACAGCACCACGCTCTACCTCTTTCTGCCACACGGCACTGGTGCCAGTGCGGAGATCAAGGGTTTGGTCAACAAGATCCTTTCGGTGGACGTGCTGGGTATGCGGATGCCCTTGGAGCACCGCGTTGTGGGCAAGGTCAGTTGGAGCAAGGTGCCGGGACTGGTCTTCATCGATGTGCCGGCGGCGGCGGCGGATGAATGGATGACCGTGCTGAAGGTGAAGCTGGATGGAAAGGTGAAGCTCTACCGTGGCGATGGAGGTCTACATTGATCCGTTCAGTATTCCTTCCTGCAGAGCGATCGGCCAGAGAGCTTGATCACCCAGATAGGCCCCTTGCCGGGTAGTGCCGAACGAGGCACGTGCAATAGCGTCCGGTTGCCAATGGGCGTGGCCTCCAGCGGCGTCTTCGAACCAAGCACGTAGGCTTTCGGCGTGGCGTTCACGCCACAGGAGACCTTGAAGTCCCCAACGCCCGTGCTGTCGATGAAGTAGTAGGTGCTTGCATCGCAATTGCGATAGCATCCGGGCTCCGACCATGATGTGGATCCGATGTCGGTGGTCGGCTTATGTCCGAAGGTCGGTCTCGTTTGGCGGATCGCCTCCCCGTTCACCTTCATCCATTCGCCCACCTCCTTCAATCGCACGTATGCAGCGGAGTCCAATTGCCCATCAGGTCCCGGAGCAACGTTCAATAGCAGGCTACCGCCGCGTGTGACCACTTGCACCAAGGTGCGGATGATCTCATCCGTTGACTTGTACTTCTCGTTCGGCACCCAGCTCCAACTCGTGCCCATGGGCATGCACGTCTCCCATGGAACTCCAGGGTCCGCATCGGGAACATGCCCTTCGGGTGTGATGTAGTTCTCGTTTTCGCCTCCCACCGTGCGATCCACGACGAGCAAGCCCGGTTGGTGTGAACGCGCCATCGCAGCAATGCGAGGCATGTCGATGTCCTGCTCGATGGTGATCGCCTTCTGCCAACTCACGCTGGTGTCGATGCTGGTGAACGGGCGCACCCAACCGCCATCGAGCCAGAGCAGGTCCACCGGACCATAGCCCGTCATGAGCTCCTCGATCTGCGCGTACGAGAGATCCTTGAATGCTCTCCAGCGATCCGGATACTTCGTGGGCAGGTAGTTCACGCTGCGGTCCTTCGGCGGGAAGTTGCGCCACCAGTAAGCATCGCTGTGCCAATCGGGCTTGCTGAAGTAGGCTCCTGTCCACAACCCCTCCTTGCGGAAAGCGCTGAAGATCTCCTTCGTCACGTTCGCGCGTGGGTCATCGTGGAACGGCGTGTTGGGTGAAGTGATCCTGTAGTCCGTGGTCTTCGTATCGAACATGCAGAAGCCATCGTGGTGCTTGGTGGTGAAGACCATGTACTTCATACCCGCCTCCTTCGCAGCCTTGGCCCATTTCGTCGGGTCGAATCGCACTGGATCGAAGGTGGTTTGCAGCGCTTCGTAGTTGCGCACGTATTCGTTAGGGTCCTTCCGTGGGACGGATCGCGGCGGCACCAGCCTTCATCTTCCGGACAAATGCTCCAACTCTCCACGACGCCCCATTGGCTGTATGGGCCCCAGTGCATGAGCAGCCCGAACTTCAGGTCTTGCCATTGATGGAGCTTCTGCTGAACGAGCGGGTCGGAGGGCTGGATGTAGGGTGCTTGCGCGATCAGACGATCGGAAAATGAAATGATCAGAAGATGGAATACCAAGCACGCGATACTTCGGGCATTCGCCATTTTCTCATTTTCTGATCCACTGATCATCTGATCAATATTCATCGGTCAAACAGAACACAGCCTTTCGATCCTTCCACTTCCCCTCCGTGAAATCCGGGATCTCCTGCACTTGCCCGCCTTCGGCGATGCTCTTCTCGCTCAGCGGTGTGATCGCGTACCAAGTGGCCATGTCGTAGACGTCCAGCGGGAAGGGCTGTTTGCGTTTGATGCACTCGATGAACGCATGGTCCACGAAGAAGTCCATTCCTCCGTGGCCGGCTCCTTCCGCCTGTGTCGCGTAGCGCTTCCACAGTGGATGGTCCCATTGCTCCAGAAGCGCTTTGCTGTTCTGCCAGCGGTGGTTATGCTCCATGGGCTTTTCGAAGTACAGCATTCCTTGGTCGGTATCGCCCCAGCCGGTGTCCTGCCAAAGCCCCTCGGTGCCTTGCACCCGGAAGCCCAGGTTGTAGGGACGCTGCAACGTGGTGTCGTGCGTGAGCAGGATCGTTTCACCGTTGGCGCATTGGATCTGTGTGCTCACGATATCACCGCACTTGAACTCGACCGAAGCGCTCGGATGCGATGGCCCGCCCCGGGCATGCTCGCTGATGTACTTGTGCGCGCCGCGCGCTTTGCTGGCGACGCTGCTGAGCCGTGTGAGCCGGTTGCCACGGTTGATGTCCATCATCACCGCGACCGGTCCGAGCCCGTGCGTGGGATAGAGTTCGCCGTTGCGGTCCACGTAATGCTGCGTGCGCCACTTCGCCTCGCTCCAGCCTTTCGCACCGAACTCCACCCCATCGCCGTAGCCGTTCGGTGCGCCACTGTTGAAGAGCACGTGCCGCAGATCATGCTGGTATCCGCCTTGCGCATGCACCAGCTCCCCGAATCTTCCGGCGTTCACCATGTTCATCACGGCCATCACATCACGGCGGTAGCACACGTTCTCCAGCATCATCAACGGTATCCCCGTGCGCTCACTGGTCTTCACGATGTCCCAACAGTCCTGCAACTTCATTGCACCGCATACTTCCATGCCCACGATCTTGCCCGCTTCCATCGCAGCGACCCCTTGCTCGATGTGGTATTCCCACGGACTGCTGATGATCACCGCATCGATGTCATCGCGTTTCAGCAGTTCGCGGTAGTCGTCGTTGCCCTTGGTGTATTCGTGGGCTTTGTTCCGCTTAGCCTTCAGGAGCAGGTCTTGCGCCAGCGCCATCATCGCCGGATCGGGATCGTGCAGTGCGATGATCTCCACATCATCGCGCAGGACCAGTTCCGCCAGGTGGGTCTGCCCGCGCAGGCCCACGCCGATGAAGCCCAGGCGGACCTTGGTGTCACCGGGCTGGTAGAAAGCCCTCACGCTGCGGGGGATCAACCCCAGGCCAAGGATGGCTAGCGTGGTGTTGCGTATGAACGCTCGGCGGTCGTGGTCCATGGCGGGAGTGTGGATGGCATGTGAAGATGCACCCTTTCCCGCAGATCACCCGAGCAATGGCCAGGGCGCGAGGACGCAACCGGCCACGCACCCAGCGCCAAGGACGAAACCAGTGTACACCTGTGCAGGCGTATGGTCGCTGGTGAGGAGGCGTGCGGTGCCGAGGGCCCCGGAAAGGAGCATGGCGCCGGCAATGGGAACCACGAAGGCGAGCTGGTGGACGAAGCCGAGCGCCAACAGCGCACCGAGCGCACCCCCTATGCCTACCATGTGAGCACTGATCTTCCAGCGGAGCGTGATGAGCGTGGTGAGCACCAGGGCGAGCGCTGCACCGATCATGAGCGACTGCACCAATGGATGCAACGGTGTGCGTGCGAGCAGGAACCAGGTCATGCCGTAGTACACCAGCGTCATGCAATACGGCGCTATACGCTCTTTGCGGTTGGGCATCTGCAATCCGCTCACGAGACCGGACCGGATGAGCAGCAGGACGCTCGTGACGGGGAAGGCCACCGTCATCAAGGTCACCATGCCGAGCACGATGAGGCGCGTGCGCAGATCGAGGAAATAGCCCAGGTGCGGATCCAGCCAGAGAGCGAGCCCGAGCGTGTACACCGGCATGAAGAGCGGGTGCAGGAAGATGGACAGGAAGTGGGCGATGCTGAACATCGGTATCAGCTGCTCGCGTGGTTCCCGTTCTTCAAAGTTCCTTCCTCAAGCGTGCCACCGGAACGCTCAACTGTTCACGGTACTTGGCCACCGTGCGCCGCGCGATGTTGTAGCCCTTGCTCTTCAGGAGTGCGGTCAGCTCATCGTCGGTGAGGGGCTTCTGCTTGTTCTCTGCTTCGATCGCGTCCTTCAGGATCTTCTTCACTTCGCGCGTGCTCACCTCCTCACCCGCCTCGTTGGTGAGGCTCTCGCTGAAGAAGAACTTCAGCAGGATGGTGCCGTAGTTGGTCTGCACGTACTTGCTGTTGGCCACGCGGCTGATGGTGCTGATGTCCAAATGCACCTTTTCGGCGATGTCCTTCAGGATCATCGGCTTCAACTTGGTCTCATCGCCGGTGAGGAAGAACTCGCGTTGGTGCTCCATGATGGCCTCCATGGTCACCAGCAAGGTGTGCTGTCGCTGCTTGATCGCATCGATGAACCACTTCGCACTGTCGAGCTTCTGCTTGATGAACTGCAGCGCTTCACGGCTCTCCTTGTCCTTCTTGTTGCGCTGGTACTCGGCGATCATCTCCCGGTACGCCTTGCTCACGCGCAGCTCCGGCGCATTGCGTCCGTTCAGCGAGAGTTCCAATTGTCCGTCGATCGCCATCACGCTGAAGTCCGGGATGATCTCCTGCACGGGCTTGCTCGTTTCCCGTTGCGTGTTGCCGGGCTTCGGGTTCAGGTGTACGATCAGCTCGATGGCACCCTTCAATGCATCCTCATCGATCTCCAGGCGCTCGAGGATGCGATCGTAGTGCTTCTTGGAAAAGGCCTCGAAATTCTTGTCGAGGATCTCCTCCGCGATACGCTGGTCCAGGCTGTGCGGCATCCGGCGCACTTGCAGCAGGAGGCACTCGCGCAGGTCGCGTGCGCCCGTTCCCGCCGGGTCCAGGGCTTGCACCTCCTTCAATGCCTTCTCCAGTTCTTCCTTGGTGGCGCTCACGTTCTGCGTGAAAGCGAGGTCGTTCACGATGGCGTCCAGGTCGCGGCGGAGATAACCGTCCTCGTCCATGTTCCCGATCAGGTGTTCGGCGAGCATCTCGGTGCGCTCATCGCAATTGCGCAAGGCGAGTTGTGCGCGCAAGGCATCTTGGAAGGTGGTGCCGCCGCTCAGGGGGATCTCCCGCTCCTCGTTGTCCGGCCCGGTGTTCTTCACGCTCAGCTTGTAGTCCGGCGTGTCGTCGTCCGGGAAGTAATCGCTCATGTCGAAATCGTCGCGCTCGTTCTCCTCGTCCGTCGATTCGTTCTCCGCGATCGCCTGTTCTTCGGTGGGCTCGTCCGCCTCATCGTTGTCCTCGCCCTCTTCCAGCGCGGGGTTGTCCTCGATCTCCTGCTTGATGCGCTGCTCCATATCGATCGTGGGCAGCTGCAGCATCTTCATCAGCTGGATCTGCTGCGGACTCAGCTTCTGCTGGAGCTTGAGGTAAAGGCCTTGTTTGAGCATTGCGGGGCGAAATTACGGGCCACCGATGGGCAGGCCATCGCTACAGAGCGCTCTTTCTGCCCCGTCATCGGATCGCGCCCGATCGATCGCCCCCGGCGCATGCTCGACGATGAAGATGCGCACGCGTCCATCCGCTAGGTTTACCGCGATGGAACATGGTCGCAGCATGCTGGGCTCGCTCGCTGCAGCGGTTGTCCTCTTTTCCTGTGAAGGACCAAGGGAGGAGGCTGCTGCCGTCACGGACTTCGGGCTCGATAGCACGAGTTACCGCAAGGAGCTGGACGATGCGCGTGATGCGGTGATGAACGGCGACCACGCCAGGTCGGACTCGCTGGCACGGGTGGTGATCGCGGGAAGCTCCGCCCCGGAGCGCAGCAAACAGCTCATGATGGCCTATTCGGCGCTCGGCCACTGTAAACAAGCCCAACGGGAGCTGGACAGCGCCTACCACTACTTCGAGCGCGGTCTGCGTATCGCCGAGCGGTACGAGCAGGACCAGCATGTCGCGATCGCACTGAACAACATGGCGACGGTGATGCAGGACAAGGGCGATTACGAAATGGCCCTGTTGCACCTCCTGCGTTCCCGCGATCTGCGCCGCGCGCTCGGTGATAGCGCCGGGCTGGCCAAGAGCTGGAACAACCTCGGCATCCTGCTCACGCGCAAGAACGATACGCTTGCCGCCATGGAGGCGTTCCGTACCGCGGTGGCCATCAACGAACGCAGCGGCGATAGTTCTTCGTGGAGCAAGAGCCTTGCGAACCGTGCCGTGGTCGAAATGGACATGCTGCGGTACGATACCGCCTTGGTGCTATTGCAACGCGCCATGGCGGTGCGGCCGCGCGCTGCCTTTGGGAGAAGCACGGCCTACTTCGCCACCAACATGGCCCTTGCGCACGAAGGCTTGGGCCGGACCGAGGAAGCGAAGCGGTTCTATGAACAAGCCATCCAGGAGGCCATCGCCGAGGAAGACCTTGTCACGCAAGGGGCCACGCGGCACTACCTGGCGGACCTCCTCATTCGCGAAGGGGACCACCGGCTCGCGCGCAACCACTTGGACACTTCGCTCTCGCTCGCACGGAGCAATGGAGCATTGGAGGATGTGAAGGAGGCCCATCTCTCCTTCGCGCGCTCGTTCGAAGCAACGGGAGAGTTCGAACAGGCCTATCGACACTATCGCGCGTACCATGCGCTGGCCGATTCGCTCATGAACGCCGACAAGGACCGGACCATGAGCGAGCTGTTGGTGAAGAACGAAGTGGACCGCACGCGCCGGGAGAACGCTGCGTTGCGGGCATCGGAGGAAGTGGCGCAGGCCGAAGCCCGTGCCCACCAATGGCAGGCCGCGATCGCCGTTGTGCTGGCCCTGGCCGTGGCGATCGTGGCGTGGGCGCTCCACCAACGAACACGCGAGCGCGCCAGGAGGCGCGAGGCCGAGCTGGAGCAACAGGCCCTGCGCTTGCAGATGGACCCCCATTTCCTCTTCAATGCCCTCAACACGATCCCCGGCTTGTATGCCAGTGCCGACAGTCGCACCGCCACGGCTTACGTGGGCCACCTCTCGAACCTGTTGCGCCTGATCCTGGAGACATCACGCAAAGTGCAGGTGCCCTTGCGACAGGAGTTGGAACTGCTGGAGCACTATCTGCACGTGAGCGCTTCGCGGCACCCCGATGTCTTCTCCTACGCCATCCATGTTGATCCGACCATTGATGCGGATACGGTGACGATACCGCCCATGCTCCTGCAACCACTGGTGGAGAACGCCATCCTGCATGGTCTGGTACCGCGCAAGCAGGGAGGAATGCTCGAAGTGGACATCAGCCGCGTGAACGGAACGCTCACATCGCGCGTGCGCGACAACGGCATCGGCCGTGCGGCCAGCGCGCGTGCGAACGGCACCACCCTGGAAGGCTCCCGTGGGATCGCCATCACCGCCGAGCGCATGCGCCAGTACAACCAGGGACGCACTGCCCAGGATGGCTTGCGGATCCTGGATCTTCATGACGACCAAGGGCGGCCATGCGGCACCGAGGTGGTCGTGCGCACCGTGATCAACGAAGCATGGTCATGACGCCCCGCATCCTCATCGTGGACGACGAAGCGCCGGCGCGCGCCACCGTGCTCGAAGCGCTCGCCGCTTGCGAAGCCGCGCATACCGTTGTGGGCGAGGCGGGTGGTAGGGAGGAGGCGATCAAGCTGATGGAAAAGCTGCGGCCCGATGTGGTGCTGCTCGATATCCGCTTGGGCGATGGCACGGGCTTCGAAGTGCTGGAGCGCACGAAGTGGAAGGGTGCGCAAGTGATCTTCATCACCGCCTACGATCAATACGCCATCCGCGCTTTCCGATGCGCCGCGGTGGACTACCTGCTGAAACCCGTGGATGCCGAACTGCTCGGACAGGCGTTGCGCCGTGTGCGCGTGGAAGGTGCATCCACCTCACCGGCCGTGGAAGCCCTCCTGCGCAACATTGCACGACCGGACGAGGAACGCATCGTGGTGCCCTGTGCCGAAGGCATCCATGTGCTCGCACCCAAGAACATCCTGCGCTGCGAGGCCGACGGCAACTACACACGCTTGCTCACGGTGGAAGGAGAGCGCCTTGTAACGGCGCGCACCTTGAAGGACTTCGAGGAAATGCTCGCGCCGCACCGCTTCGAGCGCGTACACATGAGCCACTTGGTGAACCTGCTGCATGTGCGCAAGTTCCTGCACCGCGATGGTGGTACGCTCGTGCTCGATGACGGAACGCAAGTACCCGTTTCGCAGCGCAAGCGCCAGCAGGTGATCGATGCGCTGGGGCGGATGTGAACGGGCGTTCGATGGCATTCCGTTCCATCGCCAAGCACAGCAGGGGCTCTACCAGCACTTCAGCAGGAACACCGAAGTAGGAAAACCCTGCGGAAGTATTGAACGGGGCATAAGGACAGCAAGTGCAGTTGGTGAAGTGCGGCTGACCGCACCCCGCTGCTATCTTCTGCGCACGGCGATCGACGGCCATTCCGTCAACGCTGCTTTCATGCAATTCAAGAAGGGGGCCTTGGTGCCGTACGCGGGTGTGGTGTACCGCGTGGAGAAAGCGGATGTGTTCAACGGGCATGTGTGCTACTTGCTGCTGGACCCGCAGGGCGTGGCGCAACCGGTGGCGCACGCACAGCATTCCTTCATCGTGGAGGAGATCAAACGGATGGCGCGCTTCCAAGTGCGCGACAAATTCACCATCCAAGGCTACTTCGGTTGGAGGCGTGAAAGAGCGCTGGTGGGGCAGCGTGCGCGGCTGCGTGATGTACCGCTTGAACGACAACGGAGATGAGCACCGCGTATCCATACGCATGAGCCAGGACGAACTACTGAAGCATGAACAAGTAACAGCCGAAGAGATGGCGCGCTACGCCGCCAGCTCGATGGGCGGCAAACCTTCGTAATCGAACTCCGCGGCCACCTCGGAACGTTCCGATCCACGCCGCGTTGCGTGAGCAACTTGCTCACCGTGTGGTAGCGCATCACCTGGTGCGGTATGGGCACGGCGAAGTCCACGAAGCTCTTCTCGTCGAAGTCGTTCTCCAAGAACGCCTCCGCGAAACCACCGGGCAATATGAGCGGCTGGCGCGCTGCGCTGTTGTGGATCTGCCGCATGAGCTCGTTGGCCTCGGTGGTCACCACGCTGAAGGTGCGCGTGGCCGCATTGTAGATGCCGGCGAAATACCAGAACGCACTTTCCTTGGGCTGGATGAGATAAGGTATGCGCAGCTTGCCCACGTGCCGGTGCTCGTAGAAACCCGTCACGGGCACCAGACAGCGCAGCTTCTGTTGCATGGCCTCCGCGTACAATTTGCCGGTGTACACGTTCTCGCACCGCGCGTTGTAGGTGCCGTAGGTGGCAATGAACTTCACCGGGTCGCTCTCCACATGCGGGGGCAGGTAGCCCCATTGCATGGCTTGCACCACATCGGGTTCCTGCGCCGTTATCACCGGCCACAGCGGGCGGTCGAAGGTGCTGGCGCTCCACTTGCGCTCCCACCTGCGTTGCACCTCGTTCAGGATCCGCTTGTTGGCCGCTACGCCGAAGTGGTCGAACTCCAGTGTGAGTTGCATGTTGACGCACATGGTGGCAAGGTAAAAGGGGGGAGGGACGGGACCGACCAGCGGAGACCCTGCAATCGAAATGAGTGCGACGGTCCTCGAACGCGAACGTTCAAGCAGGGAGCACCAAGCCGCACTGTTGCACCTTCGCATCGGGTGCGCAGGACGTTGTGCAACCGCTCACCGCAGTGCGCAGCGTTTCGCGCAAGCGGATCAGGTCCGCGATCTTCTGTTCTATGTCCACCACCTTCTCGTTCACCTTGTCGCTCATGGTGGCGCAGGTGGCCTTGTCCATCTCCACCAGGTCCAGGATCTCCTGTGTTTCGTTCAGCGTGAAACCCATCGCCTTGATGCGCTTGATGGTGAGCAGGCGCTCCAGCACCGCATCCGGATATTCCTTGTAGTTGTTCTCGCGACGCGCTTTGCGCGGCACTTCGATCAGGCCGTGCTTCTCGTAGAAGCGGATGGTGTCGCGGGTGAAACCGGTGCGTTGGGCGAGTTGACCGATGAGCATGGCAAGGACTTGGGTACACGAAGTTCGCTACTGCATCCAACCCAGCCTTCGCAGTCCCGCGCCGATCTCGGCCTTCGCATCGCCACCGGTAACGCGCAGCTCCTGCGTGCCATTGCCGGTGACCACCGCCCACGTGAAGGTGGCGCAGCACTTCCGCTCGAAGGCCGCTATCTCTTCCAGTTGCGCGGTGAAGGCGGACGGTTCGCGGAATACGAAGGCGTAGCCATCCGGCAGTTCGTTGGTGGCAACGGCTTTCGCGAAGACGCTCTCCTTCAGCTTGGCGGCCCGCTCGCTCTGTGCCCTCAGCGCTGAGCGTGCAGGAATGCACCAGCTCGTCGCCAGCTTCGGCATGGTCCCCGGCGCAAGCTCGGGTGCGATGTACCGCCGCATTTTGCCGCAGGTGGCGGAGGCGCTGGCTTCGTCCTTTCCGCCGAAGCATTTGTCTGCGGCATTGCAGGAGCAGCAGCTTGTGGCCATGATGAGTGCTGCCCCAAGAGCTGCGTAATGGTGAGTGGTTTCGCGTTCATGGCCACGATCTTAAACAGTGGAGTGCGGTCCACTGTCAAGCGGAAATGCTGAAAGCCTTGCCGGGCGCGGCTATTTCGCCTTCCACCACCGGTGCAGGGCCACCACCGCCCAAATGGCTTCCACCACGCCGAAGGGCCATGCACCTTGCAGGAAACCATAGACCGAGCCCAATGCGGCAGCAGCGAAACCGAGAATGGCCCAGCGGCCACGCTTCTCCAAGGCGTAGAATACCAGCATGGCGCTTACCGCGAAAAGGCCGAAGAGCGTGAGAGCGTTCATGGCTTAGCGTTGCGGGTCGCTGGGCGACTGGGCCTTCATAAGCGCAAGATGCGCAAGGCGCCACGGACCACCAGCGTGAACACCAGCATACCGATCGCCAGATCGGGCCAGCGCGTGCCGGTGAGCGCCACAAGGCCGGCCGCCAGCATCACACCCACGTTCACCTTTGCATCGTTGCTGGTGAAGATCCACGACGCCTGCATGTGCGCCTCGCCATCCTTGCGCAAGAGAAAGAGGCAGGCCAGATTGCCCGCCAAGGCGAAGAGCGAAACCACGGCCATGGTGATCGGTGCGGGCGCATCAGTAGGGGTGCAGCGTGCGGCGCACCACTTCGGCGAAGCCGAGCACCGCCAAGGCCAGTTGCAGGTAGCCGCCGACGCGCCACGCTCTGTTTGCGCGGCCGCCTTGCCGATGGCCGCGAGGCTCAGCCCGTACACGAAGGCATCGGCCAGCATGTCCAGCCCATCCGCCACCAGGCCCATGCTGGAGGCCAACCAGCCCGCGATGGATTCAGCAACAAAGAAGCCCGCATTGATGGCGAAGACCCAGAGCAGGGTGCGCCGGTCCACCACCGCACTCATGCCTATCGCTCGCTTTTGGTCATCGCCTCAATAATCTTCTGCGTCCCCACTCACCGTCATCACCCACTAACAAGTCTATCACCTTCTCCATATAGTCCGCGAATTTACCTGCCGGAGGCAGTGCAGTAGGTGTTGAACTTCTCGGCCATGGGAGGCAGCCAATTCACAAACGTTCGGCGAGGACCAGGCCACCGAAAGTGGCCAGGACGCAGAGCACAACGCTGGCGCCCACGTACAGCAAAGTCCCGGTGTGGTGACCCTGCTGGAGCAGGGTGAGCGTTTCGGTACTGAAGGCGGAGAACGTGCTGAACCCGCCGCAGAAGCCGACCACCAGCAGCAGCCGCGTTGTGGGGCCGATCCAGTGCTTGTGATCAGCGAAACCCACCAGCAGGCCGATGAGCGCACAGGCGATGATGTTGATGAGCAAAGTACCGAAGGGCCAGTAATGCGTGTGCAAACTGCCCACCCAGCGGCCTACGGTGAAACGCGCCACACTGCCCAAACCGCCGCCTACGAATACCGCAAGGACTTCTTTCATGGTAATGGGTGTTCCTGTTCCAAGGCGAAGCCCACAATGGCCCGCGCGTGGATGGCGGTGGTATCGAAGGCAGGCAGGGGGCATTGCGCAGCGGGCAGCAGCAGGCCGATCTCCGTGCAACCGGGAGCCTATGATGTCCACATAACGCGCCCGTGGTATCAGCGAAAATGCCCTTGGTGAGTTCCTCGAAGATGCTGCGATGAACGAAGGCCCGGTCCTCTTCCAGTGGCACCAGCACATGAATGCCCCGGCGCTCCAATCGCTCGCGGAAGAACGTGTGCTCCATGGTAAACCGCGTGCCCAGCAAACAGACCCTGGAAAGCCCCCGGGCCACCACCGCCTCGGCGCAAGCCTCAGCGATGTGCAACAGCGGTACACTGATGGCCGAACGAACGGCCTCGGCCACCACATGCGGTGGGTTGGTGCACAGGGCGATGCACTCCGCGCCGGCGTGCTGCAACCGCTGGGCTATGCCGGTGAGCAGGCTGGCCACGCCATCCCAGTCGTTCGCATCCTGTAGGGTGCGGAAGTCCTGCATATCCACGGAATGCAAGTAGAGCCGTGCCGAATGGGAGCCGCCCAGGCGCTCATGCACCAACTGGTTGATGGGGCGGGAGTACACCTCGGTTGAATACCAGCTCAGGCCGCCGATCAAGCCTAGGGTCTTCATATCGCCATTATCGTTGAGCCTTGTTCATTCGGTTCACCACCTCCATCCCGGTTCGGGGACCGGGACCCCCACGCTCACCGTCGTCACCCGCTAGCAAGTCTATCACCTTCTCCTTTGTCCGCGAAGCGGTAGGTGTTGAACTTCTCGGCGATGGTGGGGTCGCTGGGCCTTCGTACTGAGGAGTCGATCATAGGTCGCCCTGCTTCGCAAGTAGAGCAACGTACTGTTCCCCGCTCATGGGACAATCGAAGAACTTCTCGGCGTCCGAATCTTCCGCGAAGCAAAGTTTGCTTCGGGATGCGCTTCATGATGGATTGGCCGTACTCCTTCGAATCCTTGCCATGGCTCAAATACGTCTTGATATGGGTCTTCTTTCCGTCCACGTGGAGGTAGTACTGTGCATGGTGTGAACCAATTCCATCTTTCGATGAAGCCCTTGAGCAGAGGTCCGGCAATATCCTTGGACTTGCGTGGCCTCATGACAAGATCTTGGTATTGACCATTTCCCTCAGCTTCGTTTTTTGAGCTGCTTGGTCTGGGTGTTAGGGCTGCATCCTTGGTATCATGGAACTCCTGTACCATGTCGGTGAAGCTGAATTCGAAACCTCAACAGCTTGGCTCCTGGGAGTCTCCCCACGGATGGATATCCAAGTCCGGGAATTCCTGCATGATAGAGTGCGGTTTCTTCATCAAAACGCACTTCGGCGGAATAGGTCTTGGTCAAATGCATCATCACCCCGCCGAAGCCGATCGCATGGAACTGATACGGGTAGGTCTCGTAGGGCAACTCTTCCACAGCCAAGCGCTTCACCACTTTCAACTTCTTGTCACCGAACAGGTCCGGATCACCTTCTGCTTTGGCGTAGATAACTACCGTGTGTTGTTCGCGCTCCTGCACAGCCAGCTCCTTTTCCGGTACCAACCGCTGAGGCTTCTGCCGTCGGCCTCTTCCTCAACAAGCTTGAGCTTCTCCGTTTGCCCTGCCTGCATAGAACTGCAGATTGCCGGGCCAAAAACGCCCTTGTACAAAGGGCTGAAAATGGCTCTGCGTTCATCAGAGTGAACTTCTTCTCCAACCCTTTCAATAAGGTCTCGCTATTGGGGTCGGAAAAGATGACCTCTCTCTGGTACGCCTCAAAGGTCTCTTGCTTGAATTCAGCTGAGTACGGTACGCTCAGGAACCGATGGGGTGCGGTCACAGTATTAGGCACCAAGGATGCCTCGAAACTGGCGAAGTTGAGATCCACGAAGAGCAAACGGGCATCTTCCTTCAGCTTGCCCGATCTCCCTTTCTTGACCGTAGCCGTGTGTTTGACCTTTACCGTATTGCGTGCCTCGGCTTCAATGTAATTGGCGAACGACTCGTTCATTGCCTCAAGGAACTTCACCACGCTGGGAACATCCACTGCGCCCCCGAACTGGATGGGTGCCTTCAGTTTGATCTTGCGCGCGCTCACGGAGTAGCTCCAAAACCTCCTTCATCGCACTGATTCAGCTGATTGGTGTGAAGTTAGTCACACAGGTAAGGACCGGCAATTTAGCGGGAAGTACCCTCCATCCCCCTCACCACCTCCATCGTCCCCACACTCACCGTGGTAACCCTCTTCAACAAGTCTATCACCTTCTCTTTATAGTCCGCGAAGCGTGGGTGTTGAACTTCTCAGCGATGGTGGGGGCGCTGGGTTCAAAGACCGCCTTTGCTTTCAGAGTTTCCATCACACGCGAGGTAACACCTTGGTCAAATCAAAACGTCCTCGATGCATATCGTTGTCCGGCAACTTCATTGCACGCATATACTCTTCACGTGAGAGGTATATGAGCTGAATGACCTTTGCCTCGGTGTAGTCTATCGCTTCGACAAGCCTGACATCATCGGCCGCCGTGCGGAAGTTGTGATCAACATACCCGGCCTCAAGATGTACGGCCTCGATTGCCAAACTTCAAGTGCTTCAATTATGAACTCGTTCGCTTGGTCAGCATCAATCATTGCCAACGTCAAGTTGCTGGCAGGAATTGATTTCGGAGCGCGCTCCGAGAGTTTCTCACAGCCTTCCTTTAGATGAATCCCCATTTCGTCAAGAAGAAACCCGATTTCATCCACAGCCGACATATCCTCTGTGCACCGGTCCAAGTCACGAACCTGCTGTCGTTGTTCGGCGGTTAGGCTGACAAATCGTCCGCGATATGTGGTCAACAAGTTCATCCTGTGCGGTCAGTGACGCTCCTTGTAGTCAGTGGCTGGTACCATCGCGGGGGGGCGTTGAGTCTGATTTCACCATTAGCGGCGTTGTGCTTTAGTCATTTCCTCCACACCTCCATCGTCCCCACACTCACCGTCGTCACCCGTTTCAACAAGTCTATCACCTTCTCCTTGTAGTCCGCGAAGCGGTAGGTGTTGAACTTCTCGGCGATGGTGGGGTCGCTGGGCTTCTTCTCCTTGTACTGGTCCAGCACCCATTCCAGGGCGCTGCGGTTGCCGAGCTTGTAGGCCCAGGCTTCTTTGGGGATGCCCTTCAGCAGCGTTAGCTCGTCGAGCTCGATGATGCCTGCTTCCTTGTCGGCCTTCAGCTTCACCTTCACTTTGTACTCGCGCTGGTAGAGCGGTTCCGGCTCGGCGAGGTGGTCCAGCAGGGTGGCCTTCTTCTTCTTTTGCTCGCTCTTCTTCTCGCTGCTCACCAGTTCCAGCGGGTAGGGCTCGGCGGTCTCGTAGCCGATGTGCAGGTCCATCAGTTGCTTGCCCCATTTGCTCCACTGCCAGAAGTCGGCGTAGAAGGGGATGCGCGGGAACTCGCGCTTCAGGTTCAGCGCGTACTTCTCCCGGTACACCGGATCGTGCAGCACGGCGTACACGTAGTGGAACACATCATCCTTCTTGATGGTGCTGTCCGCGTAGTGCGTGGTGAACTGCGCAAGGCCCCAGTCGGTGAGGTTGTCGTGGCGGGTGCCGTCCGGGTTCATAGATATTGAGGCAAAGAGTTGCGCCTTTTCAATGATATCAAAACCCGTTGGCAGGCCAAGCCAATGGTGGGAAGGGCTGTCGCTGAACCACTGAACGGCGATGTACTAGGTGCGGTATCTGTCCAAGGAAACCGGTGCCAACTGAAGTGGCAGTTGATTCGGTCAACCGAAGTAAAGCAACCTCTTGTGGCCGGAGTAGACTACCCTTACGAATGGGCTTTCTCGAATGTGTACTCTCGTCCTGTCAGATCTTTCACCGCCCGGACCATTTGATGGTCTGGTTCCGCGTTAGCGTCTGTAGCAGCCAAATGCACTCGTCATGTCGGTGTCGTAAGTCTTCACGGTACGTATCGGAAGTAAGTACTCAACCTTAGCCACCGTGTAATGTTCATATTCTTGTCGTACACCCATTCATCACGGGCGGTGACTTCTGCAAGGCTGGAAGAGCGCTTCTTTGGTTCGGTTGACCCCCTGGGCCGGCGAAGGGAGCAGGGTTTCCCAATCATTGGTGGCAAGTTGAATCCAATTCGCGTTCTTATCTGGTGCGACTTCCTGGAACACGGACGCGCGACAGTTCACTGAGCGCCTGAACCAATCCAACTTCTCTTCCTTGAGCAATTCATCGCTCAACGATATACCGGATGTGACATGGGCCGGGCTTTTCTCTTGCCGAACCAGGAAACACACAGCGACACCTGTCTGAATGCCAAAGACATTATGTGTGGTGCCCGCAATCTTGGAGTTCGAGCGTACGTCGCTATGCGTGTCGATGATGTAGCAGTGCGCGAATTCCTCCTGAACGCACTTGCGGAAACCATCGAAGGTGCGGCTGTCGATGAAGCTGCGGTTGGTGATGAAGGCGATGATGCCGTTGCGCTCCACGCGATCCATGGCCCAGCGGTAGAAGCGCGCGTACATGTCGTAGAGCTTGGTCTTCTGCGCGGTGCTGTGCTTGATGTAGGTGTCCTTGATGCGCTTGTCCAGCACCGCGTACGTGCGGTTCTTGTTGTTGTCGTTCTCGTTCTGCTGGTTGGCGTTGTAGGGCGGGTTGCCGATGATGACGCTGATCTTCTTGCTGTTCTGCCGCTTGATGCGCGCGGCGTTCTCGCTGCTCAGGCCGAACATGTCCTCCTGCTTGCCGCTGTATTGCAGCGCGCCGGTGTTGTCCAGCGTATCCACGAAGCAGAGGTTGGGGAACTCCGCGTAGTAGCCCATCTTCTGCTTGAAGGTGTACTCGATGTTGAGGTTGGCCACGTAGTAGGGCAGTATGGCCACCTCATTGGCGTGTATCTCGTTCTTGTATTTGTAGTCCAGGTCCTGCTTGGGCAGGTGATCAATGAGGTCGGTGAGGAAGGTGCCCGTGCCGGTGGCGGGGTCCAGGATCTCCACGTTCTTGCTGCTCAACGTCTTGCCGAAGTGCCGGTGCAGCAACTGGTCCGTGCTGCGGATCATGAAGCGCACGATCTCGTTCGGGGTGTACACCACGCCCAGGCGGTCGGCCATCTTGGGGTTGTACACCTTGTAGAAGTTCTCGTACAGCACCTTCAGGAACTGCTGCTTCTCGTGGTGGTCCTTGATGCTCGCGGCCGCCGCGTTGATGGCCTCGTAGTAGCGCTCCAGCAGGCCCAGCAGGTTCTTGCGCTCGCTGTAGGTGAGGAGCGTGCCCACCAGCGCCTCCAGTTCGCTGGCGATGTTGTTGTGCTGGTGGAAGTCGGGCTCGTCGAAGATCTTGTTGAAGATGTCCGCCGTGAGGATGTGCTGGATCATCATCTCGCGGATGTCCGCCTCGGTGATGTCCGGGTTGATCTCGTGCTTGGTGAGCGTCCAGAACTTCTCCGCCGCCGCGATGAACTTGGGGTTCTCCTTCCGCGCGGTCTCGATGCGGTCGCGCAGCGTATCCAGAATGGTGGGCAGGTCCGTTTTGAACTGGCCCAGCGCCTCCTCGAATTTCCGCGCCTCCGGGTGCTTGTGGTTCACGAAGGCGTTGAGGATGCTGTCCAGCTTGTCGGCATCCTTGAAGCTCACGCGTTGCACTTCGCGCCCTTCCTGGATCAGCACGGCGGTCTGGCTGTCCTCGAAGAGGATGTTGCGGTCCGGGTAGCCCTTCTTGAACTTCTTCTCGATCTCGTCGTCGATCACATCCGCCTCGTCCTTGCTCTCCCAATAGCCGTAGTCCAGGCGCAGGGCGTTCTTCAGGGTGCCGTCGGGCATCACCTTCTTGCCGTGCTTGCCCTCCACCGCCAGTTCGGTGATCAGGAAGAGGTCCTTCTTCTCAGCGTAGTGGTTCAGCAGCGTGATGAAGGCCGCACGGGTGGGCGGCTCCCTTATTGCTCCCGCCCCCCTCGCGGATCTTCCTGTACGGAGGGTAGTACTTGTCTATAGCGGGGGTCATGGACCCAGGGCGAAGGACAAAGACAGTCTCTCTTCTCTCATCAAGGCTGGGGGGGCGGTTCTAAACAGGTGGCCTTTGGGTCTGTAGGCCCCAAGCCAATTGGCCAAAAGCCTAAAGCCAAATACCCAATACCATTTCGCAACCCGTGCATAAGGCCCAATTTCCACCACGGCCAATGAGCTTCTTGGTGCGCTACGGTGCCAAGGGCAAGTTGCTAAGCGTGGAGCCGACCGGTTTCTGGATCTGTTGATAGGGGTGTTGTTCCCAATGTGCTTTGGCGAAGGGACCGCGCACTACAACCGCCGGTGGTGTGCGTTGCGCATGGACCACCGGACCATTCGCGCGCGGTCCCCTCATGTGCTAAAGCTCCGCCTGCAACAGGTTGTAGCGGTAGGTCCATTGGAACTGCGGCTGCCAGGGCACCAAGCGGTTGATGTGGCCCACCTTCTCCGCTTTGTAGGGAACCGCTTTGCGCCAGTTCCACAACCACTCACCGCCGTAATGCAAAGGTGCCCTTCTGGGTGTGCGTGCGCGACCATACGGCCAGCAGGTTGTCGAACAAGATGCGGTCGATGGCATCCAGGTCCATGCCTTCCTGCTGCGCGCAGGCTGATGTACGCGAACTTTGCAGCGGGCTCCACCACGGGGTTGTGTTCCACCACCTCGTATGCCTCGCGCAGGCGGCTTACGGTATGGTCCCACTCGGCCACGGTGGCGGCTGGCAGGGCGGGGGGTGTGGGCGCCCCTTCGCCTTGGTACCATGGCAGGGCCTTCAGACGGTGTTCGCGGGTGCTTGTAACGTTGGCTTCGAGGGCGGGTGTGATAAGGGGCTTCCATGGCGGTTGACGGATTATATGTCGTTCCGCCAATAACAGGCAGTGGGTTAGCTTTTGCAGAACCGGGGATCACTAAACCGGTGAACGTGCCTGTGTGGAAGTAACACTCCCGCCTGGCGTGTACCCCTTGCCCATTGCGGGGTCCACCCACCTTGGCCACACCGCCCACAAGGACTCCGATAGGCAGGTGGCGGGGCGCGCCAAGCGCCTTTTCGGCGACGCAGGACCCTCGCTAACCGTTCGTCAAAATACCTGTTTGTTGGTATTGCGTGGTTCGGCGGGCCTTGGCTACTTCGCTGCTATGCAACCAAAGGAAAGCCCCCTGCGCATAGCCTTGGTCGAGGACCAGGTGATGTTCCGCGAATCGATGCAGTTCCTTATAGAGGAGAGCACGCCGCACACGGTGGTGCTGGTGGCGGGCGATGGGCTGGCCTATGAGCAGTTGTGCGCGCATGTGCCGCCGCCGGACGTGGTGATCGTGGACCTCTTGATGCCCGTGCGCGATGGGTTCGAAACCATGGCGTGGATAACGCTGCACCAGCCGCACACGCTGCCCCTGGCCTGCAGCTTTGATGTGGATGCCGCCGCGGTGCGCGGTGCGCTGAAGGCCGGTAGTCGCGGCTACCTGCACAAGAACTGCGGTGTGCATGAACTGCGCGATGCGCTGGAGCAGCTGCGCACCACGGGCTACTACCAACGCCGCTGGTGCAGGAGCACCGCGCAGCGCTGGAGGCGGAAGAGCGCGGGCGCGCGAAGGTGCTGGAGGCCTTGAGCCCGCGCGAACTGGAGGTGCTGCAGCTTGCGTGTACGGCCGAAGAGTTGAGCTGCAAGGGGATAGCTGAGAAGCTGGGGATAGGCACGCGTACGGTGGAAAGCCACATACGCAACATGTGCGGGAAGCTCGGGGTGAGCACCCGCACGGGCCTGCTGCTCACCGCCCTGCGCTGGGGTTTGGTCCCCACGTAGCGGTTGCGCACCGGAGCGGTCCACGAGCGGCGCGTTCTGCTGCTGGCGGGCTGCGCACCGCAGTGATCAGTCCACTTCTGTGCTGTTCCGGCCTCGACGTACTTCAGTCGGAACTTCCCGTTCTTCGATCGAGTCGAGGCTCACTTCGATCGAAACTCGTCGTACTTCGATCGAGGATCCTCTCACTTCGATCGAAGTTTCTCGTTCTTCGATCAAGTCTTGGCGCACTTCGATCGAAACTCGTCGTACTTCGATCGAGATCCCTCTCACTCGACCGAAATTTGTTCTTCGACCGAGTCGAGGCTCGATACAGTCGAGGCGCACTTCGATCGAGGAACGGCCCCCATCATCCAGTCCGTGACATTTTCCGGAAAGGCCCGTCCACAGGGCCATTCCGAAGGGCGGACGTGGCGCCGAACGCCGCTTGAACACGGCGTGTCTCCGTAATAATACGGAGGCCCTGGTACGTAGAATTACGGATGGTGCTTTCGCAACGCTGGGGGCGGTGCCAACGAACAACGCCACGAACGGGAATTCACCCGCTCATTAAATCTTCAACAACATGAAGACGACGTACACTGTTAAACTGGGCATTTCTGGCCTCACCCCAACGGACCTGGTGAAAAAGGGACGGAACCATGTGACCATGATGACCGGCAGCACGCTCTACGACGCCTGTGCCATCGCTGGCCACCATTACCGCAGCGTGCGACCGCTTGGATGCGGCGAACCAAGCCGTGCTCTTCAACGGCGGCAAGCTGGCCTACACCGAGCGCGACGAGGCGGATAAGGAACTGCGCGACCTGATCAAGGAGCTGGCCGGCTACGTGCAAGCGGTGAGCAAGGGCGATAAGCCCCAGGTGCAGGACGGCGCGTTCGACGTGGTGGAACCCGGCGAGCCTATCGGCGAGTTGCCGCCGCCGCAGGCACTGGGCAGCAAGCTCACCAATATGAGCGGCCGCGTAGCGCTGGATTGGAAGGGCGTGCGCGGTGCGAAGAGCTACCAGGTGTTCATGAGCACCAGCAACGACCCGTTCAAGTGGGAGCTCACGGCGGTTACCACCAAGAGCCGCCTGGATGTGGACAGCCTGGAGCCGGGTACCTTCTACTGGTTCGCCGTGAGCGCCGTGGGCGCCGCCGGTACCAGCAGCAAGAGCGATCCCGCGCAGGCCATGGCCGCTTAACGACGGCCGCGCGCTACCACGAGCGGGTAGCACCACTTTGCAACAACCCCGGCAGCGATGCGGGTTGTTCGCTTTGGGCATTCGGGTGTGCGCGCCATGCTGATCATTGCCCACACCGCGATCGTCACACCGGTCGAAGGGTTGGCTGGTGTGGAGGGGAGCCGGTGTCTCATGAGCGCAGCCCTTTTGAGACACCGGATAGCCGCTCACTCACGCACACTTCTCCGCGCGCGTCTTCCGGTGTGACGTGCGTGGGGGCGCTACGCGCCATGATGATCGGTGCCCGTACGTGATCGTCACACCGGCCGGAGGGTTGGCAGGTGTGGAGGGGAGCCGGTGTCTCATGAGCTCGGTGGCAATTATGAGACACCGGACAGCCGCCTGCCCGCGCACCTCTCACCGCGCGCGTCTTCCGGTGTGACGTGCGTGGGGGCGCTCCGCGCCATGATATTCGGTTCCGGGACCTGATCGTCACGCCGGCCTACGGTGCATTCACCACCACCCGCTCCATGAGCACCTCATGTCCCGTGTCGATACGGACCAGGTGTACGCCGGCAACGGCGCTGGTGAGTGCGATGCGGCGCAAACCATCCTGCGCGAAAAGCGTGGAGAACGAAACGTTACGACCAAGGGCATCGAACACATCGATGGTGGCATCCTGCGGCGCATCGATCCACAAGCTGCCGTCGCTCGGGTTCGGGTAGCAGCGCATGCCGGTCTTCTTCCATTCAGCGGCCACGATGGGGCTGTGCTCGGCCGTGGCATCGCGGTCCACCATGAACAGGCGGTAGTAGTTCGTGCCCGTCGCCGGCGTGCGGTCCAGGAACGCATAGGACGTGGTGGTGAAGGAATTGCCGGCGGCCGTGAGCGTGCCAATGCGCGACCAGCGCTGTCCGTCGGTGCTGTGCTCCACCTCGAAGCGGTCGCTGTTCTCCTCCGATGCGGTGATCCAATCCACCGAGATGCCGTCGCTCACGGGTGTCGCGCTCAGGTCCAGCAATTCCACGGGCAAGGTGCTGGTACCGGTCAGCTGCACGTTGTCCATGTAGAACCAGTTGCCGTACGCATTGATGGCCACGAAGCGGATCTGCACGATCTGCCCGTTGTACGCGCTCACGTCGATCGTCTGTGTTTGCCACTGCGAGCAATTGCTGGGTGCCCACGCATTGGTGTTGGCTGCGGTGGTGGCGAGCGCTGTGCCCGCTGCGTAATAAAGCTGGTTCCAACTGGCCCCGCAGTTGTTGCTGATGTCCACGCGGAAGGCATCATAATACCCCGCGCCGTAGGGTGCGAAGGCACGGTCGAAACGCAAGGTCGAGCCGGTGAGGTTGGCCAAACTGATGCGCGGTGTCACCAAGCGGTCTTCCTGCCCTACGCCGTTGTAGTTGTAGTGATCGATGGACCACACACGCGACGCGGCGCAATTGATGCCCGTGGGCGTGGAGGTGGTCCACGTGGTAAGGCCGTCGGGGTTCTCCAAGCGCCAACCCGTGGGCGCGGGAACCGTGGCCACCGCGAGGCCTTCGAGGAAGGGCGCGGTAACGGGCGTGGTGTTGTTCACCGTCACGTTCACCACGCTTTGGTCATTGCCGGCAAAGGAATCGCCGCCCAACGCGGTGGACACCGTGACCGTGTGTGCTCCGGCAGCGGCGATCACCAGCGGTGTTGCGAAGGTGAACGTGGCGCTGGCACCAGAAGCGAGCGTTGCGGTGTAGGTCTCCGTTACCCAACCACCAGCATCCAAGCGGTAGCGAACGGGGAAATTGCTCTGCGACAGGGAACCGTAGTTGCGCACGGTGGCGCTCACGGTGGTGGTGCCACCGGTGCAATCGATGGTGGCGGAACCGACGGGCGTGAGCACCGCGGAAACCCCCACGTTGTTGGGTGCAGGCGTGTCGTAGGCTTCGGTCTGGTCCGTGCGACTGGCCGTGCTGCCCTGGCTGGCGCTCACGCCCAAGCCACGCCGTGCGAAGGCGTTCCACATGGTCGCTTGGTGAACACCGCCGTAGAGCGCAGCGTCGGCGTTCAGGATCGCATTGCGTGCGTCCACGAAGCCGGGATTGCACGGGGTGAGCTTCATGCCCTCGATCACCAGGTGCATGGCGATGTTGTTGCCGCCGGTGCCATTGTAGATGTCCGGGTCGAAGCCGTAGGTGTTGATCAGCTCCCACGTTACCTCCCACAGGATGCTGCACCACACGAAGCCAATGCCGTGGGGTTGTGCGATCGTGCCCGTATTATTGGTGGCAGCGTAGGTGAAGCTGTTCTGCGCGAAGTCCGTGCTGTACGGTGCTGGACGAATGCCCCCGCCCGTTACACCCTGTCCTAGAACGTAGGTGCCGATACCACGACGGTCGATCCCCTGATCACCGGGTTCGATCGTCATCATCAGGCCGATCCAATCGCTCCAGCCTTCGCCCATCTGCTCGGCGTTGGTGAGGCAGTTCACGCTGTTGCCCACCAGCCGGTTGCTGATGCCGTGGCCGTACTCATGCGCGATGATCCCGTTGTCGAGGTCCCCATCGCGGTTCGGTGTGGTGAGGTTCCACACGTACATCTGCATGCGCGGGGTGGCACCGTCAGCAGGTGTTGCGAAGTTGGCGTTGTTGGTTCCGCCACCGTCCTGTGCATCGGCCAGCACATAGTCGTTGCCGGTTCCGCCGCGCCCGTAATTGTTGCTCTGGAAATTGCCGCTCACTTCATCGAACCCGTACGGGTACCACACGTCGTGGATGATGTTGTTCCAATAGTACAGGTTGGTGATGGCGGCGTTCTGGTATGTACCCGGTGCACCTCCCAGGTTGATCGCATAGTCGAAATCGAGCGTGGCGCTTGTGGGAGAGGCACCCGTTCCGTTGTTCCCATTGGCATCCTCCTGTGCCCACACATTGTTACCGCGCGTGATGGTGTACTCGGCCCATTGGCGCCGTTCGTGTCGTTCCATCCGTAGGGCGAAGCGATACCACCAGCGGTCCAGGGTGCATTGCGAAGAGCACGGGCACCGTGGCTCGGGCTTTCCACCGGCATGGGGTACACGTTCAGGTCGTTCGCAACCGCTGGAGGCGGGAGCGCTTCCGGAGAGGCCTCATGCACATGCATTGCACACGCCGCCTCGTCGAAGGAGCATTGGCTCACCCAATCGTTGCGCTCGAGTTCCGCGCCCGTCACCGCGTCGATCCGCACGTTCCACCAGTGCGCTCCGTCCTGCATGTAATGGTTCACGTTCCACACCAGGCGCAGTCCATCGCCGATGGGCAATAGGTAGAGCTTCACTTCCACTTCCTGTTCGCCCAACGCGCTGCCGTCGAAGCGTACCACCCGTCCGCCATCCGAAGTGCCGACCTGCTCCGGTACGGGAACACCGGGAAGCGTGTTGGCCAGCACAGTGCTCAATGCCTGTGCAGCGGTGATCGCAGGGGTCACCGTGTTCACGCGCTTGGCAAGGCGCGCTTGTCCGCCATTGTGGAATGCGATCAGCCCGCCATCCGCACTGCGGTGTACCGCAATGTCACCGTTCCACACCTCGATACCCTGCCATTTCTGGATGAGGTGGGTGTGGCGGATGCTGCCGCTGGTGTAATCCTTCTTCACCACCAGATCCCCGAGATCTTCCGCAGCGAAACCCAGTTGGGTGAGTTGTCGGTGCGCAATGGAGCGCGCTTCGTCCCCTTGGTCTTGGGCGATCGCCACGACCGAACAAACCACGAGGGTGGGAAGCAAAAGGAGGAGCCGACGGAACATGGCCTTGGAAATGCGGACCGAAAGTACCTAAGGCCGAGGAGGAAAGCAACGCGCTCGACGCATGGTGCCCAACACCCGACGAACTACCAAGGCACCATGCTGGCCGCCAGGGCCAGGAAGACCATCCCGGCCCCGATCAGCAGCACCATCAGCTTCCCGATCCAGCGGAGCCACACGCCGAAGGGAACGCCTGCGATGCCAGCACCCCAGGACCCCACTGGTGGGCATGATGAAGTTGGACAGGCCGTCGCCCAATTGGAAGGCGATCACCGCTGCCTGACGTGGTATGTGGAGAAGGTCGGCCAAGGGTGTCATGATCGGCATGGTCAACGCTGCCTGGCCACTGCCGCTGGGCACGAAGAAGTTGATGGCGAACTGCACCAGGAACATCAGCTGGGCGGAGACGCCCGAGGGCAATCCACTGATGCTGCTGCTGAGGCCGAAGAGCACGGTGTCCACGATGCGGCCCTCCTGCATGACGATGAGCACGCTGCGACTGAGGCCGATGAGCAAGGCCGCCACCACCATGTCCTTTGCACCCCCCGCGAACGCCCGGGCCGCCGTGTTCGCACCCACGCCACCGATGACTGCTGCGGCGATGCCCATGGCGATGAACAGTCCGGCGATCTCCTCGATGTACCAATCGTAGGAGTTGACGCCAACGACGAGCAGGATGAGGGTGAACGCGAAGAGCAGCAGCACCGCGATGCGACGGCCGGTGAGCGCTTGTTCCACCAGTTCGCCATGCTCGATGCCGTTGCGCGGAAGTCCGTGAAGCACGCTGTTCCTCGGGTCGCGTTCCACACGCGCCGCGTAGCGCATCACGAATGCCGTGGCGATCGCCGTGAGCACGGCCCACATCGCCATGCGGAATTCCCAGCCGCTGAACAACGGCAGTTCGCTCAAGCTCTGCGCGATACCCACCGTGAACGGATTGAACGCGGCACCCGCGAAGCCCACGCCGGCCCCGATGAACGGGATGGCCACGCCCACCAAGGTGTCCCAGCCCATGCTCTTCGCCAGTGGAATGGTGATCATCAGGAAAACGAGCACCTCCTCGCTCATGCCGAAGGTGTTGCCGCCGATGCTGAAGACCAGCATGAGCAACGGGATCACGAACCGTCGCAGTGCGGGCCGGTCCCTGGCCATGCGCAACACACGGAACAGCATGGCATCGATGGCTCCGGTGGCGTTGAGCACGGCGAATGCACCGCCGATGAGGAGCGCGAACGCCATGATCATAGCGGCGTCCGGATCGGTCATGCCCTTGAGGGGTGCGGTGAAGAAACCCCACCACGGGACGGGTGCTGGCTCCACTGCGTGGTAGGTGCCCGCTACCACCACCGTGCGCGTGCCCACTTGTTGCCGGTCGAAAGCCCCAGCAGGAACGAGCCATGTGAGCCCCACTGCAAGGAGGAGCACCACGGTGATGATCAAAATGGCATCGGGGGCGCGAGGACCGCTGCGAAGTGTGGTTGACACGCATGAAATATAGCCGCCGTGCAGGAGCGATCGGATGCCGCGCAGTATTGCCGATCAGGATCGTATCATTGCTCGATCCCTGTTCATTCAGCGCAACGGGGACCGATCACCATGCACCGAACCAACCGCCGCGCGCTCTTCGCGATCTTCCCAATTGCTCTCTTGTGCAGCCCGCTCATTGCGCAAACAAACCTGTCCCGAGCCGGTGGAGGAACACCCTTCACCTACGAGCACATGCTCATGCTCGATCGTATCAGCGGCTTGAGCGTGGATCCTAGTGGACGCTATGCGCTCTTCAACGTGCGCGCCACCGATATGGAGAAGAACAAGGGGGTCTCCACGCTTTGGATCAAGGACCTCACCGCGCCAGCAACGCCCGAAGTGAAGCTCGGCGTGAGCGAAGGGGGAGCCAGTGATGCGCAGTGGGCGCCCGATGGACAGAGCTTCTACTTCTTGTCATCGCGCGGCAAGGACGGCACTACGCAAGTGTGGAAGTCGGATGTGAGCGGTGCGACGGCCGAGCAGGTCACGCGCTTGCCATTGGACGTGGGCGCCTACCGCATTGCTCCCGATGGAAAGGGCCTTGTGGTATCGCTGGCTGTTTTCCCGGAATGCAAGGGCGACGAGATCGCATGCACGTTGAAGAAGAACGCCGAGCGCGCAGAGAACAAGGCGAGCGGCACCGTGTACACCAAGCTCTTCGTGCGCCACTGGGATACCTGGGCCGATGGTACACGCAACCACTTGTTCTACCTCCCGCTCAACGGGCCGCTTTCGATCCCCGTTGCATTGACCGATGGTTACGATGGCGACGTGCCTTCGAAACCCTTTGGGGGAAACGAGGATTTTTCCATCTCCCCCGATTCCAGGACGGTGTATTTCGCGGCACGCGAAGCCGGGCGCACGGAGCCATGGAGCACCAACTTCGATGTGTACAGCGTGCCTATCACCGGCGGTGCGCTCACGAATTTGACGGCAACGAACAAGGCATGGGATGCGAGCCCGCGCATGTCGCCGGACGGGAAGACGCTCGCCTACAAGGCCATGAAGCGTCCGGGTTTCGAAGCCGATCGCTTCGAATTGCAGCTGCGCGATATCGCCACGGGCAAAGTCACGCCGCTGGCTGCAACATGGGACCGCAGTGTGGACGACTTCGCATGGAGCCGCGATGGCAAGAGCATTTACGCGGTGGCTGCTGATGTGGGCAGGACGCGTCTCTTCAAGATCGATGTGAAGACCGGCGCTGTGACGCCCCTTTCAAAAGATGGCCACATGGACGCTTTCCAAGAGACAGCGAAGGGATTCGTCTTCTTGAAGAGCGGACTGAACAGTCCGGCGCAGTTGTATGCTTCCGCCGCGAAAGCAACGATGATCGACGAGGGAGCAACGAACCTCACATCGGTGAACGAGGTCTTGAAGAAGATGGAGTTCGGTGCGTTCGAGCAGTTCAGCTTCAAGGGCTGGAACGATGAAACGGTGCATGGTTACGTGGTGAAGCCAGCAGGTTATGTGGAAGGAAGGAAATACCCTGTCGCATTCCTGATCCACGGTGGTCCGCAAGGCAGCTTCGGTGATGGCTGGTCGTTCCGCTGGAATCCGCAGACCTATGCGGGGGCCGGATATGCGGTGGTGATGATCGACTTCCACGGAAGCACGGGTTATGGTCAAGCGTTCTGCGATGCGATCAGCACGCACTGGGGCGATCGTCCTTTGGAGGACCTGCAGAAGGGATGGGCGTACGCGTTGAAGACCTACTCGTTCCTGGATGGTGATCGCGCTGCCGCATTGGGCGCTTCTTACGGCGGCTTCATGGTGAACTGGATCGCCGGCAAATGGAAGGCGCCATGGAAATGCCTCGTCTCGCACAACGGGTGTTCGAGGCGCGCAGCATGGGCTACACCACCGAAGAGATGTGGTTCGAGGATTGGGAGCAGGGCGTTTCGGTCTACGATTCACCGGCCACCTACGACACCTTCAATCCGGCCTTGCAGGTGAAGGAGTGGTCGGTACCCATGCTCGTGATCCACTCGGACAAGGACTACCGCATTCCCATTGAGCAAGGCATCGGCATTTTCACCGCGCTGCAAGCAAGGGGCATCGAGTCACAATTCCTGCGCTTCCCGGATGAGAACCATTGGGTGCTGAAACCACAGAACTCCATGATGTGGCACAAGACGGTGTTCGATTGGCTGGATGGCCATATCGGAGCAGGGGCGAAGAACTGACGCGAGTTACTTCCGGCCCGCCGCTTCCACCATCGCTGCGGTCACCTTCGGTGCATTGCCGATGAAGATCTGGCTAGCCTGCCCCGGGCTCGACCCGGGGATGATCATCACCGGACGTTTCAGGAAGGTGTATTCCTCCAGGATGTACTTGCGGTAGTCCTTCTCGGTGAGCGTCATCTTGCCCAGGCCAAGCGCGCGGTATTTCAAAGCGATGCGGCTGAAGAGCGCCTCGTAGCTGCCCGCGAGCTTCTTCATGTCGTCGAGCTCCTTGGCCGTGATCGGATCACCCTTGATCTCGCGCATCGAGAAGCTCTTGAGGTTCGGGATCTCCTTGAGGATGCGCTCGCAGGTGCTGCAAGTGCCGAGGTAATAGATGATGCGGGGCATGAGATCAGAATTCCGCGCTCTTCGGCATCTGCGGGAATTGGGCCAGCATTACCGTCGAGCTTTAAGATGAGAGACCACTTCGCGAATGATATGCTCCTGTGTTTCGGTGCGCTCTTGGCACCTCAATGCCCAGCCACGTCCAGGATGCAGCGTATCCCACCGAGGACGAAGACCGGCATATCGACCCTTGCCCGGATCGTGGTTGCCAAACCCGTCGATCAAGTTGTTCCAAAGCGGACCGAAGCGGGCGATCACCAGCGCTTCACCTAGAGGGATCCAGATGTCGTCCACCACGAGGTAGCGACAATGGGTCTTCGATCCGGAGATTACTGGCGGCACGGATGCTCTCTGCATGTTCTTTCAATCGCTTGTACAGCACACTGCCCGGGTTCTGGTCAAGTCCGACATCGCCCTTCGCGCACCGCCGGAACGGCCTGCCCACATACCGGCACTTCGCGTTCGCCCTTGACCGAACGCAAATCCCCGTAGCGGGAAATTGCCTGATAGTAGATGGCGTAAACGCCAGCCCATTGAACGCCAACTCGCCAAGCGATTCCAGTTCTTTGGTCAACAGCGCTTCGGCAACACTGGCACCAAGATTCGTCTTGTCGAGTGGGTTGTAGACGTGCTCTTTCTTCATCCGGCTCTACGAAGAACGGGATTGCGCAATCGTTCCTCCTTGGCCGAAAGTAATTGCAGCGCAACGGACGATCCGACAATCTGTGCCAATCGCACAGGTACCGCGTTACCCAATTGCCGCATCGTCTCCGTCCATGAGCCATGAAAAAGGTATCCATCCGGGAATGTCTGAGACGCGCACTTTCGCACCGTGAAATACCGATAGTGCCACTGGGACGCTATCATGTTTTCGCCTCCTGGCACGCCATGATCACCAGCCTTCAAAGTCTTAGCTGGAAGATCCAGTAGGCTGCCTGTGTGGCCTGGGTATGGCTTCGCCCCCGGTTGGAAGTTGTGGTTGAGGAGTGTCCTAGCCGCTTTGCTGCGGGGGTCGGGTAGGTCGCCGATGGCATCGCGTACCGTGCGCCATGGTCGCATTCCACAGGAGGTGTTCTTCGCGAGTCGCCTCACGTCATCCTTCACTCGAACGAGATGTTTCTCACGCTCGACGGCCTTTGCCCCGTGCTCCCTCCAATAATCTCCTGTCACGAACTGATGTTCTATCATTGCATCATGAATGCGGCCCGGGAACGACCATTGCTGCCCACTGTCACCCGGAAACCCACAATGAATACGCGCTCGCGCACTTGTGGTATGCCATAGTCCGCTGCGTTCAATAAGCGCGCGACCACGTTGAGCACAGGCCGCTCTTGCTCCCGCTAGTGCGTTGCTGTTCCAGACGGGCAAGGTGCTCCAGCCACGATTCGTTCTTCCGGATTACGACCTCCGGGAATGACAACTGCAGTTGGATGTATTGGAAGTAGTTCGCGAACGCGCCGCGCGTGATCCCTTTGACGTTCTCGAAGATGAATGCCGCCGGTTTCAATTCACGAACCGCACGCACCGCCGTGGGGAACATGTCCCGAGCATCGTTGTATGCCCTGTGCTTGCCACCAAGCGAGAAGGGTTGGCAAGGAGGTCCGCCGGAAACAAGCTCTACCTCTCCGAGTGATGAATAGTCGAATTCGTTCGCATCGATGTGATGGACCTTCCAGTTCTGCACTAAAGGGAATCCCAACGCTTGGTTGTGTCGAATCGTGTCACAGCACCACTTGTCCCACTCCACAACAGCGGCTGGCTCAAAACCAGCTAGGTCGAGACCCAAACCGAGGCCACCGCCTCCCGCGAAGAGTTCAAGTGATCTCATTTGTTCATTACGTCAGGTTTTACGTCAATGCTCGAATGGCAACATACGATCGGCGGGGTGATATATCACCCCGATGTGGCGGAATTTTCAACGCGAAGAGACCCCATGGAGTCGCGGCTTGCTCAAAACTCCGCACTCTTCGGCGTCCTCGGGAAGGGGATCACATCCCGGATGTTCCCCATGCCGGTAACGAAGAGCACGAAGCGCTCCAGTCCAAGACCGAAGCCCGCGTGCGGCACCGTGCCGAATTTGCGCGTGTCGAGGTACCACCAGAGTTCTTCCGCAGGAACGTTCATGTCCTTCATGCGTGCTTCCAAAACGTCGAGGCGCTCTTCGCGCTGACTGCCACCGATGATCTCGCCGATGCCGGGGAAGAGCACGTCCATCGCGGCGACGGTCTTGCCCTTTTCGCTGTAGCCGAAATCGCCGGGCGCGTTGGTGCGCATATAGAAAGCCTTGATCTGCGCGGGATAGCCCGTAACGATCACCGGCTTCTTGAAGTGCTTCTCCACGAGGTAGCGTTCGTGCTCGCTCTGCAGGTCGATGCCCCATTCCACCGAGAACTGGAACTGTCCCTTCTGGAACGGTTTGCTGCGGAGAAGGATGTTGATCGCATCGTCGTAGGTGATGCGTTCGAACGGATTATCAAGTACGAACTTCAAGCGGTCGATCAGGCCCATCTCCGCGCGCTGCTCCTTCGGCTTCGTCGCTTCCTCTTCCTTCAAGCGCGTATCCAGGAATTGCAGGTCGTCCATGCTGTTCTTCAGCACACGGGCGATCAAATGCTTGCACAATCCTTCCGCCAGATCCATATCGCCCTTCAGGTCCATGAAGGCGGCCTCGGGTTCGATCATCCAGAACTCAGCGAGGTGGCGCGTGGTATTGCTGTTCTCCGCACGGAAGGTTGGGCCGAAGGTGTAGACCTTGCCCAATGCGAGTGCGGCGAGTTCTGCTTGCAATTGGCCACTCACGGTAAGGCGTGATTCGCGGCCGAAGAAATCCTCCTTGAAATCCACTTCACCAGCATCGTTCAATGGTGGCGTCTTCGCATCCAGTACGCTCACACGGAACATCTCCCCAGCACCTTCCGCATCGCTCGCAGTGATGATCGGCGCGTGGAAATAGTTGTAGCCGTTCTGGTCGAAATACTCGTGGATGCCGAAGCTCACCTGGTGCCGCATGCGGAAGACCGCGCTGTACGTGTTCGTGCGGAAACGCAAGTGCGCCTGCTCGCGCAGGAATTCCAACGAGTGTTTTTTCGGCTGGATAGGGTAGGCCGTTGCATCGCTGTCGCCGAGCACTTCCACCGCCGTCACCTTCATCTCCACGCGCTGGCCGCTGCCTTGTGAGGCGACCAGTTCCCCGGTACACTTCACCGCAGCGCTCGGGGTGAAGCGCGCTCGTGTCTCCATCCCCACTTGCTCCTGGTCGACCACGCACTGCAGGTTGCGGATGGTGCTGCCGTCGTTGAGGGCGATGAAGCGGTCGTTGCGGAAGGTGCGTACCCATCCGGCCACGGTAATTGTGCTACCGGTAAGGGCCTTGTTGTCGAGGGCTTCTTTGATGGAGGTCATCTGTTCGAGCGGATCAGCTATTGGCTATATGGGCCGATCGGTCTGGTCGACCGCAAAGATGGAACCTGTGCTCTACTTGACCTGCTCTGCAAAGAACATCTCCATTCCGCCCTTGCCCTTCGCCTGCACTTTTCCGCGAGGGACGAAGGATAACTCGGGTTTGTCCTTCACGAGGTTGTAGGTGGCTTCGCTGATGTTCACCTGCCCCGCCTCTCCGCTGCTCTCCATGCGGCTTGCCGTATTCACGGTGTCGCCCCAGATGTCATAGCTGAATTTCTTCACGCCCACGATACCTGCTACCACGGGCCCGGTATGGACGCCGAGGCGGATCTCGAAGTAGGGTAGCCCGGCCGCGACCTTCCGCGCTTTTCCTTCAGCGATGAAGTCGCGCATTTCGAAAGCGGCCAGATCACGTCCTGTGCGTGCGTGTTGTTGGGCGTTGGCAAACCACCGGCGGCCATGTACGCATCGCCGATGGTCTTGATCTTCTCGATGCCGTGCTTCTCCATGATGGCGTCGAACGCACTGAAGCATTCGTGCAGGTCGTGCACCAGTGCCTTCGGGCTCACCTGTTCGCTCATGGCGGTGAATCCCTTGAAATCCGTGAACAGCACGGTGACGTCGCTGATCAACTTCGCCTCGGCCTCGCCCTTCGCCTTCAGTTCCTCCGCCACTTCCGCAGGCAGGATGTTGAGCAAGAGCTCCTCGCTCCGGGCTTTCTCCTTGCTGATGCGATTGCGCTGGAAGAAGAACACCCCGGCGAAAAGTGCGACCAGCGTGAAACCGCCCATGAACCCGTTCCGCAGTAATTTCTGTCGACGCAGTTCCTGCGTTGCCATGACATCCTTCTTCTCCTGCTCGGCCTGCGCGGCTGCCTCTTTCTTGTCGAAGTCGTACTGCATTTGTTGGCGCAGTATCTCCTGTTTGTTGTCCTCGCTCTTGATGCTGTCCCGGACCAATACGTACTCCTTGTACACATCGAGCGCGAGGGCTGGCTTCCCCAACCCTTGATAGGCGTTGTGCAAGGCCCAATGGATCTCCCGCAACTCCGTCAGGAACCCGTGCTCCTTCGCGATGGGCAGTGCGAGCAGATTGTATTCGACGACCTCCTGCTCACGCCCGCCTTCATCGGCATAGATGCTAGCAATGTTGACAAGCGCGCCACACTCGCCCTGGTGATCGCCCCACCTGGCGATAGTATCCGATGCTTTCGTTCAACTCGGTTATCGCTTGATCTCGTTGCGTCGCGGCCAGCGCTTTGTTCCCGCTCTTGTTGCTACCACCGGCCATGTCTGCATGGATCAGCCCGATGTTGTTGAGCGTGGAGGCGATGCCGCGAACATTCTTCTGTGATCGCCTGATCTTCAGAACGCGCTCGTAGCAGGCTAGCGCCTTTGCCGGTTCGCCGGTGTCGGCATGCACATTACCGATGTTGTTGAGGCAGATCGCGATGCCCGGCTCGTGTCCTGCTTCTTCGTACGCCGTAAGTCCTTGCTCAAAGTACTTCATGGCACTGACCATGTCACCTTGGTAGTAGTAAATGCTTCCGATGCCGCTGAGCGCCGCTCCCACACCGCTCTTCTTGCCCAGGCTGTCGTGGTGCGAAGGCAATCGGTATGGGCCGCAATGGCCTTGGCATGATGCCCTTCGTGGAGTGGAAGAACCCGCGCAGACTGTAGCTTCGGCCTCCGGTTGCCGGTAGCCCTTGGCTTTCGCGAGATCAAGCCGCTCTTCGTTGAGCACATAGGCGCTGTCCGGATCCTGATGCATGAATCCCGCCCACAGGAATTGGTTCAACGCGGCCAATCGAACGGTGTCGTGCTGGCTCATGTTCTTCGAAACCCCGAACAGCGAGTCCGCATTCACCTCCTGCGCAATGCACATGCGCGGCATCACCAGCCCCGTGAAGAGGATGATGAGACGGGCGGGGGTGAAAGCGGAGCGCATGATCGAGGCTCTTGATCGGGTCGTCGGTCCGTGCGATGCGTGTGCTGCTATTTCCCGATCACCACGGCGGTGATGTTGCAGTTCTGGGCTGTACCGGTGCCTACGCCACCCACCCTCCACTGGGCTTGGAAGGTGACGTTCCCATCAGCGCTGGCCTGGAAGATGCCAGTGCTGTAGCCTCCGTGGATTCCTGTTCCCGATGATACGATCAAGTTCGGGGTCTGTACCCAGGCTCCTGCACCGGCCGTATTGGCCACGGTCAAGTACGTGGTGTTCGTGCCGACGGCGTTCGACAGGTTGCACGCACAATCCACTTTGATAAGGTCGCTGGCTTGCACGGTGAGCGTGATCACGAGGCCAGCATGGTTCACCAGAACGGTGGAATTTGTCGTGTACACGGCTACGCTGGAAGCGAAGCCGTAGATGGCGGTGCTCCTGGCCTTGCCGTTTACATCCAAGATCGCGGTTGGTGTCACGAATCCGCCCGAGGTCACCAGCAATCGATTGTTCGCCCCCACATCACGGATCCGCATGATGTCCTCACCCAAGGCACCATCGGCCGTAAGTGCCGGGTTGCCTGCAATGGCATGAGTGAACGTGCTATTGTCGATGAAGACACGGCCCACCACTTGAAGTTTCGAGTTCGGGGCGGCCGTCATTCCGAGGCCCACATCGCCGCTGCGCCATGTAGCGCCGGCGAAAACTGCTGCGCCATCCCATGTCGGATCGACCTCGGTGCCACCACCGAGAGGAGTCCAAACCGTGCCGTCGAAATACCAAAAGGCGTTCAACGAGCTGTCATACACGAGCAGTCCGGTGGCGGGCGAAGGAATGGCCGTGAGTTCCGCAGTTGTCATGCGGGGTATGAGCAACCCGCGCTTGCCAGCGGCGGGCAGGGCGGCGGCATCCACATCCAGCAAGGCACTTGGATGGGGCGCGTTCGTTCCCATTCCTATGTTCCCGCGTTCGTCAACCATATCTCCGAGTTGTTGACCGAGGATGCCGCATCCACATCGAACCCGAGTCCGATGGCCGTTGTAGCGGAGCTGATCCGTTCGCGGTGCGCCGGGCCTGAACGCCTAAGGATACATTCTCAAGGGTGGAGGTGAATCCAATACTGGCCAGCTTAAGCGTGTTGCCAGCAACATTGCCCAGCGGACCGGTATTGCTCTTGAACGTTGCGGAGGCCGCTGTGCCGCCAAGTTCCGCCTGGGATCCGATGGTGGCGATGGAAAGCCGTGCTGTTGGGGTGGAGGTGCTGATCCCCACGAGGCCGGCCGAGTTCACCAGCAGTCGGTTGTTCGCACCCACATCGCGGATGCGCATGATGTCCTCACCCAAGGCACCATCGGCTGTAAGTGCCGGATTGCCAGCAAGGCCATGGATGAACGTGCTATTGTCTATGAACACGCGCCCTACCACCTGGAGCTTGGAGTTCGGTGCGGCCGTCATCCCAAGGCCCACATCGCCGCTGCGCCAAGTCCCACCCGTGAATACCGCCGAACCATCCCATGTGGGGTCCACCTCGACAATGTTGCCGACCCAGGCCGTGCCGTCGAAATACCAGAAACTGTTGGTGGTGGTATCAAAGACCAGCAGGCTGGTGGCGGGCGAGGGGATGGCGATCCGCTCCGCCGACGTCACGCGCGGGATGAGCAAACCCCGCTTGGTGCCAGCGATGGCGCTCACGTCCACATCGAGCATGGCGCTTGGGGCCGGTGCGGCGCCGTTCGCATTGATGCCGACGTTCTGTGCCACCGCACCATGCGATAGGGCCAGCAGGGCGGAGGCGACGATCAGGAGGACCGGTGCGAACGTGGAGCGCATGGCACGAAAGGTCGTTCAAAACAACTTCTAGCGAATGTAGGAGGCAATGCCACCTTCGAAGTACGGGTCAACAGGAAGGAAGCAGTTCGCACCAGAACGACCCTTCGTGCGTGTCTGGGCCTCCGGTCCGACCTTCTCTTGGTCGCTCACACACTGCGGGTTTCGGATGGTGCTGCCATAGTTCAAGGCGATGAAGCGATCGTTGCGGAAGGTGCGCACCCAACCGGCCGCGGCGATGGTTGTTCCGGTGATGGCTTCGTCGTCCAGGACTTGCTTGATGGTCGTGAGTTCCATGTTCTGAGGGCGGCAAAGGAACAAAGCCCCGCTGGACCTCTTTACCCGGAGGGTTCATGTGAAGAAATGATGAACGGCGGAAACATTTCATGGTCGGTAATGTTTCCTATGTGTATTTCGTCCTACGTTTGCGCCCCCTAACCATGGCCAACGAGAAAAACAGCGCTGCCGACCTCCCCGGACCGGAACCCGCCGACGACCGCTGGCACCGGATCCTGGACGAGACGGCCAAGGTCTTCTGGAAACTGGGCATCAAGAGCGTGACCATGGACGATGTGGCCACGCGGCTGGGCATTTCCAAGAAGACGCTCTACCAGTACGTCACCGACAAGAACGACCTGGTGGACCGTGTCCTCAAGCACTTGAGCACCTGCTACAAGTGCGACATCGACCTAGTACGCGCGCGCAAGGACCAGAACGCCATTGACGAACTGTACGCGGTGACAACGACCGTTGCCGGTCACCTCCAGGGGATCCACCCGTCCATCCACTTCGATCTGGAGAAGTACCACCCGGAGGCCTTCCGCAATATGATCGCCAACAAGCGCAAGGAGATCTTCGAGTGCAACACCGAGAACATGGAGCGCGGGATCAAGGAGGGCCTCTACCGCGAGGACCTCAACATCCCCATGATCGCCACCATCTACATCGCACGTTTCGACATGGTGTTCGACGGGACCTTGTTCCCACCGGACAAGTTCAGCATGAACGACCTGCACTGGGAGATCTTCCGCTACCACGTGCGCGGCATTGCGAGCAAGAAAGGACTGGACTACCTGGAGAAGAAGTTGACCAAAGAACGCGTACACGCATGAGGAGCATCGGAACCATGATGGGCGTAGCGCTCACCCTTTCGTGGGTGCGCAAGGGCCCATGAACATCAGCCTGCAACAGGCACTGGACATGGCCGCCCGCCAGAGCTACGCCGTGCAGACCAGTGAGCTGGAAGCCGAAAAGGCGCGGCACCAGGTGAAGGAGATCACCGCCATCGGGCTGCCGCAGATCAGTGGCGAGGCGAGCCTGAGCAACTTCATTGATGTGCCCACGCAGCTCATCCCGAACTTCTTCGTGCCAGAAGGCCCGGGGGTACCGCAGTACTTACCTGCGCAATTCGGGGTGCCATGGAACGTGACCGGGGGCCTTGCGCTCTCGCAGCTGCTCTTCGATGGCAGCTACCTCGTGGGGGTGAAGGCCACCCGTGCCCTGGCCGACCAGAGCGAGAACGACCTGGCACGCACCCGCGCCGATGCACAGAACCAGACCGCGAAAGCCTACTACGGAGTGCTTGCCGCGGAAGAGGGCGTGCGGCTCACGAGCGAGGGCATCCCCTTGTTGGAGAAGAGCCTGCGCGAAGTGGAGGCCATGATGCAGGTGGGCTTCATGGAGCAGACCGATGTGGACCGCCTGAACATCCAGGTGGAACAGGCGCGTGCGCAAAAGCGCAGCTTCGAGCAACAGGCCAACGTGGCGCGCATGCTTTTGGCGCTAACCATCGGCATACCGCAAGGCACCCCCATCACGCTCACCGACAAGCTCGCGGACCTCTTGAACGATCCCGCGGAAACGGCGTTGAGCGAACAGGCCTTCGACGCTGGCGGGCATGTGGAGATCACCAGTGCCAACACGCTCGTGACCCTGCAGGAGTACGAAATGAAGAACGAGAAGATGAAGTACGTGCCATCGCTCGGCGGTTTCGTCCAGCACCAGCAGGTGTGGAACGGACCGGACTTCGACCCCGGCGGCGAGTTCAGTTTCTATCCCACCACCTTATGGGGCCTCAAGCTCAGCGTGCCCATCTTCAGCAGTGGCAGCCGCTACCACAAGGTGCAACAGGCCAAGCTCACGCTCAAGCAAGTGGAGATCAACCGCACCGCCACCGAGCAACGCCTGATCGCGCAGGCGGAACAGATCCGTAGCACCGCGCGCACCGCCAACGACAACCTGCGCACGCAGGAACGCAACATGGCGCTGGCCAAGAACATCTTCGACCGCACCGCCATCAAGTTCACCAACGGCAGCGCGGCCAGTTTCGAACTCACCCAGGAACAGGGCAACTACCTCCTGGCCCAACAAGCCTACGTGCAGCGCCTCGTGGAACTGCTCATGGCCCGCGCCGACCTGCGCAAAGCACTCGACCTCTACTAAACAAACGTTCCAAAGCCCCGGCTTCAAGAACCACCAAGTGATGAAGAACACGATCCTCCTATTGACCATGACCGCACTGCTTGCCGCATGCGGTGCCAGCGCACCCACCGACGACCTCGGGAAGAAGCGCCACGAGCTGGACAGCTTGAAGACGCTCTACAAGGCGATCGGCGAGCAGATAAAGGCCACCGATTCCTGGATCGCGGAGCACGACACCACCGTGAAGAAGAACCTGCCGATCGTGACCACCCTCGTGCTGACCAACTCGCGCTTCGAGCACTTCGTGGAGGTGCACGGGAACGTAAAGGCCGACAAGAGCTCGGAGCTCTTCACCATGGGCGGGCGTGTGCGCCGCATCCTGGTGAGCGAAGGCCAGCAGGTGCGCAGCGGACAAACGCTGATCGACCTGGACAACGATGCCATTGCCAAGCAGCGCGATGCCGCCAAGGCCGGTGCTGTGCTGGCGCGTGACGTGTTCGAGAAGCAGTCGAAGTTGTGGGAACAGAAGATCGGCAGCGAGGTGCAGTTCCTGCAAGCCAAAGCGCAGATGGAACAGGCCGAGGCCGGATTGGCCGCGCTGAACGAACAGGTGCGCTTGAGCAATGTGACGGCACCCTTCGATGGCATCGTGGACGACATCATGGTGACCGTGGGTGATATGACCAGCCCCATGGCACCGGTTGCCCGCGTCGTCGATCCCTCGGGTGCTTCGCTGGAAGCCGATGTCCCCGAGAGCTACCTGCAACGCGTGAAGACCGGCGATCCGGTGAAAGTGGAATTCCCCAGCACGGGTGATACACTGAGCGCAACGCTCGCCAACGTGAGCCGCTTCATCAACCCCACCAACCGCACCTTCCGCGTGAGCGTGCGCGTGCCCGGTGGCAGCAACATGGTGCGTCCCAACCTGCTCAGCGTGATCCACGTGCGGGACCTGGTGAAGGACAGCGCGCTGGTGGTGCCCAGTCGCACGATCCAGGAGGACGTGAACGGCAACAACTACGTGTTCGTGCTGGAGAACACCGACGGCAAGCAGCGCACGAAGAAGGTGATGGTGCAACGCCTGGCCGACTACAAGAAGGTGACGATGATCGCCGTGGCGGACGGCACCACCAACCTCAACGGGGCCACCATCGTGGACGAAGGCGCGAAGAGCGTGGGCGATGGTCAGGAAGTGAAGGTGACGAGCCTCTGATCAATGGGCCGCAAAGGCGCAAAGACGCGGAGAACGCGAATGACAAGACCGAACTGCAGTAGAGCGAGCGTGCGGAAGCCCTTGTTTCGCCTTGCGCCTCTGCGCCTCTGCGGCAAATACTGATCAATGGACCACAGCAACATCGAGAACGAAGCCTACGGCGAAGGCCACGGCAAGCAGTTCGCCATCACCAGCTGGGCGGTGAAGAACCGCACCACCGTCATGGTGATCACCGCACTGATCTTCATCTACGGCATCTACTCCTACGACGCCATGCCGAAGGAGAGCTTCCCGGAGGTGGTGACACCGGAGATCTATGTGGGCACCGCCTACAACAGCAGCTCGGTGGTGGACATCGAGAAGCTCATCACCAAACCGCTGGAGAAGGAGATCAACACCATCACCGGTGTGGACGAGATCAACTCCACCAGCGTTCCGAACTACAGCACGATCCAGGTGAAGTTCAGCTACGACATCAGCCCCACCGAGGCGCTGCGCAAGGTGAAGGACGCCGTGGACAAGGCGCAGGGCGATGTGGATTTCCCGAAGGACCTGCCGGCCGAGCCCAACATCTTCGAGATGAACTTCTCCGAGATGATGCCGGTGATGAACATCAACCTGAGCGGCGACTACAGCATCGACCAGTTGCACCACTACGCCAAGATCCTGGAGGACCGCATCGAAGCGCTGCCCGAGATCAACAAGGTGGATATCCGTGGCGTGCCGGAGAAGGAGGTGAAGGTGAACATCGACCTGCACCAGCTCGAAGCGCTGCAATTGAACTTCGGTGATGTGGCCATGGCGCTGCAGACCGAGAACCTCACCATGAGCGGTGGCGAGGTGCTCACCGACGGCCAGCGCCGCGCGGTACGCGTGATCGGTGAGTTCACCGACATGGAGATGATCCGCGACATCGTGATCAAGAACGAGAAGATGCAGGAGGTGCGCCTGCGCGATGTGGCCGAGGTCAGCTTCGACTTCAAGGAAGCGGACAGCTACGCCCGTGAATACGGAAAGCCCGTGGTGATGGTGGACATCATCAAGCGCGCGGGCGAGAACCTCATCATCGCCAGCGACAAGATCAACGGCATCCTGGACGAAGCGCGCGGCACGGTGATCCCCGAGGATGTCACCATCACCATCACCAACGACCAGAGCGGCGACACCCGCGTGCAGGTGGACGAGCTCTTCAACCACATCATCTTCGGGGTGATCCTCGTGGTCGGTACGCTGCTCTTCTTCCTCGGCCTGCGCAACGCGCTCTTCGTGGGCCTCGCGATCCCGATGAGCATGTTCATCAGCTTCATCATCCTGAACGCCTTCGGGGTGACGCTCAACATCATGGTGCTCTTCTCGCTCATCCTCGCGCTCGGTCGCTTGGTGGACGATGGCATCGTGATCGTGGAGAACATCTACCGCCACATGAGCAACGGCGAGCCTCCGATGGCCGCCACGCGCAAAGCGGTAGGGGAGGTTACCATGCCCATCGTTGCCGCCACCACCGCCACGGTGATGGTCTTCGTTCCGCTGCTCTTCTGGCCCGGCCTCATGGGCCAGTTCATGAAGTGGATGCCCATCACCTTCATGGTGTCGTTGAGCGCATCGCTCTTCGTGGCGCTCGTGGTGAACCCTGCCCTCAGCACGCAGTTCATGAAGGTGGAGCGCGAGAACCCCAACAAGAAGAAGGTCTTCCGCATCGTGGGCATCCTGGCCGTAGTTGGCACGCTCATCGCCGTGCTCGGCGCCAGCATGCACAGCGGCTTCATCACTGGGCTGGGCACCTTCACGGTGTTCGCCGGCATCCTCGGCCTGCTCAACTTGTGGGTGGGTGTGCCCGGTACACGTTGGTTCCAGGATGTTTTCCTGCCACGCCTCGAGGCGCGCTATGAGCGCTCCCTGCGGTACGCGCTGCACAAGCACCACCCGCGCACCTTTTTCCTCGGCACCTTCGGGCTGCTCTTCCTCGCATTCATCCTGCTCGGCCTCTTCCCACCCAAGGTGGAGTTCTTCCCCATCAATGAACCCAAGTACGTGAACGTGTTCATCGAGGCGCCGATCGGCACTGATATCGAGAAGACGAACGAGATCACGCGGCTGCTGGAGAAGCAGGTGGATGCCATCGTGAACGTGGACCCCTACATGGAAGAGGTGGAGGTGAAGCAGCCGGACGGCACCGTCAAGAAGGAGCGTCGCAACTGGCTCATCAACTCCGTCATCAGCCAGGTGGGCAACGGCACCAGCGATCCCGCGCAAGGCGTGAGCCTGGCCAACACGCCCAACAAGGGCCGTATCCAGCTCAGCTTCGTGAAGTACGCGCAGCGCAAAGGGCTCAAGACGAACGAGGTGTTGTTGAAGCTGCAACGCGAACTCGCCGGTTATCCCGGTGTGATCGTCACCGTGGACAAGGATGCCGCCGGTCCGCCCACGGGCAAGCCCATCAACATCGAGATCAGCGGTGACGAGATCGAACCGCTCCTCGCCGAGGCCGATCGCTTCAAGAGCTTCATGGAAAGCAAGAACGTGCCCGGCGTGGAAGCGCTGCGCATCGACATCGATCGTGCGAAACCCGAGATGCCCATCGTGATCGATCGTGCGAAAGCTCGTCGCTTGAACGTGAGCACCTATGCCGTGGCCGACGCCATCCGCACCGCGCTCTTCGGCAAGGAGGTGAGCACCTACCGCATCGAAGGCGATGACGATGACTACAAGATCCAGGTGCGCCTGAAGGATGATCAGCGCTATGACGTCGGCACCATCATGGACATGAAGATCACCTTCCGCGACATGCTCACCGGCCAGATCCGCCAGGTGCCCATCAGCGCCGTGGCGAAGGATGAACGCAGCAGCACCTTCAGCGCCATCAAGCGGCAGGACCTCAAGCGCGTGGTGACGGTGAGCAGCAACGTGATCGCCGGGTACAACAGCAACGAGGTGATCGCCGAGATGAAGGACGCCATGGCGGGCTACGAGAAGGACGAGCGCTTCGGCATGGCCTTCACCGGCCAGCAGGAGGAACAGATGAAGGAGATGAGCTTCCTCGGCAGCGCCTTCCTCATCGCGCTCTTCATCGTGTTCCTCATCATCGTGTGGCAGTTCAACAGCATCAGCTATCCGCTGGTGATCCTCAGCACCGTGCTCTTCAGCACCATCGGGGTGTTCCTCGGCTTGGTGATCTTCCGCATGGACTTCATCATCCTCATGACCATGCTCGGCATCATCTCGCTCATCGGGGTGGTGGTGAACAACGCGATCGTGCTCATGGACTTCGCACGCCTGCTCTTCGATCGCCAGCGCGAGAAGCTCGGCCTCAACGAGGACGATGTATTTCCGAACGATGCATCACGCGAAGCGCTCATCATCGCGGGCAAGACGCGTCTGCGTCCGGTATTGCTCACGGCCGTTACCGCCGTGCTCGGCCTGCTGCCGCTCGCCGTGGGCTTCAACCTCAACTTCGGTACGCTCTTCACCGAGCTCAACCCGCACATCCACATCGGCGGCGACAACGTGATCTTCTGGGGACCGCTCTCGTGGGCGGTGATCTACGGACTCACTTTCGCCACCTTCCTCACTTTGATCATGGTACCGGTGATGTTGCTCATCATCGCCAAGATCAAGCACCGCCGCGCATGGAAGCGCAACAAGCTGGTGGTGGACATCCGTGGCTTCGAAGCAGCAGGGAACCATCCCGCCGCAGGGTGGACCGGCCATCGCGTAGCGAGCAATTGCTTGGAACAAGAACGGCCCCGATCATCGGGGCCGTTCTTATCGCCATCCGCGCGTCGCGCGGTCGCGAAGATGCCATCGCGGTCGGACTGGATCTTGCAGACTGCGAAAGCGCTGGAGAGCGACGCAAGCGCAGCACCATTGTCCGCAGAACTGTTCACCTTTGGGTCATGCGCACCATTTACTGCCCGGCACCTTACTGCTCCTGTGTCTTGTACTGGTCCCGGGTTGCCGCAAGGACAGCGACGATACGCCTTGGAGGACGTCGGGCAGAACAATGGATGGACACTAAGTTGGCTGGGCCAGCATACCACGGGGGTGGCGGTGACACCCACTTGCTGGTTGCGCTCGTACATCAGCGACAATAGCAGCACCTTCTATCTCATGGCGCGCTCAACCGACCAAGGTGCCACCTGGACCTCGTGGCCGACAGGAACGCCCATATGCGGCATGACCTTCGTCTCGGACTCGGTGGGCTTCACACGGTGCAACAACATCATGCGCCGCACGGAGGATGGTGGTCATACTTGGACCACCTTGGCCACGGACCCGGTGAGGTGGTCGGTGTCCCCGGAAACCCCAGCCGCCTCTTCGCCATCGGTCACGCCACCACCTATACCAGCATCGATACGGGCCTTACTTGGACGCCGCTCGGTGCCGAGGGCCCGGGCGACCTGGTTGGGGTCATGGACTTCGTGGACGGCAGCATCGGCTATGCGGCGATGGCCGGTGCCTTGCGCCGCACGATCGATGGTGGCGTGACGTGGGAGACGGTGATCGAAGAGCCGCCAACTCGTTCCCCAAGGTGGCCCATCGAGATGCCATGAACGGGGTCGCCCTCGTCACGGGTCCGGAAGCTCAGTTCCTCTATCACACCACCGATGCCTGGGCCACTTATCTCGGCGGTAACCCCGGGCTTGTTCGGCTTAATTGGGTCACTGCGCAATGATGAGAGCGGTGACCTATATGCCTGGCACAGTCTCTGGCTCCACCACTCCAGCGACCTGGGAACCACATGGATCCAGGATCTCATGTTCCCGCCGGACGAGGAGATCCAGGGTTTCTTGCGTTCCGGTGACCTGTTGATCGCATGGTCTGATGGGTACATGGCGACCAAGGAAGTGCCGCTGTGAACCATAGCCCATCCTCCGACGCTATCGTTAGCGTCGCTCAACAAGAACGGCCCCGATCATCGGGGCCGTTCTCATTGCACCGTACCCATTCACTGCACCGGCGTCTTCGCTGTCTCTTCTTCGAAGTTCATCCCCTTCTTGCGCGCCGAGGTTTCGATGGCGGCGAGGATGGAGTTCTCCAGCGCATTTGCACCGGGTTGTGCCTTTGCCTGTGCGGCCACGTATTGTTCGCGTTGCACGTTGAGCTGGCCGATGCGCTCCTTCAGCGCCTTCTTCTCGCCTTGCAATTGCACCACGTGCGTGCGCAGTTGCTGCTTGTCCATGGCGCGGTATTGCGTGGGCAGGGTCGTGCGCTCGGTCTTCGCGAGCACGCTGTCCAATTGCTCCTCCCGCACTTCGGTGAGGTCCCAGGTGTGGTTCGCCTCGCTGTTCTTCACCTTGAACTCGCGACGCTTGCTGGAGGTGGAGAAGCCCAGTGAACCGGCGTTGCGGTCCTGCTCGGCCATGTTGCTGTAGTTGTAGGAACCCTGCGCGCCGTAGTAGATGTTGGCCGCGTTCCATTTCTGTTCCAGTTGCGCCAGTTCATCGTCGTAGGGCGAAGCCACCTGCATGGTCACCGCATCCTGGTCGATGGAGAAGTAGGAGCCGTTGGCCGCGAGCGCACCCGCGCTCCACGCGGTGTTGATGCCTTCGTTGTGGTCACCGCAATAGATGGTGTTCACCACGATGCCTTTCTGGCGCGCACGCTCACAGGCACCGCCGAAGCTCACGGGTCCTTGCGTGAAGGGTTCGTTGCCCGCGATCACCAGCATCTTCAGGTCGGCATCGGAAGTTCCCCAGTCCAGTTCATCCACCGAGCGACCGATGACGGCGCCGCAGTATTCGTTGCCGCCGTTGGTGGTGAGCGCGAAGAGCTCCTTGCTCACTTCGTCCATGTTGGTGGTGAAGGCGAGCACCTGGCGGATGTGATTGCCGCGTGCGGAGAGGCGGTCGTTCCCGTACTCATAGAGCGCCACGCGGATCTCGGGCTTGTGTCCTTCGCAACGCGCATCCGCGAGCTTGTTCACGATGCTCCACAACTGCGCCTTCGCCTGGTTGATGAGGCCGTCCATGCTGTTGCTGGTATCGAGCAGCAGGCCCAGGAGGATGCTCTTGGCGGCAGTGGGTGCAGCGGGTGGCGTGTCCACGATGGATGCCGTTGCTGGTGGTGGTGCCGGGGGCGCATCAGCGCCATCGGCGGTGTAGTTGTCCGGATGGCCGGGGCGGCAGCCGGAGAGTGCGGTGATGATGGCCAGGGCGCGGAAGAAGTTGGTGAGCATGGAGGCGTTCATGTGCTTGGTTGGATGCACCGAACCTATCCCCGTTGCGAAGGCACAAAAAGCCGCACTTGGTGAACGCTCCTTCCCACTTGGTGAACGCGCCACCACGCTTGGCGACACCCGTTGAACAAGCAGGACAAGGGCCTCTTTCGGCGGAAGGCTCCTTTGGCGTCCCTGTATGTTTGTCCTGATGTCGCGCCTGTTCCCGCGTTTTCTGCTCCTCTGCACACTGCTCTTTTCGGTGTCGCTCGCGCACGCGCAATCGAAGAAGGAGGGGGCCATCGATCGGAAGAAGTTCAGCCGATCCAGCAGCTACCAGGATGATGGCTTGCTTCGTATGCGCGCGCTGCTGGATTCCGCCGAACGCTTGGGACCCGACCGTGTGGACGCCGCCTTCCTCTTGGTGGAGGATGCGTTGGTCTGGAGCATCAACAACGGCAACGCACCGCTGGAAGCACGCTGTTACGGTGTGCTCGGCGACCTCTTCGTGAAGGAGGACCAATGCGATCTCGCCACGGACTATTTCGAGAAATGCGTGAGCACACATCCCGATGGAACGGATCCCGTGGTCCTGCGTGCGCGACTTGCGCAAGCGCGCTGCCTCGTGGAGTTGAAGCGCTACCTCGAAGCGCGCACCGCCCTCGACTTCCTGAAACAACGCGTGGACGGCACGCGCTCGGAGCACCTCGTGCTGGAGATCAACGATCTGCTCGCACGCATCCTCAGCGAGATCGGCCAGATCGACAAGGCGAACGACCTCCTGCAAGAGAACATGGACCTGGCGCAGCAGGTGGGCGACAAGGAAGCGGAGGTGAAGAGCCGCGTGCAACTGGGCACCAACCAGTACCGCAGCGATCGCGAGCAGGGATACAGCACCATGAGCAACGCATGGACCGCCACCGACTCCATCACGGATGCGAGCGCACGCTTCAAGGCACGGAAGGAGATCGCCGGCAAACTGGAGGAGCAGGGCGAGTACGAACAGTCGCTCAACTTCCGGCAGGAACTTGCCGAGGAGGTCACCACAGAGAGCGCGGACACCTTCGAGGCCTTGAGCAACCAGATGGAGATCGGTACCGCGCAGCGCTACACCAACCAACTGAACACCGCCATCGGCACCTACAACGAGGTGCTCACCAGTTTGCCGGAGGACCGCAACGGCGATCCGCGCTACTTGGACCTGCGCATGTCCACGCTCAAGAACCTTTCGGAGACCTACCTCGAAGTGGGCAATGCCGATGCCGCGCGGCGCTACCTGGACCGCTACATGGAAACCATGGAGCTGGCGAACGAGGAGAAGAAGCGCAAGCTCGAAGCCAACCTCGGCCTCTTCAGTTCGCTCAACGCCGATGTGCAGCGCATCAAGTTGCTGGAGAAGGACCGCGAGATCAACGAGAAGCGTATCGCCCTCTTGCAGGCATTGGACGATGCCCGCGCCGCGCAGCTCTTCACGCGCAACGCCACCATCGCGGCACTCGCTGTTGTGATCGCCTTGCTGGTGGTCGTGCTGTTCTACCGGCAGCGTGCCTTGCGCAAGGAGCAGCTCGCAGCACGCCTCATCGAGCTGCGTTCGTTGCGCGCGCAGATGAACCCGCACTTCATCTTCAATGCGCTCAACGCCGTGAACCACTACATCGCCATGAACGATGAGCGGCGCTCCAACCAATACCTCACGGACCTCAGCGGCCTCATGCGCAAGGTGCTCACCTACTCCGAGCTGGAGTTCATCGAGCTGGAGGACGAGGTGGAACTCCTGCAACAATACCTGCGCCTGGAGCACGACCGTTTCCAGGAGAAGTTCAGCTACACCTTCACGGTGGATCCCGCGCTGGTGAACGCCGGACTGCGTGTGCCACCCATGCTCGTGCAGCCCTTCATCGAGAACGCGGTGTGGCACGGGCTGCGGCACAAGGAAGGGCACGGTGCGTTGAACATCGCCATCACCGACAGCAAGGACCGCATCGCCTTCACCATCACCGATGATGGCATCGGTCGCACCAAGGCGGGCGAGATCAAGCGCACCTCCGCGAACGGCGCACGCAGCAAGGGCATCGACAACGCGCGCAACCGCATCGCCCTCGTCAATTCGTTGTACCACACCGATCTCCGCCTCACCATCGACGATGCCTCACCCGATGGCACCGGTACGCGCGTACACCTGGAGATCCCCAAACAACTCGCCGATGTCCACTGAACGGATACGTGCGGTGGTGATCGACGACGAGGCCGCGAGCCGCGATGTGCTCGAAGCATACCTCACGCGCTATTGTCCGGAAGTGCAGGTGATGGGCAAGGCCGCGAACGCCGAAGAAGGCATCGCGCTCATCGCGCGCACCTCGCCGCAATTGGTCTTCCTCGATATCGAGATGCCCTTCCGCTCGGGTTTCGACCTGCTCGCGACCTATGGCGACCTGCCCTTCCACGTGGTCTTCGTCACCGCATACAGCGACCACGCGCTGCAGGCCATCCAGGTGAGCGCGGCCGACTACCTGCTCAAACCCGTGAGCATCGAACTGCTGCAAGCCGCCGTGCGCAAGGTGCTGGCCCATGTGCGCGACAAGGAACATGTGCAACACGCGCGCGTGCTCCTCGACAACCTGCGCGCCGGTTCCGATGGTGCGCAGAAGGTGGTGCTGCCCCTGCTCGATGGGTTCGAAGTGGTCTTCGCGCGCGACATCGTGCGCTGCGAAGCGGAGGACAACTTCACCTGGTTCATGCTGGCCAACGGCGAACGCAAGATGATCTGCCGTCCGCTGAAGCACTATGAGCAGTCGCTGGTTCCGCTCGGCTTCGTGCGCGTGCATCGCTCGCACGTGGTGAACATCGCCTGCATCCGCAAATACCGCAAGGGCAAGGGAGGTACCGTGGTGCTCGCCGATGGATCGGAGATCCCCGTTTCAGAAGCGTGCCGACCCGCGTTGATGGAGGTGTTCCAGTAGGAGCGGACTACTTCCTCAAGAGGCTTTCGCCACCCAAAACTTCCAACAAACCCAGCGCACCTATCACGGGTTGCAGCCAGAAGAAAGGGTCCGTCATGATCACCTGCACCAGGATCCAGATGATGGCCGCGAAGCCACCCGCGAGCGCCGCCCACGCTGCCAGCGACGAACGCCGCACAGCGAGCACGAAGGCCACCACATGACCGAGGCCCAGCACGGTGCACAGGACGAAGCCGGGCCAGAAGAAGTCGGAGAAGGGTGCATGGGTGAGCACGCTCAAGGGCAATTGCAGCAAGCTGCCATCAGGGGCCATCATCAACGCCGCACCGCACCACGTGGCGCTGATGCCGAAGAACAATTGCACAAGGATCACGATCGCACGCATGGCGCAAATATGCCGGTTGGGAACATGGCACGGCTGACAAGGGTCAGCCAACGGACCGCTTGCGTACCACCCACGCCCATCCGTACAAACCGGCGATCAGGAGCATGGGACTGCCGATGAGCAGCACCCACTGCAGGTGGTCCCATGCCCACCAGGCGTAGAACACGAAGAGGGCGAGGAAGACCACCGCGCCCAGCCACTCGCGCTGCCACGCGAGCACGATGATGAGCGCGCAGAAGAGCGTGGGCAGCAGGTGCATGAGGAGGTCCATCATGCGCGCCTCCCCCTCGCCGGTATCACCCGCAAAGAGGCTGATGAAGAGCGTGAAGAGGATCGCGGCGATGCGCGGCAACCAACGGATCGCGGTGGGGTTCATGGCGGTGGTGCTTGATAGGACGAAGGTGCGCGATCCTGCGCATTGCGTTGCGCTCGGCTTTCGGTCATTGATCCTGGCGCATAGCGCCCCACGTACGTCACACCGGAACCCGACGCCCCCCCCCCTCCGCCTTGGCGAGCACCACGTTCGTCACACCGCCAGACGCGAGCTTTCTGTTCCGTGTGCGGGCAGCAGACCTTAACGTAGGTCGAGGCAAGACGATCACCCGCCGCACCGTCATCTGCGAACAACTTAGGCGCAGGAGTGCGGTGGGTGTCAACCCCGGCCTTCGCCGGGGCGGGATCAGCGCGGCACCGGCCGGACCGGCAGACTGTGTGCGGGCTTGTGCGGGCCGGCCAGGTGCTTTGATCGTTGTGCCTTTTTGGCTCCACCTTTTTGGCATCAAAAAGGTGGAAATAGAAACTCATTGCTTCTTCCACCTTTTCCTTGATGAACCCCGCAACCAATCGGCGGGCCTGCGCCACAAAGATCAACCACGGCCAGCGCCAATTCGGTCTTCACCCGACCCGCACAAGCCCGCACGCTGTACTTGTGAGCTTAGTGGTGCGGTGGGCGCGTGCGATCTGCGGACTACTGCGATCGCGTTGCGGGCATTGATCAACATGGTGCGAAGCGCCCACACGTTCGTCACACCGGACGGGATCCTGGCGGAGCGGTCCATCCGGTGTCGCACAAATGCACACGCGTCCTCACCCCTTCAAGATCCCCCACTTGTAGCCGAAGATCACCAGCCCCGCCTTGCTCTTGATGTTGAACTTATCAAAGACCGACTCGCGGTAGCCGTCCAGGGTGCGGCGGTGTACCTGCATGCGCTCGGCCACCTGTTCGTAGGTGTATTCCGCTTCATCGCATACCAGGCGGAAGAACTCCAGTTCGCGTTCGGTGAGTTGCTCGTGCACCTTGCTGCGCGCACGTTCGTAGTCCGTGATGGGTTCGGCCGCCATGTGCGCTTGTTCCTGCGGCACCTCGTTGTGGTAATGCCCGAGCGTGGCCACCTGGTCCAGTGCTTCCTTGAACTCGTTCTTGCACACATCCTTGCGCAGGAAGCCGCAGGCGCCAGCGCGCAGGGCGCGCACCATCGCCTCCTCGGTGCGTTCGAAGGTGAGCGCAAGTGCGCGTGTGCCGGGAGCGTTCGCGCGGATCCACTCGATGGTCTGGTATCCGTCCATCACGGGCATGTGCAGGTCCACGATGGCAACCGCTACATGTACACCCTGTTCCACGGCCTTCACGTATTCTGAACCATCGCCCGCTTCCACCACCACCTTGTAGCCACCGAGCTGGTCTATCATGTCCGCGAGCACACCGCGGAAGAGCGTGTGGTCGTCCACCACGGCGACGGGAAGTGTTTGTGTGGCTGGCATGGGAAACCCTACCAATACTAGGAATTTCGGCCACATGCGCAATGCATCGGGCGAAAAGAAGGAAGGTCCGCTCAATTCCAGGTTATCCACAGATTAACGATGGGCCTGCCAAACGGCGGCCAGGGTTATGGATATGTTCGGATGCGAGCGCATCGACCATCTGCATCGCCCAGCCGAAGGGCGAAAAGTTTCGATTAGACCGCCAGCATCGCGCATCTGAAAGGTTTGGTCGGCCGCGTAAGCGAGGGTACCCCGGGTAAACTACCCCCCGGTACCCGTGTAAACTACCCCCCTCCAAATTTTTTATCTAAGGTTTCATCACGTTGTTTAGACGCGTGATCGACCTTAAAGCAAGAAGATCATCCAGCGAAGAAGAACCAAGGAGCGGCGAACAGCGGCTTATGCGGTTGACATCCTCGCCAGGCTACACTAATAGCACCACCATGCATTCGAGCACTATCAGAAAAGTCCTAACGGCTTGGTACGCGACCATCGCGCTGTCCTACATTTCATTCGCACAAACGGACGATTTTCGAAATCGGCCCTGGAACGCGGAGGGTGCGCGGGGTGTCCCATCCTACCATCCGACTTGGGACCGATGGAACATTGCTCGACGGTCTTCCGCAGTACATCTTCAACCGGGCTTGCAAAGACGATTGCGTTCAAGAGGGTTTGATCGACCAGACCACGGGCACGGGTATCATCATCGCACTAACTGCGCCCGACGGGACGCCCGCCACGTTCAAAGGCAAGGATCCACTGGACGATTGGGAGAAGTACTTGAAGGAAACTTGGGCGCGTGTTGCTCTTGGAAAGCTCGTCGGGTTTTCGAGAAGGCGGACCCGGCGGCACTGATGCCCGCTGGGACGCCACCGCCTATGCAGGAGGATTGCGCAATGCGATCACTGGCAAAGCGCGCGAAGGGCGACAGTCTTTCTGCCTGACAACTTTCAGCGCCCCTGCCGCAGCAGACTACACCGGCGTATACAGCCATACGCTGGAAATTGGCCGGGGATGGGGAAACAGCACGACACCCCTAAAAAGCGAGAAACTCAGGCGAGGGCACGCCAGCCTATGACTTTGCAGGTGAGCCAAGGCTTGAGGATGCAGATGGTCCCTTGCATCAGCCTGAAACGGACCCCGGAACGCGCCGAGCAAGTGCGCTCCTGGTTTGCCACAACGAAACTCAGGCATGAGCGTCACATCGCACCTCTCAAAGAACAGTTGTTCAGTACTACAATGGAACTGGAGGTAATAGCTAAAGAAGCAAGCGACGAAGTGGACAGGAGCAAGTGCGTCGCGATACAGGCTAAATGGGATCTGGGTAAGGCGAATTTGGAGTCGGGCGATCGCACAAAGCGATTCGCTGATCGCCCATTGACGATCGAATGGCTTTGGTACACGAACGGGGTCGAAACCTTGATCCCTTCAAGCGGCCCGCAGCACCGAAACGAACTTTGGACACGCTCTCGGTCGTACTGCTTCGTGGTGAAGTGGATGTTTACGACAAGCAACTTGCCTGCTGCGCGCTGCATCTCACCCCGGCTGAGTTGGCGCAGATGCTGAAGGCACGCAAGGACGCCCAAAGCTCATTGACCCTCCTGGTGAAGAACAACAAGGAGATAGCGGATTCCACGGCAGCACGGCTCGCGGTCACCAAGTTCCTTTTGGAACCCACGGTGGTGCTCAACGATGTGATCTTGTATTTGAGCGATAGGGAGAAACAACATTTCATGCGTCATTTCGATGGGGCACGGACCTATGGACCCATGACACCCACGCTTCGCGGTGAGTATTACACCTTCGAGAAGCGCCATTTCCTGGTCCACAATTTCCGCGGGAATGCCAAACAGTTGGAACTCACGGCCACAACAGAGGCCATCACCTCGCACGATCCCGCGGTCGCGGAGGAGGTGAACGCTCAGCTGGGCGCACTAACATCCTTGATCAGCAGTACGTCCGCAGCCGCCGCCGGCTCAGGACCTTCTTGCGAACATCTCTTCCGCTCGACCCAGCGCGCTGGAAATGAACCAGTATGTAAATGCGCTTCACGACGGGCAGAAGTCCATGCTCTATCTGCGCAGCAAGCCGGTGTGTGACGCTGTTATACAGAAGATCAAACCTGAGCATGAGGCGCTGGAGCAGGGGGCAAGCCATCGCTACGCACAATTGGATTCCATTCTCAAGGTGTTCAGGATCGATGCGGAGCCCGCCAAGGAGACCACGCTCATGCGCACCGTGGAGGTGGAGATGAAGACCGACCTGAAGGCGAAACAACGCGTGAGTTATACCCTCATGCAACTCGATGAGAAGGACGAGAGCAAGAAGAAGACCTTACGCGCCGGTACATTCGATCTCTATGCGCTCCAGCGCATTCGCCTGTTGGGGTTTCCTTCGCGGTGCCCTACGGGAACCCGGTGGAACGCACCACCGTCACGGTCACCAATGGACAGTTGACCGATGTGCAACGCGCCAACGAACAGGCCCGCTTCATGGTCGGCCTCAAATTCCACGCCTTCGGGGGAGGGGCCGATGTGGACGACAACCGGTTCACCTTCCATCCACGCCGCCTAGCCATCGCAGCCGGGGTGGGCCTGCCCAAACCAAAGGATGACCTCTACCTCGGCCTCAGCTACGACCTCTATCCAGGGTTCAACGTGAACCTGCTGTGCCAGTGGTACCGCAACGAAGTCGTGGACGTGAAGAACGGACAGGTGCTGGAAACGGGCACGGTCTATCAACCGGTGCCCGCGATCGCCGTTACGCTGGACAGTTCGTTGTTCACCAACCTGCTTAAACTTTCGCGCTATGAAGAAGCTCCAACTCTTCGCACTCATCATCGCGCTGCTCTTGGTCGCGTGCCGCAAACCCGAGGACCTGCCCGGCTCAAGGGACATAGGCCTCCATGTCACCATCACCAATGATGTGAACGGTACCGGCACGCCACAGGACTATGCGGAGAAGTACATCTACGTGTCCAATGCCGGTGACACCATCAACTACCTCTTCAGCGTGAAGACCGATGCCAACGGCAACGCCTTGGTGAAAGGATTGGCCGAGGAGGGCCACTATGATGTTTATGCCAACGAGACGCGCGATGGCCTGCAGTACTCCGGTCGGCTCCGCAACTTTTCAGACAGCATCAGCCAGCAGGTTCTCGACTTGCGACCAGGAAGCACGGACCAGAACGGTTTTCTCATCACCTGCGTCGACGCAGCGGGCGGACCGTTGCCGAACCTTCGGGTGCGTGTGTATACCAGTCTTGCACTAGCCCAACAGAACGATTCGAACCTGGCCTTCTTCAAGGGGAACACCGATGCTTACGGCCGCATCTCCAAGACCGAAACGGCCAGCACCACCTACTATGCACGCATCCGTAGTGCAGACCCGCAACTCGATGACACCTTGGCCATCGTCGTGAACGAGCGCAATATCACCCGCGACAAGCCGCTTCACCCGTGCCCACAGCCACCGGGCTGCGCCTCGTGATGCACGACAGCAATGGGGCTGGTATACCGCAGGTGAACGTTTGCGCCTTTGCCACGGCTGCGCTGGCCCAGGCGGGCGACTGCACGAACGCTGCTTTCCAGGGCACCACTGGTCCGGATGGATCTACACCAAGGTTGGCATACCACCACAGACCTACCACGTGCGTGTGCGCAGTGCTTTGCTGGGTTTGGATATGACATACACCTGCGATGTGCAGGCGCAAGCGATCTGTGAGAACACGATCGACCTACCGCCACCCACGGTTCTACAACTCACCTTCAATGACCTGAACGGCGCTGGTATTCCGGGGCTCACGATACGGGGTTATGTCTCCTCGGCGCTGGCCGCTGCGAACGATCCGGCCCTGGCCGCATTCGAAATGCCCGCCATTAGCAGCGGCGTGTACCGTAAAGAAGGAATGGCAGCGCAACACTACTGGTTGCGCATCACCGGGAGCGCGCAGGGTATCGACGCGGTCGAAGAGATCGACGTCAATGCCAGCGTACTCAACACGTACACCCTCATCATTGGGCCCACCGGTTTCGATCTCTTCTGCCACGACGGCAGCTTGCAGGGTATACCAGGGCTGGTCGTGCAGGCGTACACCACAGAGGCTTTTGCGCTCGCGTCAGTGCCCGGGCTGGCCGTCTTTACACTCGCACCACAGGGTATCGGCCACTATCGTAGCACAGGCCTTCAACCCGGCACGTACTGGGTGAACATCGCCAATGAAGACATTCCAGTGGACACAGTGCAGCAGATACTCGTGCAACCATACATGGTGAACACGCTCGCTATTGATGTGATACCGTAGTCATGCCGCTACCATGAACGCACAAATTCACCGCGCACCGGATCCTCGAGCCCCCGTCGATCCATTACCCGGCGATAGGTCGTGCTGAAGAAGTAGGCCGCAGCATGACCGAACGAGATGGGGGAGAACGACATTTTGAATCTCCATGACCACCGCCAAAGAATCCAACTTGCCCATCACCGACCCCGGGCGCGATGGACGATAGGATCCCATTCAACATAGTCCCAAACCCAACCCCACCATGAACTCCCCCTTCGACGACCACATCAGTGCCGATAAGCCCAAGCTCTTCGAGAAGGTCGATTCCGGAGCACGCTCCACGCCGGTCATCTATCTGCTTTGGGGTGATGGCGTTAAGATCCTTGAACGCCAGGCGGAGCGCACACGTGTGCGCGCGCGCAACCGCGAGGGTTGGGTGGACAACACCAGTTTGGGTGGCACCTCGCTCATGGAGTACTACTTCATCGATGTAGGCCAGGGCGATGGTGTACTGATCAAGACCCCTGATTTCCGCCACATCCTCATCGATGGCGGCTGGCCACGGCGCAACCAGGATACTGGCAAGAACGCCGCTGACTTCGTGGACTGGAAGTTCAAGAAGGATTACGGCATGAACGCCATCGAGCTGGAGGCCATGGTCTGCAGCCACAACGACCAGCATCATTACGGCGGCCTATGGGACATGTTGAACACGGACCGCATCGCGGGCTCGATTGCGCCGAGGTCTTCGTGAAGGATTTCTTCCATGCCGGGCTCCGGGCATTGGGACCAGGACGATGGCAACGAACTGGGCGAGCACAGGGGAAGATGGTGATGGCGATTTCTATGTGCAGCTCATGGGCGACCGTGAGGCGGTGACCGATGCGCTCAATGGCACCGGCCCCCAACTACGCGGTGAGTGGGCCCAATTCATGGCCACCGTGCGTGATGCGAAGTGGACGGACGACACACCTGTCACGATCACGCGCCTCAGCAACCTTGCTGAGGTGATGCCCGGCTTCGAGAACAACACTGACAACGGTCCCGCCATACGGGTGCTGGGCCCGGTGGAATTCGTTGTGAACGGTGGACCCGCCATCCGTCGCTTCGGTTCCACACCAAGCCAGAACACCAATGGGTGCAGCATACTCATGCGCGTGGATTTCGGACGCACCCGCACGCTGCTCACCGGCGACCTGAACAAGAAGAGCCAGCGCACCCTGCTCAACGATTACATCGGCCACGTTCAGGAGCTCGAATGCGACGTGGCGAAGGCCTGCCACCATGGTAGCGACGATGTAAGCTATGCCTTCCTTCAGGCCATGAGGCCCGCCGCCACCGTGATCAGCAGCGGCGATAACGAAGGCCATGACCACCCCCGGCCTGCCATCATCGCCGCCAGCGCCACCACGGGTTATTTCAAGATGGCTAACGATGAGCTTGTCAGTCCGCTCGTCTTCAGCACCGAACTAGCCCGAAGTACGAGTTTCGGCAAGCCCTATCAGCTCACTACCGGTAAAGGCACCCCCACTGCGGCCGTGATCGCGGACGAGGGCCTGTCCAAGGCGGAAGTCGCTTACAAGGAGACCAAGGCCGGCGACCGCAATCCGAAGCCCGGCGCCAAAACCCTGGATAGAGGCCTCATGGTGGCCGGCCTTATCTATGGTTTGGTGAACGTGCGCACGGATGGCAACAGGATCCTATGCGCCACCTTGGACGAAAAGGACAGCGACTGGCGGATACATGAACTGGTGTCGCGGTTCTGAGCAAGCCAACCCTCCGCCGTGTCCACACGCCCCGCTCCAGCACTTCGATCGGGACAAGGTTTGATCTTCCTTTGGCCGCACCGTTATCTGCGAACATCGTAGGCGCAGAGTGCGGTGGGTGTCCACCCCGGCCTTCGCCGGGGCGGGCTCCCAGCGCGGCGCCGTTCGGTCGGTGGGCCTGCGCTGCGGGCGAGCCTGCCCCGGCCTGCGCGCCGGGGTGAAGACCGAATTGGCGCTTTGATCGTTGTGCCTTTTTGGCTCCACCTTTTTGGCATCAAAAAGGTGGAAATAGAAACTCATTTCTTCTTCCACCTTTTCCTGATGAAAAGGTGGAGCCAAAAATCAACCACGGCCAAAGCCGCTGCCCGGCTCGCGCAGGCCCGCAGCACAGGCTCCCCGAGCCGGGTGCAGCCGCGCTGGCCGTGGACACCCACCGCACGCTGTACTTTGAGCTTCAGTGGTGCGGTGGGCGCGCGTGCATCGCGGACTACTGCGATAGCGTTGCGGGCATCGATCCCCACGGCGCGAAGCGCCCACACCTTCGTCACACCGGAAGCCACGCGCGCTGACTTGTGCGCGTTATGCGGCTAGCCGGTGTCGCATGAATGATGGCGCTATGCTCCGCAGCTCACACGAAGAACCACCTGCCGCGTTCATCGCTCTCCAAAACGAAAAGACCCCGGCACATCGCCGGGGTCATTCTTGTGGTGCTCGTGGTGGGCCTTTCATGGTGAGCCATCCTTTGCGAAGTCGAAGGACGAACCATTCCTCCCACCGGAAGTCGCGCATGACGAGGTGTGCGATGGAAGGCAGCCGACCGGTGGCAACATGCGTACTGCCTTGCGAAGTTTCTTCACATCCACCCGGCGGCCCATCACGAGGTCCAGGTATTCGATACCCCCGATGCTGATGCCCTCTGGTGCGTCGGCATCGTAGGTGGTGTCCACCGCCAATGCACCCAGCGTGGGGTGTTGGAGCAGGAAACCTCCTGCGTACTTCCAGCGCGACTCCACCTCTTGCGGGGAAAGGAAATGCGTGTACAATTCGCTCTCCGGCCATTCGCGCGTGCACCGCGCGAAGGCGCGTGCCAGTTCAGGACGCCCGGGTAGTTGCTCCAGCACCGCCTCCACGAGCGATGTGGGGTCGAACGCCTTTCCCGGGTTGTTGAAGCGGTGCTCATACCAAGCCAGGTATTCCTGCTCGTAGTTGCCGTAGGGCCTGCTGTTGTGTACGATGCATGGAGTTGGGGAATGATGAACATTGAACACCGAATGATGAATTGCGAAGTGTTGTGCTCGGGACACTTCGCCATTCGGTGTTGAATGTTCGTTGTTCGACATTCACTTTTCTCAACGCCCCGACCCCGGCATCCTTGCGGACCCGGGGCAGGTGCTTCGCCGAAACCGATCGGCGTTGGAAGTGCCTTCAAATTCGAAAGGCATTAAGCGGCCATGGCCTGTGCGGGATCGCTCTTGCTGCTGGCACCGGCGGCGCCCACAGCGCTCACGGCGAACCAGTAGAAGGTGCCCGGCTGCAGGCTGTCCACGTCCAGGCGGCTCTTGGTGGTTACCGCCACCAGCTCCCACTTGAAGGGGTCGTTGCTGGTGCTCATGTACACCTGGTACATGCGCGCACCGTACACCCGGCCCAATCCAGCGCCACGCGGCCCCGCATGGTGGTGAGGCGGTTGCCCAGCGCCTGCGGTGGAGGAAGCTCGCCGATCGGCTCGCCCGGTTCCACCACGTCGAAAGCGCCGTCCTGCACCTGGGGCTTGTCGCCCTTGCTCACCGCTTGCACGTAGCCGGCCAGCTCCTTGATCAGGTCGCGCAGCTCCTTGTCCGCCTCATCGCGCTCCGTGTAGGCCAGCTTGCCGCCGTTGAAGAGCACCGCTTGGTTCGCCGCATCCAAGCGGTCGCACGCGGCGGTAATGGTGGCCAGCGATGGCACAGGCGTCGTGTAGAGCAGGCTGCCGGTCATCATGGTCACATGGTTCCGTCCCTTTTTCACCAGGTCCGTTGGGGTGAGGCCCGTAAGGCCCAGTTTAACTGTGTACGTCGTCTTCATTTTGTGAAGATTTAGTGGTGGGGTGAATTCCCTACCGTGGCCTTCATCGTTGCCGCCGGGCGCAGCGTTGCGAAAACATCCCCCGTAATGCTACGTGCCGCATCCCCCGGTTTGCAACGGGGTTTTGCGCGGCCGGGCGTGGGCTCGTAGACCGCGGACCCCTTCACGTTCAACGCGTAGCGCACCCTCCATCGCAGTGGTCCGTCACCCTGGATCTTGCGCGCACTTTCCACGTTCTTGCGCGCATGTGCGACGTTCTTGCGCGCACCTTCTTCGTTCTTCGCTCCACGTGAGGCTCTCCCGCAAGCGGGACGGGGACGCTTGCGCGTACATTCCTTGTTCTTCGATCCAAGCGCGGCATTCTTGCGCGCACTTTCCTCGTTCTTCGATCCACGTGCGGCTCCCTTGCGCGCACATTTCCTGTTCTTCGCTCCAAGTGCCGCGTTCTCGCGCGCAGGTTCCTCGTACTTCATTCCAAGCGAGGCTCCCTTGCGCGCACATTCCATGTTCTTCGTTCCACGTGCGCCGTTCGTGCGCGCACACTTCCCGCACATCGTCGCAAGAACCGCGAACATGCGCGCAAGAACCGCGTGCTCAGCGTATGCCGCCCTGGAAGTTCACCAGCTCGAAACGCAGCGCGGTGAGCAGGAGGCCCGTTCGGGTGCTCACCCCCAATTTCTCCATCAGGTTGCCGCAATGCCATTGCACGGTGCGCGGGCTCAGGCTCAGCTTATCGGCCATCTGCTTGTACCCCATCTCGGCAGGGTCGAACAGCAGGCGCAGTATCTGCCACTCGCGCGGGCTTATCACCCCCAGCACCCGATCGCGGCCACGCTGCTCCGCGGCCATGCGCTCCCGGTGCGCCTGCACCAGCGGCGTGCTGTACTCGCGCGTGGCCACCAATTGCTCCACTGCGGCATGCAAGGTCTCCACGGTGCTGTCGCTCGGGAGGTAGCCCCGGCTGCCCGCCTGCAAGGCCCCGCGCACCCAGCGCTGTTCCACCGCATCGCCGCAGGCCAGCGGCAGGGTGGCGGGCTGGTGGCTCCCGATCCACGCGATCCTCTCCAAGCCCTCCTGTGGGCGTGCGCTCAGGTCCACAATGGCGATATGTGGCGGCGCTGTTCGCGCACACGCCTCCTCGTACGTGCGGCTCTCGCCGAGCTCCGTTGCCACGGTGTGCGGGGTGGTGGTGCGTATCAGGTGGGCCAGGGCCTCGCGGTACAGGCCCTTGTCCATGATCAGGGCAATGCGCAGTGGGTTGCCATGTTGTTCCATGGGATGCGAAGTAGACAAGCCCCGGCCACCCGTGCAATACCCGGAAACAGGTATTGTAGCTGGGTTGCGGCGGTACTAGGTTCGCAGGTTCGGGTGTGATCGGGCTCTAGGGTTAAAGGCACACCTACTAGTATGTAGGCGGGTCTGGCTTCTGGCAATAATTTGGCCCTAGGCCTGAAGTGGCCGGAGGCCGAAAAGCCTAGAGGCCATGAAGCCGCTGGCCAAGAGGGATTGAGCTACTTTGAGCCAGCAATGTGCGACATCCAAGACCTCATCGAAGCCCTCGTGAAGTTTCGCGACAAAGGTGAATTGGCGCAGGTAACCCCAAGGCCTGGCCAAAGACCACCGACGAACAATTCGGCTTCTCCAACGCCACCTCCGGTGCCCATATGGCGCGGAGCATGATGCTCGATGAGCTCACGCTCGTGCTGAAGGCCACACGCGAGGAGGCATCACGCGCCATCCGACGCGCGGTGGTGGAGGAGAATCTCTTAGGTAAACCCACGGGCTCCAGTCGCCTGAAGACCTACCAGCAGCTAGTGAAATCTACACGTTGGATACGAACAAGGTCTTGTTCCGCACCTTGCGAAAGTTCGCCGCGATGGAACCTGGCGCCGTTTCCGCTTCTGGCTTTAGCGCTCGCATACAGCCGCGATGCCCAATTGCGTGGGAGCTTGAATTGATCACCGGATTGAAGCCAGGTGAGAATGCTGCCTCGCGTTCGCCGGAAGAGTTCCTGGAGGAAGTTCCCTTTCTAGGCGGTTCTCCAAAGCGATGAAGAAGTCATTGGCACAGAACGTGAACACCTCTTGACAATGACCGGACACTGGCGGACGAAGCACGAAGACACGTACACGTCCTAGACCGCATTGGTTGGCCACGACGCAAGCGAATTGTTCACCGGTATCTCGCCGGAGTGCGCGGCATTGGCTTGCTCGATTCCAACTACGCACGGTTGGTTTGGTGCCGTCCAAATGACGGCAGCCGATCACCTAGCTACCGCCGGGGCCCATGGCCTCCTCGCGTCCGCAATGCGGGCGCGTTGGTAGAAACCGATTTCACGACCCTGCTACAACCTGCTGAACAACTGATGCTCCATGGCGCGCATTGACGACCTCTTAGCCAACTACAAGCGCCGCGCGGCCATGCCGTTGCGGAGAGGACTGCCCTTAAGCCAACGGGTGTGGTTCCTGGTTTATCCGCCCGAAGAGGAGCGGCGCTTGATGAACCGGTTGGCTGAGTTCGAGATGGCCACCAAGGAGACGGACCTCGACTGGTTCGCGATCGATCTAACGGGCACATTTGCCCAATGGATCGATCTCCTTCCCGGATGAGGATGAACGCCTCGCCATACTGGCCGACCCGGAGATCCTCGAGGAGTATGCGCAGACCGGGTTCCGTGATTTCATCCGGGACCGCGTACGCAGGAGGTGGAGAAACTGCCCAGGACCGCATGGCCCGCACAGTACTGGTGCTGACCGGCCTGATGGAGTTGTACGACCTGCTTCATGTATCCGAAGTGATCGATGCCTTGACGGCACGTTCACGGGAACCTACTTGTCTTTTTCCCCGGCGAACGCGAAGGCAATACCTATCGCTTCCTCGGCGCACGCACCGGCTGGGATTACCTGGCCATACCCATTCTTGCAGACCCCCATTCATGAAGACCCGCGAACTATTCCTCAAGGACCCACTTTCCTGGACTGTGCAGAACGGAGGCATAACCAGCAACAAACTCAGACTGATCCCGGAACGCTGCTTTATGAGCCGAAGACGTTCGTATGCAAGGGAGAATATCATGCCGGGCTGGTGCGAATGCTCGAAGTTCCTGAAGGGTATAGGGAAAGAGCAGAAAGCGGCTTGGGTCCGCGGCTTTACGGAAGTGGCAAATCGCACATGGTGAAAGTGATGCGCTATTTGTGGACCGACCATGACCTTGGCGATGGGAACACGGCGCGCAGCGTGGTTGACCTTCCGAGAACTGCGGGAGTTGTTTAAAGAACTCACCACAAAGGAAGCAAGGAGCTGGACTACGCGGCTGGCGGGACGCTGAACTCAAGGAAGGGAGATGTTCGGATGCGAATACTCCAGCATTTTATTGAATTCGGTCGGACTGCCTGAAAACGTAACTGTTGCCAAATTGACTGATCATCCGGGACGATGACAAACTGGAGGTGGTCATGGAAGCCATCGTCAAGAAAGCGGGTCTTAAGCCCCATCATGAATTCGGACGCATCTTCAGCTCAAGATATTCCACGAGGCATACCTCTGAACGCAAATCCGCATCTGGGCCACTCAAGAAGCAGCGGCGACAGTCCGCATGCAATACCCGACTGGCATCAGGACATTGAGCATCAGTGTTATGGCGACTATCATGACCAGCGAGCATAGGTCGCGATGGAAGAGGTGCCTGCCGTGCACCTTGTTGGTGCTTGATGAGGTCCAACAGTATATGAATGTCACCCGACGATGTTACGCTGATTTGCAGGACGCTGTAGAAGCGTGCCAGAAGGAGTTGACGGACAGGTGTTCGTGGTCGGCACGGGTCAGAGTGCACTAATCGACATGCCACGCTGCAGAAAACGATGGGTCGCTTCCCGGATCAAAGTGCATTTGAAGGATAACGATGTGGAAAAGGTGGTGCGCACAGTGGTGCTGCAGAAGAAGACCGACAAGAAGGCTGATCGAAGCCAAGTTGAACGAGCATTCCGGGGAAATCTAACGCGGCAGCTGAAGACGACCAAGATCGCCACTCGCCCCGAGGATAAGGATGCGTATGTAGTTGACTATCCATTGCTGCCCGTGCGGCAACGGTTCTGGGAAAAGGTGTTGCACAGCATCGACCCCTGGCACCTCATCGCAAATGCGTACCGGAACTCAGGGGTGGTCCATGAGGCGTGCAAGCGCTGGCGAATGAGCCCCTGGGCGCGCGTTATCCCCGGCTGATTTTCTATATGACCAAGTAGCCCATGACCTGGTGAACAGCGGCGAAATGCAGAGCCGCTACCAACAGATCGTCGAAGAACAAAAGAGCAAGAGCGATGGCGACCTGCGCAGCCGCATATGCGCACTGGTCTTCCTCATCAATAAGCTGCCACGAGAAGGCGTGGATGCAGGCATTCGTGCTAACGAAGAACATCTAGCCGACCTGCTCACGGGACGACCTGGACAAGAGCGCCAGTGTGATCCGGCAACGTGTGCCAGGGGTGTTGGCCGCTCTTGCTGAAGAGGGTGCTAATGCCTGTTGACGATGGCGAATACCGCCTGCAGACCACCGAAGGCCAGGCCTGGGAAGGTGAGTATCGCCGCCGACTCGCCACCGCCAAGAACAACGAAACGCGATCGCCAGCCAGCGAGGGCAGCTCATGTCCAAGGCCATCGGTGATGAACTGAAAAGCACCACCGTCTTGCACGGAGAGGCCCGCGAAAGCGCAAGATGAATGTGCATCCGCGGCATGGAACCGCCCACATCAACCGATGGCTCAACGGCGGATCCGCGATGGATTCTCCGGAGTCGGAGAACAGCATCATTCAGGACATCCAGAAGCGCAGCACGGACGATCCTACGGTGCATGTGCTCATTCCGAAAGTGAAGACCGATGAGCTGAAGAACGCATTGGCCAGTGCCATCGCTGCGGAAGAGACCCTCCACTACAAAGGCAATCCCACGACCGATGAAGGCCGGGAGGCGCGTGGTTCCATGCTCACCCGCAAGAACACGGAAGACCGAAAGGTGGAGGAGGCGATCAGCGACGTAGTGGGAGGTGCACGTGTGTTCCTGAGCGGCAGCCAGGAGATCACAGGTATCGGCTTGGACGGTACGGTGAAGCTGGCGTGCGAACAAGTGCTGACCGTCTCTATCCGGAATTCCGTAAGGCTGATTCCAGCAACTGGCCTACCGTATTGAAGCGCGCCAAGGAAGGCGCGGCCAACGCCTTGGAAGCCGTTGGGTACAAGGGCGACCAACACCAACATGCCGTTGCGGCGAAGGTCATGGGTACCATCGGCGCAGGCAAGAAGGGCGGCGAGCTGATCAAATTGTTCACGGAACCACCGTATGGTTGGCCCAGGATGCCATGGATGCGATCCTGGCCGTGCTCATGCAAAGTGGGCACCTCAGCGCCCGCCTCAACGGCCAGCCGCTGAAGCTCTCCGAACTGGATCAGAAGAAGACCGGTCAGGCTGAATTCCGGCAAGAGCATCCGGTGCTCACCGTCGCGCAGAAACTGCGCGTGCGCACCGCTACCAAGAGGCGGCGCCGACGAGCAAGGCCGGTGATGAGATCAACGATGCCTCCGCCTTTATCTTGAAGCTGAAGGAACTGGCCGCCCAAGCAGGTGGCGAGGCACCGGCGCCACTACCTCCCTCACCCCCCTTGCTCAAAGAGCTTTCCGCACAAAGCGGCAACGACCTGCTCTTCGCCATCTTCGATAAGGCCGATGAACTTGGGACCTACATCACGAACTGGAAGGACTTGCGGCAGCGCATTGCAACGCGCTTGCCCGACTATCGCATGACCCAGGACCTGCTGGCGTTCGCGCAGAAAGGGGAGTTGCCCGGCTTGGACGAACAGCTCAACGCGCTGAAGGCGGTGGCCGATAAGCGAGACCTGCTGCCGAACCCGATCCTGTGGCCAGCATCCGAATGAACGTCGGTGCGACTTCGCGCAGCACGCACCAAGGCCCATTCGCGCACCACGACAAGGTGTTGAAGGATGAGGTGAAGGCCATGGAGCAGGAAGCTGTTTGGGCAGAAACTGACGCCCGGCAGAACGCCACTGCTTTAATGCCGCCGGTGGCGCCTGATGCGCGCAGCACCGGACATGGGCAGTGATGCCGAACTGGCGTCCTCCTTGCGCAATTGCGACCTGGCTACGTGGCGCACCCATGCCGACGCCTTGACCCACACGTTGCCAACAGGCCCTAGAAGCAGCCATCATCGCCGCCCAGCCCAAGGCCCGCAAGGTGGACCTGCC
>JADJDP010000023.1 GCA_016702645.1 Flavobacteriales bacterium
AGGCACAGGACGGTAACTATGTGGTGCTTGCCAATCTCGGTTTTCAAACTTTCAACCGATGGAATAAACCTTTCCTCATGAAGACAGATGAGAGTGGTGATACGCTTTGGACCCGTTCGAACGGTCGCATGAACTATACTTATGAGACCAAGCACCTACTGGCCCACTCTGATGGAAGCTTTCTATACAATGGTCGGATATGGGGTGATCTCCCCGAAGGGCAAAGCAATTTCGCATTCCTTTACAAGAGCGACTCCCAAGGACATTTGCCATGCTTTGAACTGTCCCATCCTGTGGAGGTCTTGGACCTTTTTCCCACGGACAGCAGCTTCGCACTTGCATCAGTTGATGGAGCGTCGGCACGGTTGGCTTTTGCCGCGGATGCCTTTTTCAATCCCATCACCACGTACGATGGCTGCACCTTCACCACGGGTTTCAGCCCATCGGTGCGCAAGGGGCAGAGCATGCGCGTGCGACCCAACCCCAACACCGGCCACATCACCGTGGAGTTCCAGGACCCGCTCATGGCCGATAGCTACTACAGCGTGTACGACGCCATGGGCAAATTGCTCTTGCAGCGCGCTGCTGCCCGCGGCAAGAAGACCGAGGAGGTGGATCTATCGCGCTATGGCGCGGGTACCTACGTGATCAAGTTCACCGATCAGGATGGTGTGTGCTACGAGCAGGTGGTAGTCTAGCTACCACTAGCGCCAGCGGGTGTTGGTGGAGTAGGGCTGCTCGCATAGCACGAGAATGGTGCTGGCGGTTGCGCGCACTCGATCGCCGGTCCTCGCCCGCTCCGTAGCTTCGGGCACCTTCCCACGCACCATGATCCTGGACCGTACGCTCCTCCTCGCTTCGTGTTTCCTCTTGGCCTCCGCTGCCCTAGCGCAACCCTTCAAGAACGGCTGCCAGTACTACCGCACCAAAGGACCGGTACATCGCGCGGCCACGGCAGCGGAGCGCACGCAGATCAGCGAGACCATCGCCCGCAGCGACACCTTCGATATCCAGCATTACGACATCACCATCGATGTGACCGATTACGCGGGTCACACGATCAAGGCGGCCACCACGGTCACCTTCCGCGCGCTCATGGCCGATCAGGCCTTCATCCGCTTCGACCTCTTCGAACTCACCGTGGATTCAGTGGTTGGTGCCAATGGGCCCATGACCTTCACCTACGACGACCAGTTCCTGAAGGTGGACTTCGAGACCCAACCGGCGGTGGGGGTGGATGAGCAGCTCACGGTGTACTACCAGGGCATCCCGCATCGCGATCCCAGTTGGGGCGGCTTCTACTTCGAGAGCAACTACATCTACAACCTCGGCATCGGCCTCACCAGCATACCGCCCAACTTCGGGAAGGTGTGGTACCCGTGCTTCGACAGCTTCGTGGAGCGCGCGAGCTACACCTACCATGTGAAGAGTTCGGGCACCTTCCGCCTGCACGGACAAGGGAACTTCCTTGGCGAAGTGCAACTCGGTGGCGATACCGTGATCCGCTCCTTCCACCTGCCACAGGAGATCCCCACGCACCTGAGCGCCATTGCCGTGGCGAACTATCAGGACAGTACCTGGGTGCACAGCGGCGCGAATGGCGATATCCCCGTAACGCTTACCGCGAAGCCTGCGGACCTCAACGCGATGGTGTCGCGCTTCGGGGACATCGGCGCAGCCATCGACGCCTGCGAGTATTGGTACGGTCCGTACGCATACGGTCGCGTGGGCTACGTGCATACCACCGACGGAGCCTTGGAGATCCCCACGAACGTGGGCTATCCCGAGTTCATGATCACGCAGTCGATCCCGAACAACCGGGCGCTTTTCACGCACGAGTTGGGACACCATTGGTGGGGCAATGTGGTAACACCCTATGTACACAACGACATGTGGCTGAAGGAAGGACCGGCGGAATACGCCTCCCACCTGATCGAGGAATGGCTGAACGGTCCCGATGCGCTCATCCAGGTGGAGAAGGACAACCTGCTCAACATCATGAGCACCGCGCACATCGACGACGATGGTTTCCAAGCGCTCTCCCCGATGCCCGATGAGCACATCTACGGCACGCACACCTACAACAAGGGAGCGGCGGTGCTCCACAACCTGCGCGGCTACATGGGCGATGAGGCCTTCCGCAACGCGATGCGCGACGTGCAGACGCAGTACGCCAACACCGCGATCACAGCGGTTGGTTTCAAGGACGCCTTGGAAGCGGTATCCGGGCAGGACCTTGATCCGTTCTTCGATGCGTGGGTATTCGCTCCCGGCTATGCCGTCTTTGAGGTGCGCAACTGGAACCACACGCAAAACGGTAGTGATGTGGATGTGGAACTGAGCATCGGCCAGAAACTCTACGGTGCCACGGTGATGCACACCTCCGTACCCTTGGAGCTTTCCATGGTGAGCGCCGATGGGGAGGTGTTCGATACGATGATCATGGCGAGCGGTGCGCTATCCGATGTGACGGTGCAATGTCCCTTCGTGCCGGAGATGGTGGTGCTGAACCGCTACCAGAAGTTGAACCAGGCGCGCATGGACCATGAGATCACCATCGTGCCGGGGGTGACCTTCAGCAACAGCCTGCCCTACGTGGACTTCCGGGTGTTCCAAACCACGCTCGTGGATACCACCTTGGTGCGTGTGGACCATATCTGGTCGGGTGCCGATCAAGCGCCCCTGGGAGCGGGTATCACCGACATCAGCACCACGCACTACTGGAACGTGGATGGCATTTGGCCCGAAGGCACGGAGTTGAGCGGTCGCCTGATCTACTTCGGTGGTGCGGCCAGCCAGTTCGACCATGCGCTCATCGACGGCGATGAAACGGGCATCGTGGTGGCGCATCGCGCCAACGCCGATGAGCCCTGGCAGGTGTATGCGGACCAAACGGTGAACACAGGCAGCACCACCAACGGCACAGGCACGATCAACATGAACACCTTGCAGAAGGGGCAGTACGCGTTCGCCAAGATGATCGGTGCCATCGGCATGCCGGAGCAGGAGGGTGGAGCGTTCCAACTGTTCCCCGTTCCCGCTAACGACCGGCTCACCGTCCAGTTGGACAAGACCAGCACCGAATTCCTGCTGCTCGATGTGCTCAGCGCCGATGGCCGGATGATGCAGCGCACCACGGTGGCACAAGGGATCGATCGCACCGCGCTCGATGTGGCTGAACTGGCCCAAGGGAGCTACCTGTTGCGCATTGCCGGTGTTTCCGGGGAAGTGTTGGGCGTGCGTTCTTTCCAAGTGGAGCGTTAGGCACTGACATGTCCTTCAACGGCATTGGCCAGCGCAAGCTGCTGTACCCAATCAGCGATGCGCTGAACGCATACCTTAAGAAGCACGGGCGGCTGGCGCGGACGCCGCTGAGCTACGACGACCTCCGCCGCTACGATGGCCTGTTGCCGCAACACGGCGCGGATGGCAAACCCACGCTGTGGAACACGGTGCTGTTCCGACCGGCGGAACAGGCGGAGATCAACGAGCACCTGGTACAGACCTATCAATTGCTTATCGCCGATGGCCGCCACATCGATCACCTGCAAGTGGCCGGCGTGGACCTGTGCCCGTACGGCAATTCACAGCCCTTCCGGGTGAAGATCCACAACCGGATCAACGACAACCACGATTACTTCTACATCAAACGCACCGATGCCAGCCGGGTATACGGCCTGGAGTTGGAGCACCTGCTCTCGCCCAACCGCATCAACTACCAGGTGGATGGTGTGACGCTGTTGGAAGAACACATCATCGGGGTACCCGGCGATACCTTCATCAAGGATCCTTCGCGCTATGGGGGCGGTGTGAACGCCGTGCGTTTGTGCAAGGAGTTCGTGAAGTTCAACGAGCGCTGCTTCGTGCGGCTGCTCGGCGACATGCGCAGCTACAATTTCGTGGTGGACGTGATCCACGACCTGGACCAGGTGCAGTACCGCATCCGCACCATCGACCTGGACCAACAGAGCCATGAAGGGCGGTTGCGTATCTACCTGCCGCAGTTCTACAAGGAGAACCTGCCGTACGTGGAACTGGCCCAGCAAGTGATCGGGACCGAGAGCGCAGCCCAATACCGGAACGAGGAGCGCTCGCTTCTGCGTCGCAGGATGAAACTGGCCCAGGAAACGGTGGACGAATTGCTGGCGGTGATGCGGGAGGACACCATCGCCCCGCCCGAGAACGTGCTACAACTCGCCTCGGAACTGGCCGTGCACCACCAGGAGCCTGCCTTCCGGGATTGCACGAGCATGGGAGCCTTGCTCGCCCTGCACCTGCGGGTTTGCCTGGCCGGGGAAGGGGCGAAGGCCTGAGTTCGCTTCGGTGGACCCCTGTTCCCCTTCGACGAAAATGTAACCTGGCTCGACAGGTCGCGTACCAACCGCCCGAACGCCGAACAAGGCGCTCGCAACTACGCGATCATGGCACGCATACTTCCTCTGCTTCTTGCGCTCATCACCTCACAAGTGGCCTCCGCCCAATCGTCTCAGCTCATCGACTACGAGTGGTTGAACGAACCGTGCGATGACATGCTCCATTGCGACATCGGGTGCAGCGCATGCAACCCACCGATCAAAAAGAACAGCGTGCTTTTCGGAACCAACATAACCTTCATCGGTTTGAGCACTTGCCCACTACCGATAACTTCCGGGGACAATGCGGTCATGACCCACGGTTGGTCCGAGCAGGTCTCCAACGACCATTACCTCCTCTTCTCCGGCATTGCTGGTGTGCCCATGACCATCGACAGCCTCATCATCAACCACACCAGTGCCACGAACGGCCCCACGCGACTGAAGGTCGAGTTCTCCAACAATGCGGCCGGCGTATTGCACGAAGTGGCCGATGTTCAGGTGCCACCAACCTTCGACGACCACGTCTTCACCGATCTGGGTACCATTGATTTTCCCGAAGGGGCTGTCATGGGAAGTTTCCAAGTGCGCCTCACGCCCTACTATGGTTTTGGGGAGGGCTGGGCCGTGAACTCCGTTCGCGTGGTGGCCACCCCGGTGGACCAGAGCGCAGTGGGTATCTCCGAGATGTACCAGAACCGCACCATGAACAGTGTGGGTCCTTGGTTCGATGTAATGGGTCGTCCGATCGGTACCGAACCCTCGCCGGGGGTGTACATCGGACCCACCAAACGGGTGCGCGTTTTCTGATCCTGGCGATCAACTCCGAAGCAGCTCCGCAGGGGTGGGTATTTTTACCCACCCTTTCGCATGTGCTACCGGAAATTTCTCGCAGGTCCGTTCTCTTTCGTCATTGCGTTATCGGTATCCGCCCAAGATCCAGTTGAACTGGAACTGGTCCCATGGTCGCAGACCCTGGCCGCTGCGGTGGACATCACCCATTGCGGCGATGAGCGGTTGTTCGTGGTGAGGCAGTGGGGGCCATCACCATCGTGCAGGACAGCATGGTGAACCTCTCCCCGCCGTTCCTCGATCTCACCTTGCAGACCTTGTACAGCGGGGAGCGCGGTGTGCTCGGGCTCGCCTTCGACCCGGACTATGCGAACAACGGTTGGTTCTACGTGAACTACGTCACGGGCACGGGCAACGGAACCACGCGGATCTCCCGGTTCAGCAGGAATGCCACAAACCCCAACCTGGCCGATCTCTCCAGCGAAGTGGTGCTGCTGAGCGTACCACAGCCCGATCCCATCCACAAGGGCGGTGGATTGGTCTTCGGACCGGACGGTTACCTCTACTGTTCCCTCGGCGATGGTGGAGGTCCCAACGATCCGAACGGGTATGGACAAACAACCAACGACCTGTTCGGAGCCGTGCTGCGCATCAAACCCGAAGCCGACGGTACCTATTCGATCCCACCGGACAATCCCTTCGTCAACTCTCCCAACGGGGAGCGCCCGGAGATCTACGCTTACGGGTTGCGCAATCCGTTCCGTATTGCGATCGATCAAGCCAACGGCGATCTATGGATCGGCGATGTCGGCCAGGAGTTGTGGGAGGAGATCGATCGTGTTGCCGGCGGTGATACCAGTGGCGTGAACTTCGGCTGGAGCTGCCTGGAGGGTTTCGCCGATTTCGATGTGTCGGATTGTGTTGGCGAGCCAACCTACACGGATCCGGTGACGGTGCAAGCGCACAGCATCAATGGCGGGAACTTCTGCGCGGTCATCGCGGGTGAGGTCTACCACGGTGCGCTGTACCCGCGCATGCAGGGCCGCTTTTTCTACACCGATTACTGCACTGGCGGTGTGCGCACGCTCACCCCCGATGGAAATGGTGGATACGTGGATCAATTGGGTGTGGCCGTGCCCTTCCCCGGCATGAGCTCCATTGGTGCCGGTGCGGATGGTGAATTGTACCTCACCAACGTGAGCCAGGGGCGCGTGTACAAGATCAAGGACAAGTGCCCGATGGACGCTCCTGTGATCCTGCCGGACGGTAACAACCTCGTGAGCAGCGAAGCGGCCTCGTACGAGTGGTTCCTTGATGGAATGCCTTTCCCGGAAGGGAGCACACAAACCATCTTCGCTTGGGCCACCGGGAATTATTCAGTGCGCGTGACCTTCGCCAATGGTTGTGTGAAGCAGAGCGAACCCTACTTCCACCTGAGCACGTCGCTCCATGGTCCTGCGCAAAGCGCGTTGCTCGTTTTCCCGCAGCCAGCATCCTCGCTGGTGTGGATGGAGGTCCAGGAAGGTGTGACCACCGTTCGCGTTGTCGATGTTTCGGGGCGCACGGTTCTGCTGGAGCGCTTGGAGCGAAGCGCATCGCGTTGTGCGTTGGATGTTTCAGCGATGCCAGCAGGTCCGTATGTCCTGGAGTTCCGTGATCGACAGGGAACGATCCAGCAACGCGGTCGCTTGGCCGTTGCGCACTAGCGATCACTTGCGCGCTTCACGCGGGTGGAACTGCAGGATGTTGCTGCGCAGGTACTCTCGATCCAGGTGCGTGTAGATCTCCGTGGTGGTGATGCTGGCATGGCCGAGCATTTCCTGCACGGCACGGAGGTCGGCACCGCCTTCCACCAAATGCGTAGCGAACGAGTGCCGGAATGTGTGCGGGCTGATGTTCTTGCGAACATGTGCCTTCAGCGCAAGCCGTTTCACCAGCTTCAATACGCTCACGCGCGACAGGCCTCCACCGCGCGCGTTCAGGAACACGCTGTCCTCGGCCTTCTTCTGCACCGGCAGGTGGATCCGTTCGTTGCGCACGTACTGATCGATCCAGTGCAGGGCTTCCGGGCCGATGGGTACCAAACGTTCCTTGTCGCCTTTGCCCACCACGCGGATGAAGCCATCCGATGTTCGGATCTGCGATAGGCGCAGCCCGCACAGTTCGCTCACCCGCAACCCGCAGCCGTAGAGCGTCTCGATGATGGCCTTGTCCCGGTGCGCGAGCGGTTTGCTCATGTCGATGGAATCGGAGATGGCATCCACCTCCTTCACGCTGAGGAAGACCGGGAGCTTGCGCCCGATGCGAGGACTTTCGAGGAGTTCGGAGGGATCCTCCGTTATCGCTTTGTCCAGGCGCAAACTGCGGAAGAACATCCTTACACCACTGAGCAAGCGGGCCTGACTGGAGGCGGCCAAACCCGTGCGCGCCACCGATGTGGTGAACGCCTGCAGGTCATCGAGCTTGATGTCGGTGGGAGCAAGGACAGGTTGCTGCGCTGCGGCGTATGCATGCAGCTTCCCCACGTCCAGCATGTAGGCCGCCACCGTGCGGTCGCTCAGCGATCGCTCCAGTTTCAAGTACATGCGGAATCCGCGCAGCGCCTTGTCCCAATCCATCGGCAGCGAAGTTGTTGTGACGGTCCCTGCACCGACCGCGCTGCCGCAGGAACAGTATGAACGAAGGCGTGTGTACGATCTTCGCCCCCCGGCAACGACACATGCGCATCCTCCTCCTCAACGGACCCAACCTCGATCTGCTTGGTACGCGCGAGCCCCACATCTATGGATCACGGTCGTTCGAGGACTACTTGTTGGAGCTGCGCACCGCTTATCCGCAATTGACCTTCACCTACCAGCAGAGCAACGTGGAAGGTGAATTGGTGGACCTGCTGCGACGGAGCAAAGGGGAGCAGGATGCGGTGATCATGAACCCGGCGGGCTATTCGCACACCAGCGTGGCCATTCGCGATACCATTGCGGTGCTCGGCATTCCCGTGGTGGAAGTACACATCAGCAACATCCACGGGCGCGAAGAGTTCCGCCATCACACGATCACGGGCGGAGCCTGCGTGGGTGTGATCACCGGCTTCGGGCTGGAGGGATACCGGCTGGCGGTGGAGCACTTGCTTCAGCGCGGCTGACGGAACGCCGCTTTGTCCAACTGTGCGAACTTCTTCCACTTCAGGATGAAGCGATCGTACGCGATGCTGCGGTCGTACATGCCCGTGAGGTCCGGCGTTCGCTCTTCAGCGAGCAGTGCGTTCCGCTGCTTGAGCACCTTGGGCAAGCGGCGCAAGTAGTGCCAGTGCGCGCGTGCCACCTGCCAGGTGTGGGCACCGTGGCCTTCCAAGAGGAACTTCCACGCAGCGAAACCATCCAACACCAATCGGCGGAGCAGCCACCACCAGGACCAGCCGTTGTGCAGGTTCTTGGTGAGCACGATGAGGCTGTTGCGGAAGTTGAGGTAGGTCTTGCGCGGACTGCCATAGCCGAGCGCACCGCCACCCACGTGGTACACCACCGCCTTGCTCGTGTACCCGATCCGCCAACCCCTGCGCCGCAACCGCCAGCAGAGATCGATCTCCTCCATGTGCGCGAAGAGCTCCGTGTCGAAACCGCCCACTTCGTGGAACGCCTTTGAGCGGATGAGCAAGCAGGCACCTGTTGCCCAGAACACCTCGCGATCATCGTTGTACTGTCCGTGGTCCACTTCCGTGATCTCGAATATCCTGCCGCGACAGAAGGGATATCCGTTCCGGTCGATGTAGCCTCCTGCGGCTCCAGCGTGTTCGAACCGGGTGCGATCACGATGAGCCAGCACTTTGGGTTGGCATGCGGCCATCTCCGGATGCGCATCCAGGTAGGAATTGAGCGCATCGAGCCAGCCGGAAGTCACTTCCACATCGCTGTTCAGCAGCAGGTATCGCTCCGCATCCACTTGTTCCAGCGCTTTGTTGTAGCCACCGGCGAAGCCGTGATTGGTCCCGAGCGCTATCCCGCGCACGGCTGGCATCTCGGCGGCGAGCCACTCAAGCGATCCATCGGTGCTGCCATTGTCGGCCACCACGATATCCGCATCCTGCGTGTTCGTGAGCACGATGGGAAGGAAGCGCTGCAGCCAGCTCTTTCCGTTCCAATTGAGGATGACTACCGCCGTGCGCATGTGATCGGGCGGCAAAGGTGGTGTGCGGCCCGCAACCCTATCGCGGGGTTTCGAAGAACTCGTTCGCGCGCTCGCCACTGCTCGTGCCCACTTGCGCGGGATCCACATTGGGCATGGCCACGTTGCGCGAGTGCAGGATCTGGTTCCAGCGCGGGTTCTGGATCTCGCCCGGCACTTCGCTGTGCAGCAATTGCAGGCAGTTGCTCACCAGGTCGGGTTGGTAGAAGACGAAGCGTCGGTTGGTGTACTTGCCCGCCCGGTAATAGTGCCACATGGTGTACGGGTAGGCATCCATCTCGTTGAAGCGGTCCATCATGGAATTGGGTGGCCCGTACTTCAGGTACACCTGTCCGCGATCGGTCTCGTAGCCTTTGAGCACCCGGCAGCCGAAGAGCTTGTTCACCTTGATCACCTCCGCACGATAGGTACGCCATGCAGCTTCCGGATCGCTGCTACGGTTGGCCCAGAAGCTGTAGAAGTAGCGCTGCATGAGGTCCATGTCACGGTCCTTCCAGCGGTCGTCGATGATCTTGCGTTCCAACGGATCGGCAATGGGGCGCAGGCTAGCGATGTGTTCGGCGAGCGAGTCCTTGTCGGAGAAAGCACCGGCGAAGGTGTTCCCCAGGTCGAAGGTGTTCATCGCCGCGAGGTCGTAGTTGAAGCTCACTTTGTTGTTGCGTTGGAAGAACTGCTCGCGTCGGGCCACCAGTTGGTCGTTGCGATCGCGCACCTCCACCACGGCGAGGTAGTTGCCCGAGGGCAGCTGCGTGATATCGAAGTTGGCGAACACAGGCTCCACGGGTTTGGCCTTCATCCGTTCCACATGCTTGAACGCACCGAAGACCGTGGGCTTCTCGTAGTTCTCGATCTGGTAGCTCAGCAGGTACAGGCTGTCAGCCCCGAAGCGTTGATCGCTCCCATGCACTTCCGCATAGAAGCTCAAACCGGTGATGCCTTGCGGCAGATAGTCCGAGAGCAGTGGCACGACCTGGTATCCGTACTTGGATGGAAGGCCATCCACGGCAGGAACGATACGTTCGGCGAACAGCACATCGGAAATGCTCAGGCCCGGTGGGAGCGCACCCACGGCGAGCGGTGCCTCGTAGTGCGTGACGGTGGTATCGCTGCTGTTCAGATCGCGCAGTTCGATCGAAAGGGCGTAGTTGCCGGGTGCGAGATCGAAGAACTCCTGGTGGACCAGATCCACTTGGACGGAATCCAGTCGCTCGGGACCGAGGACCTCGGTCTTGGCGAAGGCCTTGATCTGGCCGTCCATTTCAAGGATGGTCAGCACTTCCACCCGCGCCTGCATGAAACCGGCCTGGTTGGGTGCGGCGATCGCACTGCCGGCGATCACCGCCATGTTCACCTCCACCCGGGGGCCGGCCGTGTGCACGTGGAAGACCTTCGTTTCCACCACCACTTCCACAGCGGCGATGGCACGGGTGAACAGCAGAGCGGCGAGCAGCGGGAGAGTGGTACGCAGCATGGTGCTTCAAAGCTAATGGCTGATGGCCCCGGCGACCTACCGTTCCTTGGGTGATAGTGGCCGGTGGGGTGGATGGTGGCAGGTATCGACGAGACCGCGCCATGTTCCTGCGGCCTGGGTCCAACGGCGAAGCCGGTCGCCTTGCAGCGACCGGCTTTGGACCTTGCGGAGCGGGAGGGATCGCACGGAACGCGCTTTCCTGTTAGGGGAGGCATCGATCTCCAATGCCGCATCGCTTCGCGCTGCGCTTTCTTGTTCCGCTCGCTCACCGAAGCATTGCTTTGTTCGCCACCGGAACAAGAAAGCCGCCTTTCGGCGGCCTTCTCGATCGGCGGAGAGGGAGGGATTCGAACCCCCGTTACCCGTGAGGGTAAAGCGGTTTTCAAGACCGCCGCATTCGACCGCTCTGCCACCTCTCCGTGGGCCGCGAAAGTAGGATGCCAGCCAGCGACGATCTTTGACCACATGCCAGCGGTCCGGCTCGAATTCCTCGGAACCGGCACCAGCCAAGGCGTGCCGGTGATCGGCTGCACCTGCGCGGTTTGCACCAGCAGCGACCCAATGGACAAGCGTCTGCGCGCGTCCGCATTGGTGCGCACGGGCGATGCCACCTTGCTCATTGATGCCGGCCCCGACCTGCGCCAACAAATGCTCCGCGCAAGGGTGGATCGCCTGGATGCCGTGCTGCTGACCCACGAGCACATGGACCATGTGGCGGGTATCGACGACCTGCGTGCGTTCAACTTCAAGCAACAGCGGGCCATGGACATCCATGGCAATGCCGCAACGCTCCATGCGGTCAAGCGCCTGTACCACTACGCCTTCGAGGAAGTGAAGTATCCCGGTGTGCCGGAACTGCGCCTGCACCCGATCGAGCAACCTGCCTTCACTGCGGGCGGTGTTCATGTGGAGCCCATCGAGGTGATGCACGATCGTATGCCGGTCCTCGGTTTCCGAATTGGTGGCATGGCCTACATCACCGATGCGAAGACCATGGCCGACGAGGAGATCCGGAAGGTCCAAGGTGTGGACGTGCTCGTGCTCAATGCCCTGCGCCTCAAGCCGCACGCCTCGCACCTGAACCTTGAAGAAGCCCTGCTGTTGGTGGACCGAATTGCACCGAAGCGCGCCTATTTCACCCACATCAGCCACCTGCTCGGCCGGCATGCCGAGGTAGGTGCAACGTTGCCTCCGAACGTGCACCTCGCGCACGATGGGCTGGTGGTGGAAGTCCCGGCATAGTATCGGTTCCGTACGGCCGGCGTTTGGAGCGTATCGAATGCTTCACCACTTTCACGCCGCTCAAACGAACCTCCATGACGCTCCGTACCCTGTTCCTTCTTCCTGTTGCCGCCTTTTTCATCGGCAACGCAACCGCCCAATCGGGTATTGAAGGCGGTGACCGTGATCCGAGAGAGGTCAACTTCATCAAGGACATCCGCCGCGTTCCGGATGCAGTTTGGCAGGCCGAACTGCGGCAGGGCGAAGCATGGACCAACTTCCTCGCACAGCATCCACAATGGACGGTCGAGTTCAATGAAAGCTCGGGTAAACCGCGTCGCGCGTTCGGTCCGGCCTTCGAGGTATCCGGTGGTTCGCTGGAAGAGAAAGCGATGAACTTCATCACGGCTGAACTCAGCGCCTTCGGGGTGCCGGTGAGCGAGTTGGAGCACAAGAAGACGCTTCCTGCGAAGCGTGTCACCTACCTGCATTACGGCCAGGTGCACAATGGTACACCGGTGATCATGGGCAACTTGATGGTGAAGATGGATGCACAAGGGCGTGTGATCGCTTTCGGTGCCGATGTGCACGATGCCATACCCGCCGATCTGACGCCGATGCTGGGCGAAGCCGCCACGGCCGCGATCGCTGCGGAAGGCCTCACCGGTGTGGTATCAACGGAACAAGGAGGCGTGAAGATCCTGCCGATCCCAGCCGGACGGACCACGGACTACCGCATCGTGCATGAAGTGGTCGTGAACACGGAGGGCAAACGTCCGGGCCACTACCTGTGCTGGGTGGACGCCCGTTCCGGCGAACTGCTCTACCGCTATGATCAGGTTATGAGCGAAGACGGCCATGATCATGGTGATGGCAATGATGACGATGCGGCCGATGTGCAAGCGAACGGAACGGTTTACACGAACGGTGCGACCCAGCCGACAACCGTGGAAGGACTGCCCGACCTGCGCGTATCGGTGAACGGCAACTTCCTCTTCGCTGATGGCAATGGTTACTTGCCCACGGGGGTTGCCGGACCGGTGAGCGCGCAGTTCGAGTTGCGCGGTCGATGGTCCAATACGCAGACGAATTTCGTTACACCGCAGTTCACGACCACATTGAACGAAGGAGCCAATACGGCAAGCTTCGATGCGAACGCGAACATCAAGGAACGCACGGCATACTACGCCGTTAGCCAGATCCACAACCATTGCAACGCGGTGCTGCCAGGATTCACCGGAATGGACTTCGTCCTGCCCACCCGTGTGGATGTGACCGGTGACACCTGCAATGCGTTCTACGACGGGACCTCGATAAACTTCTACGCACAGTCGGCCACGTGCCGCGCACTATCGCTCTACGCCGACGTGGTTTACCACGAGTACGGCCACGGGATCAACGACAACTACTATCAGGACAACGGCGGTGTTTTCTACAACGGTGCCATGAACGAGGGATACGCCGACGTGTGGGCGATCACGCTCACGCAGAACCCCTTGATGACCCTGGGTTATCGTATCCAATCACCCACCTCCTTCATCCGTCGCTATGACCAGAATCCGAAGGTGTATCCGATCGACATTGCTGGCGAGGTGCACCGTGATGGCGAGATCATCGCCGGTGCGTGGTGGGACACCTACCGCTTGCTGGGCTGGGACATGCCGCTCACGCTCGACCTCTTCTCCGCTGCGTATCCAGGCTTGCAGGCCACAGCCGCCAACGGCCAGGAAGGACAGGCGTTCCGCGATGTGCTGTTGGATGTGCTCCAAGCCGACGATGATGACGGCAACCTTGCTAACGGAACTCCTCATGGTGACGCCATCGCAGAAGCCTTTGCCATCCACGGCATCACCTTGCTGAGCAACGCACAGTTCACGCACACGGCCGTTGCTTCCGCGTTGGAAGGGAACAACATCCCCATCAACGCCTCGCTATCGCTCACCTTCCCCTTCAACACGTACGTGCAGAGCGCGGACCTGCACTACAAGATCTCCAACTCGCAGCCGTGGGTCACGATCCCGTTGAACGTGGCGGGCAACAACTACACGGCGCAGATCCCCGGCCAGCCCGGTGGCACCATCGTGGCCTACTACCTCTCGCTGACGGATATCTATGGCGAGATGAGTTCCGTAACGCCAGCAGGTGCACAGTTCAATGCGCAGGGTTATCTGCCCAACTACATCCTGGTCGCCTTCAACCTCATTGCTACGGAGGACGGCGATGACAACAGCCAACTGGGGAACTGGACCACCATGCCACAGAGCAACGCGACCACCGGCGATTGGGAATACGGTGTGCTCATCGGCTCCTATGGAACACCGGGGAGCCCGAACACCATCGTGCAACCAGCGCAGCAGCACACGCCGGGTGGTTTCCTTTGTTGGTACACGGGCAACGCTCCTTCCGCTTCTTCGGGCTTGGGTACGGCGGATGTGGATGCGGGATGCACCATCCTGCAAAGCGACCCATCAACTTGAGCGGGTACACCAACCCCGCGTTCACCTACTGGCGTTGGTACGGCAACAACAGCGGTGCGAATCCCAGCGCGGATTGGTGGCAGGTGCAGATCAGCAACAACAACGGCAGTACCTGGGTGAAGGTGGAAGACACGAAAAGTTCCGATCGCAGCTGGCGGCGCAAGGCCTTCCGCGTGCAGGAGTACGTGACGCCAACCGCCAACGTGCGCTTGCGCTTCATCGCCAGTGATAGCCTGCGTCCGGGCACGGATCTCAACGGTGGCAGCTTGGTGGAAGGTGCGCTCGACGACATCCAATTGTGGAACGGTGCCTTGAACACAACGGATATCGAGGACCAGCAGGAAATGGTCCTCACGCTCTACCCGAGCCCGGCGAACGATGCGCTCAACGTGGTGCTCGCCACCAACGAGTTGAAAGGCCTCCGCTTGGAAGTGTACGATATGACCGGTCGCAAGGTGTTGAGCCCATCCGTAGCCAATGCCTCACCGGGACAACCGCAGCAACTTGATATCCGAACCCTGGCCGAAGGGAATTACTTGTTGCGAGTGATCTGGCAGGGAGGAAGCAACGAGCGCCGCTTCCACGTGATGCGATAACCGCTCTTCCCGCTGGCGAAGGCCCGGCCATTGGCCGGGCCTTCGCATTCAGGGCACCATCAAGCGCGTGGTGGTACGCGTACCGTGGCCCTGGAGGCAGACCAGGTAGATCCCTGCGGAAAGCGGAGGCAGGTCCACGGTGTTTGTGGTGCGCGTATAGCTCGCAAGCGAACGTCCCATCGCATCCATGATCTCCATGCGTTGCCAGTCAGTGGTGCAGTGCAACGATCCGTTCTTTAATGACACGGTGGTTTCTGGAACAGTGGTGGTGATCGTTTCGAAGAGCAGGTCCAGGATCTCCGCATCCGGTAGTGCACGATCGTAGATGCGCACATCGTCGATCCATCCGCTGAAGGCTTGTGCGCCAGTGCTGGTCGCGGCAATGGAGGCAGGTGCTTGTGGGGCGTAGTCCACGGATCCGGTTTTCGGTGTGCTGCCCATGAGCGAAGCGTTCACGTAGAGGCGCATCTGGGATCCATCGTACGTGGCCACGATGTGGTACCACGCACCACCGAAGAGCGACGAAGGTGGCGCGCTCAGTTCCGTTACCGTGCCGCCCGTTCGCAATCGGAAGCGCAGGGCCGTTGCGTTGATGAACGCGATGGACCAGACATGATCGCCCGCTTGTGGGCCGGAGGTCTTCGCGATGAGCGTACGCTCCATTCCGGTGACGAAGTCGGGTTTCACCCACAGCGAAAGACTGATCTCCTGTCCACCGGAAGTGAGGTCGCAGGAGCCGAGGACGATACGATCATCGACACCATCGAAACGAGCGGCGCCTTGATGATGTCCGCCGTTGGCGTCCCACAGCACACTCCCTACCAACGTGCCATTGGAGCTTCCGGCGGTGGCATACGCCGTGTTGCCGCTGGTTTCATCGAGCCGCCAGTGGAACACCGGCCCCGATTGAGCGAAGGTGGAGGAGGAGAGGATCAGGCAGAATAGGTGGAACGTTCGGTCCATCGGTGCGCGGGTTGGGTTGCGCAACGGGGGCCGTTCACCAGGGTTCGGTTCTTTCGACGAAGCACTTCGGAGGAGCGCATCGAGCGCCTTGGTGCTTCGGTGGAACTACGCGAACGACTTGTCCGAGACAAGGCAATGCGCCATTTCCACGTATGCCGCGCGGATCTTCTCCGTGGAAGGGCGCTTACCCACCGCGTTCATGATGCGTGTGGAAAGTGTTCCATGTTCCAGGATGTGTCCGATCCGCTGGCGCGCGTTCTCGCTCAGGTCGCCGTACAATTCCACGAAGAGGTGTTGCCACAACTTGATCACCGGCATCCGGCCTTGTTTCAACAAGCCGAACATGAGCAGGTAATCGCCGTTCGTGATCACCGTTCGGTCGCCATCCTTGATCGTGCTCATGAGCATCACTTGCAGGTCGTCCACGCTCCACGCACGTTGCAGGTAGGTGCTCACCCATCGTCCTGCCACCAACGCCTTGAGCACGGTGATGAGGAATTCGGCCACGGCCATGTTCGCGGTCGCGCACTCTTGCGCATCGATCACGTGGATGCTCATGGCACCACGCTCGAAATCGGTTGTTGCCCCGCGCGCGTTCATGACGACCGGATCGAGCAGGTGGTCGGGGTCGTATTGCGCCAATGCTTGCGCGATGGGTACCAGGATCTCGCGGTCATGGTCCTCTTGTTCGAAGACCGCTTCCGGGACAAGGGATCCAACGAGTTCCGGGACCCGCTGGTACGAGCGTACGCGTTCTTCCAGCCGGGAGTCGTGCGTTCCGGTGAGGCGGCCTTCGAGAATGGGCGATGCGGCGGCAAGGCCGGGGACGATGGGTAATAGAAGGCGAACAGCCGCGTGCAGCTTGCTGAATTCCGTTGCCTTATCGAAGCGAATGTCCAGACGGAACGACTGGTCATTGCCCCAAGCGTGCCCGCCCAGGTCGAAGATCGATGAGCACACCGCGCGCGTGGCAGCGTCCATGCCGACCCCAGGCTTGGTGTCCTTGGAGGGGAGATAAAAAGGATGTGCACCACCCGGGAGGAGCACGGCATTGTGCTTATCAAGAATGACGGAGAGCAGCCCTGTTCGGGCAGCCAGTTTGCGCCCCCATTTGGCAGGCTTGCGCATGGACCTGCTGTTTTGGAAGCCGATGGAATGGGCAGCCGACCCAGCCAGGACATCGAGATCCCGTTTTGACCCCTCGGCGGGTTCGGGAATGGCAATGCCCAACAACTCGTCGGCGATCGGAAGCACATCCATCGTGTTCCGGTCCACCACTGCATAGCCCACGGCGAACCCGTAGGCATCAAATAGCGGGTGGCGACGTTTACGAGTGAGGGACATGCCCCAAAGGTCGGTGATGCCTTGGGAACCACATTTCAGGGGGCACTTCCCAGGGGGCCTTTGGACAGCCCTTCTCTACTTTGCGGGCCTTGCCACCGAACGACATGAGATCATTTTTTCTTTTCGCCTCGTTCCTTTTCGTTGCCGGTGCGTCCGCTCAATCCGATCGGAGTCCCGCTCACGTCGCCGAGCGTATCCAGGAGCGCGTCAACGCTGGGACCTACTTCAAGCCGGTACAACTCTTTCAATCGGTGTTGCCGACCGAAGCGACCAACGAGCTTTGGAACGACGCCTGCACCCGGGCCACCGTGCTCCACTATCTCTCGGATGCAGGAAATGATTTGTTACGTGAACGCCATCCCTTCATCACCTTGGAACTGTCGGATGAGCAGGGTCCCGTCCGATTGGACATGGAGTTGGTCGATATCACCGCTGAGGGTTTCGGAATGCGGTTGGCGAGCACGGGTGAGCTCGTGGACGCCCCGAGCGGATCGCACTACCGAGGGGTGATCCGCGGCGTGCCAGGTTCCTTGGTAGCGCTCAGTGTGTTCGAGAAGGAGGTGATGGCGCTCATTGGCGATGGACAGGACGAACGTATCATCGGCCGCTTCGAGAACGACCTGGAAGGCATGCACGCGTACTACCGCGAAGCAGACCTGCGCGCGACGAACGGTGCTGTTTGCGCCACGGTCGACGATGCGATCATCCAGGACGCGATCGAAGACCGTCCGCAGGGAGGGGCCAAGACCATTCGATGTGTGCACATGTATTGGGAAGCCGCGTACGATCTGTATTTGAACAAGAACAGCAGCTCTTCGCAGGTCACCACCTACCTCACGGGCCTCTTCAACCAGATGGCCACGCTCTATGCGAACGACGGCGTGCAGATCCTGCTGAACGAGATCTTCGTGTGGAACGTGGCCAGTCCGTACAATGCCACCAGCAGCAGCGGCCGTCTAAGCCAGTTCGGCACCACACGCACCAGTTTCAATGGTGAACTCGCGCACCTGATCGATCTGGGGAACTACGGGGGTGTTGCGTGGCTCAACACCTTGTGCGGCGGCACCAGCAGCCGAATGGCCTACAGTGGCATCGACGCCACCTTCAATAATGTTCCCACCTACAGTTGGAGCGTGATGGTGGTTGCTCACGAGACCGGGCACAACATGGGCTCGTCCCACACGCACGCCTGCGTGTGGAACGGGAACAATACCGCGATCGATGGTTGCGGTCCAACGGCCGGATACACCGAAGGGAGCTGCCCGAACGCTGGACTTCCTTCCGGCGGCGGCACGATCATGAGTTATTGCCACCTGATCGGCGGCACGGGCATCAACTTGTCCCTTGGCTTCGGCCCGCAACCCGCCTTGCGTATTCGCGAACGCGTGAACGCGGCGTCCTGCCTGTTGCAATGTGGCACCAGTTGCGATGCGCCCACGCCGCTCACCGTTACCAACCTGAACGCGACATCGGCCACGTTGAATTGGGCCAACTATGGTGTGGTGAGCTATACGCTTCGTTGGAAGCCCACCAGCAGCGGAACGTGGACGACGATCACGGGCCTTACCGGAACGAGCTATGCGCTTTCAGGCTTGACCCAGGCGGTGCAGTACGAGTACCAAGTGTTCAGCGTATGCACCAGCACCAGTAGCGCTTATAGCGCCAGCCGCGTCTTCACCACACCGGTGCCGTGCCCCGATAGCAACGAGCCCAACAACAGCACCGGCACGTCCGCATTGCTCACGCTTCCCACATCGGTGAACGCCCTCATCGCCTCGTCCTCCGATGCCGACTACTATCGCTTCGTGCTCGCGTCCACCAGCACCGTGAACCTCTCGTTGAGCAACCTGCCCGCTGATTATGAACTACGCCTGCTCAACAGCGGCGGTACCCAACTCGCCATCAGCCAGAACAGTGGAACAAGCTCCGAGAGCATCAACTATGCGAACGCAGCGGCGGGCACCTACTACATACACGTGTTCGGCTACAACAGTGCGTTCAATACCGTGCAGTGCTACCTGCTAAGTGCGAGCGCCTATGTCACAGCCTGCAATATCCCCCAAGGGCTTTCGAGCAATACCGTCACGTACAACAGTGCGAACATCACTTGGAGCGGGCCCGGAGGTACAGGAGGCAGCACCTTCGATCTTCGATGGAAACCAACCAGCAGCGGTACTTGGACCAACATCAATGGGCTGATCGCAAGCCCCTATGCGCTCTCGGGTCTAACGCAGCAGACCAGTTACGACGTGCAGGTGCGGGCTGTATGCGGTGGCGTTCAGGGCACAGTTAGCGAGTATTCCACCACGCACACGTTCACCACCCTGCAAGCCCCTTGCGAGGTGGTTCCACGGACCGTGGTCGCGGCAAAGGTTTTCCTTGACGGCGCATATCGCGCAGGCACCGGGCTCATGGTGGATTCATTGCGCAAGCTCAACCTGCTTCCGCTCAACGAGCCTTACACGGCAATGGGGCGCACCATCAATGGGCCGACCGTCACAACTGCGGGTGTGTTTGGACCAACTGGCGGCAACGCCATAGTGGATTGGGTGATGGTGGAACTGCGCGCTACCAGCGCGCCTTATGCTGTGCTGGAGGCAAGGGTGGGTCTTGTGCAGCGCGATGGTGATGTGGTGGCACCGGACGGAAGTTCACCGCTCGGCTTCTGCCAGAACGCAGGGAACTACCGCGTGGCCGTTCGGCATCGGAACCACCTTGGCTGCATGACCAACGCGAACGTGGCACTCGGGGGCACGGCCACTACGCTGGACTTCACGAGCGCGGCACTCGTGACGTACGGGACCAACGCACGGCGCACGGCTGGAAGCGTACAAACCCTCTGGAGCGGGAACGTGGTTGCGAACAGCGAACTCAAGTACGTTGGTGAGTTCAATGACCGTGACCCCATCCTCACCGCCATAGGCGGAAGCATACCCACCAATACGGCATCGGGCTATCTCATGAGCGATGTGAATCTGGATGGCATGGTTAAGTACGTGGGTGCCGATAATGATCGCGACCCGATACTCACCAATGTTGGCGGAACGGTACCCACGAACGTGTTGGGCGAGCAGTTGCCTTAGCGTACGCACTGATCGCGATCGACTGCCGTTGCAAGGACATTCCCCTTGCCATGGGCGCGTCCAACGGTTCCTTGTTTCGGCCCTTCCTGTTGTTGCTGATGACGGCGGCTGGGTCCACCATGTTGGCGCAGGCACCCTGGCTGCTGAAGGCGGGTGCCAACTATACGTGGTACAGCGACCCGCTGGGACTAGGGCATGGTCCGCGGACAGGACGGGCTGCGTCCGGAGCTGGTTACCAAGTAGGAGCGAGCTACGAGTTGCCGTTCCGTTCGGAGTTGGGCTTGTCCACCGAAGTGCAACTGACCGAATTCTCGGCCGGCTACCAGTTCGATGAGACCCAGATCGGCTACCCACCGAGTTCCGCTGTGGATGGTCACGACAGCGGAAAACGCACCATGCGGTGTCACCGGGTGGACTTGCCCGTGTCGCTGGTGTATCGCGGTTGGCCCGGCCTGCGCGTGGAAGCTGGTCCTTATGTGTCGCGGCTGCTGCGCGCAACCGAGGTCTGGCGTGGTACGCGCTGGAACAACGGCGAGGAATACGACCTGGACGAGCAAGTGGACATGACAGCAATGCTGGCTCCATGGGAGTTCGGTGCGGTGCTGGGTGTGCTGGTCGAGGGTCCACGCGGGGTACACGTACACCTGCGGTATATGTGGGCGGTTCACCAACCTGGACGTGGCGGAGGGAGCAGCCCGAGCTATACACGCCAGGCGCAGGTGGCGCTGGCCTACAATTTCAAGGGAGGGAGGCGGGAGGATGGGCACCCGCCCATTGAGCCCTGAAGGTCAGTGGGTGGGCCTTGTCGAACGGTCGGAGATCGGCTCTTTGAAGCTTTCCGATGGCCTGTTGAAAACCCCGATCGATCGTGGATAACGGGAGTTTTCAACGCCCATAGCCCGCTTGGGAGCAGGACTAACTTCGGCCCAGCCTTCGGAAGCCCTTGACAGGCTTGGCTTCCGGCAGAATTTAGATGAGCGCAGCGAACTACAGTGAAGAGCATATCCGGTCGTTGGACTGGAAGGAGCACATCCGGTTGCGGCCGGGGATGTACATCGGCAAACTCGGCGACGGCAGCAGCCCCGACGACGGCATTTATGTGCTGTTGAAGGAGGTGCTGGACAACTGCATCGATGAGTACGTGATGGGTCACGGCAAGAAGGTGGACATCACTATCGAAGGCACGCGCGTGGAAGTGCGCGATTACGGTCGTGGTGTGCCGCTGGGCAAGGTGATCGATGTGGTGAGCAAGATCAACACGGGGGCCAAGTACGACAGCAAAGCGTTCAAGAAGAGCGTGGGTCTCAACGGGGTGGGTACCAAAGCGGTGAACGCGCTGAGCAGCTATTTCAAGATCGAAAGCGTACGCGATGGCGAGCTCATGCGTGCCGAGTTCGACCGCGGTGTGTTGCGCAAGAACAACAAGGTGGTGAAGAGCGATGAGGTCAACGGCACGCGTGTGGTCTTCGAGCCGGATGAGCAGATGTTCAAACACTACCAGTACCGCGAGCAGCATATCGAGCGCCTGCTCTGGAACTACTGCTACTTGAACACTGGGCTGGCCATCCATTACAACGGTCAGAAGTTCCAGAGCAAGAACGGTCTGCTGGACCTGCTCACCACCAAGATGGACGGCGAGCCGCTCTATCCGATCATCCACCTTGTCGGGGATGACATCGAGGTGGCCATGACCCACGCCAACCACTACGGGGAGGAGTATTACAGCTTCGTGAACGGCCAGCACACCACACAGGGTGGTACGCACCAGAGCGCCTTCCGCGAAGCGGTTGCCAAGGTGATCAAGGACTACTTCAAGAAGGATTGGGAGGCCGGTGACGTTCGTACTGGGATCGTTGCGGCTGTGGCTGTGAAGGTGATCGAGCCCGTGTTCGAGAGCCAGACGAAGACCAAGCTCGGATCATTGGAGATCGAACCCGGCGGGCAGAGCATGCGCTCCTTCGTCGGCGACTTCCTTGCGACCAAGCTGGACAACTACCTGCACAAGAACCCCGAAACAACGCAGGCGCTCCAGGGCAAGATCCTGGAGAGCGAGCGCGAGCGAAAGGAGTTGAGCGGCATCCGCAAATTGGCGCGAGAACGTGCGAAGAAGGCGAGCCTGCACAACCGCAAGCTGCGCGATTGCCGCGTCCATTTCGATGATCCCAAGAAGGACGACCGCAAGGAGGCCACCACGCTCTTCATCACCGAGGGCGACAGTGCGAGCGGCAGCATCACCAAGAGCCGCGACGTGAACACGCAGGCGGTCTTCAGCCTGAAAGGCAAACCGCTCAATTGCCATGGCCTCACCAAGAAGGTGGTGTACGAGAACGAGGAGTTCAACCTGGTACAGGCTGCGCTCAACATCGAGGACGGCATGGACGGACTGCGCTACAACCGCATCGTCATCGCCACCGATGCCGATGTGGACGGTATGCACATCCGCCTGCTCTTGATGACCTTCTTCCTCCAGTTCTTTCCCGATCTGGTCAAGAACGACCATCTCTACATCCTGCAGACCCCGCTCTTTCGCGTGCGCAACAAGAAGGAGACGATCTACTGTTACAGCGAACAGGAACGCGTGAACGCATTGGGCAAACTGGGGAAGACCGCCGAGATCACCCGGTTCAAGGGCTTGGGCGAGATCAGTCCCGATGAGTTCAAGCACTTCATCGGCGAGGACATCCGATTGGAGCCGGTGATGATCACCAAGGACGCCTCGGTACACGCGTTGCTCGATTTCTACATGGGCAAGAACACGCCCGAGCGCCAGAACTTCATCATCGAGAACCTGAAAGTGGAGAAGGACCTGGTGAAGGAGGATAAGCCCGAGCCGCTTGCGAAGAGCATTGCTCGGAAGTTGGAAGAGAACGAAGTGGAAGTGTGAGCCATGGAGCATGAAGCGCGACGTTCGAGGATACGGTCGGATGGTGCTGTTCATGTTCACATGGGCGACATGTCCACATGGGCACATGCAAGTTCGCTCGGTCCACCGGCAAGCTGCGTATCCTCTGCGAACCCGTCGGCACCAGCAGCTACGTTGTGGACGGCAAGCACCGGCTCACCGATCGCGAGATCACGCTCATGGAGGGTCCGCACAAGCTGGTGTTCTGGGCACCCGAACGCCGCATGCTCGATACCACGGTCATGGTCGTGGCAGGTGCCACCAAGGAGGTGCGGGCGCAGTTGCGCTATTCCGAAGAGTACATCACCTACCGCGCGCAAGCGGATCGGTTCGAGCGCAATGATCGCTGGATGAAATACGGAACACCACTGGTGGCCGTTGGGACAGGCGCATGGGCGGCCGTGAGCATCGTGCGCGCGATGGATGCACGCAAAGACCTGGATGCCTTGCAGGACGAATACACCACCAGCGCCGATCCTGATGGACTGCGGGACCTCAAGGCGACGCGCATTCCGGAAGCCAACGACGAACTGCGCAAAGCGCGAACGATGGCCTATGTGAGCAGTGGCGTTCTTGCGTTGAGCGCGGGTGCGGTTTGGTACGTCCAAAAACTCCGGCGTGAGCGCGCGGCACCCGTCTTCGAGGACAAGGAAAGGTGCGCTTCGATGGGCTCGTGTGGGTGCCGGGAACGAACGGTGCAGGGACTTGGGCGATGGGACTAACAATGCCGATCCGATGAGAGTCCATTGTCTCCTGTTGCTGCTCCTGCCGATGATCTCGTCTTGCGGCAAGGGCGAATTGGATCCCGATACGCTCACCAATAACCCCTTTGACCCCGCATACAACGGCGCTTCCGTCTTTGTGTTCGACACGACCTACCTGGATCCGGTCAATGTTGGCGGCACCACGCTGTTTTACCAAGCGATCCTCTTCCATGTGAAAGAGGAGCTGTTCCTTTCCGATGCGGCCTATTCGGTCCAAGTCTTCGATCGCGAAAGCGGTATCACCACGGTCATCGATGCGAACCCCTCGAACAGCGACCGGTTCCATTACCAGAAACCCGACGCGGTAATTGGCAGTCCGGTATGCCTTGAACTGCGCCTCTACAACAACCAGAGCGCCGCGCGCGCCGAGGAGATCTGTGCGACCCTGCAATGAGCGACGAGACGAACGGCATCGACAATGATGCACTGAAGGACGATCCCACCAACGGTGGCGGTGAACCCCACAGCAACGTGCCCGGTGGCGGCACGGCTGGGGAATTCAGCGTGAGCGGCATGTACCGCGACTGGTTCCTTGATTACGCGAGCTATGTGATCCTGGAACGAGCGGTGCCCGCATTGTACGATGGATTGAAACCCGTGCAGCGCCGCATCCTGCACGCCATGAGCGACCTTGATGATGGGCGGTACAACAAGGTGGCCAACATCATCGGGCACACCATGCAGTACCATCCGCATGGTGACGCCAGCATCGGTGATGCGCTCGTGCAACTGGGGCAGAAGGACCTCCTGATCGATTGCCAGGGGAACTGGGGCAACACGCTCACCGGCGACAGTGCCGCTGCTCCGCGTTACATCGAGGCGCGCTTGAGCAAGTTCGCCAGCGATGTCGTCTTCAACCCGAAGACCACCGAGTGGCAATTGAGCTACGACGGTAACGAGAAGGGCAAGATAAAGGTCCGCCACATCGAGGACAACACAGCCGAGAACGCGGAGATCATCATCCACCTCGCTGCGGGTGTTTCGCCGGACAATACGATCGATGCGCTCTATGCCTTCACCGATTGCGAGTTGAGCATCGCGCCGAACGCGGTGGTGATCGAGAACGACAAGCCGCGCTTCATCGGCGTGAAGGAACTGCTGCGCATCAGCACGGACAATACGCTGCGGCTGCTGGAACTGGAGCTGAAGATCAAGAAGGGAGAACTCGAGGAGCAATGGCACTTCGCTTCGCTGGAGCGGATCTTCATCGAGAAGAAGGTCTATCGCAAGATCGAGGAAGCCGAGACCTGGGAGGAGGTGCTCTCGTTCATCGACAAGGGATTGAAGCCGCACGTGCAGGAGTTGAAGCGGCCGGTGACGCAGGACGACATCGTGCGCCTCACGGAGATCCGTATCAAGCGCATCTCGCGCTTCGATGCGTTCAAGGCCGACGAGCATATCAAGCAGCTCGCCGAGCAGATCAAGGAGGTGCAGTACAAGCTGGACCACCTCATCGATCATGCGGTGGACTACTTCAAGGACCTGAAGAAGAAGTACGGCACAGGACGGGAACGCAAGACCGAACTGCGCACCTTCGACACCATCGTTGCGACCAAGGTGGCGGTGGCGAACAAGAAGCTCTACATCGACCGCAATGAGGGCTTCATGGGCTGGAGCCTGCGCAACTTCGAGTTCGTGGATGAATGCTCGGAGTTGGACGACATCATCGTCTTCCGCCTGAACGGCACCATGCTCGTCACCAAAGTGGCGGACAAGAAGTTCATCGGGAAGGGTGTGCTGCACATCGGTGTCTTCAAGAAGAACGACGAGCGCACGATCCACCACATGATCTACCAGGATGGCGCGCGCGGTGCCTACTTCATGAAGCGCTTCGTCGTCAGCGGGGTGACGCGCGACAAGGAATACGACCTCACCAGTGGTGCACCCGGCAGCAGCGTGGAGTACTTCACCTGCAACCCGGACGGGGCCAGCGAAACGGTGACCGTGACTTTGCGCCCGAAGCCGAACCTGCGCAAGAACAAGTTCGACATCGACTTCGCGGCCATGAGCGTGAAGGGCCGCAGCAGCAAGGGCAATCTGCTCACACGCTACACCGTGCAGAAGATCGTGCAGAAGGAGCGTGGCAGCAGTACGCTAGGTGCCATCCCCGTGTGGTTCGATGAAACGGTGCGTCGCCTGAACGACAAGGGCCATGGGCGTTACCTGGGCCGCTTCTCCGGCGAGGACAAGATCCTGGTGATCACGCGCAGCGGTAACTACCACCTCTTCCCCTGCGTGCTCAGCACCCACTTCCCCGATGACGCTCTCACCGTGGTGAAGTGGAACCCGAAGGACATCATCAGCGCTGTGTATTGGGAAGGGGAGAAGCAGCAGTACAACGTGAAGCGCTTCGAAGTGGAGCCCTCACGCGATCCCGTTTCCTTCATCACCGAGCATCCGGATAGCAAGCTCGTGCTGCACAGCCTGGTTCCTGAAGTACAGGTACACATCGCCTACGACAAGCGCAGTACCAGCCGTGCCGATGAGGATATCGACCTCACGGGCTTCATCGGTGTCAAAGGAGTGAAGGCCCTCGGCAATCGCCTCACTTCCCAGAAGGTGAAGGAACTCACGCTCACCACGCCGGTCTTCATCCCCATGACGCCCGATTTGGAGGAAGTGCAGGGCATGCTGATCAGCGAGGATGAGATCGGCAACTTGGACGCACCCGAAGAGGAGGGTTTGGAGGAAAGCCCGATGAAGCAGCTGAAGCGCAAGCAGGCCGCTGAAGAGGTGGAGCGCTCACCGGAAGACCCGCTGATCAGCCGCACGGAGCCAGGCAAGCAGATCAAGATGGGATTGGATTGAACGTGACATTGATCAAGCGATCGTCGCCTTTACGGTCGACCAAATGCCGCGCTCCCCTGATCGCAGATTCCGGAAGACGGGCACTCTGCGATTGTCTAAACCTTAGCGCTGAAGCGCTCTACAACCCCAACTTCCCGCTCAGGAACTTGTGCACTTTGCCCACGCGCTCCACCTGCCCTTTCGCTGCGAAGCGCTCGTAGAAGCCATCGTCGCGGAAGTCGCGGATGCTATCGGCCCAAGCGCTGCTCAATCGCTGGCCCCAACGTTGGGCACGAGTGTCCTCATCCCCACGATCACGGGCATTCAGGTCGGCGCAGACGCGGATCAGGGCCTTGATGGTAACAGGCTTGGTGATGTGGTACTTCGGATCGCCCCATGCGGATCCGAACGCGTTCTTGGCAGCACGGAAGAACTCCTGCAGCACCCGGTAGCGCTTCTCCACGGCGGCGTCGTTGATCTTCTCCTTTTTGTCGAAGGAGCGCGCCACCCAGCGGTGTACTTCGTTGAAGAATTCCGCCTGCATGATCCACTTCTCCTGCTTGCTGCGGTTGCCCAAGCGGTTGATGCGGTATTGCAGCGGGCTGCTGTCCTCGTTGTATAGGCGCTCGATCACCTTGGCAGCGAGGCGCTTGTCGGGCTTCTCCCAGCTCACGCGCTCGTACAGGTCGATGAGGTGGCTCTTGTTGATGCGTGTTGTGGTGCTGTTGATGATCACGAACATCTCGGCGGCGAAGTCCTCGCTCTCGCCGTCGAAGATGATGCAGGGCACATGGATGGTCTTGGCTTCCTGCGGATGCGAGCGCATGTAGAATTCAAGCGCGGCCAAACGGTGCTGACCATCAATGATCAGGTATTTGTCCTTCGGCTCCTTCAGGTCGCCTATGTTCTTGGTGTTGCCGATGGGCGAGAAGATCGAGGATGTCGCTGCTGAAGAGGAGCACGGTGCCGGGGATCGGTGGCTGTGCCACGGCGGTTTCGTAGAAATTGCGGATCGCCTTGATCTTGCCATGCGACATGCTGCGCTGGAACGCGGAGTCGCTGCGCTCGATCTTCTGGATGAAGGAGGCCACCTCATCGCCCTTCTGGGCTTCCTCCGGTGCAATGGACTTCTCGCCCTCGGCGTAGAAGCGGCTGATGAAGCGCGCACGGCGAAGGATGTCCTCGGCGGGGTAGGAGACGAAGTAGAAACTGGCGTCCTTTTGGCGGATCTGTGTGGCGATCATGTGACTTGGGTTGGCGGCGGTTCCTAAAGTAACGGGCCGGGCGATCCGTCCAAAGGCTGAACGAAGGATACCTGCAACAACCGTCGATAAAATGCTGAGGGAGAGGCTCCTAGGGCTGCAATTTGACCAGTCGGACCGTCCGCAGGCCGCCATTGGCACCTACTACACGAACTAGATAGGCCCCGGGAAGGGCATCGTGGAGGTCCAGGGTGGTGCGGCCTGTGCTGGGGAGCTTGGTGCTGAGAACCAAACGACCGGTTGCATCGAGGACCTCGATCGACCGAGCCGTCTCCGCTCCCAGGTCCAAGGTGACCTCGTCCGTGAAAGGGTTGGGGGCAACCGTGAGCGCACTCGCGGCCGTTTCTTCCACGGTGGTACAAAGCTCCACGACCACATCCACCGTGATGGAGCCGGGACATTCCCCCGCATTGGCCGAGGTGAGCGTCACCGACCACGTACCCGCACCCGCAGCCGTGGGGTCGAACACAACGAAGGAGCCCTCTCCTTCGGCCGCTCCCGACCATGTGCCGGCGGGACTTCCAGTTATGGGGAAGGCAAGGTCATCATCACAGAGCACGCCCACTGGATCGATCACCGGGATGGTGGTGTTCCAGCGTTCGATGGTGTTCGTATCGTTCACCAAGGTGCAGCCGTTGGGGCCGGTCCAAGTGTAGATGAGCGGGTAGGAGCCAGGGGCTAGCGAGGCAGGCTCCAGCACGCCGTTCGCATCCACGGGCGAAGACCATGTGCCACCAGCGGGTTGCGCGATCAACTGTACATCCGTGTCCGTGGAGCAGAACACCAGGTCGTCAACGAACCAGGAAAGAGAGACGGCGTCATAGAGGTCCACGGCCAGAGCTCCGGATGCGGCGCATCCCCCAGGGTCGAAGTAGGTGTAGGTGAGCAGGTAACCACCGGCGCCCAGGATCTGCGGATCCAGCGTGCTTCCAACAAGACCGGGTCCGCTCCAGATACCCCCGTTCGGTGTGGCCTGTGCATCCAGATCGATCGCCGTTCCGTTCACGCATTGCGGCCCTATCGGTTCCACTGAAACAGTGGGGAAGTCGTCGCTCACCGTGATCAACAGGGTATCAGTGCCGGGGCATTGGAAGGGTTGGGTGGCATCGGCATGGAGCACCACGGTATAGATGCCGGCCCCTTGTGAGGGCAGGAAGGTGGCTCCCGACGTGTTCCAGCTATCGATGTCGCCGCTCCAGTTCACACCGAAGGGTGGCGCGTTGGCCGCCTGCACGAGCTGCGGCCCAGCGGTAATGCAGTACGGTCCCACCGCAACTATCTCAGCGGTCAAGGAGGTCCATACCTCTATGGGTTGTGACTCGGCTGCGCAGGTGGTGCCGGTGATATCCTCGTAGATCGCCACGAAGACACCATCGTCATAGGTCGTCGGATCAAGGATGCCTTCCGGGCTGAGTCCCACCCATAACGTTGCTGGTGGCACGGAAGAGACTTGGATCGGGGCATCGCCGGAACAAAGCACCCCGTTGATGTTGGGGCTGATCACCGGTTCGGTAACAACGAAGATGCTCGCAGCAGCACCCACCGGGCAGCCTTCGGGCTCGTACAGCACATGAGTGAGCGGATAGGTTCCGGTTCCCTGAAGATTGGTGCGATAGAGGATGTTCTGGTCCACGTTGAACCCGCTCCAGCGACCACCGTTCGGGTCGGCATCCGGCAGTTGGTAGGGCTCACCGTACATGCACAACGGTGCAAGAGCAGGAAGATCGATCACCGTGGTGGCGGGTGAAAGGATGTTCCGGTACCAAGATGTTCCAACATCCGTGGTTATCACCACATCGGCCTTGTCATCGCCTGTGAAGTCTGCGACCAACAAGCCGGAGCCGCGTGGAACGGAAGTAAGGTCCGCGCGGTAAGCGAACGTGTTCAGTTCATTGGTCCATGCTGTCCAGCGCATGGGCAAATTGGGATTCGAGGGCATGTACACCACGCCCGTGGCTTCATTGCAGCCCAAGTGCGCGAACGTGCCGATGCCCGCGGATGTCCATGGTTCCAACTCATGGTCGGTGAAGGCCGACCATGCACCGCCTTCGCCAATATGGTTCTCCGCCCAGTGCAACGCTATGGCACCTGCTTCTGCAAGGTCGAGATCGCCATCGTTGTCCACGTCGATGAGCGAGGAGGCGGACTCGTACGCGAAGCTGCTGCCGCTGATGAGCGTATCCACCTGCCAAATGCTCGCATCACCAGCCAGATTCCGCAGTGCGAAGACCACCTGGTTCGAGTTGCTCACCACCAGATCGATGCCGCCCGTGAAGTCCATATCACCAGCGAGCAGGATGGAATTCACCGCCCCGGGGATGCTGATCCCGGCCATGGTCAGTGCCCCAAAATTTCCCGTCGTATTGGGGAACCAATGGATATTGCCACCGGAGCCATCATCGATGAACAGGACAACATCGGGGAAGCCCTCACCGGTGATGTCCGCGAGCTGCATGGCAGCGGGAACTGCCGGTAGATCGCCGATCAATACGGGCACGGCGAATTGCGCATTGCCGAGGTTCTCGAACCACCAAACGGAGGTTTCAGAGGCATCGAGGAAAACAATGTCCGGCAGCGCATCATTGTTCAGATCGCCGGTTGTCCAGCGTCCGATGGGCTCGGTTGCCGAAACCACGTTGAGGGCGATGGAGAAATCGCCGTTACCATCCGTGTTCGCGAACCAGCGGAAGTGCTGGCTGTCGTACGATCCCAAAAGGTCGGCGTCACCGTCCCCATCCACGTCCACAGCGCGGAGCGGTGGATCGCCCGCGTTCGGAGAAAGCTGGACCGGGGGTGCGAACTGGCCAACTACGATCCCGCATACGAGCAGGGAAAGAACGGCTGAAAGTCGCGCGAGGATCCGCATGGAGGTTGCGCCACGGGCCGTGGCGCATCGGGAACGGGCAGCAAGATAGCGGAAGCGACGCCTTGGTCCTCAGGCGCAAAGCACGGGAACCAGTGCCTCGTTCGCGAGAATACGCTCTTTCTCAGCGTCGGCTATGTAGCGGTACTCCTCACTGGCATGGGCCATGATGGCAATGCACCCGGCTCCGATGGACTTGGCGTATTCCACGGTGGGACCGGAGAAACCAACGCTGAAGCCTGCCTGTGGCACATTGGCTTCCACATGGGCGATGCCCTCCTGCTCCAAGCGTTGGAGCATGGCCAGTTTGTTCCTCAACAACTCATCGCTGGGTTGTTCACCGGGACGCATGAGTTGGAAAACATGCACTTCCGCGGAGTGGGCGGTGGCCAGGGTGCATACCGCGTCCAACAGTCTTGCAATGGTCGCGTGGCCTGCCACCGGGAGCACGATGCGGGACAGGTCGCCATCCACCGCACTGCCGGCTTGCACGACGAAGGAGGGGACATGCGATCGACGAACGAGTTTCAGGATGTCCGCACCGAAAAGTGATTGACGCAGTCCGTGCGGCCCATGCGTACCCATGACCAACAAACTCCGGTCCTTGCCGGATTCTTCAACGATGACATCCTTGAAATCTCCCTCGATCAAGAGGATCCGTACGCCCGTGCCACCAATGCTTTCCACCTGCTTTTCCATGGCGGCTTGCATCTGGGCACGTCGCTCGTCGGTGCGCTCGGCTTTGCCCAACACATGCAAGAGGGATACGCGCGTTCCCATGCGGTCGGCCAATGCCAAGGCCTTGCGCAACGCGGCGTCCGAGGCGGGGGTGAGGTCGGTGGTACAGAGCAGGTCTTTCATCGAGCGCCAAGATATCGCCCGCATCGCACGCATTGTTCATGCTGCAGGGTAAGCCTTCCAACGTCCACGCGTGTGTGATGCGGGTAGCAAAGGGTCCGCTACGCCGCCAGCGCCTACTTTGGGCCATCTTTTCCAGATCCTCCATGCGCATCCTGCTTTCCGCCTTTCTGTTGTCCGTGTGTATGAACACCATGGGCCAGTTGAACATTTCACTTGTTGGGCACCTCGATTACCAGGCGCTGCGCCAGAGCAACCTTAGCAATTTGTGGGGATACACGGATGAGACCGGTATCGAATACGCACTGGTGGGTGTAAATGGTGGTGGCCAGCAGGGTACAGGTGGCATTTCCGTGGTGAGCCTGGAGGATCCGGCCAATCCGGTCGAGATCTTCTTCTTCGCCGGTCCGAACTCCATTTGGCGCGAGGTGAAGGTGTGGGAGGATCACGCATACATCACCACCGAAGCGGAGAGCGGCGGGATCACGATCGTGGACCTGAGCCCGCTACCCCAGAGCAACAACCTGAACGCCATCCTGTGGAACGCTCCGGACTGGAGCACTTCCCATTCGCTCTTCATCGATGAGAACGGACGCCTCTATCTGCATGGGCACAACAGGGATCCGGGCAATGGTGGGGCCATCATGTACGACCTTACCCAGGATCCGATGAACCCGGTCGAGGTTGGCGAGTTCGATCAGTGGTACGTCCACGACAGCTTCGCTCAGAACAACATCCTCTATGCTGCACATGTGTATGATGGCTTCTTCAGCATCGTGGATGTGAGCGATCCCGCCAACCCGGTCCTACTCGGCACACAACCGACACCCAGCGATTTCACGCACAATACCTGGCAGGACGACAGTGGCCAGTTCCTGTTCACCACGGATGAGCGACCTGGCTCCTATATCGGTGCCTACGACGTGAGCGACCCCAGCGACATCCAGGAAGTGGACCGCCTTCGAAGCGATGTGGACGATGGTGCAATCATCCATAACACCTACTGGCACGACAACAAGCTGTATCATTCCTACTACACCAAGGGTGTGGCGATCTACGATGTCACCTACCCGCACAACATGGTCGAGGTGGGCAACTACGACACGTATCCCGGTACGGGGAACGGCTTCAATGGTGCTTGGGGTGTCTATCCGTACTTCCCTTCGGGCCGCATCATCATCTCGGATATTGAGGGAGGATTGTTCGTACTGCAACCCGATGTGCCACAAGCTTGCTGGTTGGAAGGTGTTGTCACCAATTCCCAGACGTCAGCGCCGATCGCAGGGGCCACGGTGAACATCGCCGTGATCAACATCACGGAGAGCACCCAGCTCAGTGGAGCGTATGCCACGGGCTACCATACGGCCGGGAACTACGCCGTGCAGGTTTCCGCACCGGGCTATTCCAGTGAGACCATTTTCAACGTGGGCTTTGTTGCCGGCCAGGTCACCACGCTCAACGTGCAGTTGGACCCCTTGACCGCTTTTTCCATTCATGGCAATGTGATCACTGCGGTGACCGGTGCGCCTGTTCCCAATGCGCAAGTGGTTTTCAGCAGCCCCTCTTTCAACCTCACCGCCCAGGCTGATGCCGCTGGGGAGTTCGATCTACCGACCGTGTTCGAGGATGATTACGTCGTTACAGCCGCGCAATGGGGCTGGCGCACCGTGTGTCTGCCCGCGCAAAACTTCACCGCTGGCAGCGGCCCTTTCACCATCACCATGGAGGAAGGGTATTATGATGACATGGTCACCGACCTGGGTTGGGAGGTTTCCGGTACGGCAACGGCGGGGATGTGGGAACGCGGTGTGCCGCAAGGGACCTCACTCGGTAACACGGCTAGCAATCCGGGTGCGGATGTGACCAACGATTGTGGCGAACAAGCGTACGTGACCGGCAATGGTGGAGGCTCTGCCGGGGACGACGATGTGGATGGTGGAAGCACGGTGCTCAGTTCACCTGTTTTCGATGCCACCGAAGGTGCGCAACCGCACGTTCGCTACAAGCGATGGTTCTTCAATGGTGGCGGTTCCGGGAATCCGAACGACACCTATCGGATCGAGATCTTCAACGGCACGAGCACTGCTGCCATGGAGACCATTACGGCGGCAACCGCAGGCTCATCCTCTTGGCAACAGTCCGACTTTGCGATCGCTTCCTTCGTAGCGCCCACGGCCAATATGCGCCTGATCGCCACTGCTGTGGATGGTCAGCCGGGCCATGTTCTCGAAGCAGGTTTGGATGAATTCGAACTGGTGTACGAGAACACCAGCGCACTGCCCGATGCTGCCCGTGTTGCTTGGAGCCTATGGCCCAACCCGAACAGTGGTCAATTCAACGTGCGTGTGAACGAATCAGTGGCCGCGATCGTGGAAGTGATGGATGCGACCGGCCGCATGGTCGACCTGCAACGGTTGAATGGTGGATCCGCAGCAACGATCGACCTGAACGTCGGCACAGGTGCGTACCTCGTTCGCATCCGGACGTCGGATGGGCGCATGGCGCAGGAGCGCGTTATCGTGATGGAGTGACCGGTCTGCTCAGCGCCTGCGAGGCGATGAGGTGCTGCAGTTGTCCTTGAGCAACTGGTCCAATTCGGGCACATCGCCCAGTGCTTTCGCCACGGAGAGGTCTTCACAGGCCTTCTCACGCTCACCGCGGCGCAAGCGCAACATGCCGCGTGTTCGCAGCGCGTAGGGGTTCGAGGGGAAATTGCGCAGGCTGCGTTCCACATCGGCCCAAGCTTCCGTCTCCTTGCCCGTCTTGAGGTACAGGTACGCACGGTTGCTCAGCGCCACCGGTTCATCCGGGTCGTACTCCAAAGCGCGCTCGCACATCGGCAGCGCTTCATCGTACCGCCCCAACATGATCAATTCGTAACCGCGATTGGTCCAGTGCCCGATGTCGGAAGGGTCGAGTTCGCACAGGCGCTCAAGGATGCGCAGGGCATCAGCATTGCGATCGGCATTGTCATAGAGCCGCGCGAGCAAACGCATGCCCTGCACATCCTCCATACCCAGTGCCACGGCTTGCTCGAAGGCGAGGATGGCGGTGTCGTTCCGTTTCAACCCGGCGAGCGCTTCACCCCGCAGGTAGCAGGATCGCGCACGCATGCGGTTCTCCTTGGCATGGGCAATGGCGCGGCTGGCGTGGTACTCGGCGGTGGCACTGTCCTCGGCACGCAATGCGTACATGGCCCGCTGATAATGGGCTTCGGCGGATGTGCTGTCGATCTTCAGTGCTTTTTCAACGTCCTGGAGGAAGCGGTCCATGCGGTCGAGCGTGTACCACGCCCGGGCGCGCCCCAAGTGTGTGGCGGTGGACGATTCCTTCTTCACCGCTTGATCGAAGATCTCCAATGCCCGCTGCGGTTTGTCCACGTCCATGAGCGAGTCCGCTCGAACCAGCAGCAGTTGCACGCTCTGGCTGTGCGAAGTGATCGCACCGGCCATGGCGATGGCGATTAGCACGAACGTGCGGAAACAAGGGACGATGCGGAACGGGGATACCATCATGCTAGCCGACAAATGTAACGGGCACCGCGTCCGGCGAAGACCATGCCGCCGTCATCGTTGTCCCACAATACTGTTGGGATAGGGATCGAAAAAGGTCCTTGACCATTACCAGCGTGCCACGGGCATCGTCTCCAAGGATGCATGCACACCTGCCAGATGCAGGAAGTGCCCTGCCATGGCGATCATGGCCGCATTGTCGGTGCAATAGGCGAAGGGTGGCAGGTAGAGTTCCCATTGCTCGCGCTGTGCGAGCGCGGTGGCTTGCTCCCGCAATGCGCTGTTCGCGCTGACCCCTCCACTGATCCCGATACGCGGTACCCCGTGCGTACGCCCTGCCTTTTGCAGCTTTCGCAGGAGTATGTCCACGATCTGCTGCTGCAACGAAGCGCACAGGTGCGATAGTTCACGCTCCACAAAGTCGGCGTCTTCCGCGACGTTCTTCCGCACCAGGTTGGCGAAGGCGGTTTTGATACCACTGAAGCTCATGTCCAACCCTTGCACTGCGGGCACCGGCAGCTTGAACCGCTTGCCATCGCCTGACCGCGCATGCTGGTCCACCAATGGGCCACCCGGATAGGGCAACCCCAGGATCTTGGCGCCTTTGTCGAAGGCTTCCCCGGCGGCGTCATCCAGTGTGGTGCCGAGTACTTCCATGTCCAGCGGACCGCGCACAAGGATCAGTTGGGTATGCCCGCCGCTCACCGTGAGGTTGATGAAGGGGAAGATGGGGGCAGGTCGCGTCTCCGTGTCCTGGATGAAATGGGCCAGCACGTGCGCCTTCAAGTGGTCCACCGCTACCAGCGGTTTGCCCAACGCCTGCGCCAAGGAGCGTGCGAAGCAGGTCCCCACGAGCAGGGCCCCGATCAAGCCGGGACCTTGCGTGAAAGCCACTACATCAATGGACTCCTTCACGATGCCCGCTTGTCGCAACGCTTCATCCACGACCGGTACAATGTGTTCCTGATGCGCGCGGCTGGCAAGTTCCGGTACTACGCCACCCCAGGCCCGGTGTACTTCCTGCCCGGCGATCACGTTCGAGCGCACGACCCCGCCAACGAGCACGGCGGCGGCCGTTTCATCGCATGAACTCTCGATTCCGAGCACGGTGAGCGTTCCTTGGGACATCGGGTGCGGGCTACTTTTGACCGGATCGGCCCGGTGATCGCTTTGTACCCGGGCAATACCGGAACACTGGCTGCGGGGCGAACATACACATGGGTGCGGCGCATCGTGCGCTCGTTCGGTGTTACCATGGTCGTGGTGCTTCTGCTGGTGGCGATCGCCGGTTTGTTGTTGCTACTACCATCGGTGCAAACGCGTGTGGCTTCGCAACTTGCCGCCATCGCCTCGGAACGAACGGGTGCCGACATCCGCATCGGTCGCGTGAGCGTCTCCATGGATGGGGCCATCCAGTTGGGAGAGGTGTACGTGAGCGACCTGCGCGGCGACACGCTTTTCGTGGTGCCCGAGTTGCGGGTGAAGGGGTTGCGCATTCGTCCGGACGTCCGGTTGGTCCAGATCTCCACCTTGGAGTTGCACGGTGCGCGCTTCGCCTTGGCGACGACCAAGGGTGATGCGCACAGCAACCTGACCAACTTCATCAACGAACTGTCTTCTGCGGACTCCTCTGCCAGCGAGGGCGACTGGACGATACGGTGCTCGCGTTTCCTGATCGATGGATTCCACTTCTCCTTCCACGATGCCAACCAGGAGGTGGATCCCTTCGGTGTGGACTTCACGCACATCGACATCCCCGATGCGCACATCGCTGGCGCGCGGCTCACGGTGATCGGTGATTCCATCAACGCGCACCTTCGCCACGTTTCCTTCACCGAGCGGTCCGGCTTCCGTGTGGACAAGCTCGCAGGTACGACCAGTGTCAGCGGCCACGGCATTGCGGTGAACAACATGCAGCTGCGTTCACCTTTCACCGATGTGCACGGGAAGGTCATGATGACCTGTGAGAGCTGGCGCGCTTTCGATGATTTCACCACCAGCGTTGCGCTGCGGTTGGACCTCGACTCCTCGTTGTTGGACATGGCGGACATCGCTTGGTTCGCCCCGGAACTGGAAGGAATCCGCTTTCCCATGGTCCTGAGCGGGAAGGTCCGCGGCACCATAGCGGACCTGAAAGGCCGGGGTATGAAGGTGAACTTCGGAGAGGATTCGTACTTCCAAGGAAGCGCCGAGCTCAGCGGACTTCCCGAGATCGCCAACACCTTCATGCTGTTGGACATCGATGAGTTGCACACCACGACCCGCGATCTGCACCGCGTTCCCATACCTCCGTTCACCAGCAAGCAATTGCTGCAACTGCCCACGGAGGTCGACCTGCTGGGCGACATCGACTTCGCCGGCCGGTTCACGGGCTTCCTCCGCGCATTCACCGCGCAAGGGCGCGCGAACACCGCTTTGGGCGATCTGCGCACGGACATCAGCTATGAGCGGGATACCATCACGGATCGCATCTATCTCAGTGGTCGTGCGGCAACCACCTCCTTCCGGTTGGGTGCCTTGCTCGGCACCAGCACCATTGGGCCCATGGCTGCCAATGTGCGCTTGAAAGCGAACGGTACTTCGTTCCAGGCGATGAAAGTGGACCTGGATGGTGAGTTCCCGCTCTTCACCATCAACGGAAAGACCGTTACCGGGATCACGGCGAACGGCCACATCGAGCGCAATCTCTTCAATGGCGAACTGCACGCACGCAGCCAGGACCTGTTCCTTGATTTCAAGGGCCTTGCAGACCTGCGCAAGCGCTGGCCGGAGGTGGATTTCGCGGCGAAGGTCCACCATGCGGATCTGCGTGCGTTGGGATTCGTTGACCGGCCCGGCTACAGTGCGCTCAACGTTGACATCAAGGCCAAGGGTCGCCTCTCGCCAGACAGCCTCCTGGGCCGCATGGAGCTATCAGGCATCTCGTATTGCGATGCGGACGTGGAGTACGATCTGGGCGACGTGGTGCTTGTGAGCGATCGTAGCGATGGTGTGAACAGCTTGCGTCTCGACGCTGATTTCGCCGAGGCCGAAGTGTTGGGTACTTTTTTACCAACGCGACTTCCAGCGGCGATCGCCCATGTGGTCTACAGCGTGTTCCCCTCATTGAGGGAGGATGTGATCTACAAACACAGCGAGCAGGCGTTCACCTACCGGGTGATCGCACGGCGCACGGACGAACTGTTGGACCTGTTCGTTCCCGGTCTCGCCATAGACAGTGGTGCACGTGTTACCGGTTCCTTCAGCACGCGAACCTTCGATCTGGACATGACGGCCAGCATCCCGCACATGCGCTATGGATCGCTCGCTCTCGATTCGCTGGAGCTGATCGCCGACAAGACACTGGACCTGCTGGCTTTCAGTGCGCGCAGCACCCGGCAGCAGTTGAAGGACAGCCTGTGGTTCGGAGGGACAGCGATCACGGGCAAGGCATATCAGGACGAACTGGAGATCGAACTCGGTTGGACCACGAGCAATACGGGGACCAATGGCGATCTGGAACTCTTGGGCGAAGTGCGCGGGATGAGGTCCATCTCACTCGACCTGCTCCCGTCGAGCTTGTATTTCGGGCGCGGAGCGTGGAAGAACACGGAGGCCTCGCACATCACCATCGATTCTTCCACCGTCGTTGTGGACTCGCTCGTGTTGGTCAATGCCGATCAGCGGATCATGTTCCATGGTGTCGTGGCGAAGGATCCCGAGCAAGCCATGGGCTTCGCGTTGGACAATGTGGATCTACTGAACCTCGCACCCTTGTTCGAGGGCCCTGTGCTCAATGGCACGGTGGGCGGCGTGGGTCGGGTCTTCGACCTGTACGGTGCGCCCTATGTGGATAGCGAACTGCATGCGGATAGCATCAAGGTGAACGGGATCGTGGTGGGCGATATCCGGTTCGACGCGAAATGGCTCGAAGGACAAGGAGCCTTGGACCTGAACGGTGTGCTCACACGCGGGCCCATCAAAGCGCTCGATTTCACCGGGCGCATGGGTATCAAGGATGACAATGAGCTGGCCATGCTGCTCATTCTGGATCGCTTCGATCTCTCCTTGGTGAACCCCTACCTGCCTGGGGGGATCAGTGATATCGGTGGCGAGGTCACGGGGAATGTCGCGCTCACCGGCACGCTAGGTGCCCCCGAGCTGAACGGAAAGGTGGAGGTGGTGAACGCGGGCCTGCGCATCGACTACCTCAACACACGCTATACGTTCAGCAACACGGTGAACATCGCACCGGACATGTTCACGGTTGACAATGCCGTGGTGCATGACGAAGAGGGGAACTCGGGGAAGATGGGTGCCACTGTCATCCACGATCGGCTGAAGAACTGGAACTACGACATCTGGGGCAGCATCACCAGGATGCTCGTGCTCAACACCACGGAGGACCTCAACCCGCTCTACTATGGCAGGGCCTATGGCTCCGGTGATTTCGGTGTGAGCGGTTACGAGGGTTCGTTGGAGATAAACGTGGATGCACGTACAGCACCCGGTACCGATATCCACTTCCCCGTTGGTGGTAGTACGGAAGTTTCGCCCATCGGCTTCGTGCAGTTCAACGACCCTGACAGCACGGCGGAGGAAGCGGAGGTGGACCTGAGCGGTGTGTCGCTGAACATGAACATCGATGTGACGCCCGATGCGCGCATGGAATTGATCTTCGATCCCACAGTGGGCGATATCATGTCCGGGCGTGGGCGTGGGAACATCCGGATGGGGGTGACACCTGCGGGCGAATTCAGCATGACGGGCCAAGTGGAATTGACCGAAGGGGACTACCTCTTCACGCTGCGCAACGTGGTGAACAAGCGTTTCCAGGTGGTGCCCGGTGGCCGCATCGTTTGGTACGGTGATCCCTTCGACGCGCAATTGGACCTGCAGGCGGTGTACAAGCTCCGCGCGCCGTTGTACGACATCATTCCCCCCGGTGAACGCACCGATGCCTACAAGAAGCGCGTGCCCGTGGAAGTGATCATGGACCTGCGCGACAAGCTCATGAACCCCGAGATCGGTTTCCAAGTGCGCCTACCTTCCGTGGATGAACGCATCAAGGCCCAGGTGGCCAGCGTGCTCAGCACGGAACAGGAACGTAACCGCCAGGTGTTCGCGCTCATCGTGCTCAACAAGTTCCTGCAACCGCCTGTTTATGCAGGTGCCGGCTCGCCAACGGGAACGGGCAATGTCGCAGGCACCACCACCAGCGAGCTGCTGAGCAATCAAGTGAGCAATTGGCTCAGCGGACTCAGCAACGATTTCGATCTGGGTGTGAACTACCGCCCCGGCGATAACATCACGCAGGACGAATTGGAAGTGGCGGTGAGCACGCAGCTCTTCAACGAGCGACTGCTCTTGAGCACCAACGTGGGTGTGCAGTACGGTGCCAGTGCCGCCGCCAACAGCAACGCGCTCATCGGGGATTTCCAGTTGGAATACCTCATGACGGACGACGGTAAACTGCGCGCGAAGGCATACAGCGTCACCAACGATCGCAACTTGAACCAGGCGGACCAGGCACCCACCACGCAAGCCGTGGGCTTGGCATACCGCGTTGAGTTCGATAACTGGCGCGAGTTCTGGCAGAAGATGGGCAACATCTTCAGAAAGCCGGAGAAGGACAGGGTGTTCGAGTAGGGCTCAGTCCTTCAACCGCAAGCTGTGCCCCAGCTTCTCCTTCTTCGTCCTCAGGTAGCGCTCGTTGTGCGCGTTGGCTTCGATCTCGATCGGCAGGTTCTCGACGATCTCCAAGCCGTAGCCCACCAGGCCGGTACGTTTGCGCGGGTTGTTGGTGAGCAGGCGCATCTTGCGCACGCCGAGGTCGTGGAGGATCTGGGCACCCACGCCGTAGTCGCGTGGGTCCATGTCGAAGCCGAGCATTGCATTGGCTTCCACTGTGTCCGCGCCTTCCTCCTGCAGCTTGTAGGCCTTCAGTTTGTTCATGAGCCCGATGCCGCGTCCTTCCTGCTGCATGTACACGATCACGCCCTTTCCTTCGGCATCGATCAGTCTCCATGGCGCGGTGCAACTGCGGGCCACAATCACAGCGGCAGGCTCGCGAAGATGTCGCCGGTAACGCACGAGGAGTGTACACGCACGAGCACCGGGTCGTTCGGTCCCCAGGTGCCCTTGATCAACGCGAGGTGTTCTTCACCGGTCGTCGTCTGTTTGTAGGCAACCAGCTGGAAATCGCCGTAGCGAGTGGGCAGTTTCACGTCCACCTGCCGCTCCACGATCCGCTCGGTGCGCATGCGATAGGCCACGAGGTCCTCGATGCTGATGAGCTTCATGCCGAAGCGCTTCGCGATCTCCTGCAACTGCGGCAACCGGGCCATGGTGCCATCCTCGTTCATGATCTCCACGATCAAGCCGGCAGGTTCGAAGCCCGACATGCGCGCGAGATCGACACCAGCTTCCGTGTGGCCGGTCCGGCGCAGGACACCGCCTTTCCTCGCCTTCAACGGGAAGATGTGGCCGGGCCGCGCGAAGTCGGACGCCTTCATGTCCCCATCAATGAGCGCGAGCATCGTTTTGGAACGATCCGCTGCGCTGATGCCCGTGGTGGTGCCGCGCCCTTTCAGGTCGACGCTCACGGTGAACGGGGTTTCATGCAACGCCGTGTTATCGCGCACCATGAGTTCGAGTTCCAGTTCTTCACAACGTTCTTCGGTGAGCGGTGCGCAGATGAGCCCACGGCCGTGCGTGGCCATGAAGTTGATCATCTCCGGTGTGGCGTTGCGCGCGGCGGTAACGAAGTCGCCTTCGTTCTCGCGGTCTTCATCATCCACCACGATCACCGCCTTGCCCAGGCGTATGTCTGTGATGGCGTCTTCGATGGGGTCGAACTGGAAGCTCATGGAACGGTGCCCAAAGGTAGGGCGCAGGGGGAGCGCCCTCAGGCAGTGCCGGTCCGCGCGATCAAGCGCTCCAGTGCTTCCGCACTGCGGTCCCAGTCGAAATTGGCTCGTACGAAGTCGTAGCCGTTCGCTGCGATGCGCTTGCGTTCCCCTGGGTCGGCCAGCAGCCTAAGGATGAGGGCGGCATAATCCTCCGGCGTCTCGCCGATGAGGATGGCATCACCCGCTGGAGCACCCACGGCATTGTTGGCGAGCGCCGAAGTGATGCAGGGGATGCGCATCGCCATGGCCTCGAGCAACTTGTTCTGGAGGCCGGTGCCGATCTGCATGGGTGCTACGAAGATGCGGGAGGTGGCGTAGGAACTCCGGATGTCTCGCACCCAGCCGGTAACGGAAATGAGCGGATCGGTCTTTGCCAGGTCCCGCACGCTCGCTGTTGGATCCACGCCACTGATGAGCAAGCTCGTGGCCGGGCGTTGCTTGCGCACGATCGGCAGCACCTTTTGCACCAGGTACAGCACGCTGTCGATGTTCGGCGGGTAGTTCATGTTACCCGTGAAGAGCAGATCGTACTGCTGTTCCACTTCCTGGGGCGTGAAGAGTTTGGTATCCACGCCATTGGGGACCACGGCCATCCGATCGCGAAAGGGGTGGTAGATGTAGTCCCGGTCCTGCGCACTGATGATGACGGCATGATCGAACTGGTCGAACATGAGGTTCTCATAGCGTATCAGCCGCCGTGTTTCAGCCCTGAAAATGGGGCGCAGGTGCAGCGGTGCGGTTTCGGTACGCCTTTCCATGCCTTTGCTCAAGGTGTCCATGTAGTCCAGCGTCTTGGGCAGCGCGTACCGTTCGCGCACGTACTCGGTGGTGCGCACGAGCTGGCAAATGACATGGTCCGGGCGGAAACGCTCGATCGCCCTGTCGATCCGGCGTTGCGCATGCCCGTGGTGGAAGTAGGCGACTTGAAAGGGTAGGCGCGTGAACACCGCCGTGAGCAACTTCAACAGGATTCGCCAGCGGCCGATGCGCACCACCTCGATGTGCGCGCACACTTGCTGAAGGTGCTCGATGTGCGCTGGATCCACCCGCGCGTCGCTCAAACAGAACAGATAGACCTCATGGCGTTTCGCAAGCCGTGTGACCAGGTGGTACGCGCGAAGCTTGTCGCCCTTCTCCAATGGGAAGGGCACGCGGGAGAGGAGCACCAGCAACCTCATCCCTTGAGCAAGCGCTTGTAGAAGGCGATGAGTTCCGCCACGATGGGTTCGTCCGAATAGGACGTGCGCACGAGTTTGTTCGCCTCCGCACCGATCACGGCAACGCGTTCGGGATGCTGCACGAGGGCCACCATGTGTTCCGCGAATTCGTTGGCGGTGCTGGCCAGCAGGATGTTCTTTCCATCGCGGTGTGCGATGCCCTCGGCGCCCACGGGCGTTGCGATCACGGCCTTGCCCATGGCCATGCCTTCGATGATCTTCACGCGCATACCGCCCGCACTGAAGAGCGGCACCACCATCACATGACGCTTGCGCATGTAGGAGATGGCGTTCTTCACGCGGCCTTTCACCTTCACCCCGTCCATTTCCAGATCGAGCAGGTCCTTGGGCATCTTGTTGCCTGCCAGGTGCAGTTCGGCGGTAGGGCACTTGCGCCGCACTTTGGACCACACGCTGTTCAGCAGCCAGCGGATGCCTTCCTCGTTCGGCAGCCAATCCATGCTTCCGAGATGGAAGAACACAGGAGCCTTGGAGGTGGATGCGCCATCGGCCGGGTAATCATCGGGATCCACGCCGAAAGGCACGGTCGTTATGGGTGTACGCGTGCCATGCTCCTTGAAATGGTTCGCGTCTGAAGGGCTGATGGCCGCAACGCCGTCCACCCGATCGAGAACGGCCATTTCGTACTGCTGCAATTGCTTCGCAAGGAAGCGGCGATAGGGGCGCTTGATGAAATTCCGCTCGCCGGTGGCGATGCGGTCCTGGATCACGTACTCCAGGTTGTGCGACCGCAACACGATACGCGCCTTGGAATAACGGCGGATCGTGGCGATGTACGGCGTCATGAAGAGGCTCTCCAATTGGACCACATCGAACTCCTCTTCGCTGAGCAGGCGTATGAGCCGGATGTCCATGTCCGGCGAAAAGAAACGACTGATGTTGTAGTTGTCCGCTGTGAGCAGGTCGGTGAACGCGTCCACCAGGTTCACACTGGTATCCACGAAGATGCCCTCGATGCGTGTGGCCGTCGCATAATCCGGAGGAAGGTCGCTCATCACGAGCGGCTGCTTCGGTGTGCTTATGCAAACCACTTTCACGCGATGCCCGGCGCGCAACAACCCGCGAGTGAGGTTGTGCATCGCCTTGCTGCCACCATCGATGGGTGGGTAAGGGGGCTTATTGCACAGCTGGAGGATGCGCATGCGATCGCCGCAACAAGGAACGGAACCGCTCCCAGCCGCGATAATACGCATCGCGATCGAAGAGGGGACTGTCCATGGCGGCCTTCCACGTGAGCCAGGCACCGATGGGCACGAGCACGAGGGTGCTGATCCACATACCAGGCCAGGCTTGCATCTCCCCGGCGATCACGAGTTTTTCCGTGGAAAAGGACAGGATATGGAAAAGCAGGAAAAAAAGAATTGCGACCACCACGGGCAACCCCATGCCGCCTTTGCGGATGATGGCACCAAGCGGCGCGCCTATGAAGAAGAAGACCAGGCAGGCGAAGGCGAGCATCGGTTTACGATGCCACTCGATCCTGAACTTGGCGAGCTGCGAATTGCGGCCGTTCATTTCCTCCTGCGAGCGCTCCATGAAGCCACCATTGTTCCGGGCCATGTTCATCGCCAGTTCATACACGTGGCTGCGCGCATCCGAAGGAAGGCGGGCCAGGTAGTCCTTCGTGGGGGTATAGGCCGCTGTGCTGTCCATTTTCACCCATGCATCGCGGCGCAGCAGCACCAATCCATTGCGCAAGTGCTCGACTTGTTCCACCATACGCTCATCGAAGCGGCGAAGGAGGCTGTCCTCGCCGGTCTGCAACTGTGCCAGCGTGAGCATCTTGTAGTTCTCCTTGAAGAGGTCCTCGTCAGTTCGCCGCAGTCCGAGACCGCTTAGGTCCATGGTCAACTCGTCCCGCTTGAACGTGCCACGCATGAGCGGTTGCTGTGCTTTGCGGTCACCCGTGCCTGTCTCGTCGTAGAAGTTGCCATCTTCCAACGTGAGGACCAGATAACGGCCATCCGCACTACGTCGCATGGTGCCGCTCTTCGCACGTATCACCGTGCTGTTCCCCTTGAAGGGTGTGCGATGATCGTAAATGAGCACGTCGCTGAGCCGACCGGTATCGGCATCCTTTTCCATCACACGTATGCTGAACCCCTCGATCCCGTTGTAGAAGACACCGGGTTTGATGTTCAGCGCGGGTTTCTTCTCGGTGAGGTCCCACAGCAGCGATTTGAACTTGAGGTTGGCGATGGGCAGCAGGTTGTTGCTGAAGTAGAAAGAACCCACGGAAAGCAGTACCGCGAAGACCGCGAGCGGAAGCATGATCCGCGGCAAACCCAGGCCAGCGGAACGCATGGGAATGAGTTCGGAGTTCTCTCCCAGGCCCCCCATGGTCATGATGGCCGCGAGCATGATGGCCGTGGGAAGTGCAGGTGGGACGAAGCTTGCAGCAGCGTAGGTCAGGAGCTCGAGGATCACGTACCACTCCAGGCCCTTGCCCATGAGGTCGTCCACGTACTTCCACAGGAACTGCATCACGAACATGAAAACCACGATCGCGAACGTGACCACCAGCGGTCCCACGAAGGACGCCACGATCATGCGGTGCAGCTTCTTCATCAGCGAGCTAACGGAAGCAGGGATGGATCGGTACTAGGCACCGAGCACCCGCAACAGGGAGGCGACCTGCGATTCCCACAACGAACGGGTCTCGTCCACCTCATTGGGCCAGGCGTGATCGGTGACGATCAGCGCCACCTCGTTCGTCATGGCATCGATGCGGATGCGGAACTCATAGAAGGAGGCCTCATCCGTGTCGTCGTTGCGGTGGAAGCGGATCACTTCGGGCGCCTTGCGACCGATCATGGTGGCAGCCTCTTCGTCATTGCCCCACTTGAACGTGTATTGGTCGCCACGGACGTCCACGTCGTCACAGTACCATTCACTGAAGCCGCTGGGGGTGCTGATAAGGTCGAAGAGCACGTTGGGCGCGCTGCGCACCTCGAACTCCATGGTCACGCGTTCCTTCAATGGTTTTTTCTCCACCGGCTTCGGTGGAATCACGACCGGTTTGGGTGCAGCGGTTTTCGGGGAAGTAGCAGCGGCTCTTTCCGGTGCTTTGGTCGCTGGTTGCTTTGAAGGAGCAGGTGCGGCTTTGGTAACCGGCGGGGGAGGTGCTGGTTTCGACGCTACCTCTTTCACAGGCGCTGACACCTTCTTCGCTACGATCGATGGCTTGTTGGCAAGGGTTTTTGGTGCGGCTTTCACCGGTGCCTTTTTCGCCATCACCTTCTTCGCCACTACTGCCTTCTTCACGACCTTTTTCGCCGGGGCAGCAGTTCGCTTGCCTTTCGGGACAACCTTCTTCACTATCGGTTTTGGGGCTTTTTTGGACTTCACCACCGCCTTCTTCTTCGCCGGGGCCTTTTTCACGGCCTTTTTCTTCGCCGGGACCACCTTCTTCACGCTCTTCGGCTTCGCTGCCGATCGCTTGTTGGCACTGCCTTTAGCAGCGCTCTTCTTCTTGGCCATGGCGGTATTGCGTAGGGTTGGTACGGGTGCGGCTAAAGGTAGAGAAAGGCGTTACCCGTGCAAGTCCCATTGGGTTTCGCGGGTGTTATCGATCTCTATATTTGCCGCCCCTTGGCAAAAGCCTTGGTTCTTGGCGCGGTAGCTCAGCTGGTTAGAGCGCATGATTCATAATCCTGAGGTCGGGAGTTCAAGTCTCCCCCGCGCTACGGAGGCCATCGGAAACGGTGGCCTTTTTCGTTCCTTGCTCCGCATGAGGACCTCCGCGTTGCTTGTACTTCTGTTAGCCACGTCCTGCGGCACCTTCACGGGCGCGGATGAGCGGTCGATACGGAGCGTGCTGTCCGAACAGGAGGCCGCATGGGACCGGGGCGACATACCTGGCTTCATGGAGGGTTATGCCGATACCATCTGCTTCGTCAGCAAGCGTGGTCGTACCTGCGGAAAGGAAGCGGTCACCACCAATTACCTCGCGTCCTATCCGGACAAGGCCGCCATGGGGGATCTGACCTTCACCATCCATGAAGTGGTACCGGCGGGTCCCCAGAACGCCTGGGTGAGCGGGGGGTGGTCGTTGTTCCGCGAGGCTGACACGCTCGGAGGGTCCTTCGCGCTTTTGTGGCAGAAGCAAGAGTCGGGCTGGCTGATCGTACGCGACCACACCAATTGACCGGCGGATACCTTTCACACCACGCAAACTCACTCTGCCGTTGGACCTGTCCTCTCTTGCAACGCTCGTCATCATCATCATGACGGTATTGATCTCCGTCACGGCATTCGGCAACGTCAACATTTTCGGCGAGTTGCTCTTCGACCCGTACCTGATCAAGCTGCGCGGCCAGTGGTACCGCTTCTTCACGCACGCGTTCGTGCACGCGAACTGGTCGCACTTACTGGTGAACATGTTCGTACTGTACATGTTCGGCCGCAACGTGGAGCCGTTGTTGGGGGTGCTCACCAATGGCTCCGCCCTGCTCCCGTACCTGGCCCTGTATGTGGGTGGTATCGTTTTCTCCTCGCTGCCTTCCTATCGCCGTCACGTGAACGACCCGAATTACAGGGCCGTGGGTGCGAGCGGTGCTGTGAGCGCCGTTCTCTTTGCACAGATCCTCATGCTGCCCACCATGCCCGTTCGCATCATGTTCATCCCGGTGGACCTTCCAGCTTGGGTCTTCGGCATCATCTATTTGTGGTACTCCTGGTACATGGACAAACGCGGTGGTGACAATGTCGCGCACGACGCGCACTTCTTCGGGGCTGTTTATGGTATCGTATTCATCACCTTATTGGACCCATCCCTTCTGTTGCACATCGGTTCTTTCCAACGCAGCCTCGGATTATGAGCCTGCGGCCTGCTGTGTTCCTGGACCGCGACGGGGTCATCAACCGCGAACGCGATGCACATACGTGGCTTTTGGAGGATTTCGAGGTGCTGCCCGGAGTGCCTGAGGCTGTGAAGGCTTTGCGCAGTGCTGGATATGAAGTCCTGGTCATCACCAATCAGAGCGGCATCGGGTTGGGGCTCTATGACCACACTGCTGTCGAAGAAGTGCATCGTTATCTTCACGACATGTTCGCTGCGCACGGCGCACAGGTCACCGCCATCTACTATTGCCCGCATCACCCTTCAGGCGGGAAGTGCTTGTGTCGCAAGCCCGGCGGCCTTTTGCTGGAGCGAGCCATTGCGCGCTTCGGGATCGATGCATCACGTTCCGTGATGATCGGGGATCGGCAACGCGACGTTGATGCGGCTGCATCCGTGGGCGTGCGGGGTTTGTTGGTGGAAGCCAACGCACCTTTGCTGCCGCTGATCAACAACGAAGTGCTGCACGCATGAAGCTGCTGCTGAACATCAACGGTGCATTGCATCCGGCGAACGAGCCGGTCTTGACGCTCGACAATCGTGCATTCCACTTCGGCGACGGGCTCTTCGAGAGCATGCGCGTGGTCAACGGAAGACCTTGTTTCGTTGATGCGCATTGGGCACGGCTTTCAACCGGGGCAGAACTGCTCCGTATCGAACTCCCGAAGGGAATGGACCGCTCCGTCTTCGAACGTTCCATCATTGAACTCGTCCAAGCGAGCGGTATCAACAGCGGGCGCTGTCGCTTCACGTTGTTCCGGAGTGGTGGTGGTTACTACCGGCCGGATCAGGACCTGGGTTCGTACACGATCGAACTGGTGCCCATGCAGGAACAACACCACGCGCTCAACCAGAACGGCCTCATGGTGGACATCTGGCCCGAGATGCGAAAACCGATCAATGAACTCTCCCGCCACAAAACGTTGAACGCGCAGTACTACATCATGGCCGCGCTATGGAGCCGTCAGCGAGGGTTGGACGATTGCCTCCTGCAGAACGAACGTGGCAACATCATCGAGAGCAGCGCAGGCAATCTCTTCATCGTGAGCAACGGGGTATTGTACACGCCATCCCTGAGCGATGGATGTTTGGGCGGGGTCATGCGCGCCCAGGTGATCAATCTGGCCCTGGCCAACGGCATCAAGGTATACGAGTGCTCGCTCAATCCACAGAACCTGCTCGCAGCGGATGAACTTTTCTTCACGAACGCCATCCTGGGGATCCGTTGGGTGGGGGCGTACCGAACCAAGCGTTATGCGCACAAGCTGAGCGGCACCTTGATGGAACTGCTCGTTGCGAGTAACGCTAATTGAGCGAAGGATCTTCCGGGAAGTTCGCCAAGGGTGCGAACTCCTTTCCCATGGACTTCAGCGTGTCGCGCCAAAGGTCCTCATCACGGGTTGTCATGATGCGTCGCTTGTCCGCCGGTGTGACCAACCACGACTTCTGATCGAGTTCTTTCTTGAGTTGGTCCTTTCCCCAGCCACTGTATCCCACGAAGAAGCGGACGTGTTTGGAGAGTTTCGGATCGGTGGCAAGGATGGAACGCAATTGTTCGTAGTCGCCACCCATATGCACTCCGTCCACCACTTCCACGCTACCCAGCACATGCTTCCCAAGGGTGTGCAGGTAATAGAGCTCACCGCTCTGCACAGGCCCCCCGATGCTCACGCGCGAGGACATGGGAGGTAGGTTCTCCATGAGATCGTTGATCGCCATGTCCATGTGGCGGTTCAGCACGAAGCCGAAAGACCCTTCTTCGTTGTGATCGCAGAGGAGCACCACCGTTCGGCGGAAGTACGGATCCGGGAGGTAGGGCTCGCTCACCAACAGGCGACCTTTTCCGGGCTTGTGCCGATTGATGGGATCGAGATCGAGGATGTGCTTTGCCATGACCGAGGGGAAGGTAATCGGAAGGTGTCGTCGCACGCAACCCGATCCAGGTATCGGTCGGCTTTGTCCGCACGGATAACTTCGCCCAACAAGTAAGTGGGAACATGAGCGACCAACGGCACGTGCATCATCGCAGCGACTATGGATCGAACCGGTTGCTGGAAGAGGACGCTGGTATGGACGCCATGGCTCTCTTCGGCCGTTGGTTCAGCGACGCGGAAGCCGCGGGTATGCCCGAGCCGCATGCGATGTCGTTGGCCACGCTCGGATCGCTGACCATCAGTTGCAGGATCGTCCTGCTGCGAGCGTTCGATGCAAAGGGCTTCGTCTTCTACACCAACCAGAACAGCCGCAAGGCAATGGACCTCGAGCGCGATCCACGTGCCGCGCTCACCTTCTTCTGGCCGCAGCTCGAACGTCAAGTGCGGATCGAGGGAAGAGCGGAGACCGTGGCACCGGAGGAAGCCGACATCTATTTCGCAACGCGCCCGCGCGAGACCCAGGTGGGTGCGTGGAGCAGCGATCAGAGCAGGCCCGTGGAAGATCGCAAGACGCTGGAGGATCGATACGCGCGCTGGGTCGAGCGCTTCAGCGGATCGGAAGTTCCCCGTCCGCTGCATTGGGGCGGCTATCGGGTTCGCCCGGTTCGCATCGAGTTCTGGCAGGGAAGACCGGGTCGCTTGCACGACCGACTGGCGTTCGAGAGCTTGAGCGACGGCAAGTGGGTGCGCGTTCGCTTGCAACCGTGAACGAACCCCGATATTGAAAGCGGAAGAGCCCCGACCAGGTCGAGGCTCTTTGCATCTGTAAGGAGGGGAGACTATTTCTTCTCGGCAGCTTTTTTCGCAGCAGCTTTCTTGGGTGCTGCTTTCTTGGCCGGAGCGGCCTTCTTGGCGGCAGCTTTTTTCGGAGCGGCCTTTTTTGTGGCGTTCTTGCGGGCGGTCGCGCGCTGGCTGCTGATGCTCGGGCGGGTTTTGCCGGAGCTGCCCATGCGGCGCTTGCCTTTCTTCGTCTTCTTGTCACCTTTTCCCATTGTGCTGCGTGTTGTGGTTAGCGGTCAAATGTACCTGTGTACCATGGTTTGCGCACCGTGCACTTCTCAACGCGCGCGTGTGGACAGGCATCCTGCGCGGCACGCACCTGTGATCACGTCGTTCCTTCACCGGCCTCGTCGCGGAACCGGCGTTCCAAATGGTTGGCGATATGGACCACCTTCCTCGCCCATTCCAGCTTCAAGGCAGCAAGCGCGTCGGCGTCGAGTTGCCAGTTCACGTCCGATGCACGCAGTCGTTCCATCACGGTGTAGAGCGTGATGGCCGCGGAAACCGAAATGTTGTAGCTCTCCGTGAAACCGTACATCGGTATGCGCAGTTGTATATCGGCGTGCTCCATGAGCACATCGCTGGCACCGGTGAGTTCCGTTCCGAAACAGAAGGCGAGCGGTCGATCCAGCGCGATCGTGTGCGGTGTGGTATCGGTGGCGCGGGGAGAGGTCACCACGACCGCATAACCCGCACGCTTCAAATGTTCCACGCAGCGCAGCGAGTTGTCTTCATTGCCACGCCAGCGATGCATGTCGGTCCATTTCGAGGAACCCAGCGTGACGTCCGGGTTCACCGTGAACTTGTTGCGGTTCTCGATGATGTGGATGTCCTGCACACCCAGAAGGTCGCAGGTTCGCACCACCGCGCTCGCGTTGTGTGGTTGGTAGATGTCCTCCATAACGGCGGTGATATGCCGTGTGCGCAGAGGAGCGAGGCGGTCGAATAGCTCCCTCTTGTTGTCGGTGATGAACGCAGCGAGCCGCTCATAGAGTTCGTTGTCTTTCATGGGAATGCAATGCAAAAGAAAAGTCCCCCGCCGTAGCGAGGGACTTTCCGAGATCGAAGGGAGGGGCTTACTTCACCTTGCTGGAGAGGTCGGCACCGGCCTTGAACTTCACCACCTTCTTGGCAGCGATCTTGATCTCCTTGCCCGTTTGTGGGTTGCGGCCTTTGCGGGCAGCACGCTTGGAGATGCTGAAGGTGCCGAAGCCAACGAGAGCAACGCGCTCGCCTTTCTTCAGCGCCTTGGTGGTGCTGGTGACAAAAGCGTCGAGTGCGCGCTTTGCATCAGCCTTGGAGATCTTCGCGTCGTTAGCGATGGACTCGATCAATTCAGCTTTGTTCAGACCCATGGTTGTGTTTGGTATTTGAGTTGTTGGTTTAGTGAACTCGTGGACAAATGTATCCGCGAAGCCGCGCCTGTCAAGGGTTTCCGGCGGCCCATCGGGAGAATGTTGAAAAAACAGGGGTTTTGTTCATAACTACGTCTACAGCCCGCCCCCAGCAAGGGTTTGCGAAAAGTGACTTCCGGCAAAACAGCAAGTGTTGACCCAACGCCTTTTCAGGGCTCGATGAAGACGCGATCGCTGCCATCGAAGTAGGGTGACTGAACGCTGATGACGCGCAGCGGCGTCGCGGAGGTGGTTGTCACCGAATGCACCGTACCCTTTGGTATCACTACACTATGGCCTGCGGCAATGGAGAACACGGAGTCCGCAAGCAGCATGATGCCTGTTCCTTCCAGCACCGTCACATGCTCGGTGTGATAGCGGTGATAGTGTCCTGCCACCCCGCGTGGTATGCAGATGATGAAGCTGGAACACAGGCTGTCACTGTACAACGGATGTACTTGCAACAAGCTGTCCACGGGGTTGCATAGGAGCATGGTCGGTGCTAGGTGTTCCTGGGCCCGGAGCGTTCCCGGCGAAGCAAGTGCCATGAAGAAGACCAAGCGAACGACGAGCATGTTCATTGCAGATGGAACTCACCCAATGCGGTTGCGCCATGCAAGAACTCGGAAGCGGTCATCCGCCTTCGGCCCTCCGGCTGTACCTCGAGCAGTTCGATCATGCCGGATCCACAGGCAACGAAGAGCCTATCATCCTGCTGGCGAACACTCCCCGGTGTACCGAAAGAGGTTCCGTCTGCTGGTCGGGTAGTGTTTACCTTGAAGTTCAACGTCCCGCGCGCTGTGCTCAAGAGTTGTGTCCACGCCCCGGGGTATGGTGAAAGGCCGCGCACATGATCATGGATGCGCTGCGCGGAGCGTGTCCAATCAATGCGGCAGCTCTCTTGGTTCAGCTTCGGCGCATGACGTAGAACGGGTTCTCCATGCGAGGGACGAACGAACTGCTCTTGTCGTCGTGCGGTGCCATTTAGAATGGAAGCAACAGTGCGTGTGAGCAACATGGCTCCGGTCCGCATCAAGCGGTCATGCAACTTTCCGACGTTGTCATCCGGCCCGATGGCGACGCTTTCCTGATCGATGATGTCGCCGGTGTCTATCTCGTGGCGAATGAAGAAGGTGGTCACACCTGTTTCGGTCTCCCCGTTGATAATGGCCCAGTTGATCGGCGCAGCCCCGCGATACTGAGGGAGGAGTGACGCGTGCAGGTTTATCGTACCCAGCGGCGGTTTGCTCCAAACAACCTCCGGCAGCATCCGAAATGCGACGACGACGTACAAGGAAGCGTGCAGGGAGTTCAAGGTTTCCAGGAACGCAGGATCGCGCAAGCGCACGGGTTGGAGAACCGGAAGTCCCAGTTCCAACGCGCGTTTCTTCACTGCCGAAATGCGCAATTCCCGCCCTCGACCAGCTGGTTTGTCCGGCGCGGTCACCACTGCGGCAACATCAAAGCCCGCTTCAACCAAAGCATTGAGGCTGCCCACGGCGAAGTCGGGCGTGCCCATGAAGAGGATCCGTTTCGCGTTCATCAGCGTGCCCAGGAAGGCAGGCGCGAAGGTGCGATGCGAAAGCGGTACGGCAACAGCGCATCCTCGCCCGCATAGTCCACCCCGATACGCGGACCAACCAGTAGATCCTCCGGCGGAAACCGGATGCCATGGTCTTCCAGCCGGATCGGGCCGGTGAGCAGATCACTGCCGGACAGTTCGGTCCGGATCCCGAGCGCTGTGGTGAGCGTACCCGGCCCGCTCGTTGTCAACTTGGTTCCTCCGCGGCGGGCACGCATCACTTCCATTCCTTCCAACGGTCGTATCCCGCGTACAAGCACTGCGTGCGGAACACCCTTCACATTGGTGACGACGTTGAACAGATGATGGATACCGTAGCACAGGTACACATAGGCCAGGCCGCCCCGACCGTACATCGGCTCGTTGCGTGCTGTTCTCCTTCCACCGGACGCGTGGGACGCCTTATCGAGGACGCCTGCATACGCTTCCGTTTCCGTGATGATCCCAGTGGTTCGGCCGGCATCGAACTCCGTGACGATCACCTTGCCCAATAGTTCGCGCGCGATGGTCTCCACATCGGGCCGCTCGTAGAAGGAGCGCGGAACGATCGTCTTCATGCCTTCAACCCGGTTCCGTCAGGACCACCGAGCTCGTCCCGCATGTACCGCTCTGTTTCAATGTCGCGTTGGTAATGTGCCAGCGGTTCGGCGGTGATGGACGGATCGGTTTGCCCACCATAGTTCTTGAGCGAACGGCATACATCGCACTGCCCACAATCGGATGAGCCATGCTCATCAAAGTAGGATAGGAGCATGACCATGCGGCAACGATCGTTGGAACTCATGTAAGCCAGCATGGCGTCCAGGCGTTGGGCGGAACGCTGCTCCCGATCGCGCAGTGCTGCAGGATCCATGGTGAGTCGGTCAGCGTCTTTCCGGGGCTGTTGCAGCGTGGCGCTTGGGTGATCGCTTCGGGGCTTGTAGCTGAGCACTTTCAACCTGTCCAGGTCGTGCAGCCGCTGCTCCACTTCTGCAACAGGCTTCTCGATCAACCGCGCTATCCTCGCTTCATCTATCGTGGCGGCTTCCTCGAAGAGGCCGCCATACAAACGGAGCAACGCCTCCAGCGTCGGACCATTTCGCTGGTCGTTCACACGCATGGCGTAGACCGTGCGCTGATCGGCGAGCAGAAAAACGCGCGATGGCGAACGCGCACCTTCCGACAGCACGAGGTGACCATCGAGTTCAAGCGCCTTGAACGAATGCGCAACGGTGGAGATGGGCAGCTTCGTTCGATCCGCGATGGCGCGAAGGTCCAGTGGGTATGCTTCAAACAGGCCGGCTCCCAGCGCGATACCGTTCATATCAGCGAATGCTTGGTAGGAGCGGCGCACATCCGTCATCGCAGGGAATCCGAGCTTGACCCGTTCCATCGCGCGCTCTTCATCGCCCGGTCCAACGAGCAGAAAGGCATGGGCCGTCTTTCCATCGCGCCCGCCGCGTCCTGCTTCCTGATAATAGCTCTCCAGATCAGGAGGTGCTTCCATGTGTACCACGCTCCGCACATCGGCTTTGTCGATACCCATGCCGAACGCGTTGGTTGCAACAACGCATCGCAGGCTTCCGTTCATCCACGCCTGTTGGATCCTGTCACGCTCTTTCGGCGCCAGGCCCGCATGGTAGGCCTCGGCAGCGATGCCATGTTGCCGCAGGAATTGTGCGATCCGAACCGTTCCCTTGCGTTCCCGCATGTACACGATGCTGGTGCCCGGAACGTTCAGCATGATCCGAAGCAAGCGGCCCTGCTTGTCCTCACCACGGCTCACCCACAACACCAGCTCCGGTCTTCGGAAATCGCCGCGCAGCAGATTGGGCGTCGCGAAGCCGAGCTGTTGCATGATATCGGACGCGACCGCGGCGGTTGCGGAAGCTGTGAGCGCCAGCAACGGGACCTTCGGCACCTGCTCGCGCACTTGACGGATCTTCAAGTAGGAGGGGCGGAAGTCATAGCCCCATTGTGAAATGCAGTGCGCTTCATCCACAGCGATGAGCCCTAAGGGCATGCGTGGTAGGCGGGCAAGAAAGAGTTCGGATGCCAAGCGCTCGGGGGACACGTACAGAAATGAGAGCTTGCCAACGGCCGCGCTTTCAAGCGTGTTGTCGATCTCGGCCCATCGCATATCGCTGGTGATCGCTCGTGCGGCGATGCCTTTGCTGCGCAAGCGTTCCACCTGGTCCTTCATCAAAGCGATGAGCGGGGATACAACGAGGCAAAGTTTGCCGGTGACCATAGTGGGTACCTGGAAGCACAAACTCTTACCGCCCCCGGTCGGGAGCAGCGCGAGCGTGTCCTTCCCGTTGAGCACTTGAAGCATCACGCGCTCCTGCACGGGGCGGAAGGCTGTGAACCCCCAGTGCTTTTTGAGCACGGTGTGCAACGCAACTCCTGTTCGTTCCTGCTCCACGGGTATTTGTTGAGAACTATCGCGGCTTTCGCGGTGTTCGGGGCTGGCAGCGCCGCAATGCTCTTCGGCTACATTTGCTCCGTACCCCTTACCCCAGTACCCGCGATGATCACAACCGGGCAAAAGATAACCACCCAGCGTACCGCGAAGTCCCGCCTGCAGGAGACGGACTTGGAGCACATCAAGTTCGGCCGCGTCTTCAGTGACCACATGGTCGTGATGGACTACACGAACGGCGCATGGCAACAACCTGCCATCATGCCGTTCGGCAACTTGCAGATGAGCCCGGCCGCATTGGTGCTGCATTACAGCCAGACGATCTTCGAAGGGCTGAAGGCCTACCGCAACGTGAACGGTGGCGTGAGCTTGATACGGCCGCAGGCGAACATTGCGCGCATGAACCACAGTACGCATCGCATGTGCATGCCGTCCATTCCGGAGGATGTGTTCATGGATGCGATGATGGAACTGGTCCGCCTGGACAGCGATTGGATCCCGAAGGATGATGATGCGGCCTTGTACATACGCCCCTTCATGTTCGCCAGCGATGAGTACATCGGTGTGCGTCCCAGCGACAGCTATCGTTTCATCATTTTCACCTGCCCGGTTCGCGCCTATTACAATGAGCCTGTGCGCGTGAAGATCGAAACCAATATCAGCCGGGCCTTCCCTGGAGGTACGGGCGAGGCGAAGTGCGGTGGCAACTATGCCGGTGCGCTGTACCCGGCCAAACTGGGCATGGATGGCGGCTTCCATCAATTGTTGTGGACCGATGGCCTCACGCACAAGTACTTCGAGGAGAGCGGGACGATGAACGTGTTCTTCAACGTGGATGGCACCTTGATCACCCCCGGACTCGATGGAACGATCCTGCACGGTATCACGCGCGATAGCATCATCCGGATCGCCAAGGATGAAGGGATCCGTGTCGAAGAGCGCCAGGTTTCGGTGGAGGAGATCGAAGTGGCAGCGCGCAACGGCCGTTTGCGGTCCGCCTTCGGTGCGGGAACGGCCGCGACGATCGCGCATATCCAAAGCATCGCTTTCGGTGATGCCGTGTACGAATTGCCCGACGTGAGCACGCGTGAACTCGCCAACCGCATCGGAAAGAAGCTGGACGATATCCGTCGCGGTCGTATTGCCGATCCCTACGGTTGGGTGGTCCCGGTGATCTGAACCGATCGAACGATCAAGAACGAAGGCTTCCGAAAGGGAGCCTTCTTCATTTCAGGCGCAAGCCCGAGATGCTGTCCGGTATCACGGCGATGCCCGGTGCACTGAAGAAGAGCATGTAGAGCGGCCAATCGAAGAAGATGATGCCGATAAGGATGCCCGTAATGAGCACTACTCCGAAAAGGAGTCCGGTGATGTGCAACCCGAAGAAGGCGAAGCGGTGGACCGGACGATCGGGTTCTTCCTCCCGCTGGTAGCGGAACGTTCTGGTGCGATGCCCATGTGGATCGGCAGTTGGTTCGATGGCTTCCCGGTAAAAACGCAGTTGCTCATCGTACCGTGTGCGACGCTCGATGTGGATGAGCGTGTTGTACGCATCATGCACGGCTTGGAACACTTGGGCTGCGTTCACCGCCCCGCTGCGGTCGGGGTGGCACTGCTTCACGCGTTCCCGATAGGCCCGCTTGATCTGTTGGGAGGACGCATCGCGAGGAACCCCGAGCACCTTGTAGTGGTCGTACCGTAGCAACTGGTCCATGCCGATGCGGGTGTGCTTGCGACCGTTCGTCGTCACGCTCTATGCGATCACGTGTCCTAAGGTATCTTATCGTTGCAACGCATGAGGTCCTCGATCCTTGCCCGGTACACCTTTCTGGTCGTTGCGCTGCTGCCCGTCGCAGCGATGGCGCAGCGGATCGTGCGTGGGACCGTGCTCGATGCCACCATGGAACGACCGTTGCCGGATGCCAATGTGCGCTTGAAGGGAAGCGATGTCGGTGCGGTCACGGATGCAACGGGGCATTTCGAACTGGAGTGCGGAGCGTCGAAGGAAGTAACGCTCCGGATCAGCTTTGTTGGATATACCGAGAAGGTGCGCGTGGTGACGCAAGCGGAGATCGTGTCCGGTACGCCGATCCTCATCCTTCTCCAGCGGTCGGTCACGGAATTGCCGGAAATGGACGTGCATGCCCCCGAGCCGGAGGAGGTCTTCCAGCGAAAGGACCTGCACGTGGGGGCTTACCATGTGAACGCTGATGGGCTCTGGGTGCTCGTGTACGCCAGTCCACAACTATGGCACCGCGAGGAGAATGCCGGTGAACAGATCTTGCACGGCGCACGCCTCTACCTGCTGGACACGCTTTTCAATGAACGTTTCCATCGGTCCTTGCCATCCGCAGTACGTGGCTTGCGAAAGGATCATCGGCAGCGCGCCATTGTGGAGGGTGTGAAGGAGGCCTGGTTCGCATCGGCAGGAGAAGAGGACATTGAACTCGGTCCTGTGCACCTCGCCACCTTGCATGAGGCCGTACTGCCCTGGACCGATAGCGTACCAGGCTATCTGTTGGGGAACAACTTGCAGCCAACCTATCCTGCGTTCGATCATTTCGGGTACGATCCCGGTCGGGATACGAGCAGGTTGATCTGTTCCGTGGTGGACGCCCACACGATGGAACTTTTTCGAAGCCAGTACAAGTACATGACCGGCCATGACAAGGTGGTGGCCATGGACCTTGGGCGTGAAATGGGGGTGGATGCCGAGGTGATCGCCGGCTATATGACGGGCTTTCCCGAGGACCTCTACTTCAGTGTACCCTATGCGCCGTTGTTCGTAGTTCGCGATACCCTGTGCGTGTTCGATCATTACCGCGAGCGCATCAGACGTTTCAATCTGGGAATGACCCCGATCGATGAGATACCCATGGTGCATCAACGGGACCACAATTGGGACGGGCTTCTGCTACAGGATGCCGCGAGCGATGCGGTGCACGTGGTCTTCGCACGGAATGCGCGGACGTGGATCCGTCGCATCGATCCTGCTACTGGTGCGCTTGGGCCGGCCACGGCGCTCACATATCCGTATCCGGAGGAAGTCCAGGTCCACGATGGCCACGTGTATTACGTATACCGGCCCTACGGCTCTTTGCAGAAGCGTACGCTCTACAGGGAGGTGCTACGCTGAACGGCCGAGTTCCAGGATCACTTCGCCGCTCGGCGTCGTTCCCGTTTCCTTGTATCCTGCTTTCCGGTAGAACGCCTCCGCGCGTGTGTTCGGCCCTGTTGTCAGCCGTAGAACCGGAGCGCGCTCGAAGTACCACGCGAGCAGCATCAGATACGCGCCTGGTAGGTGTACAGTTCGTGGTACCGGCCCTCCTTCGCGATCAGTTCGTTATGGGTGCCGCTCTCCACGATCCGCCCTTTTTCGATGACGAGTATCCGTGTGGCTTGGCGGATGGTGCTCAGGCGGTGGGCGATCACGAAGGTGGTCGGTCCTTCACCAGTTCGTTCAGGCTCTTCTGGATGAGCGCTTCGCTTTCGGTGTCGAGGTTGCTCGTTGCTTCGTCAAGGATCAGGATCTTCGGATCGGCGAGCATGGCACGTGCGATCGCCACACGCTGGCGCTGGCCACCGCTCAGTTTCACACCTCGTTCGCCGATCACCGTTTCCAATCCGTTCTCGAAGCGATCCGTGAATTCGCTCACGTATGCTCCCCTCACGGCCCGTTGCAGTTGATCTTCCGTCGCGTTCGGTCGTGGGAAGAGGATGTTCTCGCGGATGGTGCCTTCGAAGAGGAAATCATCCTGCAGAACCACACCTAAATGCTGGCGGTAGCTCGACAGGCTCACCTTGCTGAGGTCCTGTCCGTCTATGGTGATGACACCCGACTTCGGTGTGAGGAAAGTTGCCGCCAATCCAGCGATGGTGCTCTTGCCCGAGCCGGAGGTGCCCACCAAGGCGGTGACACTTCCAGCCGGTGCCTCGAAGGTGATGTTGTTCACGACCTCCTTGCCTTCCTCGTACGCGAAGGACACATCGTTGAAGCGGATATCGCCATGGAGGCTGCTGAGCTTCACCGGACGTTCATCCGCAACATCCTCGGGCGTCATGTTCATGATCTCCTCCGTACGATCCAGTCCCGCGAAGGCTTCCGTGAGTTGACTGCAGATATTGCTCATCTGCACGATCGGCGCGATCATGAAACCGAGGTAGAGCGTGAAGGAGAGGAATTCGCCGAGGGTGAGTTCCTCGTTGATTATCTGGTAGCCACCGAAACCCATGATGCCAGCACTGGCGAGTCCCAGCAACAAGGCCGATGCGCTGGTGATCAGGGCTGTGGCCGTAAGGCTTTGCTTCACATTCTCAAAAAGCCGCTCCACTCCGCGTTCGAAGCTGGAGTTCTCCTGCTCTTCGGCGTTGAAGCCCTTGATCACCCGCACCCCGTTCAATGTTTCGGTGAGCCTGCCGGTTACCTCTGCATTGATGATACCCCGTGTGCGGAAGATGGGCCGGATCTTCCCGAAGGCCTTCAGCGCGATGAGTGCGAACACGGCGACGGGGATGAGCGTGCAGAGTGTCATCAGCGGACTGATGTTGATCAGCAGCACGAGCGAGGCGATGGCTGTGATCGAACCACCCACCAACTGAACTAGGCCGGTGCCCACCAAGTTGCGCACACCTTCCACATCGGACATGATCCGGCTCACCAGCGCACCGCTCTTGGTGTTGTCGAAGTAGCTGATCGGTAGCGAGAGGATCTTGCGTTGTACCTGCGCCCGCAACTTGCTGATGAGGAGTTGTGCCTCCACGCTCAACAACTTGGTGAGCAGGAACGAGGTGACGCTTTGAACGATGATGGAGCCGACCACGAGAGCGAGCAACTTCCACAACTGGTCCAGGTCCTTGTTGGGCACCACTTCGTCCAAGAGCACTTTTGTTTGCCAGGGCAACACCAAACTGGCCGCGCGGCTGATAGCGATGAGCACCAACCCAACGAGCACATGGCGGCGGCGTGGCCAGATGAACTGTCGAAAGGCCTGTTTCCATGTCATGCGCGTCCCGGTTTCGGGCAAGGCCGCTTGTGCGGCTCGTTGGCGGCTGCGGGAGGCGCTGGGCGTGCGTTCGGCGCGGGAACTGGGGAATTTGCGTGGATCCAATGGCGATTCTGGAGTGATCGGTTCGTTGCTAGGCATAAGCTGCACCAAAGGTGCTCATCGGACGGATCGGCAGAGGCCGCTCGCAAGGGGCACCCCGGGTTTCTCCGCACCTTGCGCCCATGAAGATGCGGATCAACAAGTTGCTGGATACAGCGCTCATCCCCAACAACGGCGGTGAGCTACGTCTCTACCAACGCAACGAGGAGTATTCGATCGAAGTGGTCGGCATCAGTGGCGAACTCATGAGCACCGCGATCCATGGCTCGGAGGATTCACTGGCGGAGTTGGCCTTGAAGCGTGTGAAGGATGCGCAGAACGCACGCGTGCTAGTGGGTGGGTTGGGCATGGGTTTCACGCTAGCGGCTGCACTCAAGCATGTCGGACCCAAGGGCGAGGTGGTCGTGGCGGAACTGGTGCCCGAGGTGGTCAATTGCAACCAAGGGCCGATGGGTGCCAAGGCCGGTGATCCGATGAAGGATCCGCGCGCGCGGGTCGTCGTTTCCGATGTGCTGGAGCTGATCCGCAAGGAGCGCGGCGGCTACGACGCCATCCTGCTCGATACCGACAACGGACCTGTTGGCCTGACCCAACCTGACAATAACCGGCTTTACTCGCACCGAGGATTGCGTTCCGCCTATGATGCGTTGCGGCCGCACGGTGTGTTGGCGGTGTGGTCAACGGACCCCGATGCGCCGTTCACCAAACGACTTGGCATGGCTGGCTTCCGCATCAATGAGGAAAAGGTGTTCGCGCATCGCGACAAGGGAACCAAGCACCATTTGTGGTTTGCCACGCGCCCATAGCACTTAGTGCCTGAAGTGCACGAAGAGCCGCCCGAAATTGTCCCGGTCCTTGTCGATCCGGTGGTACATCTTCTTGATGTGCGGCTGCTGGAGGAAGCGTATCACCTTCTTCTTCAACTGCCCGCTGCCTTTGCCAGGAATGATCTCCACGATCGGGATCCGCTTGTCCACGGCTTCCGCCATGATCTCGTTCAACGCGCGGTCGATGTCCTTCCCCTTGTTGAAGATGTCGTGGAGGTCGAGCTTGAGCTTTGCCATGATCAGAGCTTGATCAAGTGCGTCTTCCCGATCGCCTCCACCTGCTTCGCATTCACCTCCGCCTTCTTCGCGCACTTCTTCCACTTCTTCACACCCGCCTTCACCTCATCGATGATCACATCCGCCTTCTTGATGTTCATCTCCTTCGCCACCGCCAGCAGATCCGCGCGCGAGATGTCCAGTCGCTTACCGTTGATGCTCATCTGGTGCTGCTTCAGCCAGATACTGCCGGGGTTGTAGGCGAAGGTCACGTCGTAGGCGGGGCTGAGGTGCCACTCGCCCTGCGGGTCCATCAGGAAGGAGATGTTCTTCGTGTGGTCGTCGTGGTTGCGTGCGATGGCGTTGAAGCACATGCGGCGGAACAGCTGCGCCGCAGCAGGGTAGGGCAAGCCTAGCTGGCGCATCACCCCGAAGGCCACTTCGTAGCTGTGGGCCAGCGGATCGTTGTAGTCCATGTGCGCGATGCCGCAGAGCGTGGCCATGTGCAGCTTGTGCACGGTGCCCTTGGCGTCCAGCACGCGGTCGAAGCGCTGCGTGAGGAAGTGCGCGCGGCCATGCTCTTCCAACAGCCGACAGGGCATCATCTCCACCCCGCACGCCACGGCCATCAGGTGGTACGCGTATTCGATCCGGCCGAAGCCCTTTTGGATCGCGCAGTTCATCGGAGGTGACGCCATCGAACTTGATCAGGCAGTAGGTAAAACCCTCCAGCCCTTCGATCTGGCCACTGCGCACCTCGCCCGTCTTCGCGTTGAACGCCACGATCGCTTTTGCCCGCGCGCCACCTGCCGAGGTGCCAACGCGGATGATGTCCAACAGCGCTTCCTCCTTGCCCTTCGACTTGCGCGTCACGAATTGCTTGCGCGTGTCCAGCACCTGCCCGGCCATGTTCACCAATTCCTCCACCTCCAGCGACTCGCCCGGCGCCTCCAACTCGTGGTGCGCCGGCTCGAATTCCAGCGCGCCCATGCCGCGCACACCGGTGTAGCACAGCCGCTCCACGGGGTTCGCCGTGCCCGGCTGCCGGCCCTGGCTCGTCAGCCATGCGTTCATCAACTGATCGCCGAAACGATCGGGCAGGCTGTCCGCCAACAGGCCCGGCAGCCCGCGGAAGGTCTCATCGCGCAGATTGCCGAAGGCGAAGACGTGCTCGCCGCCGTTCGCCTCGCGCAGCGGCATCATCAGCGGGGCCACATCAAGCCGGCCGCGTGCGAACGTGTGGTCGTACTGGAACTCCGCGCGGTGTTCGCGGTCGTTCCACACCACCAGCCCACGGGCTTGCCCCACAGCTTCACGGTGGCGTGCGTTACCATGTGCTCTTGGGTTTGGGCGGTTTTACATCGGGCTTCTTGCGCCCCGCGCGTTTGCGCTGCTTCTTCAGGTACTTCTCTTGCGCCTCCACCAGCATGTAGGGCGTGGGCTGCGGCTCCTGGTGGAAGGCATCCAGAAGCTCCAAGCGGTCCATGGCGCGCAGCACCTGCACAAGGGTTTGCAAGGTGGCGGCGCGACCGGCCTCCAATTTCACCACGGTGGTGCGGTCCAGGCCAGCGCGCTCGGCCACCTCGGCCTGGCTCTGGTTGCGCTCCAGCCGCATGCGCCGCAGCTCTTTGCCCAGTTGCACCACGACGGCGGCATCCTTCATGCCCTTCCAGTTTATGTTGCTTGCAGCCATCGTAAACGGTGTTTCAGTTCAATAACGCGGCTTTCACGCCACAAGTATACGCATTCCCCAACAACACGTTGCATCACAACGATGCCCCTGAGCATCATATGATGAACAAATGGCATACAATGATGCG
>JADJDP010000024.1 GCA_016702645.1 Flavobacteriales bacterium
GCCGACACTGGCACGAATGTTGTTCACATTGAAGCCGATCAATTTCACGCGGACAAAGGTGCATGACACAACCGTTCGTTCAGCCATCGTGCGTAACATCGCACGATGTCCACGTTCACCTGGCTTCAGCCGATCTTTGCATCGCCGTCGCGGCGCATCACCTTTCCTTCCTTCGCATCCGCGTGCCCTACGGCCGCGCACCACTACCGGCTGGGACCGACGATCGATAACCGCTGGGGTGGTTCTGGATGGAACTGCCAGCGCTCCCGATCTTCCTGTTGATGGTGGTGCCCGGCCCGGCGAAAAGGACGCTCTCACTTGGTTGCCCCTGCCCCTCTGGACCGTGCACTATGTGAACCGACATCGGGATCTTCCCCTTCCGCTTGAAGACGAGCGGCAAGCAAATGCCCCTGCTCATTGCGGTGAGCGCCGTTAGCTTAATGGCGTGAACGGCGCGATCAACGGCTGGTGGCTGGGCTTCGCAGCGCCACCCGACCGAGCCTTCCTCACGTGCTTCGCGTTCATCGGTGCTGCGCTCTTGGAGACCGGTGGTTTCATCAACCTTCGTGCCGATGCCAGATCCACCGCGTTGCGCGAAAGGGGTGATGGATACGCATCCCGCGCGGCGGGCTGTTCGAGCGTATCAGCCGCCCGGAACCATTTCGGCGAGATCCTGGAATGGACTGGTTCTCGCGCTCGCCGCTTGGTCGCTGCCCGCATTTTCCTTCGCGCTGTGGACCTTCATCAACCTGAGCCCACGCGCGCAGAACCACCACGCACGGCCCCGTGAGCGTTTCGCGGAGCATCCGCGCGAACGCAAGGCGGCGATCCCCTACCTCTGGTGACGGCCGATCGCCGTCACCGGGGCATCCGGCCAGCGGGCAGCAATCTCTGCCCCTTGTTGCTCGCGCAAGGCCATCGTTTGGTGCTGCATTGGCATCGCTAGCGCGACCACTTGAACGACCCCTGCTCGCGAACGCGTGCAAGGCGACCCTCATCGATCCCGATGCGGGCGGACCGGTTGGTGCAGGGCGGATGCCGTGGTACTACCCGCGGGGCGCATCAGCATCGACAGCGCACGCGACCCACTGCCGCAGCGTGTAACGTGGATGGTACCCGCAATGTGGTGAGGGCGTGCGTGCGCCACGGGGTGAAAAGGCCTGTTCACTTCAGCAGTATCCATAGTTATCGCGCAAAGCCACGGACGGGTAATTTTGACGAATCACGCGGGCCTACCGAAGAGCTTCGCACCGGCGTACGATCGTTCCGGTGGCAAGGCCGCAGGTGATGCCATGCCGCTACAGGCAGTGGGAGAGCATGGGTTGAACGCGGCGATCCCCGCCCCCACCTCTGTGTTCGGACCGAACGATCATGGCGCCTTCGTTGCTCGGCCAGGCCATCGCGGACATCCACCGCGGCCGCGGTCCGCTGCCTCGTTCCGGGGCTAAGGTGACTTCCTGCTGATGTGGGCGACGTGGCGCAAGCGGCGGCACAATGCCTTGACCCGGCGCGCGCACGGTGAGAAGTTCCTGTTATCCGGCATTATTATTCTGTGAAGGACTCGTCGCGGCGATCGGCCAAGCGACGGGAAAGAAGGCGGTGCACCGCGGCACCGCCTGGCTGCTGTTCTCCCTTGTACTTTCTTCCGTGCGCGTGCTAACACGCTTCCGCGCTCCTCGCCACGCGAGGCCATCCATGCCTTGCTGGAAGGCTATCCTGCAATCAGCTGCGCGAAGGCCGAACGCATCCTCAGCTTCCATGTGCGGCCCTTCGAGGAGAGTATCGAGACTTTGCATAAGCTGAGGCATCCCCTGCCGCACGAGCGGAATAGCTCTGGGCAGCGTTCCCCGGTCGATGCTGTCCACACCCTGTTGATGAAACTCCCGCGTGCGTGCTTGGCACGGGAGAAGCCTTCCTCATACATTCATTGAACCATTGACCGACCCCTGCGGTCGAACGGATGGTGAACAGACCACGCCCTCACGCCATGGCCATCCAACCTACACCGGCCCTTCGGCCGCGCCGAATCGTATCCACTTGTTTCTGCTGGCGCTCTTCGTCACCCCCCCGAGCACCCGCCCACTTCAACGGTATGGGCCTTACGCAGATGGTGGACGAACTGCTCACCTTCGGGCACGGCCGTGCCGCCACCGCTGAAGAACTTACACCGCACCCGATGGTAACAACCAGCCTGACCTCGCTCATCGATCCGAACGTTCCTCTTCTGATCCACCTGGGTGAACACGGCGAGCGATCCTCAGCGCCCATCGATCCGCGCGGCACGCACGCCAGCCTTTCCTGCGGGTCGGCCCCATGAGCGGCCAGGGAACGCAACCTGCGGTGAGAAGCTCACTCCCAGCTCGGTACAACCACACCGCCCACGCAGGCATTGGCGGTCTTCCAACCGGAAGGCTTGTATTCCATGAACGCAGCTGTTGCGGAACCACGTAAGGGCAACTTCCGCCAATTGATACATGACGTGACGTTTGAGCCCGCCATGCTGGGGTCTACTTGAACGGATACCTGAACATCGTGCCACCGCACCGGACGAGAAACTACGCGCGGAATTGATGGAACTGTTCAATATTAGGACAGGGGTCGGGCTATGGAAAGCGATGTACAAGCCGTCCGCCCGCGTGCTCACCGCACGGATTCACCGCTGAATATGTGCATCAAGGACAGCCGAGATCTGTTCCCCGCAGACTCATCTTTCCTGCCCTTCCTGCATGCCATCACGGACAGCAGCGGTTCAGCGGTTTCTTCAACAACACGCCTTGGGGGACCGGCGATTGATCGGGGTGAACGGTGGTGCCAACGAACTGAACGAACTCCTGGACATGCTCTTCGCGAAGGACGAACCGGAGCTTGTTCCTCTGCCGGAGCCCTGATCGCTGGTTCGTGCATGTTGCAGACCAGCGCCGCCGAGACCGATGCGATCGAACCGCTCGCCGAACTTTTCCGCAACAACGCGCGGGCGCTCCCGATCCGATGGAGACCGTAGTGCGGCCTTACTCACGAGCCGATCATTTCTACAGTGCCGATCTGCGCGGCTGCAGGCGATCAAGAGCCCCGCCGAGCGATCGGTGACCTGCGGGCTCCTGCGGAATGCCATCCCACACCGACCCCAGTTCTGAAGCTCAGTGTAGTGTCTGAAAGACCTGTACTGGCTCATCGGCTACTGGTGCAGGAGCTGGCCAACCCGCCCACCAGGGGTGATTGGACCGCCTATTGCCAGTTCCCCAGTACGACAAGATCTGGGTGGACACCGCCACGCTTCCCGGCGAGGAACCATGCGTTGCAGGGTGTTCTCTACCCGGCCTTTCCACCCTGGCGAACCTCCACCAGCCCTGAGCCTGAACCTGGAATTCAACATCGATCTGGTGGCCTTTCACCCAGTTGTTGAGCAACCCGAGCGATCCCAACTCGTTAGTGGCCGATGCGGCCGAACTGCTCTACAGACACCTTCTCGCAAGCGGTGCGCGACCAACTGAAAACGAACTTCCTCCTGCTCGGGCAACCGCAGGACCAATCCGGACCTTCGCCTATTCCACGGATGTGGCCGACCCCAACACCACGCACGAGACCGCGCCGAGCCGTCCCGCTGGATCCTGCTCAAAGATGTCCTCTTGATGGTCAGCACCGCAAGAAGGAATACCATGATCCACTGACCACGCCCGAGAAACGTAGGAACTTCTGCCGATCAATGTCTATGGCCACCGACGGCCTTACCACGACGCGCGCTTTCCCAACTTCATGCTCGCTCCCGTCAATGGAACGGCGGGGGCGAGGATCAAGAAGCATTGCAGTGGTGCAGCTCCACGGTGGCAACGATGGGCTTGAACACCGCCGTCCCCATCGATCAGTACAGCCTCCTGTCCCCAGTTCCGGAACAACATGTCGATCCTCGAAACCGACGGTGCTTCGCGCTCTCCGGCACCAATAACGGCGCCACTGGGCCGCACCTTCCATGATCGGGATGCAGAACCTCTGGAACGCACCGGCAAACTTTCCATCGTCCAGGCCGTGGGCATCCCGATCCCAACTTCAGCCACTTCACCGCAGCACGGATATCTGGGAGACCGATGCGGACGCCAACCACCCTGGTCGACAGCGGATGGGTCGGCCGCTTCCGAAATGGAATACCCCAACTACCCGGCTGGATGCCCCAATACGGACAGCTCGATCCGCTCGCTATTCGCGTAGGCGGACCGGTCGGCGCCGGCTTGCAGCACATGGGTGAGTATGGCCGCAGCGACTATAACACGGACGATCCCCTGAACCTGACCAACAACCCATACACCGATCCGGTAACGGCGGATTTGCAAGAGTGGCAAGTTGATTTCGGTTGGACCGTGCAGCGCCAGACCGATCTCTACGGTGATGCGATCAACGATGCGGCGCAACCCCGGATGTAACTGGAGCATCGCTGTATCCCACCGGCACACAGCTCCGTACGGCTCCGCGCAGGCCCCGAAAGACCGTGGCTCAACTGACCAGCGGTGGCCTGAAGACCAAGACCTACTGGGGGAGCGATCAGTTCACGACACACGACAGCAAACCGACGCCAACGATCCGACTATCGGCGCGCACGCGGACCGGTTCATGCGGGTGAGCGACGCCATCGCCGCGTTCCAGGATGATGCAGTTGCTCGGCATCGCTGACCGCGCTCGGCATGACCTTCAGCGAATTCGGTCGTCGCGTGATGAGCAATGCCTCGGGCGGTACCGACCACGGCGCGGTGGCGCGGATGTTCTCTTTGGCACGCAGGTAATGCCCGGTATCCCGGCGATAACCCCGAGATCAGCCCGAACATCACGGTTCAGCACGAACGTAACGGCGCAATATGATTTCCGCAGCGTTACGCCAGCGTGCTGCGCGACTGGTTCTGCTTGACCCAGACCGATGTGGATACTGTGCTGCTGAACACCTACCAACCGCTCGCCGTGGTCGATCCCGCAGGCTGCCTGGGCATCGGCATTCATGAGGCCAACCAAGGTGCCGGTATCTCACTTCTTGATGCGTACCCGAACCCGTTCACGGAGCGGACCACGATCACGTTCACCAGCGAAGGCGGGCGTGTCGCGTTGCATGTGTTCGATGAGCAAGGGCGCGTGGTGAAGGTGTTGCGCAACGAGGACCTGCCCATCGGCACTTCATCGTGGATCGCGATGACGGGCGACCAGCCCGCAGGTGTCTACTACTGCCGCCTGCAGAACGGCAGGAAGCAGCAGATGAAGAGTTTACTGAAGGTGCGCTAGGAGCGTATGGAGAGTCCCCTTGCATCCAGCCGCGCATGGTGAGCCTGCGTAGCTCCGCCGCATGCCACGCGCTTACCGTTCGTTGCCTCTGCGAGACCGCACCCCGGCTTCCTGACACCGCGGCAACGGACCGTCCCGCACTGGACAGCGGGGCGAACGCGGAATGCGTCATCGCTGTGTGAAGAGGATCACGATCGCCCCGTTTCGCCATGGCGGTCCTGCGCGCCGACGCACAGAACCCGCTCCCTCGTGCCCGGTACCGCGTACCAGGTGGAGTTCTTCGTTTCCCTGGCCGACGTGTCCAAATTCGCCGTGAACGAATTGGGGGCTCTGTTCTCGATGGCCCCGCCTGTGCGGAACGATGATCTGCACATTCCGCGCTTACCTCAGGTCGTGCACGGCGGTGCGAGCTGGTTGGACGACAAGACGGGCTGGACGCGGATCGCCGGTTGCTTCGTCGCCGATTCCGCCTATACCACGCTAACCATCGGCAACTTTCTGGGTACCGCCACCGATCATTTGAACGTCGGCACGCAATACCCGTTGACCAACTATTGCTACTACTACGCGGAGGACGTTTCGGTGATGGCACTACCAACCCCATCGCTCGGTCCTGACATCACCGCCTGCGGACCCGTTGTGATCTCCGTCATCGACCCGGAACCGGGAACCGCCTACACTTGGAACACAGGCAGCACCGGATCATCGATCACCGTGGATACCTCGGGTATCTTCATCGTGACGACCTCCGGGCCCAACTGCCCGATGAGCGACACGGTGGAGGTCACCATCGGCCAGCCCTTTGCGTTCACGTTGCCGATCGATACGCTGGTGGATCTATGCACCAACCCTTTGGTCGTTCTCGACATCGGCCCGATCCCCTATGGGGCGAGCGCGTATTGGAGCACCGGGAGCGCGGGACCGCGATGCGAAGTGTCCGCTTCCGGCACCTATTCCGTAACGGTCGATGGCCCGGAGATCTGCCCAAGCACCGCGGAAGTGCGCGTGATCGATACGTGTGTTGGACCCGTGTTCATCCCCAACGCGGTGTCACCGAACGGTGATGGCATCAACGACCGGTGGAAACCGGGTGGTGGGCGGAACGGATCACATCGTACGAGCTGCGCGTCTTCGATCGCTGGGGACATGAGTTGTTCTCTTCCATGATCCTGATACCGCGTGGGAACGATGCCGGTCGGCATATATGCCTACCAGTTGCACGCCATCGAGGAGGGTCGGCCGCAGCGTATGATGCGGTAGGACACGTTACCGTGGTGTGCGTCGAGCCGACGCTCTCAAGGCCGTACCTTGCTCCCTATCCATGTGGACCCCATCCTTGATCCGCTCCCTCACCTGCACCATGCTCTTCCTGTGCTGCACCTGGGCGCACGGACAGGTGCTCGGCCTTACCGTGCCGCTCCAATGTCCATCGGCACTTGTCTCACGGATCGAAGCACTGCTTGAACGATGATCGCGCTGCGATCGACGTGGGCCACATGCCTCTCATTATTCGTATCAACACCTGGGCATTTTCTGCAAGGCGGAAGTGAAGTTGAACCGCTGGCTGCCAGTGCCGCTGATGATCCGTTTGGGCGACGTTCAGCGCGGAAGAATTGACGGAAAGGCCTGTTCCGTCCGTCGAACTGATCCAGGTCACCGCCACGGAGGTCAATCGGCCTCTTTCTTCAACCACGCCTGCACCATGCGTAGCTGCCCGCAGCTATGGGCGCTGCTGAAATGCGCCTGCGCCGTGTTCAGTCTCTTCCGGATGCTCGCGCATCCATGCGGCGCATCACATCCCGCGTCGTGGCGGGCATCACGCCTTCAATGTCCACCTTGCCTTCGGCGATCCCTTTGGTGAAGTGTCCTTCGATGGTGGTCTGTGACAGTCCGCGCTCTTTGGCGATCTCCTCCACCGTGCGGCCGTCCTGCACCAGCGCATAGGTCTTGTTGTAGGTCTGGCCGATCTCCGCTTTCGTGCGGCGGGGCTTCTTCTCCACCCCATCGCCATCCTTTGCGGACCTTCGACGACGTCCGGACTTCCGGGTGGTCTCCGGGTAGCGTTCCAGTAGCGTGGCGCGTACCCGTTCCAGCATAGCGATACGTCGGTCGGTGATGGTCCGATCGAGTTCAGGCCTCCGCGTAACGGGATCGCCTTGCAGGATGGCCGTGGTGAGGTGCGCGGCGCGCGCGATCATGCTCAAATTTCTTCATCACCATGCCGTCCAACTCGGCCAAAGCGTCCCGGTATTGCTTCGTGCGGCTCAGCATTTCCACTTCGCCGAGGTGCTGCAACAGACCATCCAGCAAGCTGAAAAGGAATTCCGTGTGGTACACCCCTCCTTGCCGATGCGCTCCAACGAATCCCTACGCTTGTCCTCTTGCAAAAGGCGCAGCAATTGGTTGCTGAACTTGCGCGTGTTGTCCGTTTCCCCCGCAACTTCTCTATCAGCAAGCCGAGCGCACTGCGCATGGTGGCGTCCTCGAACTCGCTCTTCGTGTTGTGGTCCTTTTGCGTGTGATCGGCGCGCTTCAACAGGTCACCCAGGTCAAAGGTGCTGGCGAGCATCGCCTGGAGGTAGGTGCGCTGCTCGGCCTGCAGTTGTTCGGGTAGTGGCTGTTGCGTGTGCTGTCGCGCGCTGAAGGCGACCACATCACGATCGCTGCTCACCACGCCGGGATCGATGCGCGTGCGCAGCGTGAGACCGTCCAACGAACGCAGACGCGATAGCGCCACGTACACCTGGCCGGGCGCGAAGGCGTTGCCCACATCGATGATCGCCTTGTCGAACGTGAGGCCCTGGCTCTTGTGTACCGTGATCGCCCACGCCAGCTTGATGGGGAACTGGGTGAAGCGCCCGATCACCTCCTCGTCCTGGGCTTTCGTCTTTGCGTCCACTGTATAGCGCTTGTTCTCCCAGGTCTCCTTCTTCAGCTTGTACGGAACGCGATCGCCTTCCATCAGCACTTCGATGTCGCCTTCCTCGATCGCGTCACCTTGGCGAGCTTGCCATTGAAGTAGGCCTTGTCCTCGATCGTTCTTGATGAACATCACTTGCGCGCCGACCTTCAGTTCCAACCGCGCGGGAAGTGGATACATGCTCTCGGGGAATTCGCCTTACACCCCGCGTTGAATCCGAACAATTCTCCGGGCAACTTGGCCAATGCTTCCTGGTTGATCGCATCCGCTTTGGCGTTGTGCGTGGTCAACGTGATCACACCTTCCGCCGATTGCGATGCGTCCGGCCGGTAGTGGGCGTTCAGCGCACGCACATCCTCCCCGGTCACGGTATTGTTCCGGAAGTTGTTCAGGATGCTGATGAAATCGCCGTCCTGCTGCCGGAAGATCTTGTCCAGTTCGATGTGCGCATAACCGTCCTGTGCCAGCGCACGTGCCTCGAAGAAGTGCGCGCTTTTGTACCACCGCTTCATCACCTGCCATTCGGCGTCCTTCACCACGGGGGGTAGTTGGTACAAGTCGCCGATCAGCAATACCTGCGCACCGCCGAAACTCTTGTGCTGCACACCCTTCGCTGCGCGCATGCGGTAGTCGATGGCGTCCAGCAGATCGGCCCGCAGCATGCTCACCTCGTCGATGATGAGCAGGTCCACTTCGCGCAGCACCTGGCGGCGGACAGCGTTGAGCGGATGCCGGCTCGCGAGCGTGTGCCGATCGGTGAACGCACCACCCTGCGCCTCGGGAGGCAGGGTGCGCTCCGGCACGAAGGCACCGAAAGGCAGCAAGAACTGGGAATGGATGGTGACGCCCTTCGCGTTGAGCGCCGCGATGCCCGTGGGCGCCAGAATGATGAACCGCTTGTGCGTGCTGGCGGCGAGCGCGTGGAGGAAGGTGGTCTTGCCCGTACCCGCCTTGCCGGTGAGGAACACATGGCGGCCTGTGCTGTTCACGAGCGCGCGGCGAGCGCGGCTATCTCGGTCTCCTCGTGTTGCATGGACCTCGTTGCGGATCGCAAGATCGCGCTCACAGGCCGGGTTGGAACAATGTGAACTTCTGAAGCACCAACTACATCACGGTACATGGGTTAAGGTTGAACGGAACGGCTCCGGTGGTCACTGACGAGAAGAACGTCAACCGGCACAGGCAAAAAATACACATCCCCTGGCAGTATCGATCACATTCGGAGATCGACGCAAGGGTCGCATGGGATCACACTATGCCCGACCGCCTATGGTAAGCCAGTTCTCGAACTCGGCCAGTACCTGCTCCCAAGCGCAGGGGGCGGTCCGGCCCATGCCGATGAAATACCGCACACTATCCTGCCAACGGCCATGCTCATCCAGCCGCGTGGACTTTCCCCGGAAGAACACGAAGGCATCCCCACGGCCTGGGACCTCCACATGCAAGCGACCCCGTCGTTTGACGAACAGCACAAGGACGGGATCGATGTCGTGCCTGCGCAGGGCGGTGGTGATAGCAGCGTGTTCGTGGGGAAGGAAGCGCATGCCAGGTAACCTCGGCTCAATGTTCGATCGAAAATGACCTCCACGAAGGTCAGCAGGGTGGCAGAACCGCAGATAGCCATGGCTACATTCGGCGTTCATGAACCTTTTTCGCCGTGCGGAGGACCTTACCACCGTTGCTGTCGATCCTGCTGCCGTTCGTCTTGTTGGCGCAACCCACGTTCCAACGTATCGTTCGTTCCGACTTCGGTCAGGCAAGGGCCATTGATAGGAATGGTTCTGGAGAACTCTACGTGGCCGCGCGCCACACGGATTCGACCACACTCGTTAACGCCGTACAGCTGATCAAGTACGACCCGACAGGCGCTTTGGTTTGGGGTAAGTTGATCACCGAGCCCGATCCAGGATCTCTCTTCCAGGCGAGCGCTATCGTTTCCACCGCGGATGGCGGCGTGGTGGTCACCGGTCACCATGTGGTGGGTGCGAGCGCTGATAGCACCTTCGTCATCAAGTTCGATGGCCTGGGCAATGTTCTTTTGGTCCGCGCGATTCCTCGCCAACGCAACCAACTCCACTGTTTGTAAGGCCATCCGTGGAGGAAGCACCGAACGGCGACATTGTCGTGGGGTGAGGTCTCACAATCTCTGACCCCGGTGGACATGAGCTGTTCCTCACCCGGATGAGCGGTCTCGGTGCTGTGCTCTGGACGGAACGGATCGCCCCCTCTTGACGGACAAACCGAACACTTCGGGCGATCTCGTCCTCCCATCCACGGGTGGGATCGTGTTGACCGCCCAGAGCTTTCAGGAGACCGCAGGGCCCTGGCTCGCGAAATTGGACGACGCGGGTGTTCTGCTTTGGGCGAAGCGTTACGATAGTGGCAACCCGCTCCTGGACCTGCGCCCATTGCGCCTGTTCGAAACCACTGGTGGCTATGACATCTTCCTCCGCAAACCGTTCGGGGGCTTCGGTGTTCGCTTCTATCGCGTGCGGACCGATGCGGAGGGCGGAATGGTCAGTGCGAAACGGTTCCGCGCGCTCGACGAGAGATCGGCACATTGCTCAACGATGCGATCGCCACGGGTTTCCGGCTATATGCTCGCTGGGAACCGTAGCGGATCGATGCGGCGGAAGCCTTTTGTTGGCGATCGACACATCCGGCACGCCTCAATGGGGAATGGCCTATGGCGGTTCGGGCTTTGAAACCGGACATGCTGTTACTGCCACGTTCGATGGTGGCTATCTGCTGGGCGGGTTCGGCGAAACGGACAGCTTGCTACTGGAGCGCGGCGTGCCTGTTCATGAGACCTACTTGGTCAAAACAGATGACAACGGTCACAGCTCCGGTTGCGAAACCCCGCTCACGTTCCTGGACCCGCTGCCAGTTTCGCGCATGACGCCTATACCCGGACCACGAGCTATACGAGCGGTTGGACGGCGGCCACTTTCGACATCAATGATGCCTACGAGGAGATCGCCGTTTGCCCCGATCTGCGAGTGGACGGCATCACGCCAGCGCACACCTTCCTCGCCTACCCGAACCCGACCCATGGACCTGTCTTGATCATCCTGCCGGACCGGACCGGGACTTGACCTTACGTGTGCTCGACGCAATCGGCCGTCCGGTACACCAAAGCCGGGTGGCCGACCGCAGCCAATTGAACCTATCCCACCTCATCCCAGGCCGCTACGGACCGAGGTGCGCAGCGCAGGCAGGACCGAACGGCAGCAGTTGCTAAAGGAATAAATAAGGCCCATCCTCCAAGCGCGTCCGCGCGTCCACGTCGAAAGGGGCCCGCCGGTCACATCACACAATGCTCCTTGCTGTCGCCGGATGGGGAGCTTTATTCCCCTCCACCGCTACCGATCCCTCCTAGGTGGACGTACTTTTACCCCACGCCCGGTGCCGCTTCCGGACTTCCGAAGACCTGTAGGTGGTCTTCCGCTGAAGGCAAGATCCCTTCGCCGTTCATCTACGATCGACCGATCACCCAGTGCCAAGCGGCGAGCGCCAGGGTGCGACCCGCCCCTCCCGCCCGCAATACCTGTGGTCCACGTACCCGATCCGCGTATCCCCTTCCCTGTGGCACAACGCTCCTACGCATGAACACCGACCAGACCACTTCCGCACCCGGCAATTTCACGATCGCTCCGAACACCTGGGGCGACAAGAAGTTCAAGCTCAAGAACAAGTTCGGTCACCTCAACGACGATGACCTCCATTTCGAGAACGGCAAGGAACAGGAAATGATCGGCCGCCTGTGTGCGAAGCTGAACAAGAGCGCCGCGGAAATGCACGCATTGATCAACGCATTATAGCACTGGCGCCCCCGCCCTCAACACGATCCTGAACTTCTCCCCCATGACAGACGAACCCATCCCCGATCGTACCGCGATCCTACGCCAGCACCTCCAGGACAATGAGTCCGAGTGTATCAAGCACAACATCACCGTTCAGGTGGGATCCACGAACGCCAGCAACAGCGTGGCGTTCTGCACGGTGGAACAGCGCATCTCCGGTCTTTTACGGCGCGACCTCAACGTCCCGGAACTCGTCTGGCGGGCCGAACAAGCGCTGGCACCCTTGATCGGACTGGGCACGATCCCCCTGATCACCGTGCGGCACAAGAGCCTGAACAATTTGCGACCGAGCGCCCCATCACCGCCTCGTTCCTTCATGGACCATATCCCCGATCTGTGGCGCTGGCTCGGTTCCCCTTTCGCCCGCGAAGGGTTCGGCGCCGTGGTCCTGGTGCGTGATCCGTTCGGCTGGAGGCGTGCGATGACCAATGCAGGACGCCCATGAGCGATCACGAACTGACACTTCCAGTGGAACAGCCCTTGCTGCAAGCCCTCCGGATCGATCCCGATCGACGCGTTGTGGAGCGGGTCGACGTGGCGCATGATGCGGTGGCCACCCTTCTGCGATCGGAAAGGATCGATACGGTCGAGTTCATCGCCGGCCACTGCCTGGGTGATCGACGATGGTGGATCGACCGACGGTGATCCCAACCGGTTCAGTTTTACGGACGGCCCCACCCGCCCTTCTTCGGCCAGGCGCTGATCCTCGCTGTTGAACACGGTGGCTGGACATCGTCTACGCTGGACCCGAAGGCGCTGCGCGAACGGATCGTCTGGGAGGTTTGGGACCGTGATGAGGAGCGCTATGTCGCATGGCCCATCCCTTCATCATCGGCCCGGTCGGGCCTGCGGTCCCGAAAGAAGGACCATCGCCTCCCCGCCTTGAAATAGACGAAGCCCCGACAAGTCGGGGCTTCGAAGCTCTCTGATAGGAATGGTTCCCTACGACTTCACCACGTTGATGGCGCTGAGGCCGCGTTGGGTCTGCTCCACTTCGAACGTCACCTTGTCGTTCTCATAGAGACGTCCCGGGTCCCTGACTTGTGCACGAAGATGTCCTGGCCGCCTTGATCGGGGCGATGAAACCGAAACCTTTCTCCGTGTTGAAGAACTTCACTTTACCACTTGCCATGTACTACGTATGTTAATGAGGGCGCAAGCTAGGCCCCTTAGCACCCGTGGCCGATGGATAGGATCGAATAAAGAGGCCTTGGATCACCCCTGTCAACAGCTCTACGCTCGTGGCGTTGCGGCCGCCTCGGTGCCGCAACGCCGCTCCGCATGGCTCGAAGTTCAATGATGTACCCGTCGTAGCCGGTATAGGATCGTGTTTCGGTCATCGCCTGCCGGGAACGTACACTCCTACCGAAGTCGACCACTCCCTGAGATCAGGACCCGCTGTTCCCTGCCCGTCCACATGTCCGCATCCGGTAGGCAACCAGCGCCTTCCCTCGTCTTTCCATTAATGCACGACCTCACTCGTCGGCACCGCGCCATGCTCATGGGTTTTGGCCTGCTGCTAAATATTTCGTTGCTCGCGCAGTGCCCTACCGGCGATGTGTTGATCACGTCGCAGACCGACGCGGACAACTACGCTTCGACTTTCCCCAATTGCGACACGCTGCCCGGCGATCTGGTGTTCTCCGGTATCAACATCGACGACCTCAGCGGCTTCGCCCACGTGGAGGTGATCCTGGGCGATCTGCATTATAACAACACCTTCCCGGGCCCCTACGACTTCACAGGCTTTCAGTCGCTCACCCATATCGGTGGAGACCTGAAGGTGACCAACAGTCAGTACTGGCGCTCCTTCGCCGGGCTAGACAACCTGGAGCGCGTGCGAGGGATCGGTGGTCGCGCAGTACGTGGACAGCATCGAAGGTGTGGGCGGCTTGTTCAACCTCGACCACGTGGGTGGCGACCTGCTGATCTGGGGCGGCCGTTGATGTACGGCCTCGCCGGGCTGAACGATCTGGACACCGTGATGGGGCAAGTTCAAGTGTTGATGGGCGACGCCAGCGGAGCACTGCCCGACCAACTCGAATACGTCGGTGGCGACTTCCGCGTGACCAGTGGTACCAACCAACTCACCGGTGCTGCGCAGCTCACACGCATAGATGGCCATTTGCTCCTCGGCTCGCCCAACTTGCCCGCACCGAACGCATTCCCCGTGCTCGGTGTGGTGCATGATCTGTGATCGGACTGGACAACGTGCCGACCATCAACCTCAACATCCTGCCCGCGCTGGATACCGTGGTGAACAACCTCCAGGTGGGCGCCAACTCCACGCTGACCTCCTTCGCCGGTCTCAACGCCATCGAGTACATCGGTGGCTGGCTCCTGTTCGACGACTGCGAGGATCTGGTAACGATCACCAACGCGTTCCAGAGCGTGGACACCTGCGGGAAGCTCTGGATCGACCAGAACGACGTGCTCACCGACATCAGCGCGTTCGACCGGTCCATGGGCATCGGCAACTTGCAGGTGACGAACAACCCGCTGCTCTCATACTGCCACGTGCAAGCCATTTGCGAACGGGTGGTCGCCCCCATCCTACCGAACCCCGCCATCTACGGCAACGCGACGGGGTGCGATACGGAGTTCGAAGTGTACGACCTATGCACCCTGAACACGGCGGTGCCCGATGCCTCCAGCGCGTCGATCACCGTTTTCCCCAACCCGGCGCAGGATCTCCTTCGGATCGAAGGCCTGAGCGGAACGCGCATCGCGCTCCTCTGCACTGCGGACGGACGTCCGGTCAGCCGCACCCGCATCGACGGCGGGGTGCTCGACATCAGCCAGCTACCCGCGGGCATGTATGCGCTCCGGTTGGAAGGAGAACCCACGTATGCTCCGACGATCTTCGTGAAGCAGTAGTACACGGCGACGCGTACCTGCACTCTAAGGTGTTCATGCGGGATCGGCAGATGGAAGAGGATCCATTTCAGTCGCGCATCGTCCAGGTGTGAACCGGTCGTCGGGAAGGACGAGGGGCTTGCTTACGGTTCCTGGGTCTGGCTCACGGTCGCCTCGCCTAAGTGGTCTCGGACGCAATAGCGAAGCAGCTATCTTATTCGATCACGGCTTGCCAAGTTCCACGTCACGGATGGCCCATCACCGCCCCACACGCCGCGAAGGGAAAGCGCTGCCCATGGAAAGGCCGCGTGGTGGTGGGCGATGTGCCGTACCGCATCTCGTGCGTAACGCCGCAAGCCGATGGCAGCTTCACATACACGCTTACACCGCCCGATGCGCAACACCGCGTACTCCATCAGGTCGCACATGCAGAACTCATCAAGCAGATGGCGGATCATGCGCGCTACACCGTTGGGCGGACAGTAATACTCGCCAACAGCGCACCCATGCGCATCACCAAGCGGCAGTGGGACTTCCGCAACGGCACCGTGTGGTACTATGCCGTTGTGCCCAACCGCACCATTGGTGCGGGCTGGATCAAGCAGGAAACAATGTTGCAGCTTGATCGCGAGCTGGACCCTGTGTTGGATACGGATGAGGAGCCCACACTGCCGGGACGTTCGTCTCCACCCCCGACTGGTTATGAGCTTGCTTATGGTCCAGTCCGTGAGGTAAGCCGTTAGCTGCGGGGTGCGCACAGGGCCAGCACTTCCTCCTGCGTCAGGTGCGGGTTCAGCCAATCGCGCTCGTGGCCTTCGGGGATGATCACCGGCATGCGACGCTTGCTGTTGTGGATCTCCGCCATGCGGGTATTGGCCTCGGTGGTGAGGATGGTGTAGGTGCCGTTCTCTGCAAGCCGCCGATGTGGAAGATGCGGTCCTGCGCGTGGTGGATGAAGTGCGGCACCTTCTCCTTGCCCACGTGCATCCACTCGAAGAAGCCCGTGACGGGGATCAAGCAGCGCCTCCCCTCTTTCGCCGCCTTGCTGAAGGTGCGCAGGTCGTCATCGTTTCGCTTTTGGCGTTGTACGCTGTACTGCTTCGGAAAGCCCGCCGCATCGGGCATATGCTTGGGCACGAAGCCGCATTGCATGTCCTGCACATGCTCCGGGTCTTCTGCCGTGATCACCGGCCAAGGGTAGCGCGCGAACACGCTGGCATGGTGGAAGGTGGCCCGCTTGCGCACCTCCTCCAGGATGCGCTGGTTCCAATACACATCGCTCTTGGTGAACTCCAGGATGAGCTGGGTTTGGAAACACATGGAACGAAAATAGGCTGGGCGGACTGAGGCCTACGCCCCGGACAACTTGCGCCGATGCCACTCCAGGCCTTGCCCGCGGTGGCATCGCGAAGGCGTGTATGCGGCCTTGGGGCCTGCCGCCTCGGCGGGAAAGGTCAGTGGCTTGCCCCTGCCTGCCGGCAGGCAGGTTCGTAGGTCTTGAAGTACTGGCTCACGGTCGCATTGGCGAAGTGGGCGCGAAGCGAAGGGGCGCACACAAGGCGTAGCTCGGTATCGAAGGTGATGAGGCCGCGGTCGAAGGCTTTGTCGTGAAGGGCGTTGAGGGCGATGCCGTTCTATGCACCGAACTTTTCAACAGGATTTGGATCCATGCCTTCATGTGCGTACCCTGGTATCGGCATCTCTGACGAAATATTCGACAACCATGGAGTACCGGACATACACCATCACGCTCAACTCGCTCGATCTAGGGCAAATGCTTGATGGCATTGAGCAAAGAGCACTTGCATACCGCAACACCGAACACTATCACGCTTTCGGCGAAACACTATCTGACGACATCGTCGAGGAAGTGACGGACGCGGATGAAGCACGGCAGATCGCTGAACACTATGAACAGATCATTGCAGCTGTTCAAGCGCAGATAGAGCAACAGGACAAGGGGTTATGAGAGCGATCATTGAACAATTCTGCAACGCGCTTCGCGAAGAGGAGTTCTTCAACGAAGAAGCCGAAGAGTGGCAGTTCCTGACGGGACCGCCTGTGGCCTTTGTACCTCATCAGCGATCCAGGTCGCAAGCAAGTTCGACGGCTTGGTGGTTGGGTACTATTCGAATGACAACTCAACCGCTGAGATCGGGTTGCCCAATCATGACGGCCATGACTTTGCATTGATCAACGATCGCTGGCTGGTGGACTATTGGGCATGGCATGTTGAAGGACTGGTCGCATCACCGATCTTCGACCTGAGCAACAGCGCTGACCGAAGGGAAGTGACGCGATTATATGGCTCAACCGTGAAGTGGAAACCACTCGAATAGCATAGTACTGAAGACATGGCCGAAATACGAGTTCAAGATGCAGAACATCAGCGCGGTGCTCGCGCTGAACGACCTGCCGTACATCACCGGACTGACCCCGGCCGACGCCTTCCAGAACCTCTTGGAGGAAATGCTGCTGGAGCGCTTGGAGAGCGATCCGGCCGAACGCGCTATGGTGCTTTCGTATGGCAATGGTCTGCTCCAGCGATGGACGCGGCCCGAAGCCACTTCGCAGCTACAGATGGAAGCACCACCCGAAGGCAGCGCGCCGCCCGAACCGAAGCGCACGTTCAAAGGATCGAAGATCGACCACGCTGCGCGCGAGCACGCCTGCCGACGCTTGGGACGATCCGGCGAAGAAGTGGTGCTCGCATACGAGCGACAACAACTGACCGCTACGGGCCGCACGGATCTGGCCGAAGCCGTAGAACACATCAGCCGCACGGAAGGCGACGGCACGGGCTATGACATCCTCTCCTACACGCCCGAGGAAGCGAAGAAGTACATCGAAGTGAAGACCACCAACTTCGACAAGACCACCTCCTTCCTGATCACCGACAACGAAGTGGCCTTCTCAGCCACGCAGCCCGGAGCACTACCACTTGTACCGGCTGTTCGAGTTCGGGTCTGGCCCCAAACTCTACACCCTTCGCGGCCCTATCGAACAAACGTGCTGGATGGTGGCGAAGCGGTTCGAGGCGGGGGTGAAGTGACGTTGTTGACTAGTACGCGTAGCAGATGATTGGCTACACGACCTACCTTGCTCATATCTGACCATGAGCACCTGGATCGTCCTTCAAAGCCCAAGCTCTGGCTACAACGACGAACCTGGCATCTCCTACGAGTATCCTCATTCGATTCCGAATGGACGACAGATCCGCGCCAACGACATCTTAATCGTTGTTGAACCGCTACGCATTACAGGAAGTACGAAGCGATTAATCGGATGGGGGGTGGTTGATCATGTTATCTCGTACGAACGGAATGGAAGGAGTATGGCGAACGCTGTTTACTCCGTGTACAATGAGCTTTCACCTCGACTTGGTTTTGAGGACATCGGCGGCGACCCACGCAACAATCGGCAAAATGCTATCACTGGCGTACCGCCCGAAATTGAAGCAAGCGTTCTAGCTCGTCTCGCCAGCGCCGGATCCGTTCCACGCAATTCTAGCGCTCTTCAACTCGAACTTCCACTGACCATCGCTGCAGAGCCGCGTCCAGCCATCGTTGATTTGATACAACTTGAAGCACGTCGCGTGCGGCAAGGCCAAGGCCTTTTCCGGAAAGACCTTCTGGTCCTATATGAAGGCCGATGCGCGATATCAGACTTCACGCCTAATGCGGTCGTTGATGCAGCTCACATTGTGCCATACGCCGAGACAAGTGATCACGACATCAACAACGGACTGTTGCTCAGAGCAGATCTCCACAACCTGTTCGATGATGGCTTGCTCCGGATTGAACCTGTGCGAATGCGGGTGGAACTATCGAAGGAGCTCACAAGGACACCATACGCCGAGCTCGCCGGTATGCCATTGCGCCCGCGCATTGATGGCTCATTCCCGGCGATCGAGGCCCTCGACCAACACTACCGTACACATGATCGCGGTGATGCCAGCATCTGCCGGGTGCTCGCGTGAGGGATTGTACCGGAAAGCCCGGAAGCCGGTAATCCGGCTGAGGACTTGCAGGGGAAAGCCCGACGGCGCTGCATTTGGCGCCGGAACGCCCAAACCATCTACATATTCCTCCGGTACTGCCCCCCCACCTCGAACATCGCCGCCGTCAGCTGCCCTATCTTCATCCTCATGCCCACACAAGGTGAGAAATGGCGACCGACCGGCGGCTACAATGAGCGGCCACCACGATTCTCGTGGTGGGGTGCAGGAACGCTGGTCGGGATGGTCTTGCTGATCATCGTCATGGCCTTGGTCAACTGCTAGGGGTCGATCAACTCCTACATATTCCTTCGATACGTCCTCCGACTTCGAACATCGCCGCCGTCAACTGCCCAAGCGAACAGTACTTCGTCGCCTCCATCAGAACCGCGAACATGTTCTCATTCCGGATCGCCGCCTCCTGCAATTTGCGCAGCGCCGCCTTGCCTTCTTCGGCGTAGGCTTGCTGCACGTTCTCCACGGTGCGGATCTGCGCTTCCTTCTCTTCCTCGGTGGCGCGGATCACTTCCTTCGGCAATACCGTGGGTGAGCCCTTGCTGCTGAGGAAGGTGTTCACGCCAATGATGGGGTATTCGCCGGTGTGCTTCAGCGTCTCGTAGTAGAGGCTTTCCTCCTGGATGCGGCTGCGCTGGTACATGGTCTCCATGGCGCCCAGCACGCCGCCGCGCTCGGTGATGCGGTCGAACTCGCTGAGCACGGCCTCTTCCACCAGGTCGGTGAGCTCTTCGATGATGAAGCTGCCCTGCAGCGGGTTTTCGTTCTTCGCCAGGCCGAGCTCGCGGTTGATGATGAGCTGGATGGCCATGGCGCGGCGTACGCTTTCCCTCGGTGGGCGTGGTGATGGCCTCGTCGTAGGCGTTGGTGTGCCGGAGCAGTTGCAGTTGTCGTAGATGCGCGTAGGCGCCTGCAACGTGGTGCGGATGTCGTTGAAGTCGATCTCCTGCGCGTGGAGGCTGCGGCCGCTGGTCTGGATGTGGTACTTCGAGCATCTGGCTGCGCTCGTCGGCGCCGTAGCGGTGCTTGAGCGCCTTGGCCCAGAGGCGGCGCGCTACGCGCCCATCACGGCGTACTCGGGGTCCAGCCCGTTCCTGAAGAAGAAGCTGAGGTTCGGCCCGAAGTTGTCGATGTGCATCCCGCGGGCCAGGTAGTACTCCACGAACGTGAAGCCGTTGGCCAGCGTGAAGGCGAGCTGACTGATCGGGTTGGCGCCGGCCCTCCGCGATGTGGTAGCCGCTGATGCTGACGCTGCTGAAGTTGCGGACCTTCTGCTCGATGAAGGTGGTTTGGGCGTGCCCCGGCAAATGCAGCCGGGTCGGGCCAACCGTCTTCAAGTCGCCGGATTACCACGCGGGCTTTCCGCTCTCATCCCCTCACGCGCTGACGCATGGCCGATAATCAGGCTCTATCCCAAAACCCTAGAATGTTCTTTGCTCAAGCAGAAGCTATTTGAACGCAATGAAGAGTAAGCAAGCCGGGCGTAACGACACCGATGATGACGCCAACTATGAACCTTGTCTTGCTCTCCTTCGCAAGTTCCTCATGCTTTCCTTCCAAGCGCTGCTGAGCCGTCTTGATCTCCTGACCCGTGACCAATAGCTTTCCTTCTGTGGACTGAACCTCCTTCGCGATTGAAGAGAACCTTCCAGGTATATCCATCTGCCTGATCTCACCCGTCATCTGTTCCACTCGGACCGCCGTCGCATCCAACTGCTTCCCTAATACATCAAGGAGCTTTTGCGAGCGATCGATGTCCGCATCGAAGCGTACGGAGGCCTTGTGTAGCTGCTCTGAGGATGCAGCGCAGGTCTGCTCGAATTCCGCAGAACCCTTCTCCATTGCCTCCACTAGTGATTTGATGTGTGCTTGGAACACGGTTACGAACCGCTCGGTAGCTTGGAGCACCTTTGCCGATGCATCCCGGGCTTTTCCGATGTCCTCCGTGTAGCTCTTCAACTGGCCAAGCTCCTTCTGAAGGGCGGTCAGTTCTGTGTTGATGCGATCAGTTGTTGACATGCTCAGGGTAGTATCGCTTGTTGAAAGCTCGAATCCAGCGCGTCTGCTTCTTCAGGTTCTGGTTCACGACCAGGTCCTCCAGCACCTGATCCAAGTAGCTGGCATGGGAAAGTACGTCCCTCTGAAAATGCCCAATGCGACCATAGGGTCGATGCCGTTGGTGTAGTATTCCTCTAACCCGGCTTCAAGATCTTCCAGCGCGCCTGTGAAAAGCTTCTCGTTCCTGTACTGTAGTCGGCCGGAATCACTCCTTGTCTCCAGTAGGAAAACAGCATAGGCGCTGAGCATCAGGACCGCACCATTGCGAGGATTGTCCGCCAGTATGCGACTGCATGAGCCGCGCAGGTGTTCAGGAATTCCGTACTGCCATCGGTGAGTTCCATATACTTCTCAAGAACCGGCAACCCGAAGGAACGACCATCCTCCGTGTCCTCCATCATCGGGTGATAGTACTTTGACGTGAAGTGGAGTTGGAGCGCTCTGGATAAACCGTCAGGGTCTGTTAGTCCACGGTCGCAGATCCTGCGCATCTCCTTGATGGCCCTTCCACGCTTCAAAGCGATGTTGTCATAGACATACTTGATGAGGGTGTTCGCCAAGTCCAATCGCTCACCCTCGGCGGCTCATCCAGCTCTCAACGCGTCTGGGCGACAGATAGAGGCTCAGGTACTCACGAAACCGTGTAACGTAGTAGTCCGCGCCGCGCTTTGAACTGTATGCCCTGACCGCCTTTGCATTTTAGTCCACCTCGTAGTCATCGAGCAAGCCGAGTATGCCAAGCCGATGGATCGCCTTGAAAGTGTCTTGCTCGCTGGCGTTTCCATCTCGGCCCGCAAATGGCAACAAGACCTGTCCAGCCCTTTGGTCACTGCTACCATTGCCATAGCTGGCCTTGACTTCCGTGATCAATCGGCGCAGCATCTGGGTGTCACCTTCAGCACCCTTGAAGTTCTGTTCATGGAACCACGCTACTATCTCCTCATCGAAGTCGGATGCGTTGCTATACAGGATCGCGCAGTAGGCCGGATTCCTATCGCGACCAGCCCGTCCAGCTTCTTGAACGAACGACTCTATGGAACTAGGGAACCCAAAATATGGATCGTTGCACGCACATTGGGCTTGTCGATGCCCATGCCAAATGCCTTAGTCGCCACGAGGATGTTGATGTCATTGTTCAGGAACAAGCGCTGGTTCCTAGCTGAACCCTCCGAGCCTGAATCTCCTCCTCGAAACGTCCCGACTGCTCCAAACTTTGGGTTGATACCGCTTGCGATCGCTTCAACCCCCAACTTACCCGAAGCATGCGGACAGAATACGAGGATTCCGTTTCGGTACTTGTCTTTCTCATCACGTTCATAAAGGTCGTTCCCCAAGAAAGTCGGCCAACTGTTGTTGCAAGCGGAGTGCTTGGCAAGGAGGTCCGGTAATGCTGCCAGCAGGGCATTCAGTTCTAGGAGCTTCGCCCTTGCAACCGTTTCACGACTTGTGGACTTCTCTGGAACACCATGGACCCCAAAGCACAGTTCAGAGCGCTGGATGCTCAAACTCTCTCGACCACGTGATCCTTCGGTATTTCCAGCGCGGCGTACGTCCGTTAGCACGTCGAAGGAAGCCGTGGCGGTCAACCCGAACAAAGGCACCGTGTCTCCGGTCCATGTTGAGCAGTACTTACGCGCATTTTCACCCAGTCGGAGATAGGCCGTCCTGAAGTCATGCCCCCATTCGGATACGCAGTGCGCTTCATCGATCACGCAGTAGGAGAAGAACTTACCTGCACGTTGCATTTGACGCATGTCCGATCTGAATCGCTCGATCATGAATCGCTCAGGCGAAACGAAACTGAGTAGGACATTCCCGTTCAGGACTTGATCTTTGCGCCCAAGCACGCTCGTACTGGTTCAGGTTTGAGTTGACAAACACTGTCGCATCGTACATTCCTTTTCAACCCTTCATCCTTGATCCTCCATGAGGGGACTTGATCGGATCGACGACCATGGTGTGCCCTGGCTGGATCAGGGTGCATAGTTGGTAGGTGATCGACTTACCTCCTCCTGTTGGTAGCAGGCCAACGATAGAGTTCCTTCCCAGCGCCTTGGAAATGACCGGCAACTGGCCTTCACGGAAGTTCGCCTTGCGGAATACCGATCGCATCAGGTTGCGCAATACGGCAATGCGAGGCAGATCGACGTCCGTGCGATCATCATGGACGGTTGCCAGGGATGGATAAGTGATAGGGCGAGCGCTTAAGAATCGGCGCTGCACAGACTTGGAATGGGCCGAACGCACCGTGACGGTGATCCGAGCCTTGGACTTTACCGGCTCACTCAAACCCCAGCGCTGAAGGACTGAGACATCTAACAGCACATCGCCATCATAGTCGCGGGCAGCTTCAAACGGTTGTTTGTTCTGCTTGGCGGTCTTCAGGCTTCTGAACTCTGTTGTATCGTAGGTGGTCAGGTCAATTCG
>JADJDP010000025.1 GCA_016702645.1 Flavobacteriales bacterium
GATGCCGGACGACCTGCGCAAGCAGAGCGACCACCTGGAAGAAGGAAGCGGTGCTGGTGATGGACGCGTTCAGAGGCACGGTGAACGAAGCAGCAGGCCAAAGCCGCAGCCGCCCTGGAACTCATCAACGCGGAATGTGCCGTGATGAACCAATGGGTGGAACAACAACGCTGCGGCTACTGGATGGACCAAGGCAAGCTCGTGGGCCTCGTGGGTGGCTTATCACAGCACACCGCTCTCGGCTTGTTCCGTGCACAGGCGAAAGGCCACAAACGTTTCGGCATCCTGCACACTGATCAGCACCTGGACCTCCGCATCGCGTACGAAGGTTTCACGTACAGCCATGCCAGCATCATGCACAATGCGCCTGGCATTCCGCAGTTGGAACGCATCGTGAGCGTGGGCATCCGCGACTTGCACGCATGAGAACGACGTGTTCTCGCCGCCAGCGACCGCGTAGCGCATCGTGCGCAGTGCTGATGTGCGCGCCATGCAATACGAATGCATCCACCTGGCGCGAGCAGTGCGAGCTCATCATCGCCGCGCCGCCGGAGAAGGTCCATCAGCTTCGATATCGATGGGCCCGATCCCACCTCAGGCCCGCACACCGGAACTCCTGTTCCCGGTGGTTTCCAGTTCGAAGAGGCCACCTACCTCCTATCGTTGTCAAGCCAAGCGACGCACCATAATCGGTTTCGATCTGGTGGAAGTTGGTGCCCGGCAAGGACGAGTGGATGCCGAATGTACACGGTTGCTATGGCACTTAAAGTGGTGCTTATGCAGTGAGATTAGTGATACTAACGAACAACGGCGACCTGCTGGTCGCCGTTGTTCTCCTCATTGTCAGGCTGAGCCTGCCGAAGCCTGTCAGACTGAGCCTGCCGAAGTTCGCCGAAGCCTGTCGGAGCGCGTATTGTCAGGCTGAGCCTGCCGAAGTCTTCTATGCTGCTGTCACACTTCGGAGACGCGCTATCTGCGTTCACCGCCTTCTTAACGATGGTTCGCCATCGAGCAGCAGCGTTACGTAGTACATGCCGGGGCTCAGGGGTCGGTGGTACTCCACCGTATTGGCATTGCCCCGCCTCCATGTTCGCTTCGTGCAGTACGCAGTTGTTTGCCATCGGCGCTGCTGGCCATGAGTTGCATTCCGCCCTGCACGCTCCAAGGTGTAGTAGAGTGGTGGCCTCGTTGAAGGGATTGCTGATAAGAAGCTTGCGGGCACGCTGCTGAGTGTTTCCACCACAAAACTGGTGCGTACGTATCTCGGAGCACCGCTTTCGCCTTGGGGTGCAATCCCCTTGGGTGCAAATAGCCCGTTACTTCAGCCTGCAAGACGGTCAGTTGCTCCTGCAATACTGAGATCGCAGCATTTGCTCTTGGACCGCAGAGACCAGGATAGGAAATGAGCCCCTGTATTGATGGCCTTGAACTGCAAGGGCTCCTTAACCACATTGCCCCCTCCTCATCCCTTGGAGTAGGTGAATCCACATCCCGAACGAGCTCAGGCACTACCTGCATGGCCTCCTGCGCGAGCAAACCGTTCTGGATCTCAGCTGGGAAAACCATGGAGGGATAGCCTTCCACGTCGAAATGGTACGTTTTCGGAGCCAGTGCCATGATCTTGGCCAGACCACCTGTGAGGTCCTGCACATTTGTCTTGAACATTGCGTCGGATGTAGACCAGTTCGGCCCGGACGAACTGAACTGACCACCAGCTGAATATACTGCCCAGTTCCACGTTGACCCGCCACTTGCTGCGGCGTACACACCAAAGCATTTGTTTGTTGTGCCGCTGCTTATCGCCTCGCTCCAAAGGCCGTAGTTCTCAGCACAAGTGTTGGTGCTTTGCACATCACCACGAAGAAAAACCGCCGTAGTTGAAGGTGTTGTAATGCTGGAACCCGAACTCAATATGCCCCCGCTCCATCCAAGCCACGGTTGTCACTTCACTCGCGTTCTGCCCCAGCAGGTGAAGAGCCGTATGGTTGCTACCCGTGCCCCCGGTCTCGATCTGCACGCCGGTCTTCGTGGTATTGGTGCCCACAATATTGAAATGGCCGGTGTAGTTCGGCCCAACGCTGGAGCTGTCCTTTACACGTCCAGTTTGCCGTCAGTGGACTGGAAACGCCAATGCCCACCATATATTCTCCCCTTCCTGTGACAGCCCGGATTGCTGACATAGGCCGTGGCAATGTCGTCACCTGTAAGGCGTGTCCACTTGCAATCTTCGACGATCACGCCAGCCCAGAACCCCGTCGGCATCCGTAACCACGAACTTCTCCTCGGTCGGCATTTCTCCTCCTGCGTCGGGCAACTCGCGTATCCGCACATTGCCGGTCACCACATCAAGCCGTTCGCTAGGCTCGTCGCTCGCCGCGAAAAAATCCCCGATCCCCACATTGATCTCATCGTCGTTGAGCGGATACAGGCGCATGCCTTCCAAACCCTCGGCGCTGGTGGCACCGGTGGGGTCGCTGTTCTTCTCCGTGGTGAAGATGAAGCGCATGCGGTCCTTGATCTCCTTGCCCGTATTGTCGCTCCAGTTCACGACCATGTCCGTGTAGTCGCCCGTTGTACTTGTGGCCGATATAGCTTGGTCCAGATTACCGGTGAGCGTTATGCCCACCTTCTTCATCCACTCGCGGTAGGCGCTCTCCGAGGCATTGTCATCCGCATCGGCCAAGTGCAAGAGGCTGTAAGGGCCGGGGGCTCCGTTGGTGTAGACCTGGTCCACATCGGGGCTGAGTAGCAAGCAGCCGTCCTTCACTTGGGAGCCATAACTACCAATCCTTGTAGGTGGCCGTCTCCTGCAACAGCATCCGCCGAAGAGCATCGGTACCACCGACCGGCTGGTTCGCATCGTGCCGATCTGCAACGGGACGGTGCCATTATCCGCGCCGAACCATTCGGTTGTAAGCGTGACATTATTTCCATCCGTATCCCCAAGCCACTTGTGCGCTCGCACCGGAGCGTCTTTTTGCGAAGGCTGCCAAGCAGCCCAAGAAGGTTCTCTTTCTCATGGTCTTCGTGTTATTCAACTTCGAAGACCGGACCGTTGCTACCGCATCACTACGAAACGAACGTACTTCCTTGATTCGCCTTGCAACCGCAATACGTACTCCCCTGGCGCCCACGGCTGCACAGAGATGACCATTAACTCCGTCGCGCTTGTTCCAGAAGCCATCAACCTGCCTCTGGCATCGTACACATGCCAAAGCGTACCCGAGCCCGCGCGAACCTTTATCGTCTCTGATACCGGATTCGGCCACACACCGGATTCAACCGCATTCGGTTCGACAATACCGGCGGTGAACTCACAGGACTGCCCGGACCTCCGCACACATACTCGTCCACGAAGTAGTACGCGCCAAGCTCATTGTTCGGTGCCAAATGGAGCGTATCCGTAAGCGCATTGCTGAAGAAGTTGCCGATCACTAGATACTGGTACGCGCTATCCGCCACGAAGCTTCCGCTTACCAAGGTCCAGTTGGCCGTATCGCCGATGATGGCCGTGCTGTGAAGGTGCGCATAGTTGCGCAAGGTGAAGAGCGGTCCGCTCAGCCCGGTCCAGATATTTGGCTGCATAGTGAAGAGCATGCCCATGTTGTTGCAGGCCCGAGTGGGCGACCAGTAAGAGCCACCAAAAGCCACATTGGTATAGAAGCTCAGGTCGTAGCTCTCCCCCACTTCCAGCGGCTCCAACAATTGGCAACCCGCGTACTCCCGGGCGTTCACGCCACCTCCAGCAGTACCGAAAGCCAGCATGCCGACATACGCATCGCCGTGCAGGGCATACTGGAAAACCCATTCCGTTCAGCGGCACCGTGATCGGTATCCACCCCACCCAGCGAGCCGGCACATGCGTGGAAGTACTCCGGGGATCCGGTCCATTTCTCCCAATGCAACGGCTTGGAGAAGCCTTGGAAGCCGATAGTAACAGGGCAGGCAGTGTTCTCTTCGAAGGATGGGTTAGGCACCAAATTCTGCGCTTTGCAGCGTTGCGGCACTACAAAAAACAAGCAGCCCAGCACCAAGCCAAGCCAAGCACTAAGCCACCTGTTCATCGTACTGGGAGCCATTCGTTCGTCGTTCGTGTTGACCGGTAGCATCGTCCGGTCTCTTCCGCTAGGATAATGCCTTCATTCGTCGCGGTTCCGCCAAGGCATCCCAAGATATGACGCGTGGGTGACGCGAACGCTGCCCGGCGCTGCCGGGGAGGGTTCTACATTTGTTCAGCTCTCTTTCATGTTCCTATGCCAATTGGGGGTGGATGTTGAGCAACCCGGAAGTCCCTAGTGTCCCAAGCACCGGGGGGCTTCTTCTTTCGGAGAAACAATGCTAGCCTCGTAGGTCCCCGAAAACCAAACAGAACGGGCACGAGTTTCCGTGTTGCCGGGCACGGAGTTCCGTGTTCGTGTATCGAGCGGCCTTGGCCATGCGTGCAGCTTCATGGCTCAAGACCACCGGCATGAAGAAGCATCAACAACGCAAAGGGAGCAAACGCACCATCGCGGTGGTGGACGATCACCCGGTGATCTCGCGAAGGCTCCGCACGCTGTTATCGAAGATGGGGAAGTACGAGCTCGTGTTGGCCAGCACGAGCGGTGTGGAGTTCATTGCCCAATTGCAAGGTCGCCCATCGCCAGACCTCGCTCTGGTGGACCTGAGCATGCCCGGCACGGATGGCTTTGCGGTGATCGCCTGGTTGCATGAGCAACACCCCACCACACGCATTTCAGCCTACTCCGGTTTCATGAGCGGCGTGTGGGTGGCAAGGGCCATCGCAGCGGGCGCTCACAGCTTCACGGAGAAGATCTCGAACTTGGAACAATTGGGCTTCGTCCTGGACCAGTTGATGGAGCACGGCATCTTCCACAACGAGATCGTGCGCGCCAGCCTCGCCGCCAACGAGGGGCATGCCATGCGGCTCGCGGAACTCAACATCCCCGAACGTGAGATGCGCTTCCTGCGGCTCATTTGCGAACACCCGGACGATACCAACGAGGGTATTGCCGTGCGTTTGGGCAAGACCACGCACACCGTGGACGACTGCGTGCGCACCCTGCGCGAACTGCTCAACCTGCACAGCCGCGCTGCCCTTGTGGCGTGGGCACTCGGGAACGGGCTGTTCCCGGACCGGGAGGCCGGGGGTGGAGCGTTCGCTCGCGGAAGGATGAGTTGCTCCGGAGGGGAGGTGGCATTGCTCGCTCCACACCTCCGTGGAGAATTCCACCGGGCTCGCGCGCGTTCATGCATTGTACGATCCTTGCTTTACGCTGTGCGCGTGCGTCCGCTCCTCTCCTTCCTTTCGCAGTCGTCATGGGTTCGTCGTGGGCGCAATCCATGGCGTGTCGATAGTTTGATGACCACCTGGCCGGTGCGGCTTGCGGAAGAAGAAGCCCGCCATACGAGCACGCCCGGCGTGATCCGCGCGGTGGACACCCGCGATCTGTACGCGCAACTGAAAAGCTCCGTGCCCGGCATTCCCGTTTTTGCGGATAGCAACGTGGTGCGTTACGTGAACCTGTACGGCGAACCGCGCCGCGAAGAATTCCGCGCGCTGCTCGGTGCCGCACAGCACTACTTCCCGCTGATAGAAGGTGAACTCGCACGCCAGGGACTGCCCAAGGAGCTGAAGTACCTGCCCATGGCGATGAGCGCGATGAACACCTTGGCGGGATCGCCGAACGGCGGAAGCGGGTTTGTGGATGCTGAGCTACTCCAGTGGCCGTGCGCCATGGCCTCACCGGTGACAGCGGATCGCGATGAACGTCGTGATGCGCGCCTCGCCACCATCACCGCCGCACGCCACCTGGAAGGAACTTCACACGCGCTATAACGACTGGGGACGGTCATGGCCTTCACCTGCGGTCCGGCGAACGTGGCGCGCGCGCAAGGACGAACGAACAACAGCACCGACCACCGTACGCTCTATCCGCACTTCACCAGCGGCCACCGCGATGTACTACCCTGCTCATGGCCTTCATCCATCTGAGCGCACACGCCACGGAACTCGGCATCGTGCCGCTGGAGGTGGCTCCCATGGAAGCGACCGATTCGCTGCGTACGGAGAACGAACTGCGCTTCGCAGCGGTGGCCACCGCGCTTGGCATGCCCGTATCGCGATTACGCGCGATCAACCCGGTGTTCTGCAACGATCGCGTACCTGCGTACGAAACGTTCCGCCTTCCCGCGCGGCGAACGCGAACGGTTCACCCAACTGCTCGATTCCATCCAACGCGTTCAACAGCAATTGCGGGAAGTTCCCGTTCTGGCCAGTAGTGTTGCCACGGAGCGCACCGCCGATGGTCGCGAGGCGATCGACTACCGCGTGCGCAGCGGCGACTACCTCGGCCGCATCGCCATGCGCTTCGGGGTGAAGGTGTCGCAGATCAAGACGTGGAACAAACTGCGCAACGACCGCATCAGCGCAGGGGACCGGTTAGTGATCTACGTACCCGCATCACAACGCGATCGTTACGAGCGGCACACGGTGAAGACCACCGATGGTGAACCCACGAACAGCACCGCACCGAGGCCAGCGGGCACCACGGCCGGCAGGAGCACTTCGGTGGCGGACCACACCTGGTACACGGTGCAGGCCGGTGACTCGCTCTACGCGATCGCACAGCGCTTCCCGGGGTGGAAGCAAAGGACCTGATGGAATTGAACGGCATCTCGGCGAACATCAAACCGGGGCAGAAGCTCAAGATACCCATCGCCAAATGACGCCCGCCCGCGTGCTCGCCTTCCTCTGTGCCGTGCTGCTCGTGCTCGCGCTCATCGGTCAATTGCTACCGAAGGATGGACTGCGGATCGGCTCCTTGGAACTGCGCTTCCCTTCTGCGGGTGAGGTGCTCTTCCCGGAAAAACAACAACTCGTGGACATCGGTGACATCCTTGCGCTGCCAACGGACTCCGTGACCATGCCCATGGACACATTGGCGGCCGATACCATGGCAGTGGATACCACGACGACGGCGCTCGTTTTCGACGCGAGCAAACTGGCACCGCTGGAGGAGCGGATCAAATTGCACTACCCGCCGGTGGCAAAACCGTGCTGCACGACTTCTTCGCCGCGCTGGAAAGCGCTGGTTCCGCTTCGAAGCCGATCCGCATCCTCCCCTACGGCGATTCGCAACTCGAAGGCGACCGGATCACCGCGTACGTGCGCAACAAATTGCAGACGCAGTTCGGCGGCAATGGGCCGGGGCTGTTCTCCGTGGCGGACATCGTTCCGCACTTCAGTGTGTCGCGCGAGCTCAGCGACAACTGGGAGCGCTACAGCGTGATGACCAAGAAACCGAAGAACCAGAAGCACGATCGGTTCGGTGCGCTCTCGGCGTTCTCGCGCTTCACACCCATCCTTGCGGATACGGTCGCACTGGACACGGTGGTACATACGGCCACCATCACCTTGAAACCCGAGCGGCGTTGCTTCGGCAAGGCACAAGCATGGTTGGATTGCAGGTTGTTCTACGGTTGGCACCGTGCTCCCATCACGCTGACGATGACCGTGGATGGTACGGAGACCAGCAGCGAGACGATCCCCGCCAGCGAGCAACTCCTGACGCGCGAATGGCGCTTCGATGGCACCCCGAAGGAAGTGGTCATCACCATGAAGGGCGTGGACAGTCCCGACGTGTTCGGGATTTCCATGGAAGGACGCAACGGCGTGGCGATGGACAACATCCCGGCACGAGGCGCTGCGGGCTATGAGTTCCGCCGCAGCGATCAGGCCTTATTGTCGCGCATGTACGATGAACTGGACGTGAAGCTCCTGATCCTGCAATACGGCGGCAATGTGCTCCCCAACTTGAAGAGCGCTGATGAGGCCGCACAATATGGCCGCTTCTTCGGCGCACAGATCGCGCGTTTCAAGAAGCTGGTACCCGGTGTGAGCATCATCGTCATCGGACCCAGTGACATGAGCATCAAGGAAGGGGATGCGTACGTGACACGACCGTTCCTGGAGGATGTGCGGGATGCGATGAAGACGAACGCACTGGCGCAAGGCGCTGTCTTCTGGGACATGTACGAGGCCATGGGTGGCAAGAACAGCATGGCCAGTTGGGTGCAGGCCGATCCGCCACTGGCCGCCAACGACTACACGCACTTCAGTCCGCAGGGTGCACGCAAAGTGGGTGAGCTCTTCTACAGTGCGTTGATCGGTGACTTCGCGGAATACCACAGCGCACGGCAATGAAAAACAATCGCTGCAAAGGCGCAGAGACGCAAAGAAGAGCAAGACCCACGTTGGGCTCACTCCGCGCCTTTGCGCCTTTGCGGCCGATCTCCATCGTGCTGTTGCTCACTCCGTGCGTCTTGTTCGCACAGGGGGACAATCCGTTGCGCACACCGGAGCGGCCTTTCCTTGGTCTTGCGTCGAACCACATCGTGTTCAAGGGTGATAGCAGTACGTGGGATGGCTATCACCAAAAGCTCGACCACCTCGTGTTCGATGGCACGGGCCAGTTGAACATCGTTCACATCGGTGGCTCGCATGTGCAAGCCGACATGTGGAGCATGGAACTCCGCCACCGCATGCAAACGATGGTACCAGGAGTGCGGGCCGGTCGCGGCTTCATCTTCCCCTACAACATGGCGAAGAGCAACAACCCGTGGTGGTACAACCCGGAATACACAGGCGATTGGACAGGCTTGCGCAACGTGGTGCGCACCGATAGCTCCACGTTAGGCATTGCAGGGGTCTCCGCTACCACACACGATACGCTCACCACGCTGAAGATCAGCTTCCGCGGCGAGGTCTATCCGGGGTACACCTTCGATGGTGTGAAAGTGCTGCACCGCATGGACAGCAGCTATGCGGTGTACGCCTGGTGCGAGGACAGCACGGTGAACATCACCAAGGAGGTGAACAAGGAAGGTCGCTTCACCGCATTCAACTTCGATCGCCCGCTGGACACGCTGCGCCTGCGCTTCATCCGCACGGACACCAACCAACGTCAATTCACCCTGCACGGGATCATCCTGGAGAACAAGGATCCAGGGATCTTCCTGCATGCCAGCGGTGTGAACGGGGCGAGCACCTCGAACTGGTTGCGTTGCCAACGTTTCACGGAAGAGCTGGCCTACTTGGACCCGGACCTGGTGATCTTCTCCATCGGCATCAATGATGCGCACGATCCCGACTTCAATGCGGCGCGCTACGAAAGCAACTACCGCGAACTGATCCGACGTGTGCGATCCGCCAACCCCGAGGCAGCGATCCTGCTCACCACGAACACGGACAGCTACATGAAGCGCAGGTACCCGAACCTGAACGCGGAGAAGGTGCGTGATGTGATGCTGCGGCTCTCAGCGAGCGAAAGCGTGGGCATGTGGGACACCTTCGGTGTGATGGGCGGTCAGGGCAGCGTGCGGCTGTGGGAGAACGCGGACCTGGCCAAGAGCGACCGTATCCACATGACGCGCGAAGGGTATTCGCTCCTCGGTGACCTGCTGTTCAGCGCGATGATGGAGAAGTACGGCGAGCACGTGAAGCGATCGGCCAAGCCATGAGCCTGCTCTCCATCGATTGGTCCGGCATCTTCGCGTACGACGAGAAAGCTCCACTGATCTTCACTCGCTTCTTCTTCTGGGGCTTCTTCGCCGTGGTGCTGGCCATCTACAGCATCATCCATAAGCAGCGGGCGCTGCGCAACGCCTACCTCTTCTTCGTCAGCCTCTTCTTCTACTACAAGAGCAGCGGCCTCTTCGTTTGCATCCTGCTCTTCTCCACGGTTTCGGACTACGTGCTCGCACTGGCGATCCACGGTGCGCGACCGGGCCTGAAGAAGAAGCTCTGGCTCGCTTTGAGCCTGTCCATCAACCTGCTGTTGCTGTGCTACTTCAAGTACGCGCACTTCCTCATCGAGAACATCAACCATGCGTTCGGGACGCACTTCCACGAGGTCAACTACTTCGCGCAGTTCGCCAACGGGCTCTTCGGTACGAACAGTTTGGTGGACCGTATCCTGCTGCCGGTCGGGATCAGCTTCTTCACCTTCCAAGCCATCAGCTACGCCATGGACGTGTACCGAGGCCACGTGGCTCCGGTGCGCAACATCCTCGACTACGGCTTCTTCGTGAGCTTCTTCCCGCAACTGGTGGCCGGTCCCATCACGCGCGCAGCGGAGTTCATCCCGCAGGTGTACAAGGAATTCTCCCTTACCCGTGCGCAGTTCGGGCTCGCAGTGTTCTGGATCCTCAATGGGCTGGCGAAGAAGATGCTCATCGGCGACTACATCGCGGTGAACTTCATCGACCGCGTCTTCCTCGACCCACTGCGCTTCACCGGATTCGAGAACCTGATGGCCCTCTATGCCTACTCCTTGCAGGTGTATTGCGATTTCAGCGGCTACACCGACATCGCCATCGGCGTGGCGCTGCTCATGGGCTTCCGCCTCCCGGTGAACTTCAACAGCCCCTACAAAGCGCGCAACGTGGGCGAGTTCTGGAAGCGTTGGCACATGAGTTTGAGCACCTGGCTGCGCGACTACCTCTACATCCCGATGGGCGGCAACCGCAGCGGCTCGGTGTTCTCCTGGATCATGCTAGGCTTCATCGGTGCTGCGTTCACCCTGCTCACCGGTTGGCTGTGGCTGCCGGTGCTCATGTTGTCCTTGGTGGCGCTCGGTGTGGTGGCGGTGCGCTTATCACCCGCATTGAACAATGTGATCACCACGAACCTGAACCTGATGATCACCATGCTCATTGGTGGCTTGTGGCACGGTGCGAGCTGGATGTTCGTGATCTGGGGCGCGCTCAATGGCCTCGCCTTGGTGATCTACAAATTCTGGAAGAAGATCAGTCCATGGGAGCATAGCAAGAGTTGGGTGGCGCATGCATGGGTGGTCTTCTTCACCTTCTCCTTCATCACCTTCACACGGATCTGGTTCCGCAGCGATTCGCTGGAGACAGCCAACAAGGTGCTGCACCAGATCGGCAACGATTTCGGATGGCATCTGGCCGGTGACGTGATCTGGGGCTTCCGCAGTGTATTCGCACTCATGACCGTCGGTCTCATCATCCATTGGCTGCCGTCCTCCTTCAAGCAACGCTACCGCGACGGCTTTGCCGCGTTGCCCATGTGGGCGATGGTGCTTGTCACCGCGGGCGTGATCGTGGTGATCTACCAGACGGTGACAGCGGACATGGTGCCGTTCATCTACTTCCAGTTCTGAGCGGGATAGGCCGCAGAGGCGCAAAGACGCAGTGGAATACGCAGCCTCGATACCTTTCCAGCGCTCATGACCACGGCAACAAAGACCTCTGCACAGCAGACCCAATTTGCAGAGTGGGTGCGCGTGCATACAGGCGATCTGCTGCGCTTCGCGCGGAACCGCGTGAAGGATCCCGCCGTAGCGGACGACCTGGTGCAGCTGACGTTCGTGAGCGCATGGGAAACACTGGACCGATTTGCCGGAGACAGCTCGCCTCGCACCTGGCTCTTCGCGATCCTGAAGCACAAACTGGCGGACCACTATCGCAAGGTCTATCGTGAAGGCATCAAGGTGTCAGGAACGGAAACCGTGGGCGACGACCCCTCCGAAACGCTGTTCGTTCCAAATGGGCATTGGCATTCGGACCACCGGCCGCAGCACGAGGAGGATGTCTTCCAAGAAGACGATGAGAACGAGAAGCTGGACCGCGCCCTACGCCACTGCCTGGATGCCCTGCCGGAACGCTGGCGAACCGTGGTTGAAATGAAATACCTGCTCGACAAGGACAGCGACGCCATCCGCGAAGCGCTCGGCTTGAGCGAGACCAACTATTGGCAGCAAGTGCATCGCGCCAAGTTGAAACTGCGCGCGTGTATCGAGGACCGGCTCATCCGCAAAAACCATTGACCGCATGGGAGTGATCGATACCCTGAAAGTGAGCTGCAGCAAGGCTTCCGTGCTTATCGAGCGGCGGGAGTTGCACAAGCTTGGTCTGTTCGAACGCGTCGGCCTTGGCTTCCACCTGCGCATCTGCGGTGCCTGCAAAGCCTACGAGAAGCAGAGCGCCCTCATCGACCGCTGGTTGGAAGAACGACGTGATAGCGGCACGCCGACCGACATCGACTCCGTGCGAGAGAGCATCTATCGGCGGATCGATCTTCCCCGGTAGGAGGCCCTACCCAACCGTCATCGCGCCGCTTCCGCTCCGCCCCGCACGGGGGCAAGACTTACCGGCCCCCCGGGGGGGGGCCGAGGGGGGGGGGGGGGGGGGGCGACAACGCCTGACGCGTTGCTTCTTCCGCCTGTGCCGCGCGCCCCCCTGCGGGCCGGGGGAAGCAGAAGAGCCCCCCGAAGGAAGCTCTTCCGAGGACCGGCGCGCGTACCACCTAGCGCACCACCACCAAACGCTTTGCACGGCCATCCGGGAAGCCGTAGAAGTAGATGCCTGGTTGCAGGTCAGCCACCCCAATGCTCACCGATGCAACTTCACCACGAACGACTTCCCGCTTCACGATCCGTCCGGCCGTATCGCTGATGCGCAATTCGCGCGCTTCCCAACGGCGGTCAGCGGGACAGTCACCGCATCCGTCGCTGGGACAGGGAAAGCCAAACCCACATCGGTCAGCATGGTTTCCTCCACGCCAGTAACATCGGACAAAGCTTGTGCTGTCGTCACTTGGTGTACTTCGCCATAACCACTACCGCCCTCACCAACAAAGGCTACGACGCGACAATCATTGATGTCGTACGCCATTGGAACCGTGTAGGTGTAGGTGCGCGTCAGGGATGACCCCGCCGTGGTAGTGACCACTTCATCGCCACCGAGCGCAGTGATGTATGCACGTAGCACATGGCGGTGGTCGTAGTTGGCATAGGCACCGCCCGCTCCGTAGTTCTGCTGGTAGCCGTTCAGGTGATCTTCGGTGAGCAGCACGAAGATCCTGTCGTTCGCACCGGGGCTATCTGCCGTGTAGTACAGTTCCACCGTTACTGTGAGTTCGCGCGTGCCATTGTCGAACTCGGTTGTTGCGGCCATGTTCACCACGGCCGGTAGGGCGAGGGTGGCGTTGGTGGCATTGGTCCATGCGCCACTGCTGAGCAAGGTCGTTCCGTTGTACGCACGACGGTTCACCAAGCCTTGCGGCGTGAAGCCGACACCGAACTCGGTGAGCAATTGGGTGGACCATGTGTTACGGAAGTCGGGCTGCGAACCGGATGGTATTGCCAGCGGTCCGGCGTGCATGTTCACCAACGCGGCATTGTCCGGGTGCACCGCCACGATGTTGTTCGCTGCGACATGTCCAACCGGGCAATTGCCGCAATTGATAGCGGTGAACTCCTCCAGCAACACATTGCGGTTCTGTGGTTCCTGGCTCACCTGACCGGAAGCGAACAGGGGGGCCGCTAAAACGATGGAATGGGCGAGCGATCGCAGGCCAAGCAAGGAACCGTTGTTCATGGGATCTGTTCGGCGTTTGCGCCGCAGGGGGGTCGCAAGGCCAATGGGTTCCTGACAAAGGGTTCATTCCCATGTGCAACGCACATCTTTGCCCTCGATGGCAACACACCTCGTCACCGGCGGCTGCGGCTTCGTGGGCCGCAATATGGTCCAGCGGCTATACAGGAACGGCAGTAACCGCGTCCTCTTCATCGATGACCTCAGCGTGGGTACGCACCCTGACACCTGGTTGGGTCAACCGCTCAACTCCGAGCACAAGGAGATGCGCATCTATGGTGCGGATGAGCGGCTCGTCTTCATCAAGGCCGATCTGCGCGATGTGCTGCGCGAACTCAACAAGGACCCGCAGTACTTCCAGAAGCGTTACGGCTTGGACGTGGTCCACTTCGATGACATCTTCCACTTCGCAGCGATCGTTGGTGGTCGCAGCAAGATCGATGGCGACCCGATGCTCGTTGCCCAAGACCTCAGCATCGATGCCGAGATGTTCCTCTATGTATGTCGCAACAAGCCGGGGCGTCTTTTGTACCCGAGCAGCAGCGCAGCGTATCCGATCGATCTTCAGACGGAGAGCAACACGCTCCAGTTGAAGGAGACCGACATCGACTTCAAGCGCATGGGCGAGCCGGACATGACCTACGGCTGGAGCAAGCTCACGGGCGAATTCCTGGCGAAGATCGCCGCGAGCCATTACGGCGTACACGTCACCTGTATCCGTCCCTTCAGTGGCTATGGCGAAGACCAGGACCTCTCCTATCCTGTGCCTGCGCTTGCGGCACGCGCGGCGCGAAAGGAAAACCCCTTTGAAGTATGGGGGACAGGCAAACAGGGCCGCGACTTCGTGCACATCGATGACGTGCTCGATCTCACGCTCCTCGCCATGGACAAGATCAGCGATGGACGCGCGATCAACATCGGTATGGGACGGCTCACGAGCTTTTTGGAACTGATCGAGGTCTTCAGCGGATTCGCGGGCTACAAACCCAACATCAAGCCTTTGCTCGACAAACCCGTTGGCGTTCACAGCCGCTACTGCGACATGGGCTGGGTGGAGGCGAACCTCGGCTGGAAGGCCAAGATCTCCATCGAAGAAGGGATGCGCAGGGTGTATGAGGCGGCGTTGAAGAAGATCCGAAGGATGAGCCGCAAAGACGCAAAGGCGCAAGAAGAGCCGCTCAAGGTCGCATCGCTTATAGCATTTCCTCCGCGCCGTTGCGCCTTTGCGGCCAATAACCCATGCCTCACATCATCTGCTTTGGCCCCGGCCCCAAGTTCAAGGGTGGCATTGCGCAGTACAACACGGCGCTTGCTCGTTCGCTGCACGATGAGGGTGCTCAGGTCACCATCGTCAGTTGGACGCAGCAGTATCCTGCGATCATCCCACGCGAGTTCGTGGACAAGACCAGCCGCAGCAGTTTCCTGGAAGGCTATGATATCCCGGTGCAGTACCTCACCAACTGGAACGCACCCGGCACCTGGAAGAAGACAGCGAAAGCCATCTCCGCGCTGAAGCCCGACAAGGTGATCATCCAGTGGTACAACCCCACCCAGGGCATCCCGCTGAACACCATCGCGAACTACCTGCGCAAGCACACCAATGCCGAGATCATCTTCGATCTGCATTTCGTGGCCGCCAAGGAGCAGAGCAGCTTGGATCAGCGGCTCACGCGCATGGCGTTGAAGCACGGACATAGCTTCATCGTGCATGCTTACAAGACCGCGACCGAGTTGAAAGAGCTCTTCGCCGGTGAAACGTTCGACCTTACGCTCGATGGCGCTCGTACCACCAAGAGCGGACAACGTTCGATACTCAAGCTCTACCACCCGATCTACTCGCTCTTCAAACCCGACCCGGCGTTCGACAAGGAAGCGTGGAAGGCACAACACCATTTGCGGAAGCATGTCTTTCTCTTCTTCGGATTCATCCGCAAGTACAAAGGGCTGCATTATTGCATCGAAGCCTTCGCGGAACTGGCCAAGCAGCGCGATGACGTGAGCCTGATGGTAGTGGGCGAGCGCTTCTGGCAGACAGTGGACCAGAGCAAGCTGAGCACCAAGCTCAAGAACGCGGTCTTCGGGACCTTGAAGAAGCTCTTCCTGAAGAAGGCTGATGATGAGCGCGACTACGATCCGTTGGCGATGATCGACGCGCTGGGCATACGCGATCGTGTGCTCGTTGTGGACCGCTTCATCCCCAACGAAGAAGTGCCCCCCTACTTCCAAGCCGCCGACGCCGTGGTGCTCTTCTACGAAACGGCAACTCCTAGCGGAGTGGAGAGCCTCAGTTACAACTTCAAGTTACCTGCCGTAGCCACGCGTGTGGGCCATTTTCCGGAGACCATTACCGATGGCTTCAATGGCTACCTGGCCGAACCGAAGAACATAGCGGACATGGTGCGCGTGATGAACGCGATGATCGAGAAGCCGATCCCTCGCGAGAACGTGGTGGAGGCCACCAAAAACATGAGCTGGGCCAATTACGCCAGAGCCGTGTTGAAAACCTGAGGACCACAGGGCGGGGTGTGCCCCCGGTCCATCGGGCCTCCCTCCCCACTCGTCGGAAACCACATTCCCGTGACAGCGTACACACGGCCCGAATGGGAACCGCCGTTACATTCGTGATCGATCGTCCGTCCGGTGGACTGGAACCCTGCCGGACAAGGGACGCGCGGAAGAACCTGCAAGGAAGAATGGTGAAGACACCGTGGGCTTTGGTATTGGCGCTGCTCTTGTTGCTGCCTTCGGCAACAATGGCACCTGCCACTGTCGCCGAGAACACCGCAGTGGAAGCGGCTTCAGAACTATACGTCGAGATCGGTTTGGAGGGCCACATGGCCGAGGCCGTCTTCACCAAGGGCTATGCGAGCATCGCACGGCACGGGGTGAAGCCGCACATGCTCGCCATTGCGGACATGACCCAGCCGAGCAGCGCCAAGCGCCTCTACTTCATCGACCTGGACAAGAAGGAACTGGTGATGCGCACTTGGGTGGCCCACGGCCAAGGCTCCGGTGAACTGATGTGTACCAGCTTCAGCAACCGCGAAGGCTCGCACGCCACCAGCAAAGGGCTCTACCGCGTGGGTGCGGAGATCATGAGCCCGAAGCACGGGGCAGCCTTGATGCTCCATGGCTTGGACCGTGGCCTGAACTGCCAGGCGCAGAGCCGCGAGGTGATCATGCACGGTGCCGACTACGTGAGCGCCGACTTCATTGCCCAACATGGCCGCCTCGGCCGTAGTTGGGGCTGCCCAGCCGTGCCGCGCACCGATATGCCGCGCATGATCGATCTGCTGGCCGACGGTGGATATCTCTACGTCCACGGCCGCTAACGGTCCGTACCGCCGAGCTTTCTTCGTGGCCGTCCTCAAGTCTGGATGGATCCCCTTCACCGCGCCCCTTTCCTGTTCCTCGTTCTGTTGATCTTCGGCTGCGGCACGCCCACGCAGGAACCCGATATCGCCCAACAAGCCGAGAAGATCGAGGCGGTCTTCGAAACGGAGGAAGCGTACAGCGTACGCACCTTGGACAGCACGGACATCGAGCGCTTTCTGAGCGCGCATCCCGGAAGCCGGGTCGACTCCACGGACATCCGCCGCTTTTACAAGCGCAGGCGCTACCAGTACGCGTGGTTCGTGAACGACTCGCTCTCGCAGGCGGCCGCTGGTTTCTTCTCTCTGGTGAACAGCGCCGATACCGCCTTTCGCGATGTGGCCAGTGTGCGCGACAGGCTCGCCGAACTGGTGATGGCGCCGGATAGCGGGGCCGTGAGAGCACATTGTGATAGTTGCCAACTACAGCTGGAACTGGCCCTCACTGCACAATTCTTCCGCTTCGCCGATAAGCGGTACGGCGGTGTGATCGGGAAGGACCTGCGTGAACTCGACTGGTTCATTCCGCGACGAAAGAAGAACTACGACCAGTTGCTCGATTCCATAGCGGCCGGGCACATGGACCTCTCGCCCATAGAGCCGGTGCATCCACAGTACGCGCTGCTGAAGGCGCAACTCAAGCGCTACTACGAACTGGATACACTCGTGAATTGGGAACCGCTCAGCTTGGGCGACAAGAAAAAATTGGAGCCGGGCGACAGCGCCGCATGGGTACCCGACTTGCGCCAACGCGTGATGGTGCTCGGTGATCTTACCTCCAACGGTGACAGCATCGTGCTGTCTTCAAAGGTTTACGACAGTTTGTTGGTGGAGGGTGTGAAGCACTTCCAGGAGCGGCACGGCCTGCACCCCGACGGCATCATTGGGAAAGGAGCCATTGCCGCGCTCAACAGAACGCCCCGCGAACGCGTGCGCACGCTGCTAGTGAACATGGAGCGCTTGCGGTGGGTACCCGAGCGAACTGCTCCCGACCTGCTGCTGGTGAACATCCCGGAGTTCCGGCTGCACGTGTACGAGGCCGATACGGAAGCATGGAGCATGAGCGTGGTGGTGGGCAACAGTGCCACGCGCACCGTCATCTTCAGCGATACGTTGACCCGGATCGTGTTCAGCCCGACGTGGTCCATTCCGGTGAGCATCGTGAAGGGCGAGATCCTGCCAGCGATGGCGAAGAACCCGAACTACCTCGCAAGCAAAGGCATGACGATCACCGGTGGAAGCGCCCTCCTTCCTTCCATCGTGCAACAGCCGGGAGCAGGAAATGCGTTGGGTCGCGTGAAATTCCTCTTCCCGAACGAGTACAGCATCTACTTCCATGATACGCCCAGCAAGGGCGGTTTCGCGCGCGAACAGAGAGCCTTCAGTCATGGTTGCATTCGCCTGAGCGAGCCAGCCCGACTGGCCGAATACCTACTGCGCAACGACTCGTTGTGGCCGGCCGACTCCATCAAGAAGGCGATGTTCAGCGGTAAGGAGCGCTACGTGAAGTTGAAGGAGAAGCGGCCGGTGAGCATCGGCTACTTCACGGCATGGGTGGACCGCGATGGCCGTCTCCATTTCCGCGATGATGTGTACGGCCACGATGAGCGCTTGGCCAATGAGCTCTTCACCGAGGCGGCAGCGGTGATGTGAGGTCTTTCGCTACCTCGCCGATCCATACGTCCATGGTATCAGCCTGAAAATAGTTCGCAAGGGACCGGTTGATCCATTGTCCTGGATCCGCGGCGCCATCGTGGTAGCGCAAGCCGATCGGTAGTGTGACCAGCTTGGGCAGGTGGACTTCGTTCTTCGCGTGCATGCGCGCCTCTTCGATCAGCTCGTAGCGCTGGGAAAGTGTCCTGTCGAAGTCGTTCAACCTCCCGGAGACCAGATCGCTGGAAACCATACCACCATTGCCTGTGGCGAAGACCACGACTGCCAACAGTACGTAAGCGATAGCACGAAAGCGCGCGTTCATGGGCACACGTGGTCGACCACTGGGCCGCAACCAGTGGAGGTCCACGGCCGAGAGAAGAACGAACCAGAGCGGAAGGAAGAAAAGCAGCGTTGCGTTCACCGTGCGATGCTGACCGAGCAGACCTGTGCTCCAATAGGGCAATGCCATAGCGATGAAGACCGGAACCACAAGCAAGCCGATCACGGTCCAAGGACGTAAGCCGAACGCACGCGCGAGCAAGGGAGATCGTTCGTGCAACCAGCCACTGATCGACAGGAAAAGAACTGACACGATGAGAAGTGCCGGTGACAGGATCCACGTGGCGAGAAAACGCGCCGTTTGCAACGCGCCCCAACCTATTGTGCGCAGAACCTCATGCTTGTGCGGGAACTGTCCTCCCCTGCCCACGTTCCCCGAGGCGAGTATCATCACCGCTGCGGCGATCACCACCACCACGAGCACGATAGCGACCGACCGATCCGTCCTGCCGTTCGATCGCCAGCGCAACACGAGGACCGCAGCATGGAGCAATACCATGAAGACCATGTGCAACTCGTTGCAACCGGCAATGATGGCCGCAAGCAGAGCGTTGAGCACAATGGCTCGCAGAGGAACTTGTTCATCAGCACACAACACCCGGATCCAACCGGCGCAAAGGAAGAGCATGAGTGCTCCGGGCAGTTGGTAGCTCACCGCCCCGGTGTACCAGTAGATCCCCTCGCCGAGGTCCGGCATGATCTGCAGGTACAGCAGCAGGAACAGCGAAGCGCCGATCAGCGCTTTTGTTCGTTCAACCGCCGGAGCGATCGCACGGATCAACGATAACGCACCGCACCAAGTGAGTCCCATGAGCACAACAGGCACCACACGGTACAGCCATAAGCCCTGCTCCATTCCCAGCACAAGCGGTCCCCGCAACACGAGGATGTTGGAGAACCAACGTCCGTTCCAATAGCGGTACTCATCCAACAAGCGCGGCAGCAGGTCGTGATGCATGCCCGCCACCGCGTAACTGAAGTCATCTGCGAAGGGATGGACGAAGAAGGCCACAGCAACGTAGCGCGCCAACGCCATCAAAAGGAGAACGATGAAGACCCAGACGAGGCGACGGTCCATGCGCCTCAAAGATGGAAGGAATGCGAGCCGCAAAGGCGCAAAGCACTATGCAGGCAAGACAGAACTACACGCCCCTTGTATTCTTCGCGGCTTCGCGACCGATCCGTCAGAGGCCGGCGCGCTCCGTAACGCGGTACGCGTTCCGCTCCGGGCTGTAGCGCCGAACCAGTTCCGCCACGAAACCCATGGTGAAGAGCTGCACCCCGATGATCATGGCCGTGAGCGCCACATAGAAAAGGCCTTGGTCGGACACGCGTGGTGCGGCATGGTGCAACACGTACACGTGCCAGAGCTTTTCCCCGATGACCCATGCAGCGCTGAAGAAACCAAGCACGAACATGAAGGTTCCAACGGCGCCGAAGAAGTGCATGGGTTTGCGGCCGAAGCGGAACACGAAGGTGATCGTGAGCAGATCGAGGAACCCGTTGATGAAGCGGTCGAAGCCGAACTTGGTCTTGCCGTACTTGCGCGGGTGGTGCTGCACCACCTTCTCCCCGATGTGGCCGAAGCCTTCCTTCTTCGCGATGAATGGGATGTAGCGGTGCATCTCCCCGAACACCTCGATGCTCTTCACCACTTCCTTGCGATAGGCCTTCAGCCCACAATTGAAGTCGTGCAACTTCACCCCGCTCGCGCGCCGGGTGGTCCAGTTGAAGAGCTTGGTCGGCAGGGTCTTCGTGATGGGATCGTAACGTTTCTTCTTCCAACCGCTCACCAGGTCGAAGCCCTCCTCGCGGATCATGCGGTAGAGTTCCGGTATCTCCGCCGGGTCGTCCTGCAGGTCGGCGTCCATGGTGATCACCACGTCACCTTGTGCTGCGCGGAAGCCTTCGTTGAGCGCTGGGCTCTTGCCATAATTGCGGCCAAAGCGGATACCCTTCACGCGGGCATCATCGTCGGACAGTCTTCGAATGACGGACCAGGACGCATCGGTACTGCCATCATCGATGAAGAGGACCTCGTACTTCAGGCCCATGGCGCCGATGACCGCATGCAGCCGCTGGGCCAGGATCGGCAGCGACTCGTGCTCGTTCAGCAGCGGGACAACGATGGAAAGGTCCATGGGGGCGAAGGTCAGGATTTGCGCGGGGCGGAAAGGAGATGAGCCCAAGGCTCGTTCACACAGGACCGTGGATGGCCCGCCATGGGGACCATGGCCATCGACCAAAAACGACCGAAAATGGCGTAGGAACCAAGTCCGGGATCCTTAACATTGTCCAACGGTCCATCACCATTTGGTCCCAACCGTTCCAAAACCAAAACTCCTCCACATGATGAAAACCCGACTCCTTACACTTCTGTTGCTACTGGGTACCGCAGCCGCCAAGGCGCAGGTGACCGTGTATGTGCAACAACCGCCCGGACTGGAAGGCCCCTTGGAATTCACGTGGGCCAACGACTGGGGCCAAACGCCCGACCTGAACAACACGGCCAACAACGTGACCGCGTTCGCCTGCTTCGTGGACGATGGTACCACAGCCGATTCCCTCGGTTGCGGCACGCTGGTGAACGCTGCTGAACTCGCTGGCAAGATCGCCGTGGTGTACCGTGGCAGCTGTGAATTCGGGGTGAAAGCCTTGAACGCACAGAACGCGGGTGCCGTGGCCGTTGTCATCATCAACAATGCCGCCGGCGCGCCGGTGGGCATGGGTGCCGGAGCACAGGGGGCCAATATCACCATCCCAGTGGTCATGATCAGCCAGGATGCTGGTGCTGCGCTCGCAAGCGATTTCGCCAACTGCGCGGTTGAACTCTTCATCGGCAGCCAGACCAACTTCTACCAGTTCAACCTGGGCTTCTACAAGAACGACATCCTCGTTCCGCGCTACGGCGAAGTGAACAGCTTGATCGCTTCGAACGCGTCGGAGTTCTTCGTTCAGATCGGAGCCATGATGCACAACTATGGATCAGCGGCAATGGACAACGCTGCGGTGAACGCCACGGTGATCAAGGAGGGCAACACCCTGTACGACCAGACCTCTCCGCCCATCACCCTCAACTCGGGCGATTCGCTCTACGTAACGCTGCCGGATTTCAGTGAGGCGGGTGGCTATAGCGGCCAGTACCTGATCACCTACACCTTGGTTGGTGGCACGGCCGATGAGTTCGCCCAGAACAACAGCATTGCCGTTACCCTCACCGTGGGCGACAAGATCAGTTACGTTCCTTCTGACGCCACCACATTGCTGCCCTTGCCCAACCTGCACGTGGTGCCTGCTGCCAACACCCTGGGCTTCCGTTCATGCATCTCGTTCAAGGATGCCAATGCCTCGCGGCTGGCCACCACCGGTGTTTGGTTCAGCGCTTCGCGCGCCGCGGACACGGTGCTGACCGATGAGGTGATGACCGCCACGCTCTACCAGTGGAACGATGCGGTGACCGGTCCCACCACGCTCCCCACGGACGCGGGCCTATCGGCACTCACCACCGGTGAGTACATCTTCCCAAGCGATGAGAACAGCGTCCCCATTTACATGCCTTTCTTCGATGTGGTCACGCTCAACGACAACCAGTGGTACTTGGTATGCCTCGATTCGTACAGCGGTGTGGTGCGTCATGGCTGGGACAACAGCCTGAGCTACGACCGACTGCAAACGATCACTTTGGAGCCCAACGGCTGCCTGCGCGATGGTGCGACCTGGTACAATGGCTTCACCGGTATCACGGGGCCGCCGTCCTTGGCCATGCAGGTGATCGATGCCAACAGCATCGGCATCCAGGAACAGAGCACCGAAGTGGAGGTAACGCCTTTCCCGAACCCCACTTGTGATGAGATCCGCATTCCGTTGAAAGGACAGACCGGCGCAGCCCGTGTGCAGGTATACAACACCGCTGGCACAACCGTTCTGGAGCAGCGCACGTCCATTGGTGGAGATGGCACCTTCACCATGGACGTTAGCGATCTGGCGAGCGGAACCTACCTCTTCAAGATGGCCTTCGACAACGGCCAACATGCAGAGTTCAGTGTGCAGGTTGTGAAGTAGTTAGCTCACCGGGTTTCGGGATGAAGACCCGGCTTGGACGAAGATGAACGAGGAAGGCCGCCCATGTGGGCGGCCTTCCTCGTTCAAGCCCCATCCGACCCGCAGGCTAGGCAGCCTTCTTCGCACCCATGCCCAGCACTGCACCGGCAACAGCACCGGCGAGCCCGGTGGTAACGGCACTGACCACCACATCGATGATCACGATCATCTTGTTGGTGAACATGTTCATCATGCTGTAGAAGAACATGTCCATCGAAAGGGTGATCAGGCCCCCGAGGATGGCTGCGGCCATGAAGCCCGCCATCCAGGTGGTCGCCCCCATGCGCGATAGCATCCACGCCACCAGCCCTCCCATAGCAAGGTTGCTGATGATCATGCCGATCATGTTCATGTTCTCCGGTGCCTTCCAAAGCGCGTTGTACGCTGCCGTCGTGTTCTTCCCGAAATAGTCCATCAGGCCCAGCATATCCCACAATACCCACCCGAGCAGGAAGGAAAAGACCCCGGCAGCAAGGCCAGCAAGTAGCATTCTCGTGTTCATGTGTGTTGGTTTTGGTGGAACGAAGCACCAAGCTAGCCGGGGAGTTACGGGGCGCCGTTGCACCACCGGGTGGTTATGAACCGCGGTTGGTGCGTTCTGGGGCCTTGGAGCTTGGCTTAAGGCGAGGTCGTCGCAAAACCATCTAATAGAAGCCAAGATCCAAAGACCTCCCCATTTCACCAGCACAAGATCCCGTTCCCCGAAGCATCCCTGGCACTCGTCGAAACAGGCCTTGGGAAGCCGGAACATCGGTAGGCATCGGCCGTATCCACCGATGTACGCATCAACCTGAACGCCATGAAGAACCGGAACACGATCGGATGGAAGCTCGGCCTCCTAGCCATCATTCTGCTCATTAACCTTGGGAATACCCGCGCGGCAACACCTCCTGCCGATGATGCCGTTGTTCTTACTGCTTGGCTCCACGTCGAAGGGTATACCATGTCCGACGTGACCGTTGCCGTCGAGGTGAACGGCGCCACCGAGGTGGGCCGTGTTTCGGAGAACGGCCGTTTCACGGTATCGCTACCGGCCGATGCCGAAGTGCTCCTGCGTTTCGAGAAGCCCGGACATCTTCCAAAGGAAGTGGTGGTGGATACGCGCCATGCGCGCGATGGTGAAGCAGGTCAGCGTACACGTCATGTGAAGTTCGCCGTGATCATGGAATTGGAACGGCACATGGCCGGCCTCACCTACCCGGGTCCCGTGGGAACCCTCAGCTTCGATAACGGCGGCGGCTGCCTTGCGGTCGCGCACGACCGCAACCGCGTGCCAGCGAAGCGCCAGGCGACCATGGTGTTCTGATCGCGCACCGCGCGATGCGAAGAGGCTGTGCCGATGGCATGGCCTCTTTGGCTTTGTGATCGACGGTCTGCCGCTAGCTTCGCCCCACCCAATACGAAGCCATGCCCAGCGTCGATATCCTCAGCAAAGTGGACCTGCAAATGCTAGACAACGCAGTGAACGTTGTGAAACGGGAAGTGGACACACGGTACGACCTGCGCGGCACCAACAGCACTGTGGAGGTGGACAAGAAGGCGCTCACGATCAAGCTGAGCACCGATGATCACATGAAGCTGGACTCCATCCTGGACATCCTGCTGGAGCGAAGTGGCAAGCAGAAGGTGGACGTGCGCAGCTTCGACCTGAAGGAGGAACCGGTGCCCAGCGGAAAAAGCCTTTACCGCATCATCAAGGTGAAGCAGGGGATCGAGCGGGAAACGGCGAAGAAGATCGTGAAGGCGATCAAGGACAGCGGCCTGAAAGTGCAGCCCCAGATCATGGACGACATGATCCGTGTGACGGGAAAGAAGATCGATGACCTTCAAGCGGTGATGGCCTTGTGCCGCGAAAAGGATTTCGAGATACCGCTGCAATTCGACAACATGAAGAGCTGAGGAGGCCGAAAGTCGCAAGGAGAATACCAGGCCCTGAACGCTTCGCACTTCGCGCCTTTTTGCGCCTTTGCGGCTCCAGCGCATTGCCCACCCCTTGCAGCCACGTTCGACCGAGGCAGCGTCGGCACCCAACCCTGCGTCATAGCCATTGTAAACCCGATGTCCATGATCCGTACGCTACTCTGCTTCACTGTTATTCTCTGCTCCACGCTCCTATCGGCGCAGACCTATTTCTACATCGACCAGATCGTAGTGGACCCCCAACCGGCCACCACGGAGGACGACATCAACATCGACCTGGTCGGTGGCCTTGCCAGCACGGGGGCTTACGTGGCAAGCGCGAGTGCACAGGTAACCGGCACCATCGTCACGATCACTATCTCGGCGGCCGATCCCGGCGGTCTCACAGTGATCGTACCGCATACCGAAACGGTGAACGTTGGGCAACTTCCGGCGGGCACCTACACCATCGTGTTCAACGCGCAAGGTGTGGGTGACTTCGCGCCCTCGCCGCAGCACCAGTTCGTTGTAAGTGGCGGCGGCACCGCATGCGATAGCTTGGAGATCGCATCGGTCCAATGGTACGCCTTCACCGATACGGCCATCGTGGTGCATGTGCTCAACGAGAACATGTCCGAGATCTTCGACTATCCCAACTTCATCCTCTTCGACGCGAACGGGGATACGCTGGCCAAGGAGCTGGTCAACTTCTTCGGTATCGGTGAAGAGAGCTGGCACGTCCTGCGGATCCATCCCGATGCAACGATCCCGAACGCACCCTTCAACGGCACCTTGGAACTTTGGACGTTGTTCACCGAAGAACTTGCATGTACATGGGAGATCCCGATCGACCTCTGCCCACCGCCTGCCTGCGCCACACTGATCCCCACCATCGGGAACTTCGGTGGTGCGCTCGCGATCGGCACCTATAGCTGGAGCATCTCCGATGAGAATTTCCAGGTCGTCGCTACCGGACAGTTCGAGATGACCGACCAACTGCAATACGATTCGGACACCATCTGCCTGCCACCAGGCACCTACTACATGGCGGCATCCATGGACCAACCGCCCACCGGGGGCCAACCGCGTTATGGTGTATCCACGCAAGGCTTCATCACCGGCCCTTCGCAGGATGTACCCTGGGACCTTCCCGTCCTGATGCCCTTCGACTTCTACCTGCCCTGCGATGAGGGAACGAACGGCATCGGAGCTTTCGATCCGAATACGGGCTTGATGCTTGTGCAAGAAGGAGCCATGCTCCGGGTGCAACGGCGGGATGGTTCACCGATCGGGAAGATCGACCTGCTCGATGCGCAAGGTCGCTTGCACTACACCGGATCCTCGACCGCCAGTGCCGCGATGATCCCGCTCTCGGGCATCGGGGGTGGGCTTTGCATTGTGCGGACCGAGCATACCGTGCAGCGCTTCGTGGTGCTGGTGCCTGGTCAAGAGCGATAGGGAACACCCGCGAATGCCCCCTTGGTGGACAACGGTGCCAGCTCTTCCGTAGCTGCAACCATTGCTTCGGCCCGGACTTGGAACGAAGAACCCGACCGGAATACGGCACTTCTTGCCACATTCGTGGCGCTTGTTCGCTGTCATGACCGGAACAAATGATCGCAGATCCGTGATGCGCGGTTCCCGTTCGATCGTCCTCATTTCCATGCTGATGGGATGCTCGATAGTATCCACCCCGCTTATAGCGCAACGCATCACCGACCCGAACACCAACTTGTGGGTCTCGCATTGGGGCGATCATCGCTTCAGCGATCGCTGGAGCTTCCACACCGAAGCGCACTGGCGGCGGGCTGATATCGGTGGTAACTGGCAGCAACTGCTCCTTCGACCGGCGATCAACTACCACCTGAACGATCAGGTGCTCTTCACCCTTGGTTATAGTTACTACCAGAACTACGGGTACGGCGAGTATCCCATCGCATTCAACAAATGGGAGCACCATCTCTACCAGCAGGTGCAATTGAACGGGCAAACGATCGGTCGTGTGAAGGTCACCCATCGCTTTCGCATGGAAGAACGTTTCATCGCCGTGATAAAGGCCAGCAATGAGGATCCCCAACAGGGTTCTCTTGACACGTACACGTACCAGAGCCGGTTCCGCTATCGCGTTTGGGTCACGCTGCCACTGTGCCATGATAGAGTGGAGCCCGGTGTGTTCAGTGCGAACCTGTACGATGAGGTTTTCCTGAATTTCGGCGACAGCCAACGGCTCGACCACATCAACCAGAACCGGATCTCGTTGCTGATCGGCTATCAGGTGAGCAAACCCTTCAGCATACTGGCCGGATACCTGTACCAGACCATTCAGCGCCCAGGTGCCGCGAGCGGAAGCGACCTTATCGAGCTGAATTCCACGGTGCACGTCGCGCTGGTGTACGACCTCGACCTGCGCAAGAAGAACGTACCAGCCGACGTACCGAAGTGACCACCACCAACGGCGGAACCCGCCTTACGGGGCGGGTTCCTGAATATCCCGATCTCCCAGCTTACGGGCTCGGAAGGGTGCTTTTGGCGCCTGGTGGCTTTTGCTCCTTGTGATCGGGTATGTCGTTGGTCCGTTGTGCGGACCTGATGGTTCAACGGCGGAGGTCCTCAGGATGTTGCGATCGCCCGGGTCGGAAGGAATAGCGTGAAGTTGAACGGGGCTCCCGAACGCGCTCCTCGAATGTGATCGTGCCATCGCTGGCGACCAGTACAACCGTTGAACATCGGGTTCCATACCCATCGGTCGTGATGCAAATGGAACTCAGCGCCCGTTCACGCTCCAGGTCCAATCCGGTATCGGGGAGTTGCTCGTCGCTCGCTTGTGTGGCATCCGACAGCATCTCGAACATCGCATCAACGGCTGGTTCATCGGCATCGATGACCGCGGACAAACGGTCTTTGGCATGCTGCACTTTGGGCCACGGGGTGTTCAACAGGTGATTGCTCAACCCGTGCACGCCGGGCGATAGCGCTTCCTCACGGCCATCGATGTTCGTGTGATACCGAAGTGCATCGACCGTACCATAGACCAAGTTGAAGCCTTCGTAATCGGAAGTGTCTGCTGGAACAAAACCATGGTCGAGCGCTTGACGCACGAGCATACCTCGCGATGGACCTGGTACCCGGGGAAGTCGCAGATCGCGATAGTTCGTCAGTGCGGCAAATCGACCACCCGTGGTAACGCCGAGCCAGGTACCGCCAGCACGACGATCGCGCCCTGCAAGCACGTGTGGTTCCGCTGGCCAGAAGCGTGCAGGTTCCGCCAAGCGATCGAGGAACTCATCACGATTGGCCGCGACGATGAGCGGATAACGAGGATGGACCTTGTAGGCGATAGCGATGAGGCACATGGGTGCCAAAGCTATCGGAGACCGGTGTGCCGGTTCAGAACACCGATTCTCCCTTCAGGAACATGACGAAGATGAACGTCATGAGGAAATGATGGAAGAGCAGGATCGCCGTGACCAGGGTGAGGATGTTCTTGCCGCTCTTGGTCAGCTCCGGGAACAACTTCTTGTTGTTCATGGCGATGATGGGCAAGGGCACGGTTGCCAGCAGGAAGGTGATGGCAAGTGTCTTGAACAACACAACGTTGTCCAACAGCCCGAAGAAAAGGTGGGCGTAGTAGAAGAGGAAGCCAACGGTGGACAGGATGCCCAAACGCAGGAAAAGGCGTGCTTCAGCTACCATTTTGTTCTTGCTTTCCATGCCAATGACGCAGCGTTCAAACGGGGTTGCGTCCGCCGGGGTTACAGTTTTATCCACAACCCCTTCGTACCCACGTATGCCTACGCACGACGCCAGCAGCGGACCAGCGCACTGCTCGCTGCGAGGCAACCGGCAACGAACCACGGCCATGGGAAATGCTCCGGTATGTAGGAGCGCCCGTTCACCAATGCATGGTCGCTCGCCGAACCCGCACTGGACAGTGCTTCCAGACCATATGAACGCAAGAGCGGGTCGATGGTGAAGGAGATGATCATGAGCACCGCGCCACTGATCAAGAGCACCCACGACCAAAGATCCAGCCTGAACCGCGGGTCACGTGAACGCCCACGAAAGACCACGAACGCGAATGCGATGAGCCCGAGGGAGATCGAGCACGGTGCCCAAACCGGCCCTACCCATGGCACCGGAACCAGGAACAACAGACGGCTCATCAGGCTGGCCGGCCAATCCAGCAGCACCTTGAGCCATAGGTAGTAGAAGATGTCCCAGACACCGAAGCCGAAACAGAACCACGCGAAGCGTTCCAATGCTGAACGGGTGATCAGCGCTGCAGGAGCAAGGAGCATGACGATCGTAGCAACCTCGCGCCACACTTCGGTACCAACGAGCGACCGGTCCATGGGCACGAGCGGAAAGTCGAAGCCTTCGGGATAGTATAGGGCGCGCAAATACACGACAACCGCACTTTCCAAGTAGGCCATCGCCACGTAGAAGACGGCCATCCAAACGAAGGCCATTCGGATATCAGCGCGCATGATCCAGCCGGACTTCGGCCAAAAGGCCCCGATGGTCGCTTCCGCTCACCTCGAACGATGAGAGCAAGGTGGGTCGCAATGCACCGGACAACAGAGCGTGATCCAGTGGGATGAGCGCGAACGGGCCGAGCGAAGGCCAGGTGATGGTGAAGGGAGAGTTGATGGGGCGTAGACCACTGCGAGCGCAGAAGCGCTCATAGGCTCCATCCCAATGCACGGTGTTCAGGTCGCCGATAACCAAGGTGGGAATGGGCTCGCTCCGGATCCTTTCTGCCAAGGCGGTGAGTTGCGCGTTGCGCCTTCTGAAGTGGGCATAGCTCCCGGGAGATGTAGCATGGACAGCGAACACACGCACGGCCTCGCCGTCCACGTCGACCATCGCTTCGATGAACGGCGCGCCGGCAATGGTGATGGTCCGTACGCTTATGAACGGCCGTTTGCTGAAGAGTGCGATACCATAGCAGTTGGTGTTCGGCACGATGTGGTGGTATGGATAGTCCTTCGCCAACGCGCTCCGCAAGGCAACGGCCCACTCCGGACTCACCTCCTGTACACTGATCAGATCGGCATCCGTCGCCACCACCGTCGCGATGGCCCTCGCACGATCCTCGTTCGGCTGCCAAACGTTCATGTGCGCGATGCGCAAGCCATGCCCATTGCCAAGGGTTATCGGCTCCATGACCGGCGTACGTACTTGAATGAGCACGAGCAACGCTGAGGCGAACGATGCAGCGGAGCACCACCATTGTTTCCGAAGGCCTGCGATCAGTGCGATCGCAGCGAACAGGACGGCCCACCAGAGCATGAACGAACGTGCGAGCATGGGCACGTATGCATCCGGTGCGAAGACGAGCGTACAAGCGACGGTGAGCACTGCAACAGCAAGAACCAATTGTCGGGTAGAAGAATGATACCTGGTCGCTTTCATACCGTTCGCGCCATTTCGAGCTTGTTGATGCGCTTGAGCACGAGCCACAACGGAATTGCACCCAGCACTCCGAACGAGGCATCGACACAGCGCCAGAAGAACGGAATACCGCGGAAGGGTGCCCAAAAGAAAGCGAGCGGCAGGACCAGCAGGCAACACCAAAGTCCCCATTCGATCACCCACCTATTGCGCACCGGATCGCGATACGGCCCAATGAAGGCAAAGGCGATGACGATATGGGCAAAGGCGAGCCAGTCCGTGCCATAGAAAAGGAGCGGATACGTACCTGCGATATGCGCAACCGCGTTGGCAGCATGCTGTGCCCAAGCGTGGAGCGGATCGCCGAAAGGGATCGTCCATTCCGCAAGCAACCCAGTGAGCCATTCCAAGGGCACCGCCGTGAGTCCGCTCAGAGCAAGCGCCACCATGAAGAAGACGATCCAACGTCGGATGTAGCGCAGGTCGCTCATGGTCGTGGAACTTCCTCTTTCGATCGGAGCATCTGCATGGTGCGTGTGTCAGCCCAATTCCGTTCCTGCCAGCGTTGCCCGCTGTAGCGCTCCAGGAAGCGGTCGCGCTTTGCATCCAGCGCTGCGCGGAATCCTTCCGGTTCCAAATGATCCACCCAGCGCACACGGTTGGTTCGATGCCTGGCCATCTGCAGCTCCACCAACTCGATATTGGCGTACACCAGCGGTAGCACACGATCGCTCAAAGCGAGGTAGTTGTCGATGTCGATCTCACCCGGATTCTTGTGCTGCAGGTTGGTGCGCACGATGAAGCGGTCCCAATCAACGGTGGTCATCGCGATCAAAACTGCGAATGCAGCCCAACCGTTCACGCGTGCCAAGTAGAAGAAACTGCGCTGGTGCCGGATCTTGATGTAGAGCGTGATCAAACCGACCAGCACAAGCACCAGGAATACGATGACGCCGATCCGCAGATACGCCAAGCCATGGAAATCGATGTAGTGATAGTTGCGCAGGAAAACACTGATGCCGAGCACCAGGTTCTGTGCCACCCAAACCAGGCCGAGCGTTCTGAGCGATCCACTGCGCGCGTAGAAATTCTGGTTCCGACGAAAGAGATGCAACAGGATGAGCATGCTCAACATGATGCTGATGATGAGGATCCATGTCCCTTCGTGAACGAACTGCTTCAGGCTGAACCCTTCGGGCACTTCGAATCCGAACCACACCCAGTTGATGTCGATGATGTTCACCACGAGGAGCAAAGCGTTCACCAGTACGAGGAGGACCAAGCCCATGCGACGTTCGCGCTCCAAGGGGTTCATGGAGCGCGGCGCCATCCAACTCGGCCGCTTCGTTCGCACACGTTCCAGACGATCGCTGAGATCCTCTTCGATCTGCAGCACGAGGCGTGGTGCAAAGCGATAGAGCAGACCCCCGCAGACGATCATTGCGAAGAGGAAGAAGAAGAGCCGGGGTGTGAAGAAGAACTCGATGAAATCCCCGAACACCACCCAAAGCCCATCGAGGAATCCGGCCGTCAACGCATCGAACTTGGGATTGCCCACGCGATAGAGCTGGAAGAAGACGATACCCACAAGGAGCGGAAGTACCGCCAGTCGACCCCAACGCCATCCCGCGCGTGCAGCACCCCGCTGTGGCATGAGTTCGCCACTCCCCTGCCAAGCCGCCAGCGGAAGTGTGATGTAGTTGCTCACGAGCTGCGCCATCGTGAAGAACGAACTGCGCAGCCTCGGTTCATGCACCAGTGCAGTGCACGTTCCCAGTGAAACAACGGTCATGAAAATGGCAATGCCGCTGTTGTGCACCACCACCATGGTCGCGGCGAGCACCGTGCCGAGCGTCGTGGCGCGCGCCGGGGCTGAGAACTGCTTCCACCCGATCCGCTGCAGCAGCAAGCCCAGCACGAGCACTACGAAGAGCAGAAGATTGACGCCGATAGCAAGGTCGTAGAAGAGCCGGTCGAAGGCGAAGGCGCATAGTACGATGGTGACCAGCGGCACCCAAGGGCGCAAGGCGGCAGGGATCGTGAGCGACATGGGCATCAGGTTTTCGGGATCAGGCGTTCGATGGCATCGAGGTGTTCGCGAAAGGCTCTTGCGCCTGCAACGCTGGACCTATAGGAAGTATTGGGTCGCTTCCCCACGAAGCGCTTGCGCACCTGTACGTACTTAAGATCCTCCAGCGCGCCTAGGTGGCTTGCGAGGTTTCCGTCGGTGACGTTCAGCAACTCCTTCAACCGCGAATGGTCCACCCACTCGTTCACAACAAGCACTGCCATGATGCCCAATCGCACCCGGCTCTCGAACGCTTTATGGAGTTGCTCGATCATGCTTCTCCCGATACCGATCCACGCTCGTAGCGCAGGTACATCAAGCCACCATAGAAGATGTGCAGCACCCCGAAGCCAAGTGCCCAGAAAAGCAGACCAGCACCCGGCCAGAACGCAGCGATGACCCCGAGCGCGGCTTCGCTCAAGCCCAACCAGCGGATCTCATCGAGCGTGTACTTCGAGGCGTTCAACAAAGCGATGCCATAGAACACCAGCGTAGCGGCAGGCACCATGAGCACCGAGCCGTTGAAGAGCAGCGCCAAGGCGAAGAGCCCTCCAGCGATCAACGGGATCATGAGGTTCACCAACAACCGCTTGGCACTGGCATCCCAAAGACCCTGTCCCATGCGCTGGCTCCTACGCCACGTGAACCAACCAGCGCCGAGCAAGGCTGCAAGAAGCACGACCAAACCATCCCCAACGAGGAAGGCGACGTGCTCTGAAAAACCTTCTGTGACCCAGCGTGAAGGCAAGTACTCGTCCGTACTTCCGAGGTCTTGGACCCGCCCTTCCCAGAGCAGGGCCTTGTAATGCTCACGCGCCACATAGGCTCCGGCCAGTGCAGCCGCCCCGGCGATCACACCGCTGAGCCCGCTGAGACTGAGGAAGCGCGTGCTGCGGTCCATGAGCCCACGGATATGGGCGAGTTCCTGAACGGGATCGTTGTTGGTCATTTGCAAAGTGCTTTGCGATACAAAGTAACGAGGTCGATCGATCCGTCGTATGTCCGTCCTGAGAAAAAGTTCAGTGGATGGAAAGTGCCGCGAGCAGCGCCCCGATGATCACCGCCACGAAACGTGCAGCGTTGAATCGGTGTTCCGGAGCACTCTCGAAGATGATGGTGGTGCTGATGTGCAACAGCATTCCGATGGCGAGGCCGAGCATGTGATGGAGGAAGTGGCCGCTCATTCAATCACCGGCCAGGTGGCCGGCAAGGATCCCGGCAGGGGCAGCAAGCGCAAAGAGCGCAAGCATTGACCAACCCGCCATGCTCGAGCTACCCGCACGTTGCAAGACCGTGGCGAGCGCAATGGCCATGGGCATCTTGTGCAGGACCACACCAAGAAGGAACGGCATGTTGCTCGCAACGGCAGCATCGGCGAAGGGCATACCCTCGGTGAACGAATGCAGGCACAAGCTCGCGAGCGTGACCCAGGGCAAGGCGCTACGGCCCGAACCGTGCACATGCATATGACCGTGTTCGATCCCTTGGCTGAAGAACTCCAGCACCACCTGCAAGAGGAACCCACCGAGCACCCAGGCGCCGATCACCGCACCTTCCTCCTCGTACAGCTCCGGCAACATGTGCAGGAAGACGATCCCCAAGAGGAAGGCACCGCTGAAGGAAAGAAGCAAGCGCAACCACTTGGCGTCAGGCTGCAGCAGGCGCACCACCCCACCGGCCAGCATGGGCAGCGCGAAGAACAGGAGCGCTACGAAAAGGATCATTGGTTCGGTTTGCGGGCCCAAAGAACGAAACGAGTAGACCGTTGTGCATCGAAGGGATCCCATGATGGCCCATCCGTGGTCTCCTCGATCACCAGCCCGGCGTTCACAGCCATGGCTTCCATCTCCTCCGGACGCAGTGCCTGTACTCGTTCCTCGAAACGGTGCACCGCGTCGCCATCGCTCACGGTGATGCGCTTCACCAGCACATCGTCCATCAATTGGCGTTGGATATGGAAACGAACCCCTTCTCGCTCCAACATTTCCTCTCCCACAAGGTCACGGACGACCGACAAGGTGTTCATGAAGTCCAGCACGAACCGGCCGCCCGGCTTCAATGCGGCAGCCACGGCATGGAACACCTGTTGGTCATCGGCCGTGGTATCAAAATAACCCAGGCTGGTGAAGAGACAGCAGATACCGTCGAAAGCGTTGCGTGCGACCGGTTCGCGCATGTCGCCAACGCGGAGGTCCGCAGCAGGCACCATGACGCGGGCATCGGCAATGCTGGCTTCGGAAATGTCCAACCCCGTTGTGACCATGCCATGGTCCACGAAGTGCCGCACATGCCTTCCCCGGCCACAGGCAAGGTCCAGCACCGACGACCCTGTGGGCAATTGCCACCGCTCAAGGATACCCCCCACCCATTCGGCCGCATCGGCATCGTCGCGGTGGCCGTAGAGCAGAGAGTAGTACCGTGTGCCGAACCAGTGTCTATACCAACCCATCGTGGATCCGTGCATCGGCGAAAGTAACCGGGGGCTTCACGGCGGGTTGACAATCGTGTGGAAAACTCCGTCCGCTGGGAGCAGTGGCATCCTCTCCATCGGGTTTGATTTGTGCAACTAGCTCCCGAACAAGCCCATGTCAGGTATGTTGGATCGCGTGCATGACCTGTACGATGAACTCGAGCGGCATCGCGTGATGCTCTCGTTCAAAGGCGAACTCAGTCCCGAACTCATCACCGTGGTGCTGGGTTTGGTGGAGCGCAAGCTCGACGCGATCGAACCGGATGCCAAGTCACGCAAGCGGGTGTTCAACGTGGTGGTGGAATGCCTGCAGAACCTCTATCACCACAACGCGAACCTGCGTGTGGAAGGTGATGGTACCCAGCCGACGAAAGATCCGCACGGCGTGGTGATGATCGCGCATGCCGACACGGGCTACTCGGTGCTCACCGGTAACTTCATGGTCGGAGGCGAAGTGCAGCAGTTGAAGGAGCACTTGGATCGCATCAACTCGGCAACTCCGGACGATCTGCGTGAATGGTACCGTGCAAAACTCTCGGACGGGACCTATTCCGCTGCTGGAGGAGGCGGATTGGGCATGATCGATATCGCACGGCGCAGTGGCGGCAAGCTCGAGTACGCCTTCGTCCCGTACGACCGGGACAGCGCCTTCTTCAGCCTCAACGTGAACGTGACCACTTAGAACAGACCAGAACAGCATGGAACCGCTCCAACTCGAAGGCTCTCCCAAGACCCCGTATGTGCATTTCGATCCCGCAACAGGATTGCTCGAACTCAAGGGCCGTTCGATCCCCGAGAACAGCATCGATTTCTACAAACCGTTGATCGATTGGATCGATAAGTACGGGCGCACCCCCAATAGCAAGACCGCCCTGCACGTGCAACTGGAGTACTTCAATACCAGTTCCTCCAAATGCATCCTGGACGTGTTCAAGAAACTGGAGGCCATCCGCGCCGGTGGCACGGAGGTGACCGTGCTCTGGCACTACGAAGCCGATGATGAGGACATGCTCGAAGCTGGCGAGGACTACGCGGGCATCATCAACGTCCCCTTCAAGATGATCCAGATCGCCGAGGTGGACGGCCAGTAGCCGCCGTTGATCATCGACCGGTCTTCGCCGGGAACCACGCCATGAAGCGTGGGAAGATCTCCGCGTAGAGCGCAGCGCAAAGCAACAGGGACATTCCCCACAACACGAGCATGTTGGCCCACAAGGTGGGCATGCGCATACCGAAAAGCCACTTGCTCGGCGCATAGAACTGTGCACCGAAAAAGCCGCTGTGCGCTGGTTCCAGGTAGATCGGGTCGTTCTTCTGCACCAGTTCGCCGTCGTACGCCACGATCACATGCACGTCGTTCTTGTTGGTGACAACGTCGGCCAGGCTTTCATTGCGGTAGCGATCGAGCAACGCGAAATACTCGCCACGCTGCTCCGGTGTTGAAGTGAGCGCCGCGATGCGCTGCTCCTTCTGTCGCTCAGCTTCCTTGTAGGCGGTGCGATAGTGGTCCACCAACACCTGCAGGCTCTCTTCAACCTTGTCCAGGGTACCCTCCTTCACACGCTCAGGCACCAGTTGGTCCATCGCCGGGAAGCTGAAGCCCGCGAGGTGCTGCGTTTCCTTGGTGAGTTCGTTGCGCAAGAGCGATAGCTCGTAGGCCACATCCACGTTGTCCCCTTGGCCACGCAGAGCGCGTCGTACCTCGCCCACGCTGTTCTGCAGCTCGCGCACCCACAGGTCCTTCTTCCAATTCGCCGTCTTCATCCGCTGGTCGAAGGCATAGAAGTTCCGCTCGTACGGGTTTTCCATGAACTGCGTCACCGCCAGGCCCTCGTACGCCCAACGGGAAGCCATCACATTGCCGATCCACGACACGCTCTTCTGTGAAGCGAACCAGGGGTGCAGCTTGTCGAACTTGACGATGATACCGCTGAACAGCAACTGGGGTATGATCAATACGGGAATGAGGATGTAGATCACCTTGGCGCTATTGAAGCTCGCGCTCACATTGAGACCAAGGGCGTTCGCGAAGCACGACACGCTGAAGAGCAACAACCAATGTGCCCAGCCCAGGCTGTCTATACCAAGTACTGCGTTGCCCACCAACACGAACAGGCCTGTCTGTACGGCACTGATCAGGAACATGAGACCCAATTTGCTCACCAGATAGCTGAGCCAGCTCAGGTCGAGGAACTTCTCCCGCTGCAGGATCTTGCGATCACGGATGATCTCTTCCGCGCTCACGGTGAGGCCCAGGAACAGCGCCACGATGACCGCGATGAAGAGGTATTGCGGCAGGTTGTCGTTCTCGCGGAAGATGTACGCACCCGCCGTTCCATCGCCGGTGCGGTAGTACTTGAGGAAGAAGGCCATGACGAATGCCAGGACCGGTGCTTCCAACAAGTTGATCAACACGTACTGGCGGTTGGCCAGCTTGCTCAAGAGGTCCCGCTTGAAATAGACCTTCAGCTGGCGGACCTTGTCCGGTATGGCGAAGGTGCTCTTGGGCACGCTCCGTTCATCCGGCACCTGGGCCACGCGCACTTCCATCTGTGCACGGAACACCTCGTTCCACGCTTCCGGACTGATGCGCCGCTGGTCGGTCTCGTTACCGTACTCGTCCACGAGCCTTGCCTCGAGAATGTTGAAGATCTGCTCCGGGTTCACATTGCCGCAAGCCTGGCACTGGCCCACATCGCTGTTCACCTGGCCGGTCACCTTCTTGAAGTACACCACGGCATCCACCGGATCACCGTAGTAGACAGGATGCCCTTCCTGGTCCATGAGGAGCAAGCGATCGAAGAGCTTGAAGATGTCGGAGGATGGTTGGTGGATCACCACGAAGACGAGCCGACCCTTGAGGGCCAGCTCCTTCAGCAGGTCCATGATGTTCTCGGAATCGCGCGAGCTGAGGCCGCTGGTGGGTTCGTCCACGAAGAGCACGCTCGGTTCGCGGATCAATTCCAGCGCGATGTTCAGCCGCTTCCGCTGGCCACCACTGATGGTCTTCTCCAACGGGCTTCCCACTTTGAGGTCCTTGGTCTCGTACAGACCCAGCGACTGTAGCATACGCAACACGCGTTCGCTCACTTGCTCATTGGTCTGGTCCCCGAAGCAGAGCTTGGCATTGAAAAAGAGGTTCTGATAGACCGTGAGTTCCTCGATCAACAGATCGTCCTGGCTCACATGGCCGATCACACCGCGTATGCGATCGCGTTCGGCGTGCACATCGATCCCATTGATGGTGACGCGACCACGGCTCGGCTTCAGGTTGCCGTTGAGCACGTTCAACAAGGTGCTCTTTCCACTCCCGCTGCCACCCATGATGCCGATGAGCTTGCCCGCTGCTTCGGCGAGGTGCAGCTCGCGCAATCCGAGCCTCCCATTGGGGAAGGTGTATTCGATCGCGTCGGCCTTGAAGACGATGCGCGGCCGTCCTACGCGGCTCATGAAGGCCTGCAGGATATCGCTGTAATAGATGGGCACCCCGTTGGGCGGGCGCACACTGCTACCGTTGCTGAGCACATAGTGCCCGTCATGGCCCATGCGCTGGCCGTTCAGCAGCACATCGTCCGTGCCGGTGTAACGCATCAGGTACAGGTTCACGCTGGGCACATGCAGCACCCTCAATTCACCATCGAGGCCGTGCGCGTGCAAGTGCTTTGCTTCCTGGAAACCGCTCTCGACGGCAGCGTTGATGTAAAGGAGATGATTGGCATCCTCCCTCACCTTCTCCACGCCACAAACGAAAGCCCGGCATCGGATGAAGTCCTCCTGGCCGATGTTGAACGTCTCGGCCACGGTGGTCACGAACTCCGTCTCTTGTTCCGTGGAAGTACCATCGGCGTGGATGAACTCCAGCAGGTGGATGAGCACCACGAACTTCTGGCGCTGGTTCAGTTCCTCGTTCACCTGGGTGCAGATCCTCAGGACCTTCACCGAGTTGAGCGAAGTGCGCTTGCGCCCGTTCCGGCTGGCACCACCGCTCGCGTGGAAGGCCTGTACGAAGGCTTGGTAGCGGGCCATGTGCGCTGCCGCCGTTTCAGGGCTGAACTGCTTGCGCAGGAAGCGCTCGAGTATCACCGCGTTCTCAGGACGTGCTCCTTCCGCCACGGCATCGCCTTTGGCGATGATGGCGAACAATTGCAGCAGGGCCTTGAGGATCTTCTCGCTCATGCGTTCCGTCTCCCGGGGACCCGAATGGTCCCAAAAAGAGCGCCCCTCTCAACGGGAGGGGCGCCAAAAAGTTCCGGGGGAACTAACGCAGCTACTTCTTGAAGCCGATGAGCAGCACGGCACAGCCGCTGCCCGCCTTGGAAGCATCGAGGTTCGCCTCCATGGTCACATCGATGGTACCGGCCACGGCAAGGTCCCAAAACGGTGAATTCTGGTGGTCCTTATTGGTGAACAGGATGTTGTGCTGCTTGTCGTACACGGTGAAGAGCAGATTCCCATCGGTCTCCCCACTGCACGCCGCCACACGGTAGGTGGTGCCGCCGAAAAGGGTGAGATCGAAGGTGGCTGTTTCATCACCTTGAAGGAGTGCACGATAGAACTGGCCATCGGGAATGTAGTTGGCCGTGATGTGCTGCTCGCAACGTGCGGCAATCGGCTCGCAAAGCCCTTGGGCGGAAACGCTCGTGGCGACGGCCAGGATCAGCGTGGTGAGGATGGTCCTGTTCATGTTCAGGCGAGGATCATGTTACGAATGGCGGTGACCTTGGCGGTGATGGTGGCGACCTTCTCGGCCGGTATGCTCACCTGCGTGGTGCTGTTGATGAAGGTGGTCTTCGCAGCGGCATCTGTCACCGGCTCTGCGAACGTGTACGTGCTTGTTACAGCGCTGAACTCCGCTTGAAGGTCCTTCATCGCCTTCAACATCTCGGCGGCCATTCCCTCCTTATCACTGGCTTCGATCAATTGAACGAGCGCGTCCAGTGTGCTTTTCTGCTCCCCGATGCGGTTCACCATCGCTTGGTCCTTCAACGCAGCGGCATCGCTCACCGTGAGGTAGAGCGATTCCACCCAGCCCCCTGCAAGCACCAACGCGCTCACGTCCTCGCTCTCGTTCATCTTCAGGTATTGGTCCGCCGCGCGGAAAGCCGTACCGCTGAGGCGGAGCAAACTATCCTCGTTGTTCATGCTGCTCTTGAACCGATCTAACAGGGTGCGATCGAAAGCGTTCGTGACACCCAGTTGTCCACCCAACTTCTCAATGGCTTGCATGGTGGCCATGGCGCGTGCACCGTCCTTGTGAACCGTTACATATGCGAGGTCGGCCCCATACACGCCGAGCGCCAAGCTCTGGGCCACCTTGGTCGTGAGGGTTCCTCCTTTCTCCAACGGAGCGGTGAGGTCCTTCTGGTACTTGAGCCCTGCCTTGCGCATGGCCAATGCCGTTTGCGCTGGGGATGGAATACTGAAGAGCTTGCCCCCGATGCCGATGATCTCGGAGTCCTTGGTGGGCTGTTCGGTGGCGAGGCTATCAGTGCCGGTGCCGTCGCCCTCGGTACCCGAGCCGCCGCATGCGGCTAGCAAGAGGCTGATGCCGAGACCCAGCGTGATGGAATATGAGTGGAACGCTGCCATGCTTGCGGAAAATGAGGTGGAGTTGCGGCACCGAAGGTAGCCGCGTGCACCTGCGTGCTTTGCACAGAGGGTGTCACTTTTCAACAAGCCCGGACTAACCGCTTCAGCGAGCTGCGGAAGTTCCCTTCCTGCGCTGGGCCCATTGGCCGTACCAGCCGATGAAGAGATAGCACGGAACACAGATCCAGTAGGCGTTCTGTGCAGGTGCAGCGTCGCTCGGACCCGCGATCAATGTCCAGATCGGCATCACCAATGCACCGCCCAAAATGGCCATGATGAGCATGGCGGATCCCGACTTGGTGTGCGGCCCCAAGCCGGAAATGGCCAACGGCCAGATGGCCGGCCACATCAGCGCATTGCCCAGGCCCATCAATGCCACGAACACAACGCTCATGGGTAATTGTGCCCAAACCAATTGGAAGGCTGCGAAGTCGAAGATGGGTATCGTCACGATGCGGTCCAAGGAGGTATATACTGCGCCCACCGCACATAGAAGACCCACGATCGCCGATAGGAACAGGGCCCGTGCCTGCGAGAGGTAACGTGGTATCGCAATAATGCCGATGATGTAGCCGGCGAGCATTGCAGTGAGCGTGAGGCTCGTGAGGAGCTTGGCAACGGAAAGGGGTGTACCCGTACGACCCGCGTAGACCGGGATGCTGTCGCCGGCAAGCACTTCAACACCCACATAAAGGAACAACGCAAGAACCCCCCAAGAGAGTTGAGGGATGCTTCAAAGCACCGACCCAGGATCCGCCGCCATCGTTCTCTCCTTCCGCTTCCACCTCGGGCAATGGAGACCATCGCACCATGATCGCCAGACCTGCGAGGACGAGCGCCATGACCGAGTAGGGCCCCACCACACGCAACGCCAGTCGGTCCAATTGTGCGGCACGATCGGCATCGCTGAGCCCTTCCAATCCAGCTGTGAAAACATCCGCATCAGCAAGGACGAGCGCACCAAGGATCATGGGTGCCAGGATCCCGGCCACCTTGTTGCAGATGCCCATGATGCTGATGCGTCGTGCAGCACTTTCCAACGGACCCACGATGGTGATATATGGATTGCTCGCCGTCTGCAACAAGGTGAGCCCCGAGCCGATGATGAAGAGCCCCAACAGAAAGAGCGGATACGATCGGGCGTACGCCGCAGGAACGAAGAGCAGAGCACCAGCCGCCATTCCCAAAAGGCCAACGGTCATTCCGTTCTTGAAGCCGGTGCGGCCGAGCACCCAGGACATGGGAAGGGCCATCACGAAATAGGAGATGTAGAACGCGAAGGTCACCAAGGATGCTTGCAGATCCGTGAGACCACACGCCAAGCGGAGGTAGGGGATCAGCGTGCCATTGAGCCACGTGACGAAACCGAAGATGAAGAACAGCGCGCCGAGGATGATCACGGCGGCGGTGGTGCGTGAAGTGTTCTGCATGGCGTGGGATCGCGGGTGAAAGTAGAGCCACCCCGAACGCACGAGGCGGACCCATGGTCCGCCTCGTACACAATGCATTGTCGATGTCCCTGACCGGGACCGCTTCTCCTACCAGTTGAGCGACTTCTTGTAATAGCGGGGGAACTTCACGCGCTTGCGCATCTCTTGGTAGTACTTGCTCCAGATCGGCGTGCGGGTATCGTACACTGTACCTTCCTCCACACGCTTGCCTTCCTCGGTTTCATCTTGCTTCTTCTTGCGTGCCATGACCAACAGACAACTGAACTCGGGAAAATGTTGCTTTCGCCGGGGAAGCCCCGCCGGTCTTACGATCCTGTGACGGATCCGGCACTTGGCCCACCTTTGGGGCAACACCATCCATGTTCGTGGACGTGATCCTTCCGCTGGCCGTTCCCGGCCTGTTCACCTTCGCCCTTCCGTCGGACGTGGGTGAGGTGCGCGCAGGCATGCGTGTGGTGGTACCGTTCGGGCGTGGGGCCAAACTATATGGTGCACTCGTGCGAAGAGTGCATGACGAAGTCCCGACAGGCCGTTCCGCGCGCGTTGTGCTTTCGGTGCTGGACACAGCACCCATCGTTACGGACATCCAACTCGACCTGTGGGAGCGCATTGCTGAACACTACCTGTGCGGCATGGGCGAAGTGATGATCGCCGCGTTGCCCGCGCAACTCACGCTGAGCAGCGAAACGCGCATCGTTGCGAACCCCGCAACCGTGCATGCCGCTGCGAAGGACCAGCGCACCGCGCATTTGATCGACGCGCTGCTGGACCAGGAAGTGCTCACCATGCAGCAGGCCAGTGAACTGCTCGGTTTGAAGGACCCGCTGCCCGTGGTGAAACGCCTGATGGAGCAAGGCACCTTGCTGCTCGAGGAAGAGTTGAAGGACGAGTGGAAGCCGCGCATGCTCACCTACGTGCGGCTCACCGGGGTTTCGCAGGGCGAAGAAGCATTGCACGCCTGGTTCGACAAGTTGGAGAAGAAAGCGCCCAAACAACTGCACCTGCTCATGCGCTACGTGGAAGTGAGCCGTTGCATGAGCGAGGATCCGGTGGAGGTCGAACGCAACAAGCTCCTTCATGTCAGCGGTTCCACTCCTGCTGCGCTGAAACAACTCGTGGAGAAGGGCCTCTTCGAGACCTACGAACGCGAAGCGGGACTCCCTTCGTTGACGGCCGTGGACAAGCCAGGGCCGACCCTTTCCCAAGCGCAGGCGAACGCACTGGATGAGGTGCGCGCGGCCTTCACAGCAAAGGATGTCGTGCTATTGCGTGGTGTGACATCATCGGGCAAGACAGAACTGTACGTCACGCTGATCGATGAGGTGATCCGGCGAGGTGAACAAGTGTTGTACTTGTTGCCGGAGATCGCGCTCACCACGCAGATCATCGAACGGTTGCGTGCGCGTTTCGGTGAACACATCGCGGTGTTCCACTCGCGCATGTCGCAGCACGAGCGCACCGGTCTATGGATGCGCATGGCGAAGCGGTCCGATGCCCCGTCCATCATCGTTGGTGCACGTTCGGCGCTCTTCCTGCCGTACCATGACCTGAAATTGGTGGTGGTGGACGAGGAGCATGACCCCAGCTACAAGCAGCACGATCCCGCGCCACGATATCACGCACGTGATATGGCCATCGTGCTCGCCTCGCTGCATGGTGCGAAAACGCTCCTTGGCTCTGCAACACCCAGCATGGAGAGCCAGCACAATGCGCACCACGGCAAGTACGGTTCCGCGCAACTGCTGTCGCGTTACGGCGACGTGGAGATGCCTGCGATCCAACGCGTGGACCTGCGTGATGCGCAGAAACGCAAGACCATGCGCGGGCATTTCAGCACCACGTTGATCGACACGGTGCAACAAGCCCTCGCCAAACGCGAGCAAGCGATCATCTTCCAGAACCGGCGCGGATACGTGCCCGTATGGCAGTGCGAGGCTTGCGGATGGATCCCCGAATGCGATCACTGCGATGTGAGCCTGACCTACCACAAACGCGATCACCGCTTGCGTTGCCACTATTGCAGCAGGCATTACCCGCCACCCGAGCGTTGCGGATCATGTGGCGGCGCTCGCCTGCGTATGCTCGGTTTCGGGACGGAGAAGATCGAGGAGGAACTGAAGGAGCTGTTCCCCGATGCGCGGGTGGCGCGGATGGACCAGGACACCACACGCGGCAAGAACGCGCTCGATCGCATCATCACCGGTTTCGCGCAGGGCGCCATCGACATCCTGGTGGGCACACAAATGGTGACGAAGGGATTGGACTTCGAGCACGTGAGCGTGGTCGGCATCCTCAATGCCGACAACCTCATGCGTTTCCCCGATTTCCGCGCGCACGAACGTGCCTTCCAACTGATGGCACAGGTGGCGGGAAGAAGCGGACGACGGAAGAAAGCGGGCACGGTGATCATCCAGGCGTTCGAAGTGCAGCACCCCGTCCTCGACCTGGTCGTGCACCACGATGTGGAGGGCATGTACGCGCGCGAACTCGAACACCGCCGCACGCATGGTTATCCGCCTTTCACGCGCCTGGTCCGTCTCACACTGAAACACCGTAATGAAGAACGTGTCGCGTCAGCGGCGTTCGCCCTCACCCACGCACTAAGCGAGCGTTTGGGTGATCGCGTGCTCGGTCCGGAGATCCCATCCGTGGCCTGGGTGAACGACAAGCACATTCGCAACCTGATGGTGAAACTGCGCCGCAGTGCGCACCACGAGGAGAAACAGTTCGTGCGCGATACGATCGATCGCGTCCTCGCGGATCCCGCGCACCGCGCCGTCCAGCTCATTACGGACGTGGATCCGATGTAGGGCCGATCAGCGGACCAGGTCCACGCGTAAACGCACCGGCCCTTGCGGTGGTGCAAGTTCCAACAGATATGCACCAGAGCTCCGTCCGTCCAACATGATCGTTGCGCGATCCCTGTGCTGGAGATCGTTCCGGAAGCGGACAAGCGGCCGTCCATCGTCCATAGGTTCCACGGCACCTTGGTCAGCACATCATGGGAAACCACGAGATCGATCCGGTCGCTCGCCGGGTTCGGCCACAACGACCAAGTGATGCGATCGATCTCCGGAACACCGATGCCACTGCAAGGCGACTGCAACGCATCGAAGACACCCTTGGCATTGAGCAATGCGGGAAAGGCGCATCCATTGTGATCGAGCCCGGCGCCCGCATTGATCGCGTCCACATCCGCAGCGCCGTTGTCGAGCATTGCTTGCAACGCGACCGTGCTGTTCTGGTAGAACACATGGTCGTCCGCATCGCAATAGAACATGCGCACGCGCGCAGCAGGGGTCCAGTCGTAGAGGTCGTTCTCGCGCAGGGCTTCGCGGAAGGGATGCTCGGGGTCGGTGATGAACTCCTGCAACATCGTCTCCACCAGGATATCGTTCGGCACAACGGGCATCACGTCGTCCACCACACCCGATCCATTGTTGCCGAGGAAAAGCGGTGGTAACAACGTGGCGTATGGCTCCACGAGGATCTCATGCACATCATCGTACAACCAAGGATACACGTACTTGTAGGAGAAGAGCACATAGGGCAGGTAGTAGGGTGCGGGATACGGCTCCTCGGCCACGATCACTTCGGCCTGCACCCCGCTGGCATCGTAAGGACCACTGCACGGTGCGCTCGCCGTCACTTGGAACTCCTCCGGAAATTGTTCTTCGATCATCTTGTGCGTTGCCATGCACACATGCCCGCCTTGCGAATAGCCGGTGAGGAAAAGCTGGCCGTTCAATGCAACGCCTTTCTGTGCGCAGAACTCACGCGCAGCCCGCAGCATGTCCACACTCGCGGAAGCTTCGCTCGCGGCATGCATGTATGGATGTGGACCGGGGCTGTCGCCGAGGCCGAGGTAATCCGGGAGCACCGCCACGTAGCGGAACGCACCGAGGTAGTAGGCCACCACGATCTCCGAGTTGAGCCGCGATGGCACGTCCTCACGGTTGAGGATGGTGCCGTGCATGTACGCAGCCATCGCATGCGTGCATGAACTTCCAACTGGTATGATCACAGCACCGCTCGCGATGGTGGGCTGACCGAACGGATCGATGGTATGGTAGATGAGCCGATAGGCTTCGATCGCATTGTCCGCATTGGCGATGCCTTGATCATTGAGCTCATCGATGGTGTAGCTCGCAAGCAGCGAATCGGAAATGAGCACTTGTGCGTGCGTTGGCCGTACCGATGCAATGCAAAGCATCGCCAACAGGAGTACACCTGCTTTCATGCCGCTGAAATTAGGAGCGGCAGCGATACGATGCTACCCGGCAGGAACAGCAGCGACCAAGGGACCAAAGCGCGCCGGCCGGAACGGTTGCGTTGATGCTCACATCCCCACCGGTGAAGGGGTGAACGAAACGCAGTGACCGGGCATGCAAGGCAATGCTCCGATCCTTCTCGCCGCGGCGTGCGCCGTACTTCACATCGCCCTTGATCGGATGGCCCCACGCACCCAGCTGCGCGCGGATCTGGTGGAACGCGCCGCCTTCGGGCATCGCTTCCACAAGGTGTAGCGATCGCCGGTGGCCAGAAGGCGAACGTGCGTGCGCGAACCTTCTCGGGAGAAGCGCCAACGACCTTCGACCGATGCGTTCGTTGATCGTGCTGGAGCGAATGTTCAAGCACCAGGGGCGTGGTCATCTTCACGCTTCCTTCCACAATGGCCCAATAGTGCTTCAGCATGCGGCGTTCGCGGAACATCTCGTGCAGCACAGACAGGGCTTCCGCCGAACGCGACAGCAGGACCAAACCGCTAACCGGACGATCGATGCGGTGAACGAGTTCGATACCGGGCTCCTTGCGATGCGTTCGGAGCCAACCAACCAGATCGATATCGCCTGTGGGATCGGCTTGCACCGGCATTCCGGCCGGCTTCGAGACGGCAAGCATCCATGCGTCCTCGAAGAGAACAACGGGCGCTGCAGTCCCTTCAATACTGCTCATGCGGACCTGGAAATCCGCACTACGCACATCCCGCACGTACCCGGAAACAGCGCCGGTGATCACTTCATGCAGATCGGCGCAACGTCGCAGGAAACGGGGATTGAACTCCTTGTTGATGCCCAGCATATCGTGCAGCACCAGCACCTGCCCATCCACTCCACCGCCAGCACCGATACCGATGACCGGGAATGCTCACGCTCTTCGCCACTTCCGTAGCGAGCGCCGCAGGGATCTTCTCCAACACCAACGCGAAGCATCCCGCCTTCTCCAAGAGCTTGGCGTCCTCCCGCAAGCGCGCTGCTTCCTCTTCCTGGCGTGCACGCACCACGTAGGTCCCGAACTTGTAGATGCTCTGGGGCGTGAGGCCCAAGTGGCCCATCACGGGGATCCCAGCCGTAAGGATGCGTTCCACGGAACCGAGCACCTCTCTCCCTCCCTCCAACTTCACCGCGTGCGCACCGCTCTCCTTCATGATGCGGATGGCCGAGTTGAGCGCGCCCTTGCTATTGCCTTGGTAGGTACCGAAAGGGAAGATCCACCACGATGAGCGCACGCGCACAACCGCGCACAACGGCACTGGCGTGGTAGATCATCTGGTCGAGCGTGATGGGCAAGGTGGTCTCGTGGCCGGCCATCACATTGCTCGCACTATCCCCCACAGGATCACGTCGATGCCCGCAGCATCCACCAAGCGCGCCAGCGAATAGTCGTACGCGGTGAGCATGGCGATCTTCACGCCATCGGCTTTCATCTCTTGCAGGGTGCGGGTGGTCACCCGTTTCACATCGTCCATGGCAGCGCTCGTTCCGGCAAAGCTATCCAGGGCTTGTCGTACCGTTCCCCCGCCAGCGACCGCCGCTGCTCCATGCGTATGCCCGTGAACGCACGCCCGGCTATCTTTGGGCACCTTCGCCGCACCCATCCATGCAACGTCTCCTCTTCATCGGTCTCTCCGCAGTCCTTCTTTCTTCCTGCAGCAACGATCTTGACATCAACGCGGAGTACAAGGACATCACGGTCGTGTACGGGTTGATAAACCAGCGCGACTCGATCCATTTGGTGAAGATCAACAAGGCGTTCCTTGGCGAAGGCAATGCCTACGACATGGCCTTGGTGGCCGACTCGAACGAGTACACCGGCGATGCGATCACCCTTGCCGAAGTGGACCGTTTGGATGGCAGCGGCAATGTGGTGGAGACCTATCAACTGCACGACACCACCATTGTGGATCGGGAACCCGGCACCTTCTATGCGCCGGTGCAAAAGCTCTTCTACTTCCGCACGCCGTTCGCAACACAATTGAACACCGGCCGGATGTTCCTCTTCCAGGATGCGCGTTATCGCCTTCGCTTGAAGGTGAAAGGGGCGGACATCACCAGCACAACACCCATCGTCAACGACTTCACCATCGACCCGGTGGACCAGGACACCAACTCAACGGCCAGCCGCGTCGGTCTGCGGAACTCGTTCAACACGGCCTACGGCACCTATGAGTTCAATTGGAAATCGAAAGCCGACTGCAAGCGATTCGTGGTCTCGTTCCGCTTCCGCTACGATGAAGTGACCGGCACCGATACCGTTCCCCGCACCTTCGTGCAAACGCTCGGCAGCCGCGTAGCCGCCAGTTCCTCGAACAGGAGGACATGTCCGTCATCATGAACGGGGAGTCCTTCTTCAGCGGTTTGGCCAACAACTGCAGGAGCAACCCGAACTGGGCCAGTGTGAACAAGCGGATATTCCGCGGGCTCGACTTCCTCGTATCGGTGGCGAACGACGACTTCCACACCTACCTCACGCTCACCGAACCTGTTTCCGGCATCATCGAAGACCGGCCCGACTTCAGCAATGTGGATGGCGCCATCGGCATTTGGGGTAGCCGCTATACCAAGAACCTGGTAGGCAAGCGCCTCAACGGCAATACCCTCCAGCAATTGGTGGACGGCCAGTACACCGGGAACCTCCAGTTCTGCTCGGCATTGGATCCCGGGGGTGCGTACAGCTGCAATTGATCGGCGGAAGTCACCCTGCCCCGGGGTTGTTTCAGGGTCCGCGTTCACCCTGGCCGTTCAGTACGGAATAGAGAGAAACTAGACGGGTCGCTGTCGATCTGACAGCGCCGCTATCCCGCACCCACAGCGGACTTTTTGCATCCGTGTCAGCATTGCAGGTCGGCCGTTCAGGTGGCATGGACCTTGACCACCGCGCACCACCAAGAACCAACTAGTCCGGGTCGATCGGCGGAGCATAGCGAAGCACCGGCCCCAACAACAACCAACATGAGCAAGATCATCGGATCGACCTGGGCACCACCAATAGCTGCGTAGCCGTAATGGAAGGCAGTGAACCCGTGGTGATCGCCAACAGCGAGGGCAAGCGCACCACCCCCAGCATCGTGGCGTTCATCGAAGGCGGTGAGCGCAAAGTGGGCGACCCGGCCAAGCGCCAAGCCATCACCAATCCCACGAACACGATCCATTCGTCAACCGCTTCGCGGGCAACACCTCGAGGAGGATGCGAAGGAGATCGGACGTGCCCTACAAGGTGGTGCGCAGCAGCAGCGGCATGCCACGTGTGGCCATCGGCGACCGGGAATTCAGCCCGCAGGAAATAAGCGCCATGGTGCTGCAAAGATGAAGAAGACGGCCGAGGACTACCTGGTACCACGGTCACCGAAGCGGTCATCACCGTACCGGCCTACTTCAACGATGCACAACGCCAGGCCACCAAAGAGGCCGAGATCGCGGGGCTGAAAGTGCGCCGCATCATCAACGAACCGACCGCTGCCGCACTGGCATACGGACTGGACAAGAAGAACAAGGACCAGAAGGTCGTGGTCTTCGATTGCGGTGGTGGTACCCACGACGTGAGCGTACTGGAACTCGGCGATGGTGTGTTCGAAGTGAAATCGACCGATGGCGATACGCACCTTGGAGGTGATGACTTCGACCAGGTGATCATCGACTGGCTCGCGGACGAGTTCAAGGGCCAGTACAGCATTGATCTGCGCAAGGATCCCATGGCACTACAGCGCTTGAAAGAAGCTGCCGAAAAAGCCAAGATCGAACTGAGCAGCACCACCAGCAGCGAGATCAACCTGCCTTACATCATGCCGGTGGACGGCATTCCACAGCACTTGGTGCGCAGCCTCACACGCGCCAAGTTCGAGCAACTCGCCGATAGCCTCATCAAGCGCACCATCGCACCTGCGAGAGCGCATTGCGCAACTCGGGCCTCAAGACCACGGACATCGACGAAGTGATCCTCGTGGGTGGCAGCACGCGCATCCCGGCGATCCAGGAAGCGGTGAAGAAGTTCTTCGGCAAGGAGCCCAGCAAAGGAGTGAACCCCGACGAAGTGGTGGCCATCGGTGCCGCCATCCAAGGAGGTGTGCTCACCGGTGATGTGAAGGATGTGCTTCTGCTCGATGTGACCCCGCTGAGCCTGGGTATCGAAACCATGGGCGGCGTCATGACGAAACTGATCGAGGCGAACACCACGATCCCGACCAAGAAGAGCGAGACCTTCAGTACGGCCAGCGACAGCCAGCCCAGCGTGGAGATCCATGTGCTGCAAGGCGAACGCCCCATGGCCAATGGCAATCGCACCATCGGTCGTTTCCACCTCGATGGTATTCCGCCCGCACCGCGCGGTGTACCGCAGATCGAAGTGACCTTCGACATCGACGCGAACGGCATCCTGCACGTGGGCGCGAAGGACAAGGCCACCGGCAAGGAACAGAGCATCCGCATCGAGGCCAGCAGCGGCTTGAGCAAGGAGGAGATCGAAAAAATGAGGAAGGAAGCCGAGGCCAATGCCGATGCCGACAAGCAGGCGCGCGAACGCGTGGACAAATTGAACCAAGCCGACAGCCTCATCTTCCAGACGGAAAAGCAGCTGAAGGAATTCGGCGACAAGATCCCCGAGGACAAGCGCAAACCGATCGAGGATGTGCTGGGCCGATTGAAGGACGCCCACAAGGCACAGGACCTGGATGCTGTCGGGAAATTGATGACCGAGTTGAACACGGTATTCGCCGCAGCGAGCGAAGAGATGTACAAAGCAGCGCAGCAGGCGCAAGCCAATGGCGATGCAACGAAGGACACCAACACCGCCGATAGCGAGGTGAAGGACGTGGACTTCGAAGAGGTGAAGGACAAGTAGGGGCGGACGATCGTCCGCCCGCTACTTGACCCACATCCCGCCGCCGGCCGACCAGCTGGCCGGCCGGGGGGACCGGGTTCACGAACAGCGAAGCCCCGCCAGTTGGCGGGGCTTCCCAATTGTAGGTGTTCGTATCAAAACGTCCGTGAGGCGTGGATCTTCCCATCCACATAATCCTCTTCACGCACCTTGATGCCGTTGGTATCGAAGTAGCTCCAGGTCCCGAAACGCTGCGTATCCATGCGTGCTGGAACGAAGCGCGAAGCGCCCTTGCACTTGAGCGCGCCTCCCGGATGGAACTCCTCCTGCTCGAACTCCAACTTGCCGCCGCCCTTGCGCAACAAGCTGATCGGCTTGCCGTCCGCTGCGTACAGTTCCATGCGTGTGAAGCAGGGCTCCGAGCGATGCCGTTCCTCGGCGTACCGCAATTGCCCGTTCACATAATGGTCCTCATACTGGTAGGCCGCGCCCTCGGCATAGCGCGTTTCGCTCCGCGGATTCCCGTTCGCATGCCAGGTGCGTAGCACGCACTTCACGGCATCGATCCCCTTGAACTCGCGCTCGATCGATCCATTGGGATGGAAGTTCTTGTACACGGTGAGCTTGCCCCCATCATAGTAGCCGCGATGCTTGAGCCCTCCGTTCGGGTAGAGGTCTTCCACCCAGCCGATGCACGGATGCTCGCCGCAGGTACGGACCGAATCACCACCCAAGGGACTGTTGAACGCCTCGTAGGCATTGAGGTCCGGGGAAGGATCCTCCCCGGCATCGCCCATGACGTAATGCTCGTCCTGCGCAAGCAGGAGCGTATCATGTTGGGCCACGCAAGCCCATGTTGCCAAGCCGGAGCAGGCAAGAACAACTGCACGGGGAAAGACCATCACGGGCTTTCAACGGCGGGCGGGTGGAGCGGTTACAGGACCGATACAGCTCCCAAGTCCTGCCGTTAGCCCTGCAATGCAAAGGCCTCGCTTGGCCATGACCGTTAACTATTTTTCAACAACAACTTGTTACGGATGGTGCAGCCAACTACTTTGCGCACCGTGTTCCGAAAACACAAGCTCTTTCAGCACCTACCTAACCCAGATAAACGCCTCGCCCCAGGCACGACCAACACCTGTTCCGCTTGTCATAGACCCCGCATCCACCCAAGGTGGAACGGATCCAAGGTCATTGTCACGGACACCCTCAACTCATCTGTTCGCTCTTTCTAGGAGCAAGCCGCTTGGGATGAGTGCAGGAAAAACACCAGCCCCCCGATACGTGAACGTTCAACCCCTACACGATGTGATGCGCTCCAAGGATGAGTTCCTTGGTGGTGCGTGTGGTTGGCGACGCAGCGGATCCGACAACGGAACCTGTTGCAATGGGTTGCCTCTTGTTCAGAACAATTTCTCACTTGGTGCCGTGGGTACACTCCACTAGTATTGGCATCCCCAACACGAACCGAAACCAAAACCAACAACAATGGGCATTCTCCGATCGATCGTGCCCAGTACGCGACAATTAGCTCGATGGAAGAAGTCGGCCCTCACGCTTTTGGCGCTCGGCCTCTTCAGCACTGCTGTTCAGGCCCAGACCATCGCGACACCACTCGAGGCTACCCCTTCCGAGGTTACCCCTTCCAAGTCCAAGTCTGTGAAGGCGACTGCGCTGAAACCTACCCTGACGACCGCGCCCACGAAGAATTCCCAAGCACCGACGGTTGCCCCAACCAAAGGTTCCGCTCCATCCCACTTACGTGTTAGTCGGTTGGAACTTGCGAAAGCAAGGGCACCGCGCCCATGCCGCTGACCAAGGCAGCGCCCTCCCCAGCCGCACGCGCAACTCGGCCAAGGTGTCCCAGGTCGTACCCCCTACGGCGCAGGAGCAGCGTCTCTCCGATCTGGAACTGCAATGAAGATGGATCCTCGCGTGCGGATCGAACCCGCCCAGAATTCGAGCGGCTCCTGAACGAGTGGAAATCGAATTCCTCACATAAGTAACCGGGCGTACCCTGTCCAATAACCCCCTGATCATGAACAATCGATCACACAGCGACCGGTTCGAGGCTGAGACGCCGGAGAACGGTCCATCGAGCTTGAAGCAAAGACTCTCAAAACATTTCAAGGCGTGCACGAAAGCCGCCACCTTGGTAGCCGGTTTGGTAGCTGCTGGCGAAAGCTCGGCAGCGATCGTAAACTGGGTTCCCGGAACTCCCATCGCGATCCCGGCAACCACCGCTGGCGTCTATATCAATGTGCAGACAGAGACCTCCGGTGTGAGTCCGGCGGGCGTACCCGGTTGGGACCTCAACCCTTGGAATGCAAGTTCCCTTTCGTGGTTCAATCCTACCTTGCCTGGTGGCAACGTGTATATGCAAGCCCCCGGCGGCACTGGCGTCGGTAATTTGCCTTATGGCACCTTGATCGACGGTACTGCAACATGGGCCAACGGTAGTGTTGCTGGCGCCACCCCCGCATGGAACCTGAATTCCTCCAAGAACTATGTCGGTTTCCAGTTCCAAAACGAAAACACCGCCTGGTCCATTATGGCTGGGCACAAGTTCAACTTTGGCGCCGACCTCGTTACGAACAGGAGCATTCTTCAAATTTCATGGGAGGATGTGGCTGGCGTGGGAATTTACAACACCCGACTATTGTACAACTGACTTCGACGACGGGTTTGACAGCGGCCAGTCCTTCGAGTGGATCACGAACGTGAGCTATGGTGGCATGAACAACCCATCGAGCAACAACTGCTCTGTACCGCACCCACAGTTACCCCTACGGTGGTTCCAGGTTGTCCCGGTGGTTTCAGCTTGGAGCTCGATTTCACCGATCTGGGAGATGGAGCACCATACACGATCACCTATACGGTCAACGGCGGTGCGCCAATAGCGGGTGGGTCTGTCTCCTCAGTGGAAGTTGTCACCTTGACGGGCTTCTCCAGCAACGATGATGTGGATGTCACCATCACGCATGCGACCGACTCCGATTGCAACTTGACCTTCAACAACAACACGTTTTCCTGCCCACCCCCGAACGACTTGTGTGTGAACGCCCCCGTCACGGTGATCGGCAACAATGCAACGGTGAACATCAGCGGCAACTCTGCTGGCGCACTGAACAATGATGGACCAACATGGAACGGTGATCCACAAGCTTGGGAAGCAATACAACTCACGAGTTGTGCAGCAACGCTGGAATTGAACTGGTGTACGACCGCACCCGGGTACACCTTGTCATACAACGCCATGGCGTCGGATTGCCCTGAGTTGCTCGACATCATCATATCGGGTCCTGACCAGACCGCGTGCCCCAACGGTAACCGGCGCTTCGTGTTCGCCAACGTACTGCCGGTACTTGGTACATCCCTATTTGGCCCACGGGCCCCTTCACGGTCACGGCGATCACCGGTGATGTGTGCAGCGGCCGCACCAGCGAACGATGATTGCGCGAATGCAGAAGACCTATTTGTGGGAGCGAACGGTTCCTGCCCGACAGCCAACGTGGGGGGAACAACGGTGAGCGCCACCGAAAGTGGGAGCGCTGAACCTTCCTGCCTCATTGGCATCCCTGGGTTGAACGACGTGTTCTACACGTTCAACGCAGAAACCTACTCGAGTCGAGTGGACGATCGAGCTTGGAACGTTGAGCGTGCTGGCTGTGCAGATACTTGATGCATGCGACGGTACCGAGATCAGCTGCACCAATGGAAACAACAGGTATCATCCCGTTACCCCCGGTGCGGACTACACCTTCCGGCTGCTCAGCCAATCGGGGACCGCAGGCACGTACAACATCTGTATCCAGGAGTATCTACCTCCTCCTCCTCCGAGAACGACCTGTGCGCCGATGCCATCCCGATCACCTGCGGTATGCCTGTTAATGGTACTACCATCGGTTCGACTACCACCGGGGCACCCTCTTGCACGGAGTTCGATGTAACCACGGCTGGCGGCGTTTGGTATACGATGACGGGTGCATGCGGTCCTATCACCGTGAGCATTTGTACCGCAGACTATGATACCAGACTGGCCGTAGCTACCGGCTCGTGGGGCTCTGACATGTATCGCAAGCGATGATGACGACTGCGACGCACCCAACGGCTTTGGTTCCACGATCACGTTCGACGCCGATTTTACGAGACCTACTACATCTACGTCACGGGGTTCGACATTCGCGCGGGGACCTTCACGTTGGAGACTTCCGGTTGCGGCGTACCTCCTGTTGCCACCGCCAGTGTTGACGATGATTGCGACAACGACCAGTTCACGGTGGACGTGAACGTGATAAGCACCGGAGGCCCCTCACGATCAGCGTGGATTACACGGTGAACGGCGGTGCCATCTCAACCCAAAGCGATCTTCCTGTAGGATCACCCAGCTCGGTGGCAACTTCGCTTCCACGGATCAGTGCATATCATTGGCTACCGAACTGATCATGTTCTACCGACGGTGAGTATCTGAACTCCGCCTGTCCGATCACCTTCGATTGCAACAACCCAGCGATCATCACTGGATATTGCTACGGGGCTACCAACCGCGAATGGTTGATCACCTCAACGGTGCCCGGTTCGGTGACGCTCACCTTCCTCTCTGGTTGCATCGCCGCGACGGATGTTGTTTCCGTCTATGATGTCAACAACGGCTTCCAACAGATAGGCAGCAGTGGTGGAGCAACGGACCTTGGGTCACTTCCTCCGTTCCCCGCCTCGGGTAATTTCCATCCTCGTGGTGGTAACGCAGAGCACATCCGGCACCACTTGTCAGGAAGGTGGTTCAGGCGACTGCGTGGAGCCTCCGGGCCTTTGGAGCTTCCAAGTGGCCTGCACGGCGGGTTGCGAAGCGCCCACGGGTTCTATTGCAGCGAACCCCACTTGCCCTGGTGTGGATGTGACCGTGGCCACACAAGGTGATGGCGGCCCCGCCTCCATCCGCTATTCGGTGAACGGCAATCCGCCCATCACGCTGCCGGGAACCTTTACGAGCGGGCAAACGACGACCATCAGCCCATTTGCACCGGGTGATCAAGTTGTAGTGACCCTGCTGCATGGTGACCAGATCGATTGCTCCACGAGCAATACCACTTTGGTGCCTGCGCCTTTCGTCATCCCGGCTTATCCAAGCCTGCCGAACTTGCTGGTTACTGCCACCCCTCCAACGGTGTGCTCCGGCAGCAACAGCCAGTTGAACGTGGCATCCTATGATCCGGCCACCTTGCGAACCAGATGGTCTTTAGCACCGGAACGGGCGCAGCATTGGTTTGCCATGGCCGGTGCAACGCAGCGCATCGGTACTGGGATTGACGACACGGATCCGGTCTTCCCCGATCGGCTTCACCTTCCGCTTCAACAACGTGAACCACACCGACTTCGGTGTAACCCCTGACGGGTTCGCGAGGCTTGGTGCAGGTGCTCCGAGCGGCCAGTTCACCAACAGTGTTGTGAGCACGACCAACATCCCCAAGCTCTACCCTTATTGGGATGACATGGTCCTGGTACCACGGGTAATGTGCAGTCCTTGGTAACTGGGACCGCACCAAACCGCATCCTGGTGGTGCAGTGGTTCGTGACCATTCCGCGTGCAACTGGTGGAGTTGCGAACAGCACGTTCAAGCGTGGCTCCATGAGTCGAGCAACATCATCGAATACCGATATGGCGCTATGGGCCCCGGAACGATGTCCGCATCCGTAGGTATGACCGCAACGCGGCGAACTACCAGAGCGTAACGGTAGCGACCAATACGGTAAGTACGGTGGCAGCGAACGACTCAATGCAGGGCAACCCGCAAGCGGTCGATTCTACCGCTGGGCTCCAATGACATTCCCCATGTCGTCCATCGTTTGGACGCCCAGTGGGAACCTGACCCCCGACGGCACCGTGAGCAACCCGGTGGCCAACAATACGTTACCCCAACGAACTACCAGGTGAGCTTGGTGGTGGGTCCGTGTGCCCGTACTGGAAATGTCACGGTAGGTGTGTTCGCCCCCATTACTTCGGCGATCATCACCCCGGCGACACTACACGTTTGCACACCCGGTTCCGGAACACTTACAGCGAACCCGATCGGTGGCTCTAGCCCGTACACGTATGAGTGGATGCCACCCGGAGGTGTGTTCGCACTTGGTCTGGTAACCCAATCGGTGAACGTAGCAGGAACCTGGACCGTGCGCGTAACCGATGCATGCAATACACAAACCACCGCGACGCGCAATGTGACCGTGAGCCCCACGCCCATTGCAACAGCTGGCAGCAACAGCCCGATCTGTGCCGGAACCACCCTCAACCTCTTGGGCAGTTCCAACCAACCAGGTTCGACCTTTGCCTGGAGCGGCCCCGCTGGCTACAACAGCACGGATGAAGACCCCACGCGCCTCAATGCGGACAACGGCATGAACGGGACGTACACGGTCGTGGCAACAGCGGCTGGATGTTCCAGCCTGCCACAAGCGACCGTTGTTGTGGTGAACCCAGCACCCGTGGGTGTAACCGCCAATGCCAGCGACTTGATCGTGTGCGCAGGAGATGCGGTTGACCTCACCAGCACCGGCACACCGACCTCTGACGCCACTCTCCTGAGCCAGAACTTCAACGGCACCCCGACTGGATGGACGGTACAGAACCTGACCACCGGTGGTACCAACCCTGCTGCAACTGCTTGGGGCCTTTACCCGAACGGTGTTTCCTTTGAGGACTAACGTTCAACAGCAACGATGCCTCCACGTTCGCACTTACCAATAGCGATGCCGGGGGGAAGTGGGAATGTCACGCAAACTGTTGAAC
>JADJDP010000026.1 GCA_016702645.1 Flavobacteriales bacterium
TTGTGTCCACAATACCGGGAAATGGGTATTTGATCAGGGTTCCGATGTCCTCGATGCCAAGCGACGCGGACACGGATCGTTCCGAAGCCATGCTGGAAGCCGCCATGGTCAAGGGGTTCCGATGGTCGGCGTAATCATCCTGCACACGAGTCACCCTGGCAGGAACGCGAAAAACGTCGTATGGTCCGAAGCGACCCATATCACCCCCGGTTCATGTACTTGTTGATGGCTGCCACGCGGTTCGGAGCCTTCATCTTCTTGATGATGCGGTGCGTGTGGTTCTTAACCGTGAAGGCCGAGAGTTGCAGGCGTTGCGCCACTTGGGCATAGGTGAGCCCTTCGGCGAGCAGGCCAATGACCAAGCGCTCCTTGGCCGTTAGCCCGAAATGGACCGGTGCCTTCTTGTGGCGCAGGTGATCGATGAGCCTGCGCAGTTCCTCGGGGCCAAGGGCGATCGAGGACCGCACGATCGTGCGGACGGCCGTCGCCAGATCATCGCCCGTGCAGGGTGTGCGCAGATAGCCGCTCGCACCGTGGGACCAGGGCGCGATGGATCAGGTCCCCATCGCGGCGTTCATCGGCCACCAGCAAAGGCACATGCGGGAAACGCTCGCGTGCATGCAAGAGGAACAGATGTTGCGGCAGATCCGGTAGTTCGCCACTGAGCACAAGGGCGTTCGCTTTGGGCAGGGAAGTCCTGCGTAGCAATTCGGTACCGGTGCCATGGATGGAAAGCAACTCCAAATTCGGATGCTGCAAACGACCGATGTGGTTGCGGCTACCCTTCCGGTCCGTGTCGTGTACGAGCACGAAGCGCAACACGCCGTTACCTCGTTCGCTTGCCGGAAGTGATCGATCGTCCATCGACCCAAAACTCCCGGACTATCGCCCGGCCCGCAATAGGGAATTGGTTCACGATCGGAGGGAGAGAGCAGTTACCGGTTGTCAGTTGCTCGTTGATAGTTGTAAGTCGTCGGGCACACACATGCCAACGCGCGACCGACAACCAACAACCAGCAACGATCCTCCGATCAGCGCCCGAAATACCGGTTGGTCGCCTCGGTGCGGTTCTGCACCTGCAACTTGGCGTACACACGGAACACATGGTTCTTCACGGTGCCGATGGAGATGCCGAGCTGCGCCGCGATCTCCTTGTACAACAATCCTTCGGCGAGCAACTTCAGGACCTCCGCTTCGCGCTCGCCCAGGTGTTCCTCCAAAATGGGCACGGCAGAAGGGCGTTGCTTGAAATGGTCAACCACACGGCGTGCGATGGCTGCGCTCATGGGTGCCCCACCGTCATGGATCTCGCGCACGGCGGCCACGATCTCATCGGGGGTGCTGTTCTTCAAGAGGAAGCCGCTGGCTCCAAAGCGCAACGCGTCGAAGATGCGTTTGTCATCATCGTACACGGTGTACATCATGAACTGGATGCCCTTCTTGCGCTCTGCCATTTGCCGCACGAACTCGATGCCGTCCATACCCGGCAGGTTCACATCCACCACCATCACATCGGGCTGTTCGGTGCCGACATCCGCCAGCGCCAGTTCAGAGGAACGATACGTGTTCACCAGCCGGAAGCCATCGCTGGTGGTGAACACTTCGCGGAGCATGGCGCGTATGTCCGCATCATCCTCCACCACGCTCACACGCAAGGGTCCTGCTTCCGCCATGGCCGCTAAAGTTCGCTCTTGGGCCGTGGTGCCCAATAGGGAATTGGTTCACGATCCGGTGCTGTGCCGATATTGCAACGGTAAGGCATGGAACGATCGAGAGCTTGGAATTGCAGGTGGCTGTACCGCGCGGTGGCAGTGAGCGTTCTCTGCTGGGGCATGCAGCAACATGCTCAGGCGCAATGGAACAAGGCGGTGCGCGACTCCCTGCTGCCGCTCTTGGATCCCATGAAAGGAGCCTGGACCAGGTGACACGGTACTGCCTGGTTGCAGGGACGTGGATGGTCTCCAGCAAAGCCCGTCCCTATCTGCAGCAGTTGGATACGCTCACCCGCTTCTTCCTGACCCATGAGACGGAGGACGTTCGACGTTTCGCGCGTTCCATGCGCGCGCAATACCATTACAACAGTGGTTACCAAGCCAAGTTCAAACGGGATGTTCCGGGTGCATTGGATAATTTCGAGCAGGCATGTTCACTGTGGAAGGACCTGGGCAGTCCATCGTACGGGATCGTTGGCTACGACGCCCTCGGTTCCTTGTACCGATCGGTGGGTGAACCTCAACTCGCGCTTGCTTATTACAAGGAGGCATTGCCATTCGCGGACCCCGCACACGATCCCCCGCGGAGACCCAATTGCGGATCGGGATGGCCAGCGCCTACTGTGATCTGGGCCGCTACGATCTGGCCGAAGAACAACTGGCTCTGTGCGATACCAGTTTGCCCGAGGTACACCCCAATGTGTTGGAAGGCATGGCATATCTGCTTGAAGCACAGGGCGAGCGAACGAACGCGCTGAAGAAACTCGACCGCGCTGCCGAGGTCATGGCGGTCGATCCGGAACCTTGGGGGTACATCGGGGTGTACTCACCCATGGCGCGAATGAAAATGGCGGGCGGCGACCACGTCGGCGCTTTGCAGGCCGCCTCATCCTGCATGGAGGTGGCAGCAGGCACGGGCGATGAAGCCGGGTGGTGCACCTGCTCCATACTCGCGGGCGAAGCAGAATTGGCCCTGGGAAATTCCGGAGGAGCAGAAAGACTCTTGCGCAGTGCATTGGACACCGCTCGCTACCATGGGTATCTGGGCCTTGCGCGCGAAACCGGCGATGAAGGCTCCATGGTCCATGCGGCCGCGATGCTGCGCGACATCTATCTGCGCCAGAACAGGTTGAAGGAAGCGGTGGAAATGACCACGTACTGGTCCGAGTTGAAGGATACCCTGAACCTCATGGACGGACGGCTCGAAGTGCTGCGGACCAACATGCGGCGCAAGGCGCTCACCGACAGCCTTGAACTGGTGCGCATCGCAAAAGAGGCACAGTGCGAATCGGATGGCCAACTCCAACGCGAGCAGGACCGCAGGCGAGCGCTCCTTGGTTGGGGTTCCGCTGCCCTGGTGCTTTTATCGCTGATCGCCTACTTCCTCGTTACCCGATTGAAACAGGCTCGTCGAATGGCGGCACTGGAAAAGAACCAACTCCGACAGGAAGCCGTCATCGCCGACCTGCGGGTGCGGGAGGAATTGCGCCGGGATGTGCATGATGATCTCGGTTCGGGTCTCAGCGCATTGAAGTTGCGCAGCGAACTGGCATTGCGGGATGAGACCGAGGGACCGAAACGCGAACGATTGCGCGCACTCTCGGCAAAAGCCGACGAGTTGATGTCCAGCATGCGCGAGCTCCTGTGGTCCATGGATACCGAACGGCGCAGCCTGCGCGACACGGTGGACCATTGCACGCTCTACGCACGCTCGTACCTCAGCGAACACGACATCAAACTGGAACTCACGTTGACCGGCGATTGGCCCGACCTCCCGCTGGACCCACGCCAGCGGCGCAACCTGTTCCTGGTGGTGAAAGAGGCCTTGCACAATGTGGTGAAGCACGCGAATGCCAGCACGGTGATGATGGCGTGGGAGTGGTCCGACGGAATGGACCTGGTGATCCAGGATGATGGGATCGGGCTCGCCTCCACCACGGATCACGCGGGAAACGGGTTGAGCAACATGCGCGAACGGATCCAGGAACTAGGCGGAACCTTGGATGCGGACAACGGTCCCGGACTAAGACTGCATGTTCGCATCACCGAGGATGCGCTGAAGCAGCGCTGAGGACAACCCCGGATCAGCTCAGCACCTCCTTCACCTTCGCGCCGATCGATGCGGGGCTTTCCACCACGTGGATGCCGCACTCGCGCATCACGGCCTTCTTGGCTTCGGCACTTTCATCGGCACCGCTCACGATGGCACCGGCGTGACCCATGGTGCGGCCCTTTGGAGCCGTGACACCGGCGATGAAGCCGATGACCGGTTTCTTGCAATTGGCCTTGATCCAACGCGCAGCCTGGATCTCCAGATCACCGCCGATCTCGCCGATCATCACGATGGCTTTCGTCTCCGGGTCGTTCGCAAAGAGTTGAACGGCTTCGAGGGTGGTGGTACCAATGATGGGGTTGCCACCGATGCCGATGGCCGTGGTGATACCGAGACCGGCCTTCACCACTTGATCGGCCGCCTCGTAGGTGAGCGTACCGCTCTTGCTGATGATGCCTACCCCACCCTTCTTGAACACGAAGCCGGGCATGATGCCCACTTTGCATTCATCCGCCGTGATGATACCGGGACAGTTGGGCCCGATGAGCACGCAGTCCTTTCCGCGCAGGTATTCACGTGCGGTGACCATGTCCTTCACAGGAATGCCTTCGGTGATGCACACGATCACCTTGATCCCGGCATCCGCCGCTTCCATGATCGCATCCGCAGCGAAAGGAGGCGGAACGAAAATGATGCTGACGTCAGCGCCGGTCGTCTTCACCGCATCGATCACCGTTTCGAAGACCGGGCGATCAAGGTGTTGCTGGCCACCCTTGCCGGGGGTAACACCGCCAACGACGTTCGTTCCATACTCGATCATCTGGGTGGCGTGGAAGGTGCCCTCGCTACCAGTGAAGCCTTGCACCAGCACTTTGCTGGCTTTGTTGACGAGTACGCTCATGTGATCGGAACTTGTAAAGAGGCGGCGAAACTAAGCCGGGCGATCGGAGGCACCAACGAGCGGCTTGTAACTCGTGCGCAGGTAGTGGAACACGAGGGCCAGCGTGCCCAGCATGATGGCACCACCCACCCAGAAGGGAAGCCCCATTCCCAGTGGATAAAGGAAGCTGGAAAGCGTAGGGCCCAACACCCGGCCCAGCGAACCGAAACCCATGTTCTGGCCCATCACCTCGCCTTGTTCATGCGGCCCCGCCTGTCGGCTGAGGATGGAGACCAAACTGGGGTTGAGGCAGGCATTGCCGACCGAGAGCATGATCATGGGCACCATGCTGTACAGCACGAAGAGCAGATCGAGGTCCTGGTGGATCGGTTGACCATCGGCACCGAGCGGCACCGAAGCACGCAAGCCGAGCGGCACGAACGGAATGGCGGCCAATCCAAGGCCCACCAGCACCGCGCCGTTGATCATCATGCGTCGTTCGCCCCAGAGCTTCTGGAAAACGCCCACGAGCGCACCCTGCGAAATGGCGGACATCACCCCCACGATGGCCATGAGCATCCCGACTTGATCCACATCCAGCGCGTACCGGTCCTTCCAGAAGAAGGAGATGCTCACGTTCATCATGCTGAAAGCCGTGATGTACACGAAGCCGATGATGAAGATGTCCCGGAAGCGCTGGTCCTTGAGCGACGCGAAGGTGCTGGCCACCGGCTTGAAATTGATGGTACGCGCGTGGTCCTTCTCCTTCAGCGATTCCGGCAACACGAACAGCACACCCAGCAGGTTGAGCAGGCAAAGCCCCACGGCGAAGTAGCCGACGGACTGGATGCCGCCGAGGTGATGGAAGATGTAGCCGCCCAGGACCGGTCCAGCTGCGAAGGCGATCCCCCAAGCCGCGCCGACCACCAATCCGATGCGCTTCGCGCGGTCCTTCGGTTCGGAGATATCGCTCACATAGGCCTGCGCAGCAGCGATGTTACCGGACCCCATACCGGTGAGGATGCGCGAGACGAAGAGCCAGATCACGTTGTCGGCATGCGCGAAGACCACATAGCTCACCGCACTGATGATCACCGAGGCGAGGATCACCGGGCGGCGACCGAACCGATCGCTCGCACTGCCCCAGATGGGTGAACAGAGGAAAACGAGCAGGCTGAAGACGGCTGAGGAAAGGATCACCATGAACTCGCTCGCCCCCACCCGCTCCCCGAAGTAGGGCATGACGGGTATGAAGAGCGTGAAGCCCAGCAGATCGATGAAGATCGTGAGCCAGAGTATCAGCAGTCTGCGGTCCATGCGGGGCGGTGAAGCTATCCGCCTTCAGGATGCCACCGTGGAATGCGGCTCCACGACAGTGGTCTTGCGCAGGTACGGGCGAATGATCAGTCGGATGGTGTTCTTCCAACTCATGTACTTCCACGCCCAATTGAAGAGCACCATCACGCGGTTGCGGAAGCTCACCAGGCTCATGACGTGGACGAAGATCCAGCCGAACCAGGCGATGGCACCGCCCATGTGAAAGCCGCGAACATCCAACACCGCCTTGTACCGACCGATGGTGGCCATGGAACCCTTGTCCACGTAGCCGAAGGGTGTCCGTTCCTTCTCCGCACGTTGGAGGTTCTTCACCAAATATTGGGCTTGCTGCATCGCCGCCGGGGCAACCTGCGGGTGTCCCTTCGGCCACGCGGGATCGGCGGTCATGAGCGCCACATCGCCAATGGCATACACGTTCGCGGTCCCTTGCACTTTGCTGAAAGCGTCCACGTTGAAGCGGTTCGCTTGCGGATGAAAGCCTTGCTCAAGTCCGGGTAGGCAAACGCCACGCACACCCGCCGCCCAGATGACGGTGTTGGTGTCCATGTGCGAGCCATCAAGAAAGGTGACCCGATCACCATCGTAGCCGGTGACCCGCGCTCCGAAATTCACCTTCACCCCCATTTCTTCCAGGTACCGAAGGGCCTTCGCGCTGCTCTTTTCGCTGAAGGCTTTCAGCAGTCGATCGCCACTATCGATCAGGTGGATCATCATCTGGCTGCTGTCCAGTTCGAGGTACTCGTTCTTCAGCACCGTCATGCGGATCTCCGCCATGGCACCCGCCAATTCCACACCCGTAGGACCGCCACCCACGATAACGAAGTTCAACTGGCGACGTTGGTGGGCTTCATCGCTCAGGTAGAGCGCCGCCTCGAAGTCCTGCAGGAAATCGCTGCGGATGTCGAGCGCCTGGCTGATGCTCTTCAACTGCATGGCCTGGTCCTCCACCTGCTTGTTGCCGAAGAAATTGGTGGTGCTGCCCGTGGCGATGATGAGGATATCATAGTGCAGTTCGCCGTGGTCCGTGACCACCACGTTGTCCGCCGGGCGCACACCAACGACGTTCGTCATGCGGAAGGCCACATTGGGCATGGGTGCCACCGTGCGCCGGAACGGATGGGCAATGCTATCGGCGCTGAGGCTGGCGGTGGCGACTTGGTAGAGCAGCGGTTGGAAGCAGTGGTGGTTCTGCCGGTCGAGCAGGAGGACCTTGAACGGTTTGCCCGCAAGGCGCTGCACCACCTCCAACCCGGCGAACCCGCCGCCAATGACGATCACAGTGGGATAGGTCAGGCGGTCGTACTCGATCTTGGCTTGGCTCTTCATGGGTGTGGACACTAACCCGATCGGCGGAAGCGATGGGGCGTAAAGATCCGGATCTTTGCCCGCCATGTACGAACGCGACACAATTGCCGCCATCGCCTCACCGTCGGGAACGGGCGCCATCGCGTTGCTGCGCCTATCCGGACCCAAAGCCGTTGCCGTGGCGTGGGCTGTTGCTCCCGGACTACCGCCCGAGGTAGTGGACCGCCGCGCGTACTTCAGTGCGCTGGTGGACGCCGAAGGACAGATCGATGAGGGATTGGTGACCACCTTCCACGGCCCGCGGTCCTTCACCGGTGAGGACGTGGTGGAGTTCAGCGTTCATGGATCGTCCTATGTGCAGCAACGTTTGTTGGAAGCATTGCTCGCTGCGGGCGCTCGTGCGGCCCAACCCGGCGAGTTCACCCAGCGCGCCTTCCTCAACCGCAAAATGGACCTGAGCCAGGCCGAGGCGGTGGCCGACCTCATCGCCAGCCAGAGCGCGGCACAGCACAAGCTCGCCTTGCAACAATTGCGCGGTGGCTTCGGCAAGCGGATCGAAGACCTGCGTCAACAGCTCATCGACTTCAGCGCGCTGATCGAGCTCGAACTCGACTTCAGCGAAGAGGATGTGCAATTCGCCAAGCGCGTTGAACTGGTCACGCTCATCGACCGGCTCGTGGACCTGTGCGCGGAGTTGATCTCCTCCTTCCGCTACGGCAATGCGGTGAAGCAAGGCGTTCCCGTGGCGATCATCGGTTCGCCCAACAGCGGTAAGAGCACCTTGTTGAACGCCTTGTTGCAAGAGGACCGGGCCATCGTGAGCGACATCCCCGGGACCACACGCGACACGGTGGAGGAAACGATCACCCTTGGAGGCATCCTGTTCCGCTTCATCGATACCGCCGGGATCCGCAAGACCAACGATGTGGTGGAACAACTCGGAATCGACCGCAGCTACAAGAAGGCGAAAGAGGCGAGCATCGTGGTCCTGCTGGGCGATGCCAGTGTGATGAACGAACAGGCTTTCGCGTTGGAGGCCGGCATGCTGCGCGAACGCATTGGTGAAGGACCCGTGGTGATCCCTGTGCTCAACAAGGTGGATGTGGTGCAGGCAAGGCCGAAGAGCACCCTTGCGATCTGTGCAAAGCACGGCGAAGGCCTCGATGTGCTCAAGCAACGCTTCCTGGATCATGTGAAGGGCTTGCACACCGGACAGGCGGATATCGTGGTGACCAACGCACGCCATGTGGATGCCCTGACAAAGGCCCGACAGGCATTGGTGGAGGCCCGCAAGGCCATCGACAACGGAACGAGCGGGGAACTGCTGGCCGTGGACCTTCGTCGCGCGCAGCATCACTTGGGGGCCATCACCGGCAGCATCACGACCGACGATCTGCTGGGCAGCATTTTTTCGCGTTTCTGTATTGGCAAGTGACCACCCCGCTCCTATCCGCCTTCTACTTCGGCAGTGTGGAACACTACCGTCTGTTGGCGATGCACGAGCGTGTGATCATCGATCTGGGTGAGCACTACGAGCGGCAGAGCTACCGCACGCGCACCTCCATCATCGGTCCGAACGGGGTGCAGGACCTGGTGGTGCAGATCGCGCGGAAGAGCGGCGAGAAGATGCCGATGAGGTCGGTCGGCTTGAGCTATGTGGAGACCTGGCCGCAACAACATATGCACGCTATCCGCAGTGCCTATGGCAACACGCCCTGGTTCATCCACTACATCGATGAGATCGAAGCGGTGGTGTTGAAGAAGTACGACCGGCTCGCGGACCTGCAACTGGCCACGATCGACCTTGGTATGAAATGGCTTGGTCTGAAAACAGAAGTTGTCGTCTCGGACAACTACATCGAGCAAACGGATGGCCTTGCAGACCTCCGCATGGCCTTCCATCCGAAGAGACCGTTGCCACCGGAAGTTGCGGCGGTTCCTCCCTACCCGCAGGTTTTCACTGACAGGCACGGCTTCGTTCCGCGTATGAGCATCATCGATCTGGTGTGCAATTGCGGTCCTGATAGCGGACGGATCCTGAAAGGGTGACCCACTTCGGGCAGGGCCAAAAAAAAGCAGGGCCTCCCTTCGGAGACCCTGCATCGGTAGGGATCGAAAAGATCAGCGCTTCACGAAACGCGCCACGCGAAGACGCACGCCGTCGATGACGCGCAATTGGTAAACACCCGGAGCAAGGCCGTTCACGTCGAGATCATTGCCCAACAGGCGATCGGTGAGGATGCTCTTGCCTGCCGCGTCGATCACCTCCACTTGTGCGTTCATCGGGATGCCGCTCACCACGAGCACGTCCGCCACCGGGTTCGGTGCGACCAAGAACCCATCGCTCGCAACATCCTCCATGCCGACGGACACACCTTCCACGTACGTGTGGGAGCTATTGATGGCCACATCCTGGAAGACCTCCACCGCGCCACTCGGCCACTTCACTTCCACCTCTTCCAATTCAGTGTCCTCACCCAGGCCGAAGTGGGCACCGATGAAGCTCATGAACTCGAAGCCATCACCGCTGCGGATGTCGCGGATCTGTGTGCCCAAAGCGCTGGTGATCTTCACACGTGCCCCGATCGCATCGCGGTTGCTCTCCACGCCCACCAGGTTGATGCGGACCCAGTTGTTCTCGTTGCCACCGTTGGCGAAATAGCCGCCGGAGCTCAGGATGTCCAGGAAGCCATCGTTGTTCATGTCGCCAATGGCATGGTTGTAAGGTGCCGTGGCATCGTGGCTGAAGGTCATGTCCCCGTTGTTGTAGTGCATGGCACCACCACCAAGGATATCCACCCAACCATCGTTGTTGAAGTCATGCGCGGTCCATTCGATGCTGGATCCAGCGAAACTGTCCATGCCACTGCCGATCGTAACGTTCGTGAAGTTGCCGTTCCCGTCGTTGGTGAGCAGTTTGTGGACGCCGCCACCACTGCTGCCGATGAAGGAGTCCATATCGCCGTCGTTGTCGAAGTCGGCCCATGCGCTGCTCCAACTCTGGTGACCATCCGAAAGGCCTTGCGCAACGGCCACGTTCGTGAACATACCGGTGCCGTTGTTGGGCATCATCAGATCGTTGGGATCGCAGCCGCACTTGGCCACGAAGAGGTCCTGCGAGCCATCGTTGTTCATGTCCGTGAAGATGGAACCGTAGTTACCGCAGGTGGTGCCGTAGCCCCCTTGGGTGAAGACCAGGTTCCCATTGCCATCGTTCAGGAAGCCAACGTTGGCGTCCACATCGTGGCAACTGAACGCATCAAGGTTGCCATCGTTGTTGAGATCCACGAAGTTGGTCCGCTGGCAGAAGATGTACTGTGGGAAGGTCGTTTGCGTGTACGCGGAGCCGGTCGCATTGGCGTTCATGAAGGTGGCACCACTTCCACCTCCGTACAGCAGATCGCGATGGCCGTTGCTGTCCCAGTCACCGACGGCGAAGCTCCAGGAGGCCGTGTTGGCCGCTGGCGTGGTCGGAAAGTTGGCGATGGCATAGGCAGCCATGTCGTACTGGTAACCGATGTTGAAGCTCGTGTAACCGGGCATCACCGCATCATCGCGACCGTCGTTGTTCATGTCAACAGCACCCATGATACCGCCAGCACCAACGATCGTCGTGTTGGTGAAGACCACCACACCCGCCGGTGGCGGTGGCATGTAGTACATGCTCAGGATGAAGCTGAAGGGCACGCTGGAGAAGGTGTTATCGAAAGCAATGGTGTATGTGGTCCCGGCTTGCACCTCCCACATCACCATGGACGAGAGCCCTTCACCGGCATCATCATCGCCAACGATGCAGGTGAGCGCTGCACAGGTTCCGCTGTACACATGCACCTTGGTGTCGGTATCGGGTATACCCACCACATGCGTGAGGATCTGCATCATGGTATCCACGGTGGCCGTGTACTTGTACCAGATGGCGGCCGTACCAATACCACCTGCACAACTGGCTGTAAGTGGGGATCCGTCCACGGCACCGGTCGCATAGGTACCCGGTGTGACCGCCATGGCCGTGAGGCAACTGGACTGGCTGTGCGCCGCAGCGAACGGAAACGCAACAGCAACGAGCAGGGGTAACGCTGATCTCATGAAGTCTGGTTCTTTGGGTGAAATGTAGGCGGGAGAAGGGTACGCTGATCGTGCCCGGGATGAACACCGTCAACCGATCGATGATCAGGACACCAAGAAGGGATGGATGGTTGCCCCGACCGCCTGTTGATCGAAGAGTCGCTTGGTACGGATCCCGGGCGGAATGACCGATCCGTGGTCGCATGCCTCACCTTTACAGGAACTCATGGCTACTTCACAAGCTCACACCGGTAATGGTTCGCCCCTCCTGCTGATCCATGGCTTCCCGCACGATCGTTCGCTCTGGAAGCCGCAATTGGAAGGACTTGGTGGTGACATTCGCGTGATCGCACCCGATCTGCGGGGCTTCGGCAACTCCACGGAGGTGCCGGACATCATGACCATGGACGCGTACGCTTCCGACCTCAAGGAGCTGTTGGATCAACTCGGTGTTCAGCGGGCGGTGATCTGCGGGCTGTCCATGGGGGGCTACATCGCGCTCGCGTTCCTGACGAACCACCCCGAAGCGGTGGACGGCCCGATCCTGTGCAACACGCGCTCCGGTGCCGACGACGAGAAAGGACGCGCCGGGCGCTACGCCACGGCCACGAAGGTTGGTGACGAGGGCATGGAGAACGTCGCGGAAGGCATGGTTCCCAAAATGATCACCAAGCCACGGCGACCGTGCATCCGGAACGTCGCGCGACGGTGAAGGACATGATGGCGCGTCAACGACCCGCCGCGGTCATCGCCGCCCTGCGCGGTATGGCAGAGCGCCCCGACCGGACGCCGATGCTCGCAACCATCAAGGTGCCCACGCTCATCATCACCGGCAGCAAGGACGAGCTGATCCTCCCCAAAGAGAGCGAGGCGATGGCGGTGGCGATCCCGGGAAGCAAACTCGTCATCATCCCCGATGTCGCTCACCTTTCCAACGTCGAGGATCCCGATGCCTTCAACAAGGTGGTTAGGGAATTCGTGCTGGGCTTGGAGTGAGCCGCTCTCTGATCCCAATAAGCATGACGGTCGATCACGAAAGGCGTCGGTGAGAACCTTTGCTCGATCAGCAACTACCTCTCGCTGCATCGGATGACAAAGCTGTTCTTGGGTGGATACTTTGGCTTTATGCGCCTCCTCCTGCTCGCCTTCCCACTTGTCTTCTCCCCCTTGTCCATGCAAGCACAAATCCTTGCGGGCGACACTACCGGCTTGCTGTACACGCAAGTGGATGCCTGGATAGCGTCCCCGTTCGGTCCAGGGTTCAACGGAGATGAAGCCACGCTAGGGGTAAGCGGTAGCGTGGACCTCTTTCTCTTCGCGGGAAATATCCGTGCAGGAGCAAACGATGGAGCCTGGACGCAAGTGAATCCGACACCTACCGGCCTGGAGGTCGCGGCGGATCAACCCGGCGAGTTCATAGCCGCAAGACTCGACTCGTTGGCCATGGTGAACGCTTCGCTGTCATGGATCGGGTACTCCGACTTGATGGGGGATCAACTGATCCTCGCCTCGTTCATGAGAGACATCAACGACCAAAGCAACTGGATCGGCTCGGGTGCATGGTTCGAAGGCGAAGGCGACACTGCGCAGGGCTTTCTAGCCATGCGGGTCCCGCAGCCAGCCGACACGCTATATGGCTGGATCCGGTTGACCTCCTACGTGACCCGCGACTCATCCTGGTTGCATATCCACGACTACGCGATCGAAACGAGCACTCTCAGTTCCATGAACGAACAGGTCCTCTCATCGGGCTTGACCGCGAACTTCGATCCAAGTGGATCACTTCAAATCCAAGGCGGAGAGATCGGACGACCGATGCATATCACCGTGCGTGACTTGGCAGGGCGCGTGCTTGTCTCCCAAACCGTGGTGACTCCAATTGCCGTGGATGTCCCACGGTGTTCACAAGGGATGCATGTGGACACTGTGGTACAAGATCAAGAGACGCAGACGTTCAAACTATGGAGGTCAGCTGTCAGTCCACTCATCCAGGAACGACCCCGATGCTTTCAACAAGGCGGTGCGGGAATTCGTGGAGGGCGTGAATGACCTAAGCTCCGCCTTTCCCTCGCTCCCTACCTGACAGGAACCGGCACCAGTTGGGGTCGTCCCAGCTGCTTCAAACGGCGCGCGTGGGAAGCGAGGGCGGCGAAAAAGCTGGGCTTGAGGTTGTACTTCAACCCGAACTCCAACGCTGTGCGTTCCACGATCGGCGCGATCTTCCGGTAGTGGAGGTGGCTGATGTGCGGGAAGAGGTGATGCTCGATCTGGAAATTGAGCCCACCCACGTACCAATTCAGGAACCTGTTGTTGCGGGCGAAGTCCGCTGTGGTGAGCACCTCGTGCACCGCCCAGTCGTTGTGGATGGTGTTCTGCTCATCGGGGACGGGTTGGTCCGCGCCTTCCACCACGTGCGCCAGTTGGAACACGCTGCCGAGGATGACACCGGAAACGAAGTGCATGACAAAGAAGCCGAGCAGCACCTGCCACCATGTGAGCGCGCTGAAGATCATCGGCAGGCCGATGAAGATCGCCAGATAACCTGCCTTCATGAAGGACAGCTTGACCACCTCGCGCTTCGGCTTCAGGCCTTCCTTGGCGGTGAGCCCGGACTTGTTGAACTTGACGAGCATGAAGAAGTCGTTCACCAACTTGGTGATGGTGAGCAGGCCGTAGAAGAAGAAGGCATGCACGTGCTGGAAACGGTGCACCCACTTCAGTTTCGCGTGTTCGCTGAAGCGCAGCAGCCCGCGCGACCCGATGTCGTGGTCCACCTCATTGATGTTGGTGTGCGTATGGTGCATCACGTTGTGCTGGATCTTCCAGGTGAGCACATTGCTGCCAACCAGATACATGCTACTGCCCAGGGCCTTGTTCAACCATTGGCGGCTGCTGGCCGAACCATGAACAGCATCGTGCATCACGGCCATTCCAATGCCCGCCATGCCCACGCCCATGAGCACCGCGAGGGGAAAGGCCCACCAACCGCTGATGGGCAACGTGAGCAACAGCACGAACGGAACCAGGTACATGGCCAGCATGGCGATGGTCTTCACCACCATGCGCCCATCACCCTTGGTGGAGAGGCCGCGTTCCTTGAAATAAGTGTTGACGTTCTTGCGCACGGCGGTCGCGAATTGCTTCTGCCATGGCTCGGATGCGAGGTATCGGGGATCGTTCATCGTTCAGGATCCGATCATTGGATCTGCCGCCATGCGCCAACAATGGTGCCCCACCGAAGCAATGGCAGCCAATGCTTGTGAATGCCGCGATGGGACGGTGCCGCACCGCATGACAGTACGCGCGCGATCGGCAGCGATGAGCAAGTCAGGGGCACGAATTGCCCAGGGATATGCTCACTCGTGCGCCACCACCAATCGCTGGGGCAGCGCGCCGTCGATGGACAACGCATAACACCCATCGGGCAAGCCGGAGACATCCAGCGAAGATGTTGGCACGGAAGCCAAGCGCTCCTGCAAGACGATACGGCCGCTCATATCACGGACCAGCACCTCCTGTGCATGTCGCCTTCGCCGTGGTGGGACGTTACCATGTTGTCGGCAGGGTTCGGAGCGAGCGTCCATTCGTTGAGCTCATCCCCCTCAACAACAGACATAACCACCCAACAGGACGAACCCCAACCGCTTGGGTAGAACGCATCAGCACCCAGGCCGAAACAATCCAAGCTGTAGCCACAGTCAAAGAAGTTGCTCACCGGCTCGAAGAGACCGTGTGAGGTACCGACGCCTTCGATGAGGTATTGTGCCCAGCTATTGGCGAGTTCATAACGGGCGCGCATCTCCGTACCGATCAGGACGCTATCCACCGCGAGCACCGTGATGTCCGTGTTCCAGTTGTTCCAAGAAAGTGGCAAGGTGGAGCCGACAACGAGGTCGAACTCGTACAGGAGTTGGTCGGTGTCATCGGCCCAAATGCGCAATTGCCTCCCCTCCTGTCGGATGAGCTTCACGCCATAGTAAGATGGACCATACGGATACAGGCCTTGGCAATTGGGATCCGGCTGGTTGGGGCTCTGCCATGCGAGGGTGTACGAGCCCTGCCGCAACACCTTGGTCCAGGTCACCCCTTGGATCAACGAGTCACCGGCCGTGTAGTAGTTGTAGCCGTCGGTGGCGATGCAAGGCGCTGGAACACCGCACATCGAAGACACCAACCAGACGGGCTCGTTCGCCAGATAGTTCTGCGCAGTGGCGGCCGAAGCGAGCAGGGAGGAAACGAGCAGCGTAGTGTGGCGCATGGGAGTGGCTTTGATACTAGGACAAAGGAAGGAGCGGATATGCTGCCTGAACTGTGGGGAAGACGTAGGATCCTGAGGAGGAGACCGCGTGTGACTTTAGCTTCGGCCCATAGCGGCCAAACCTCTTTCCGCCGCAATTACTATCCTCCGATAGAAATGAGCAAGAAACGTGTGATCGCATCCAAGGCACTGAAGGACGGTGAACGAGTGACCCTCGGCATGAACGTGTTGCTTTGGAAGGAGGCCGGTATCCACTACGCCTTTTCCCCTTCGCTGGATATAACAGGGTACGGTAAGACCGAAGTCGAAGCACGGCGCTCCTTCGAGGTGATGCTCGATGAGTTCCTCGAATACACGCACAACAAGGGCACCATTTTCAAGGAACTCGAACGCCTTGGTTGGACGGTGAACAAAAAGAAGAAGCGCGTAAAGGCGCCGGAGCACCACGAACTGCTCGCCGACAACGAGGGACTACCGTGAGACGTGAACCGGCCCGGCCTCAAGAACGTGCAGCGCGAAGTGGCATTGGCCCTTTAGTCAATGTCCACGCGGAAGCTCAGCAACATCTCGTTGGCCGAGTTCCAGGCTTTCCTCGAACTCGCCTGATGCAAGTACATCCATACCAAGGGAGGGCATGAGAAGTGGACGCGCTCCGACCTCTTCCGCCCGGTCATCATCCAATCGCACATCGATCCGGTTCCAGAACGTATTGCCCGCAAGCTGATCAAGCTGCTGGGATTGACGCGCGATGACTTTCACGAGATCATGGACGGGAAAATGAAAGTGAAGAAGGACAAGGAGCGGTATGTCCTAGTGAAGGCCTGAACGGTTAGCACCTCCGCTTCATGACCTCCTTCGTGCTGGAAAGGTTGCGCGGGTCGTGGGACGACGAGTAGGCCAGCATCACCCGCTCGCGTTGCGCATCGGTCATGCTTGCCCAAACACCTTCCCCACTTGCCTCACCTGAACCGGCCAACAGATCATGGATCCGCTGCAACAACTCATCGCTCTTCACGGCATCAATAAGCGAGTGGACGCGGGTGCGGAGTTCGAGCGGGCTCATGGGCTGAGGCTTGATGTTGAAAGATAGAGCGAGCAGCTTCGCGGTGTAACGCAGGGTCCCGAAGACGGGAGACCCTGCTGTGGTTTAGAGGCCTGTTTGCGGACGCCTATGGATAGCGAGATCCTGAAGCAATACGCGTAGTTCGTACCATCGGCCTTCGGTACCTATTCCGCGTGATAGCGCAAAAGCTCACGCACTACCACCCAGCCCGAGCTGATGTACGGTTCCATATCCTTCACCTTACCGATACGCGGGGCCCAGTAGGCGTATGGATAGCGAGCTGGCGGAACCGGCGGGAAGCCCGTTGTGATCATCCCGACCGTGCCGAGCAACTTGTAACAGACAATGTTCCCAGCAGGAACGAATTGCGGTACCGGATCGGAGAACACGCTGTAGTCGATGTACAAGATGGGAGCTATCGTATCGGTCCATGCGATCTGGTCGAAGACGCCATAGCGGAAGACCAGGCCGCCGTAATGGTTCACCAAGCAGTCCGCCGAGTCCCGCATGATCCGCCAGATCATGCCAGTCGTGCCAGCAACTGATGTCCTTCGCTGGACCATGTAGGTATTGCCATTGATCACGGTATCCCCAGCGAAGAAGAAGCTGTCCACACCCAGGCCAAGTTGAAGGCCTGTGCTGTCATAGGTCCTTCGTTCGTACACCCAATAATTGCCCTCGGTGAGCAGGCTGAAATCCGAGAGGTCGAACGCTGCGTTCGGATCGGGCAATGTGCTCAGTATTGGCGAGGCTGGTCCCTCCTCTTCATCCTTCTTGCACGAAACCACCGACGCGACCAGTACCAACAAGAGGACGGTTCTCAGTAGGATGTGCATGCACACGGTTTCGTATTTGAACTACGCGAGAACCCGGCCCTTATTGCCCGCAGGGTCGTCCGCCAAATGCGCGGACAGACCGCCGAGGGTTAAAGAGCCTCTCTTGAACACGCCGTTGTTCGCGCTTAGCGTGTGCAATGCTCGTGCGCCGGGTATGGAAGAGAGCACCTTCGGCGCCCTATGTCATCGCCCTTCCCAACCGAGCGCAGTTTCACGCTCATGCTCGATCACCTGCGGTCCATTGCCAAGCGCAAAGAGCGCTTCACCTATGATGTGCGCGGTAACTGCTACGTGACGCGCGATCTTGTTGCCGCGTACAGCGTGCCCAATGGTCCCGGTGGACTACCCGAACTGGAGAACGTGCTGAAGCACGCCTCGATCACGACTCCATTGTAAGCGGTTACCGCGATCCGGCCGACGGCCGGATGCACTACACCAGTTGCCGCCTCTTCACCGACGCGCACAACGCCATCACCTTCGCGCGGGCACATGGCCAGGCCACGGTGTACAACTGGAACCGATGGGCCGAAGTGGGAACGGGACTCGTTGAGAGCGCCCTTCCCGGCGCTCCTCTGGATCAGGAGGATCCTGAAAACCTAGGCCCCGAGCAGCAGACCTGCGATCACGGATCCGTTCGCTGGAACGGGTTATCGCCACCCCGACAAAGTCGCGCGTTCAAGGGACAGACCGCCGCCGAGGCAGGACACCCGCGAGGTTGAGTCCAGAACCAAAATGAACTCGGAGAGTCGGCTGAACAGTTCATGGACCGAAACCACCACCTATCGATAACAAATCGAGGACATCAAGCATTGGCAGGCCTTGTTACCACATAAATCATTTTACCGACACGTGGCGGCCGCGGTAGACGAGGCACCTCCCGATGATTTATGCCGCACGCCCAAGACCAGGGAAGGCCCCAGTCGAGTGGGTCGGTACCACAGAACGCCAATCGCCAGATTCCTTGGGTTCTCATCGATATACTTCGCGCGATACGTCCTGATTCCGCACTGGGATGGTCACGCATGGCCCGGTCATGGGATCCGCGTTGCCAATAGCGCTGTCCGGGTGTGGCGCGTAGTTGGTTCATGGCGTAGGTGGTGCCGGATTTGAACGCGCCGATGATGCCACCAACGACACCTGGGGCGGTCGTCGATCGGCCCACGGGATTGCCCACCGACCAGCATCCCCTAAGCCAGCGTCGACCCTCTGGTCGACCAAACGCCGACAGGACCACGATGGCGTGCAGCCGATCCGGCATCAATTGCACTGCTCGATCCAACCGGCGATGTGCGAAATGTGATGGCAGCGCTTGCCAATCGAATCCAAAACGATGCGACCCAGGTCGTTCGGTTCCATCACCGCATCGTCATCCATCCCGACGATACGCCCGAACCATTGGCGCCGATCCAGCGCACACAGCGTTACGAAATAGGCGCCGCGCGTGTAATCGCTGCCCGGCACAAATGCTTGCTGGTATTGCGGCGGGTTCGGCAACGACCGAAAGACACGGCATCGTCGGCACTGAACCATTGTTAGCAACGAAAACGTTATCCGTCGACCCTGAGGGTCGACGCCACGACCGTTCGAGAAGAAGTCGGCGCGGTGCCGACGGCAGCGATACACATAACCCACCAACTGCTCCACCGCCGCCTTTAACCTCCCCTTCGGCAGGAAGCCGTTCTCCAGCGGAATGGCGAAAGGCACGGGAGTATCCCAGCTTGCCACACGCACAACGGGTGCATCGAGGTATTCGAAAGCGTGCTCGTTGATCAGCGCGCTGATCTCGCCGCCCATGCCGGCGGTGAGGGTGTCCTCGTGCAGCACGATGGCTTTGCCGGTCTTCTTCACGCTGGTGAGGATGGTGTCCACATCGAGTGGCACCAATGTGCGCAGGTCGATCACTTCGATGTCCAGGGCCGGTGTCCCCTGGCCTTCTGGGACCATCCAGGTTCCAGGCCCACGCGCCACGCCCATGCCGTAGGTGATGATGGTTAGGTCCGCCTTCGCGCACCAGATTGGCTTTGCCGAACGGAATACCGTAAGGCTGCTCGGGCACCGCACCACTGATGCTGCGGTACATGGCCTTGTGCTCGAAGAACATCACCGGGTTGGGGTCGTCGAAGGCGGTCATGAGCAACCCCTTCGCATCGTAGGGGTTGCTCGGGTACACCACTTTCAGTCCGGGTGTTTTCACGAACCACATCTCGTTGCTCTGGCTGTGGAAGGGCCCCGCTCCTACTCCGGCGCCGGTGGGCATGCGCACCACCACATCGGCGTTCTGGCCCCAGCGGTAGTGGATCTTCGCGAAGTTGTTGCAGATCTGCGTGATGCCCTCGCTGACGAAATCGGCGAACTGCATCTCCATCATGGCCTTCATGCCCTTGATGCTGAGGCCGAGCGCCGCACCGAGGATCGCGCTCTCGCACAGCGGCGTGTTGCGCACCCGGTCCTTGCCGAAGCGCTCCACGAAACCATCGGTGATCTTGAACGCACCACCGTACTCGGCGATGGCGCATACACATCAGCGACCTCCAACGGCTTCGACCGGCACCGGCTCCGGCTCTTCGAACGCGTGCTTCAGGTCGTCCTCGATGCTGTCCTTCAGGCGCGTGCGGATCTCGTCGCGCGACGCGATGCTCAGCACACCGGTCTTCAACAGCCACGCCTCGTAGTTCATCACGGGGTCCTTCTTGCCCCACACTTCGAAGAGCTCCTTCGGTACGTACTTGGTTCCGCTGGCTTCCTCGTGGCCGCGCATCCGGAAGGTCATGCACTCCACCAGGATGGGACGCGGGTTCTCGCGCACGCTATCGGCCAGCTTCGCGAGGTTGTTATACACCTCCAGGATGTTGTTGCCGGCGATCTGCACGCCTTCGATACCGTAGCCGACGGCTTTGTCGGTGAAGCTCTTCATGCGGAACTGCTCGCTGCTGGGCGTGCTCAGCCCATAGCCATTGTTCTCGATGATGAAGAGCACGGGCAGGTCCCACACGGCGGCCACGTTCACGCTCTCGTGGAAATCGCCTTCGCTGGTTGCGCCATCTCCGGTGAAGACGAGCGTGCAGCGGTTCTCTTTCTTTAGCTTATGCGCCAGCGCGATGCCGTCGGCGATGCCCATCTGCGGGCCCAGGTGGCTGATCATGCCCACCACCTTATGCTCCTGGCTGCCGAAGTGGAAACTGCGCTCGCGGCCCTTGCTGTAGCCCGTGGCCTTGCCCTGCCATTGCGCAAAGAGTTTCGCGAAGGGCATGCCGCGCGTGGTGAAGACACCGAGGTTGCGGTGCATCGGCAGGATATACTCGTCCTGTTGCAGCACCATGGCGGCGCCGACGCTGATGGCCTCCTGGCCGATGCCGCTGAACCACTTGCTGATCTTGCCCTGGCGCAGCAGGCTCAACATCTTCTCCTCGATGATGCGCGGGAACACCAGCTTCTCGTAGGTGCTGATGAGGAAAGCGTCGTTGTGGGTGCCGCGCTCGTAATGGAGCTGGCGGTCTTCGGTGGTCAACGTGGCCATTGGGCTGCTGCGGGGTCAAAGGTATCCGCGGTCCGAGGCCTTCGGGGGGGTTGGGCGGTAGGGTTGTTGGTTCCCAACGGACAGGGCGCAAGTGTCCGGAGGTAGACGACGGCGGCGGGCGGCTGCGGCGGGGGGGCGGTGGGTGTGTCGCGCGGGCCGGTGGGGCGCCGTGCGCAGGCCGGGGTGTGCCGAGCCGTCCGGACTTCGACAGGGCTCCAGCTCTGACAGCAAAACGGATAACTGGAGAACTGACCACCACCGTGGCCACTTACTTCAGCCGACCGCCATGAACGACCAGCACATCGCCATCATAGCCCCTTGCTACAATGAGGGGGTCGTCGCGGTGCGTTTCGTGGAGGAACTGGAGCAGGTACTGGCCCGGTTGCCACAGCGCTTCACGGTGGTGATGGTGGATGATGCCAGCACGGACGACACGGCCTCTCTCCTGCAAGCCCATATCGCCAGCGTGCCCAACGTACGGGTACAGACCATCTCGCTGGCCTACAACATGGGTCACCAGGAAGCCATTTACCAAGGGCTTCAGTTCGCCAGCACCTTGGAGGCGCACCGCTTCGTCGTCATGGACAGCGATGGAGAGGACGACCCAGGAGCGATCGCGGAGCTGGTTGGCATCACCGATGCGCCCATCGTCTTCGTGGCACGTGGCAAGCGTTCGGAGTCGTTGGGTTTCCGCATGGGTTACTGGTTGTACAAGCGGATCTTCCGGTCCATCGCGGGACGCAGCATCAGTTTCGGCAACTACAGCATGATCGATCGCACGGTGCTCCACGCGGTCCTCGACCGTTCGTTCACGCACTACGCCGCTTTCCTTTCGCGCCAGCGTGTACCCTCGCGCATCATCGTCCGCGATCGCCGGCCCCGGATCGATGGCACCAGCAAGATGAGCTTCCGCAGCCTGAGCATGCACGCCTGCGCGCGCTCATCGAGTACAGCGAAGAGGTGGTCTCCACCTTCCTGCGCGGCTTCATTTACCTCGCGGTCTTCTTCCTGCTCTCCTTCCTGGGCATCATCGGCATCAAGCTGTTCACGTCCTGGGCCATCCCCGGTTGGGCGAGCATTCTGTCCGTTTCGTTGTTCAACAGCATGCTGCTCTGCTTGGGCTTCTTCGCCATCGGGCTGCTGTTGGTGAACACCGCGCAACGCCGTGAGCGTGCTGGTCGACATCTCTATCGCACGCGCCCGTGATGGAGTACGCAGGAAGCGAACTCGACCTCTTCGAACACGCGCACAATTGGAAGGTGTATTGGACAGCAATGCTTCGTCCGTTCGTCCATGGCCGCGTGTTGGACGCAGGCTGCGGCATGGGCGTGAACGCTGACCTTCTGTGGAACAAGGCAGTGGCCAGCTACACCTTCCTGGAGCCCGATGCGCGCTTACTGGACCAAGTGCCGGTGCATGTAAAGACACCCGCACTGCGGCACGCCGAACGGATCAACGGCACGACCAGCGATCTGCGCGAACGACAGTTCGATTCGATCCTCTATGCGGACGTGATCGAGCACATCGAAGACAGCAAGGCCGAGCTGCTGCGCGCGAAGGACCAGCTCGCGCCGGGCGGTCATCTTCTCATCCTCGTTCCGGCTTTCCAGTTCCTGTACAGTGAGTTCGACAAGGCGATCGGTCATCATCGGCGCTACGACAAACAACTCTTGCAGCAGGAGCTTCCCACCGGAATGGAGATCCTCACGCTCCGCTATCTGGACAGCATGGGGCTTCTCCTATCGCTCGGCAACAAGTGGTTCTTGAAGCAGCGTGAGCCGAGCACCGGCCAGATCCGCTTCTGGGATCGTAGCGTCGTGCCTGTTTCACGCATCACCGACAAGGTCGTCATGCACTCGTTCGGCAGATCGCTCGTGTGCGTTTCCCGCAAGCCAAGGGCCTGAAGCCGAACACGGTGGCCTTCTACCTTCGGCGCTCATGAAAGCGGATACGGCCGTTCATTGGCTCAAGCGGATCGGCGTGGTGCTGATCATCGCAACGGCGCTGGTGCATCTCGGCTTCCGCATCCACTTCATCACCGATCACCGCGAGAACTTGGGTGGCGCGGAGGTGAACGTCGTTTACGGGGTGCAGAAGATGTTGTTGGGAAGGCCTCTCTATGAAGACCCCGAAAAGTCGCCGTACGATGTGATGCAGTACACACCAGCGTACTACGGTGTCTGCGCAGCGCTCGCCATCGTACTGCCCATCGATCCACACGACAGCTACGCGCTTTTCCTGCTCAGCCGCATCGTTTCGCTCATCCTGAACCTGTTCACCTGCCTGGGGATCTTCCGGCTGTGCAAGCTGCTCCAGGTCGAAGTGTGGATCGCGCTGGCGGTCGCGGCGATCGGGTTCACCCTCTTCACAGAGCATTTCTATTCTCGCGTCGATTCTCTGTACGCCCCGTTGTTCATCTGGACGCTGATCCGTTACGTGCGCTGGACAAGGCAGGAAGGCTCGATGAGCGCACTGGTCGTTGTCGCGTTGTTGGCAGTGCTCTCCATTTGCAGCAAACAAACCGGCATTCTCCTCATCGGGATCATTGGTGTCCATCTGCTCGTGACGAAACAGTGGCGGGCATTCTTCACGTTCAGCGGTGCCGTGGCACTCATCCTGGCCATCTTCCTTCTTTCGGTCTTCCTGAACACTTCCCCGGAGGTTTTCTTCAAGAACACGGTGCAAGGGATCGCCAACGGAATAGGCGGGAACATGTACACCGAGTTGCTCCCCTTCGGCATCTACAAATACTACGTCGGCTGGCACATCGCCGCCATAGCCTTGGTTGTCGTGTTCCTCCGGGACGGTGATCGTGTGGATCGATTCCTGGCCGTCTCGATCGCCACCGCCACGGCCTTCGGTTTGATCACCGGCCTCAAGAACGCCAGCAACATCAACTACCTGTTCGAAGCGCACCTGCTCGTTGTTATCGGTGCTTCCCGTTGGCTCTGCACGCGCGTCGCTCCATGGCAGTTGCAACTGAGCGGGCTCTTCCTGCTGTACGGTTTGCTGTTCACGGTACACCGCACCCGCGTGCTCAACAAGTTGGTGGGCACTGCGGAACAACGTGCCCATCGGGAGCATCTTCATAACGCCGACGAACACACCCGTGCTGTGCTCGTGAACGAGTTGGGCTTGCGTCCGGAGGAGAAGGTCCTCATCACCTACCACGGCCACCTCGAGCTCTTGCTGAACGGCCAGGGGCTGCTTGCGCAGAAGGATATCCTGGAATGGAGCGTGGAACCATTGTTCAACTATGATGCAGTTGCAAAGAGCCTCGCCGACGGGACCGTGCGCTATGTGATCAGCGATGTGCCGATGGACACCCTTCGTTTCCTGGGCCGCAGCTATCCGCAATTCCACGAAGTCCGTGAAGTGGACGGCAGACATATCCTCGCTCCTGCTCCACACTGATCCATGCGCATCTTTGGTGCCGTGCAGCTTCTTCGTGGTCCGCTCTTGGTGCTCATCGCCCGTCTCGGCGCAGTGCTGCTCATCTACTCGCTGCTGCGTGGCGCATTCGTATTCCTGAACCACGACAGTTTTCCGAACGTTCCCTTCGCCGCCTACTGGGGTGGCCTTCGTTTCGACCTGAGCGCACTTGCCTGGCTGAACATGCCCTGGGTGGTGCTGTGCCTGCTCAGCACGACAGAGGAAGGGTGGTATGCGCGAGCGAAGAAGTACATCTTCCACTTCGTGAACGCGGTGGGCTTCTTCTTCGCCTGCGCCGACCTGGAGTACTACAAATTCACCTTGAAGCGCAGTACCGCGGACATCTTCGGCATCATGTCCGGGGGCGGCGATACCGGAAACCTCGCATCCGTGTTCATCGCGGACTACTGGTACATCGTGCTGATCTTCATCGCGTGCATCGCACTTGCGGAAGTAGGCTATCGTTCTGCGGCCCGGTGGGATCAGGAAGGAACCCTCACCAAGGCGCGCCAGGTGGTTTGGCGGGTTGTGGCGATCGTGATCCTGGTGTTGTGCTCACGCGGTGGCGTGCAACTCATCCCGCTCGGTGTCATGAACGCTGCCGACCATGTGACACCGGCCTATTTCCCCGTGGTGCTCAACACGCCGTTCACGATCATGATGACCATCGGCAAGCCGGTGGTGGAAGAGAAGAACTACATGGGCCAGGCGGAAGCGGATCGATTGTGGCCGGTGGTGCATCGGTACGACGGACGTCACGCGCTCCTGCTCGGGGATACCGCCCTGTTCGCTGGTGACAAGAACGGAGCGGTCCCTGTTCCGCGCTGGGGGATGGACCTGCACAAACCCAACGTTGTATTGATCATCCTGGAGAGCTTCTCGGCAGCGTACAGCGAGCGGCTCGCGGGCGGCGAGGGCTTCATGCCTTTCCTCGATTCGTTGATGGATCGCAGCCTCAATTTCACCAAGGCATATGCGAACGGAAGGCGCAGCATCGACGGCGTTCCAGCGATCACCGCCGCCATACCGGAACTGATGGAAGAAGCCTTCATCACTTCCAGCTATGCGCAATCGCGCTTCACTTCCATCGCCAATGTGTTGGCCTCCGAGGGCTACCGAACAAGCTTCTTCCATGGTGGACGTAACGGCACCATGGGATTCGACAGCTTCGCTAAAAGTGCGGGCTACGAGCGCTACGTGGGCATGAACGAATACCCTGACCAAAAGGACTATGACGGTTCGTGGGGGATCTGGGATCGGCCGTTCCTCCAGTTCTTCGCGAAGGAGTTGTCGAAGGAACCCCAGCCCTTCTTCAGCACCGTGTTCACCTTGAGCTCTCACCATCCCTATCACCTCCTGCCGGAGGATGAAAAGCGGTTCGGCGGAGGAAAACTCCCTTTAGAAGCCTCGCTCCGTTACACCGATGATGCGCTCCGGCGGTTCTTCGCCACCGCCATGAAGGAGGCCTGGTTCGGTAATACGCTCTTCGTTATCACAGCGGACCATACTGCGGACATCGACCGAACGGGCCAGCATTATTCCGAAGCCACCGACTACCATGTGCCGCTGCTCTACTACATGCCGGGCGGAACGATCGCAAAAGCGAACGACCGCGTGACGCAACACATCGACATCCTGCCGACGACCCTGGACCTCATTGGATATGCCAAGCCGTTCTTCTGCTTCGGTGGAAGTGCGTTGCGCGAAGAGCGGATGCCATGCATGGTGACGGCCAGCACGGGTACCTACCTCATCGTGGATGGAAAGGGTGCCTTCCTACTCGGGGCCAAACAGCTGGCTGATGGTGTGATCGGCAGCAACGATACCCGCAAGGACAGCCTCGAGCGTCAGCTCCAGGCAGCCGTGCAGCAGTTCCACAACCACCTGCTCAAGAACGAACTCGCACTGCCATGAAGGTCATGTTGATCTACAATGCCCGCTCCGGGAAGAAGCAGGCACCACGGATCCTCGGGATCGCTGAGAAGGTGCAGAAGGAGATCGACGTGCAAATGGACCTACGTGCGGTGGACGGCCCCGGACATGGCACCGAACTGGCGCGCGAAGCAGTGGCGAACGGATACGACCGCGTGATCAGCGTGGGCGGCGATGGCACGAACAACGCCATTGCACAGGGATTGATCGGTACGAAGGTGCCGATGGGTATCGTTGCCATGGGATCGGGCAATGGCTATGCGCGGTCGATCGGACTATCACTGGATCCGGAGAAGGCGCTGCGGCATGCGCTTACCGGCGCGGCCCGCCAGATGGACGTTTGCTACTTGAACGATGTTCCGTTCCTCGGCAATGCCGGCATCGGCTTCGATGCGCGCGTGGCATACCGCTTCGACAAGAGCAAGAGCCGTGGAATGTTCGGCTACGCGAAGATCATCGTGAAAGAGATCTTCGGGGCACCCCCGATGCGTGTGGTGGTGAAGGCGAACCACGAGACCACGGAATCGCAGGTGCTGATGCTCGTGTTCTGTAACACGCGTGAATTCGGGAACGGCGCGAACATCAGCCCCGGCTCATTGCCCGATGACGGTCTGGCGGAACTGCGCATCGTGCGAAAGCCGCCGTTCTTCCCGCTGATCAACGCCTTCATCCAGATATACACGGGCAAGGCCGACCGGAGCACGTACATCACCAACATCGCGACGACGAGCGCCACGGTCTGGCAGGAAGGCACGCTCGCACACCTGGACGGCGAGCCGTTGGAGGTCGGACATGAAGTGCGCTTCCGCTTGGAGGCGAAGAGGCTGTGGGTGGTGGGATGATCTCCACGGTGTGTAACGTGACCGCCTTCCTCATGTCGGGCGCGTTGAAAAAGGGAAGCCGCAAGATGCAAGAGCGGTTCAAGGAGTGGGCGGAGAAGCAGCACTGAGGAACGCCAACCTGCTCAACCCAAGGGGTCACGCAGGCACCAACTGCAGTTCCAGATCACCGTCCTTCTCACGCAACCACAGTTCGTTCTCCTTCAGGCGAAGGATCTCGTAGGTCTCGTCGGCATCGTTGTTCTCGAAATCGAGGCGGACGTCCTCGCTGTTGTTCTCGAAGTCCCATGTGCCGTTCGTTTCGAACTCGAAGGCGATCGCCCCGAGCGTGTACTGCGCGGTCAGTTCGGCATCCCGGTCGCGTGTCAACTTCAACTCGTACTGGGAAAAGGCGGACGTGACATCATTGTCGCCGTTCATTGCCTTGTCCACCTTCCACGTGTTGGCCATCCGCGATTCGCGGGCCCGCAGGCTGAAGAATGGTCCATCATCGTACTTCTGGCAACCAACAAGTGTGGTGACGGCGACCAGCGCCATCATGATCTGCATTCGACTGTTCATGTCCTTGGTTCGTTTGGACACGGTGAGGGCCACAAGTCGCGCCAAAGGGTTGTTGTGCTTGTTCGCCTGTTCCTACGGGGTTCGTGGTTCACGCTCTGGGCATGAGTTTCCAAAGTGCCAGATGCCGATCACGGGCCATGGCCGTCTCGCGCAAGTAGAACTGGACCACGACAGCCGAGCATGTTGGCTCGTGATGAGCGCCCTAGCCGGTACCGTCAAGAAAGAAAGCACTAGGACCTAGAACTGTCCAAATCGCGTGGAGAAGCTGGATGGCCAAGTGATCTCTGGGCTTCGTCGACCGCAACGTGCAATCTCCAAGAGACAGAGACCCAGTTAACTGGGTGGAATGCCTGCCAGTCGGAGTTCAGGCAGGACCCAGCGGACCTCTATCTTGCCCGTCGAAACCCAAGGACCATGATGGCATTGCGTAACTCGTTCCTGTTGCTCCTACTTGCGTCCGCTGGCGCCGTTGCCCAGAACACCTGCGAGACGGCGTTACCGATCGGACTCGGAGTGCATACCGCACCGCAGGTCACCGGCACGGCACCCACGCAGCTCTGTGCGGGCCCTGCCACGTTGGGAAGCGCTGGACTGTGGTACGCATTCACACCAGCGAGCGACATGCTCGTGACCGTGAGCAGCTATGTGACGGGATTCCCTTACGTGGATACGCGCATGCATGTGTACACCGGCACCTGCGCAGCCCTGGTGTGCTACTCAGGTGGCGATGATGAAGGACCGGGTTACACCTCCATCGCCACCTTCAGCGCCACGGCAGGCACCACCTACATCATCGCATGGGACAGTTACTGGTCGGGCAACGCCTTCACCTTCTCCGTGCTGGAGTCCTGGGTGCCCGATGATGTGGTCCTCTTTTCCAACACCGTCGTGCCGGGTGTCAGCGGCGTGCAAGGCGCCGTGGATATGAACGATGATGGCAAGGACGACCTGGTGTCCCCGGGCTATACCAGTTTCAATGTTGCCCACCAAGGCGATGCCGGCGCGTACAGCGTCACGACCTTCCCCACCACCAACGCCGCCAACACAGCCTCCTGGAGCTTCGCCGTGGGTGATTGGGACAGCAATGGCCACCGCGACCTGCTCTACGGAGGTGGAAGCGGCGCCACCTTCATGACCGCCAATAGCGATGGCACGGCATACACGCAATTCAGCCCGCCCCAGTACATCTTCTGCCAGCGCACCAACTTCGTCGACCTGAACAACGACGGGCATCTCGATGCCTTTTCCTGCCACGATGTGGATGCCAATGTGGCCTTCATGAATGACGGCGCCGGGCAGTTGGTGCATACCCAAGGCGGCTATGGCACCACCTGCGGCAACTACGGAAGCATCTTCACCGACATCGACAACGACGGCAGCATGGACTTGTTCGTGGCCAAGTGCGGCTGCGACCCGACGGACCTGCTCATGCTCAATAACGGCTCCGGTGGATTCAGCAACGTGGCTCCTTCGCTGGGTCTGGCCGACGGCCATCAGAGCTGGAGCAGCGCATGGGGCGACTTTGACAACGACGGCGACATGGATGCGTTGATCGGTGCCAGCAGCGGCGCCGTGCACAAACTGCTCTTCAACAACGGCGACGGCACCTTCACCGATGCACCTCCCGGCAACGGAATGGACCTGTGGACCGGGCTGAGCATCGAATGGACCGCGCACGACTTCGACAACGATGGCTGGATCGACATCCTGGGCGGCGGCGCGCTGCATTACAACAACGGCGACGGCACCTTCAGTCACGACCCGAATGCTCCGGGCAACGGCCCCATCGGCGACATGAACAACGACGGCTTCCTCGACATCTGCAACGGAAGCGGCTATCAGCGCAACAACGGCAACAGCAACAACTGGATCCGCATCAACCCGCAGGGCACCATCAGCAACCGCGACGCCATCGGGGCGCGGGTCACCGTCACCAGCGCATTGGGAACGCAGATCCGCGACATCCGAAGCGGCGAAGGGTTCTCGCACATGAGCTTCATCGGCGCGCACTTCGGCTTGGGCGCGGATACCGAAGTGGAAGAAGTGAGCGTCCACTGGCCCAACGGCACCGTGGAATCGATCATGGACCCGACGATCAACACCACGCATGTGATCGTGCAGAGTACCGTCACCGCCATCGCTGAACCTGCTCAAAACGGTTTCACCATCTCACCGAACCCGGCTCACGATGCCATCACGCTAGTAGGCGCAGTGCCGAACAGCACCTATTCCGTTCTTGATGCGAGCGGCCGGACCCTGCTCACGGGACGCGCCGTGAATGACCGTATTCCAGTGCGATCGCTCAGCCCTGGAGCCTACTTCCTGCAACTCACCGAAGCGGACGGTGTAAGGTCCGTACGGTTCATGAAGCAGTAGTCTACCTGAATTCGCAGGGAGCGGCGATCGCTCAGCCACCGCCCTTACTCGTGCGAGAACCGATGGCATGGACGCGAGCCTGTGTGCTCACTGCCCCTTCATCTCCCCTCCCGTCTGCCTGTTCCGCTCTTCCTGCATCGGGTTCGGCCTGCGCCACTCCCGCTCCTTGAAGACATCGAAGCGCGTGGGCACCATGCGCGGTGGCCAGCTGTTGTTGTTCAGGTCGCAGTCGGCGGTTTCGAGCAAGGGATCGAGCACAACGCTCTTCACCTCCTTGCGCTTCACGAAGACCTTGCTCACTTCATCGCTCGTGCGCCAGATCTCGGCCGGGATGCGCTCGATCTCCTTGGTGCCATCCACGTACTCCCATTCCAGGATCACGGGCATCACAAGCCCACCGATGTTCTTGAACGAAAGCTCGTATAGATGGATGTCCTCGTTCAATAGCGCCAGCTCTTCTGGTTTCAATCCCTTTTCCATTTCTCATAAGCGGTGATGTCGCGCTCGGTGGCCTTGAGTGGATCGTAGTTGTTGTAGAAATCGCGTGTGGCGGGATCGCGCTCGAGCACCACTTGCGGTACATCGGTCATGTTGCGCTGACGGCTGATGTCCGGCACTTCGCGCGCCTTGTCCTCGCGCTTCAGCTTCTCGGCGAGCAGCGGATCGCGGGATCCATGCGTTTGTAACGCAAGTTGGCCAGTTCGATATCGACGTGGTCGGTGGTATAGAACCAGCCGCGCCAGAACCAATCCAGGTCCACGCCGCTGGCGTCCTCCATGCTGCGGAAGAAATCGGCGGGCGTCGGGTGCTTGAACTTCCAACGCTCACAATAGGTCTTGAAGGCATGATCGAAGAGCTCGCGGCCCATCACGGTCTCGCGCAGGATGTTGAGCGCCGTGCAGGGCTTGCCGTAGGCGTTGTTGCCGAACTGCGTGATGCTCTCGCTGTTGGTCATGATGGGCTCGATGCGGGCCTTCACCTTGTCGGGCGCCGCGTTGGGATCGCCCTTCATGTAGTCCACGATGTTACGGGGCTTGCCGCGCCAGCTCGGGTAATCGCGGTCCCACTCCTGCTCGGTGAGGTACTGCACGAAGGTGTTGAGGCCCTCGTCCATCCAGGTCCACTGGCGCTCATCGCTGTTGATGATCATCGGGAAGAAGTTGTGGCCGACCTCGTGGGTGATCACGCCGATCATGCCATACTTCGTACGCTCACTGTAGGTGCCGTCCTTCTCCGGTCGCCCGCCGTTGAAGCAGATCATCGGGTACTCCATGCCGATGCGGTCGGTGTGGACGCTGATCGCCACCGGATAGATGTAGTCGCAGGTGTACTTGCTGTAGGTCTTGATCGTGTGCGCCACCACCTTGGTGCTGTACTGCTCCCAAAGCGGATTACCTTCTTTCGGGTAGTAGCTCATGCACAAGACATTGTTCGTCTTCACCGGCTGGTTCATCGCATCCCAGATGAACTTGCGACTGCTGGCGAAGGCCACATCACGCACGTTCTTGCTCTTGTACACCCACGTCTTGGTGCCGTTGCTGCGCTCCTTCTCGTTCTCCAGCGCTTCCTGCGGCGTGACGATCATCACTGGCTTGTCGCTGGTGCGCGCTTGTGCGAGGCGCTTCTGCTGAGCACTTGTGAGCACCGCTGATGCGTTCGCCCATTCGCCGGTTGCCGCCACGATGTGATCGCTCGGTGCCGTGATGCTGAGCGTGTAGTCCCCGAAATCGAGGGTGAACTCGCCGGAGCCGAGGAACTGCTTGTGCATCCAACCGCTGTAATCCATGTACGCGGCCATGCGCGGGTAGAATTGCGCGATGGTGTAGATGTAGTTGTCCTCCTCCTCGAAGTACTCGTAACCACCGCGGCCGCCCCACTTCATGCGGTCGTTCAACCAGTTCCACCACTCCACCTTGAAGGCGAAGGTGGCACCGGGCGCGAGCGGCCTAGGCAGGTCGATGCGCATCATGGTCTTATTGATCGTGTACTTCAACTTGCCGCCGCTGGCATCGGTGACGCTCGTGATCTTGTAGCCCCCATCGAAGGGTTTTACCCACTTAGCCACCTGATCGATGCTTATGCTATCGCCGATCGTTCCCGTGCGTGTCATGTTGGCATCGCTGCCAGGCTCGAAGATGTTTTGATCGAGCTGCAACCACAGGTAGTCGAGCTTGTCCGGTGATTGGTTGTGGTAGGTGATGGTCTCCCGGCCGGTAAGTTTTGGCAGCACCCCTTCGCTGGCCTTCGGCTCGGTGATCTCCACATGGATGTCGTAATCGGCCTTCATCTGCCAATAGGCATGACCGGGGGCGCCGCTGGCGGTGCGCTGCTCGTTCGGCGTGGGCAGTTCCTGATCGAGCTGGCGGAATTTGTCCCTCCCATACCGAGGAGAATCCTGTGCGGAAACGAATCCGGTGAAGGCGAGGAGAAGCGATGCGGAGAAGAGCTTGTGAAGCATAGAGGCGAAAGTAGGGTTCGCTCATTCACCGTCGGTCGCCCCCCGCTTCGCGAGTTGCGCCCGCTCCTTCGGAGCTGCAACGAGCGCCAAGTCACCGCCAAGTTTGGGCAAATACGTGGCGAAACCGCTGCGTCCTTTGCGCCTTGGCGGTGAAAAACCAACTTCGCACCAATGAAGGCGCTCTTGCTGGTCGGTTCGTTGATATGGGCATCGTTGCCCCACGACTTCTTCGTTTCTATTCTCACCATCCGTCACAAGCCGGAGACGCAGACCCTCGACCTCACCTGGCGCATGACCGCGCACGACATCGAGCACGCCCTCTCCACGCGGGGTGAACTGAAGCTTGGTTCTTCCCAAGAACACCCGAAGGCCGACAGCCTATTGAACCGCTACTTCATGGAACACCTCGCGCTTTTCCAAGAGGACAAGCAGATGACTTGGAAGTGGGTGGGCAAGGAACTCGACGGAGAGACACTCTACTGCTACCTTGAAGTAGATGGTGTGTACACGCCGAACGATCTCCTGGTCTCCAACACGCTCTTGCAGGATGTCTTCGCCGAGCAGCAGAACCTGGTGCATGTGGAGGGCGAGAAGATGCCGACAAGGTCGCATACGTTCGTGAGGGGTCAGGGGGCATACGTTCGCCTGGTAACGCGTCAGATCCAGTTCGAAGGTCTTCCTTACGAAGGACCTTTGATCGACAAGGGCGTTGACGGTGCAAGGCTCACTAACCCCTAACCAACGTAGAGGTGGGCACGTGAATATTGTCTATTGTTGTGAGGCCCGGCCGACTAGCCGCGTAGTACATAGCATAAGAACAACAGATCCCTCGAACCATGTCACAACGAATCAAGATGCTCATGGCCATTGTGACGATGGCCTTGGTCAGCGCTCCTCTTTCGCCGGTGCCACAGAAGACCTTTGGACCGCCCTGAAAGGGGGGAACTATCCGAATGCGCTCACGGCAATTGCCGCAGGTGCCGACCTGAAATTCGCGGACGCTGCCTTCGGCACTCCGCTGAACCTGGCCGCTTGCTGGGCAGATGCCGAAGTCGTGAAAGCCCTTATCGATGGGAAGTCCGAAGTGAACTTTGTCCATCCGGGGAATGGATATACCCCGCTCATCAACGCAGCCACTTGGGGCAACGAAGAAGCCGTGAAATTGCTTCTAGCAGCAGGTGCGGACATCAGCATCAAAACCAAGCTCGGGCAAACCCTTCTCTCACAAGCCATCACCGGGTGCGATCTGGAGATCATCAGGACGCTCGTGGACGCAGGCGCCGACCCATTGGAGAAGTACGCCATTGGAACTTTGGGTGACCAGACCCTGATGAACGCATTGGTCACCGCCAAGGATGGAGAAGAGCGCGTGGTCTACCTAACGGGCTTGTCGACCCCCATGTCGAAGATGGGTGTGACACTGCCTGCTCGCATTTCCGGCGCAAAGGCGAGCGATTTTAGCACGCTTGAGGAGATCGCCGTTTACCTGTTGGGAAAAGGAGCCGACCCTAACCAAACCGTTGCCGGTACCTGGGGCAACATCCTGATGCAGTCGCTCGATTTCGGCAAGACCGGTGTCGCTCGGGCGCTGATCGAGAACGGCGCTAAGGCCGACTTCGATGAGAAGAAAGGGTTCAACGTGAAGGACCGGACGGGCGATGCCGCCAAACTCCCGAACTTCACGTACACGAACGGCGACTTCGTCCTCGCGGCCGTCCTCACCAACAACCTCGATTTCGTGAAGCTGATGGTCGATAAGTACCCGAAGTACGTGACCAAGATCTACGAAGGCAGCGGTACGGTTCGGTGCACGGGAGCCACTACGAATTACAATGCCGAGGGTATCAACTTGCTGATGGTGGCAGCGGATAGGGGCAATCTCGAGATCGTGAACTACCTGATATCCAAAGGCGCCGGAAAGGGCGATGCCGTGAAGATCAAGCAGTTCAAGGGCGATAAATTCTGCCCGATGTTCTCGGTCATGTTCACCATGGGCTTCGCGCGCAACTCGAACAACCAAGCTGTGATCGATGCGGTGAAAGCCGCTGGGTACGGAAAGGAATAGAGAGTCGTGGAGGAACGAGGTGATGCATAGCGTACTGGACCGAGTTGGTCCGGTCGGGAGCATACGCAAGGCGTGCAGTTCCCGACGAGGTCGCATAGCGTCCGTGGGCGAAAAGATGCCGACGAGGTCATATACGTTCATCCGGAAATGACGCGATCTGAGAAGGCCGCGTTTGTCTCTCGTAAGCTTGTCGAGTTCTACCCGCGCACGACCATCCCCCTCGACCACGAGGATCCTTACACGCTGCTGGTGGCCGTGGTGCTCAGCGCCCAGTGCACGGACAAGAAAGTGAACGAGATCACGCCGCTGCTCTTCGCCAAGGCGCGCACCCCGCAGCAAATGGTGAAGTTGAGCGTGCAGCAGATCGAGGACATCATCCGGCCATGCGGTCTGGCACCGGCTAAGGCGAAGGGCATCCACGGGCTTTCGCAGATCATACTGGACGAGCACAAGGGCAAAGTGCCGAACACCTTCGCCGCCTTGGAAGCGTTGCCTGCCGTCGGCCATAAAACAGCGAGCGTGGTGATGGTGCAGGCCTTCGGCGTGCCGACTTTCCCGGTGGATACGCACATCCACCGCCTCGCGTGGCGCTGGACCTTGAGCACGGGCAAAAGCGTGGCGCAAACCGAAGCCGACTTGAAGAAACTCTACCCAGAGGGCCAGTGGGCCGATCTGCACCTGCGCATCATCTATTTCGGGCGGGAATACTGCCCGGCTAAGGGTCATGATCCAAGGAAGTGCCCGATCTGCTCGGTGGTGGGGCGGAAGGAACTCTTCTGAACCAAAGAACACATAAGTGGAAGCCACTTCGCTGTCGGTCTAACTTCGAGGAGTGAAGAAGGCCGTCGCCATATTGATCGTCCTGCTGACCGCATGCGCTGGCACTGCGCCCTTGCCCGGCGAAGTGGACACACAAGAGTTCATCTTCATCACCAACAGTGGCCGCAGCTTCACGCATGTGCTCCAAGCGGATTGGTCGCCGGTGATCGAAGGTGGTTTCCTGCGGATCAACAACCGCCAGCGCATCATGGCCTTGGATGTCATCATGATCAGGCCGCGGATCCAGTTCGATGTGGAGGGCCTGGAATTCGTTCGACTGACCCGAAGGAACGGGAGCACCTCCGGCTCCGGGCTCTTCGACCTGTGGGTGCAGGCTGGCAAACAAGAACTGTTCGGAACCAATAGAACGCTGGACCTCATGAAGATGGCCCCACAGACCTGGTTACGGCCAAATGATTTCCGGCTCCTGCTGGAGCGTTGACGCCCTAAAGCTCTCCGCATCGGAAGAAGCCTTGTTCGACTGACCTTTGCGCCCCGTCCCGCTGTCGCATGGGCACGATCGGCTACTACCTCGCGCTACCGTTCATCTACGGTATCTCGCTCCTGCCCTTTCCCCTGCTCTACCTCCTCAGCGACGGCATCTACTTCCTGCTCTACCGGGTGTTCGGATACCGAAAGGATGTGGTCCTCACCAACCTGCGCAACAGCTTCCCGGAAAAGAGCGAAGCCGAGATCCGCACCATCGCTTCCCGTTTCTACCGCTGGTTCTGCGATCTCACCTTGGAAACGCTGAAGACCTTGACCGTGTCACCGAAGGCTGTTCGCGAACGAGTGAGCTTCGAGGGAATGGGGATCCTGGAAGACTATGCGAACAAAAGGCAGAGCGTGATCATTGTACTGGGGCACTTCGGCAACTGGGAGTTCGCTGGCGCACGGTACAGCCAGGAAAAGACCATCCCGCAGCTCTACGTGATCTATCACCCCTTGCACAATACCGGCTTCGACCGGCTGATGTACCACATGCGCACCCGCCATGGCACCAAGTTGTACACCATGCGCGAGACCAGCAAGAGCATGATCCGCGACAAAAGCCTGGTCACCGCTACCGCCTTCATCGCCGATCAGACCCCTTCGCCCGAGCGCGCGTATTGGATGAACTTCCTGAACCAGGACACACCGGTTTTCTTCGGCACGGAGGCGCTGGCAAGAAAATTGGGCTACCCGGTGGTGTACATCAGCATAACACGACCCGAGCGTGGACGTTACCACATGGTGGCCGAAACGCTGGTTGCAAACCCAAGGGACACCCGCGAAGGCGAGATCACCGAGATACATACCCGACGATTGGAGCGGGATATCCGAATTCACCCCGACCTTTGGCTCTGGACACACCGTAGATGGAAGCACAAGCGCCCCCTCGCATAGTGGTCCGCCAGCCAGCGGAGGGCAAGGACTTGATCATTGCCACCCGGCCGTTCGCGCATGAAAAACGCGCCCTCAGCTGGATCAATCTCAGCGTTGCCCTTGTTGTCACGGTGTCTTGTTACCTCGCCATCTTCTACTTCGATGCTTTGTGGGCCAAGGCGCTGTTCGGCGTGTTGGCAGGCCTTGCCTTGGTGCGGATGTTCATCCTTTACCACGATCATCAGCACAAGACCATCCTCAACCGCAGTTGGCTGGCCGACGGATTCTTCGCCGTCTTCGGGGTGTTCATGCTCAGCCCGCCCAGCATCTGGAAACGCAGCCACGACCACCATCACAAGCACAACAGCAAGTTGTACACGAGCAGCATAGGGTCGTTTCCGGTGGTGACCGTGGAGAAGTACAAGACCCTGACCCCAACGGAGCGCTTCCTGTACCTGTTCATTCGAAGTCCGTTCGCGATCGGTCTCGGCTACGTCTTCGTGTTCATCATCGGCATGTGCCTGAACTCCTTCATCAGCAACAGGGGGCGCCACTGGGACAGCCTGATCACCTTGGTGGTGCATGGCGCGCTGGGCTGGGCCACTGGCTACTTCTTCGGTTGGGAGAACCTTGTCTTCGCGTTCTTCCTGCCCTACCTCGTCACCTTCGCCTTGGGCAGCTACCTGTTCTATGCCCAACACAATTTCCCAGGCACCTCCTTCGCGGACAAGGATGGATGGACTTATTTGAAGGCAGCTTTGGCCAGTAGCAGCTACATGCGCATGAACCCGGTGATGCAGTGGTTCACGGGGAACATCGGCTTCCACCACATCCACCACCTGAACGCTCACATCCCGTTCTATCGGCTGCCGGAAGTGTTCAAGGCCATACCGGAACTACGTACCAAAGCGATACGGACATCGCTGCGACCTTGGGATGTGATCGCCTGCTTCCGCTTGAAGGCATGGGACCCCGCCTTGCAGCGGATGGTGACGCACCGGGAATTGCGCCGGTACCGCATGGGCAAGGCCTGAAACCGAAGAGGCCCCTTTGACGGGGCCTCTTGCTTAGTTCAGTATCACGTTCACCTGCCCTATCGGGGGGGCATCGACCACCTGTAGAGCGCGGGAGTACCCGAGGATCAGCTGAATGCTGGCTGCACGGGGTCCTGGCTGAAGGTCCAAGGTCATCGGTTTGCGCGCGCGGCGAAGGGTTTTCTTACGAAGGGTAGAATTCGTCATAGAGACGGGTTTGGTGGTTTATGCTGGAAAAACGACCACTTGGAGCCCGTATTGTGTACCTGTATGAAAAAGCGCGGCGGGCGCCCAAGGACGCCCGCCGCGAACGAATGAACCCTTCACCTACTGCCGTTCGAGGACGATCTCGTGCTGGTGGATCATCTTGCGCATGTTGATGAGCGCGTAGCGCATACGACCAAGGGCCGTGTTGATGCTCACCCCGTGTGCTCCGCGATCTCCTTGAAGCTCATGGCGAGATAGGTGCGCATGATCACCACTTCGCGCTGCTCCTCCGGCAGGTGATCGATCAACTTGCGCACGTCCTCGTCGATCTGGGTGTTCACCATGCGCTGCTCCACGTTCTTGCCGGGCTGGGCGATGGCGGCGAACACGTCATGTTCCTCGGTGCTGTGCACCAAGGGCATCTTCTTGTTCCGCCGGAAGTGATCGATGACCAGGTTGTGGGCAATGCGCATGACCCACGGCAGGAATTTGCCCTCTTCGTTGTACTTGCCCGATTTCAGGGTATGCACCACCTTGATGAAGGCCTCCTGGAAGAGGTCCTCGGTGAGTTCCCTGTCCCGCACGAGCAGGTAGACGTGGGACCACACTTTGCGCTTGTGGCGGTGCAGGAGCGTTTCGAAGGCGAACTCATTGCCTTCGAGATACTGCCTTACGAGCTCTTGGTCGTCGGTACCCACCGACGCGCAGGAAACACTACGCTTGGATAGCATGGCTTTACCCTTTTTGGTCCTTGTTGGATCGAAACTGAAAGGGTAGAGTCGAGGCTTATCCGGGTCGGGGTTTTGGTTGATCGCCTATCGAAGCGACGGGCGGGTGGTTCTGATGTGGTAGACGCTGTCGGAGTGGGGAACGTTGCCTTCGATATCCTTATTGTGCAAGGTCCGACCCGATCCGATGAGTCCAAAGATAGGTCCACCCGCCAAGCACCGCCAAGCCGATGCCTAATTTCGGCGCCCCGTTCTCGAAGCGTTCCCGCCTTTGCCTGCTCCCAAGACCATCCTTCCCGCCCCCGCTGCCGCCAACGGCCGCTCCCCTGGACCACTGGTACGCCCGCACGGTGTCATTCGTGTGCAGGGAGCACGGGTCCACAATCTCAAGAACATCAGCGTGGACATTCCACGTGGCAAATTGGTGGTCATCACCGGCCTCAGCGGGAGCGGAAAGAGCAGCTTGGCCTTCGATACGTTGTACGCTGAAGGGCAACGGCGTTATGTGGAGAGCCTGAGCAGTTATGCCCGACAATTCATGGGCAGGCTTGAAAAGCCGGATGTGGATCGCATCATCGGTATCAGTCCAGCGATAGCCATCGAACAAAAGGTGCTCACCAGCAACCCACGCAGCACGGTGGGAACCAGCACCGAGGTGTACGATCACCTGAAGCTGCTCTTTGCCCGCGCAGGGCGCACCATCTCCCCGGCAAGTGGACAGCAGGTGCGGCGCCATACGATCGAGGATGTCGTGGCCGGTTTGAACAGCTACCCCGCGGGAAGCAATGTGCTGATGCTAGCACCGCTCAAGATCCCAACCGGGCGCTCGATCAAGGAACATCTCGATATCCTCCAACAGCAGGGCTTTGCAAGAGTGCATGATGGAGAGACCGTGCATCGCATCGAGGACCTGATCGCCCAAAAGAAGGCATTGAAGGGACCTACTTCCTGGTGCTCGATCGCTTGAACGTTTCTCCCGGCGAGAGCGAAACGGAAAGCCGCGCGGCCGATAGCGCGGAGACGGCCTTCTTCGAAGGGCAAGGGGAACTGATCCTGCTCGGGGAGGACGGCCGCCAGATGGGCTTCAGCGACAAGTTCGAGATGGACGGCGTCAAATTCGAAGAGCCCAGCCCCAACTTGTTCAGTTTCAACGACCCGGTGGGAGCCTGCCCCGTGTGCGAAGGCTACGGTAGCGTGATCGGTATCGATGCGGACCTGGTGGTCCCTGACAAGAGCCTGAGCCTCTATGACAATTGCGTGGCGGCCTGGCGCGGCGAAAAGCTGAGCGAATGGAAGGACCACTTCATCCGTGATAGCGCGAAGTACGATTTTCCCATACACCGCCCCTACCGCGACCTGACCGCTGTGCAACGTGACCTGCTCTGGAAAGGCGCGAAGGGATTGCATGGGATCGATCGCTTCTTCAAGTACGTGGAGGAGAAGAGCTACAAGATCCAGTACCGCGTGCTGGCCAGCCGCTACCGCGGGAAGACGATCTGCCATGAGTGCAACGGCACCCGCCTTCGAAAGGAAGCGCGCTACGTGAAGATCGCCGATCGCGACATCACCCAACTGGTGCATATGCCCATTGTGGAATGCTACCGGTTCTTCCAGGAGCTTGAACTGAACGAACATGATCAGCGCATCGCTTCGCGCCTGCTGAAGGAGATCGGAAATCGGCTGCAATACCTCGTCGAAGTCGGTGTGGGCTACCTCACGCTCGATCGCCGCAGCAACACCCTCAGCGGGGGCGAGACACAACGCATCGACCTGGCGACATCGCTCGGTAGCAGCCTCGTTGGCAGCATGTACATACTGGACGAACCGAGCATCGGCCTGCACCCACGCGACACGCAGCGGCTCATCGGCGTGCTGAAGAAACTGCGCGACCTCGGCAACACGGTGATCGTGGTGGAGCACGACGAAGAAGTCATGCGCGCGGCCGACCACATCATCGACATGGGACCCATGGCCGGTTCGCACGGCGGAGAAGTGGTGTTCAGTGGATCGCACGAGGGGCTTGCCAGCAGCGACGGTCTCACCGCGAGGTACCTGACGGGGCGTGAGTTCATACCTCTGCCGACCCGTCGACGTGCCGTGCGCGACCGACTGATCCTGCGCGGAGCAAGCGAGCACAATCTCAAAAGCATCGATGCGAGCTTTCCGCTGAACATGCTCACCGTGGTCACCGGTGTGAGCGGCAGCGGCAAAACGACCCTGGTGAAACGCATCCTCCACCCCGCGCTCAAGCGCATCATCGAAGGCTTCAGTGAGCGGCCGGGGGAGCATACAGCGCTCGAAGGCGACATTTCCCGGATCGAAGCCGTGGAACTCGTGGACCAAAATCCGATCGGGCGCAGCTCACGCAGCAACCCGGTGACCTACGTGAAGGCCTGGGACGAAGTGCGCCAGCTCTTCACCGAACAGGATGTGGCGAAGATGCGCGGCTACAAGCCCAGCTTCTTCAGCTTCAATGTGGACGGCGGCCGTTGCGAGATCTGCCAAGGTGAAGGTGAAGTGCGCATCGAGATGCAGTTCATGGCGGACATCAGCCTGACCTGCGACTCCTGCAAGGGCAAGCGCTTCAAGGAAGAGATCCTGGACGTGAAATTCCATGGTCGCGATGTGGCCGAAGTGTTGGACATGACCGTGGACGATGCCATCACCTTCTTCCAACAACACATGGACGTTACGGCTTGTGCGCGTATCGTGAGCAAGCTGTTGCCCCTGCAACAGACGGGCATGGGGTATGTAAAATTGGGCCAGAGCAGCAGCACGCTCAGCGGCGGCGAAGCGCAACGCATCAAGCTCGCTAGCTTCCTCACCAAAGGACAGGACGAAAAACCAACGCTCTTCATCTTCGACGAGCCCACGACCGGCCTGCATTTCCACGACATCGCCAAGCTTCTGCACGCGTTCGACATGCTCATCGCCAACGGCCACAGTGTCATCTGCATCGAACACAACACGGAAGTGATCAAGTGCGCCGATCACATCATCGACCTCGGACCTGATGGGGGCGATGGCGGCGGACAAGTGATCTTCACCGGTACCCCGGAAGAACTCATTGCGCAGGACGGATCGCTCACCGGCGCAGCACTCGCAAAGAGTTGGCAGCGCTCAGCGCAGTAGCGTAACATGGCCCGTCACGGTGACGGGTTCCTTGTTGTCACAATAGGCTGAATAGGTAAGGATGACGTAATAGGTTCCATCCGGGACCGTCTCACCGTTGTTGTCCTTCTTGCCGTTCCAACCCGCCTCGCTGTTCACGGTGCTGTAAACCCGCATGCCCCAGCGGTTGTAGATGTCCATGCTGTAGTCGGTGGCGTCAACATTGGTTGGCAGGAAGCGTTCGTTCTTCTCGTCCCCGTTCGGTGTGAAGACGTTCGGGATGAACGGCTTGCCCGCGGTGGTGGCAGCCAAGCTCACTACCATGGTGTCGGTGATCGGGCAACCAATGGGATCCAGCGCAGTGTACCAGTAGGTTCCGGCCAATGAGACGAAGAGCGAATCCCCGGTGCTACCATCGCTCCAAGTCACTTGCGCGGGATCGAACGGAAGCTGGAGCAACTCCTGCTCACCCGGGCAGAGTTCTGCATCGGCCAGCGATGGATACGTGGGGGCCGCCTGCACGGTGATCGTATCGGTACCCGAACAGAACCCATCCGTGACCTCCACCACGTAGTCACCGGGTTCAAGAACGGTGATGGTCTCGGAATCTTCGTTGGTGCTCCACAAATAGGTATCGAAACCAGCACCCGCATCAAGGATGGCGCTGCCCCCATCACACAGCGGAACAGGTGTGGTAAGTTCCAAGATCAGACCCGGCACTTCCACCGGGACATCCACGCTCAAGAACGCCGTATCCGTGCAGATCGCATCGATGAGCGCGAGCGTGACGGTGTAAGTGCCAGGAGCCGCATAGGCATGCACTGGATTCGTTTGGGAGGACGTGGTGTTGTCCCCGAAGTCCCAGAAATAGACGCTGCTGCCCGTGCTGGAATTGAAGAACTGGACGGATACCGCATCGCAGGTCCCACCCGGTACCGCTTCGAAGATGGGATCCGGGACCGCCGGAGCCACCACGTTGACCTCCAAATACGCGGTATCGATAGCAAGGCAGAGACCCACTGCCGTTCCAATGAGCATGACGCTGTACGTACCCGGTTCGTCGTAGATATGAGCCAGCGTGGCATCGGTGCTGAGCGTTCCATCACCAAGGTCCCATGCCCAATTGTCCGCTGTTCCCACCGCGTTGAACACGATCGGTTCGGTCAGGCAGGCACCGGTGGCGGTGATGTTCGCATCGATGGTCACCTGTACGTTCTGTTCGAAGTCGATCTTGAACACCCCGAGGTTGCAGTTCTGCCCCATATCCGTGCTGCTCCATGCACCGGGCGTTGTGGGGAAGGTGCCACCGCAGCCTGCGCAAACTGCCTGGTACACCCTGCCGCCCTTGTCGAACCGCGAGGTTCCTCCGTCAACATGCTCGCTCGCGGTCCCTCCGAAGAAAGTGGCGTATGCCAAGGATGCTGCATCCTCGTTGAGCACCATGAGGTAGAAATCGCTGCCGTCCGTCGTCGACTGGAATGCATCCGAAGTGACGGGCAGGCCGAGCGTGCTGCTCGTGGTGACACCACCACCTGCCGGATTCACCGAGCCGCCCCAACCACTGAAGTAGATCTGCTCGCAATCGCTGACCAGGAAAGCCGAGGGGCTGATGTTCTCGGTTCCGGTTGTACCGATACGCGTTGACCAAAGTGAGGCTGATAGGTCGTTGTTGAACTTCTGCAGGAACTGCGAACCGCTCGGGTTGGCATAAACCCCTGCCGATACAGGATAATTCCCCGTCGTTTGCCCGACGACGTACACGTTGTCCTGCGTATCCAACTGAACGAAATAGCTCTGGTCGAAACTCGCCGTTCCGAAATAAGTGGCAGACAACAGGGCGGTGCCATCCGGCGCAAAACGAGCCAGGAAACCATCCACGCCACCGGATGAGGCACTGGCGAACGGTGCCCCTGCCACCGGCAGATCCACGCTCTGCGTGCCACCGGTCGCGAACACCTCACCGGTGCTCGATACTTGTACACCATACCCGGCGTCGTTGGCAGAACCACCATGGTAGGTAGCCCACAACATCGTGCTCAGCGTTGGGTCCATTCGGAAGATGTAGGCATCAAGCCCACCAGCGAGCGAGGCCTGCGAAGCACCGGCTGTGGTGAGAAGATCCGAGCTCGTTGTGCTCGTTACCACCACCGGTCGCTCCTGATCGTCCATGATGATCTCCCCGCGGAAGGGATCACCGTAGTTCCGCAAGAGCGGGGTGAACTGGTTCAATCCGTCATTGCCCGTTCCACCAACGTAGGTTGAACCCACCAGCGCGGTGGCAGTGGCGTTGAGGTGTACGACAGCCACGTCGGTGCCTCCGAAGTAGGTGAATCCATAGGATCCGCCGAACGGAGGCGCGGAACCGCCAGCGAAGGTTGCATCGTAGCAGTTGGCCGATACCGGGAAATCGAACGAACCCGTGGTACCAAGGATGAAGAGTTCATCATCGCTGTTCACCACCATGCTGTGCGGCAGGTCGTTGTCCGAGCCACCCACATACGTGGTCCAAACCAAGCTCGTACCATCGGGGCTGAACTTGGAAACCCCCATGTCGATTGTGCCTCCGCCAAAGGCCGTTTGTACCGCACCGACCGAGGTGGGGTAGCCGAAACCGAACGCACTACCAGCCCCATAAAGGTGTCCTGAAGCATCGTAGGTGGCCGTGCATCCGAAATTATCCGCGCTGCTGCCCACGTACGAACTGAAGGTGACGACGGGATCGATCACCAAGGGGAACCGGCGGTCATACCCTTCCGGGAAGTCGAAGAAAACACGGTCGTTCTGCAAGCGGTACGCCGCTGTCACCGGGTGCTTCACCCCGCCTATCTCCTGCCATGCAACTGGGCGATGTTCCACCACTTCACCGGCCGAAGTGGAGACGATGAGCAGCCCGCCCTCGACACGAAGACCGTCCTGTCCTTCATACTTCATTACGATGCTGGAGGGGTCGGCACCGGCGGCCACAAGCCAGTCGTACTTCATCCCCGAACCACCATCCACATGCATGTCGATGCCCGGATAGACATCGTAAAGGTGTACGGCTCCGAAGCTGGCTGCACCGCTTCCCCATCGTCCGGGATCGTTGCCAAGGAAATAGTTCACGTAGTGCGCAGCCCGCTCTTCACCGGCATGACGCTGCGTGGTGGCACCTTCGAAATGGACCTTGTAGGCGTGTATCCGCAAGGGCTCAGCCACCGCATTGGCCCTGCCGTGCATCAGGTGCTCTCCGCCTGCGCTCACCACATAGGTGAAGGCGTTCCGCTCCACGAACAAGACTCCACCGGGGGTGCGGGCGCGAAAGAGCACTTGCTGCGGCCATTGGCCTTTGTTCTCGTGGAACTCCAGGCCCTTCGAGCCATCGTGATTATGAGCATGGTCGTGCGCGAGGGCGGTAAGGCACAGCGGCAGGAACGAGGCGGCGAAAATCGTGCGTGCGGAGCGGGTCAGCATGGCGGATGAGTGGTCTGGGAGAAAGACGGGGACGACGGTCGGTAAGTTGGTCGCCGGTCGAAGATCGTCAACCATTCGACACCGACAACGCGGGCTTACCTGAACTGCAGATCGTAAAGCTTCCTGTATGCCCCGTTCTGCGCGAGCAACTCCTGGTGGCTCCCCTGTTCAACGATGGCGCCCTTGTCAAGTACGAGGATACGATCGGCGTACTGGACCGTGCTAAGGCGGTGGGCGATAACGATGCTGGTCCGACCCTTGGTGATGCGCTCCGTGGCCTGCTGGATCAGTTGTTCGCTCAGGCTGTCCACGCTGCTTGTCGCCTCGTCCAACACGAGCACCTTGGGCTTGTACACCGCTGCGCGGATGAAGGACAACAACTGCCGCTGGCCGGTGCTGAGGATGCCTCCCCGCTCCCCTACTTCCGTGTCATAGCCCTTGGGCAGTTTCAGGATGAAATCGTGGGCACCCACCTCTTTCGCAGCGGCGATGACCTCCTCCCGGGTGATCGATGGATCGTTCAGCGTGATGTTGTTGTGGACGGTATCGCTGAACAGGAAGACTTCCTGCAACACCACGCTAATGCTCCTACGCAGATCGCTAAGGCGGTAGTCACGGATCTCGCGACCATCCAAATACACGGCACCTTTCTGGAACTCATACGCACGACTGAGAACGTTGATGATGGAACTCTTGCCGCTCCCCGTGGCACCGACCAGTGCGATCATCTGTCCGGCCTTCGCCTCGAAGCTGATGTCCTTCAGCACGTACTGCTCATCCTCGTAGGCGAACCACATTCCATCGAAACGGATGTCGCCCCGCAGATCGGCCGTGGAGGCGGTGCCTTCATCGTCCAGCATGGCTTCGGTATCCAGCACCTTGAAGACGCGCTCGCTTCCCACCATGCCCATCTGCAACACGTTGAAGCGATCCGCGAGTTGGCGGATGGGACGATACAGGAGGTTGATGTACATGATGTAGCTGAACACCTCGCCGACCGAAATATCCCCAGCCAGCGTGTCCTTCACTCCCCACCAAACGAGCAGGCCGAGCGAGATGGCACTGAGGATCTCCACCACCGGGAAGAAGATGCTGTAGGCCAACACGCTGCGGATGTGGGCCTTGCGGTGCTCGCGATTGATCGCCTTGAACTTGGCGTACTCCTGCTCCTCGCGCCCGAAGAGTTGTACGATGCTCATTCCCTGGATGTGCTCCTGCACGAAGGCGTTCAAGCGAGCCACTTGGGTGCGCACGTCCTGGAAGCTCTTCTGGATGCTGTTCTTGAAGATGTTGGTGCTCCAGATGAGGATGGGGATCGGCAACATGCTCAAGAGCGCCAGCTTCCAGTTCACCACGAACATCACGATCACCACCACCACGAGCTTGAGGATGTCGCCCATGATCATGAGCAAGCCTTGCGAGAAGATGTCGTCGATGGTCTCTATGTCGCTGATCACACGCGTGACCAAGGTCCCGATCGGTGTGCGGTCGAAGTAGCGCAACCTGAACCCGATGATGCGGGTGTAGAGCTTCTTTGGCGCAGGTCGAAGGTGACGGCCTGCCCCAGCCAACTGGTCCAGAAGGCCTGGAAGAACTGAACGATGGTCTCCACGAAAAGAAGCACGATCGCAGCGATGGAGATCGCCCAAACGAGGGCCCATGCACCGGTAGCGATGTGATCGCGCGCGAGACCGGCGGTCCAAGCAATGCTCTTCGCGTTCCAAGAGGACTCTTCGGTGGTTTGGAACAGCGAGTTGTAGTCCTGCGCCACCACATCCACGATCCAGCCCATCATGAGCGGCCGTACGACACCCACCAAACTGAGCACGAGTGTGAGCAACACGGCCGCCCAGAAGATCCTGCGGTAGGGCTTCGTGAACGCGAACACCCGCCCGAAGAGCTTGCGGTCGAAGGCTTTGCCTTGGGTGGTGGTGGCACTCATCCGTCAAGGGTTGCCAAGATCCGCAGCAATGAAGGGATACAGCACATGCTCGAGGTACAATCCACAAGCAGGTGCCGACCGGCCAGCCGCATGCCGGTCCTTCGCGGCGAGCACCTCGGCCATATGCGTGGCGGGTTGCTGTCCCTTGCCGATACGGATGCAGGTGCCCACGATCGCCCGCACCATGTTCCGCAGAAAGCGATCGGCCTTGATGCGGAAGCGATAGCCGTTGGGCACGTTCTCCCAAGTCGCTTCACGTACGTCGCAGATCATCGTCTTCACATCGCTTCCCGCCTTGCAGAAGCTCGTGAAGTCCTGTTTGCCAATGAGCACTTTGCACGCTTCGTTCATGCGGTCCACATCCAGGGGCGGCCGCAGTTGGTGAGAGCGATCCACGAGGAAGGGATCCTTCTGCTGATGTATGCGATAGCAATAACCGCGCTCGGTCGCACTGAAGCGTGCATGAGCATCATCGGGGACCGAGATGATGCGATGCACGGCGATGTCATCGGGCAAAAGGCTGTTGAGGCTGTAAACGAATCGCTCGTCCAGAATCCGGTCATTGGGGCCATCGAAGTGCAGGAAGTACTTGGTGGCGTGCACACCTGTATCGGTCCTACCGCAACCGATGGCGTTCACCTTGTGCTGGTGCAGCGCGAATTGCAACGCCCGTTCCACCTCGGCTTGCACGCTGTTCGCCGTCAATTGCCGCTGCCAGCCGCTATAGTCGGAGCCGTTGTAGGCGAGTTCCAGGAAGTAGCGTGGAAAGATCTCCATTCGGAAGAAGGGCGCAAAAGTACCCGCCGGCATGCTGTTGCTCGTTACTTCGCCGCATGCCCCGCATCGGACTCCTTAGCGACACCCACGGCTGGTTGGATCCGCGCGTGAAGGAACATTTCAAGGACTGTGATGAGATCTGGCACGCGGGCGACATCGGCAACTTGCAGGTGACCGATCAACTGGCGAAGTGGAAACCACTGCGCGCCGTCTGGGGAAATGTGGATGACAGTTCGATCCGGCGGGACTTCCCGGAACGGCTGGCATAAGATGCGTACCCTGCTGCGCTTCACGCTGGAAGACGGCAGGCCCAAGGACCTGGAAGTGATAGAACTCGGCAAACGCGGCTCCGGACCTGCACTTCCCGATGACGACCACTAAGCTCCTCGTTGTCATCGGCGGCCCCACGGCTTCCGGGAAGACCCATGCGGCGGCGCGGATCGCACAGCGTTTCGGCACGGAGGTGATCAGCGCTGATTCCCGTCAGTTCTATCGTGCCATGCGCATCGGCACTGCGCGACCAATGGAAGCAGAACTCCTGGGTGTGAGGCACCACTTCCTCGGTCACTTGGAATTGGAGCAGACATGGAGCGCAGGCCAGTTTGCCCGGGAAGCAGAGCCCGTTCTCCAGTCCATCCTCGAAGCGCACGGTATCGCGGTCCTTGTCGGTGGAAGTGGGTTGTACATCGATGCGCTCACCAAGGGCTTGGACCCGATGCCGTTGAGCGATCCACGCTTGCGAGAACGTCTGCAAGCGCGACATAAGCAAAGCGGGCTTGGCCCGTTGTTGAAGGAACTGGAGGCGCATGACGCGGCCACCTTCGCCCGCATCGATAGGAACAACCCGCACCGCGTGATCCGCGCATTGGAAGTATGCCTCCTCACTGGCAAACCATGCAGCGAACAGCATACCGGCGCGAAGGACCGCCAAGACCTCAAGCTCGTCCGCATCGCAATGGACCTGCCGCGGGAGGAACTCTACCGGCGCATCGACCAACGTGTGGATGGCATGGTGGTGGACGGGCTCGTGGAAGAAGCAAGGTCCCTCCTGCCCTTTCGCGACCTGAACGCATTGCGGACAGTGGGCTATCGCGAGTTGTTCGATCACTTCGACGGTCAGTTCACCATGGACGAAGCCATCGCCTTGATCAAACAACACTCACGCAACTATGCGAAGCGCCAGATGACCTGGCTGCGTCGCGATGCCGGTTGGACGTGGCACCCTCCTACCGACCACGAGCGTCACATCGCCCATGTTGAAGCCGAGCGATGATCGCTGGGGCGTGCGAGCGCTTTTGTCGTTGATCGTCATCGGGGCGATCGACCGCACCTACCTGCTCTTCGTGTTCGGCTTTCGCTACATCGGGATCGATGACGCGCTGATACAACAAGTGGCCGTCGACTATGGCAACGGGATCTTCCGTGAGCCGTTCTTGTACGGACAGAACTACAACCCGATGCTGGAGGCGCTGCTGGCCGCACCTTTCGTTCGCTTCGGCGCGGCCCCATGGGTCGCTTTGCCTATCGTCACCTCCTTTCTCGCGCTGGTCCCGTTCTGGTCCTTTGCGTGGTGGTGCAGGAAGCGTGGATGGATCTCCGCCGCGTTGGTATTTGCAAGCATGCCGATCATGCTTCCCGTGGAATGGGGAATGATGACCACCATGCCGCGTGGCTTCGTGCATGGGATCGCATGGCTGCTCGCGCTTCTTCCTTGGCTGCAAGAATGGAAGCACCCGTTGTTCAAGCACGCTTCAACTGCACTGGTCCTCGCTACGGCGATGTTCTGCAACCCGAACGCGCTCCCACTGGTCGCGGGTATTGGCATCTGGCTCATCGCACAACACTTCCGCACCGTGGTTTTCTGGTGCATGAACCTGATCGTGCTTGGCACCTTCATCGCCATCCACTTTCGAACACAGGCGTTCTTCGACGACCATCCGATCGTTCATCCGCTAGGAGCGAACGACCTGCAGTTCAGCCCGCAGTTGTTCTGGTACGGGCTCAGGCACCCGGACGATCACCTGCTGCATGTGAATCCCTTAGGTGGTTGGGCGATCATTGTTCTCCTCGGCTTGGTGGTCGATGGCTACGTGCTGTGGCGGTCGCGGCAACGTGCCATGGCACTTTCCCTGGTGGCGGGGTTGCTTGTGATGGTCTTCGCTCTCGGGATCGTGAAGGTCCATGCGGGGTGCCAGAGCGTCTTCTTTCCCTTGTCGCGGATGTTCCTTTCGTTCCCTGTTATGCTTGCGATGGTGACTGCCATCCACCTTCGTTCAGCGCCACTATCAAATAAGTGGATCCTCCCCGTTCTACTGGTGGTTGCAACAGGTCTTGTGGCGGATAAGATGAGCCGAACCGAAGCGGTGATCGATCGGGAGATCGCCCAGCAATCCTGTGCCTTTGTGCGCGAAGAGCTCATATCCGAAACACGCGAACGCTGCGAGCGGATCAAAGCCGCTGCGCTCGCCGAACAGGCGGAACTGATCGTGCCCATTCGCTGGCCAGGTATCCGGGTGGATCACCAGCAGCATTTCTCGGCGCACTTCGGTTGCTACGCGTGCGAACAGTTGGTGGCCGGCTTCCCTCCGGTGTATGGAGCGGGTTATGATCGACGATCATGGCTGCACGCACGGTACGAGAGCGCTCCGGTGGGCCGGGTGCTTTTCGTGGGCGGCGATCAGGACGCGTGGACGCGCGCTATGGATAGAGGCAGAAAGATCTCGAACGCTTCCACCGACAGAATTGCCATGCATGCCGCGACATGCGATACGATCGCAGTCGGCGACCTCATCCTGGAACTCGGGGTGGATGACGACCTCGGTCGTTGATCAGACCTGTACACCGATCAACAGCACATCGTCGACCTGCTCCTCCTTCCCTTTCCATTGACGGAAACGATCGGAGATCGCTTGGTACTGATCGTCCATTGCAAGATCTCCGGTGTCCAGCAGCCACTGCTTCAAGCCCGCACTCCGGAGCTTCTTTCCCATTGGCCCTCCGAACTGGTCGCAGATGCCATCGGAGAACAGGTAGAAGCGATCACCTGCTTGCAACTGGATCACCTCCTGCGCAAACGCCCGCACCTCACCATCGTGCTGCCCAATGGGCATGCGATCGCCCTTGTGTTCGATCAGTTCGCCTTTGCGCAGCACGTACACGGGGCCGTAAGCTCCGGCATAGAGGAGTTTGTTCGCCGATCGGTCCAGTGTTACCAGCCCCACGTTCATACCATCCCGATGATCATCGCCATCGTTGCGATTGAGCGTGTGCGCATAGCCTTCCCGCAGTGCCTCCAGGATCGCACCCGGGGCCGTGATCCCCTTTTCGATCACCGTCTCCTGGAAGAGCGATGCCCCGATCAAACTGAGCAATGCACCAGGCACACCGTGCCCCGTGCAATCCGCAGCAGCGATGACAACGTGATCGCCCACTTCCGCGAACCAATAGAGGTCACCGCTCACGATATCGCGCGGACGGAAGAGGATGAACGACTCCGGAAGGATCGCCTGCAGTTGGTCTGCTTCCGGCAGCACAGCGCGCTGGATACGCTGGGCATATCGTATGCTGGAGAGCAGGTCGCGGTTCTGTCTGCCCACCAGTGCCTGCTGCTCGTTCACACGCCGCTGGAGGGCAAGACGATCGCGGATATCACGGGCGAAGAGAATGATCGCCGGCTTGCCGTCGTAGCTCGTAACCCTTGCACTGCTTTCCACCTCGATCAGATCACCCTGTGCGGTCAGCAAAGGGATGTCCTCGTAGATCAGGCCCTTGTTCTGCCAGGCATCCGCAATGCGGATCGAACTGCGCTGCAAGTACTCGTCCGGGTGCAGTTGAAAGATGGAGAGGTGCATCAACTCCTCTCGCGTGTAACCGAGCATGGTCGCAGCGCGCTCGTTGGCCTGGTAGATCTTGCCATTGACGAAGTTGATCACGAAGAGCGCGTCGTTGCTCCCCTCCAGGATCTCCATCAAGCTCTGTCGATCTTGTTCCGTTCGCTGATTGCGCTTTTGCAGGCGATCGTAGGCCGCAGAGAGTGCAACCGACGCTCCGAGGAGGGCCACCGGCAATGCGCCGAGTGCGAGTCCGACCGTCAGTTCCATGCGGGTTGTGCTGAAGGTGGCAGTTGTTCCAACACACCGAAGATCAATTCCGGATCGAGGAACTCGCCCACTCGATCGGGGCGGGAAACGTACCGAACGATACCGTCCCTGTCAACGAGAAAGGAAGCAGGCAGGGGGATCCCTTGGGCATAGTCAACGCTCATCTCGAGCATCGGGTTGTTGTAGACCACTCCGTAGCGACCGCTCACCTCCTGCGCATCATCACTGAGCATCCTGTAGGCTACCCCGATGCGTTCCACCATGTCCCGGTTCACCTCGATGTTGTCCGGACCGATACCGACCACGTGGACACCTTTTTCCAGGAAGCGGGCGCGGTTGCGCTCGTAGGTCCGCAACATCATGTGGCAGCCGGGACACCAATCGCCACGAACGAAAATGAGCAGCAAGGGCGTACCCCGCAGGTCGGAGAGCCTCACAACATGGCCATCCTGGTCGGGGAGTTCGAAATCCGGAGCGGGTGTGTTCACCTGAACACGGTATCCGAAGCGGGAGCGCTTGCGAATGTGACGTGCGTCCTGCACGTAGCAATACGTAAGGAACAACGCACCGCCGATGGGCAACAAAGGAGCCAGCCAGAGGTCCCAAGCGAAGGCCTGATCTCGAACAGCCGTCAAGTAACAGCCGAGCGACACGAACGCAAGACCACTGTCCACCCACAACAGGTTCACGTAGGTGAACTGCTGCATGAAGGCCTGGCGTGCAATGATGGCCGTGGATGCGCAAAGCATGCCCATGGTGAGCCAGGGCCAGCGCATATGCCAGAGGTCCAGGAAGATCCCCATGGACATGGCCGAGAACAGGATCAAAGCGAACTGGTACTGGCTCGTGTACTTCTTGAACTCGAGCATGGCGAAGACCTGCGCGAGGAACATCAAACCAACGGCCGCCAAGGGTTTGTCCACCGCAATGAACACCGGTGACAAGGCCAATAAGAGGAAACCCAAAGCGGTGAACGGATGCAGGCGATGGAACATACGCGCGTGCATACGTCCGGAACGGCACTTGGGTTGCCGACCCGATGCGCTGGAATACCACGATCATGCTATTCCCCACACCGGTGGTGGCGGGTACATTCGCGCCACTCAAAAGCCCATGAACCGATCCCTGTTCCTTATGCCCGCGCTGGCCTTGGCCTGTGGCGACCCCGCTCCCTCCCCGACCCCCGAACCCGCCGTCCCGGTCGGACCGCGCGAGGTGAACGTGTACACGCATCGCCACTACGATACGGATAAAGTGCTTTTCGACGCCTTCTCGGCGAAAACCGGAATCACGGTGAACGTGATCATGGCGGATGACGACGAGGTACTGGAGCGCATGGCCCAGGAAGGAGTGAACAGTCCGTGCGACGTGCTCATCACCGCCGATGCCGGACGCTTGGGACTGGCCAAGAGCCGTGGCCTCCTGCAAGCCAGCACGAGCAAGGTGCTTCAAGCGAACGTTCCTTCCAGCCTGCGCGACCCCGAAGGATACTGGTACGGCTTGACAATGCGTGCCCGTGTGATCGCCTACAACAAGGAAAAAGTGGAGCCAGGCAGCATCAACACCTACGCGGATCTCACCAAGCCACAATGGAAGGGCGAGGTGTTGGTGCGGAGTTCTGAAAACGTCTACAACCAAAGCCTGCTCGCGGCCATGATCGCCCATGACGGTCCGGAAGCCGCAAAAGCTTGGGCTCAGGGTATCGTGAAGAACATGGCCCGCGCGCCGCAAGGTGGTGATACCGACCAACTGCTCGCCCTCGGCGAAGGCATCGGCACAGTGGCGATCGCCAACAGTTATTACATCGGCAAGCTCATGGCCAGCGACGAGCCGGAGAAGCAGAAGGCGAAAGCGATCATCGGTGTGATCTTTCCCTCGATCGGTGTGCACGGAACGCATGTCAACATCAGCGGAGGGGGTGTTGCCAAGCACGCCAAACACGTGGAAGAAGCCATCGCACTGCTGGAATTCCTAAGTAGTGATGAAGCGCAGACCGGCTTCGCTGAAGGCAACAAGGAGTATCCGGTGAAGCCCGGCGTTGCAGCCGCCAAAGAACTCGAAGCCTTCGGCTCCTTCCAACGCGACAGCTTGAACTTGGAGGCGCTCGGACGTTTGAACGCCGATGCGGTGAAGCTCTTCGACGAGGCTGGCTGGCGTTGACATGGTGAGCGCGATGCGTGCGCGAGCGGGCCGTTCGGCTATTTCGTTGCTTGCCATCCTGCTCGCGGGCCCACTGCTGGTGGTGTTGACCTCACCACTGCACACAGCAGCACCCGAATGGAGCCATGTGCTCACCAATCTGCTGCCCGTCCAAACCGGGGAGACCCTTCTGCTGCTCGTCATAGCGCTGGTGACCGCGTTGCTTATCGCCGTGCCTACCGCTTGGGCGGTCACCATGTTCGAGTTCCCCGGCCGACGCGTCTTCGGATGGGCGCTGGTGCTTCCGCTCGCACTACCCACATACATAGCTGCATACACATGGGCGGCGCTGCTTGGTCCCACGGGGTCCATTTCGATCTGGTGCGCTGAACACATCGGCCTGAAACCGAACGTCCTCAACCTCGGCGGACTTGGCATTGTGCTGGGCTTGGTGCTCTACCCCTACATCTACCTACCTGCACGAGCCATGTTCGCACGTGGCATGTCGGTGCAGATCGAGGCGGCACGCACATTGGGCGCATCGGGGCTCTCGCTGTTCATGCGCGTTGCCGTTCCATTGGCGCGACCGGCGATCGCCGCCGGAGCGTTGCTTCTTTCCATGGAAGTGCTGAACGACTACGGGGCGGTGAAATACTACGGCGTGCGTACGCTCACTACCGGCATGTTCCGGAGTTGGGGCGGCTTGCGCGATCTGGGCAGTGCGCTGCGCATCGGCATCGTGCTGCTCGTTCTTGTGGCTGTGCTGTTATGGATCGAGCGTCGCTCTCGTCGTCACGCTTCCACCGCAACCGACCAAGTGCCCACGAAAAGGTCGCTCCCTTCCGCGCGCTCCCGCTGGATCATTTTCGCTGGTTGCTCATGCGTGCTGCTCGTCTCGGCTGGCCTGCCACTTTGGAAGATCATCGGTGATACCGTTGTTGTTTGGAGCAGGAACGACCACGAAGCACTGGTGAACGCTCTCGGTCGCACGGCAATGCTCGCGTCCTGTGCGACGGTCATCACGCTGCTGATCGCCACGCTCTTCTCGTTCCGGGAACGGCACGGTCGTCGTTCGGACATGGCCATCCGCGCAGCGAACCTTGGCTATGCGATCCCGGGTGCTGTGATCGCCCTTGGGACCATGGTGCTCGCCGGACCCTTGGATCGCAGCAATTGGACAGGGCCGGTGCTCATCGGCAGCATCGGTGTATTGCTTTATGCCTACTGCGTGCGTTTCCTGGCGGTGGGCACGCAGCCACTGTTCGGCGCGTTGCGTTCACAGCCTCGCACGTTGGATGAAGCCGCACGGATGCTCGGGGCCTCCAACTGGCGCATCTTTCGGCGCATCAATCTACCGTTGTTGCGACCTGCAGTGCTTGCTGCGGCCATGCTGGTTGCTGTGGATGTGATCAAGGAACTCCCACTCACGCTCATCCTTCGTCCGTTCAACTTCGAAACGTTGAGCACGAGCACCTACCGCTTTGCCGGGATCGAGCAATTGCGGGAGGCCTCCGTGCCCGCGCTGCTCATTGTACTTTGCGCAATGCTGCCCCTGTTCTTCCTCGAACGTCTTTTGGGGCGCACCGAACGATGACCCCTCTCCTTCGAATCAGGCAACTGGAAGTCTCGCTGGGTGGTTCACCGATCCTGCACGGCATCGACCTCGATCTGGGTGAAGGGGAAGTTCTCATCATCGTTGGTTCCAGCGGCTGCGGCAAGACCACCCTGCTGCGAGCGATAGCTGGTCTGGAAAGACCAACGCAGGGCAGCATCGCGGTCGATGGAGCAGCGATCAGTGATCCAAGGATGTTCATTGCCCCGCAGGAACGCCCCATTGGAATGGTCTTCCAAGGGCTCGCGCTCTTTCCCCACCTTACTGTGGCACAGAACGTCGGCTTCGGTTTGAACAAGGTGGTGCGCTCGGAACGCGACAAGCGCGTTGCGGCCGAGCTCAAGAGTGTGGGCCTGGAAGGACTGGAGCGGCGATACCCACATCAACTTTCCGGTGGGCAGCAACAGCGCGTGGCCATAGCGCGTTCGCTGATCCTGCGTCCGCGCGTGCTGCTGATGGACGAACCCTTCAGCGATCTGGACAGCGCGACCCGCGCGGAGGTCCGCGCGGAAGTGTTCCGGCTCCTGCACGACCATGGTACGGCGGCCATCATCGTGAGCCATGACAAGGAGGATGCCTACCACCTCGGTGATCGCATCGCGGTCATGGACAAAGGGCGCATTGTGCGGATCGATCGAGCAACGCTCCTGCGGAAAGAATGGGCCGACCATCCGTTCGCACCATGAGCAACCGGCTGGACCAATTGCGTGCGCTCCTCGCCGATGAACCACGCGACACCTTTCTGCGCTATGCCATCGCCTTGGAGTTGAAGCGGCTCGAACGCACGGATGAAGCGCTCGCCGATCTTGAAGCGCTCGTACGCGATGAACCGAAGCACATTGCCACGTACTACCAGTTGGCCACAATGCTCACAGATGCTGGGCGAACGAAGGAGGCGATCGAAGCGTGTGAAGCCGGTGCCCTCCAGTGCATCGTCGTCGGCGATCGAAAAACGCGCGCGGAACTGCTCGGTTTGAAAGAGAGCTTGGAAGAAGAGCAGGCATGATGGGTCCGCTTTGGAAGAGGCGTTTTCGTCGAGTTGCATGGGGGTGCTTCGCGTTCTGGCTCTTCATCGTTCTCTTCGCGCATCCGTTCTTCGCTGTTGTCGCCCCAAGTGGAGGCGAGGTGCTGGTCGTGGAAGGATGGATGCACGACGAAGGCTTGAAAGAAGCGGCCGATCTCTTCAATGAAGGTGGGTACGATCATCTCTACATCACTGGAACGCCAAGGCCCTTCGCCTACTACCTGCACGATGGTGATACCGTGGTGCTGCGCTTCGCGAAGCCCACGAACGGCACGCTCCTATTGGGAGCTGCGGGACTTCCAGGTGCCTTGTGGTCGCTCACGATCGATGGCACCGCTTCAATGAGCCGGTCGGTCACGGGCGATCTACAGGACAACACAATTGAACTACACGATGCCCGTGACATCCGGATCATCGCGGCCTCCAACGCACCACCACCCAGCGGTGAGCCCGTGCTTTTCCTTGGCAGACTATGGGTCGATGGGAGGAACGCACATCTGCTCGGAGCGACGATCACCATACACGGCACCAATGGGAACAAGGAACCCGGTCGGCCAACGTTCGCGCATGAAGCGTACTTCATCCTCCAAGGGAAAGGTGTTCCCGCGGACCGCATGACCGTTGTACCTACCTGGGTCGTGGACAAGAGCCGCACATTGAGCACCGCGCGCGATCTGATCGCATTGGCCAACACGCAGGGCATCACGTCGTTCGATATCGCCACGGTAGCGGTACACGCTCGACGGACCCGCAACATGTACCGCAAGGCCAAGGGCAGCCCGGATGGTGTGGGATCATTGCCCTGCACGACCCCTGGTGCCAACGATGGACCTGGTGGATGAACTACTACGGTTGGTTCCAAGTGGGTAAGGAATTGGTGGCGTGGCCCGCACCCTGGCTGTTCGACAACCCCGACCCGGAGGCTGAATGAGCTCAGAGGGTCGCGCCTGAACGAAGCGTTTATCTTGGTGGGCATGAACGGAGAAGGCAGGCCCGCACCCATCGAGTTGACACCCTACTACCAGACGTACGTGGATCGTTGTTCCGGCGAGAACCTCTTCGGTGCGCTGCTCGATTCGTTGAACAAGACCAAGGAATTGGCCAAGCGGATCCCGGAAGACCTGGGAGAACACCGCTATGCCCCGGACAAGTGGAGCGTGAAGGATGTGGTGCAGCACATGATCGATACGGAACGGATCTTCGCCTACCGTGCTCTCCGCTTCGCGCGCAACGACCGCACGGAGCTTCCCGGTTTCGAAGAGAACGACTACGCCTTGCACACCAATACCAAGGCACGCCGGATCCAGGACCTCTTCTTCGAAGCAGAGATCGTACGTGGATCGAGCATTCTGCTTTTCCAGGGCTTCAGCGAGGAAATGTTCTTGCGTCAAGGAACGGCCAACGGAAATCCGTTCAGTGTGCGCGCGCTCGGGTGGATCATCGCCGGGCACCATGTTCACCACATCAACGTGATCAACGAACGATACCTCTCCCATGCCAACGCGTAGCATCCAGATGTGGTTCGATGAGTATGGCGAGAGCCACCAGAACCGCACGAACAAGATGATCCACTGGATCTGTGTCCCCACGATCTACTTCTGCGTAGTGGGCCTGCTCGCGAGCATTCCACCGGCCGAACTGCCATGGATCGGCCAGATCCCTTGGGCCAAGATCACCGTAGGTGTTGCTTTAACCTTTTTCTACCTGCCCCGATCTCTTACGCTTATGGTCGGCATGGCCATCTGGAGCTACTTCTGCTTGTGGCTGTCCAAATTCCTCATGGCGAACGCGCCCTGGCCGCTGTGGGCGATCTGCACCACGCTCTTCGTGTTGGCGTGGATCGGCCAGTTCTACGGCCACAAGATCGAAGGCAAGAAACCCAGCTTCCTCAAGGACCTTCAGTTCCTGATGATCGGCCCGGCGTGGCTGATGGGCTTCATCTACCGGAAGCTCGGCATCCCTTACTGAGGAGCGGACAGTTCTTCGATCCGGGGCGTGATCAACCCGGGACCAAGGTGCTTGAAGTACCGTGGTCGATAACCGCCCGGATGATCGAACACGGCATTGACGGTGATCACCTCGTGCAATTCGGAGAGTACGACATCCGGCTCCAAGAGCGCTTGACCGAAAAGGTCGGCGGTTGCTGAATTACCGATGAACAAGTGCTTCTCCTTGACGGCCTTGAACCCGGCCAGACGATCATCCCCGCCGGTGAAGTCCAGTTCCGATGGAACTCCATCGACCTCCGCGATCATGCCCCATACATCTGCTTGCGACCCTTGGGAAACCATGGTTTCCATATCAAGCGGGATGTTGCCTATTCCCTTTCGATCGGCAAAGAGGTAGCGCCCCCCTGCACCCTCGATCAGATGCGCCATGTAGCTATTGCCTGCGGGCACATGCCACTGGCCCTGCCAAGCGCTCCCGAAGAGCACGCTCGGGCGAGTTGTCCGGTTCTCCGCACGTGCAGCCGCCGAATTGTAACGTCCTTCAATGGCGGCATACATGCTATCGGCTCGTTCTTCCGCATCCAGTAGAACGCCGAAGAAACGGATCCATTCCGCACGTCCGAGCGGATGCTCTTCCAAGTACTCCGTCACGGGAATGAACAGCTGGTCCGGTGAGGTTGCACGATGCGTGGCTTGACCGAAGGGATAGTCGAACACGACCTGGACCTCGGCCAGCAGCAACTGCTCACGATCGATACCATCGGCCGTGGCGATCTCTCGAATCTCGCCCTGTGAAATGCGCTGCTTCGTTGCGACATCCCTGATGCGCTCCAGATCGGTGGCCGCCATCACACGATCCGTCCGGTCCAGCGCGGAAATGAACGGCAGATGGGTCGTACTGAGCACCGCAATACGATCGAGGGGCGGCACTGGGATCGCATCGCTTCCATCGCGGTGCTTCGTCGTACCGGTCAGATGAACCGCGATCGTATCATCCGCCCCCCCGGATCCGAAGACGATGACCTTGCGCTCGTCGCCACGTGCGAAGATGCGGAAGCACCTTGCGTGGTGGTTGGGCAATTCGGTCCAATCGCTTCGTGCGTGCGTCCCCGGGTCGCCGGTGCATGCCACCAAAAGTGCAAGGCCGATCCAGGCGCCGAACGACCTCATTGCAGTTCCTTGATGGTACCCAAGAGCGCCCGCTTCACGGTGTCGCGCCCTTTGGCAATGTCCATCGGCCGCTGTTGGACCGGATTGTTGGGCAACTCACCCCGGTCCATCGGCCCCAGGGGCTGCCCCTCCGGTAGATAGCGCACCAACGGGATACGCAGCCGCACACCGCTGTTCGGTGCGGTCACCGTGAGTTCCCTACCACCGGTGAAACTGTAGGCGTTCGTCCCTGTCTCTTCCCCGATCACGCGCGCACGCGCCTGACGCTTCGCGAGCATGACAAGGGCCGCCGCTGCATCGCGTGTGCCGCCGTCGCATACCACGTACACCTTGCCATCGAACGAGCGGGGGTCGGGCTCCATGAGCTCCAGCCGATCGTCGTCCGGGCGCAGATAGGAAGTGCCATTGGCATCGTGGGGCAGGTAGTGTGCATTGACGCTTGCGTAATGCTCGGGCTGCGGATCTATGAAGGTGTAGCCATCCGGTGGCGAAGCACTGCGCACGGACATGCCCTGCACCACGCGGAACGGTTCCTTCGAAATGGTGGCGAACACCAATTCGGCCATGCCCAGTTCGCGACCTCCCGCATCACGCAGATCAAGCACCAGGTTGCGGGCCTTCCCGTCCTTGAGTTCCTTGAGCATATCCCCAAGAAAACGTTCCACACTTTGGCCGGAGTTTTCGATGACATCCTTGTCCAGCGTACGCATGGTGACCCAGAGGGTCGCTGTCTCCGCATCCCACACGGAGCTCCAAGGGAACAACACCTCAGTGACCGGCTTCCGCGACCGCTCGATCTCCTCGCCGGTGATCGCGAAGAGCGTCTCTTGGGCACCGCCGCCGGTCGGGAGTTCCAAGTCCATCCGGAAGCTGGATGAATAACCAAAGGCGCGCAAGAGCAACCAGGGGAAGTCGCGTTCCACGAGCTTCCAGCGAAGGCTTTCGTTCGCCCCGTCGGCACAAACGAACTCCCTCACGCGCTCGAGGATCCTGGGTGAAGGAATTCCATTGATGGCATTGATGCGGCTGCCCACCGCCAGGCTCCGGAAACCCTTCAACTCCTCGTCCACGAAGAGTTCACCGTCGATCACGCGCACCCTCAATGGCAGCACGGCCGTAGTGTTCATCAAGCTCCGATAAGTGGGCAGATCGAGCTCGGGGAACAGATTGGCGTCACCGATTCGCCGGAAAACAGGCAACAACATGGCTTGGAACTCATCCGTTCGGATCGGCACACGGATCGAATCCCGAACCGCATCGAAGAGCCGATCGAGTTCAGCGCGCGTGGTATAGCGATACGGGTCGGGATGCGCTTGATGCACCAAACCACGCAACACTTCCAGGTCCTCGTGCAATTTCTCGGGGTAGATGGCCGGGCCACCAAAGCGTGGCTGCGCAAAGGCCCCAAAGCAGAGCGCTGCACAAAGGAATTCAACGAGCAGGAACCTCTTCATCGACCGGGCGACGAAACTACTGCCATCCCATGGCGGCTTCTCCACCCGAACAGGACCTTACCAACACAGGCGAAAAAGCGAGCGGCCCTTCCACGAATGGAAGGGCCGTTGTTACTGAGGTGTACTTCTATGCTTTCACGGCCGTCCTCGGCGCTGCTGCAAGCGTCTCGGCACTGGCTCCGTCCTTGTACTTGGCAAAGTTGTCGTTGAACTGCTTGGCCAGTTTCTCCGCCGTGGTATCGTAAGCGTTCTTGTCCCTCCACGTACCGCGTGGATCCAGGATCTCCGCAGGCACGTTCGGGCAACTGGTGGGGAAACTCACGCCGAAGACCGGGTGTTCCTTGTACTCCACCTTGTCCAGTTCACCGTTCAGGGCAGCGGTGATCATGCTCCGGGTGAAACGCAACTTCATGCGCTCGCCTGTGCCATAAGCACCACCGCTCCAGCCGGTGTTCACCAGCCAGATGTGCACATCGTGCTGCTTCATCTTCTCGCCCAGCATATCGGCATACTTGGCCGGGTGCAAGGGCAGGAACGCTTTTCCAAAGCAGGCAGAGAAAGTGCTCTGCGGCTCGGTCACTCCAGCTTCGGTGCCGGCCACTTTCGCGGTGTAACCGCTGATGAAGTGGTACATCGCCTGACCCGGGGTCAACTTGCTGATCGGTGGTAACACACCGTAGGCATCACAGGTGAGGAAGAAGATGTTCTTCGGATGTCCACCCACGCTGGGCTTCGCCACATTGGCGATGTGCTCGATGGGATAGCTCACCCGCGTGTTCTCGGTCTTGCTCTTGTCGGCGAAATCCACCTTGGTGGTGCCTTCCTCGAAAACGATGTTCTCCAGGATCGCACCGAACTTGATGGCGTCCCAGATCTGGGGCTCCTTCTCCTGGGTGAGGTCGATGCACTTCGCGTAGCAGCCACCTTCGAAGTTGAAGACGCCCTTATCGCTCCAGCCGTGCTCGTCGTCACCGATCAGGCGACGGTCGGGGTCCGCGCTAAGCGTGGTCTTGCCCGTGCCGCTCAGGCCGAAGAACACTGCGGTATCACCGTTCGCACCGATGTTGGCGCTACAGTGCATGCTCAACACACCGCGTTCTTGCGGGAGCACGTAGTTCAGCACCGTGAAGATGCCCTTCTTGATCTCACCGGTGTAGCCCGTGCCGCCGATGAGGATCATCTTGCGCGTGAAGTCGATGGCGGCGAAGTTGTGCTGACGGGTGCCGTCCTTGGCTGCATCCGCATGGAAGCCTGGAGCGCAGATGATATGCCACTCGGCCTCAAAGCTCTCCAGTTCGGCCAGCGTGGGGCGCAGGAACATGTTGCCAGCGAACATGGCGCTGTAGGGTAGTTCGGCCACTACGCGGATGTTCATCCGATAGGTGGGGTCCGCACAGGCATAAGCGTCCTTCACATAGACCTCGCGGCCCATGAGGTAGGCAACCATCTTGTCGTGCAGGCGATCGAACTTTTCGGTGGTCATGGGGATGTTCACATCGCCCCACCAAACGGTGCCTTCGGTCTTGGCATCCTTCACGGTGAACTTGTCCTTGGGGCTGCGGCCGGTGAACTCACCGGTGTCGATGGCCAGGGCACCGCTGTCTGCGAAGACACCTTGTCCGTTCACGATGGCGTGCTCGACCAGCTCTGCGGGCTCCAGGTTCCAGTAGGCATCGCCCACTTTGGATAATCCGATCTTCGAGAGGTCCGCGTTCTTCGGTTTGTTACCGAACTCGTTCATGTTCCTATGGATTGGAATTGGGCGCCAAAAAGTAGGCGGAGGCCGGACGCCGTGACTAAGCGCCGGTCAGTTCCCGTCAAGGCGGTTATCAACAGGTGGCCCCAACCAGCTATGAAGAACAGGCCTCCCAGCGGAGTGATCGGACCAATGATGGCCGTTGCTCCTCCAAGGCCGCTCAACTCCCTTGTGCTCAGTAAGTAGAGCGAGCCACTGAACAGCAATACACCGAGGAAAAAGAACCAGGAAGTGCGCCTCAACGCGCCATCGGAAACGCGGTTCCCCAAGGCCACCAGCAGCAGCAAGCCAAGGCCATGATAGAACTGGTACTCCACCCCTGTTTTCCACTGGCCCAAGTGCTCCGGAGACAGCCGTTCCTTCAAAGCATGCGCGCCAAAAGCGCCGAGCACGACCGCTACCAGGAGGATGCCCGCCCCCCACGCAATGATCCTTCGTTCCATGGAGCAAATGTCCGCATAGAAGGTCAAAGCTTCTGGTTTCGCCGGAGGCATGCCCTTGTCTTCGGCGCGGCACCCCTCTCGCTGCACCACAACCCGGAGGTGGCCCGCTGTACTCCAAGTCAACCGGCACTGGTACAAGCCTGCCGCTTCGCCTTGCAACTCCACCCGGTGTACCTGGCTCCATGCAGGCAACCGCTCACGTAGCACTAGGCGCCCGCTCAGGTCAAGCACTTCCAACTCACCGGCGCTGGGCTGAACGGGGTAGCTCAAACTGAAAACGCCAGAACTGGGGTTGGGGTATGCTTGCAGAGCTTCTTGGATCGCACTCTCCTCCACGCCGTTGGTAATGCCCAAGCTATCGCACACACTTCCATCTATCGGCCCCAGGTGGTAGTTGGGGTGATTCGGTAAGGAGTTGCTGAACACTCGCGGAAGCGTGATGCCGTGCGGCTCAGTGTCGCAAGCCCTCCCCGCCGAATCGGGCCGGTGGATCACATGCAGCTTGTCAGTGCCGTTGCCCGTGGCGATGTAGATCTTACCATCGGGTGCCAGTTGGGCGATATCGAACATCGTGGCGAGCGGAGGGAATGGAGAGTACGTGTTGTCCCACTCGGCGATATGCTCCATAGAAACCTCAATATCCGAGGCCTCGGTGTCGTACTGATATACATCTAAGACGGACGACACATAGAGGTAACGGCTGTTCGGAGAGAACGCCACGCCACCCATGCTGTTGGCATCACTGATCAGGATATGCACAGGATCGGAGAACAGCCCGGTACAACGATCGAAATCGAAGATCTCCAAGTCTTGATTGAACTGGCCCCAATAGTAGGCGAACTTTGCTGCCGTTCGGGCTGAAGCAGACCTGCCCATGATCCCGAGGGCGAATAGTACCTACGGACTGTGTTCCATCCAAGCTGACCCCTTCCGGTGTAAGCAGCAATCGATAAAACATATTCGTGTTCACCTTGTGGCAGAAGATCGCCAGTCGCGTCCGTTCGCATGCCGCACGGCAGTAATCCCGCCTGCGTTCAGCGTATCATTGATCAGCACTTGGTTCTTTGTCACCACGCCACCTAGGCCACCATCCTGGCTCATGTCAATAGTGGTCAGGTAGAGGTAATTGGCTGTAGATGTTTGCTGATCATCTATGGTGCCGTGAAAGAGGTAGTAGATATCCGGCGCATCAGGCTTGGGCAGAATCAGGCACGCTTGAGAAATGTGCAGACCATAGTTGGCCCAAGCGTAAGTGTAATCGCTGGGGTTCAAGCCGGCCCCATTCAGCATCGTATTTCCTAAGGCATTGGCCACAAAGGCACCGTTGGTACTGAAGAGCAGATGGCCATTCGCACTAGTGATGTTCGCGTTAGTGCGCCCGAAGTCGATCGTTCTGGTGGGAGTGGAAACGACCAAACTGCCGTAAATGAAGTCCAGATCCACAGCGCCCCAAGGCGGAGGCGCCCCGTTCCCATATCCGCCCATCCATAGGTTGCTGATCCCTTGCTGTGCGAACGTGCTGGAGGTGATAGCCAAGGTGACAAGGCCGGCATGAAACTTTTGCCCTGGGAAGTGAGAGATGCATGATCGCGTGGGGTCGGTCGGCGAACGATGCGTCAACTTGCCATCACCTATAGCGCCTGCTGGCCCATACACCCTGGTGATGGTAAAGTCCTTGCGCTTAGCGATGATGTGCTCAAGGCCATGCGTGGTGTTCCCGAAGGAACGGTGTGGCGCAAGACCTCGGCGCCAGAGGCATCGAATAGGATGAATACACCCCTGCCCGTCAAGCGGCTGCAACAGGAGCAAGGTGGCTTCATCGCCGGCGGGATTGGGGAACATACCGGATGT
>JADJDP010000027.1 GCA_016702645.1 Flavobacteriales bacterium
AGCTTGCCGAGATAGAGCACTTTGCACGCCAATGCCTTGCGCACCACAACGCTGTCGCGCTGGCGATCACGAACGCAACAGGCAACGTTGAACTTGCGCTGGTGGTGGAGTCCGAACGAGTACTGGACACACAACAACTGCTCTCCCACCTGCGAACGAAGCTGCCGTCGTACATGATACCCTCGGTGGTCCGCTACGTTCCGTCCTTCCCGCTGAACAGCAACGGCAAGACCGACCGCAAGTCCTTGATGCAGGAACTGGCACCTACGGCGCAATGAAAGGGGAATACATGATCCGTCCAGCTGCGGCCGGTGATATCCCTTTCCTGGCCGACGCCATCATGGGCGCTGAGGCAAGTGGTACCGACAAGCCGGGAATGGCCATGTTGTTCGACTTTTCACTTGAACGAGCCAGGGAGTTGGTCCTTGCGATGCTCGAAGAAGAGATAGATGGATGCGAACTCTCTGTGAGCAGCTTCCTGGTGGCCGATACCGGGAACGGACCGGTAGCGCCCGTGGCTCGGATGGGTGGAGGGAATGACCGATGACATGCCTTCAAGCTTGTTGAAGTCGAACCTGATCGGTTTCACGTTCCCGCCCGAGCCTCGCCCTGCTGCGCACCAGGAGGACGTTATCGCCGGGATGCAGATGGAACGTGAAGCCGGAACTCTCCAGATCGAATACGTTTACACAATGCCGGACCATCGGGGACACGGGCTCGCCGGTCGTGCTATCGAACGACACGTTCTGCACTCCATAACGGCCGGGGTGCGCAAGGCGCAGGTACAGGTCTTCACCAACAACAAGTCCGCCATCAAGGCTTACGAACGTGCGGGTTTCGCGGCCGTTCGCAGTTTCCGCTCGCCGCACCCGGATGTGCTACGTTACCTGCCTTGGAACGAGAAGCTATTGATGGAGCGAACGATCATTTCTTAACGACATGGAACGCACAGCGATAATCGAACGGATCCGCACCATCGTGACCAACGTGGTGGGCCATGGCAACTTCGAGATGAGGGATGACCTGGTAGCGGCGGACGTTGCAGGCTGGGACTCGCTCACGCACATGACGATCATCACCCAACTGGAAGCCGGCTTCGGGGTGAGGTTCAAGCTGCGCGAGGTGAACAAGCTCAAGAACATGGGCTCACTGGTCGAACTGGTGGCCTCGAAGGTGGCAAGCTGAAGATCGGCTCCATGCTTTTCGTCTCCTCGGAATTCGTGCTCTTTCTTACGGCCGTCTTCGGCTTGTATTGAGCGTGGCGAGGAGGTCCGGCCAGGCCCAGAACGTCGTGCTATGCATCGCTGGCATCTATTTCTACGGCCGCGTGGACCTGCGTTTCATGGCCTGCTCCTGCTGAGCGCCGCGATCAACTACGGGCTTGGGCACCTGATGGCCCGCACTCCATCCGACGGCAACAGGAAATGGATGCTCCAGAGCGGGCATCGCGTTCAACATTGGTCTGCTGGCCTACTTCAAGTACTTCGAGTTCTTCGTGAACAGCTTCATCGACCTGTTCAACATGTTCGGCTCTCAAATGGCGCACCTGGGTCTGGAGGTCGCGCTTCCGCTGGGCATCAGCTTCTATACCTTCCAGATGCTCGGCTACCTGATCGATGTGCGGAACGAGGACATCGAACCATCTCGCGATCCCCTCTCGTTCGCCACCTACGTGTTCTTCTTCCCCAAGCTCTTCGCCGGCCCCGTGGAGCGGGCACAGCACTTTCTGCCCCAGATCGCGGACAGGCGCGTGTTCAACAGGGCGCTCGCCGTGGACGGAAGCCGACAATTCCTGTGGGGCATGTTCGCCAAGGTGGTGCTCGCCGAGAACTGCGGGCACTATGTGGATGAGATCTTCGACAACCACCAGCAGGAGGAAGGGAGTACCATCCTGGTTGGCGCCTGCCTTTACATGGTGCAGCTCTATTGTGATTTCTCCGGCTACTCCAACATGGCCATTGGTGCTGGAAAGTTGTTCGGCGTCACCATGCGCACGAATTTCCGGTATCCTCTTCGCTACCAACATCGGCGACTTTTGGCGAAGGTGGCACGTGTCGTTGACCTCCTGGATGATGGACTATCTGTTCACACCCTTGTCCTTCGCTTTCCGCGATAAGGAAAGTGGGGGACCCTGATGGCAGTATCCGTCACTTTCATGGTCGTCAGGATCGGCACGGTGCCAACTGGACCTTCATCCTTTTCGGCGCCCTGCAATGCATCTACTTCTTACCACTGGTCCTGCGGGGCCGGATGCGTACCGAACGAGCCGTTGAACACGCGACGGCTGCCGACGGCGAAGGCTGCGCTGGGCATGGCGGGCATGTTCATGCTCCTTTCCTTGACCTTCCTGCTGATGCGCGCGGACTCCTGGAACAGGCATGGAGCATGGGGAGCGATCTTCTCCCGATCGCTGCTCAGCCCTCTTGGATGCTTCCCGCGCTGCTAATCGCGGGCATTGCGGTCTTCTTCGCTTGGGAATGGTCCATGCGCCATAGGGAACATGCCCTCGTGCTGGAGGGTCGCGTTTCGCTAAACCAGTACGCTACGCTGTGTATTATGGTCTGCTATTGCTCGTTGGTTGGAACCTGCGCGTGCAGAACGAGTTCATCTACTTCCAGTTTTGACCCCGAGCATGACCTCCTACGTGCGCACGCTTTCACTCTTCCTGTTACCGATCGCATTGGCCCTGATCACATTGGAAGTCCTCTTCCGCCGGATCCCCGAACGACTATTCCCATAAAGAGCATGAACTTCGAACCAATGGATCTTCGCTCAAGGTTCTTGTGCTGGGTGGCTCGCACCTCTACCATGGCATCGACCCGTCCGTATTCCCTTGCCGCGCGTTCAACGCGGCCAACGTTTCCGCAGGGATATGTTCATGACAAGGCCCTTTTGGTTGCCCACATTGATGAGTTGGACCAACTGGAGTGGTTGATCTTTGCCTGCTTCATACGGTTCGTTGCGGGCCGATCGCCAGGTCCAAGGAGTCTTGGCGATCGAAGAACTATGTGATATATCACGGCCTGCTCGAGTTTGGAACCGAGCCGAAGCACTTCTTGGAACTCTTGAACAGGCCCCTGCCCGAGATGTGGACAATGGTCAGCGATTTCCTGCTTCGTGGCACGACAAACCAGCGTTGCGATGAACTGGGCAAGGGCGTGGATCGAGATCCGCCGTTGGATATGGACAAAAACTCCAAGGAGGCCGTGCGGAGGCATACCTCGGATCGGACGTATCGCGTGGCGACAAACACAGCATCCTTGGAGCATATGATCCAATTGGCTGAACAACGGAACATCAAAGTCCTGATCGTCACACCTCCTGTATGGGCATCCTATTCCGAAGGCAGCGATTTCGAGCAACTGAACGAACTTACCGGCACTATGGAACATCTTGTTGCCAACCATGGCAACGTGATGTACAGGAATTACTTCGAGGATCCGGACTTCGTCCGTTCGGATTTCATGGACGGTGATCACTTGGGATCCAGCGGTGCAGTCAAACTGACGGGGAAGCTGCTGGCTGATGTGACATGCGACCCGAGGTGACGTCGTTTGATGTGCTGTCGGGAGGTGAACGGTCCAAGAGTTCGGTGCGAAGGCTGCCGCACTGCCCTTGTTCAGGATTTGCAGCGTTCCACCATCGGCTCTCATAATAATGGCCAAAGGAAGAATATTGATCACGCGAAAAGTGCGGTTCTACCACCACTGTGCCGCCATTCACATCGGTTCTTTCATGCTTTGCGGGGTCGGCCGCGAACGCCTGTGAAACGCACCTTTGTGCCATGCCCATGTACCCCGCAGATCCATCGCTCAGCTCCTGGTTACCAATCCCGGGCGGCAGCGACTTCCCCATCCAGAACATCCCTTTCGGCATCTTCTCCGCGCCGGGCCGCCCGATGCGACCGGGAACGCGCGTGGGCGATACGGTGGTGGACCTCTTTGTGCTGGCGGAAAGTGACCTGCTGACCAGCACCGGCATTCCGCGCGTGGTGCTGATGGAGACGAAACTGAACCGGTTGCTGAAGGAAGGTGCCGTTTCCGTGCGCGCCCTTCGCCAACGACTGATCGAACTGCTCAGTGAGGGGAACGCCGAACTCCGCGACAACGACGCGCTGCGCCAAAAGGCGTTGGTACCCGCAAGCGAAGTGACCATGCATGTGGCCGCACACATCGGTGACTACACCGATTTCTACAGCAGTCGCCAGCATGCGTACAACGTGGGCTGTATGTTCCGCGATCCTGCGAACGCGCTCTTGCCGAACTGGCTGCACCTACCGGTCGGGTATCACGGTCGTGCTTCGAGCATATTGGCCACCGAGGTCAACTTCCATCGCCCGTGCGGGCAGTTCAAAACCGCCCCCGATGCACCGCCGGTCTTCGGCCCCACGCGCCAGTTGGACTTCGAACTGGAGATGGGTTTTCTCACCTACGATGGCAAACCGATCGGTCAGCGCATCGCCACTGCGGAAGCAGAGGACCACATCTTCGGGCTCGCCCTCTTCAACGATTGGAGCGCGCGCGACATCCAGGCCTGGGAGTATGTGCCGCTCGGTCCCTTCCTCGGCAAGAACTTCGCTTCATCGATCTCGCCCTGGGTGGTAACGCTGGATGCATTGGAGCCGTTCCGTGTGCCGGGTCCGGTGCAAGACCCCACGGTGCTCCCCTATCTGCAATACACCGGCAACAAGCACTTTGACATCCGGTTGGAAGTGGCGATCCTCACCGCAAGCGGAAGCGAGACCATCATCAGCCACAGCAACTTCAAGCACCTCTATTGGAACATGGCGCAGCAGCTCGCGCACCATACGGTGAACGGGTGCAATGTGCGCGCCGGTGACCTCATGGCCAGCGGCACCATCAGCGGCGACGCACCGGAGAGCTACGGCAGCATGCTGGAACTCGCCTGGAAAGGCACCAAACCCGTAAAGTTGAACGATGGCAGTGAGCGTACCTTCATCCAGGACGGCGACACGGTGATCATGCGCGGCTATTGCGAGAAGGACGGTCTCCGTATCGGGTTCGGCGAGGTGCGCGCGACGGTGCTGCCCGCGATCGTGTGACGCCTCCATACCTTTCGCAAGGATGAGCACCGCGCCGACCGCAGCCACTGGAGGATCCATGCCCCTGCCGGTGCGTGACCTGGCCTTGGAGCGTGCGGAGATCCTGCTGCGCTACCGCGGCCTCTTGCGCGCCATCAAGGGACAGCGCACCCCGGAGGACAACCGGATGATCCGCAAAGCCTTCAACATCGCGGTCGAGGCGCACAAGGACCAGCGACGCAAAAGCGGTGAACCCTACATCTATCACCCGATCGCCGTGGCGCGCATTTGCGCGGAGGAGATCGGCCTCGGTGCGACCAGCGTGGTGGCCGCGTTGCTGCACGACACCGTGGAGGACACCGACCTCACGCTGGATGATGTGAAGGACCTGTTCGGTCCGACCGTGGCCGCCATCATCGACGGGCTCACCAAGATCAGTGGCCTGCAGTTCGGTACGGACAGCATCCAGGCGGAGAACTTCCGCAAAGTGCTCATGACGCTCGCGCAGGATGTGCGTGTGATCCTGGTGAAGCTCGCCGACCGATTGCACAACATGCGCACGCTGGACCACCAGCCGCGTGACAAGCAGTTGAAGATCGCGAGCGAAACGCTCTTCCTCTATGCCCCGCTCGCCCATCGCCTGGGCTTGTACAACATCAAGAGCGAGTTGGAGGACCACGCCCTGCGCTTCAAGGAGCCCGAGACCTATGCCGAGATCAGCCACAAACTGAAAAAGGGCGAGGCCGTACGCAAGCGTTTCATCAGCCGCTTCGTACTGCCGATCAAGGAAGCCCTGGACCGGGAAGGCTTCGGCTTCGAGATCAAGGGACGGCCCAAGAGCGTGCACAGCATCTACAACAAGATGCTGAAGAAGCATGTCACCTTCGAAGAGGTCTACGACGTGTTCGCCATCCGCATCATCGTGGACAGCAAGCAGGAACTGGAGAAGGCCGATTGCTGGAAGGTGTACAGCATCGTCACCGACTACTACCAGCCGAACCCCGACCGGTTGCGCGACTGGATAAGCCTGCCCAAGGCCAATGGGTATGAAAGCCTGCACACCACGGTGATGAGCCCCGGTGGTCGTTGGGTGGAAGTGCAGATCCGCAGCAAGCGCATGGACGAGATCGCGGAGATGGGACTGGCCGCGCACTTCCGCTACAAGGACGAGCAGGAACACGCCTCCGCCGTGGATGCATGGCTCTCCCGCATCCGGGAAGTGCTCGAGGACCCGAGCACCGACGCAATCGACTTCGTCAACGATTTCAAGTTGAACCTCTTCAACGATGAGATCGTGGTGTTCACCCCGAAGGGTGAAATGCGCAACCTTCCATCGGGAAGTACTGCGCTCGATTTCGCCTTCGACATCCACTCGCAGATCGGCCGCCAGTGCATCGGTGCCAAGGTGAACCACAAGCTCGTGCCGCTCAGTCACGCCTTGAAGAGCGGCGACCAGATCGAGATCATCACCAGCAAGAAGCAGCAGCCCAAGGAAGACTGGCTCACCTTCGTACGCACCGCCAAGGCCAAGCACCGCATCAAGCAGGCCCTGCGCGAACAGAAGAAGAAGCTCGCCGTGGTGGGTCGCGAAGCCTTGCAGCGCCAACTGCGCAAATGGGCCGCCAAGGTGGACGCCACGAACATCAACACCCTGATCGAATATTACGGTTCGAGGTCGGCCATGGACCTGTACTACCAGATCGCGCGCGGCAAGCATGTGCTGGAAAGCCTCGCCCATGTGGCCGTCAAGAACGGTAGGCTGGTGCTGCCCAAGATGAAGCGACCGGCCGACGAGCGGACCTTGGAGGAGGTGGTGGCCGAGATACGCGGTGCCACCACGGGGGCCATGCTCATCGGCGACGACCTGCAGAAGATCGACTACCAGCTATCGCCCTGCTGCCACCCCATCGCCGGTGACGACGTGTTCGGTTTCATCACGGTGAACGAGGGTATCAAGATCCACCGCGTGAATTGCCCGAACGCCGTGCAGCTCATGAGCAACTTCGCGTACCGCATCGTGAAGGCACGTTGGAAGGGCAAGGACACGGTGGAGTTCCTCGCGGGCATCAAGTTCAGCGGCATCGACGATGTGGGTCTGGTCAACAAGATCACCACCATCATCAGCCACGAGCACAACGTGAACATGCGGGCGATCAGCTTCGAGAGCCACGACGGCATCTTCGAGGGCAAGGTGATGGCCTATGTGCATGACACCGATCACTTGAACGCGCTGATCGAAAAACTGAAGCGGGTGCGCGGCGTGCGCAGTGTGGAGCGGGTGGACCGTTAGCATTGCCGTGGACCCGATCGATCCGGGATCCACTCCAAGAGCCCATCTCGTTCCCGGAGATCCGTGTTGTGGATAAGTGCATGTACCCGCGCTTGTTCAATGCGCCGTGGGTGCCCCCCGGCTAGCTAATTTCGCCCGGCGATGGCAGTGGTGGAACAGAACCAGAACGTCCAGCGGATCTTCACCGAATACCTGGAGAGCAAAGGGCACCGGAAGACACCGGAGCGCTTCGCCATCCTGTCGGAAGTGTACGCGCACGATGGCCACTTCGACATCGAGCGGCTCTACGGCCGCATGAAAACGAAGAAGTACCGCGTGAGCCGTGCCACGCTGTACAACACCATGGAGCTCCTCCTTGATTGCGAGCTCGTGCGGCGCCATCGCTTCACCGATACACGATCGTGGTTCGAGAAGGCCCATGCCTACCGCCAGCACGATCACCTGATCTGCGAGCAGTGCGGAAGTGTTTCGGAGTTCTGCGATCCCCGCATCCAGCAGATCCGCAATACCGTGACCGAGGTCATGGGATTCCGGGTCCATCACCACGCTCTCCACATCCACGGCACCTGTGCCGCCTGCCAAGCCAACCGCAAAGAACCATGACCGTGACCGAACGCCCCACCTTCGACCTCTCCATCACCGATCAACAAGGCACCAAGGTGTTCCATTTGAAGGGACGCTTGATGGACCAGCAACAGGCCGATCGCCTCATGACCGCGCTGGACGAAGAGCTCAATGCAGGGCACACCTCCGTGATCCTGGACATGGGCGAACTCCAGTACATGAACAGCACGGGGCTCAACATCCTCATCAACGTGCTCACCCGCACGCGCAACGCCGGAGGTGATGCGCTCATCGCGAGCGTGAGCGTGGCCGTGCGACAGCTCTTCGTGGTGACGAAGCTGGACTCGGTCTTCATCATCACCGGCACTGTTGAGGAAGCCGTTGCCAAACTGAAAGGCTGAACGTGAACTCCGCTCGCATGGATGTGCTGCTCGGTGCCCAATGGGGCGACGAGGGCAAGGGCAAGGTCGTTGATGTGATCGCACCGCGTTATGAGGTGATCGCACGCTTCCAAGGGGGACCGAACGCCGGACACACGCTGATCTTCGAAGGCCGGAAGCACGTGTTGCACACCATCCCGAGCGGCGTTTTCCGCGAAGGCACGATGAACCTCGTGGGAAATGGCGTGGTGGTGGACCCGGTGATCTTCCTGAAGGAAGTGCGAGCACTGGAAGCCGTTGGTGTTGACGTCCGATCAAGGCTGATGATCTCCCGTCGTGCACACTTGATACTCCCCTCGCACCGCGCGCTCGATGCGGCCAGCGAAGCGGACAAGGGCAAGGCCAAGATCGGCAGCACGCTCAAGGGCATCGGGCCCACCTACATGGACAAGACCGGTCGCAATGGCCTGCGCGTTGGCGACCTTTCCCTCCCCGACTTCAAGGAACGTTATGCCACGCTCGTGCGGAAGCATGAACGCCTGCTATCGCTCTACGGCCGATCGGACGCCCCGAAGGAAACCGAAGAAGAGTGGTTGGATGCCGTGCAGCAATTGCGCGGTTTCAACACGGTTGATTGCGAGCACTATCTGGACGAGGCCTTGCGCGCCGGCAAGAACGTGCTGGCCGAAGGCGCACAAGGAACCTTGCTCGATATCGACTTCGGGACCTATCCGTTCGTCACGAGCAGCAACACGATCTCGGCAGGTGCATGCACCGGGCTTGGTGTGGCACCCAACCGGATCGGCAGTGTCACCGGCATCTTCAAAGCCTACTGCACGCGCGTGGGTAGCGGCCCCTTCCCCACCGAATTGGAGGACGCCACCGGCGAGCACATTCGCAAAGCGGGTCATGAGTTCGGCAGTACCACCGGCCGTCCGCGTCGTTGCGGCTGGTTGGACCTTCCTGCGCTGCGTTATGCCGTCATGGTGAACGGCATCACGGAACTGGCCATGATGAAAGCCGATGTGCTCAACGGCATGGACATCGTGCGCGTATGCACGCACTACCGCGTCGGTAACACCACGGTCGATCGCATGCCTTACGACATCACCAGTGGCATCGAGCCGGTTTACGTGGACATGCCCGGTTGGAGCAGTGCCACCAGCGAAGGGGAATTGCCCGCCGAGCTCGTGCGTTACATCGAGACGATCGAAGCAGCGGTGGATGTACCGATCACGCTCGTGTCCCTCGGCCCGGATCGCAAGGAGACCATCCTGCGTGAAGGCACCCATGTGCAATAGGCAGCGCCATGGGGCGCCGCGTTCATCGACCTCCTTCCAGCGCGGCGGATGCACCGTTGATACCGAACGCGCTTCGCGACCGGCTGCTTCCGCTGCTGGGTGAAGAGGTCGCAACGCTCGAAGCCGCGTTGTCCCTGCCATCGCCCACGAGCATCCGCCTGAACCCGCTCAAGACCTTCCTGCTCAAGGCTGAAGCTGTACCCTGGTGTTCGAACGGTCGTTACCTGCAGGAACGCCCGGCCTTCACGTTCGATCCATTCTTGCATGCCGGTGCCTACTACGTGCAGGAGCCATCATCCATGCTGCTTGAGCGTGCAGTGCTCGCCTCGGGGGTCTTCGATCGTGATGTCCTTGCGCTCGATCTCTGCGCGGCACCTGGTGGCAAGAGCACCCACCTGCTTTCACTGCTGAGCACGGGCTCGCTCTTGATCGCGAACGAGATCGATGCGACACGGCGGCACGTTCTTGCCGAGAACATCTGGAAACACGGCGCGAGCAACGCCGTGATCACAGGCAGCGACCCAGCTGATCTCGCGTCGCTCCATTCCTGTTTCGACCTCATACTCATCGATGCTCCGTGCTCCGGCGAGGGTATGTTCCGCAAGGATCCGTTCGCCCGGCAACAGTGGTCACCTGCATTGGTGGAGCGTTGCGCGGTCACCCAACGGAAGATCGTCGCACATGCATGGGATGCACTGGCCCCGGGTGGTACGCTCATCTACAGCACGTGTACATGGGAGCGGACGGAGAACGAGGAACAGCTCGATCCGTTGATCCAACAGGGCGCTCATTGCCTGGAACTGGCGCTCGATCCGGCATGGGGTATTGCTCGATACGAGGACCACGGCGTCATCGGCTATCGCTGTTTTCCTCATCGCCTCCGCGGCGAAGGACTCTTCATCTCCGTGCTGCGCAAACCGGGTGAAGGGCGACCACGCCCGTTGAAAGGACCACATGCGTCCATCGGATCGAGTGGACCAGGTTGGTTGAAGGTCGATACGGGAGCCGTGGTGATCGAACACGGCGATGTGCTCCATGCAATGCCCAGCAGGTGGATGCCACCGATGGAAGAGATCCTGCGTTCGATGCGCGTTCACGCGCCCGGCACCCCGCTGGCCGAACGCAAAGGAGAAGGATGGGTACCCCATGCTGCCGCAGCACTTTCACAATGGCTCGATCGAAGCACGTTCCCGGAGATCGCGGTCGACGAAGCGGGAGCGCTGTCGTACTTGCGCGGCGAGGCGCTCCCAGCCCATGATGCGAGCGGACCCGGGCTCGTCACCCACCAGGGACTTGCGCTTGGGTGGGTGCATGGTGCGGGAAAGCGCTGGAACAACCGATGGCCCGCAGCTTGGCGTATCAGGGGCCAACGATCGAAGATGCCCTGCGTACCTTGGTCGGTGCGCACAGGACCCAAGGCCTGAACCCGGCCCCACTGCACGCGTACAGCACAGCATGCTCAGTGGCTTCCTGGATTGGTTCGAAGAGAACAAGGTGGGTATCATCGGCACCCTCACCTTGCATACGGGCGTGCTCTTCGCTCTCACACTGATGAGCCTTCGCGTCACGCCGGAAATGGACCGGGAGGTCCAGATGCCCGTGGAGGTCATGCCCGAAGAGGAAGTACAAGAACTGGTGGAGAACGTGATCCGCAAGGAAATGGGCCTGACCGAAAAGGTGACCAACCTCACCAGCAACATCACCGCACAAGTTCGACCGTACATCAACCAACAGCGTCTTTCCGAAAGCGTGCAGAGCGAGGTGGAAGCGCAAGCGCAGGCGGAGTTCGACCGGTTGGCGCAAGAGCGCGCCGAACGTGGCGAAGAGCCCCCGTTGTTCCGACGCTCGACCCCAGCAAATGGAACAAGGACCTGTACATGGACAAAGCCGCGGAACCCGTGCGGGTGGAGGGGGCGACCACGGTGTGGCATGACCTGAAGGACCGCGTGCGCGGCGACGGTGTGCCCGGCTATCTCTGCCACAAGCAAGGACGCGTGGCCGTTCGGATCAGCGTAGCCCGCGATGGGACCGTGGAGAAGGCGGAGTTCGACAGCGGACAGAGCTTCAACGCCGACGACTGTATGCTGGAACAGGCCTTGCGCTCAGCGAAACGCACACGGTTCAACGCGAGCGGTTCAGCGCCGAATGCACAGGTCGGGACCGTGTACTTCATGTTCGTCAAGCAGTGATGATCCCTCATGGGATCGCTCGATCGGCGCAGCCTTGCTATTGGACAACAAAGCCGTCCGCCCAAGGCGAACGGCTCCACAGTTGGCGGAGAGGGAGGGATTCGAACCCCCGGTACCCTTGCGGGTACTTCTGTTTTCGAGACAGACCCATTCGACCACTCTGGCACCTCTCCGAAGGGGCGGCAAAGATAGACCTTGCCCCCGTGAGCGAAAGTGATCACGACCTTCGGCCCATGAGCACGCCCACCGAAGCCCAGGTCCTAGCGCACATGATGGACCGCACTCGACAATACACCCTTCAGTACTTCAATGTGCTCAAGGACCAGGACCTGCACCACCAGTTCGTTTGTGAAGGGAAAACCTTGAACACGGCGTATTGGCTCATGGCGCATCTGGCAACAACACAGAACGGCCTATTGCTCCGATGCACCGGTGGTCCCTTCGAGAAGTTCTCTTGGGCCAAGCACTACACCGTGGGTGGAGCAGGACTTCCAGCGGAGGAACGCCCACCCTTCGCGGAGATCCTGGCGATGTTCCACGAGGTGCATGCACGGAGCATGGCGCACCTCCCCACGCTCACCCCTGAACTACTGGAAGGCCCGAACATCAGTGGCATGACGGCGTTCGGCACCACGACCCGCGATGTGATCACGCACGCCATCCGCCATGAAGGATCCCACATCGGGCACCTGGGTTGGTTATGCAAGCTCTACGGCTTGAAGACGATGTGACCCGGCTAGTGCACGTTGTGCCACATCAGCCAGAACACGACGATGCCACCGAAATACCCGAGCGCGGCAGGGAACGCCATACGCCGAACGTACCAGAGAAAATCGATGCCCAGAATGCCCATGGCGGCGACCCCTGCCGCTGAACCGATGATGAGGATGCTACCGCCCGTTCCGGCGCAAAAGGCCAACAGTTCCCAGAACGGGTGATCGGGATGGTACTGTTCCATGGGGTACATGCCCATGGCGGCTGCAACGAGCGGCACATTGTCCACCACGGCGCTGAGCAGGCCGATGACCGTGTTCACGGCGTACATGCTACCGAGCTGGGCGTCGAGAAAGTGGGCCGCATCGGTCAAGTGACCGGCCTCTTGCAGCCCGGCCACGGCCGTGAGGATACCGAGGAAGAACAACACACTTGGCACATCGATCCGGCGGAGCACGGCGGTCACACGCAGGTGGCCCGTATCGGTCTCCATCGAACGCATGTGCATGAGTTCGGTCACCACCCACAGGACACCAAGACCGAGCAGGATACCCATGTAGGGTGGCAGGTGCGTGACCGATTTGAACAAGGGAACGCCGAGCAGCGCGACCAGGCCAAGGAAGAGCACCAACTGTTGTTGCTTGCGCGAAACGGGCTTACCGGTGCGATGCGCCTCCGCCCGCTCTGGACGTTGTATCCTACCCCGGAATGTGAAAGAGAACCATAGCAGTGGAAGCAGCACGCAGACAAGGCTGGGTGCAAAGAGCTTCACGATGATGTTCCATGTGGTCACCTGACCACCGATCCATAACATGATGGTGGTGACATCCCCGATGGGCGACCACGCGCCGCCAGCGTTGGCAGCGATGATCACCATGCCGGCAAAGGTCCACAGGTCGTGCTTGTCCTTGATGAGCTTGCGAAGCAACGCGCACATCACGATCGCAGTGGTCATGTTGTCCAGGGCCGCGCTGAGGAAAAAGGTGATGATGCTGAGCACCCACATGAGCGTGACCTTGTTGGTGCCTGTGATACGATCGGTGATCACGCGGAAGCCCTCGTGCGCATCCACCAGCTCAACGATGGTCATAGCGCCCATCAGGAAAAAGAGGATCGCAGCGATATCGCTCAAGTGTTCGGCAAGTCGATGGGGCAGGTCATGGGCCACCTCTGCACCTGAGAGGGCATCCGGTTGCCCGACCACCAAGAGCACCCATACCAACACACCGGTGAGCAATGCACTGGCCGCCTTGTTGATGCGCAATGGATGTTCAAGCGCGATGGCGAAATAGCCGATCACGAACACAAGGCCGATGATCATGTACATGCTCCGGGGATGAGGCTGTAAAAATGCGAAGCGCCCGAAAAGGGCGCTTCGCTTTGGGGTGGTAGACCGGGCTTGAACCGGCGACCTCCGGAACCACAATCCGGCGCTCTAACCAACTGAGCTACAACCACCACGTTGCCGGATCGCTCCGGCGGCCGCAAATATAGCGTTGCATACCGCGCGCAAGGCTTGTGGGCGTGGGACCGTACTTTGCCCGTCGCATGCACGTGCTCTTCCTGCCGAAGTGGTACCCCGGTCACAACGATCCACAGTTGGGTGACTTCCTTCGCAAACAGGCCTTGGCCACAGGGGCCTATGTTCGGTTGAGCGTATTGCAGGTGGAAGCGATCACCCAAGCCGGGGAACTGCCTTCGGATGTGTTGACCACAACGGACGGTGCTTGGGAATTGTGCTTGCGGTACCGGGCCTCAATGGCAACGTTCACCCCCATGCGCAAGGCGGTGAATTTTGTCCGCTACTGGCGCACCATGCAACGTGGGTGGGTGCGCATTGTGAATGAGCGGGGCAAACCGGACCTGCTCCATGCCTACATCCTCGTTCGACCCGTGCTTTTCGCCTGGTGGAAAGCACAAGTACATCGCCTCCCCTTCCTTATCAGCGAGCAGAGCAGTGAATACCTCGATGGCACGTATGCCGGAAAAGGTCCGTTCTTCAAAGCGATGAACCACTTCCTGTTCCGCAGGGCGGCGGCTGTCACGGTTGTTTCCGCATGGCTGGGCGACGCACTGGTGAAGCACGGTTTGTGCACCCGCTACGACGTGGTGCCCAACGTGGTACCGGGCCTGGACCGACCATTGCCTCCGGCGGGCGCACCCGGTCACTTCCTCATGGTGGCCGACCTCGTTGACCGTACCAAGAACGTGAGTGGTGCATTGCGTGCGTTGGCCATCGCTCTGCGGACCAACGCGGACCTTCGTCTCACCATCATCGGCGATGGTCCGGATCGGAAGATGCTTGAAGACCTCACGGATGAACTTGGGCTCCGGAAATCCGTGCAGTTCCTTGGTCGCGTGCCGAACACGGTGGTGCTGGACCGAATGGCGACGATCTTCGCTGTCATCATCAACAGCAACGTGGAGACCTTCAGCGTGGTGACCGGGGAAGCACTGGCGCAAGGCAAGCCGGTCATCGCCACACGGTGCGGCGGACCTGTCGCGTTCATCACGGAGGTGAACGGCATCCTTATCGAACCGAAGGACGATGCCGCCTTGGCCATGGCCATGTTGCAACTCACTGCGCATGCAACGGAGTACGAACCGACCCGCATTCGGGCCAGTGTGAGCGATCGCACAACACCGGCCGCCGTGGGCGCTGCTTTCCATCAAGTGTACCAACGCATCCTTCCGAATGCCCGGTGATCGACGCACGGTGAAACTCGCGATCGCTGTCGGAAGCACGCCGATGCGCAAGTGGGAACAGTTGGTGATCACGCATGCGACCGGTATTGAGGGCATTGATTTCGTTGGATACGTTCATGAGCAGGATGGTGCACAACGGGCAACCTCCTTCGGGAACATGCTGTTCCACCGATATGTGCAGGCGGCCAAGGGTTCACACATGCTCGCGCTCGAAACGAAGACGGAAGACGCGGCCGAACCGGACGAACGGATGCCCGACGATGCACATCCGGATGTGATGCTCTTCCTCTGCGGAAGCGCGCCGAACGAAACACAGCTTCGAACAACCGCCTGCTGGTGCTTCCAAGGTCCGGACGGAGTCTCTCCAACGACCGCTCCGCCGGGTACCCGTGAGGCGTTGACGGACCGTTCGATCACCCACTTCCAACTTGTCGATCGCTCCAGTTCCATATCGCTGCGAACCGGCTCCTTCCCCACCCACCCCGGCCTCCCGATCCTCACCGCGGACCATGTGTTGGAACACGCAGCGAACTGGCCTGCGCTGGCGCTGAACGAACTCGTACGGCACGGTTCCGTCCATGCATCCGAGAAAACAGTGCGGTCCAGCGGCATTCCGGTTCCGGGCAACCTGTACATGGGTTTGCACCACCTCGCACGCATGCTCACGCGCACCGCACCCAGCGCCGACCTTCACCATGCTGCAGACTGGAACATCGGCATGCTGCACCAGCCCATCCACGTGCTGCTTGAAGAGGAACCCAGCATGAACGTACGTTGGTTCCCGCCGCCGTCCAATGGAAAGGGCCGCATGGAACCTTTCGGCTACCGCGCTGCTGATGGTGAATTGAACGTGCTGTATCGCAAGATCGACGGCGCAACTGGAAGGAGCAGTATCGCTCGCCTGCGACCCAAGTCGGACAACATCCTGAAGCGCTCACGCACCATGATGGAGGTTGAACCCGATCATGCATACCCGTACGTGGTGCTCGTGAAAGGCGAACCTCATTTGCTGCGCACCGTGCAGAGCGAGGGTACCACGGACCTCTATCGTGTGAACGATGCGAACGATGGTCTCGACCCCGTGGCTGTTCTAGTGAACGTGGCCTTGCACTCCCCATCCCTGTTCGAACACGACGGGAGGTGGTGGTTGTTGGGTACGCAGGACCCGCTCCGCGATGCCGCTCTTTTCGTCTACCACGGCCCATCACCCACGGGGCCGTTCGTTCCACACGCTTTGAACCCCGTGAAATGCGATGTTCGCTCGGCGCGTCCTGCGGGCACACCGTTCGTACATGCCGGGGAGTTGTGGCGACCAGCGCTCGATGCCTCCGCTCCATCGCATCCAGCGATCGTACTGAACAAGGTGACAACCCTCTCGCCCGATGATTTCATGGAAGAGCCGGGGCGCATTCTGGAGGGATTTGCGAGCACTGCTTACGGTCGCGGTATGCGCACCCTGTGCGCCATGGGTGAAGTGACCCTTGTGGATGGTCTCAGAAGCCCGGTGCTCTCCGGGTCCAAAGCGAACGCCAAGAGCGGCAAGCATCGCAAGCGATCGAAACCGAGCAGCGAAGGATGATCCTGCCCGTTGTCGGCACCATCGGCACCCGTGTGCTCATCGCCGTAGCGAACCTCGGCACGGTGGCGGTGAGCGCGCATTTCCTCGGCATGTCGGCAGTGGGGATCATCGCCTTGTTGGTCTTGGGCATTTCCTTCATCATGCTCTTCAACAACGTGGTGGGCGGCAGCGGGCTCATCTACCTCGTCCCTCGCCACGGCTCCGCAGCATTACGCTGGCCCGCCTACGGGTGGACGCTTCTTACAGCCGGTCTCGCCTGGATGGCTCTGCGCACGTTCCCGATCGTACCCGCCGGTATGGAGATCCACGCCGTTGCGCTCGCCTGCCTTCAAGGGATCGCTGGCGTGCATCTCGGACTGCTCTTGGGCCGGGAGCGCTACGGAGCGTACAATGGTCTGCAATTGGGGCAAACGGCGGGATTGTTCGTTGCATTCCTCCTCTTGCTGCGTATCGATGACGCAACCTTGATGGACTACGTGAACGCCGCCTACATCGCACACGGAGGCACGGCGATCATCAGCGGTATCCTGTCCATCGATCGGCGCAGCACCCGGGCAAAGGTCGGATCTCCGACCATCGATCTGTTCCGACAGGGCGTCCTGTCCCAACTGGGGAACACGATGCAACTGCTCAATTATCGAATGGCCTATTACCTCGTACGCCGCTTCCAAGGCGACGCAGCGCTGGGGCTGTTCTCCATTACCACACAACTGGCGGAGAGCGCGTGGTTGGCACCCAAGAGCCTGGGCACCGTACTGTATGCCCGTGTGAGCAACATGGCGGATCGCGATCACCAGCGCGACCTCACCCTGGCCGTGTTCAAAGTGGCGGTGGGTATCGCCGCGCTCGCCGTGCTGTTACTCTGCGTGCTACCGGATAGCACGTACCAGTTCTTTTTCGGCCCCAACGTGCATGATATAGCGCCGATCGTGGGTTGGATGGCCCCGGGTCTGCTGGCCATGAGCGCCTCTCAGGCGTTGAGCCATTATTTGAGCGGCAGTGGGCGGGTCCACCACAACGTGATCAGTTCAGGCATTGGCGTGATCGTCACCTTGCTTGTCGGTTACCGAACGATACCGACGATGGGTTTGAGCGGTGCCGCGCTGACAGCGAGCGCAGCCTACACTGCCTCGGTCGTTTATCAGTTCGTGGTGTTCAACAAACTCGCTGGCGCACGGTTGCACCACTACCTCCCCAGCGCATTGGACATGGAGCGTGTGCGAACGCTTTGGCACAGGATGCTGGGACGTTGACCCGATCCAGTATGAGCGGTCCTAGCTTTGGAACAAGTGGATGGTCTTCAACTATCCGCAGCAGACAGCATGAGACCTTCATCCATCTTGCTCCTTGCGTGCTTCGCGCCAATGCTGTGCCCAGCCCAGGTTGGCACCTTGGACCCCTCTTTTTCCGGTGACGGTCTCATCTCCACGGATATCGGTGCATCCACGTTCGACAAAGCTGCTGCGGTCACCGTGCAAGAGGATGGACGGATCGTGGTGGTTGGAACATCCGGCTACGACAAGGCCTATGACTTCGGTGTTGCGCGCTACCTGCCCGACGGAACGCCGGACCCCGATTTCAGCTTCAACGGAGAGGTGTTCACCTCCGTCGTTCCGGGGAACGACCAAGCAACCACTGTTGCGATACAGGACGATGGAAAGATCATCGTTGGTGGGTACGGCCTGTGCGGCGAAGGCAACTGCTTTGCCATGGTCCGCTATCTCGCTGATGGATCGCTCGATGACGCCTTTGGCAATGAGGGCATCGTGACCACTGAATTCAGCGGCGGGTACACCACCGAAGCAAAAGCGATCGCGGTCCAGGACGATGGCAAGATCCTGCTTGCTGGCGGAGGGATCGCTGGTTTCGCCGTGGTACGGTACCTCGAGGACGGAACCGTGGATGCGGAATTCGGCATCAATGGCCTTGCCACTTGCGCCTTCAGCCAAGGGAACGATCGCGCGAATGGAGTACACGTATTGACGGATGGGAGGATCCTGCTTGCGGGCTATGCGTCCGGCTTGGTAGGCGACTCCATTGCGGTGACACGGCTATTGAGCGACGGCACAGTGGACGATACGTTCGGTATTGGTGGACGCGTGCGAGCCAGCATCCCGGATCGCAACACCATCGGGCAGGCAGTGGCTGTCGGTCCGGACGATGAGATCGTGGTGTCTGGCTACTACGTTGCCCAGCCTGCTTTTTCTACTGCGGCCATGATAGCCCGGTTCACTGCGGATGGGATCTTGGACAACAGCTTCAATGGAACAGGGTTGCGCGATCTGTCCGTGACGGGTTCCGATGCATCCATACTGAACGGGGTTGCCGTGCAACCGGACGGCAAGGTGGTAGCCTGCGGCGCATTGACCACGACCACGAGCGATCTCTATCTCGTGCGCTTGAATTTGGATGGGACGGATGATGCCACATTCAATGCAACAGGTTCCACAACGACGGACTTCACCGGTACCACCGACCGCGCGAACGCGCTGACCTTGCAGGATGACGGCCGCATTCTGGTGGTGGGTGAGACCAGTGCCGGTTCGGAGGACTACAACTTCGCGGTGGCACGCTATCTCAATGATGTCGGTCTTGGTGTTCACCATACGGAAGCCCCGACGATCGAAATGCAGGTGCATCCACAGCCGGTGTCTCATCAAGCGGTGTTGTTCTACTCGCTCCCCGTGAGCGATGTGATCACCATCTCGCTGAGCGATGCACGGGGTGCGCTCGTTCGATCGATCACAGGTCCTGTCGGGCGGGCACCTGGTCGCCACCAACAAGACCTTGGCGAACTCGCAGTACTGTCCTCGGGGATCTACTTCCTCCGTGTGCAAGGAGAGCATGTCGATCGCACGATCGAACTTGTCGTGGAGTAATGCCGATCACACCAAGTCCATCACGTCACGGACGCCGGGGGGACGAGCAACGGTGAACCCTTCGCCATAGGTCGTCATGATCAACCGACCCATTTCGCGCGCGCGCCCTTCTAGGTAGGGCAGAAAGTCCTCCCTTGCTATCGCACTCATGGGTTCCGTGCTGGCCGGGTCGTGGAATTGCGAACGAAAGCACCGTAGCGCTTCCATCTTTTTCTCCCAGTACGGCGTGATGTCCACGACGAGGTCCGGGTCGATGTAGCGATCCTGGATGGCATGCAGGACCGTGGTGGGTCGCCAGGCCTCTTGTTCCCTTCCATCGTGGCGGGTGATCACCTTGCGCAAACCGCTGAGGAAGCAGGCCTCCGCGACAAGCGCAGCCCCACGTCCGTGATCCGGGTGGCGGTCACGCACGGCATTGGTGAACACCACGCGCGGACGATGACGACGAACGCTGGACACCACTGCGAGCAGACTCTCCTTGTCGGACCGGAAGAAGCCATCGGCCAAGCCGAGTTGGTGACGGAACAATGCTCGAGCACCTTGCGCGCCGCCTCCGCTTCCTGTCGACGCAGCTCCGGGGTCCCACGTGTACCCAGCTCACCGGCGGTGAGGTCGACGATCCCTACACTGTGGCCCAAGGACACATGGTGCAGAAGGGTCCCGGCCATGCCGATCTCCGCGTCGTCCGGATGCGCGGTGATGCAGAGGATATCGACCTGTTCGATCATTTGCCGTCGAGCCAAGCGAGCACACGCTCATCAAGCGGGGAAACACCGCTCTCCAAGGACATCACGAGGTTGCCGTTCTCGTCAACCAAGTATTTGTGGAAATTCCACTTGACCGAACTGTCCATCACGCCGTTCTGCTCCTTGCTGGCGAGCCACTGGTAAACAGGATGCTGACCGTCGCCCTTCACCTCCACCTTGCTCATGAGGGGAAAGGTGACGCCGTAGTTCTTTTGACAAAAGCTCTCGATCTGCTGCTCGGTGCCGGGCTCCTGCCCACCGAACTGGTTGCACGGAAAGCCGATGATCACGAGGCCCTTGTCCTTGTATGCTTCATACAACTCCTGCAGCTGTTCGTACTGCGGGGTGTAACCGCACTCACTGGCGGTGTTCACGACCATCACCTTCCTCCCTTTGAGTTCTTGCATGCTCAGGGTCTTGCCGTGGATGTCCAAGGCCGATAACGCATGAAAGGTGGATGCCTGCCTAGGCGTTTGTGCCGCGTTCGGCGAAGCGGTCTGCACACCCTTGTTGCAGCCGAAAAGACCAAGGAAGGAGATGAGGAGCACGGTGTTCATGGGGTTCATGTGCGACGAACGCAGCGAAGGTGGGCATTGTTCGGGCTAGGCCGTTGCACGAAGGCGATACCGGGATGAATACGATCCGAACCATCGGCACCAAGCCGGGCAGAACGATGTTACTTTTTCCCCGCACCCCCGTAGAAGGCACCTGCATGAAAACCATCCTCGCCCTACCGCTGCTCTTCTTGGCCGCTTTGACCCAAGGCCAAACGGGCATCCGCATCACGGATCCCGCACAAATGCTGGCGGTCCCGAATTTGGGCAACGATGCGGCCAAGGCTGGCATGCAAGCCGCAGGGCTCACTGCCGATGTGATCGCCAACGCGGATCGACTCAGCACACCGGCCAACTGGCCCAAAGGCCTCAGGACGGATAGTGCCCGTGCGGCCAACAAGACAGCGCTTCGCAACTATAACGCCTTCCTCCTGTTCGAATACCCGACGGATGAGGGTGCCCTTACCGTCGTTACCGTACCGGCCACCGCCAACTACCACATGCCCGAAGATCTCCGTTCGACGGAGGACTTCATTCTCGTGCTGAGGGCTGGGGGGACCGAACTTGTGGAACCCACGGCTACCCGAACTCCTGCGAGCAAGGGTCCGAGTTGGAAGAACATGCGCCCTGCCAAGATCATCAAGCCCGACGATGTCTTCGCTACCTACCACTTGGCCGACGACGCCGAAGCCCTTGCTGCACTGGAGAAGGAGGGTATGAGCAAGGCCGAGATCGAAGCCGTCATCTTCCGCAGCCAGGAGCGCAATTGGCCTGATGGCATCGACAGTTTCAACGAACGTTACCCGCGCTTGGAGGGCTTCAAGAAGTACAAAGCCTACCAAGCGATCAGTTGGGCGGACAAGGTGCTGCTGGTCATCCCGGTGGAAGCCAACAAGAAAGCCCCCACCGGTCTGCGCCCGTACTTGGACATCTACATGGTGTTCGCGGCGACCGCGGTCGAGGTGAAGAGCAAGAAGTAGCCTTCACCGCCCTTTGCCCTAGGTTCTTCTCGGGTTCGCACATCGATACCTTCGCCGCCATGTCCGCGCAGGAACTGGCCCAACGTGTTGTCGGCCGCATGTACGACAACGACCCGTTCAGCATCTGGCTGGGGATCGAGCGGGTGGTGGTTGAACCGGGCCACTGCGTGTTGCGGATGACCGCACGGCACGAGATGCTCAACGGCTTCGCCATCGCTCACGGCGGCATCACCTATTCCCTCGCTGATAGCTGCCTGGCATTCGCTTCCAACAGTCATGGGATACAAGCTGTTTCGGTGGAAACTTCCATCAGCCACACGAAACCCGTGAAGGATGCCGACGTGCTCACCGCCAGAAGCGAGGAGATGAGCGTATCGCGCAGCATCGGTGTCTACCACATTACTGTTACCAACCAACGCGACGAAACCGTCGCCCTCTTCAAGGGAACCGTCTTTCGCACCGGCAAGCCTTGGTTCCCCGAGGAAGCACCGATCACTTGAGATGAACCACGCATACATCGTCGACGCCATCCGCACCCCCATCGGCAGCTTCACGGGTAGCCTCGCACCCGTTCGAGCCGATGATCTCGCTGCCCATGTCATCAGGGCTTTGATGGCCCGACAGCCCGATCTGGACCCGACGGCGATCGATGACGTGATACTCGGCTGCGCCAATCAGGCGGGTGAGGACAACCGTAATGTGGCGCGCATGGCAGGGCTCCTTGCCGGACTTCCGGTATCTGTTCCGGGAGAAACGGTCAACCGGCTATGCGCCAGTGGAATGAGCGCGGTGATCGGAGCTGCGAGGGCGATCGCTGCCAACAACGGTGAGATCTTCATTGCAGGGGGGGTGGAACACATGACCCGCGGTCCTTGGGTCATCAGCAAAACGAGCACACCCTATGGTCGTGACGCGCAGATGTTCGATAGCAGCTTCGGCTGGCGCTTTGTGAATCCCCTGATGAAAGAGAAGTTCGGAACGGACGCCATGGGCGAGACGGCCGAGAACCTGCTGGATGCGAGCGCGATCTCCCGCGAGGACCAGGACCGCTTCGCACTGTGGAGCCAACAAAAGGCCGCCGCAGCGCAAGCCAGTGGACGCTTGGCGAAGGAGATCGCCCCAGTGCCCATCCCCAACGCAAGGGCGACCCTGTCCAATTTGCCCAAGACGAATTCGTGAAGCCCAAGACCACCTTGGAAGGGCTGGCCGGACTGAAGCCTGCCTTCCGCAAGAACGGCTCGGTAACGGCTGGAAATGCCAGTGGATTGAACGATGGGGCCGCAGCCGTTCTCGTTGCCAGCGAGGCAGGGCTGAAGTCGCACGGACTCAAGCCCTTGGCCCGCATAGTGAGCAGCGCCGTGGTGGGTGTGGAACCTCGGATCATGGGCATCGGCCCGGTGAACGCCACCAAGCTCGCCCTGAAACGAGCCGGGCTCACCTTGGGACAGATGGATCTGATCGAACTGAACGAAGCTTTTGCGGCGCAGGTGCTCAGCTGCACCCGGAGCCTCGGCATTGCCGACAATGACCAGCGCATCAACCCGAACGGAGGGGCGATCGCCTTGGGCCACCCCTTGGGAATGAGCGGGGCGCGCCTCCTGCAGACGGCTACCTTGGAATTGCAAGCCACCGGCAAGCGCTACGCCCTGTGTACCATGTGCATTGGCGTGGGACAGGGGTACGCCACCATTCTTGAACGCTGTTGAGAACGGGCTTCATCTTGGCGTAACGATCGGCCAAGGTGTTGTTAGTTTGGCCGCCCATTCAAGTTCCAATGCTCCCACAGGAACAGATCAATCTCTACATCAGCGAGCAGCCCGAGTGGCAGCGAAAGGTGCTGGTGCGGCTACGTCAACTGATCCATTCGGTGGATGAGACCATCGAAGAGAACTGGCGATGGAACTCACCCGCCTTCGACCACGACGGTATCATGATCGGCCTGCACGGCTTCAAGAGCGTCGTGAGCGTCTGGTTCCACAAGGGCGCTCTCCTGAAGGACACCCACAAGCTTTTCGATAAGCCAGAGAAGGACGAGGACAAGGGCATCCGCAAGTACAAACTGGAAGAGGGCGATGCCATCGACGAAAAGGCCTTCGTGGAACTGGTGAAGCAAGCCGTGAAGGTGAACTTGAGCGGCCTGAAGCTCAACGATGCCAAGCCCGCCCGTAAAGCCCTTGTGGTTCCCCCCGAGTTGGAGAGCGTGTTGCACAAGGATGAAATGGCGTGGGAGCACTGGGAGAAGTTCAACTATAGCCACAAGAAGGAGTACGTGGAATGGATCACGGATGCCAAGCAGGAAGAAACGCGGAAGCGACGGATCGCACAGGCATTGGAGATGATCCGGGAGGGCTTGTGCAAAGAGGATAAGCACCGGGTTTGAACCCGTCCTGCCCAGTTTGCACCGACTTCAACGAAAAAGCCCCCGGATCCGGGGGCTTTTCAATTCAAGTGGAATGGGCTTACTCGGCCTTGGCCGCAGCGTCCTTTTACCGGTGTGCTTGGCGAAGCGCTTTTTGAACTTGTCCACGCGGCCAGCGGTGTCGATAAGCATCATCTTGCCGGTGTAGAACGGGTGCGAGGTGTTGCTGATATCCAGCTTCACCAGCGGATATTCGTTGCCATCCTCCCACTTCACGGTGTCCTTGGTGGCGGTGCAACTCTTGCCAACGAACATGTATTCGTTGCTCATGTCCTTGAAGACAACGAGGCGGTAGTTGTTCGGGTGGATGTCCTTTTTCATGCTCAGGGCCTGCCGGGCTTGGTCGGGAGGCGGTTTTGTTCAGGGCGGCAAATGTAGGAGCCTTTTTCGTTCGGACAAGACCATGGGACCAAGGCAATGATCGGGGCCAAGCTGCGTACATGGTCGGTGGATCATCTTTGCAGCCCTTGAAGAACACCCGTCCCATCCTCCTGTTGGCCTCCGTGGCCCTGCTATTGGGGGCCTGTCGCAAGGACAAGCTCTTCACCGACGACCCGGGAGCCACCCTCAGCTTCAGTCAGGAGGAGGTGCTTTTCGACACCATTTTCACCCAGGTCCCGTTCTCTGTTACCAAGCGCTTCCGGGTGAGAAACCCAAATGCGGAGGCTGTGCGGGTGGACATCATCCTGGAAGGTGGCACCCCCTCCCCCTTCCGGATCAATGTGGATGGATCTGCGGGCACCTCGTTCGAGGACGTGGAGATCCTCGGAGGCGATAGCATCTATGTTTTCGTGGAGGCCTCCTTGGACCAGTCCGGGCAAAATATCCCCTTCATCCACGAGGACCACATCCTCTTTGTCACCAATGGCAATGAGCAACGCGTGAAGCTCGTGGCATGGGGTCAGGATGCGCACTTTTTCTACCCGGACCGGTTCATCCAAGGCTTTCCCGATTACAGCATCATCGCTGGGCTGGACGCCAATGGCCAGACCATCTGTGAGACGGTGAGCTGGCCGGACGACAAGCCCTACGTGATCTACGGCTATGCTGTGGTGGACTCGTGCAGCACCCTTGTGATCGACCCGGGTGTGCGGGTGTACGTGCATGGCGGCGGCGGCCTGTGGATCTACCGCTGGGGCAAATTGCTCGCGAACGGAACGGTGCAGGACCCCATCACCTTCCAGAGCGATCGCTTGGAACCGGCTTATGCCGAGTTGCCCGGACAGTGGGACCGCATTTGGATCAACGATGGCCCGGCGGGGGGCGACAGTGAATTGAGCAACGTGGCGATCAAGAATTCCCTGGTAGGGATCCAGTGCGAGAACTGGCCATTGGTCCCCGATGCGGAAACCAGCAACGCCTGGCTGAAGCTCAAGAACGTGAAGATCCGCAACTGCAGCGTGGCGGGGATCCTGAGCAGGAACTTCCGGATCAAGGCCACGAACCTCTTGGTGGGGGATTGTGGTCAGTTCGGCGTTGCGCTCACGGGGGGCGGCGAATACAAGTTCAACCACATGACGGTGGCGAACTACTGGGACTTCGGCGTACGCAATGACCCATCCTTCGTCATGACGAATACGTATGCTGACATCACCAACACGCTGCAAGTGCGTGAGATCTTACCAAGCACGTTCGAGAACAGCATCATCAACGGATCGAACACCAACGAGTTCAAGCTGGAGTTCAATGACCTCGATATTCCGCAAGCGGGCGATCTCCGTTTCGAAAGTGTCCTGTTCCGTACGGACCAGTCAACTTCAGGTGACTACTTCCCTGACCAGAACGCCATTTGGCGCAACCAGACTCCCGGCTTCCGGAACGTCACCGACCGCGACTTCCACCTGAACGAGAACGCCTTTGTGCGGAATAAAGGACAAGCAACTCTGGATTTCGACGCAGTGAACGACCTTGATGGTGTGGATCGCGCTGATGGCCAGCCAGATCTCGGTTGCTACGAATTCCCTTAGTCTACTTCAGACCCAGCAGGAAGCGCAGGGTATCCACGCCATCGGCGTAGTCCGCCAGTTCAGGGTACTGCGAGCGCCCGAAAGCGCGGTCGCCATGACCCACGATGCACTGGATACTGTCGCGGTAAGCGGCGATGTACGCTTTGGCAGTCGAGACGTCGTCGTAACGCTCGTAGAAGAGCGTGGCCACAGGGCTTGTCAGCGCAGCATCCTCTTTCACTAGAAGGAACCCGTTCTCCACGAAGTCAATGCGGTCCAACATCCACAGCGCCCGCGTGTAATCGTAGTTGTTCGCGTACTTGTTGTGGTGTACGATGTCCTTCCACGGGAAGAAAGCCTTGAACAATCGGTCCAGATCGAAGTCCTGCGGCACGAGGACCTTGGAAACGTTGCGGCAGCCCAGCCCGAAATAGCGGAACACGTCTTCACCCAAGGCGGTCAGTTCGGCCTCGGTCTCCGTGCCATCCAGCACCGCCACGCTCACCCGGCTCTTGCGCACGATGCGCGGCACATGTCCGAAGTAGTGTTCGAAGTAGCGCGCGGTGTTGTTGCTACCGGTGGCGATAAGGGCATCCACTGCACCGAGCTTCTCCGTGGTGAAGGAGATTTGTTCCAGCGCACCCGGCGCGAAGTGGTCCAAGACCGTGAACACGGCGGGTACGAGCTCGGTTTCCTGGGAAGAGCATTTCACGCGCGCATGATGGCCGCTCAACCAAACGCAGAGCACATCGTGCAAGCCGACCAGAGGTATGTTGCCAGCGAGAATAAGGCCAACAGTGCGTGGATCGGTTCGCGCTGAAGAAAGTTCAGGATAGGCAGCGACCCATCCTTCAATGCGTGCCCTGTTCAATGCTTCGCCCCAAGCCGCAAAGGCGTGACGGACGTTCTCCTCGGTAGCCCATCCGTTCTGGATGTGCGCACGGCGCACGCTCTCTTGCAGGGAATCGTACTCCGCCTCGCCCAAACCGATGGTGTGACCCGGCCAAGCCTCGCTCCGTCCGATGGCCTGCATGACCGTACCCAACTGGGCCAGTGCGGCAACTCGTGCGTCCAATGTCAACATCGCTCCTTGCATTGCGGCCTTTGCGCCCATGGCCCCGGCTATCTTTGGCCGCGAAAGTACCCCGCACTGCCATGGCGATCATGATCACCGACGAATGCATCAACTGTGGTGCATGCGAACCCGAATGCCCCAACAACGCCATTTACGAAGGCGGGGCGGAGTGGCGGATCTCCGACGGCACCTCTCTGCACGGCCAGTTGACCACGCCCACGGGCAACAGCTACGATGCGGACGCAGCACAAACGCCCAGAGCAATGGACGTGTACTACATCGTCCCCGACAAATGCACGGAGTGCACCGGCTTCCACGATGAGCCGCAATGCGCAGCCGTATGCCCTGTTGACTGCTGTGTGGATGACCCGGACCACCGCGAGACGAAGGAGCAGTTGATGGCGAAGAAGGAGTTCATGCATCTCTGATGCGTGCGGTGGTGTCGATCACACACCCACCGATGTCCACAGGTACCGATCCCACCATTACGAGCGTTGGAAAGTCGATGCGGTGCTTCCTCCCTCTGCTTTTTTTCGTCTTCGCCACCTACGCCGTCCCGCAAGACGGCAAGCAGGCATTGATCGCCCATGTGAAGGCACTTTCCGCTGCAACGACGGATGCTGTGAGGGACAGCATCAACCCGCTCATCAAACAGGAACTGCGCGTTCTGCTGAACGCACCCGACGGCCTTGCAGCGCCGATGGACGACATTCCTCTTAGTCGCGTTGATGCACCCGACGGCAGCTTCCGATTGATCACGTGGAACCTCGCTCGCACCGATGGAAGCCACCAATACGAAGGCTTCCTTCTTTCCAAGAGCGGCCGAGGTAACGCGCTCACTGAACTGCGCGATAAGACCAACAGCCTTCCTTCCCCGGAAGCGGTGGAACTCGGACCCGAACGCTGGTACGGCGCGCTCTACTACCATGTGATCCCGGTGAAGAAGGGAGGCAAAACATGGTACACATTGCTCGGCTGGAAGGGCTACAGCAAAGTGGAAACGCGTAAGGTGATCGAGGTGCTCAGCTTCCGAGGTGGCAAACCACGGTTCGGGGCAGCGCTCTTTGGAGCGGGTCGACCAAGGGCCATGCGAAAGAGCTACGGCTACTCCTTCCAAACCAGCATGGTGTTGCGCTGGGAACCCGAGATGGAGGCCATTCTCATGGACCACCTTTCCCCCAGTCGCGCCGATATGGTGGGCCAACCAGCGTATTACGGCCCGGACATGACCCACGATGCCTACTTCTGGTATAAGGGCGAATGGTGGCTGGAGCCGGACATCGACGCGCGCGACCTGCGACCGAACGGCCGGACCTACAAGCCCCCGCCCCGCCCGTCCCAGCCGTGAACGATCGGCTTCTGAGAAGTCGCTAACAAGGCCGGTTCCACAGGGACGGTCGGGCTACATTTGACGGCCGAAAACGCACGCCATGACCGTCGCCACCAAGACCAAGGTCCACAACTACAGCGCGGGCCCCTGCATCCTTCCTCGCGAAGTGTTCGAGAAAGCTGCCCAGGCCGTCCTCGACTTCGAAGGAAGCGGGCTCAGTATTCTGGAGATCAGCCACAGGAGCAAACCCTTCGAGGCCGTCATGGCCAAGGCCCAGTCGCTCGTGAAGGAACTACTGGGGGCTCCGGACAACTACCAAGTGGTCTTCCTGGGTGGTGGAGCCAGCTTGGGCTTCCACATGGTACCGCTCAACTACATGAAGCTCGGTGGTAAGAGCGCCTATGCGAACACGGGCGAGTGGGCCACACGGGCTGTGAAAGAGAGCAAGCTCGTAGGCGATACGATCGTGGTCGCCAGCAGTGAGGACAAGAACTTCAGCTACATCCCCAAGGGCTATGCGATCCCGAGCGATGCGGACTACTTCCACTTCACGAGCAATAATACCATTTTCGGAACGCAGTACAGGCAATTGCCGAAGTCACCAGTTCCGTTGATCTGCGACATGAGCAGCGACATATTCAGTCGCCCGGTGAACGTCGCCGACTTCGCGCTGATATATGGCGGCGCGCAGAAGAACATGGGACCCGCCGGGGCCACGATGTACCTCTTCGATCCCGAACGCCTCGGCCACACCGGCCGCAAGCTGAGCCCGATGCTCGACCTGAAGAACCACGGAGCCAAGGAGAGCATGTACAACACGCCCCCGGTCTTCGCCGTGTACGTGAGCATGCTCACCATGGAATGGATGAAGAGCGTTGGTGGTGTGGTGGAGATGGAAAAGCGAAATGCCGCCAAGGCGAAGCTGCTCTACGACGCCATCGATCGCCTGCCATTGTTCAAGGGCACGACCGCCGCGGAAGACCGTAGCGTGATGAACGCCACCTTCGTGATGTCCGATGCCGCGCTCGAACCTGCCTTCGATGTGATGTGGAAGGAAGCTGGTATCAGCGGCATCCGGGGCCACCGCAGCGTAGGCGGTTATCGCGCCAGCATGTACAATGCACTGCCCATCGAGAGCGTGCAAGCGCTGGTGGACGTCATGGAAGAATTCGCCAAGAAACACGGATAGGAATTATGCGCGTGCATGCGAACGACGGCCTCTCGGCCCAGGCCAAGGCCAGTCTCACGGAACAGGACTTCAAGGTCACCACGGACCACGTCCCGCAGGATCACCTTGCCGACTTCATCAACAAGGAACGGATCGACGTTCTCCTGGTGCGCAGTGCAACCAAGGTGCGTCGCGAGCTGATCGACGCTTGTCCAGGCATCAAACTCATCGGTCGAGGTGGCGTCGGCTTGGACAACATCGACGTGGTGTATGCGAAGCAGAAAGGGATCCCGGTGGTGAACACACCGGCCTCATCGAGCATCAGCGTGGCCGAGCTCGTGATCGCCCACCTCTTCGGCCTCATGCGGTCGCTGCACAAAGCGAACCGCCGAATGCCCGGAGAAGGCCGTACGCACTTCAAGGAACTCAAGAAGGAATACGAGAAAGGTTTCGAGCTGCGCGGAAAAACGCTTGGTGTGATCGGCTTCGGCCGGATCGGCCAGTGGGTTGCGAAATATGCCCTTGGCTGCGGAATGAACGTGGTGTACACGGACAACCACGCCACGGCAGAAGCGATCGAAGTGACCATCGGACCGCACACGGTGCGCGTGCCGGTGAAAATGGTGACGATGGACGAACTGCTGGCACAGAGCGATGCCATCAGTCTTCACGTTCCCTCGCAGAAGGACGGCAAGGCCGTGCTTGGGACCAGCGAACTGAAGAAGGTGAAAGCCGGTGTGGTGATCGTGAACACCGCACGTGGAGGAAGCATCGATGAGGATGCGCTGCTCATGGCGATCAAGGAAGGTCGTGTGCGCGGTGCGGCGCTCGACGTGTTCACCAACGAACCGGAGCCGCGTGCGGATCTGCTCAATGAACCCAACCTCAGCTTGAGCCCGCACATCGGTGCCGCAACGGCCGAAGCACAGGGCCGTGTGGGCGATGAACTCGTGGACCGCATCGTTGCCTGGCGCTCGAGCGCCGTCGTGAGCTGATGATCACCCTGCGCCCGTTCCGTGCCTGGCGACCGGTCGCGGAGAAGGCCCACTTGGTGGGTTCGCGCACTTACGTGAGCTACTCACCGGAGGAACTGGCCCAACGTCTGGCGGACAATCCCCACTCCTTCCTGCATGTGCTACGTCCCGAGGATGCCGACAGTGCTCATTTATCGCGCAGCGAACGATTCCACCGTGTGCGCATGGCGTTCAAGCGTTTCTGCGACAACGGCACCATGCAACGGGATGATGCTCCGGCGATCCTTCTCTACGAGCAGAGCGCGCACGGGAACACTTCACGCGGCATCATCGCTGGTGTGAGCGTCCAGGACTATCGCGAAGGGCGGATAAAAGTGCATGAGCAAACGCTCACCGCACGTGAGAACCTCTTCGCTGAATACCTGGGATCGACAGGCATCAACGCGGAACCCGTACTGCTCACCACACCGGAAGGTGCCACGTGGGAAGCGACCTTGGACCCCTTGCTGGCAACGCGCCCTGCATACGATTTCCAGTCCAACGACCGGGTGCGACACCGCCTCTGGCCGATCACCGACGAGCGGATGCGGGAACAACTGCAGCGCGCCTTCGCCAAGATACCCGCACTCTACATCGCGGATGGTCATCATCGCCTCGCTAGCAGCGCACGACTGGCCGAAGCGAACAACGCTACCGACGTGGATCCGGCGTCCTGGTGCCTGGCCTTCATCGTGCCGCGATCGCACTTGTACATCTACAACTTCGATCGAGCGATCACCACGTTCGGGGATCGCAGCGAGAAGGACTTCCTCGCGGAACTCACACGCATCGGCCACTTGGAAAAAGTGGAAGCACCCTGGTCGGCACCCGGCGTGATCGCGGTCCGAACCGGGGAAGGATGGCATGTGCTCAGACTCCCCCCATCCGCTGCGGACGTGTCTGCTGCTGATCGCCTCGATGCCGCGCGCTTGAGCCAGCTCGTTCTTGCACCCGTGCTGGGCGTCAAGGACCTGCGAACGGATCAGCGCGTACGCTTCATCCCCGGCATTGCGGGTACGGCGGAACTGGATAGGATGGTGGACACCGGCGAAGCAGTTGTTGCCTTTCACCTCTACCCGGTGAACTTCACGGAGCTGAAAGCTGTCGCTGACGCGGGAGGAACGATGCCGCCGAAAAGCACGTACATCGAGCCGAAGCTCCGGAGCGGGCTCGTTGTGTATTCCCTCGAAGACGTTTGATCATGGACAAGGTCGCGCTCGCCGAGCGGTACCAGCAGGTGAAGGCCACGATCCCCTCGCATGTGAAGCTCATCGCGGTGAGCAAGACACGTTCGGTCGAGGAGATCCAAGCACTCTACGATCTGGGGCATCGTGCCTTCGGGGAGAACTACCCGCAGGAACTACGCGACAAACATCCACTGCTCCCGGCGGACATCGAGTGGCATTTCATCGGCCACCTGCAGACGAACAAGGTGAAGTACATCGCGCCGTTCGTTCACTTGGTGCATACCGTGGATGGCCCCAAGGTGCTGGATGAATTGCAGAAGCGCGCACACGCGGCCGAGCGCATGATCGATGTGCTGGTGCAAGTGAACATCGCGCAGGAAGAGACGAAACATGGGCTTGATGAAAACGAAGCCAATGCGCTGTTGAGCCACTGGGACGTTGCTCGTTGGCCCCTGCTCCGGGTCCGTGGCCTGATGGGTATGGCGACGAACTCGGCTGACATGGCCCAAGTGGCCGCCGAGTTCCACGGATTGGCCACTTTCTTCCGTGCCATGCAGGCTAGCAACCAAGTGGACCCCGCGGTTTTCACGGAAATGAGCATGGGTATGAGCGGGGATGCCACCACAGCCATTGCTGCCGGTAGTACCATGGTACGCATAGGCACGGCCATCTTCGGGGAGCGGGCCTGAAAATGGTCACCAAGCAACCCACTTTCGCGATCGCGTCTTCGAAGTGTAACTTCGAACCAAGCTCCGGGTCCATGAACCGTATTGTACTCCTCCTTTTAGCCTGTTCCACCGTCGGTGCAGCAGCTGCCCAACAGCGCAACCTCGAGGTTGGTATCGCCTCGGGCGTCACTCACTATTACGGAGACCTGGGCAACTATGACGGGGCCATGCAATGGAACAGCGCGCGCCCCGGCGTGACCATCACCTTCCGTGATTTCCTCAACAACAAGAAGCGCTACATAACCCGCTCGCTCACCACGGAGGTGCGCATGAGTTGGTTCCGTACCGGTTACGAGGAGCGCGATCCGATCAAGGGTGTTGAATACAACGAACTGCGCAACTACAAGCGCGGGCTGGGATTCCGCAACGACCTCTTCGGAATGTCGGGACACCTGGTCTTGAACGCCTACCGCGAACCCTACCAGCCTCTTTTCCAGCAGCGGTTCTTCATGTACTTCCACATCGGGCTCGGGGTTTACTACGGAAGGCCCAAGGCGGACCTCTTCAACGGATCCGCCGACACCCTGAACCGCTACCACTTCTGGGACGACGGTACCGTTCGTGATGGCGAAGAGCTGCCCGGTTCCAGCGCCAACGTCATCGAGCGCGACGGCAAGTACGAGACCGACCTCCTCGAGTGGCAGACCGAAGGCGGCATTGGCGCTGGCGAAGTGGGACGGCGTTACCGCTTGTCCCCCTGGCATATCGCCATGCCGATGGGGTTCGGTGTTCGCTACATGCTCACCAAACAAGTGAGCCTCGGTATGGAATACAGCTACATCATGTTCACCGATGACCATCTCGATGACGTGAGCGATCGCTATTCCACCTTCGATGAAATAAGCCAGGCGTACCCCGGTGATCCGCACAGACAAGCCATGGCCCGGTACATCAGCGATCCCACTGGTGATGGCACCGATGGCACAACGGGCGTATTCACCAGCCAGCGTGGTAACCCCGGCCTGTTGGATGCGATCAGCTTCTTGAACTTCGAGGTCTCGTACAAGTTCAAGCGTGGCATCGGCCGCCGGAGCTTCCTCAGCTTCCGTAAGGACAAGAAGAACATCACGATGAAGTAGGGGCCGCCGCCCCTTGGTAGCTTCGCCGCATGGCCGAAAGCTCCACCAAGAAACAACGTATGGACCTGGTCTTCGCGTCGCTCTTGAGCGACGACGATGCCGCCGTGCTCACAGCACTCACGCGTATCGAAACGCAAGGCGATGCCCGCGCGATCCATCCCTTGCTCACCGCGCTTACGAAGAACAATGCACCTGCCGTGCAGCAACGGATCACGTCCATGCTTTACCAAGTGAAAGCCACCGATGCCGTGCCCACCTTGCTCGCGGCGCTGGACGACGAAAAGCTCCGCAGTGTCCGCCAAACCGTGCTCGCCACCTTTTGGAACGCAGGCCTCGACGTACGTGACCACCTCGATCGCTTCATCGACATCGCCATCAGCGGCGATGCGCAGGAGTGTTTCGAATGCCTCACCGTGATCGAGAACCAGGAGATCTGGCCGGAGAAGGCCGCGCGGCTGGGATTCGCGCGTGAGGAAAGCACTGGAGACGGAGAAGGATGATTACAAGGGAGCGATGCTCAAAGATCTTTCGATCGCTCTTGAGATCAGGTTCGGCCCAGCCGATGTCAACTAGCGTTGGCCCAAATACCCCTCCAGCGCCTTCTGTATCCTCCCGTTGATGTCCTCAGTAGACGCAGGCACGAAGCGCTCCCCAGTGATCCGCTCGTAAAGTTCCACATAGCGGTCCGTAACGCTCTGCACGAAGGCATCGTCCATCACCGGCACCTGCTGTCCTTCCTTGCCCATGAAATTGTTCGCGATGAGCCACTCGCGCACGAACTCTTTGCTCAGTTGCTTCTGGCGCTCACCGCTGGCTTGGCGTTCGGCATAGCCCTCGGCGTAGAAATAGCGTGAGCTATCCGGTGTATGCACTTCGTCAATGAGCAGGATGCGGCCATCCTTGGTGCGGCCGAACTCGTACTTGGTATCCACGAGCAATAGACCACGTTCCTGGGCAATGCGCGAGCCTTCGGCAAAGAGCGCCAGTGCATAGCGGCTCATGGTTTCCCATTCCTCCTTCGTACACAAGCCGCGCTTCAGTATCTCAGCCGGTGTGATGTCCTCGTCGTGACCTTCATCGGCCTTGGTGCTAGGCGTGATGATGGGCTCGGGAAAACGATCGCTCTCCTTCAAGCCCTCGGGCATCGTTGCTCCGCAGAGCACGCGCGTTCCTTCCTTGTAGGTGCGCCAGGCGTGACCAGCCATATAGCCGCGCACCACCATTTCCACTTTCACGGTTTCGCATTGGTGGCCGATCACCACGTTGGGGTCCGGCGACGCGATGGCCCAGTTTGGTGCGATGTGCGCCGTGGCTTGCAGCATGTTCCAACTAAGCTGGCTGAGCACCTGCCCCTTGTGCGGAATGCCGCGTGGCAGCACCACATCGAAGGCGCTGATGCGGTCGCTCGCGACGAGGATGATGCGGCCGTCGTTCAGGTGGTACACATCGCGCACTTTGCCACGGTAGACGCGTTCAAGGTTCGGCAACTTCAGGTCGGAACGCGTCAATGTTCCATCAGTGGTCGTCATGTCGATCTCTTCTATCGCTTGCCCGGATCCTTTCCGGGATTTTTGGCCTCCAATTCCCTGAACGCGATGAGCACCTTGGTAACCAGCGCGTGGCGGATCACATCCTTCTCATCCAGTTCCACCACATTGATGCCTTCAACATCGCGGAGCATGGCCACCGCCGGCATCAAGCCGCTGGGTTGGCGGTCGGGCAGATCCACCTGGGTGACATCGCCGGTGATCACGAACTTGGCATTGCGGCCCATGCGCGTTAGGAACATCTTCAACTGGGGCAGCGTGGCGTTCTGGGCTTCGTCCAGGATCACGAAGGCGTGATCGAGCGTGCGTCCGCGCATGAAAGCCAATGGTGCGATCTGGATCACCCCTTCTTCCAAGTGATCCGCCAGGCGCGTGGCGGGGATCATGTCCTTGAGCGCATCGTAGAGCGGTTGCAGGTAGGGATCGAGCTTCTCGCGCAGGTCTCCGGGCAGGAAACCGAGGTTCTCCCCGCTTCCACCGCAGGACGCGTGAGGATGATGCGCCGCACCTTCCGTCCTTCAGCGCCTTCACCGCAAGGGCTACGGCCGTATAGGTCTTGCCGGTTCCGGCGGGGCCGATGGCGAAGACCATGTCGCTGGTGCGAACGGCTTCCACCAACTTCTGTTGGTTCGGTGTCCGGGCTTTCACCCGCACACCGGCGTTCCCATACACCAGCACGTCGGCATCCTCGCCATCAGCGGGAGAAGAGCCGCCACCCATGATGTCATCCAGCACCTTCCGCGGCATGTCATTGTAGCGAGCCACGTGCTCCACCAACTCCCCAAAGCGTTCCTCGAAGGCTGCGATCTCCTCGGCGGTTCCGCTCACTTTCACCGTATCGCCACGTGCTACCAGGTTGAGCTTGGGGAAGAGCCCGCGGATGATCCGGAGGTTGGCGTCATTGGCTCCCAGCACTTCCACAGGGTCCACGCCAACAATGGTGATGAGTTTCTCTATCAAAGGAACTTCGGTGTGTTGAAATGTTCGGGGGAAGTGCGCTCGCGTGCCCCTCTAGTTTTGAGCGCTCGAAGGTAGCGCCGCGCTTTGCTCCTTCTTCCCACCATGGCCATCATCACACTCACCACCGATATGGGGCTGAAGGACCACTACGTGGCCGTGGTGAAGGGTGCCATCTTGAGCCAGCAGGTGGATGTGACCATCGTGGATGTGAGCCATGCGATCAAGCCGTTCGACAATGCGCAGGCTGCATATGTGCTGAGGAACGCCTACCCCGCATTCCCCCAAGGCACCATCCACATCGTGAGCGTGAACCCGGAAGCCGACCGCTTTACCGCGCATGTGGTGGTGAAGCATCAGGGACACTACTTCGTGGGTGCCGACAACGGGATGTTCCCCTTGATGTTCGAGGGCAAGGCGGACGAGGCCTACGAGTTGAACATGAAACTCGATGACGACCACGCGGCCTTTCCGACGAAGAGCGTCTTCGTGAAGGCCGCCTGCCATCTGGCACGGGGAGGAACACCGGACACGATCGGGAGGCGTATGACCGCCTTGCGCGAGCGCATCGGCTTCCAGCCCGCCACGGACGACAAGAGCATCCGAGCCCGCGTGGTGTACATCGACGCCTACGGGAACCTGATGACCAACGTGCGACGCCCGCTTTTCGATGAGGTGGGCCGAGGCCGACCTTTTCGCATCAACTTCGGTCATTCCGCTGACGACATCACGCGCATCCACAGCACCTACAGCGATGTCTCGGACGGCGTGTGCCTCGCCTTCTTCAACGCCAATGGCCACTTGGAGATAGCGGTGAACAAGGGCGTGGAAGGCGGTGGCGGCGGTGCGGCGCGTTTGCTGGGCTTACGCGAGAACGATACCGTGCGGATCGATTTCAGTGAACGGGCTAAGGGATGACCGGAATTGCATGGTGAGCTTGTCGTGGTGAGCCATCCTGAGCACAGTCGAAGGACGAACCATCCATTGAACAATTTCAGCCTTCGACAGGCTCAGGCTGACAAAAGGACTCCATGATCATCCGCATCGTCAAGATGACCTTCGCCCAAGAGCATGTGGGGCAGTTCCAAGAGCTTTTCGTGGGGTGGAAGGAGCGTATCCGGGCCTTCCCCGGCTGTCGCCACTTGGAGCTCCTGCACGATACCCATGACCGGCGCGTGTTCTTCACCTATAGTTACTGGGATGCCCCCGCCGACCTGGAGGCCTACCGGAACAGCGATGTTTTCAGTGAGGTGTGGCCAACTGTGAAGCCACTGTTCTCCGCCCCGACCGAGGCCTGGACCGTGGAACGGGAGCACCTACTACCCTGAGGTGGGAGCTTTGCACGATCTTCGCTACGCCCGATCGCTTACAACCATCGGACACTCCATCCTACCATGACAAGATCGCTCCTGCTGGCCTCGCTGTTCGCACCCTGCTCGCTCATCGCGCAGCGCACGGCCCAAGAACATCTGGCTGACGCGCGTACGGCGTACGAAGCAGACACCCCTTGCGCTCGCGCTGGCCTATGCCGATAGCGCGGTCCAACTGGACGCAAATGCGGTCGGGGCGTTGAAGCTGAGGGGCGATATCAAGCAACGGCAGCGCAACTTCCATGGAGCCATGATGGACTATACCCGCGCCGAACGGGTGGAGCCGGAGAACCCACGCCTCTTCGTGAGCCGCTCGGCGGTACACATCAGCGAAGGCAATTTGAAGGACGCCGTGCAGGACTGCGACCGCGCGATCAAACTGGATCCGAACGATGCGGACGCCTGGTACAACCGTGCATGCGCCGATTACATGGGCCGTAACAACGAAGGTGCCCTGCGTAGTTTGGAGAAGGCGGTCAAGTTGAAGGGCGAACATGCGGATGCGCTTTTCTTGCGCGGCGTGGTGCGCGGAGAGCAATACAAGGAATCGGCAGGGATCGTTGACATCCAGTCTGCCTTGGCCATCAACCCGAAGATCCCCGGCGGCTGGATGAGCCTTGGTGTTCTTCAGTTCGAGAACCAGCAATACCAGGAAGGTATCGAGAGCTTCACACGCGCGATCGACGCGGACGACAGCGAACTGATGGTGGCGTACTACTACCGCGGCGACTGCTACTACCACCTGGAGGACAAGGACAATGCCTGCATCAACTGGCGGCAAAGCGCCAAACTGGGAGACAAGGACGCGCAGTTCATCGTGAAGAACTACTGCCAGACCGATGCTGAGACCATTCCGAAGAAGCCCAAGAAGCGGCGGAACACGGTGATCGAGTTCTAGGTCTCGCTGGTTCGGACCATACGGATCGGCGCTTCCACATCGTTCTTCCTTCACAGGAGATCGTGGAATACGCTCCACCCGATACCGGTACCGTCCTTGCACATCCCGCTACTTTCATCGCGTGAAAAAGCTGCTCGATCGTATTCCCAAGCGCCTGCGCAACCGCTACGGATTGGCAGTGGTCGTGCTGATCGGATGGATCACCATCTTCGACCAGAACGACATCTGGACAACGTGGAAGAACCATCGCGAATTGAGCGATATGGAGGAGCAAGCCGCATGGTACACGGCTGAGATCGCGCGCACGAAAGAGCAACTGGTGGAGATCGCGAGCGATCAGGACCTGCTGGAGAAGTTCGCCCGCGAGCGTTACCTGATGAAGCGCGATAACGAGGACATCTTCGTACTCGTGGCGGAGAAGCGCTGAGCGGTGGCGTCCGGACCGTCCGGAAAATGGACCGATCTCTACTCGACCCGGAAGTTCCTGATCGACCATGGTGCATTGCGTGAACGCATCGCGCATGATGCCCGCCAATGGCAGGACATATTCCTCTACACCATCGAGGCATACCGCAAAGCGGTGAAACCCGACCTGGAAGCCCCCCTATGGATCGAGAAATCCCCGCCTCACATCTTCTTCCAACCCGCCATACGCGCCATGTTCCCGGAGGCACGATTCATTCATCTCATCCGGGATCCCCGCTCCGTGATCGGTAGTTTGAAAACGATGCCGTGGAGCACGAGCAACGTGTATGCCCTTGCACGTAGCTGGCAACGAGCGCTCGATCTGGTGCCAAGCGACGACGAAAAGCACTTCGTCAAGTACGAGGACCTCGTGCGCGAACCCGAGAACACCTTCAATTCGCTTGCGAACTTCCTGGGCATGAACACGGCTTACCGCGAGACCGCACAAGCCACGGGCATCCAAGCGAACCCTCATCCTACGGTCGTCAAAGCCCTCAAACCCATCAGCACGGAGATGATCGAGAAGTGGAGAGGCCAGCTCTCTGTTCAGGACAGCGATCTGGCGATCATCCAGGACGTCTGTTCAAAGGGAATGGCACGGATGGGGTACGTCCCCGCCGCGGTCGTCAAAGACCGCAACTACAGCATCAACAAATTCAGTGGTATGCTGCGGTTCGCGCTGATGCGTGTCCTGGGAACACGGACGTAGTTCCGGGACTCTCGTTCGAAGGCCGCGTTCGCCGCGCTGCGCACACTTCATGGAGATCCAGGAGGTGCGCTCCTCCTTTCAAGAGAAGCGAGAACCGCGAGGCTTGCAGCTAGTGGTGATGACCGCCTGCTCCATGCACGTGACCATGGCTGAGCTCATCCGGCGTGGCATCCCTCACGTCCGTGATCTCCACACTGAAATGCAGTGTGACGCCCGCGAGCGGATGGTTGCCGTTGAGCACCACGTCACCGTCCTTCACCTCCAACACGCTCCATACGCGGTGGTCGGGTGTCTGGAACTGCATTCCTTCTTCCACCGTTTGCCCACCGAACTTGTCCGCCGGAACACGCTGTAGAAGACTTGGATCGATCTCGCCATAGCCCTTTGCGGCTTCCGCCTCCACCTGCATGCTGTCTCCAGCTTTTGCTCCTTCCATCTTCTCTTCCAAGCCTGGCACGATCATACCGCCACCGTGGATGTATGCGAATGCTTCCTTGCCAGCACTGGTGTCAAGCAACTTGCCGTCGGCATCGTTGAGGGTGTAGTGGAAGGAGACGACGGAGTTCTTCTTGATGAGCATGGGGTTCAAAATGGGCCGTGAAAATACATGGGGGACCAATTCCGTCGCACCTACCCGGGCAATGACCCCGAAGAAGAAGGCGGCGGTTCGATCGGCCGGACGGCGATCTTCGCAAGCGATGGACAACAATCTGTTCGGAGCCTTCCCGCCCATGACGCGCGCGCAATGGGAGGCCGTGATCAAGAAAGAGCTGAAGGACAAGGACCCGTCCAGCTTGGACGTGGTAGTGGATGGTGCTGTGCTCTCCCCGTTCCATGTTGCGGAGGATGGTGTGCCTTCGGGCGATCGACGTCGTGGGGTGAAGCGCTCAGGCGATCCGTGGCGCAGCACGGTGGGTATGGATGCCGGTGCAGCAAATGCGAACAAGCTCGCCTTGGAAGCCTTGATGGGAGGTGCCGATGCCCTGGAATTCTATGGCAAGCCGCACGATCTCGGTGCGCTGCTGAAAGATGTTTGGGTTGGAGCGATCGACCTTTCCGTGGATGGCGATGCGGGGACGCTCGATGCGCTGCTCGCACTTCACGCCGAACAGGACACGCCAGCTACCGATGTCAGCATCTGCCTCGGCCTCCCGCACGATGCCGACGTGAGCGGCCTGAAAGACAAGATCACGGGAAACCCGCGCTTGCGATTGTTCAGCGTGAGCGATGGAGGAACGCGTAACACCGGCGATGCACTTGAACAAGGCCGCGCGCTCCTCTCCCACTTGGTCGACCAAGGCTTCACGATCGACGATGCCTGCGCACGGATCCAGTTCCGCTTGCACTTGGGCGACGACCTGTTCGTGGAAGCAGCAAGACTGCGTGCGTTCCGCGAAGCATGGGCTTCTGTTGTGGATGAGTTCAAACCCGCACACGATTGCTCGCACACGACGTGGGTCCAGGCGGTCGTCACCTACCCGAAGGACGCGCCATCACCCTACGACAACATCATCCGGGCAACGCTGCAAGCGATCAGTGCGATCACCGGAGGCTGCGATGGATTGACGATCCCCCCACCGCCACTTCCCGAAGGCGATGTGCTCGCCCGCCGTGTGGTCCGCAACATCCACAACCTCCTGCGCGATGAGTCCTTCCTTGCGCGCGTCGCCGATCCGCTGGGTGGCAGCTACACAGTCGAGCAACTCACTTCAACGCTCGTCAAGGCGCTGACCAACCAGGAAAGCGCTGCACAGCCAGCAGCCATTAGCCAACAGCCAATAGCTGGCCTCCCCAATCCGAGAAGAGATCCCACTCAAGTCGTTCTTCACACGCGTCGATACCGAGCAACTCGAACACATCAAGTTCGGCGCAGGCGCTCCTCCGTATTTGCGCGGCCCCTACGCCAGCATGTACGCCATCCGTCCGTGGACCATCCGCCAGTACGCGGGTTTCAGTACGGCCGAAGCGAGCAACGCCTTCTACCGCCGCAACCTCGCCGCCGGACAGATGGGCCTCAGTGTCGCCTTCGATCTCGCCACGCACCGCGGCTACGACAGCGATCACCCGCGCGTGACCGGCGATGTGGGCAAGGCCGGCGTGGCCATCAGTAGCGTTGAGGACATGAAGATCCTCTTCGACAGCATCCCGCTGGACAAGATGAGCGTGAGCATGACCATGAACGGCGCCGTGCTGCCCATCATGGCCTTCTTCATCGTGGCGGCGGAAGAGCAAGGCGTGAAGCCGGAAGACCTGCAAGGCACCATCCAGAACGACATCCTGAAGGAGTTCATGGTGCGCAACACCTACATCTATCCGCCGGGGCCGAGCATGCGCATCGTGGGCGACATCTTCAGTTACTGTGCGAAGAAGATGCCCAAATTCAACAGCATCAGCA
>JADJDP010000028.1 GCA_016702645.1 Flavobacteriales bacterium
GTCGCTCGTAGTGCTGTTGGTAGGTCATCGTGATGGCCGTCTCAGTTCCGTAGCACTTTACCTGACGTGATGATGGACTGAAGCCTTTCCAACGTTTTGCGTTGCATGCACAACTCGAGGAACGTCTTGCGCTCGAGATCCAGGAGGTACTGCTCCGTAACCTCAGTGGGTTCCGAAAGATCCCCACCACACAGCACGTGGCCCAGCTTCTGCGAGATCAGCGTGTCGTGCTCGCTGATGTAGTTGCCGCTCTGCATGGTGTTGGCGCCGATGTACACGATGCCCAGGCCTTCGCGGCCGAGCACCTTGATGTCCTTGCGCATGGGCGGCTTGGTGTAGCCCTTCTCCCAGAGGTCGAGCGCGCATTCCTTGGCGTAGGCCAGCTGGTGCGCGCGGCTCACGATCACCTCGTCCGGTGCCGCGGCGCAGGTAGCCGAGGGCGAAGGCCTCTTCGCCGCTGGTGCTCACCTTGGCCTGGCCGATGGTGAGGAAGCGCTCGCGCAGTGCGTTGATGCGGATGTCGCCTTCCTTCAATTCATCGCTGAGGCGCAGCGCGAACTCCTTGCTGCCACCGCCGCCGGGGATCACGCCCACGCCGAATTCCACGAGGCCCATGTAGGTCTCGGCATGCGCCACCACCTTGTCCGCGTGCAGGCAGAGCTCTGTGCCGCCGCCGAGTGTCAGTTGGTGCGGCGCGCCTACCACGGGGATGGATGAATGCCGCATGCGCATCATCGTGTTCTGAAAAGCGCGGATGGCCATGTCCAGGTCGTCGTACTCCTGCTCCACGGCCATCATGAAGATCATGCCCACGTTGGCGCCCGCGCTGAAGAGCGCGCCGTCGTTGTAGACCACGAGGCCTTTGTAACCGGCCTCCGCGAGATCGATCGCCTTGTTGAGGCCCTGGATCACCTCCGCGCCGATGGTGTTCATCTTGCTGTTCCAGCTCACCGCGAGGATGCCGTCGCCGAGATCGCGCACGGTGGCGTTGGCGTTCTTCCACACGATGCTGCTGTCGGGCAGGTCGGCGAGCACGATCAGTTCCTCTTGGCCGGGGATGGCCTTGTAGCGCTTGCTGGCCACATCGTAGTAGAGCCGTTTGCCAATGCCTGCACCGGCCTCCGAGCCGGTGTCGAGTTTGTAGAAGTGCGTGTTGCCTGCGGCCACGAAGTCGTTGACCCATGCAGCAGGTTGCACACCGGCTTTCTGCATATCGGCGAGCACCTCCTTCACACCGATCGCTTCCCACGCCTCAAAGGGCCCCAACTCCCACCCGAAGCCCGCGCGCATGCCATCGTCGATGCGGTAGAGCTCGTCACTGATCTCGGGGATGCGGTTGCTCACGTAGGCGAACATCGCCTGGAACGAACGGCGGTAGAATTCACCAGCCTTGTCCGTGCCGTGGTACACCAGCTTCGTGCGTTCGCGCAGGTCGTCCACCTTCTTGGCGGCGTCCAGCGTGGCGAACTTGGGTTTCACCTGCGGCTTGTACTCCAGCGTTTTCAGGTCGAGCGAGAGGATGTCGCCCTTGGCTGAATTGCGGTCCTTGAAGAAGAAGCCCTTGCCGGTCTTGCTGCCGAGCATGCCCTTCTCCACCATCTTCTGGAGGTATTCCGGAATGGCGAAAAGGCCGTTTCGCTCGTCGTTCGGGCAGTTGTCGTGTACACCTTTCGCCACGTTCACCAAGGTGTCCAGGCCCACCACATCCGCCGTGCGGAACGTCGCGCTCTTCGGGTGACCGATCACGGGTCCGGTGAGGCGGTCCACTTCCTCCACGCTCAGCCCCATGTCGCTGATGAGGTGGAAGATGTCCATGATGCCGAACACGCCGATGCGGTTGGCCACGAAGGCGGGCGTGTCCTTGGCGAGCACGGTTACCTTGCCCAGCACGCGACGGCCGTACTGTTCCAGGAATGCGACGATCGCGGGATCCGTCTTCGGGCTCGGGATCAGCTCCAGTAACGGCAGGTAGCGTGGCGGGTTGAAGAAGTGCGTGCCGAGGAAGTGCTTCGCGAAATCGTCGCTGCGGCCTTCGAGCAACGCGTTGATCGGAATGCCGCTCGTGTTGGTGGTGATGAGCGTACCCGGCGTGCGGTATTTCTCCACGTTGGTATATACCTGCTGCTTAATGTCGAGCCGTTCCACCACGACTTCGATCACCCAATCGCAGTCCTTGATCTTCGGTAGATCATCATCGAAGTTGCCGGTGCTGATGCGCTTCGCGAAACGCTTGTCGTAAATGGGCGAGGGGTTGCTCTTCAGCGCGAAGGCGAGCGCGTCGTTGACGATCTTGTTGCGCTCAGTGGGCACTTTGCTTTCGGTTGCTTCCTTCGGAACGATGTCCAAGAGGAGCACTTCAGCGCCCATATTGGCGAAGTGGCAGGCGATGCGGCTGCCCATGACGCCGGATCCGAGGACGGCGACTTTCTTGATCTGTCTATTGGCCATTGATCGTGGTTTGTAGCCGCAAAGGCGCGAAGGCGCAAAGGAGATCCCTCGAAGCGGGATCCTTGCGGCATATTGATGGTGCGTTGGCCATCCTTCTCTGCGTCTTTGCGCCTTTGCGGCTAATTCTCAGAAGAGTTGTTCTTGTTCGAGTATCCGATCCAGTTCGGTCATCACCGTCCGGAAGTTGTTGAGTTGAGTCGGCGTGAAACGGCTCTGCACCGCTTCGTTGAATTTGATCGACGGTGTTTCGGCTCACGTCGCGCATCGACTTGCCTTTAGTGGTGAGGTGGATGCGGACCACACGTCCATCGCTGGTATCAGCGGCCCGGCGGATCAAGCCAGCATCTTCCATCGTCTGCAAGGTGCGAACGAGGCTCCTGCTCTCCATGCCCATTTTCGGTCCGAGCTTGGTGCTGGGGGTTCCATCGGGATCCACGCTCAACAGGATCTGCCCAATGGCCATGGTGCCACCATACTTGGAGGCTTCGCTGTTGTAGATGCGAGATATGCGGCTCCACACTTTGCGTATCGGAAAATCGATCGTCTCTTCGGGCTTCATGGGCCGGTCGACTGTGGATCGAAAGTAGCGATAAAAGGTATGCATGCATACTATATGTGTGGATTTATTGCATGATGTCCCCCGGGCACGGTGCTTGTAGCTTCGCGTCCACATTTCCCATCCTGATGCGTCTCGCACTCTTTGCCGCCCTGACCCTTGTTGCACTCACCCTCGATTCGTGCAAGAAGGACGACGATGATGACGATGCCCCGGCCGAAGCGGGCCCCCGCCTGATCCGCAAGTTCAAGTTCGACAGTACCCAAGTTCGACTGAACAATCTGGGACTGCCGGCAACGGTGCCAGCGGGTCATGGTGCTCAAAGCCCTCGGTTCAACAAGATGAGCGGTCACTACGTGGAGTTTGCTCAATCGCCTACCACGCTCCTGGGGCAAGGTGATGTGGTTTACCACGCACCGGAGACCACGCTCGGTGGTTCCACTGCGATCGACCATGATCTGTGTATTGCTGTCGCGGACGGCGCCGAGTTCCTGAACATCCCGCTTTCCGATCTGTCACCGGGCACCTACCAATACCTGCGAGTCTCATTGGCTTACCAGAACTATGATATCCGCTTCTGGTTCGTGGGACAGACGTATGATGGCACCATCGCGTCCTTCATCGGGTACAACACCTACATAGGATCTTTCCTCGTGCACGACTCCACCGTGACGGTGAACGGCAACCGTGCTCAGGGCTATTGGGCCTTCGAGGTGCTGAACCCACCGATCGCCACACCTGTTTCCAGTGGTTTGGGTACACCTGGCGCTACAACGGTGGTGAACCCGTTGTTCGCAACATCTCCCATCCCGGCTGGTTCCTGCCTCGCCACCGGAGCGTTTGCCTCACCGCTGGTGATCACCGGTAATGAAACGCAAGACAAGGTGATCGTCGTCTCGCTCAGCACGAACAAGAGCTTTGAGTGGACCGAGCTTGATGGTGACAACATCTTCGAGCCTGCCGACGGGGAGACCGTTGTTGACATGGGCGTGCGGGGGCTGATCCCGATCGTCCAGTAGTTGGGGCTAGGGCTTCCGCTGGTACACGCGCACGTAGTCCACATCGAAGGAGGTCCCTTCCGGCCAGGGTTCCGGCTTCTTCGGGCCTTTGCAGGAATCCTTTCGGTTCGGAAACGGCCAGGTCGAGAATGATATTGAGGCCGTCCTCGCTTCGAGGGAAGTACGGTGCCGTGTGTTTGGCTCCGGAAGGCCGGTCGCACTGGGGAAGCGGTCGTCCCCTTTTGTTCACGAACCGGCCGCGGTATTGTACAAGTTGGCCATCGAGGAACCAGCTTATCCCGTCCCGTTCCCATTCCACGGTGTAGGTGTGGAAGTCAGTGGAGAGGTCTTTCGCTTTGTGCTTTCCGCTGTTGGAGAATCGCGGCTTTCCCCAACGATGCAGTGCTCCCTTCAACAACCGGGGTTGTTCACCACAGAACTCGAACACATCGATCTCTGTTTCGCCACCGAAGCCCCAGAAAGCCGGCCACAAGCCTGCTCCACGCGGGATCTTGCAACGCACTTCGAAACGGCCATAGGTGAACACCGCGTCGCCGATGGAACGCACGGTGGATCCCTCGTGTTCCTTCTGCTTTCCATACCACTCACCCGATCGTGCGCGCACGCCCAGGTGCAGCATACCGTCGCCCACGGTCACGAGGTCGTCGCGGAAGATGGTATTGCTCGTTCCCATGGTGCGGCAGCCCTCGCATTCATCACTTCCATCGGAACTGAAAGGGAAGTAGGTGATCCACTTCATGCGATCCAACGTGGTGCCGTCGAACTCATCGTTGAACACGAGCTGCCAAGCCGTGGTATCGCATCTTCCTCCTGGATCGTCCTGTACAACCCCCACTTTCTTTTCGCGCTTGGTTTGCGCGGTGAGCTCACCGGCGTTGAGGATCAGCACCAAAAGCACGATCGAGGAGCCAAGAAAGGCGGACTTGTTCATGTGGATCGGATGAGAGCGAGAAGGTAAGCGCTCTCTTCCGAAGGCGCTTCGCGGATCGCGTTGTGATCTCACGACGGTTGTGGGACCACTATCGGCTTGCCGTTGAGCACGAACCGGAGCTCACCCCCCGCGAGTTCATAGCGCACATCCTTGGCTGCCACAATGGTATCCTGGTGACCACGGAGGTCATCGAAGAGGAACAGGCTGTCACCCGCGAACTCGAAGGTGAGGCCTTGATCCGTTCCAATGATGCGCGCACGCGGACCAGCGCCCACGAGCTTGATGTAGGTCGAGTCAACTTCCTGCACAACCCTAGGTAGCGCCACATCGAGGAAACGCAGGTCCTTGAACCCCTGCTCATCGAGTATCATGGCTTTCTGTCCCCAGCTCTGCTTCTCCCCGAAATTGGCAAGTACGATGAGGGTCGATGGATCCACAGCTTTTCGGAAGAAGGTCGGTAACAGGGTCCAACTATCATAGGCAGGAGCGGAGACGGCGAGCATGTTCACCGCGCCTTGTGGGTCGACCCGATAACGGTATAAGCGCAAGCCCTCGAAGGAACCTTCCTGGTGCGAAGCCACCATGACGAAGGTGCCATCACCAAGATCGAAGGTTACCTGTACCAGCAGCGTGTCGTGCTTCAGGTTGTCCTCAATGATCGGGAAGTTCACCAGCTCGAAGGCCTCGGCCTCATGCCACTTCAGGGTATCCGCGTTCGTTCGGGTATCATGGATACCGGTGATCGTGTATGATGTCGTTGCGGTGTCGGCAACGGGCTCGGTGCAACCGATCAAGATGGAGGCCAGGGCCACGAGACCTATGGCACACTGCTTCACGGTGGATCTCATCTTACAAGTGTGACACTGCCTTGGAAGGACAGTTCCTTCACCTTGATCACGTAGAAGTAGGTTCCTGCCGTGCAGGGCTCTCCACTGTAGTTGCGTCCATCCCAAGTGATATTGTTCCCCTGGCTCACGAACACGCCTTCACCCCAGCGATTGAACACCTCCATCTCCGTGCATGGGCCCAGGAAGGCGTCCGTATCCGGCGTGAACACATCGTTCTGTCCATCGCCGTTCGGGGTGAACACGTTCGGTACTTCCACATCCACGAGATCCGCGTAGGTGGCCATGGTGAAGAGCTGCGAAGTGGTATCGGTACAGCCACCCGCGTCGGTGATCACGAGCGTGACGGTGCTTGCCTGGCCGTAGGGCATGTAGGCTTGTGCATTTTCATCGGTGCTCGTGGTACCCTGTCCGAAGTTCCATTGCCAGGAAACGGCACCTGCGCTCGCATCCTGGAAGAAGCCGCGCAGTGTTTCACATCCCGCTTCGAAGCGTGCGGTGAAGTCCGCCTGTGCTGCACTGCTGATGCCCACGGTAACGGCTGCGTTGCTTGTACAGGTGTCGTTGCTCACCGTGAGCACATATGTAGTCGTCACGTTGGGTGAGGCGACCGGGTTCGCGCTCATAGGATCATCGAGGCCTGCGGCAGGCGACCATAGGTAGGTACTGCCGGGAACGCTCGTTGGGGACCCGCCCAAAGTCACGGCCACACCTCCGCAAACCGTCGAGCCAGTTCCCGCATCGATCGGCGGATCCACGCCCACCGAGATGGTAACCGCATCACTTGCTGCGCAGTTGTTGCCGTCGGTAACGGTGAGCGTGAACGTCGTGGTGACCTGCGGGTTCGCGGTTGTGCTCAGCGCACTTGGATCGTTCACGGAGTTAGAAGGCGTCCATAGCACCGTACCACCGCTACTCGTTCCGATCAGGTCGGTGAAGAAACCCTGGCACAGCCAAGCATCGCTTCCTGCATCCGCTGTAGGCAGGGAATTCACTGTCACAGTGATCTCATCGCTGGCAACGCATGTGTTGATATCTGTGAGCGTAACGGTGTATGTCGTGGTAGCGCCCGGTGAAGCGGTTGGGTTGGCGACCGTGGTGCTGCTGAGACCCGTGCCGGGGCTCCATACGAAGGATCCTGCACCCGTCGCGTTCAGTTGCACGCTACTACCGATGCAGACGCCGACATCAGCTCCCGCATCGATCGTGGGAAGCGGGTTCACGGTGACTGTCACCTGGTCGGTGTTGACGCACTGGTTCCCGTCAGAAACGGTCACCGTGTACACCGTCGTGTTCGCCGGGTTCGCGGTTGGGTTGGCGTTCGCGATGTTGGAAAGTCCTGTGGCTGGGCTCCATACGAAGGTGGATCCACTCGGTCCTGTCGGGGATCCACCGATGTTGACGGTTCCGCCGACGCAGTAGTTCTGATCCGCTCCGGCATTGGTCGCTGGGAGCAGATTCACCACAATGGAGATATCACTGCTGCCAACGCATCCGTTCGCGTCGGTGACCGTGAGCGTATATTCCGTGCTCACGATCGGGTTGAAGAGTGGATCCGCAACGGAGGGGTCGCTAACGGCAGTTGAAGGTGACCAACTGTAGGTCACGCCGCCCGATCCAATGAGTTGTGTTGTGTCACCGATGCAGATCACATTGTCACCTGTGATGGTGATAGCGGGGTTGCTGATGGTCACTTGCACCGATGCAGTATCCGGGCAAGCGGTGCCACCGCCCGCGATGTAGTAATAGGTTCCGGTCTGATCGTTCGATGGATCGAACTGGTCTCCGTGGGGAACGAAATTGCTCGTGTACCACTGGCCTCCGGCATCCGGTGTTCCGCCGAGCGAATCGGTGAGGCTGAAGATGACACCGCTGCCACAGGAGTTGGCCAGTTCATCCAAGCCGGCATTCGCTAGTGCATTCACCGTTACCGTCATCGTATCCGTATCAATGCACTGGTCGGCATTGGTAACGGTCACCACATAATCCGTGGTGGTGATCGGCGAAGCGACGGGATCAGCGACGTTCGGATCGCTCAATGCCGTGCTTGGCGACCATGTGTATCCACCGCCACCACTGGCGTTCAGTTGTGTACTGCTGCCTTCACAGATCGACGCATCGGGACCTGCGTTGGCGATGGCCAGGCTCACGACCACCTGCACCGTATCCGCATCCTGACACGCACCTTGTGCAACGAACACGACGACTTGCTCAGAGGAGATGGCAGCGATGTAGGGGTTCGCTGACGATGCACTGGCAATGGAACCGGAAGGCGAAGACCACGAGATCGTCGAACCAAGCGGCCCAGTGGGTGCGCCACCGAGTTGCACACTGTCGCCGAAGCAATACAGCACATCGGGCCCGGCATCCGCCTCTGGCGTATCCAATGTGTTGAAGACACTGCTCACCGTATCGGAACGACAACCGTTATCGTCGGTCACTACCACCGTTAGCACGCTTGCACCAGCGGTTGTGTGCAACAGCTCCACCGTGTTATCCGATGTGCCCGTGATGATGAGGGGTCCTGTCGTGATCCACGAGTAGGTATTGCCCGTCTGATCCGGCAATGCGAAAGCAGATGCTGGCGCGTTCTCGCAAGCACTTCCCACGGGCGGTTCTATCTGGATGTTCTGCGAGAACTGGTTCACCGTCACGATCACGGAATCGATCTGTGAGCAGGTTGTAGCATCGGTGAGGGTGACATAGTAGGTGGTCGTCGTCGGGGGAGAGGCGAAGGGTTGCGCAACATCCGTGGAGCTGAGACCCGTGGCAGGGGACCATGAATAGGAGCCTGGCTGATCCGTACCGATGAGCACGCTGTCGCCGAGACAAATTGCCACATCCGGTCCAGCATCCGCACTGGGCAGCACGTTCACTGTCACCACGGCTTGATCGCTGTTCGTGCATGTGTTGCTTCCGGTAACGGTGAGCGTGTACACCGTGGTCTGTTCCGGAGTGCTGATCGGATCCGGTATCGTCGGATCGCTCAAGCCGAAGGGTGGTGTCCATAACAGGGTGCCGCTACCGGATCCCTGCAGTTGCACGCTGCCGCCGAAGCAAACCTCGAGGTCCGGTCCTGCATCCACGTTCGGCAATGGCAGCACGACCACGTTCATCGTGTCACTGTTCACGCACTGGTTTCCATCGGTCACCACCACCACGTACATGGCATCAGTTGTCACGCTCAGTTCGGGATTGGCGGCGGCAGTGCTGTTCAGTCCGGTCGCTGGCGACCACGAGAACGTACTTCCGAGAGGTCCTGTCGGGGATCCGCCCAAGGGAATGGACGTGCCGAGGCATGGTGTGAGGTCGGGACCTGCGTTCGCAGGTGGCAGAGCGTTCACCACGATGCTCACGCTATCGACCGCTGTACAGCCGATGCCATCGGTGAGGGTGACGATGTAGGTGGTGCTTGTTGTCGGCGTGGCGATAGGATCAGCGATATCCGTTGCGCTCAATCCGGCAGCTGGGGTCCATTCGAATTGTCCGTTCCCACTCGCCTGGAGTTGTACACTTCCGCCCACACAGAATGCCGTGTCGGGATCAGCGCTTACCTGTGGATCGTTCACGGTCACGAGAACGGTATCCCGGTTCACGCAACCGCTGTTCGTTACCTCCACGATGTACTGTGTCGTGCTTGCAGGCGTGGAACCAGGGTTCGCGGATGTGCTATTGTCCAAACCGGTCGCAGGTGACCATGAATAGCTGCTTCCGCCTGGCCCAGTGGGCGCTCCACCGATCATCGTGCTCGTGCCTGGGCATATGGCGATATCGGTACCGGCGTTCGTTGCTGGCAGGGCCGCCACGTTCACAGGAATGCTGATCGGGGTGCTGCTACACTCCAGTGCGCTCGTGGCGAACACCTGAACGGTACCGGGTCCGGCGGAACCCCAATCCACCGTGATGCTGTTGGTGCCCTGACCGCTAGTAATGATTCCGCCGCTCACGGTCCAAGTGAAGCTTGCCCCGCTGATCGCGGCCGTGCTGTAGATGTTCCCGGTTTGACCGGTGCACACCTGCGCTGGCCCACTGATAGCCGTCGGTCCGTCAAAGCCGAGTACGGTCACTTGATAGATCACATCGAGCGTACGCGGCGGACAACCGTTGTCGGACACGCTCACGCTGAAGAGAAAGGGTTGGTCCTGCGCTTGCTCACAACTGGTGTTCCAGCAGAAGGTGCTGCCAACGGCTCCCGAGCCACTGGCCGGTGCGATGATCGTCGCCGGCGGGTTGAAGATCCCGCCATCGAAGATGGTACCGCTCGCGGTGAGCAACAGTGAGTCAGCGTTCCGGATCCTGGAAATCGAGATCGAAGCACAGCTGGGAACCGGCTTGCACGGAGTACACATTGCCCTGGCCGATGATCGCCTCCGGTGCATCGTTCGGAGGACATACGACCGCCTGCAACTGCAGGTCGCGTCGTGTTCGACCGATGAGCACGCCATTGCGATACTCCTTCACTTCCACAGCCACCACGTAGTTGCCCTGCACCGTGGGTTGATATTGGGTAAGTCCGGTAGCGCCGTTGATGAATGCATAACCTCCGGGACCGAAGGGCTGCGCCACGCTGAACGTGGGTACATAGTTCACCAGCGGTACATCGTTGGGCAACACGTTCGGCGGGTTGATGATCCCACCGCCTCCATCAACACTGTTGTAGGGAGTCTCGAAAGAGAAGATCAACTGGTCGCCATCGGGATCCGTTGCACTGTTCACGAACGTGCTCGTGTCATTGATGCACAATAGCGGTGTGGGGTCGCCGAGCCAGATGGGCGATGAGTTCACCAGCAGCGGTGGAGGGATGAACGCGTAGTAGCCGATACCCGTGTTGTTCGGGTTGAAGAGGTTGGAGATCGAGAGGTTCCGAGCGTTCATCTGGAAGTACAGATGATAGCCGCCGAAATTCAGCGGCAGATCCACAGTGCCCTGCAACAGGCCCAACTGCGTGCACAGCCCCTCGCCAACCGTGCAGCCGCTCGGCAGGTCGGGTATGATGTACGAGCTGTCAACCAAAGCAAGGTTCGCGATGGTGAGGAGTGGCTTGTTGGCATTGGGCGCACCGGGGTTCTGCGGATAAACGCCCACGGGCATGAAGCCGCCGTTCGTGCTCAGGATCTCCTGAAGCGTGGACCAGTTGCTATCGTCACCGCAGTTCATGTAGAACTGCATGTACACGATGTAACGATACACTTGGCTGCCCGGCGCGGTTTCACCCACATAGGTGTATCCAAGGTTGCCACCGATCAGGTGCGTGGCCTGCACCTTGTTCGTATGGGCGATCAGTGCGATCACCGTTGCCAGCTTCAACAAGGTTCGGATCGATCGCATGTGCTAACGAATGATCAAGGTGCGTGTCCATTGCTCACCATCGGTGACCACCTGCAAGAGGTGCACGCCTGCTGGGAGGTCGCTCGTGTCGAAGCGTTCCGTACGCGTACTGCCGGGTATCGTGCGCGTCTCCAGCACTTGGCCCAATGCGTTTCGCAAGAGGAGCGTCCGCTTCATGGAGGAGGAAGGAGCGAGGTCGACTTCGAACCAGTCATCGGCAGGTTGTGGACGTATCACCATGATCGGATCAACGCCGTGCTCTTCAACGCCGACCAGCGAGCAGTTCCATGTGAGCAGGAAGCCGGGTGTGTTGGGTGGCATACCGCCGGGACCTCCTTGCTGTTCTTGGCGAAGTGTGATGCTCGGTCCGGTGCTGGTGATTACCCCGTTGTTGGGTAGTTGCCCCAGCCCATTGCCGCCATAACTGCCGATCAACGTGCTCGCCACGTCCGGGCCGTCGTAGATCGCCAGTGAACGGTTCGGGTTGTTGCCCCAAGCGAACTGGCTGAAGGTGATCGTGACCTGCTGGGCACCCGGAGGTGCGAGGGTATAAGCACCACTCGTGCCTTGGAAATAGTTCTCGTTCGGGCCGCCGTTGTCGCTGAGGACCCCGAGACATTCCGTATTGGTCACGTCATCGAACAGTTCCACTTGGAGCGTGTCGCATTGCCATCCGGGCACATAGGTCACGGCTCCGGGCAGCACATCGCTGTCACTACCGAACGCGTTCGTCGCGGCAAGGCTCACCGTGTAGGAGCCGGGTTGCAAATAGGTGTGAAGAGGGTTCTGCTCCGCGCTGGTGTTGCCGTCGCCGAAGTTCCATGACCAACTTGTGGGAAAGTGGGTGCTCTGGTCCGTGAACTGAACAACACCATCACAAGTCACTGCGGGCGTAACGAGAAAGTCAGCCGTTGGCGGATCGGTGGATGGCATCACGCGCACGCTGAAGTCTTCCACCTGTCCGTAAAGCGGCGCATCACAAGGGGCCTCGCTCTGGCCTATCACATCACTTTGCACACGCAAACGCAACGGCGTGTCGAACACCGTTCCCGCGGGGATGGATGCATTGCCCGATGGTGATGACTGGCCCAGTGCGGTTGCAATGAGTTCGTCGGAGGCGAAGCTGCCGTCGTTGTTCAGGTCGATCCAGATGCGCGTGTCATGCGGCGTATCCTCGCTGCTGGTAACGGACCACGGGTAGCTCTGTCCTTCTTCCACCTGGGCCACGTTCCCGCAACTGCGGTCCTGGTACCCTTCGCTGCCGTTCGCACTGGCGCTGTTGATCCCTGCGAACTCGAACCCAAGTATGCCGTAGCCGCAGCAGTAGGCCTGTGTGTTCGGGGTGCATACCGCAGGAACCAGCTGTGCACCCAGGTCCACGGTCACAAGGTTCACAGCCACGGTGTCATCCTGTCCATTGGCGTTCAGCACAGTGAGCGTCACGGTATAGGTTCCACTGCTGGTGTAGCTGTGCGAGGGGTTCGCCTCGTTCGAAGTTCCGGTATCGCCGAATTCCCAAGCCCAAGCGGTTGGCGTGTTCTGCGAGAGGTCGGTGAATTGAACGACGCCATCGCAACCGAACAAAGGCGCGGCACTGAACGAGGCTATCGGTGGTTGTGTATTGGCGATAACCGTGACGCTGTAGTCCTCAGCTTGTCCGTATTGGATGGTTCCGCAGGCCAGCGGATCCGGCGTCACCAGATCGTACGCGGCGATAACGCGTAAGCGCAGCGGTGTGTCCAACACCACACCAACTGAAATGAGCGTACCGGAATTCACCGACTGGTCCACTGGCCGAAAGGAGCAGCTCGTTCGCAGTGAATATGCCGGAGTTGTCCAGGTCCAGCCAGGCACGTACAGCATGGGATGCGGCAGCAGCTGTGGTAATGCTGAGGTCGAGGTCGGTGCCTTGGAGCACGGTGATGGACCCACAGGTGTTGTCCATGTAGCCTCCGTCGGCGACAGCATCACCGCTTACATGTGCAATGCCTTCGATGCTGACGTTCAAAATGCCGAAGCCCTCCACCGTCCCTGTGCTTGGGGCATCGCAAGCAGCAACAGGTTGGTTGCCATCAAGGTCCACGGTCACCGTCACTTCGGCGGTATCGCTACCGAAGGCGTTGGTGGCGATCAGTGTGACCGTGTACGTACCACTGTTCAAGTAGGTGTGGACAGGGTCTTGTTCCGCGCTCGTGCTGTCATCCCCGAAGTTCCATTCCCACGAGGTAGGCGTGTACAAACTCGCATCGGTGAACATGAACTCGCCCGTGCAGGATAAAAGCGTGTTCGAAGCGATGTATGCGATCGGGGGTGTTTCCAACGGCACCCACTGGAAGCGCACGTTGGGGCGCTGCAAGAACTGCTGGTGTTGACCACCTGGATCGGTGCAAATAGCGGGGTTGGGGGAGTTGCGCGCCACGCAACTGATGAAGGGGGTCGTGGTCTGGCGCACCCTGGCGTTTTGCGAGGTCGTGGTGTTCGAGTAGCACGTCTCGATCACCAGGTTCGAAACACCGTCCCAGAAGTAGGGCGAGTCGAACGCATGGTAGGTCCAACCGTTGAGGTCCGCGAAATCCAAAGGGCCCCATGCAGGCGAAAGCCCGGTCTCCCAGGTTCCCGAGAGCGCTGCCACCGGCGTGTTGCCGATGCTTATCGAGAAGGAATTGAACACGGTCCCGCTCGCTGCGAAAACATCGAAGCCCAGTCCGAGGATCGTTCCTTGGGCCATGCCAGCCGATTGCAATTCACTCGCAAGGATCAACAGCTGATTGCGCGACCCGTTCTGTTGGTTCGCATAGGGCGATGGGGCTGCGAATGCACCGTTCAGGATGTTGCCCGTGCCTACTTCGATCATCACCTGGCCCATTGCCGAAGTGATCGTTCCGGCCCCGATGACCACGGTCAAGGACAGGCTGCTGATGGATGGCTTGAACGGCATGGTGATGGGCAACGGAAACGTCGGGGAAGATAGTCCGCCACCCACACCGCCAGAACTCGCTATTCACTGGTTATCAAAGGGGTTACGCACAGTGCATCCTTATGGCCGCCGTGAGGGCTTGAAACCGTCGGGCGTAAAACTGCGTACATCTATCATAAATCGACCCTCGTCCACCATATCGGGCGAATGGTCGAGAAGTTGGAGAGGTGAACACGAACGGATACATACAGCGAACGAATTCGGACCAGCACTGGTCCAATGCTGTTGGTATATCCTGGCTGCACGAGGAGCAACGCACTGTGGTATTTGAGCACCATGGTCCCATGGAACCGGCGACATTGCACGTCCTGTTGGCCAAGGCCGAAGAGGCGAGTCTTGCTGCGGGCGACGGGGTGGGGCTTCGCAAACGGCTCTTCAATGTGCTTGTGGAAGGGTTGGAGAACATGCAGCGGCATGCCATCGAGCCGCATCGCGAAAGTGGCATCGCGGTCCTGGTGGACCGTGGTGATGGGTATCGATTGTTGCTCGGGAACGCCTTGCCTGTCGCTTCAGCCGCGTTGCTCGTGCATCGTGTTGGCGTGCTCAATGAAATGGAGGAGGTGGACTTGAAGGAGCATTTCCTCAAACTGCTGGCCAATGACGGTCGCACGGATCGCGGGGGCGCTGGCCTTGGCCTTATCACCATGGCCCGTAAGAGCACCAAGCCGATGCTGGTACACAGCGTCCCGAAGGATGAACACACGGCCTACTTCGCTCTGGAGATCGCCGTGCTACGCTCCGCGTAGGATCAAGCGCTTGCGTATTCTTCCAGGTAGTTGAACCGCTCGGTGAGTTCACCGCCACGGGCTATGGTCGCCCGATCGATCATTCCTTCATCATCGTCCAGCAGCAAGTGCGGCAGCACCCGTTCCATCAGGTCCAAGCCGAAGGCTTCGGAGGCGTCCCGCGGGAGTTCGCACGGCAGGTTGTCAACGGCCATCACGGTGATGCTGTTCGCAGCGCCCACTTCCGTTTCTTTCCCGCTAGCACGGTCGTAGCCCAGGAACGGCGCAGCAATGGTGGTGGAGCGAACCGTGCTGTCGATGGGTCCACCAACATCGCAACTGATGTCGGCGATGGTGTCCAACGTCAACAACGGATCCCGCAGATCATCCGCGCTCAGGATCTTCGGACCGCGTGGGTCCCAAAAGTGGCAGGCCAGATAGAGTTGTGCGCGACGGGCATATGGGAGGAAGCGCGAGCGGTGCCCGTTCGGGTCGTGGTGGAAGGCGGCCTTGTCGAATGGTGCACCGTCTTCCCGCTCGTACAGGTCGGCGGAGCCCAATGTGGTGTACACCGGCTTCGCGAACGAGTTCTCCAGGAATTCTTTGGGCTTCACGCGTTCAACGCCTGCACGCTCCAAGACGCCCATGGCACCTTTTCCGACACGACCACCACCGCTCATGACGATGCGCAGGTCCTTGGGCAAAGGGAATGCGTGCAGGTGGTGTTCCAGTTCCTCGAGGTCATGGCAGGCATGCGCTGGTTTCAACGAAGGACCTCCGTGGGTGAGCTGCCACGCGCGGAACGCATTGTAAGCACCCACCACACCGGCCCAGTAACCGAAGGCAAGTACCCGCTCGCCGGATGTGTTCGTTAGCAGTTCGTGATCGATGAGCGTGATCTTCCGCTCCAGCACAGCATGCAGGAGCTTCCTGTTGTGCGGTTGTTCCTTGATGGTGTGGCTGAAGAAGAGGTAGCTCTTGCCGGGCATCAGCATCTCGAGCGGGACTTCCTTCACGCCAAGGATCAGGTCGCGGTCGTCCAAGTCGTCCACGAGTTTGACGCCGGCAGCTTCGTATTCGAGGTCGGTAAAGGCACGCACGGGGCTGCGTTGTACCACCAAGTCGACGTTCGGATAACGGAAGTGCACATCGCGGCACTGTTCCGGCGTAAGGGGCACCCGCCGGTCAGCCGGTTCCTTGCCTTCGCGGATGATGCCAAGCTTGCGGTAGAGGGCTGTCATTTCAGGGCGCGAACTTAGATCAACTGGTTTCGCTGACCCCGATCGCCTGCCTTGCCTCTCAACCGAGCTACTTTTGTACCTCGTTCATTGAATTTCATTGGGGCCGATCTGGATTCGACAGCGGCTTCGTGAGGTGTGTAAGCATGCCGGGTGTGTGGTGCGGCCCGTATCCCAGTGCCACAAAGCCGTAACTGGCGAAGTAGACTACGCTCTCGCAGCTTAACAGCCCAAGGCTGTTCGGCTTAATCCACGTGAACAACAGTAGCGTGGACGAGTACCTCTCGGGGAGGCCCGTTCTCCTCCTTCCCGGATCCGAGGTGTCATCATGGGGAACTGGCTCGCGCGGTGGTCCGTAGCGCGGGTGAGAAACAGGACCTAAGCCTGTGTTGGGGTGCCCTTCCCCAGGTGCAGGTCGAAAACCAATGAAGAGGCTACGCATGTAGAAAGCACATTTCATGGTCGTTTGGACGAGGGTTCGATCCCCTCCGGCTCCACCTTAGGCGAAGCGGCCGTTGCAAGAGCAGCGGCCGTTCTTCGTCTCGAAGAACAGGAACGAGGTTCACCCTGGCGTAGGTCGGGGATCCCCTCCGGCTCCGCAAGAGAAGAGCGCCCCTCATTTCAGCGAATTTCAGAACCCCACCCCGATGCCTCCGCTGATGATCGGACCTTGGTTCGCGTAAACGCTATTGGGGTCTTGGAGCACATCGAACAGGATCTGGAAGAAGATGGAACTACGACCGCCGAGTTGTTGAACGTAGCCTGCACCAACGAGAACGTGCGGCACCCAGATGCGCGCCACCAAGTCGGTGGTGTAGTCGAACCGTTCCACGTTCAAGTGCAGGAACTCGCTGTGGGCGTACAGCTGTGGAATGACGCGGTACCGAGCGAACGTTCGGTAGCCATATCCGGTGTAGTTGATCGCAGGGGTGAAGCGGTTGTCCTGGTAGTACCAGTAGCTACCGCCGACGCCAACGGAGAATTTGCCATCCTGATCCACCTTGTAGCCCACGAGCGGATCCACTTGAATGGCCGTGACCGTTCCGAAGGAGAGGCCGATCCCCCCTCCGAACCAAATGCGGTCGCCCAAGGGCCGCGTGTCCCGAGGCTTCGGATCGGAGGTTTGTGCGCTCAACGTGCAACCGAAATGCATCAGCACGAACAAGGTGATCAGCCGTTCCATGTGCCCGAAGGTAATTCGTTGTGCACCGCCTCGCGTGGCCGGTGGTGTTTCTCGAAGTGGAGCGCAAGCAGCAGTCCGCGTACCAGCATCCACAGCAGGAAGGCGGTCCAAACAGCGTGCAGCTTCCAGTCCAACGCGTCCATGCCCCAAGCGACCGGAACGAATGCGACGAACGTGGAAACCAACAGCACGTTCCTCAGGATCTTGCCATTGCCGAGGCCTTTGTAGATGCCATCGAAAGCGAATGCCACCGCGTTGATCGGCTGCGTTACCACCACCATCCAGAACACACTGCTCAGGAGATCGAGCACGACGACATCGTTCGTGAAGAGCGATCCAATGTGCGCATAGGCGATGAGGTAGATGACGGACAACACCGCACCAATTGTGACGCTCATGCGCACCACTTGCCAGCTCACGTTGTAGAGATCGCGCAAATTGCGTTCGCCCACCAAGCGCCCAACGAGCACACTGCCTGCTGCTGCATACCCGTCGATGAAGAAGGCGCTGAACAACCAGATCTGCATGGCAATGCTGTGCGCACCGATGTACGATTCGCCGTAGCCCGTTGCGTATCGATTGCCGAGGTAGTAACAGACGTTGAGCGCAATGGTGCGTGCGAAGAGGTTGCTGCTCAGGAGCCATAGGTTCTTCAATTCTGGATGGCGCCAGCTCCGGGGGACGATGCTGAACGGCGTACGCGTCTGCAGGATCCAGATGGCGACCAAGAACATGCCCCCCTGTGCGATCAAGCTGGCCCATGCGCTCCCGGTGATGCCCATGCCCTCCAGAGGTCCCCAGCCGAAGATGAGCAGCGGGTTCAAGGCGAGGTTCACCAGGGCACCGAGAATGCTGATCCACATGCCCCAGCGCAGGTTCTGTATCCCGCGGAAAGCGCCGGTGAGAGCGAACGTCGCCAGAACGATCGGATGGCCATAGCTTCGAACGTGGTAGTACTCCACTGCCTTGCGAAGGATCTCGCCATCGGCATTGTACGCGCGGAAGATCGGTTCGGCGAAGGCGTTGGTGAGCGCGAAGAAGCCGAAGCCCAGCAGGAAGTTGAGCCAGATGGCGATCGGCACCAGGCCGGCGACGCCATCGAGGCGGTCCTCGCCGTAGTAGCGCGCAACAATGGCGAGCACGGCACTGCGCGTTTGTGCGAGCACCCATACCACGAGCAGGAAGAAGCTGCTGGCAATACCTACGGCGGCGAGGTCGGTGGTGCCAAGGCTGCCAACGAACGCGGTATCCACCAACGAGATCACCGGCTCAGCGATCCCGCTGATGATCGCAGGAACCGCCAGCCGGTCGATGTCCTTGCGGGTGATGGGTGAACGAGTGCTCAAGAGCTCAGCGCCCAAAGATCCCGCTTTGGCGGGAGAAGTCATGCAATGGATCAGTGACCGATCGTCTGTGTGGTCACATGGTAGAGCACGAGCGGGTCATGGCCGTCCTCCAGGCCATACCAGCGCAGAAAGCGGTCCGTCCATGGCGGCGTCGCAGTAGCCATGCGCTCGAGGTTCGCCACGCGGTCCAGGTCAAGGCTTTGGTTCGCTATCACCAAGTGAACGGGGCCGTTCACTGCGGGATCGACGATAATTCGATCAGTGAACCTCTCGGTGCGTTTCGGGGAGAGGTAGAAGGGAGGGATCCATTGTCGTTCACTGCCGAGATAGTCGATATGCACCGGGTCACTGCCGAACCGATCTTGGATCGCCTGCGCGAGTTTGATCTTCCCATTGCCCGCTGGTGTGGTGATGCCGGTCAGCAATGCGGCCGCATTCACCACTGATATCGCGAAGAGCACACGTAGCCAGATCGTTCGTGCCATCATGGTCGGCCATCTCTTCTGCAATGCCTCCCAAGCGGCGATCAGCAACCACGGGATCAATGATGCGAGCGGGAACAGAAACCGGACCTCCTTCACGGCAACCATCGAATGCACGAGCAGGAAGGGACCGATGGTCCAAATGAGCGCATGCTTTGGCCGCAGCAACAACAATGTGGCGAACGCCAGGATGATCAGCACCCCGATGGGAACAACGGCGTGCTTCACGGTGAACAGGGCATACTGGTACCACGGCAAGGAGGTGAACCGGTCCGCCTCTTGGCCGGTCAAGCCGGCTATTGTGTAGTTCCACAGCGTGGACACAGGGTGCCCGTAGATGAAGCTGTCGATCGCGCCGCCGATCACCAGGATCGATGCGGCTGGAGCAACGAGCTGGGCCACGCGCTTCCACGATGCGTGTTGTACGAGCAGCATCCAAAGTACTACGCCCATGGGAAGCAACGCTGCCGCCGGACGGAAGATCACCGCAGCACCGAACCAAGCACCAATGGCCCACGCTTTCTGTTCACGCGGGTCAATCAGCATTCCCAAGCCGCGCAGAAAGAGCAACCCGCTCCATGCCTCACCAGTGAAGCGGATCTGCAATACCGGGATGAACCATAGGAAGTAGGACAGGAGCGTGAACGCCTGTTTGTTCTCAACCTCCAGGATCGCTTGAACTGAACGGATGAAGCCGTGCGTGACCCACAACGCGAGCATCGCTGTGAGCAAGCGCAATACGAACGTGAGTTGGAAGGGGTCCGTTATGCCTAGCGCTTCGCACACTTCCATCGCTCCGGCACCAAGGAGCGGCTGTACCATGCTTCGCCATTGCAGATGATATTCTTGTGCGAGCGCTGGGGCATCCACGTGTCCAAGCAGATGTTCCGAAACGAGGAGCACTTGATGGAACTCGTCCTCGGAATAGTGGCCGACCCCGAACCATGCTGCCGTGATGTACAACAGCGCCCCAAGGAGCAGGCACCAGCGGTTGAAAGATGGATGGGATGAGGCCACACGCGAAGATGAGGGAAGGCTCATGGAGGCGTGCCTTCGCACCGTGCTCACTGCTTCGGGATCTTGCGCAGTTCCAAAGGTCCTTTCCATTCTCCCCAATAATAGAGGTCGAGCAGGGACACGGACCAGGCAGGATCCGAGCGTGCTATGAGTTCTCCCGTGGGACCTGACCGCATCGCTTGCAGCTCACGTTGGTAGCCGATCACATGATGGATCGGTCTGTTCATGGCGATCGTATCGATTGGCGGCACGACGTCCGTTAGCGTGTTCTCCGGTCGATAGAAGTGCGGCAGCAGGATGCGCCAGGCATCTTCATTATTGATCGCGTAAACGATATGGACAGGCGCTCCCCGGTCATCGGTGTGGATGGCTTGTGCCAGATGGGCCCGGCCATTGCCGGAAGGTGTAAGGCTGCTCACCGCCAGCCCGAGCACATTGCAGACGACCAGCACCACCAATGTTCCGATCACCAAACCTCGTGCTGGCCGCAGGACGATCCGCAATTCGGCGAAGCCGACAAGCAACAACCAAGGAACCAGATCGGCGAGCGGGTATATGAACCGCAATTCCTTGTGGGGAACGATCGACAAGGCGATGACCATGGGTGCCACACACCACAAGAGGATGTGCCGTGGATTTTTCCAGAGCAACAGAGCCAGCGAGAACAGGATGCAGGCCCCGATAGGTGGTATGGCATACTTCACGAGCCAGGGTGCGTAGTAGTACCACGGAAGCGTGTCATAGACATGGTCCGGGTGGCTTGGGAAATTGACGTCCACATAGCCCCACAAGCTCAAGGTTGGCGTGCTGTAGAAGAGGCTGTCGAGCACACCGCTGACGAGGACCAAGGTTCCTGCGGCTGCGCCAAGGCGAAGGAGCTCAGACACCCGGGACCCGCGGATAACGATCATCCAGAGCACCACTCCCGCAATGGCTGGAAGGGTCGCGGGCCTGACCCATGCCGCCAGCGCCAACCAGACGCCGATGCGCAGGGTCCACCAGCGGTCGTCTTCGGCCCGCAGCAGTGAGGAGATACCCATCACCAAGCAAAGTCCAGCCCATGTCTCGGAGGCGAAGCGTACATGCAAGAAGGGAAGGAACCAGAGGAGATACGAGATCACCAGGAAGGCACGGTGCAGGTCCTCCGGCAGCTGGTTGCGAACGGACCTTACCAAGTGCCGAACCACCAACAACGCGAACAAGGCGGACAACATCCGAAGGAGGAACGCTTGTTGGAATGGAGAGGTCAGTCCAACGGCGCGACACGTTTCGATCACCCCAACTGCCACCCAGGGCATGGCCGAGGGCCGGATGCGGTCGGCGTACTCCCACGTGTGCTCACTGACGGGTAATTCACCAAGCCATGCCTCTGCACATCCGATCACCTGGTGGTGTTCTCCATCGGTGTGAAAGCCCGTGCTGAACCAAGCGGTGACGGCGTGCAAGAGCATGGCACCGATGAACACCAGGCGCTCGAAGCGTGAAGTTTGGGTGCCTACGATGCTCACGATAGCTGCGAAGTTGACCAAAAGCGAACGAGTCCCGAAGGACTCGTCACACCGCATGGAAGATGCTATCCGGGATCAGCGCTCCATGTTCTCCCTGAGTGCTGCCATGAACCCTTCCGTGGTCAGGTAGTGCTCAGCGCTCACCTTTTCCCCATGGATGCATGCCGCAAGGTCCTTGGTCATCTTCCCGCTTTCCACGGTTCTGATGCACACGGATTCGAGTTTGGTGCTGAAGTCGATCAATGCCTGGTTGCCATCGAGCTTTCCCCTGAACGCGAGACCGCGCGTCCAAGCGAAGATGCTTGCGATGGGGTTGGTGCTCGTCGGCTTGCCTTGCTGGTGCATGCGGTAGTGGCGGGTCACGGTGCCGTGCGCGGCTTCCGCTTCCATGGTCTTGCCATCGGGGGTGATGAGCACGCTGGTCATCAGGCCCAAGGAACCGAAGCCTTGCGCGACCGTATCGCTCTGCACGTCGCCGTCGTAGTTCTTGCAGGCCCAAATGAAACCGCCGCTCCACTTCATGGCGCTCGCCACCATGTCGTCGATCAAGCGGTGCTCGTAAGTGATACCCGCTTTCGCGAAGTCGGCTTTGAAGTGCTTCTGGTAGACGTCCTCGAAAATGTCCTTGAACCGACCATCGTACTTCTTCAGGATGGTGTTCTTGGTGCTGAGGTAGAGCGGCCACTTCTTCGTCAGCGCGAGGTTGAAGCAGCTGTGCGCGAAGCCCTCGATGCTTTCATCGGTATTGTACATGGCCATCGCCACGCCGTTGCCGTCGAACTGGTACACATCCCAAGAGGTAGGCGTGCTGCCATCATCGGGGGTGTAGGTCATGGTGAGCTTGCCCTTGCCTTTGATCACCGCATCGGTGGCGCGGTATTGATCGCCGAAGGCATGGCGACCGATGACGATCGGCTGTGTCCAACCCGGAACAAGCCGTGGTATGTTGCTGATGACGATCGGCTCGCGGAAGACGGTCCCGCCCAGGATGTTGCGGATCGTGCCGTTCGGGCTCTTCCACATCTGCTTCAGTCCGAACTCTTGCACGCGTGCTTCATCAGGTGTGATCGTTGCGCACTTGATCCCCACATGATGTTTCAAGATGGCTTTCGCGCTGTCAACGGTCACCTTGTCATCGGTGGCATCGCGGTGCTCCATGCCCAGGTCATAGTAGTCGATCGGCACATCCACGTATGGCAGGATCAACTGGTCCTTGATCCACTTCCAGATGATGCGCGTCATCTCATCGCCATCGAGTTCCACTACGGGATTGGCCACCTTGATCTTCGACATTGTTAAGGGCTTGGTTTGGGGTTGCGAAAGTAGCTTCCATGTCGCAGGCTGGTGGCCAATGGCCGGAAGCCTGCGCGGGCTTGCGCAGGGCTAACCCAGATCCAGGTCCAACTCCTCCCGCAACTTCAAAAGCGCCGGGTTCTTCTCAGCCATCAAGTTGAAGCGATCCTGTTTGGTGTAGCGCGGTTTGGTCACCACCACTTCCTTGATCACTTCAAGTTGAAGCGCAGGGTCCGCGAGTTCGCGACGCAGGTGCGAGAGCAGCACAGGCTTCTCTTCACGCATGTACTTTTCCTGCACTTCGTTCACAATGGCGAAAGAGATCGCACTGGGACCGAGGATCACCGGTTCACGTGCGGCCAGCGTTGCGTGCAAGCTGTTCTTGCCTTCGCGCTTCTTCGTCAGTGCGTAATCACTCCAAACCCTGACCAGTAGTGACATGTTCACGTCCTTGGGCGCACTGGCAAGGTCAGGGCCTTCGTCCGTGTCCAAGGCGGCCACTTCGGGAGCGACTGCGATTGGTTTTGCGGTGATGCTGACCTGGCCGGGTAGTGCACGCCGTTTAGGCACGTATGCTTCAGCGGGTGCTGCGGCCATCGTTTCCACTGCTGGAGCGACTTGTCCCGGAGGAGGTGCGGGAGCAGGAACCGTTACGTCAGGACTTTTTTTTTCCTCGACGGCCATGGGCCTTGTGGTGGTGGCGACCGCTTCCGGCGTTGTCGCTGCCGGGGCGGCAAGCCGACAGAGCTGCATGAGCGTGAGTTCAACCAAAAGCCGAGGCTCCTTGCTCTGCTTGTACTGTGCATCGCATTGCGCCAGGCGGTCCAGGCCACGGATCAGCAGCTCGCGAGAAACGCCTTGAGCTTGCACACCGTATCGTGCCACCAAGTCCTCGCTCACTTCGAGCAAAGGCAAGGTGCGCGGATCCTGGCTCACGAGCAGATCGCGGAAGTGATGCGCGAAGCCGGTGACGAACAGGTGACCGTCAAAGCCGTTCTGCAGGATCGTATTGAACTCCACCAACGCGGCAGGCACATCGCCCTTCACGATGTTGTCGGTGAGACTGAAGTAGTGCTCATGGTCCAGCACGTTCAGGTTCTTCACCACATCCTGGTAGGTCAGGCGGTTCCCCGCGAAGCTCACCAGTTGGTCGAAGATGCTGAGCGCGTCGCGCAAGCCGCCGTCCGCTTTTTGGGCGATCACGTGCAGGGCTCGTGCTTCCGCTTCGATCCCTTCCTTCTGTGCTATGGAAGCGAGGTGCTTGGTGATATCCGCCAGTTGGATCCTGCGGAAATCGAAGACCTGGCAACGGCTCAGGATCGTGGGAAGGATCTTGTGCTTCTCCGTGGTGGCCAGAATGAAGATGGCGTAGCTCGGCGGCTCCTCCAGCGTTTTCAGGAAGGCGTTGAAAGCCGCCTGGCTGAGCATGTGCACCTCATCGATGATGTACACCTTCTTGGTGCCGACCTGCGGCGCGATGGACACCTGTAGGATCAGGTTCCGGATATCGTCCACGCTGTTGTTGCTGGCGGCATCCAGTTCGAAAATGCTCAGGCTGTGACCCTCTTCGAAGGTCTTGCATGGGGCGCACTGACCGCAAGCAACCAAGTCCTCGCCTAGGTTCTCGCAGTTGATCGTGCGGGCCAGGATCCGGGCACAGGTGGTCTTGCCCACCCCCCTTGGTCCGGTGAATAGGAAGGCCGAGGCCAAGTGCTTGCTCCGGATGGCGTTCTTGAGGGTATCGGTCACCGCCTCCTGGCCCACCACGGTATCGAAGGTGGCGGGGCGGTACTTGCGGGCGCTGACGACGAAATTCTCCATTAGGCAGGGGGCCGAAGATAGACGGGGGCGAAGGCCGGGAAAGGCCGGATATCAACACCTGTGGAAAGGGGCTGAAGAGCTATTCGCTATTGGACCCTGGCTGCTTGCCCGCTCTTCGCCAGGGACTTATGATTTCGTCCCCCGGAGATGTCGTTAAGGGAGGTATCGAAAGGCGGAGCACCCCCAAGCGGGCCAGCAGCCAAAAGCCAATAGCTGGCGGTGGGGCCCGCGTATGGGTATTTCCCCTAGATTCGCGCCCCAAATCAACCGAAATAGTCACATGACCAACCGGTACGAGACCGTCTTCATTCTTACTCCCGTTTTGTCTGAGGACCAGACAAAGGAGACGGTAAAGAAGTTCAAAGACCTGATCAAAGCAGGCAATGGCAAGGTCCGCCATGAAGAGAGCTGGGGGATGCGCAAGCTCGCGTATCCCATCCAGAAGAAGTCCACGGGCTTCTACCACCTGATCGAGTTCGAAAGCGAAGCCGCCTTCGTTGCCAAGCTCGAAACCGAATACCGTCGTGATGAGCGCATCATCCGCTTCCTCACGGTGGCAATGGACAAGCATCACCTTGCCTTCGCTGAGAAGCGCAGGAACAAGGCGAAGAAAGAGAACGCCGAAACCGCAAACGCTTAAGCCATGGCCGCCGAGAACAACAACGAGATCCGCTACCTCACGCCGATCGCGATCGAGACGAAGAAGGATAAGTACTGCCGCTTCAAGAAGATGGGCATTACGTACATCGACTACAAGGATGCCGACTTCCTCCTCCGCTTCGTGAACGAACAAGGCAAGATCCTGCCCCGCCGCCTCACAGGCACCAGCCTGAAGTACCAGCGGAAAGTGGGCCAGGCCGTGAAGCGTTGCCGCCATCTGGCGTTGATGCCTTACGTGGCCGATATGATGAAGTAACCCTCCACACCAGAACGACCATGGAAGTCATCCTGAAACAAGACGTGGAGCACTTGGGCTACGCCAACGACGTAGTGAAGGTGCGCGAGGGCTACGCCCGCAATTTCCTGCTGCCACGCGGCCTGGCCACCGTGGCCACGGACAGCGCGCGCAAGCAACTGAACGAAACCCTGAAGCAACGGGCCCACAAGCTCGCCAAGATCAAGGAAGAGGCCGAGAAGATGGCCGGCGGACTTGGTGACAAGACCTTGCGCATCGGCGCCAAGGTGGGCGAGAACGGCCGGATCTTCGGTAGCGTGAACACCATCATGATCGCCGATGCCCTCAAGGCCATCGGCTTCGAGGTGGACCGCAAGAGCATCAAGCTGAAAGGCGAGGCGATCAAGAGCATCGGCAAGTACGAGGCTGAGGTCACTTTCCACCGCGATGTGATCCGCACCATCCCCTTCGAGGTGGTGGAAGAGTGAGCACATTCCGAACAGAACAGGAGAGGGGCCGCAAGGCCCCTCTTTCTTTGTGGACCATGAAGATCACGCGCTCCGAGCTGTTCCCGGTCCGTATTCCATTGAAGGCGCCCTTCGTCACGTCGCTCGGTTCATTGACGGAAGTGGAGAGCGTGGTGCTTCGAGCAACCACCGATGATGGCCTGATCGGCTGGGGAGAGTGCAATCCCTTCTGGTCCATCAGCGGCGAAACGCAGGAGACCTGCCTGGCCGTGGGGAAGCACTTGGCGAAGGCGTTGGTCGGCCACCAGGCCTCGGATATCGAGGGCGCGCACCGCATCATGGACCGTTTGATCTTCGGGAACAACTGCATCAAGAGCGCGTTCGATATCGCGTTGCATGACATCGCTTCACAAGCGGCAGGGCTTCCTTTGTACCGCTTCCTCGGTGGAAAGGACAACCGACCACTGATCACCGACTACACCGTAAGCCTCGGCTCGACGGAGAAGATGGCGGCCGATGCGCTGGACATCGTGCGCAACGGCTTCACCGTGATCAAGGTGAAGCTGGGTGGAGCACATCCGGAGGATATCGCGCGCATCCTTGCCATCCGCTCGGCCATCGGCGATGCGATCCTCTTGCGCATTGATGCCAACCAGGGCTGGACACCTGAGCAGGCGATCCTGGTCCTGAATGCGTTGTGCGATGCGAACATCCAGCACTGCGAGGAGCCTATCCCGCGCTGGCAGTTCATGGAGATGCGCCGCGTGAGAGAGGTTTCACCTATTCCTATCATGGCGGATGAGAGCTGCTGCGATCATCATGACGCCGAACGACTGATCGCGCTCGATGCCTGCCAGCGGTTCAATATCAAGCTCGGTAAGAGCGGCGGCTTGTTCAAGGCGAAGAAGATCATCGCACTCGCTGAGAGGGCGGGCATGGAAGTGCAGATCGGTGGCTTCCTGGAGTCGCGTTTGGCATGGACGGCCGCCGCGCACCTTGCGCTCATCAGTCCGGCCGTGTGTTATTGCGACATGGACACACCGCTGATGTTCACAGCGGATCCGGTGCTGGGCGGTATTTCATACGGCCCCGGAGGAACTATCACGCTTCCGAACACGCACGGACTCGGAGCTTACATCGACCCGAGCTACCTCCGAGGCGGAACCACGATCGATTGATCCTCACATCAGGATCTGGTTCTGCGGCTTCAATGGCTCTGGGATGTTCGTTTCGCCCAGCATCTCGCGCAGGTCGATCTCGATCGTACGCGTTATGGCCGTGATGGGCACATCGTTGGCGCTGCCCTCGAAGGGGTTCTCGGTGCTCTCACCGATCCTTTCCATCATGTTGAACACCCATGCCACCAGCGCGCTGAAGGGGATGGTGAGCCAGACGAATCCGTCGCCCATCTTGGCGAACTCCCCAAGCATGCCGAACGGCACGAGGTTGATGAAGAGCTTGATGAACATCAGGTTGAGGGTTGCGAACTGCCTGGGGTAGGGGAAATTCTTGATGCGTTCGCACTTGCCTTGTTGAGCAAAGAGGTCCACCAGTAATTTCTCCAGCTCCATGTGGCGGAAGTCCTCGATAAGGCCTCTGTCCAGCAACTCGCGCAGGTCCTTGGATTGCAGTGCGATGAGCTGGGTCGCCGTGTTCGCTTTGCCGAGGACATCCGCTTTCTCCGATGGTGTGATGAGCCCGGCGAGCGCGTCCTCCAACTTGGTCTCCACCTCATCCACCGTATACCATTGCCGATACTCCCGGTTGTACACTTTGATCATATGCTCCCATGGTTTCGGCTGTCGCAACTGGAAACGCAGCGCATGCATCCACGCGATGTGTCGGTGGATCAAGCGTGTGTGTGCCCGCTTCAACTCTTCCTCCGTGACCGATCCTTTCGCATGCTTCGCGGAAACGAAATCCACCACCATGATGCCCCAAGCCCGGCTCGTGTTCACGATGGCACCGTAGATCTGGCGGGCTTCCCAAAGGCGGTCGTACGAAGCGTTGTTCTTGAAACCGGTAACGAACGCGACCGCGGTACCAACGAGGGCGATGGGTACCCAGGGAATGGTGAGCCATGCCAACCAACCACCTCGTACAGCAGGGTGGGAACGATGGCCAGGAACAGGAACCAAAGGATGTCGCGGCGGGTCCACCAAAGGACCTCGCGGAGGGTGAAGCGGCGTCCTGCGTGCATGTGTACTCGTCCCGTTGTACGGTGGGTGCCAAAGATGGTGCTGTGGAAACAATGGCACTATCCTGACGGATGCGGATGGAAGGATCCGCGTAAACTTGCATCACCATGTACCGCATCACCGGCCCGCTGCTCGCCCTGCTTTTCGCGGTGGTCCTGAACGCGCCTTCGCTCTACTTGGTCCAGTTCACTGTACGCAAGGCCTACATCGAGCGGGAGCTTTGTGTGCAGCGTGAGCAAATGGAAGGCATGCGTACCTGCCATGGGGAGTGCCAGCTATCCAGGAAGTTCCGTGCGTTGGAGCAAGAGGCCGAGGCGGGGTTCCCGGCCGAGCGGTTGGAGGTCCGGCACGAGCCGATGGTACAGGACCGTGAGACGGTTCCGGTCTTCGTTCGCACCGCAGTGCGGTTGAATTTCCCGATCTGTGTCTCTCCGGTCTCTCCCGGCCACACGGCCGTCGCAGAGCCGGTGCCTTGGTGTTGAGTTCCACTGGATAGCGTTCTCCCATCGGTGGCGAACGCAAGGTCGAACCTCAACCCAATTTCATGAAATTCATCCTCGCTGTGTGGATGGCGCTCCTGATGCCGTCCATCAGCATCGGGTGCGATGTCTGTGGCATCTTCCTCGGAATACAGCCGCACGATCGCACTTCTTCCTTCAGCTTGCTGTGGCGCTACCGTCGCCTCGAAGGCGCTTTGCCGGGCACACCTGCGTTGGGTGTCCCGAAGCACGGTGGTCATGATCAAGGCAGTGCCACTGTCAACGACACGCACTACCGCGAACTCTACCAGGTCGCCGAGTTGCGAGGTGATCTCTGGTGGAGCCCGCGTTTTGCGACGCTCGTGTCATTGCCGCTCGTGAACAATTACCGCGCGGTGGACGGCATCATCCAGAACGATGTCTATGGCATGGGCGATCCGCTTTTCATCACCCGATACCTGCTGGTGAACACCAAATGCCTGACGGAGGATGAACGCACTGTGCACCGCGTCATGATCGGAGCGGGTGCGAAGCTTCCTCTTGGACGCCACGACATGACCTACAACGGCCACGAGGTCGAAACCGACCAACAACCTGGAACCGGTTCCCTGGATCTGCTGGCGTCGACGGAATACATGGTCCGTCGTGGGCGTAATGGAGCCAGCTTGAGCATGATCGGTCGTTACAACGGCTCCAATGCCGACGAGTATCGACTCGGTCATGGGTTGAGCACCACGGTGGAGGCGTTCCGTCGTTTCGACTTTGGCGCCGACTGGAAATTGATGCCCTCCTTGGGCATGTATCACGAATTGTCCGGGAAGGATGCCATGGACGGAAGTAGCGTCCAAGGCACCGGCAGTTCCACCTTGTTCACCCACGCAGGAGTCCGCGTGTGGTGGCGTTCCTGGGGTTTCACATCCACCTTCCAGTACGGCGTTGCGCGTACTCTGGGTGAACAGATGGTACCGAACCGGGAGCGCGTTGTCTTGGGACTTACCTACAACCTCGTAAACAACTGAACATAGATGAACCATTCGAAGCTTGCCTTGATAGCCCTCCTCGCGGTCTCTCTTGCCTCCTGCAAACGGGATGATGATGAGGATCCGGCACCGACGCCCACACCCGCCACCACCGGCACGGTGAAGCTCTCCTTCACGTTCATGAACGGATCGGCACCGTACGATATCAATACCACGGTGCAGGACGGTGCGGGGCACAATGTGCGTTTCAGCGATCTGAAGTTCTACACCTCGGACTTCCACCTGACCGACGATGCCGATGTGGAGGTGGCGGAATACCATGAGGTCGTCCTGTTGGCCGATGCTTCCGCGACCAGCAACGAGTTCACGCTTGGGACCATGTCACCCGCGCATGTGCATGAAGCACACATCAGCTTGGGCTTGGATGCTACCCTGAACCACGCCGACCCTACGCTTGCCGAATACCCGCTCAACGTGCCCGGTATGCACTGGAGTTGGAATCCGGCCGCTGGCTACAAGTTCCTCCTCATGGAAGGGCATGTTGATGGCAACAACGACGGTGATTTCGAGGACGCAGAGGACGTGGCCATCACCTATCACTGTGCGACCGACGCTTTGCTGCGCGAAGCGCATGTTCACATCCACGCGGAGGTAACCGCCGGTTCCACGGTGACCATGGCGGCAGGAGTGGATGTAGCCAAGATCATCAGCGGCTTGGACTTCCTCACAACCCCCATGGCAATGGGGGGGGAGCCAGCCAACATCACTGCCATGGACAGCCTTGCGGTGGCCATCGACGAACTCTAGTCCAAACCTTTCATCGTTCGCGAGCGGGTCGCATTTCGCGGCCCGCTTCGCATTCCGGGGCACTGCGGAGCACGGGTTACTTTCGCGGGCGAAATCCACCAGCCCAGGAATGAGCCAGATCTTCGACCTCGAAATGATCAAGGCGGTATACAGCCGCTTCCCTGCCCGCGTCACCGCCGCCCGCAAAGCGGTCGGTAAGCCGCTCACCCTCACGGAGAAGATCCCTCTATGCCCACCTTTGGGACGGTGATGCGAAACAAGCTTTTGGTCGCGGGAAAGATTATGTCGATTTCGCGCCGGACCGCGTGGCCATGCAGGACGCCACGGCCCAGATGGCATTGCTCCAGTTCAGCACCACGGGCCGCAAGACCGTGGCTGTGCCCAGCACCGTGCATTGCGATCACCTGATCCAAGCGCGCGTTGGCGCGAAGCAGGACCTGCAGGACGCGCTGCTCAAGAGCAACGAGGTCTTCAACTTCCTGGAGAGCATCAGCAACAAATACGGCATCGGCTTCTGGAAGCCGGGGGCGGGTATCATCCACCAAGTGGTTTTGGAGCAGTACGCTTTCCCGGCGGAATGATGATCGGCACGGACAGCCACACGGTGAACGCCGGTGGCTTGGGCATGATCGCGATCGGTGTGGGCGGTGCCGATGCCTGTGACGTGATGAGCGGTCTGGCGTGGGAACTGAAATGGCCGAAGCTCATCGGCGTGAAGTTGACCGGCAAGCTCAGCGGATGGGCCAGCCCGAAGGATGTGATCCTGAAGGTTGCCGGTATCCTCACTGTGAAGGGAGGGACCGGTGCCATCGTCGAGTACTTCGGTCCGGGGGCTGAGAGCATGAGCTGCACCGGCAAGGGCACTATTGCCAACATGGGCGCGGAGATCGGGGCCACCACCAGCACGTTCTCCTACGACGATTCCATGTCGCGTTATCTGAAAGGAACCGGCCGCGCGGATGTGGCCGCTCTCGCGGATACCATCAAGGAGCACCTGCAAGGCGACCCGGAGGTCTATGCCGACCCCAGCAAGTATTTCGATCAGGTCATCGAAATCGACCTGAGCACCTTGGAGCCGCACGTGAACGGTCCGTTCACTCCGGACCTTGCATGGCCCATCAGCAAGTTCGCCGCAGCGGTGAAGGAGAATGGCTGGCCCGCCAAACTGGAAGTCGGTTTGATCGGCTCCTGCACGAACAGCAGCTATGAGGATCTCACGCGTAGCGCCTCGCTTGCGCAACAGGCCATCGACAAGAACCTGAAAGCGAAGAGCGAGTTCACGATCACGCCCGGTAGCGAAGTCGTTCGCTACACCGCCGAGCGCGATGGCCTGCTGAAGACCTTCGATGCGATGGGCGGCGTGGTATTGGCGAACGCTTGCGGGCCGTGCATCGGACAATGGGCGCGCCACACGGACGACCCGAACCGCAAGAACAGCATCATCACTTCCTTCAATCGCAACTTCGCGAAGCGCAATGATGGCAATGCGAACACGCATGCCTTCGTGGCTTCACCGGAGATCGTTACTGCGCTCGCCATCGCAGGAGACCTCACCTTCAACCCGCTCACCGACGAGCTGGTGAACGAGGCCGGTGTTAAAGTGCGTCTGGACGAGCCCAAGGGCATCGAACTGCCACCGCGCGGCTTTGATGTAGGCGATGCCGGTACAAAGCTCCGGCTGCGGATGGCAGCAAGGTGGAAGTGGTGGTGAAGCCAGGCAGCGATCGTCTGCAACTTCTGGAACCCTTCCCGGCGTGGAACGGCAAGAACATCACGGATGCCGTGGTGCTCATCAAGGCCAAAGGGAAGTGTACCACCGACCACATCAGCATGGCCGGCCCTTGGTTGCGCTACCGTGGCCACCTGGACAATATCAGCAACAACACCTTGATCGGTGCCACAAACGCATACAATGGCGAGGTGGACAAGGTGAAAAGCCAACTGACCGGTGAATACGGACCGGTGCCTGCCACACAGCGTGGCTACAAGGCTGCCGGTGTGCCAAGCATCATCGTGGGCGACCAGAACTACGGTGAGGGTTCATCCCGCGAGCACGCTGCCATGCAACCCCGCCACTTGGGGGTTTCCGCAGTGCTGGTGAAGAGCTTCGCCCGGATCCACGAGACCAATTTGAAGAAGCAGGGCATGCTCGCCCTCACCTTCGCCAACGAGGCCGACTACGACAAGATCCAGGAGGACGACCGCGTCGACTTCACGGACTTGACGGAATTCGCTCCGGGCAAGCTGCTCACGCTGGTCTTCAAGCACAAGACCGGAGGAAGCGACCATATCGCCTGCAACCACACCTACAATGCGCAACAGATCGACTGGTTCAAGGCGGGCGGTGCGCTCAACATCATCCGGGCGCAGCAGAAGGGTTGACCAACGGTTGCATATGCCAAATTGAGCAGACTGGGCGCGAGTTCTCCACTATCAATTGGGGATTAGTGCCCATCAAGTCGCTTGGCAGTTCAAAAGCTCGGCATAGATTTGGCCCCGAACTCAACCGAGACCAAACCAATCTCAACAAACATGAAGAAGATCGTAACAGTAGTTTCCGCGCTGGTGCTCGGCATCACCGCGATGGCCCAGACCGACCAGGGCGGTTGGATGTTCGGTGCTGGTTCCAACTTCGGATTCACCTCTGGAAAGGCGGACAGCGACCAGGAGGATTCCGAGTCGAACCTCAGCCTCGATGTGCGCGCGGGTTACTTCGTGATCGACCACTTGGCCGTTGGATTGGATCTGGGCTATGGCAGCACCAGCCAGGGTGACATCAGTTCGTCCACGATGGGCGTTGGTCCTTACCTGCGCTATTTCTTCATGGAGAACAAACTCTTCGGTGAGGCTGGCTTCCAGTACCAGAGCGCTTCCTTCGATGGGGAGAACCTCGGTTCCGGTTCCGCTATCGGCCTTGGAGTGGGCTATGCGGCTTGGTTGAACGACAACGTCACCATCGAGCCCATGCTTTCATACGCAATGACCAGCTTCAAGCCTGAGGGCGCTGATGAGTCGGTGAGCGGCTCCCAGTTCGGGGTGATGATCAACTTCGGCATCTACCTCGGTAACTAAACCTCAACAGGTCTCTGGCAAGGGCCGCTTCGCAAGAAGCGGCCCTTTGCTTTTGGTCCCCACCGAAAGGCACGGTCCTTGTCAACGAGCCCAGAGCGTGGTCTTTGCCCTGAGCCTGTCGAAGGGTACCTTGGCCCGCCACCACCAAACGACCTCTTTTGCACATGACCATCATTCGCAAGACCCTCCTCCATGCCCTTCTTGGCTTGCTGCCCCTGACCATGGTAGCGCAGGACATCGATACCACCCGTAGTTGGATCGCCAACGGGGACTTCGAGCAGCTCGATGGCAAGAAGCTGAAGCGTCCCGGTGGCATCCAGTACGCCAAGGGCTGGAGCAGTGCCACGGGCAAAAAGGCCGATCTGTTCAGCGAGAACGCCACTGTCGAAAGCACGGTTAGCACCCCGAAGAACTTCGCTGGGGAGCAGACAGCGCTCAGCGGTGCCAACTACGCGGGCGTGCGTTGGTGGAGCTACCAGAACAAGGAGCCTCGCACCTACCTGCAAACGCAGATGAAGCACAAGATGAAGAAGGATTCGCTCTACTGCGTGCGTTTCTACGTGAACCTCGCCGACCTGAGCAAGTACGCTACGGGTGAACTGGGTGCCTACTTCAGCAAGGACCGGATCGAGAAGGAGGACGCACTGAGCTTGACATACGACGTTACCGTGCCGGCCGTGCGCAGCAAGGTGTACGCGGACATGTTCAGTTGGGTGGGTGTGTGCGGCACATACGAGAGCAAGGGAAACGAGGAGTACATGATCATCGGCAACTTCGGTGCAACGGAGAAGACCGTGAACGAGAAGACCAAACGTCCGAAAGGGGAGACCCGCCCACAGGTGTTCAGTGCCTACTACTACATCGACAACGTGGAGGTGTACCAAGTGAAGAACCGTACCTCCTGCTCGTGCGAGCAACTGAAGGACGCTGAGAGCGAGTACATTTTCAGCCGCAAGGGAGTCACCCCTCCAGGCCTCAAGCCTGCGGAAAAGGCGGAGCGTCAAACCATTTACTTCAAGCGTTTCCAGCGTTTCGTGGACCCATCCATGGAGCCATGGGTGCAGGACATCGTCGAGGCCATGACCGAAGACCCTGCGATGAAGATCGAGTTGATCGGTCACTTCGACAGCATCGAGAACGACCGCACACGGGTCCGCCCGGATCTGGTGCCGCTGGCCAAGGAGCGCGCTGAAGCGGTGCGCGATGCGATGGTCGAAGCCGGGATCGATACCGGACGTATCACGGTCAGTTCGAAGGATGCCACCGAACCCGCTGACGAATCCGATTCCGAAGTGGGCCGGAGCAAGAACCGCCGGGTAGCCGTGGTGGTGAAGAAGTAGGACGAACGTATTTGTCGAAGGGCGCCGGGGGGAAAGCTCGAGCGCCCTTCTCTTTAAGCTGGCGCGCTCGCGACTACCTTCCCGCTCGAATGGAACTGGCCAGGGGCGACCGTCGGGTCATCCGCGCATGGACGATGTACGACTGGGCGAACTCGTCCTATTCGCTCACCATCACCAGCGCGGTGTTCCCCATGTTCTATGTGGCGATCACGCAGGCATTCGGTGAAGAGAACTTCGTGGAACGTTATGGCGTGCCATCGGCATCGCTCTACTCGTACGCGTTGTCCGCAGGCTTCCTCCTCGTGGCCCTTGTCGTCCCGTTGCTCAGCGGCATCGCCGACCATCGTGGGAACAAGCTCAATTACCTGAAGCTGTTCTGTTATGTGGGAGCGGCGAGTTGTGCGGGCCTCTTCTTCTTTTCGGTGGAGCACGTCTGGATAAGTATGGCGTGCATCGTCCTGGCGTGCGCGGGTTTTTCGGGCAGCTTGGTGTTCTATGATGCCTACCTACCGGAAATAGCCGAGAAGAAGGATCATGACCGGATCAGTGCCCGGGGTTACACCATGGGCTACATCGGCAGCGTGATCTTGCTCGTCCTCAACCTGCTCATGGTGATGAAGCCCGGTTGGTTCTTCATTCCGGAGGAAGATGGACTTCCTGCACGCCTCACCTTCATCACCGTCGCCCTCTGGTGGGCGGGCTGGGCGCAATGGCCGTTCCGCGTGTTGCCCCACCGCGCGGGAAGCGGCCCGGAGCGGAAGCACGTGATCTGGAGCGGCTACCAAGAGTTGCGGAAGGTGTGGCTCCAGTTGATGGGCATGCGCCGCTTGCGCCGCTACTTGATGGCCTTCTTCGTGTTCAACATGGGCATTCAAACCGTCATGTACCTGGCGGTCAACTTCGCGAAGCAGGAGATCACGCAACCCGATGGCTCTCCGATTGCCGATGACAGCTTGATCATCAGCGTGCTCATCATCCAATTGGTCGCCGCGCTTGGGGCCGCACTGTTCGTGCAGGTGAGCAAGCGGCTTGGGAACGTTCGCGCCCTGCTCATCGGCTGTGTGGTTTGGGTGGGCGTTTGCCTCATGGCCTGGAGCATCCACCTCACCCATGAGTTCTACATCCTGGCGGCCATCGTTGGCTCCGTCATGGGTGGCTGCCAATCCCTCAGCCGCAGTACCTACGCCAAGTTCCTGCCCCCGACCACGGACACTTCCAGCTTCTTCAGCTTCTATGATGTGAGCTATTACCTCGGCACCGTGCTGGGGACCTTCGCTTACGGGCTGGTGTACCAATTGACCGGGGACCTTCGCGATACGATCATCGCCATCGGTTCCTTTTTCGTCCTTGGCGTGATCCTGCTTCTGCGGGTGCCGAAGGAAGAGGACGCGGTGACGGCTCCCGCCTGATGGCGATCTTCGCGGCCATGAGCGACGACAAGTCCTGGGATGTGGTGATCGTTGGCGGCGGCATCGTGGGTGCCGCCACGCTGTACAAGTTGCAAACCCGCTTCCCTGCGTTCAGGATCCTGCTCTTGGAAAAGGAGAAGGCCCTGGCCGACCACCAGACCGGCCGCAACAGGTGGGGTGATCCACAGCGGCATCTACTACAAGCCCGGCAGCTACAAGGCCAAGAACTGCGTGGACGGTCGTCGCGAACTGGTAGCCTTTGCCAGGCGGCACGGCGTGAAGCACGACATCTGCGGGAAGCTCATCGTTGCCACGAGCGCGGATGAGCTACCGCGCCTGGAGAAGATCTACAATACAGGTGTCGCCAACGGGATCGAGGACATGGCGCGTGTGGATGCTGCGCAGATCAAGGAGATCGAGCCGTTCTGCGATGGCATTGCGGGAGTGCGCGTGGGTTGTACCGGCATCATCGATTTCCGCGGCGCCACGATGAAGATGGCCGAGCTCGCCCTGGCGTTGCAGCCAGCGAGTCGTGTTGCGCTCGGGGAAGCGTTCGTGGGCGTGGCTTCTTCGGATGGTGGCAGTGCGGTGCGCACGACGAAGGGAACGTATCGCTCACGCTATGTCATCTTTTGCGGAGGCTTGCAGAGCGATCGACTGGCAAAGGCCGATGGTGCGCATGTGGAAGAACGTATCGTGGGCTTTCGTGGCGACTACTACGAACTCACTGAACAGGGCAAACACAAGGTCAAACACCTCATCTATCCGGTCCCGGATCCGCGCTTCCCCTTCTTGGGCGTCCACTTCACGCGTATGACCGATGGAAGCATCGAGTGCGGCCCGAACGCCGTGTTCACCTTCAAGCGGGAAGGTTATGGCAAGACCGACTTCGACCTGAAGGACACCATGGACGCGCTTACGTATGGTGGCACCTGGAAGCTCTTCTTCAAGAACATGAGCTACGGCATCGCCGAATACCGGCGGGCCTTCAGCAAGCGGCTTTTCCTCAAGACCCTGCAGCGATTGATCCCGACCTTGACCATGGAGGATATCGAACCCGGTCGAGCAGGTGTGCGTGCGATGCTGCTGGGCACCGATGGAGCCATGGTCGATGATTTCCGCATTGAACGGCGTGGGAACCACATCCATGTGCTCAACGCACCCTCACCGGCGGCTACGGCAGCGCTCGCGATCGGTGGGCATATCGTGGAAATGGCAGCGAAGGAATTCCGGCTCGGGTAGGCCGGTGCTCAGCTGATCCGGTACTGCTCGTTCACCTCCGCCCAGTTCCAGAGGAAGTAGCTGAAAAGGCCGTTGAGCCGCTTGAGCAGGATGGGGTTCGGCTGCTTCATCTCGCGGAAGTAACTGTCCTGGAAGCAGAAGAGCTCGTACTCCGTGAAGAGGGCACGACCCATGGCATAGACCGGGTTCTTGCTGGGGAAGTTGAGCCGCTCCATCTTCGAACGAAGTGCTCGCACGCGCTCTTCTACCTCCGTGCACTCACGGCCGATGGCCTGGGCGAACTTGGAGACGGACAGGGAGAACATGCGCTTGTCCACACCGGGACCCAGGACACGGTCCATCTCCATCAAGTTGGCGGCGAGGACGATCAGGAGGAAATGCTCATCCTCCTCCACCGAAAGACCCGGCGGCGTCACGAACTCGGGTGCTTCGTTCACTTCGTCGACAACGGTCGGAAAACCTTCGGCACACATCTCCAGCACGGTGTTCACGAACACGTTGGCCAGCTTGTCCTCGGTGATCTTCTTTTTTCCGAACAGGGTCGCGATCATGGCACTTGGTTCCGGCGAAGGTCCGCGCTATGGACCCGTCGATCGCGGACTACCTTTCGTCGGATTTCAACAAGGTTATCCCCATGAACGGCATGGTCACCCTATTGCACGAGTACGCAGCCTATGATCTGTGGGCGAACACGCGCTTCGTGGAGCGCTTGGAGCGTGAGCCGGACGGGGTCCTCGATACCGTCACACCTAGCAGTTTTCCTTCCCTGCGGAAGACCGTTCTGCACATCCGCGATGCGGAGAACGCGTGGATGTGCCGCCTCGAGGGTGTGCCCGTTCCATGGCCAGCCGAGGACACAACGGATCTGAGGGGGCTGCTTCGTGTGAACCGCCGCCTCCACGAACTGGTGCTGGGCTCCGACGATACCGCGTTGATGACCATTCACGAGTACCGAACGCTGAAGGGGGATGCGCAACGATCCACAGCTTGGCGCATGCTCCACCATTGTTTCAACCACAGCACGCAACATCGCGGGCAGTTGATCACCATGATGCGGGCGCTCGGGCTGGGGGACATCCCGGCCAACGACCTGGTGGTGTATCAGCGAACATTAACAGCCTGAGAACATTGGGTTAACATGGCGCTGGGTCTTTTGCGGCGCGATGTACCGACCCCATACCCAATGGGCGCTGGCCATGCTATTGCTGGTCACGCCTTGCGCCCTGCTTGCGCAGACCGAGAGCGACGAACGAGCGCTCATTGAGATCCACGACGGCGTCACCATCAGCAAGGACTCCTTGTTCCTGCTGAATCTGCGCTTCCGGATGCAGAACCGCATGGGTTTCACCACGGTGAGCGGTGATGACCTGAGCATCAAGGCCGTGGAGGCCCGGGTGCGGCGACTGCGTTTGCGGTTCGATGGTTTCGTGTTGAACGATCGCATACGCTACTACCTGCAATTGAACTTCTCCCGCCAGGACCTCGATCTGGAGAGCGACGTGATCGCCCAACCGGTGCGCGACGCGATGGTGTACTATCACTTCAACAAGAACACCTACATCGGATTTGGACAGAGCAAATTGCCGGGGAACAGGCAACGCGTAACGAGCAGCGGTAACCTGCAGTTCCCGGACCGCTCCATCGCCAACAGCACCTTCACCTTGGACCGCGACTTCGGGGTTTTCGCCTACCACACACTGCCGATCGGCCAGCAACAAGTGCAGTTCAAAGCAGCGATCAGCTCGGGGGATGGTCGCGGTGCCGTGCCGATCAACGAGGGCATGGCCTACACGGGCCGTATCGAGTGGTTGCCCCTCGGTTCCTTTTCCAACAAGGGCGACTATAGCGAGGGGGATCTGGAGTTCGAGCCAAAGCCCAAGCTCTCCGTCGCTGGGGGGTATTGTTACAACGATCGCGCTACGCGCACCGGCGGTCAGCTCGGTTCCGAATTGTACGCGTTCACGGATATGACCACCTTCATCGCCGACCTCCTGTACAAACAGCAGGGCTGGGCGCTGTCAGCTGAGTATTTCGACCGCCAGAGCGAAGAGCCGATCACCACGAACGAGGACGGCGATGTGCGCTTCATCACCACAGGTACCGGCGTCAATGTGCAGCTGAGCAAGATCCTTCGCAGCAAGTATGAGTTCGCTGGACGATACACCCTGGTGGAACCCACCGGCGACGTGGCCGAACTACGCGACCGTACGGAGGAGGCGCTGCTGGGTGCAACGAAGTACCTCAACGGTCATCGCATCAAACTGCAGCTATACGCCGGGTACCGATGGACGGATGAGCAGATGATGTTGGACCATCCCGGCAATAGTTGGACGACCCTGTTCCAAGTGGAGTTCGGGATCTGATAAGGTCAGGCGCTCAAGGCATCACTCGCCCAAGCAGGTCGATGCCCGTGTAGTTGTGCGGGCTGAGTTTGTGGAGTCGTTCCTTCACATCAGCCGCCACATCGAGGGCGTCTATGAAAGCCCGCATGTCCTGCTCGGTGATGCGCTCCTTGCCACGCGTGAGTTCCTTCAACCGCTCATAGGGCTGCGGATAGCCTGCCCTGCGCAGGATCGTCTGGATGCCTTCAGCGATCACCGGCCACTGTGTATCGAGGTCACGACGGATGGCGGTTTCGTTAAGCAGCAGTTTGCCCAAGCCCTTGCGCACGGCATCAAGCGCGAGCATGGTGTGCGCCATGGGCACGCCGATGTTCCGCGTGGTCGTGCTGTCCGTGAGATCGCGTTGCAGGCGGCTGATGGGCAACTTCTCGCTGAGGAAGGTGAACATGGCGTTCGCCACCCCGAAGTTGCCCTCGGCGTTCTCGAAATCGATCGGGTTCACCTTGTGCGGCATCGCGCTACTGCCGATCTCGCCTGCTTGATCCGCTGGCGGAAGTAGTCCATGCTGATGTAGGTCCACACATCGCGGCACAGGTCCACGAGTATGGTGTTCACGCGGCGCATGGCATCGAAAAGCGCGGCGAGGTGGTCGTAGTGTTCGATCTGCGTGGTGAACTGCTGGCGGTTCAGCCCCAGTTTTTCATCGAGGAACCGATCCGCGAGCTGCACCCAATCCAGTTCAGGATAGGCTGCGTGGTGCGCGTTGAAGTTGCCCGTTGCACCGCCGAATTTTCCGGTGAAGGGTACTTCACGTAGCAGCTTCAGTTGGTGATCGATCCGTTCCACGAAGACCTGGAGTTCCTTTCCCAATCGCGTGGGCGATGCCGGTTGGCCGTGGGTTCGCGCAAGCATGGGCACCTGCGCCCATTCCAACGCATACCCATGGAGCTTGTCCCGCAGTTCGATCATCGCTGGCAGGTAGGCTTCAAAAAGGAAATCCTTGATCAGTAGCGGAAGCGCCGTGTTGTTGATGTCCTGACTGGTGAGCGCGAAGTGGACGAACTCCTTTTGTTTTTCGAGCCCCGCCTCTTCCAACCGCTCCTTCAGGAAATACTCGATGGCCTTCACATCGTGGTTCGTCACCTTCTCGATGTCCTTTATCCGCTGCGCGTCGCTCGTGCTCAAGTCGCCGATGCGGGCACGAACGGGTTCCAATTTCTTCAGCGGTGTGCCTGCGAGTTCGGGCAGGGGGATCTCACACAGAAAGGTGAAATAGTCCAATTCCACCCGCAGGCGGTAGTTCATCAATGCCTGTTCGCTGAACCAACGGGCCAAGCCACGTGTGCGATCCCGGTAGCGGCCGTCGATGGGAGAAATGGCGGTGAGGGCGTCGAGGTCCATGCGGGTTGTGAGGGGGGCCAAAGGTAGCCAGCCGCCTTCGCGCATCTTTGCGGCATGTCCTTCTCGCGCGACTTCGGTCAGGGTTCATCCGGGTTCTTCCGTGCGTTCGGTTTCGTGTTCGGTAACGGCATGTGGTGGATGTTCCTCGTGCCCATCCTGCTGTGGTTGTTGCTGGCATTCGGTATGTACCATCTGCTGGAGATGGCCACGGACCAGGTTGGTGGGTGGGCATCGGGGTATTTGCAGATACCCGTCGAAGCGGACGAAGCGGGATGGTGGAGCGATGTGAAGTCCTGGCTCAACGGAGCGCGCGAAACGGTGGTGTCGTGGATCCTGCGACTGGCCGTGGGCTACGTTCTCTTCATTGCGAACAAGTACATCGTGCTGGTGCTGCTCTCGCCATTGCTGGCTTACGCGAGCGAGCGGGCCGAGGAGATCGTCACCGGGCGCGTGTTCCCGTTCAGTTTCCCCCAACTGATGAAGGACGCCCTGCGTGGTGCGCTCATCGCCATCCGCAACGGTGTGCTTGAAGTAGCGATCTCCATCGGCATCTGGGTCCTCACCCTCTTCGTGCCGATCCTCGTGCCGTTCAGTTTCATCATCCTCTTCCTCGTCTCGGCCTATTTCTACGGGTTCTCCATGTTCGACTATGTGTTCGAGCGTCGCCGGATGCGCATCAGCGAAAGCGTTCACGCGGTGAACAGCCAGCGTGGGGCGGTCATCGCGAACGGGATCTTCTTCAGCCTGTTGATGAAGATCCCGCTGATAGGCCTGATGCTTGCGCCCGTGATGGCCAGTGTGGGCGCCGTGCTGGCAACGGTGAAGAAGGAGGGCACGGCGGTGACGACGTACTGATCACGGGGCGTTCAGCCACTCGTGGATGGACCGATCACTTACGATCAGGTCCTCGATCACGGCTTCACCGTTGTACACGCGCACCTTGGCATAGGCTGGTAGCGGTTGCGTCACAACACCGTCGTTCCATTCGGGTGCCAGCATCGTTTCGGTCTTCGCACCGTCGCCTTCCTCCAAGTAGTACCGATCGAAGGGCAATTCGACGCTGTTCACGCTGCCTCCCATCGCGCCCCAGTGTTCCACACGGATGTACGCGCCGTTCGCTGGCGGTTCCGCGAGCAGCTCCGCGATCACCGCGTAGCCCGATGTGTCGCTCACGGTCAACCGTGCGTACGATGTTTGTTCCAGCCAGGCGCTTTGGTCCGTGGCAGCGTCAGGGAAAGGGTGCGGGTTGCTCCACGCCCCGCTGCTCGCCTCGAAGCTCAGCACAACGTACTCCCCACGGAAGGGGTCGCGTGGGTCGATGGGTGCCGTCCGGAACTTGAACACTTCGCCCTCGCGCAACACGCGTTCATGCGCCACGATCATCCACGCGGGCACGGCCAGCTGCGCCACCGCGATCACGAGGAAGAGGACGGCGCTACGACGCATTCGCACCCTTGTTGCGCGCACGCACCATGCGCAGGTTCATGTACAGGAAACCGATACCGATGGCGATGAAGACCAGGCCACGCAGCACGAAGCTCATGTCCGTGTCGAAGAAGCGCATAAGGAGGGTGGTGCTCAGGATCACCAAGCCGAGGTTCATGCGGCGCAGCGATCCGCGCTGGATGCCATGTTTCACGTTGAGCACGCCCATGGCCAGCAAGGAGAGGTTCACGAGGATGGAAGCGCCTACGGGGGAAACAAGGCTAACCGCGTAGCAGATCAGGAAGAGCCACCAACCTTCCGGATACGGCCACGCTTCGAAGAGCTTGCGGTGTCGGAGTGTGATCGCATAAGTGGCTGCGCCGATCAGGCAGAGAACGACGATGCCGATCAGGTCGCGTTGAAGGCCGAGATGATCGGAGCGATGGTCATCGAACCAGACCACCCGGAAACTGAAGATGCAGAAGATCACCAGCATCGTCGCTCCACCCACGAGGACCCACGGCCACGTGCGCAATGTGCGGCCGTGATGCAACCAGGGGACGAGGGTGAACGCGGCAGCCATCGCGACAAGACCCAAGGAGTGTTCGATCTCCCAGTCAGTGTAGAAGAACTGGCTGCACATGCCCACGGTGAGCGCCATGAAGAGGCTGAGCCACCAGAAACCGACGCCCATGCCGTTCTCTCGCGCTTGCCGCAGATAGAACGGCACCGCCGCAGCAAGCAGGAGCAGCAGCAACCACGGACGATCGTTGCCGTGCTCCAAACGGAAGAGCCAGCCATACCAAGTGATCATGGACAGGTAGCACAGCGCAACAATGAGCGAACCGGGCAGGTAGAGCAGCGGTGCGATCAACAAGGCGCATAGGAAGAGGTAGCCCTCCAGATCGCCGCTGATGTGGTAGATCTGGCTGATGAGCGCTACGCATGCGCACAAACCGCACGCAAGCAACACGGCACTTCCCTCGCGCCACGAAGCAACACCCGCTTTGTGTTGCAAGGCGTACCATACCAAGCCTTGGCCGAGCAATACAGGCGCGAAGGCGAGCACAGTGCGCGCCATGTGCGGCAGATCGTCCCAGTTGTGGGCCACGATGAGGATGATGCCCATGCCCACCAACAAACTGCCCAGGATGGCGAACACCAGCAGCATCCGGTTGCCGCTTTGTGCGGCATCGGTGGCGTAGCGCGCTCGGATGCGCTCTGCTTGCTCAGCGCTGATCAAGCCCTCGCCAACAAGCTGCGGGAGCGCATCAAGGAGCTTGGGTGCGGACATCGGGTTGAAGGTAGCTGCCAACGCAGAACGGCGACCTCATCGGTCGCCGTTCTCGTATTTCAGGTGTGCCCCGGGCTTGACGCGGGGTCGAATTCTACTTCTTCGGAGACTTCACCGTGCCACGCGCGGGTGCAACGATGGTGGCAGGTTCAGCGGGAACAGCCATTTGCGCCTTTGGTTCTTCGGGGGCTTTCCGCTGCACCAGCGTCATCTCGTTCACCAGGTGCCCGGCACCGGCAAGCTTGTCGATGCACCAGAGCACGTAGCGGATGTCCACGCTGATGGTGCGCTGCAGTTCGGGTTCGAAGGCGATGTCGCCGCTCATGGCTTCCCAGTTGCCATCGAAGGCAATGCCGATGAGTTCGCCGTTGCCGTTGATCACCGGGCTGCCGCTGTTACCGCCGGTGATGTCGTTGTTGCTGATGAAGCAGGTCACGAGTTCGCCGTTCGCATCGGCATACCGTCCATAGTCCTTCTTCAGCAGGAGTTCACGCTCGCGTGCAGGCACGATGAACTCATCGTTGGTGGGGTCCTCTTTCTCGAGGATGCCCGCCGCCGTGGTCACATGCTTGTAGAACATGCCATCGCCGGGGACATAGCTGCCCACCTGTCCGTAGGTGAGGCGCATGGTGCTGTTGGCATTTGGGTACCAGCTCTTGGCAGGGTCTTTTTCGCGCATGGCGGCCACCATGAGGCGATAGCCCTTGTCCAGATCGCCTTGGCTGGCGTCCACTGCCGGGCCGATGACGTTGCGAAAGTGGTTCAGGCAGCTTTCCGCCGCCGTGAAGCCCATGTCCTTTTGCAGCGCTTTCAACGTTGGCTTGGCCAGGAAGGCGTCGAGCTTCTTGCGATCGGTGAGGATGCTGCTGGCGAACATCGCCTTGGCCCACGCTTCGAAGTTGCCCTTGTACTTTTTCTGGATGGTGGCCATGATCTCCGGCTGCATGTCGGCGGCCAGGTCCTCGTGCATCATGCGGAACATGGCTGCGGTCACTTTCTCATCGGTAGCGGGGTTGTAGTCCTTCCAGAACTCGTCCGCCGCACCTTGCACGCGCGCCACCATGGCGCTCACCTTGGCAGCGTCCTTCGGGTCGGTCGCCAGTTGCATTTTCAAACCATACAACCGGAAACCGAGCATGACGGCTTCGCTACCAAATGCCGCCTCCTGCATGTAGGTGTTGGCCTTCTCCCACTTGGTCCGATCGGCATAGCCCTTCTCCAGCAAGGTGATCACATCGCCATACTTGGCCTTGCGGCCGGCATCGGCGTTCACCCATGCCACGAGCGCATCCTCCTGTGCCTTCTTCTTGTCGTACACATGCAGGCGCTTCAGACCGCGTTGCTGACCGATGAAGTACTTCCAGTAGTTGCTGATGCTCGCGTACTTGCTCGCGTACTGGATCCGCACGGCATCGCTCTGGTCCATGTCCTGTTTCATCAGCTCCAGCTTCTTGCCACGGATCTTCACGCGACTGGGCTGTTCGATGTCCAGCGCCAGTTTCACGCCATGGCTGCTCAGGAAACGATCGGTGCTGCCGGGGTAGCCCATCACCATGGCGAAATCACCCTCCTGCACGCCTTGCAGGCTCACAGGGAAGTGCCACTTCGGTTTGAAGGGGATGTTGGCTTCGCTGGGATCGGCGGGTTCGCCATCGGGGCCGGTGTACACGCGGAACATGCTGAAGTCACCGGTATGGCGTGGCCACATCCAGTTGTCGGTGTCGCCACCGAACTTGCCGATGGCGCTGGGCGGGGTGCCCACCAGGCGCACGTCACGGTAGGTCTTGTACACGAAGAGGTAGAACTCGTTCCCTTCGAACATGATCTTGAAGTCGGCGCTCAAGCCGTTCTCTTTACCAACGGCGGTCTTGAGCTTGCCGGCGATCTCCTGGATCTTCTCACTGCGCGCTTCCTCGGTCATGTCAGCGGTGAGTTCGCCAAGCACGCGCTCGGTAACATCGTCGATGCGCTGCAGGAAGCTCACGTTGAAACCAGCGGCCAGTTCGTCCTTGCGGGTCATGGCCCAGAAGCCATCGGTGAGGTAGTCGTGCTCCACGCTGCTGAGGCTCTGGATCGCATCATAGCCACAGTGGTGGTTGGTGAGGAAGAGGCCTTCGGCGCTCACCATTTCGCCGCTGCAGAAACCGCCGCCCAAACGCACAACGGCGTCCTTGATGCCGCTGCGGTTGATGTCGTAGATGTCCTCGGCCGTGAGTTTGAAGCCGAGCTTCTGCATCTCGGCTTCGTTGATCTGCTTCAGTTTGGAGAGCAGCCACATGCCCTCGTGGGCCTGCGCACCCATCACCAGGATGGCGCTGATGCACAGTAGGAGAATACGCTTCATGATAAGGGTTTCTAGGGGTTGACGAAGGGGGGCAAATGTAGGCGGCCAAGGCATCCGGGATGGACCGTTCAGGGACGAACCGGGGGGCAGGGGACGGAAGCGTGTTGCAGGCTACGGCTCTGCCACCAGCGGCTTCCATGGCAAGGGCAACAGCTGTTCGTCGGCGAACGCTGCCAAGGCTTTGAAGCCTGCCGGCTGGCCCACCCTACCAATGACCTTTTTGGTCACGCCACCGCCTGAAACGCGGATCACCGTGCTCGGCAGGTCCGTTACCTCCCCGTCGTACTTGTCCTGCATGGCGAAGAATCCCAGGCTCTCGGCCTTGTTGAACAGCGCCAACATGGTGGCTTGGTCCACACGGGTCGTGTGCTTGCCTTGTTTTTCCATGTTGCTGCGGCCATCATAGGTGGCGAAGCCGCTGCGGTACACCTCGATCCGGTAGGCCTTGCATGTGCCGAAGCACGGTGTGCGTTCCATGCTGAAGAAAAGGGAATCGGATCTCTCCGCACCGCCGAGGATCGGTACGCTTTGGATCGGTGTGCCTGTCGGCTCCACCGGGGGTGGTGGCGGTACGTCGTCGGCCACCGCGCGCTTCTCGTTGTGGCACGCGAGCAACCCAAAGACCAGCACTGGAAGGATCATGTTCGTCCTCCAGGCGTTGGGCCCAACGGCTCTTCTTCTTGGGGGTCTTCATGTTCAAGAGCAACTGCGCGCGGATCTTGTCTTCGTTCACGAACCAGCTCTTGAGCAGGGTCATTTGAAGGATGCTGATCACGTTGGCCAGCAAGTAGTAGTAGCTCAGGCCCGCACTGAAGTTGTTCAGGAAGAAGAGCATCATGATCGGGAAGAGCCAGATCAGGAGCTTCATGCTGGGCATGCCCTGTTGCGTGGGCATCTGCTTCTGGTTGATGAGCGAGTACACGATGGTACTGGCTGCCATGAGCAGGGTGAAGAGGCTGACGTGATCGCCGTAGGCGGGAATGGTGAAAGGCAGATCGAGCACGCTGTCATAGCTGCTCAGATCGTCGGCCCACAGGAACTTCTCCTGCCGCAGTTCGATGCTCGCCGGGAAGAAGCGGAACATGGCGTACAGGATGGGCATCTGCACCAGCATGGGCAAGCACCCGCTGGCGGGGTTCACCCCGGCCTTGCGGTACAACTCCATGGTGGCCTGCTGCTTCTTCAACGCGTCGCCGTCCTTGTGCTTCTCGTTGATCACGTCCATCTCCGGCTTCAGCACGCGCATCTTGGTGCTCGCCACCAGGTTCTTGTAGGTGAGCGGCATCAACAGCAGCTTGATCACGATGGTGAGCACCAGGATGATGATGCCGTAGTTCCATCCCCAGCCATCGAGCCAGTTGAAGATGGGGATCACCAGCCACTGGTTCATCCATCCGAAGATGCCCCAACCCAGATCGATGATCTTCTCGAACTCGGGCAGCTCGGTGGCCTTCAGGGTGCCGTAGTGGTTGGGCCCGAGGTAGAAGCGCATGTCCACGCTGGGGGCTGCACCGCGCTCCTTCTCGAAGTAGAGCGTTGCCTCGTAGCGCTTCGTATGTGCGCTGTCCGTGAGCGGTACAATGGCGAGTTCACTACCGTTGCTCGCGAAGCCCTCATTGCTCACCATGGCCACTGTGAAGAAGTCCTGCTTGAAGGCGACCCAGTTCGTTCGGCCTTCCAACTTCTGCTCATCCGCCTCGGTCTCGCTCAGGTAGTCGCGATCGGCGCTGAAGTACTTATAGTACACACCGCACTTCTGCTGCTCGGTCGGTTGGTGCTTTTCGTTGTTGCGCCCCACCAGGTCCCAATGGAACACCAGGTTGCGTGCATCCACTTCCTCGGCCATCGAAACGAACTCGGCCTTGGCATCCATGAAGAAGGAGCTGCTGTCCAAGTGGTAGGTGATCCGCAGGAACTTCGCTGGATCGCCGGTGGAAGCCCGCAATACCACGGCATCCGTGTCCTTCCGTTCGACCGTGAAGAAGAGGTCCTGTGTGCTGATGTCCGTCTTGCCCACGATGAACTTGAACTCGTAGGCGCCACTGTCGGGATCGGCAAGGAGCAGCGGTGTTTTGTGGTAGGTCTGGTACTGCTTCAGCAGCATCATGGTGGGCCGTGCACCGTGCGTGCTGATGCTCACTTGCAGATGATCGTTCGCGATGGTGACCTCCTCGGCAGTGCCTTGCGATGCGGGCTGGAACACACTGAACTTCTGAGCGAGCGCAGCACTGCGCAGACTGTCCACCAAGGCACTATCGGCAGCCGCTAGTAAGCGGTCCTCCTGCGTGATGCTGGTGTCAACGATACCCTGGGCTACAACACCACTGTCGCCGCGCTCCTTCAATTCCAAGGCCGCACTTTCTTCTTTCGCGCGCTTCTCCAGTTCCAGGGTCGCGAGGCTGTCGATGGACCGCTGTTGGGCGGCAAGCTCCTCTTCGCTCGGCATGGTGTACCATGTGTAGCCGAAGAGGATGGCAACGATGAGTACGATGCCGATGACTGAATTGCGATCCATGCGTGCGCGCCAACAGGCGCAGTTGAAGGGCGCCAAAGATAGACGGCTGGTTCATGTGCTCGCGCGGGCCCTTTCGGCTGATACACAAGCGGTAAAAAGCGTGGCTCAGGCCTCGGCTTTCTGCACTGGCTGCGCAACTCCATGCTTCATGGCAGCGCGCACGAACTCCACGAAGAGCGGATGCGGCTTGGCCACGGTGCTGCGGTACTCCGGGTGGAATTGCACACCGATGAACCACGGGTGGTCCTTCAATTCCACGATCTCCACGAGCTTGCCTTGCGGGTTGATGCCCGTTGCGAGCATACCGGCCTTGGCGTATGCGCTCAGGTAGGTGTTGTTGAACTCGTAGCGGTGCCGGTGGCGCTCGGTGATGTCGCGTTTCTTGTACACGCTGCGCGCCAGGCTATCCTCTTCCAACTTGCACGGATAGGCACCCAAGCGCATCGTACCGCCTTTGTTCTCGATGCTCTTCTGCTCCTCCATCATCGCGATCACCGGGTGGGTGGTGTCGGCGTTCATTTCGGTGCTGTTGGCGTCGGCATAGCCCAAAACGTTCCGGCCGAACTCGATCACCGCGCACTGCATGCCCAGGCAGATACCAAGGAAGGGCACCTTGTTCTCCCGGGCGTACTTGATCGCTTCGATCTTGCCTTCGATGCCGCGGTGCCCGAAGCCCGGTGCGACGAGGATCCCGGCAAGACCGCTGAGGTGTTTCGATACGTTCTTGGTGGTGAGCTTCTCGCTGTGCACCCACTTGATGTGGACCTTGGTTTCGCTTTCCGCACCCGCATGCTCCAAGGCTTCCTTGATGCTCTTGTACGCGTCCTTCAACTCCACGTACTTGCCTACCAACCCGATGTGCACTTCGGCCTTGGGGTTCTTGTACCGGCGCAGGAAATCGTTCCAGCGGGTAAGGTCCGCATCGGGGAAGGTGGCGATCCCCAGTTTGCGTAGCACCACTTCATCGAGCCGCTCTTGCAACATCAACAGGGGCACATCATAGATGGTTTCCGCATCGCGGCTTTCGATGACGGCATCGGCGTCCACGTTGCAGACCAGTACATCGGGCTGCACACCCAGGCTCAGGAGTTCCTTCACGCTGTGCTGCGTGGGTTTGGTCTTCAATTCACCCGTGGTGCCCAAGTAGGGGAGCAGCGTCAGGTGGATGGTGAGGCAATCGCGGCCCTTGGACCACTTCAGCTGGCGAATGGCTTCCAAGTAGGGGAGGCTTTCGATATCACCCACAGTGCCGCCCACCTCGGTGATCACGAAGTCATAGATGCCCTTGCGCCCCAAGGCTTGGATGTGCGCCTTGATCTCATCGGTGATGTGCGGTATCACCTGTACGGTCTTGCCGAGGTACTCGCCCCTGCGCTCCTTGTTGATGACGTTCTGGTAGATGCGCCCCGTGGTGATGTTGTTCGCCTTGCTCGTGGGAACGTCCAGGAAGCGCTCGTAATGGCCAAGGTCGAGGTCGGTCTCCGCACCATCCTCGGTCACGAAACACTCACCGTGCTCGTACGGGTTGAGGGTGCCGGGGTCCACATTGATGTACGGGTCCAGCTTTTGGATGGTCACCGTGAAGCCACGTGCTTGCAGCAACTTGGCAAGGCTGGCGCTGATGATGCCCTTGCCAAGGCTGGAGGTCACGCCTCCGGTAACGAAAATGTACTTGGTGGAGCCCGTCATCGCTGGTGGATGGCGTCCACCAACAGATGGACCGCGATCACGGGGTGTAAAGGTAACTACCCCGTGCCTTCGGTCGGCGATCCATGGACCGGTCGCGTGGTCCTGACCGCGGATCACAGGCGGCCCAGGGCGGCAGTGGCTCGATGGGTGCCCGGTGTTTCGATACGCGCACAGTAGTTTCGCTCGGAGCGGTCGGCGTCGCGCGACCCCTTCCAACAACCCGTATGTCGGACTTTTTGCAGAAGTACGTGGACTTCGTTCGCGGAGTGGTGCTCGACTACGAGTTCGATCCCGACCATCTGCTCATGAGCCTTGGCATGGTTGCGTTGGTGCTGTTGATCGATCTGGCCTATACCGGCTTTCGAGGCTCAGCGCTCGATCGGATCCTGGTGTTCGATCGCTCCGCACGCATGGACCTGGTCTATTACCTCTTGGATGCGTTCAAGTTGTTCTCGCTGGTCTCCTTCCTGGTCACCTTCGGTGTTTGCTATGCACTGGTGGGCTTGGTCCAAGGTCTTTGGTCGGAGCCGTTGCTGCCCATGGTGAACGAGCATGTGAAGTTCGTGCTCGTGTTCCTGCTCTCCGACCTGAAGAACTATGTGCGGCACTATGTCTTCCACCGCGTGGACTTCCTGTGGAACCTTCATGCCGTGCACCACTCCGCCACCAGCTTCACGGTGTTCACCACGAGTCGCGGGCATTTCATCGAGTTGGAGATCAGTCGTTTTTTCGATGTGTTGCCGCTGATGCTGTTGGGTCTGCCGCTCCACACCTATTTCCTGCTGCGGTTCATCGTGCAGGTGCAGCAGTTGATCATCCACTCGTCCATCGCCTCCGATTGGGGTTGGATCGGACGGTACGTGCTGGTGTCACCCGCCGCGCATCGCGTTCATCATTCCATCGAGGAAAGGCACTTCAACCGGAACTACGCTTCCATCTTCATCTTTTGGGACCGGCTCTTCGGCACGTATCACAAGGCGGAGAAGGTCGCAGCGATCGGCATACCCGCCGATCCATACAACAGGGGCATCGTCCGCGATACCGTGACGGCGGTCCGCTTATCGCTCGGAACGCTTTATCGAAGGTTGAGCCCGAGGCGCTAGGGAACGATCAGAACTTGTAGCTGATCCCGACGCTCGGGAGCAATGGCAATTGGTCCACGCGCTCGAAGCGCACCCGATCGAAGTAGAAGATGTTCTTGCGGTCGAGCGCGTTGGTGAGGCTGAAGTCCACCTCGAGCTGGCGGTGCTCATCGAAGCGCCATGTCTTCGTAACGCCGAGATCCACGCGCGCATAATCCGGCAGCCGGTAGCTGTTCAGGTTGCCGAAGATGGTCGTGAGGTCGGCGTTGCTGTTGGCGTAGTTGGTGTTGATGTCCCCGTTGAAGGGAACCGAACCATAGAAGCCTTGTGTGGGAGTGAAGGGGAAGCCCGATCCATAATTCCACCGCGCGTTCACCTTCCATGCGTCGAACTTGCCGAAGGCATAGCTGGCCACGAGGTTCACGTTGTGCCGACGGTCCCAAACAGGGTTGTACTCCTGCACGCCATCGAAGCGGTCAACATACGTGTAGCTGTAAACCGCCCACAGGTAGAGCTTGTCCTTCTCGTACTTCAGTTGAAGGTCGGCACCGTAGGCATAGCCGCTCTCCACGATGTAGTCCTTCTTCAACGCATCCGGCTTGTCGGCGAATTCCGGTGTGTCGTTGAAATACTTGTTGCGGTTCAGGTTGGTCACCTGGCGGAAGTCCTTCAAGTAGCCCTCCACGTTCACCGTGAGTTCGCGGGTGAGGTCGTACTCGAAACCTGCGACGTAATGGTTGGCGCGCTGCAGGGTCCTTCAGTTCGCGCGTGGTGCCATCGCGCTGGGGAACGGTGCTTGGCAGGTTCTCCGGCGCGGAGAGGAAGCCGTAGAAAAGGTTCACCACATCGCGATCGTTGTTGGCGGCCACCAGGTTCTGGCTGTAACGCCCGGCGGCCAGCTTGAAGCGGAGGTTCTCGTTGATGTTCCACTTGAACCCGAAGCGAGGTTCGATGTTGGGCACCGAGAGCGAAGCGTAGTAGTGCAGGCGCAACCCTGGATCGATGATGAAGCGGTGCGAGTACGCAGCGGTGGCCGGAGCCTTGCCGATGTTGAGCCGGTAGTTGAAGTAGCCTGCGATCTCCGAGGTGTTCTGTTCCTGCTCGTAGGTGCGTCCCAGGCTGTTGAAGAAGCTGAAGTTGGTGCGGAAGCCGAGCACCTCGATGCCGTAGCGCGCCTCGTTGGCCCCCATGAAGTACTTGAAGTTGAGCGCTCCGTTGAAGCCGGTGATCTGGCTTGTACGCGGGGGCAGGTCGCCTTCCACGAGTTGCAGATCGTAGTTGCTGTAGGAGAACACACCGTCGATGAGCACTGCGGAACCTGCAGGGACCAGCACGAAATTGGTGCCAGCACCCCAGTTCTCCCAATCCAGATCGCTCACTCCCTGGTAGTTCACCCCATCGGTGAAGTCGAACCCGAAGAGGTTGAACTTGCTGCCGTTCGCACCATTGAAGCTAACCTTGCCGTACGCATCGGTGAAGGTGAACGGCAACTGTCCGTTGTTCACGTTCTCATAGAAGATCTTGCTGCTCTCGGTCAAGTAGCTGTGACGGAAATTGAGCAGGTAGGAACTGGAACCATCACCCGGTTCCTTTTGCTTCTTGATCGGTCCTTCGAGCAGGGCCTTGGCCGCGAAGGTGCTGGCGGCCACGCGACCGCTCATGCGGGTCTTGTTGCCATCGCGCGTGGTGATGTCCATCACCGAACTGATGCGACCGCCGTGTTCCGCGTTGAAGCCCGCTGTGTAGATGTCCGCGTTGCGGATGATGTCATTGTCGAACACGCTGAACAGGCCGATGCTGTGGAAGGGATTGTACAGGACCATGCCGTCCATCATCACCTTGTTCATGATGGGTGATCCTCCACGCACGTACAACTGGCCCCCTTGATCACCGGTGAAGATGACACCCGGCACCACTTGCAGGTATTGCGCAAGGTCGGCCTCGCCACCGATGGCCGGTAGCCGTTCGATCTGTTTCGGGGTGAGCTTGGTGACGCCGATGCGCACCTGGTTCTGCGCTTCCTGCTTCTCGCCCTTCACCTCGAAATCCTGCAGTTGCGTCGCCGATTTCGGGATGTACAGTTTCTCGGTGAGGATCTGGCCGCTTGCAACGGTCACGGTCTTCTCGGTCGTTTCGTATCCGATGAAGGACACGACCAGCGTTTGCGCTCCCACCGGCACCTTCGTGATGGAGAAGTAGCCGTTCACATCGGTTGCCGCGCCCTTGGCGCTCCCTTGAGGATCACGTTCGTGAAGATCAACGGCTCACCCGTTTCCTTGTCGTACAGGAAGCCCCGGATGGTGCCGGTTTGCGCCACCAGGATGAAGGAGAACGAAAGGAGCGCAGCGGTGAGGCTGAACTTGAGAAATGCACGCATCATGGGCAGGGTTCCTAGCAGGCGTTTTCGTCCCGGTTTTTCGGGAGGCGGCTAAGGTAGAAGAAGGCCCCGCACGAAGACCGCGCCGTTGCATGGACGATGGGTGCCGGTGGTTGGAACGCGCTCACGCCATCACTTTCGCGAGGAACTCCTCAGGAGTTCGCCTCTGATCGCCATCGCCACCAATGCCTTTGCTGCGCAGATCGCACTGGCGCAAGTGGCGCTGCACTTCAGTGATCTTGGCCAGCGGGTAGTTGCGCGCTTGGGCCACGTAGTCCTTCACGAAGTAGGGGTTCACCTTCATGGCGGCGGCCATTTCCTGCTGGCTGCGGCCGGGTAGCGCATGCACCATGGCCAGCTTGGCGAAGTAGGTGTTGAGCGCACCCAGTGTGAGCGGCAGGGGATTGTCCTTGGGGTCGTTTGCGAAGTGCTGTGCAATGCGCTGTGCCTTGGCGGCATTGCGCGTACCGATGGCGTTCTGCAGCTCGAACACGTTGTAGTCCTTGCTGATGCCAACGAAACGCTGGATCACCTCGCTGGTGATCGCGCCGCCTTCCTCGGTCACTAGGCAGAGCTTTTCCACCTCTTTCACGGCCTTGGCCAGATCGCTGCCCAAATGGTTCGCGAGCAGTTCCGCTTCCGCAGCACCGAGCTTGCGCTTGTGGTTCTTGGCGAAGCTCACGAGCACGTCCGGTAGTTTGTCGTCGCGCACCTTGTCACTGGTGAAGACCACGCCGCCGCCTTTCTGCACGGTCTTCAAGATGCTCTTGCGGCCGTCCACTTTCTTGTGCTTGTAGGCGAGCACGAGCACGGTGGTGGGCGTGGGCTTCGCCAGATAGGGCTCCAGCTTTTCCACTTGGTCGATCCGCCACGTCTGCAGTTCCCGCACCACCACCAGTTGCCGCTCCGCCATCATGGGGTAGCGCAAGCAGGTGTCCTTCACGGTATCGGGATCGCTGTCCCTGCCGTAGAGGATCGTCTGGTTGAAATCGCGTTCATGCTCCTGCACGCAGAGGTGCTCGATCTCCTCGGCGATGCGGTCGATAAAGAAGCTCTCCTCACCATGTAACAGGTACACGGGCTTGAAGTTGCCCGCACGCACGTCGAGCATCACCTTCTTGTAGTCATCGGTCGTGCTCACTCGAACCGAAGGTGTTTCACGCTGCGTCCACCACCGATGATCTCGCGCAAGGATTCGATGCCCACGCGTACATGGGTTTCCACGAAGCCGCTGGTCACTTTGGCATCGCTCTCGCTGGTCTTCACACCCCATGGCACCATGGGTTGGTCGCTCACCAGGAGCAACGCACCTGTGGGGATCTCGTTGGCGAAGCCCGTCATGAAAAGCGTGGCGGTTTCCATGTCGATCGCCATGGCGCGGAGCAGGCGCAGTCGCTCCTTGAAGGCATCATCATGTTCCCACACGCGGCGATTGGTGGTGTAAACGGAGCCGCTCCAATAGTCCAGCTCCATATCGCGGATCACATGGCTCACCGCGCGGTGGATCATGAAGCTCGGCAGTGCCGGCAGTTCGGCTGGGAAATAATCGAGGCTGGTCCCCTCCCCGCGGATGGCAGCGATCGGCAGGACCAGGTCGCCCAAGGCGTTCTTCTTCTTCAACCCACCGCATTTACCCAGGAACAGCACGGCCTCGGGTTTCACCGCGCTCAGCAGGTCCATCATGGTGGCGGCATTGGGGCTTCCCATGCCGAAGTTGATCATCACCATATCCTCCGCCACGGCAACCTTCGTGGCCTTGTCCTTCACGGGCACGGTGGCACCCGTAAGCTTGCAGAAGATGTCCAGGTAGTTGTCGAAGTTGGTGAGCAGCACATGCCGCTTGAAGGCTTCCAACGGTAGGCCGGTATAGCGGGGGAGCCAGTTGGTGACGATATCTTCCTTGGTGCGCACTTTTGTTCGGTGGACGTGAACGACCTGCCCGTATTGGACCTGCCCGACCACGGCGTCAAACTTAGGCACGATGCCGATGGGGAACGGGTCTTCGATCCCATCCGCCGCAAGTGGGTGCAACTCACGCCGGAGGAATGGGTGCGCCAGCACTTCCTCAACCATCTGGTGCATGATCTGGGGTGCCCGGCTTCCTTGATCGCTGTGGAGAAGTCGCTCGTATTGAACGAACTGGCGAAAAGAGCCGACATCGTGGTGCATGCGGCCGATGGCCGTGCGGTGGCGCTGGTCGAGTGCAAGGCACCAGGCGTGCGGATCACCCAAGCCACCTTCGAACAAGCTGCGCGCTACAATGTTGTTTTCAAGGTGCGTTACCTGCTTGTTACGAACGGCCTCCGTCACTATTGCTGCCGCATCGATCATTCGAACGGCAGCGTGGATTTCGTCGTGGATATCCCGCACCACACCACCCTTAGCGCCCCCTGATGCGCCTCTACCTTTAGCCCATGAAACAACGTGGATCGCTCCTGTTCGTGCTGGTGGTTGCCAGCGTCGGCGTCCTTGCGCAAGAGAAGCGGAAGATCGACTTCCAACTGGACCATTTCCTCCAAAAGCAGCATGCTGCGGGTGAAGAGATCGATCTTTTCATCCATGGATCCGTGACCGCGGTAAGCGATGCCGTGCGTGCCAACGGAGGTATGGTGAAGATGAGTTTGGGCCGCTTGGTGAGCGCTCGTTTGCCGATAGCGAACGTTCGGGCACTGGCCGGATCACCGGCTGTGGAGAGTTTCGAGTTCAGCATGGACCGGGTGCATCAGTTGAACGACAGCGCGCGTGTGAAGGCCCGGGTGAACCAGGTGCAGGCGGGTCTATCGCCCCTGCCACAGGGCTATGACGGAAAGGACGTGGTGGTAGGGATCATCGATACGGGGTTGGACCATGAGCACCCTGACTTCAACAACAGCGATGGCACTACGCGCGTGGCCTACTACTGGGACCAAACCGTTAGCGGTTCAGGTACACCACCTGAGTTCGGCTATGGTCGCGAATGGAACAGCGCGCAGATCGATGCAGGACAGATCACCGTAACGGACAATAGCGGCCATGGTACGAACGTGACGGGGGCTGCAGCCGGCAACGGCCTGGCCTCCGGTCATCATAAGGGTGCGGCACCTGCGGCGGACATCATCGTGGTGAACAGTGGCGGGGCCAACTTCCGAGCTTCAGTGGCCGACGCGGTCAAGTACATTTTCGATCGGGCGGGCATGATGGGTAAACCAGCGGTCGTGAACGCGAGCTTGGGGACCTACTCCGGATCGCACGATGGAAAGGACGCTGCGGCGCTCTTCATCGACAGCCTTGTCACCGCCGAACGGGGACGAGCCATGGTGTGCGCAGGCGGTAACCTCAACCAATATTTCCCGATCCATACCCGCCATGTGGTGGATAGCGATACCAGCTTCACATGGTTCACCACCAACGAGAACCCGGCCCCCTACAACATTTTCGAGTTCCCCAACCTGTACTTCGAGCTCTGGGCGGATCTGGCCGACTTCACCAACGTTCAGTACGCTGTTGGAGCCGATCGCGTCCAGCCCACCCTGGCATACCGGGGACGTACGGCTTTCCACAATGTCACGGAGAACTTGGGGACCGTTATCAATGCGCCGCTGGTGAGCCTGAGCGGAAACACGCTTGGCACCGTGCAGTTCTTCGCGCAACAGCGTGGAGCGCAAGTGCAATTGCAAGTGCTCATGGCTGCGCCGGATTCAGCGGCCTACAACTGGCGCTTCATGAGCACCGGCAGTGGCAGCTTCGATATCTGGACGCTCACCACCATCACCGCGACCAGCAATGTCCTGGGTCCGGTCCTCGCGGGTGCGCTCTCACTACCCTTCCCCACGGCGGCTCAGTACCCGCCCATGGCGAACTATGTGCAACCGGACCTCAACGAGCACATCGTGGATTCGTGGGCATGCAGCGACAAGACCTTCACGGTGGCCAACTACATCAATCAGTCGATCTATCCTGCGTATGACGGAAGCATTGTGGACCTGGGTACGGTGCCCTACACGATCTCCGTTACCAGCAGCGCTGGCCCCACACGAGATCTGCGTTGGAAGCCCGATATCGCTGCTCCGGGTGATTACACCATGAGCGCGGGTTCTGCTCCAGCGCTCGCATGGTTGATCGCGAACGAACCGTTCAAGGTGGATCCCTGCGGTTGGCACATGCGCGATGGTGGAACCTCGATGGCCTCGCCCGTGGTGGCCGGTGCCGTGGCACTGTACCTGCAGAAATGTCCCAACGCCAGCTGGGAACAGATCCGACAGGCCTTCCTGAGCACCACCATCGTTGATGCGCTCACCGGGTCCGTACCCAATAACCGTTTCGGTCTAGGTCGTGTACATGCCTTCGATGCGTTGGTGACCTCCAACCTGCCCGACATCGTTGTGACCGCGACGGATGATGAGATGTGCTCGAACGAAGCCGTGGAAGTGAGCGCACCGGCTGGTTACGATGCCTACCTGTGGAGCAACGGCAGCACCGAGAACCCCACTACCTACACGGGTCCGGGACCACTCACGGTCGTTGCCAGTACAGCCACCGGTTGTGCGCACAGCAACGAGCTCACCTTCACCGTGCTGCCCGCACCGCCCGCGCCGGTTATCAGTGCCAACGGTCTTGTGCTCACCAGTTCCGTTGGCCCGAACTACCAATGGTTCCTCAACGATGTTGCCATCGGCGGCGCTAACGATCAGGTGTATGTCGCCGGTTCTTCCGGCTCCTACACGGTGAGTGTCACCGATGCGAACGGCTGCTCCGCGACAAGCGCACCGGAGGATGTCCTTGTCACCGGCATCAACGAGGTGGCAGCGCAGGGCTTCGCACTGTGGCCTTCACCTGCGCATGACATGATAACGGTACGCGTGCCAGCAGGAAGCGCATCGGAAGTAAGCGTGATGATCACCGATGCCAGCGGCCGCCGGGTGATGGAGCAACGCGCTCCTTACGCGAGTAACGTGCAACTGTCTCTGGCAGGGCTGGCCAACGGAACGTACACGGTGCTCGTTGTGCATGGTGATCTGCGTTGGGAAACGAGGTTCGTGAAGTTGCCCTGAGCGATCCAACCTCAACAGAAAGGCCCGCGACTTGTCGCGGGCCTTTCTGTTGGAACGAAGGATCCGTTAGTGCGTCACCAACAACTTGATCGCGCCTGCTTCATGGCGCACGGTGTAGCTACCCGCATCCCATGAAAAGGCATCGATCGTCGTGCGGCCGACCACGCGACCTTCCCACACGCGGCGGGCAAGCGCATCGTACACCACTACTTGCACCGGTGCGTCAGTGGTGAAGGTGACCTGGTCGCGCACGGGGTTCGGGAACGCTGCGAAGTGGATGGTGTTGCCGATCTCCTCCACAACGGCCACCGTGTTGTTGTTCGCGTTGAAGGTGGGTTCTTGGATCACGAAGGGACCCGTGCCATTGGGTACGCGTGCAAAGCCTTGATCCGAGACCTGTTCACCGAAGGTGATCTGGTCCATCACTTCGCCGTTGGCAGCGGTGAGCCACACCTGTTCGCCACTGGCGGTGAGCTTGAAGCCCGCGTGATTGTCGCCTTGACTACCGTCGTCATCGGCCCATACGATCATGTAGCCATTGCCGGGGATCACCGAGCCTTCGGGGAACTGCCATTTGTAGATGTCGCCCAGCTCATCGCTCAACCAGCCACCGCTCAGGTCCACGTTGCTACCGGTGGTGTTGAAGAGTTCCACCCAATCGCTGTATTCGCTGTAGTTGTCCATGACGGTGACCGTGTTCTGCGCCATCAACTCGTTGATCCGCACGGGCGGGTTCGTCATGAGCGTGTAGGTGACCTGGTACACGTACGTATCGTGCTCGGCACCAACGGGATCATAGCTCACGCTCAGCGCCGCGTTGTTGGCCGCGGCCTGCACGTAGTAGCGCATGTAGCTGGCCGCGTTCGATGCCGGCAGGTTCGCTGCGTACACGCCGTCACCAGCGGCACCATCATCGTGCGCGCCATCATCGTACATGGGCATTTTGCTGAAGCGACCGTAGAGCCCGTTGCTGTAGTAGAGCGTGACCGAGGAAATGCCGTTGGTGCTGGTGACGGTTGTGCGCACGAGCGGGCTATCCGTTTGCACGGGGGCCTGCCATTGTGTGCCGTTCACACTGTGATAGGTGTTGCTGATCACCGGGGCCACTTGCGCCACTTCACTGTTCGCGAGCAGGTTGTTGCGCCTGTTGGTGATGAAGTTCTGCAGGTAGGTCAGTTCGTTCGTGTAGGCCGTGTATGTGTAGAGCTTCTTCGGATCCGCCTGCACTTCGGCGTTTATCAACGAGTTGTACTCTGCGATGAGCGCATTGAAGCTGCTGCTCTGCATCTTCTCGCTTATGATGGTGCGCATGTGCGCGAGGTAGCGCTGGCGGATGCTGGGGACCGCGAGCAACTTGTTGAGCAGGGGATAGTTGGCATTGTCGGCATGGTAGAACGGGCTCCAGTTCACCGCGTTGTTCTTCATCACGCTGTTGCCATCGAATTCCTGGGGCGTCATGCGGCCGGTTTCAACATCCCAATAATGGTAGTAGTCCATCTTGCCCTTGTACACGTAGCTGTCGTCGTCGCTGAAGGCGATCTCGCTGGCAAGGAACCACAGCGTTCGGTCCAGGTCGATGTACTTGTCGATGCTGTCCGCAAGCTGTCCGCTGGGCAATAGGTTGAGTTTCTGGCACGTGAGCACGAGTTTGTCCCACGGCTGCACTTGTTCGCTCCGCTTCAGCGTGTAATAGGTCTTGTAGGTGGTGGTATCGGGCCCTAGGTTGTTGAACGCGGTGGTACCATCGCCCCAACCCGGACTACCCATGCCGGTCGGACGATCGGCTCGCCAGAGAATGCCGTCGTTGCTGAACCACCACTGCTTCACGAAGTCACTGTTGATCTGCTGCACATTGGGGTACAGGCCCCAACTGGCACCGTTGATATTGAGGTGGATGAAGTTGGCCTGTGCGGCGGGTACGTGGTCCCGGATAAGTTCCAGGTACACTACCTCGCGTAGGAAGCTGGGATCCTCGAAGGCGTTGTTGAAGTTGAGCGTTTGGTAGCCCATGAGGTCGAGCGAATCATGGGTGAAGTCCATCGAGACGCCGAAGGATTTCTTTTGCGAAGTGCCCGGAAGCATGCTGTAGCTCGTTTGCCCCTTGAACTGAACACCCACCCCGTTGTAGGTCACGCCGTCCACCACCATGGTGGCAGCGAGATCGGTGTTGCTGTTGTAGTTGGTGGTGAGCAACGACCAGTAGTTCGACTGCGTGAAGGTGAGATCCACGGTACGGATCAAGTCCTTCTGGTACAACCCGGCGCTGGGCAGGCCGCCGGAGCGAATTCGATGACCATCCGGTGTAAAGTACATCTGGTCCGGAAGGTCTTGGGCAAGAACGGGCATTGCGCCTGCGAGGGAAAGGCACGCCAGGAGGGGAAGGGTTCTCACGTTCATCAGGCAGGTTTTGATGCGCACTTAACGCGCTCGTTACGCAGCGTTGACGGCGAATTAACCCCGAGGTTCGATCTCGATCCGGCCAGGATCGTCCGAAGGCTCGATCCGGCCGGTGGATCGCGCACTGATCACGACCGGCTTAGCGCACGCCTCGATAGAGCCTGTTGGCCAAGTAGGCCCACAGGGTGGGGTGATTCCAACGACGGCTTGGGCCAATGGCCTGCTTCGGGTTCGCTTTTCCGGCCACCACTTCGTGAACAGCTTCCGCCATCAATTTGCTTCCCACCGCCATCTGCATGACGGGATAAGTGGCGAAATTGTCCTTGACAGTCGGTGCGATCAAGGCTTGGCGCAGGATGCCGCCGGTATCCACTCCTGCATCCACCAAATGGACGGTTACGCCACAGTGCTCCCGATCACCCATGGCCAACGCCCAGTAGGCACCATGCACGCCACGGTACATCGGGGTGATGCCGACGTGCGTGTTCAGGACGGGGACGCCCAATGCTGCGATCGTCTTTTCAGAGAGGATGCGTGTTCCGTTGATCACGACCACCCTGGGCGAAAGCGTTCTTACCAACTCCCAGCAAACCGGGTCGTTCACCGATGGCACGGTCCCGCTAGCAGCAATGGGCGCATCGGAGGCATGGTGTTCCAACAGGATCTCCTGGCGCCGTGCGCCGGACATCCAACCCAAGGGTTTGGCCACCAGGAGTTGGAATAGCGCCTGCCCGATCACCTGCCAAAGCCCTAGGCGACGCATGCGCGAACGAAGTAAGTGGGTTGTCGTGGGTGGTTGCTCATGCACCACGCGCACATCGAAGTCCTGCTTGAGCGCATGATAGAGGATCGCCGTTGCGGAACCTTCCCTGCCTAGTAGCACGATCCGTTCACCCATGGTCGACGCTTGCGCGTTGGGCTAGTTCGCTCATGCTGCAACTCTCGAATCCATGATCGCGATGCAATCGGTCGTAATGCGCGAGGATCCGCTCCAGCATGCGCATGTTCTCTTCCAGATCACTGCCGAAGTTGTGCGGATGCCACCATAAATGGAAGAGCGTGCCGGTCTTCGCTGCGCGATCCATTGCCCGTGTAATGCGGCGCAGCTTGAGACTGTCGAGCATGCGGTACCGGGAGCTGTAGGGACGCAGGAAACGACTGCTCGGGAGGTTCACGGGCAGTGTTGAGTTCTCCGTTGGGATCGGGTGAACGTTCGGCCCGCTCAGGTCGAACCATGTATCCAGCAACCGGAGCGCTCGCCTGAACTGCGATTCGTCCTCCTTGTTCCGTGCGCGGTACAACCAGCCTCGCTCGTTGCCGCGATAGGCGACAATACCGTGCTCCTTGCATATGTCAAGGTAGCGCTCGTTGTATTGGTTGCGAGGGAACACGAAGCTCTTCAGGTCGATCCCGAAGCTGTGCGCGGCATTCATCGCGGCCCGCAGGTCCGCAGCGAATTCGGCTTCGGTCTGGCCGTTCTCGAGGCAGTAGTAGTGCGAGAAGGTGTGGCAGGCGATCTCGTGCGCGGGATGTTCTTTGATCTCGTGGATCAACGATGCCCCGTAGTGGTAGGGGTCGTTGAGTTCATCGGCACCGATCGCATCGATATGGCCGTTGTACGGCGAAAGATCGCGGGTCGTATAACCCGGTTTCAGTTCAGGTAAGGAACGCATCAGATCGTCCTTCCTATCGAAGAACAAGAGACCGACCGTTGCGAACGTGGCCTTCACCCCGTGCGCATCGAAGGCATCGAGCATGCGTGGCAATGCTTGGCGCACACCGAGGATGTTCGCTCCATAGCCTTGGATGGTGCGCTTGTCGCGCATGCCCCAGAAGAGCTCGAAGTCGAGTGAGATGACGAAGGCACCCTGGGCCATGGTGGTCGAAAGTAGCGTCAGTACACCTGCTCACCGTTCACGAAGGTGGCGGTGACCTTCGCCTTGCGCAATGCCTCGGGGGAGGCCTTTTCCAAGTCCAAGTTCACCACGGTGAAGTCACCGAGCTTCTTCACTTCCAAGGTGCCGAGGTCATTTTCGCTGAACGTTGCGATCGCGTTCCAGATGGTCATGCCGTGCAACCCATCCTGGCGGGAAAGTGCGTTCTCCATGTGATAGCCACCTTTTGGCCATCCGCTCGCGCTTTCGCGCAGCACGGCACTGCGGAAGGTCTGCAACGGGTCGATCGCTTCCACGGGAAAGTCGGTACCGAGGGCCAATAGGCCCATGGTCTTGCGGAGATCCTCATAGGCATAGGCGTTTCCGATGCGTTGAGCACCGATCCGTTCTTCCGCCCACGGTCCATCGCTGGTGGCGTGCGTCGGTTGTACGCTTGGGATGATGCTGAATTTCGCGAAGAGCGAACGGTCCTCAGGGTCCACTACCTGAGCATGTTCGATACGCCACCTCAGGTCGTTCGTGCCACCAAGCACTTCGCCATACACTTCGAGGAGGAGCTTGTTCGCACTGTCACCAATACAATGCGTGTTCATCTGGAAGCCGTGCTCCTTGCACCACGTGGCTATCTCCAGGAAGTGTTCACGGGAAGCGAGTTGCAGACCATGGTGACCGGTTTGATCGGTGTACGGTGCTTTCAAGAGTGCGCCGCGTGAACCGAGCGCACCATCGGCGTAGACCTTCACGCTGCGCACATCCAACCGGTCGGTCTTGATCACGCCTTTCTTCGCGAAGTGTTCCAGGTTTTCCGGCGCGTCCGCTACCATGGCATATACGCGCATCTTGAGCGCGCCCTTCTTCCTGCATCCGCCGGATCAGTGCGATGGACCCTGTATCGAGTCCGGCATCGCACACCATGGTCAAGCCCGCCTCGAAGCAATCGCGCTGCGCATCGAGCAGGGCTTTGCGTTTGGTGACCTCATCCGCTTCATCGAAAATGGTCTGGAAAACACTGAACGCATTGTCGATCAAGAGGCCGGTTGGCTCCCAGAAAGGATAACCCATGTGTTCGATCTCCTCAACATGTTCGGGTGGCGTCCACGACCGATCTCCGTTCGGCGTGGTCAGCCTGCCTACGATCTGCCCGCCCGCGACGCGTGAATCGGAACTGATGCCTGCATGATGCAATGCGGCTGCGTTCGCCACCGCAGCATGACCATCCACCCGTTGTAGCAGAACAGGACGATCGGGAAAGAGCTTGTCCAGTTCCTTCCGGTCAGGATACTCCTTCACTTCCCAATCGTTCTGGTCCCAGCCGCGCCCCATGATCCAGGTCTTCTCCGGGTGAGCTTTTGCGAAGACCCGCGTGCGTTCCAAGACTTCGGCCCAACTCTTTGTGCCGCTTTCAGGTCCAGCTTCTGCTTGTTCAGCCCGTAGCCGAAGAAGTGGCAGTGCCCATCGATGAAGCCCGGGTACACGTGCTGGCCCGCGGCATCGTACGTCTCCTTCGCGCTGTATGTGTTGAGGATCTGGTGTTCTGGCCCCAGTTCAAGGATCCGACCATCCTTGATGGCCATTGCTGGATAGGTGGCATTGCCTTCATCCAAGGCATGGATCGTGGCATTATGCACCACGAGGTCCGCATCCTCGTTCCGGTAGGCGCAAGCAGTGAGCAGAGCGAAAAGAAGGAAATGGAACGATCGTTTCATGAACGGTTGATGAAAGGGACCCATCGTGGTGCTCGATGCGGATCGATCACGATCAACGAGATGAACGCAACGAACGGAAGGATCGGCACGCGGTAGCGGACGAGTGCGCCGACCACCGGCACGGTCCATCCGATGAGCAAGCTCAATAGCAGAACGAAGGATAGTAAGAACAGGAGGGAGGCTTTGTCGATGGATGGCCAAGGACGTGCATATCGGAGTGCGATAAGGGGGATAAACAGGAGCAGTACGTTCTCAGCAGCACCCATCCATGCGAGCGGTCCGGTATGCAATACTTCGAACGGGGAGAAAAAGGACATGCACAATGCATGAGGCGCGTTGCGCAGGAAGCTGAAGATATCGGGTTCCAAGGTGGGTAGCAGGAGCAAGCTGCCACTATCCACCCCGGTGGCCATGCCGATGAAGTCCCGCTGCTTTATTGCGAGCAGGTCCAACACACCATAGCCGGGAACCAACGAACCGGAAATGAGCACGGCGAACAATGCAAGCGCATGCACCACCAAGCTCCGTAGGAAGGGGCGACCCGGTCGCGCACGCGCCCACCACCAGGCCAGCAATCCCGGTATCAGGCACATCAGTACATAGAACTTCACCACGAGCATCACCGCAAGGCCGGTGATGATGGCCACCACCGGGCGCCATGCCAGGCGATCGGGCCAGGTACCAATGGATCCCAACAACAGAACACCCAGCCCGAAGACGAGCAAACTCTCCTTGAGCACACCGCTGGACCAGAAGAGCACACTGGGCCACAGGAAAATGGCGGGCATCAGACCCCGTTCGAAATCGACGAGCAACGGATGTACCGCCCGGTACAACGCCACGAGCCCGGTGGTGCTCACCAAGCAGGCGAAGACCGTATGGACATGGTATTCCCCGAAGGAAAAGAGCCGCAACACCGCATTGAAGCGTATCATGGTGTGCGAATCGTTGTACACGTTGTTCTCGTACTTGCGCACCCAGTTGTTCATCACCCCGTAGTACTGCTCGTCGAAGTAGGGTGAGTCGTTGGCGACGCCCGTGAGCATGCGCATGAAATCACCGGGGGCGGTCCAAAGGGCTTCGTAAAGCACCTTGCTGTCATCGAAGAACTTGAAGATGTCGGCAGTGCCGCGATCAGGGTAAGCGAAGGTGTAAACCGCCCAGAGCGCGGTGCCTGCGATGATCTTCAGAACGAAGATCGCACCAATGGTGCGCATGCCCAGTCCGGGCACCCGCGCAAAGAAGGGCGTCCTCCGCATGAGGTAGAGGAAGAAGGCCGTGTAGGCGATGGCGAGGAGAACTCCGGGCATCGTGCGCAAGGTAGACGCGCGACTTTTCTCCGGTGGCGTGGAGGTTGCGCTCTGGGGGCGCATGCCTCCCTGCACTCGTTGCGCCTCCTTGCGAACGCATTACGCTCACTCCCGGAGGCCAGCACCTCCCATCTACATTTGCGCGCTCATGGCCACCCTTACCACCAACCCCGATACCGCGCCCGCTGGCGTGGAGACCGCCAAGAAGCTCGGCCTGCTGCCCGAGGAGTTCGATAAGATCAAGGAGATCCTTGGACGCACGCCCAACTTCACGGAGTTGAGCATCTACAGTGCCATGTGGAGCGAGCATTGCTCCTACAAGAACTCCATCAAGCAACTGAAGACGCTACCGCGCAGCGGTCCGAAACTGCTGGCCGAGGCCGGGCAGGAGAACGCCGGTTTGGTGGACATCGGCGACGGCTGGGCCTGCGCCTTCAAGATCGAGAGCCACAACCACCCCAGCGCCATCGAGCCTTACCAAGGCGCAGCCACGGGTGTGGGCGGCATCAACCGCGACATCTTCACCATGGGCGCGCGTCCCATCGCGCAACTGAACTCGCTGCGCTTCGGCGACATCAGCAAGGAGAAGAGCAGCCGCTGGCACATGCGCGGCGTGGTGAAGGGCATCGGCGACTACGGCAACGCGTTCGGTGTGCCCGTGCTCGGCGGCGAGGTCTATTTCGATCCCTGCTACACCACCAACCCGCTGGTGAACGCCATGAGCGTGGGCATCGTCCGCACGGACAAGGTGATCAGCGCCACCAGCCACGGCAAGGGGAATCCGGTCTTCATCGTGGGCAGCAGCACGGGCAAGGATGGGATCCACGGGGCTTCGTTCGCCAGCAAGGACATCACCGAAACCAGCATGGACGACCTGCCTGCGGTTCAAGTGGGCGACCCCTTCATGGAGAAACTCTTGATGGAGGCTTCGCTCGAACTCGCGCAGACCGATGCGATCATCGGCATGCAGGACATGGGCGCGGCGGGTATCACCTGCAGCACCAGCGAAATGAGCGCGAAGGGCGAGAGCGGCATGGATATTCACCTGGACCGCGTGCCTACACGCCAGCAAGGCATGCACGCATGGGAGATCCTCCTGAGCGAAAGCCAGGAGCGCATGTTGGTGGTGGTTAAGAAGGGCCGCGAGAAGGAAGTGGAAGCGATCTTCTCGAAATGGGACCTCAACTGCGTGGAGATCGGCAGCGTGACCGATGGCAACACGCTGCGCTATTTCATGAACAAGGAGCTGATCGCCGAAGTACCCGCGGAAAGCTTGGTGCTTGGGGGCGGCGCACCGGTGTACACGCGCGAAACGAAGGAGCCCGCCTACATCGCCGAGAACAAGAAGTTCAAGCTTGATGACGTGGATGAACCGATGGACCTGAAGGAGGTAGCCTACGACCTGCTGGCCAGTCCGAACATTGCGAGCAAGCGTTGGGTGAGCGAGCAATACGATACCATGGTGCGCACCAACAACATGAGCACCAACGCTCCGAGCGATGCGGGCCTCGTATTGGTCCGCGAAACGGGCAAGGCCTTGGCCGTGACGGTGGATTGCAACGGTCGCTACGTACATGCAGACCCATACACGGGTGCGATGATCGCTGTGAGCGAGGCCGCGCGCAACATCGCTTGCACGGGTGGTGAGCCTTGCGGCGTGACCAATTGCCTCAACTTCGGCAATCCGTACGACCCGGAAGTGTACTGGCAGTTCGCGCAGGTGATCAAGGGCATGGGCGAGGCGTGTCGCGCCTACGAGGCCCCCGTCACCGGCGGCAACGTCAGCTTCTACAACCACACGGTCACCGATACCAAGAACATCCCGGTCTTTCCAACGCCCACCATCGGCATGGTGGGCGTGGTGCCTGACATCACCAAGCGGATGACCCTCGATTTCAAGACGAAAGGGGACTTGATCTTCTTGATCGGCAAAGTGGTGGACGATATCGCGAGCAGCGAATACCTCGTTCGCACGCATGGCATCCAACGTTCACCCGCTCCTTACTTCAACCTCGAAGAAGAACAACGTCTTCACACCATGCTGCTGATGCTCATCCGAAAGGGATTGATCAATGCTGCACATGATGTGAGCGACGGCGGAGTATGGACAACCCTGGTGGAAATGGCCTTGCCACGCGGGCTTGGCTTCGACATCGTTAGTGACAGCGAGGTGCGTGAGGATGCCTTCCTCTTCGGTGAATCCCAAGGTCGTGCGATCGTCACCGTGGACCAGGACAATGAGGACGACTTCCTCGATCTGATGGCGCAGAGCCGTGTGCCCAGTGTGCTGCTCGGTCACGTCACCCAAGGCAAATTGGTGGTGGATGACAAGCCCTTTGGCATGATCGCCGAGGCACGCAGGGTGTACGAGGAAGCGATCCCGAAGATCATGAGCGAACAGTAGTTCGACTTCCGTGTTCTGTCCTTCCAGCTCCGCTTCCCATGCCACAGCCCGCGTTTTTCGGCGCTCTTCCCGCAGTTGATTCCAAAGCACCGCCGCTGCGCTATGTGAGGACCGATAGGGTCGATGCATCGCTCGCTGACCATCTCGGCCACGTGGTGGTCTTGCTCATGTTCCCCAGCGTGGATACAAGTACGTGCGCACTGGAGACACGCACGTTCAACCAACTGGCCACCGGGTTGGGGGCTCATGTCCTGGCAGTCACGGCGGATCTGCCGTTCGCCTTGAAGCGGTTCTGTGCCGCCGAGGGTATCGAGAACGTCATTCCCGGTAGCGACTTCCGTTTCCGCGATGCCGATGGTTGGGGTACACGCATCGCCGAAGGGAATTTGAACGGCACTCTGGGGCGTGTCACCTTCGTGATCGACAAGGAAGGGATCATACGTTACGTGGAGGTGGCTCCTTCGTTGGGGAGCGAGCCTGACTACGATGCCGCCCTCGCAGCGGCGAAAAGACTGATGTGATCAGTGTCGCTGTAGCGCAAAGCGCTTCGCCCCCAACCACGTGTCAAGCGCGAGCAGTGCGACAGCACTGGCAATGCCACCCCAAACCCATTTGGAAGAGAACACACTTTCCAATGAGAAAGAGGGGATGGGCAGGCTCCATGTGGAAGTAGCTTGGGTTCCCTGAACGGCGAGGAGCGTGACCACCGCGACCGTGGCACATGCGACGAATCCCCAGGTCCATTTGGGCAGCAGGGGGTCTGAAACAGCCAAGGGTCGAACGGTCGCGACCGCGATCCGCTGCATGATCCGCGCTTCCATTCCGGAGGGAGCGGAAGAAAGCCCAACCTCTTGGAACAGGGCGCGCAAGGCCTCATCGGCCTTTGCCTGATCGGGTCCTACTGGAGCGTCCATACTTCTTCCTTGAGTTGATGGTGAAGGGATCCGAACAACTTCTTCCTGCTTCTGTGGAGTTTCACCTTCACATTCGACGCTGAGAGTCCTGTTGCGGTTACGATCTCCTCCACACTCTGCTCCGCAAGGTAGAAAAGTGTCACCACGGCCGCGTCTTCCGGCGGTAGTTCGGCCAGTGCAAGGTCCAGGGCTTTCTTCCGATCCAGTTGCTCCGTCGCGGGCTCGTCCCAAGTGGAAGCAACGCTCTCGGGAACGTCTTCCAAGTCAACGCTCCCACCTTTTCGGGAGCGAAGTTTCGAGATCGCTGTGCGGAAGGCGATACTGTAAAGCCAGGTGGAGAACTTGGAAT